>NZ_VJZR01000020.1 GCF_007097365.1 Flavobacterium franklandianum
TTAACAAAAACCAGCTACGGTTAACTTTCGAGTAACACGATACCTCGAGGCTCTGCCTCGGGGTAATTCATTTAAAAATAATCGTGATATCAATTAATCTTGAACCGTTCCGATTTGGGTTATTTCGCTTGTTTCATCAACCCCAATAATGTTTTTGTAAATAATATAATTCATCGAATACATAAAAGGCAGTGTGAAAAAGATTCCTATACAAAGTCCAAAAATTCCAAGTATCGATCCGATTCCAGCCACAATTGTCAACCCCAAAAGAATTAAAGGTTGTTTTAAAACTAATAGGACGCTATATTTTAGGGCATCGGCAACATTCAAATTTGAAAATACAATTAATGGAATTGTCAAAAAGGTTAGAAATGAAATCAATAAATTGGTTACCGTTCCAACAAAGCCTAATCCTGCATTTTCCAAAAACATTGCAAGTCCAGTACTGAGTACTCCTATTATAATTATGGATAAAATAATATTTAAAAAATACGGAAATTTATAATAAGTAAACATGGTTGAAACATGAAATTCTTCTCCTTTTTCGCCACAATCTGCCATTTTAAAAAATCCTGCCATAAATGGACTTATGATTGCTGAAAACAATAATAATCCCGCATTTAGTGGTAAGGCAATATCTAGCGGCATCACTTTTAAGGTAGAAAGTTGTTTCATTTTGTTGCCAAATTCTTCCATATGTTCTATTCCTACATAGGAAATTAGGCCTGTTATCAGTATAATTGAAATTAGTATAGAAAAAACTAAAAACATTAAACCGGCATACAATACAATTTTTTTATAATTCTCGAAAGCATTTTCGAAAACGGTACCAAAATCTAGTTGGTATCCTTTCCCACATATTTCTTCTATTTGCTCTTTTTTAGTCTTAGTATTATGCATTTTTTGTATTTAATTGGTTAATTTGTTTAGGCTTAAAGCCAGTTTAATATTTTTTTAATCGTTGCCAATTTGTCTTTGTAGGGAGCATAACGAAAAGGTAAATCTAATAAATTTGATTTTATAAGAATGCTTTTTTTGTGAGAAAATGTGTCAAAACTTAAAATTCCGTGATATGCGCCAATTCCGCTGTGACCAACGCCTCCAAAAGGCAATCTTTTATTCGAAAAATGGACCATAGTATCATTGACACAACCACCTCCAAACGAATATTTTTGAATCATATGTTTTGAGAATATTCGGTTTTCGGAGAATATATAAAATGCTAAAGGTTTTTCATATTTGGAAATAATAGCATCAATTTCGATTTCCTTCTCGTAGGTAAGAATAGGCAAAATTGGGCCAAATATTTCGTCCTTCATCACCTCAGTTTCTATTGAAGTTTCCTCAATTAGAGTAGGAGCGATGTAACAATTTTTTATGTCGGTTTGTCCTCCAAAAATCACTTTTTCAGAGTCGATCAAACTGATTAATCGTTGGCAATTTTTTGTATTTATAATTCTGGCAAAATCAGGGGAAATACTAGGGTTTTCGCCATACGCTTTGGTAATTTCTTCCTTTAAATAGTCCACAAAATGACTTTTCATATTTTTTTGAACCAGTATATAATCTGGGGCAATACAGGTTTGTCCAGCATTCATAAATTTTCCCCAAACAATTCTTTTGGCTGCGAGTTTCAAATTGGCCGTTTCGTCAATAACACAAGGATTTTTCCCGCCAAGTTCTAATGTTACTGGCGTTAGATTTTCGGCTGCGGCTTTAGCAACAATTTTCCCAACGGATACACTTCCTGTAAAAAAAATGTAATCCCAACGTTCTGAAAGCAATTGTTGCGACACTTCAATTCCACCTTCTATAACATTTACATCCTTTTTGATGAAGACTTTTGAGATTATTTTTTCGATAATTTCAGAAGTTTTGGGTGTGAGTTCGGAGGGTTTCAGTACGACTTGATTCCCTGCGGCAAAAGCGGATATTAAGGGACAAAGTGCCAATTGAAAAGGATAATTCCAAGGTGAAATAATCAAAATTTTACCGTAAGGCTCTTTGAAAATATAATCTTTGGAAGGAAAATTTAATAGTGAAGGAAAAACTCTTCTGGGTTTAGCCCATTTATTAAGGTTCTTGATGGTGTCTTTTAATTCGGAGATGACATAACTCGTTTCGGTGAGAACGGATTCAAATGCTGGCTTTTTGAAATCGAAGTATAAAGCCTCCATGATTTCGTTTTCGTGTAGAATGACTTCATTCAATAACTTTGTCAAAGTTTCTTTTCTGAAACTAATGTTGGTTTTAGATTCCATAAATTAAAAAATTAAATGAATTTCTAAAGATACATTTTTTTCAAATTAAATGGCATTCCAAATCACATCATTTGGAACTGGAGCCACAATGATAATATTTTCTTTAGATACAGGATGAATAAAACCTAGTTTTCGAGCGTGAAGATGGATGCCACCATCAGGATTAGAGCGGTCGAATCCGTATTTCAAATCGCCTTTTATAGGTGAACCAATAGCTGAAAGTTGTGCCCGAATTTGGTGGTGTCTTCCGGTGTGAAGATTGATTTCCAATGCAAAATAGTTATTCAGTTCTTTGATTATTTTGTAATCTAAACTGGCCAATTTGCTCTCGGGAACTTCTTTTATATGCGCTTTTGAAGTATTGTTTTTTTCGTTTCTTTTTAAGTAATGAACGAGTTTATCTTCGGGATTTTGAGGTTTGTTTTTTACAATTGCCCAATAGGTTTTATGGGTTTCGCGATTGCTGAATAATTCATTCATTCGAGTCAAAGCCTTACTGGTTCTGGCAAAAACAACGATTCCAGTAGTTGGTCTGTCCAATCGATGAACAACTCCTAGAAAAACTTCCCCAGGTTTGTTGTATTTGTCTTTGATGTATTCTTTGACCACATCAGACAGCGGTTTGTCACCCGTTTTGTCGCCTTGCACCAAATCGCCTACACGTTTGTTGACCACTATTAAATGATTGTCTTCGTGCAGAATTTGCAGGTTATTTTTATCAGAAAGTATTTTCATCGGGTATAGACTTCTTTATTTTGTTACAAAAATGGAAGTTTTGAAATTGCTTTGGGTTAAAGTCATTTTATCCAGCAGTTTTTTTGAAATTTCTTTCTGTTCTTTCGTCTGAATTATAAAATACAGCTTTTTATTCAACGTTTGAACCGAATCTAATTGCTTTCCTGTTTTTACAACTTGAGCCTTGCCATTGCTGTAAAATTGCCCCGAATAATTTTTGGATTTCCAATAGTAAATTGGTATTTCTTTGTTCTCAGTAGTCACTTTCAAATTTTCCAAAAGATATTTATCGGAATTCAATTTATAGTCTAATTTTCCTGTAACAAAAAGTCCAAAATAGGCAATAAAAACTACTGCTGGAAAAAATAGTGCCACGTTAATTAAGCGTTTTTTTTGAGTAAATTCTTCCCAGAAATAAACCACTAAAAACATAATAGGCATGGCTGAAGGAAGCAAATAGGTATGCAAAATATTACTAGATATCGTGAAAAATACAGGCGTCCAAAAAGCCCATACTATCAGGAAAGAAACCCAACTGTTTTTAAAAATAGTGGATTTGTTTTTCCATAATTTATAGAAAACAACCAGAATCCACGGAAACATGAATGCAATCATTAGTAACCAAATCATTCCTTTGGGTTGGGAGTGACCGCTGCCATACAAATCGCCTTTCCAACCCGGTTCAAGAAAGCGTTTGTAATGTTCGCCTACGATAAAATAATCAAGGAAACCAGGCGATTGTTTTTCGCAGAAATAATACCAAGGAAGGGCAATTATGGCGGTAATTAGTAGCCCAAGAATAATTGAAAATTTGGAAAATACGGCTTTAAATCGTTGCAAATCCAGACAACACCATAAAAATAGAGGAGGAAATGTAAGCACGGTAATCAGTGGGCCTTTAGCAAGAAATCCAAAACCTAAAGCGATAAAAAATACATAATTCCAATAGGTTTTTGTTTCGCTTTGCATTGTTTTCCAAAAGGAAATCATCATTATGGTGATGCAAAATTCAAGCGAAGTATCGGTTGATACAACTCCTGTATGTATCAGGAATTCAGGCATTGTCAATAAAATAAAACCTGGTAAATAAAAGGAATAGCCGTCTTTTTTAACTATTTTTCCAGCAATAATAATGAGGATGACACTCAATAAAAATGAAGGAAATCGGGCAGCAAATTCATTCACACCAAACACTTCAAAACTTCCTGCAGACAGCCAAGTTGATAAAGGTGGTTTTGCCCAAAAAGGAACTCCATAATCTATTTGTAAAACAATCCATTGTTTTGTTTCCTGCATAATTCGGGCAATTTCGGCATAACGGGATTCCGTTTTGTCCAATAATGGAATGGTAATAGTCAATAATAATCTAAAAATTAATATTAAAAATACCGAAACAGAAAGAATTCTGGTGTTGTTTTTTAGCTTTTCTGAAATCATTTATTATATATTTAGATTGATAATTTCTTTTCAAGTTTTTTGTATTCACATCTGATTTTGTATAAATCAAACCAAAGTTTAAATCCGTAACTCAGCTTTACTTTAGAATCTCCTTTTTCGACCCATAATTTCAAAGGGATTTCAAGCATTTTTTTGGTGGCTTTTTCTCTTCCAAATAGTAAAATCATTCGGTAGAACAGTTCTACATCAAACAACCATTTTGAGATGAATTCCTTTTCGAACAAATGTTCCGAAATAGTTCTGTTAAAAAGTTTTGAACCGCATTGGGTGTCATAAACCTTGATGTCAAGAATGTTCGAAATGAAGGTAGCTATAACTCTTCCTATCAAAAACCGACTGTTTTCCCGATCGATTGTAGAACCAATTTTCCGAATTCGAGAACCAAAACTAAAGACGATTTCGCCTTGTAAATAATTTTTAAGAGCTATAAATTCCTCTAATGTGGTTGCCAAATCAGCATCTAGATACCCAATGTATTGATGTTGAAAATGGGTATTACAATACTTAATTCCAGCTCGAACGGCTTCAGCTTTGCCAGAGTTATTTTCGAGAGAAAGAATATGAATTTGAGTTTCATGTTTTGCTTTTAAAACATTCAAAACTCCAAGAGTATTGTCTTTAGAACCATCATTTACAAAACAAATCAATGCCTCAGGATTGTTATTCAAAAAGTTAGAATATTCACTATTAGAAATTCCTTTTTCCTCATTATAGCAGGGAATAACAATGGTGGTATTGAAAAATGTTGACATATAAAATGGATTTATTAAAGAGGAATTTGAAATAAAAGCTAATTATTAATACTGCTCTTTTTCATTTGGAAAATCACAAGACTTTACATCAGCTACATATTGACCAATTGCAGTGGTCATTCCTTCGTATAAATTCATATAACGACGCAAAAATCGTGGGCTAAATTCATTATTCATTCCCAGCATATCGTGAATGACTAAAACTTGTCCATCTACACCACCACCTGCACCAATTCCGATTACGGGAATCGAAATACTTTGGGCTACTTTTTCGGCTAAATCAGCGGGAACTTTTTCGATAACTACAGCAAAACAACCCAGTTTCTCTAGTAGTTTAGCATCTTCTATTAGTTTTTCAGCTTCCTGTTCTTCTTTGGCACGAACGGTGTAAGTTCCAAATTTATAAATAGATTGTGGGGTTAAACCTAAATGCCCCATTACAGGAATTCCAGCGTTTAATATTTTTTTGATGGAGTCTTTGATTTCGCTTCCACCTTCTAGTTTTACTGCATGTCCACCACTTTCTTTCATAATTCTGATAGAAGAACGCAAGGCTTCTTTTGGATCCGACTGATAGCTTCCAAAAGGCAAATCGACTACAATCAAAGCTCTTGTGATAGCACGAACCACGCTCGATGCGTGATAAATCATTTGGTCTAATGTGATTGGCAATGTCGTTTCGTGACCCGCCATAACATTCGACGCAGAATCTCCTACAAGTATTACGTCAACCCCAGCGGCATCAACAATTTTTGCCATTGTAAAATCGTAAGCTGTAAGCATGGAAATTTTCTGTCCATCAGCTTTCATTTCTATTAATGACTTTGTGGTGATTCTTTTGTAATCTTTTTTAGCTACAGACATTTTGCTTTTTAAATTTTAATTTAGAGTGTAAAATTAGTCAAATATTCTAAAATCTATTGAAATTACTGTTTTTAAATGCTAAATTCTGAAAGATTCAGTTTTAAATTGTTGTCAATTTTATTGAAATTTGATTTTATTATTTTCTTCTAACCCAACTGGAATCCATCCAAAAACCAATTATAATTCCAAGAGTATAATAACCCAAATCGCTCCAAAGAAATCCTTGTCCCAAGCCATAATGTCCAAATTTAGTTCTTCTAATTTGCAACATCCATTCGGCGCTATACAGTTGAATAAACTCAATTGCAAAGCAAAACAGCAAAGCCAAAATTGCTGTCTTTTTTAAGTTTAAATAGATTAGGATCATTCTCATTCCAAAATAAACCATTACAGCATAAAGTGTATCTCCAAAAAACGTTGGAACACCTTCCATTTTTCTGGAAGTTATACCAAGAGCAATTACAATTAGTATTAAAATAAAATAGGATAATCTATTGTTTTTTAACATAATAATGTCAAATTAAATCAATGAAATAATAGCCCATAATGTAGAAACTGAGATGATAATCCAAATCACAATACCTTGTAATAATGGTTTGTAACCCACGGAAACTAACACTTTTCGAGACAATCCACATCCAATTAGAAACAGTGTCAAGGTCAAAGTGGCTTTTGCAAAATCAGTGATATAATGACTAAAATCTTGTACAAATGGAATATACGTATTGGCAATCATGGCCAAAATAAACAATCCGATGAAATAGGGAATTTTGATTTTGGTTTCTTTATTTTTGAAAATAAAGGTCGATAAAATGGCAATTGGAATAATCCATAAAGCTCTGGCTAATTTTACGGTTGTGGCCACTTCTAGGGCGTGAGTTCCATATTTACCAGCTGCTCCCACCACAGAACTGGTGTCGTGAATTGCGATCGCGCACCATAAACCAAATTGGGTTTCGGATAAATGGAGGTAATGTCCAATAAATGGAAAAATCACTAAAGCCACCGAATTAAGGATGAAAATTGTTCCTAATGCCACTGAAATTTGTTTTTCATTGGCTTTAATTACTGGCGAAATAGCGGCAATGGCACTTCCGCCACAAATAGCGGTTCCTGTGGCAATCAGGAACGAAATTTTTTCTTCTATTTTTAGAATTTTACCTAAGTAAATGCCAATTATAATAGTTCCAATAATAGAAATAACAGTAAGTATAAAGCCTTCTTTTCCAGCTTTTAAAGCATTGTTCACGTTCATTCCAAAACCCAGTCCAACGACTGAAACTTGTAATAAAATATGGGTTGCTTTGTGATTTAAATTCAAATAGGGATGTCCTATAAATTGCGCAATTATCAATCCCATTAGTAATGCAATTGGTGGAGAAATTAAGGGAGACAAGCATAAAACTACAAAAAACATAAAGATTACTTCCCGTGTGGTAATGTTTTTGTCTAAGATGCTTTTCTTTTTTGGATTTTCATCTGGATTAGTCTGAATCATTCTGCCTTTAATTTAAGTTTGCAAAGGACAGCAATAAAATGTTAGTAAAGAAATTGTATTTTGGAAAATTAAAATAAACTACCCTCGGTTCAGAACCCAGAGGTAGTAGCGAAATAATAGCCACAGATTCACAGATTTTCAAAAATCCTTTTTAATCTGTGGCAAAAAAAACCGAAGCAGTGCTTCGAGGATAAACTTTTGGAGATTAAAAAAAAATGATTCTTTCCTTAGCAATCCGACATATTTACAGCTACTGCCAATCCACCTTCGGAAGTTTCTTTGTATTTGTTGTTCATATCTTTGGCGGTTTGCCACATCGTATCAATAACTTTATCCAAGGGTACTTTAGCGTTTTTAGGATCGGTTTCTAAGGCTAATTCGGCGGCATTTATGGCTTTTATAGCGCCCATTGTATTCCTTTCGATGCAAGGAATTTGAACTAAACCACCCACAGGATCGCAAGTCAATCCCAGATGATGTTCCATTGCAATTTCGGCCGCCATCAAAACTTGTGCTGGAGTTCCGCCCATCAATTCGCATAAAGCGGCTGCAGCCATTGCCGAGGAAACGCCAATTTCTGCCTGACAACCGCCCATTGCAGCCGAAATTGTAGAACCTTTTTTGAAAATACTGCCAATTTCTCCGGCAACCATTAAGAATTGTTTGATTTCCTTTTCGCCAGCGTTGTGATTTTCGATAACCAAATAATACATCAAAACGGCTGGAATTACACCAGCACTTCCGTTTGTTGGTGCAGTTACGACACGACCTAAAGCTGCGTTAACTTCATTGACAGCTAAGGCAAAACACGAAACCCATTTCAGAATTTGTCTAAATTTCACTTCCGTTAATCGAATTTGTTCCAACCACGTTTGTGGGGAATCATAGTTGGCTAATCCAATGAGGTGTTGGTGCATATCAAATGCTCTACGGCGAACGTTCAATCCACCGGGAAGAATCCCTTCGGAATGACAACCTATGTACATGCATTCGAGCATGGTGTTCCAAATGCGCATTAATTCGTGATGAATTTCGGCTTCGGAACGCATTGATTTTTCGTTTTCGTAAACAATATCCGAAATGTATTTGTTCTGTTCTAAAGTGTAATTTAGTAATTCATTGGCATTTTGGATGGGGAACGGAAAAGCACATTTTATTTCCAATTTCTTTTTGGCATTGACCCGTTGTTCTACCACAACAAATCCACCACCGATGGAGTAGTAGGTGGATAAATATTCAGTAGTATCAAGCAAAGAAGCTGTAAAAGTCAATCCATTGGCGTGAAATGGAAGGAAGTTTTTATTGAAAATGATGTCCTCTTCAAAAGAAAAAGGGATGTTTTTTTGATTGCCTAGCTGAAGAATATTATTCTCTTTGATTTCCGCAATAATTTCCGCAATATTTTGAATTGGAATATATTCAGGATCTTGACCGCTTAAACCCAACATTATGGCTAAATCGGTGGCGTGACCTTTGCCTGTTAAGGAAAGAGAACCATAAAGATCTACTTTGATAGAATTTACAAGTTCAAATTTATTATTAGCTCGCAATTCTCCCAAAAAACGTTCGGCTGCACGCCAAGGTCCAAGTGTGTGGGAACTTGAAGGACCTACACCAATTTTCAGCATATCAAAAACCGAAATACATTCTTCCATTAGATACCATTTATTGAACAAATATAGAAGTTTGAGTACGATTTTTATGCTTAGACCGAATCAAATGTGTCAATTGTTTAAAAGTTACCAAATTATTGAACTCCTTTTTTTGGGTTTTCTATGAAAAGTTTGACTTGAATCAATTTATTTTTTAGATGAGGAATTTTATATGTTTGAATGGATCAACCACGGGATGTTCTTAATCGTTAAAAATTTCAACTTTATAATTAATACAAATCTTAAATTGTATTGTATTGTATTGTATTGCTTTTTGTTTAGATTTACAAAAATAATATAATATCTATGGATTTAGTAGGATTAATTTTTGCAGGATTGGTTGTTGGTTTTATTGTAGGCATGACAGGAGTAGGGGGAGGTTCATTGATGACACCCATATTGATATGGTTCGGTATACCGCCATCAACAGCTGTTGGAACCGATTTGTTGTATGCAGCCATTACAAAATCAGGCGGCGTATTTGTTCACAATAAGAAGAAAAATATTAACTGGACTATAACAGGTTGGCTTACACTTGGCAGTGTTCCCGCTGCATTGTTGACTTTGTGGATACTTCACAATTTGAAAACAGACTTAGAGGTGTTGAATAAAATAATTAAATACAGTTTGGGTTGGGCCTTATTATTTACTTCGGTTGCTATTGTTTTCAAAAAGAAACTGTTGGTTATTTCTCAAAGACATGCTGGCGATAAATTTCATAGTGAAAGTAAAACACAAAATTTTTTAACAGTTGCCATTGGGGTTATGTTGGGAGCTACAGTTACTCTAACATCTATTGGAGCAGGAGCATTGGGAACAGTAACTTTGTTTTTTCTTTATCCTCTTTTGCCAACTCCTAAATTAGTTGGAACTGAAATAGCTCATGCGGTTCCCTTGACATTAGTCGCAGGATTGGGTCACGCTACAATGGGCAATTTAGATTTGAATATATTAGGACATTTATTGTTGGGTTCGTTGCCAGGAATTTATATAGGCAGTATGTTGAGCGGAAAATTACCCGATTTATTGCTTAGAAATGCTATCGCAATTATGCTGTTTTATGTTGGTTTCAAGCTAGTCTTTTAGGGATTGAATGCTATTTTAGAAAACAACAACAATCTATAAACATCAAAATTTTATAAAACAGTCTAGCTTGGAATTTTTTCGATTAGTATGGCTGCATTCGATATGTCACAATAAGTACAAGTCATTTCAATTATATTCACGCTCCAATTTGCAATACCACAAACTGCAGCCTGATTGCAAAAAGTAAGATAATCGCTTTGACCTTCTTGATGCATCACCAGAAATTCGATAAAACGCTCTTTGTTTACTAATGGTGCTACAGGAATAGGGTCATAATTAGCAGGTGTTGCCACTCGATAATTGTCAGTACCAAAATATTCTTCGTGGTCATCATTGACAAAAATTTCATAGCCTTGAACGCCCAATTCGATTAAATCTTGTATGTAAACAGGGAAGTCGGCTCCAGATTTAACCTTGGAATGTGCTTCTTTTATTTGGGCAATAGTGAACATAATTGGGATGGTTTTGGTTTATCAAATGGCTGTAAAATTAAAAAAAATGTTTAATAATTTTATGAAACACTTTTTTTTTGAATCAAATTCGAACTCAGCTATGGTTTATTTTTATTTGTTATTGTATTCTAAAATATCTCCCGGTTGGCAATCTAAGGCTTTGCAAATCGCTTCTAAAGTGCTGAACCGAATCGCTTTTGCCTTTCCTGTTTTCAGAATAGAAAGATTGGAAAGTGTTAAATCTACCTTTGCCGAAAGATCGTTTAGCGACATTTTTCGTTTCGCCATCATTACATCTAGGTTTACTACTATCGCCATAATTTAAATTGTTAATTCGTTTTCCGATTGAATTTCAAGTCCTTTTTTGAAAATAACGGCAATGATATAAACTACAGCCGCCATCAAAATAAACGCCTGACTATCCACCCAAAATTGATTTAGTTGGTCGATTACGTAACCACGATGTTGCAAATTTTTGGCTGATTGTCGCGCTATGTAACTCAAAAGTCCAATAGAAAAAGTAAAGTAGCTAATTTGTGTAATTTTTTCTGAAACATAACTATTGAATGGTTTTTCCAAATCGAGTTTTAATAAAAGCATGATTACAATATAAAATAAGTAGGCTTTCAAGATCGAAATAACTAAAACAAAACTATACATACCGTAAAAAGCCCATTGGCTGCGATTGTACATATCGCTTAAGTTTATTTTTTGATATAAATTATGGACAATCTCAGGATTAAAAACACTGAATATAAAATTGACGATTAAACCACCGGCTTCAATGCTCAAGCCAACAAAAATAATCCAAGCTACAATGCTGAGGGCTTTAAATACGAAGTTGTTTTTTGATTTCATTGTTTCTGATTTTAAAATTATTCTACAAACATAATACATATTTATTGAATAACAATAAATATGTATTAATAAAAGATAAATAATTTTTGTAGTCTAAAAATTAATTGTATTGAAAGGTTGGATCGTAATGGATAGTTGATGTAGATAATTTAGAATAAGGCTCCTTAATTCCGAAAGTTATCGGAATTGAGGAGCGAATTATATTTTGGCAGGAAATTAAAGGGTTTTTCTTCATTTTTCGCTTTATATTTCCTCAAATATATTTATTTTTTCTTACCAATTGAAAGCTGATTCACTTTTAGAAACATTACCAATCAATTAACACAACCGAAGAAGGAGGTTATTTCGTAAAAGAGTAATTTTGCTAAAATTTGAAGTCAAAATGATCAAGACCATTCCCATTTCTATATTAGAATTAGCCATAATTTCTCAAGACAGTACGGCTACTGCCACTTTCGAAAAAACAAAAGAGCTTGCACAACTGGCAGATTCCTTAGGATACAACCGATTTTGGCTGGCTGAACATCATAATATGGCACACGTTGCCAGTACAGCCACTGTGGTTTTGATTGGCTATATTGCGAGTCAAACGCAAACGATTCGGGTGGGTTCTGGTGGGATTATGTTACCGAATCATGCTCCACTTATTATTGCCGAACAGTTTGGCACTTTGGAAATTCTTTATCCCAATCGGATTGATTTGGGTTTGGGAAGAGCACCTGGTACTGATGTGCAAACTGCACAAGCCATTCGCAAAGATTTCTATGAACAATCGCAACAGTTTCCGAAAAATGTGGAAGCTTTGGAGACTTATTTCTCTGAGGATAATTCCAAGGCACAAGTGCGCGCTTTTCCTGCCGAGGGAACTAACGTTCCTATTTGGATTTTAGGATCTAGTACAGAGAGTGCTCTTTTGGCTGCTTCCAAGGGATTGCCTTATGCGTTTGCCGGACATTTTGCTCCGAGACAAATGATGGAGGCTTTCCGATTGTATCGGGAACATTTTCAAGCTTCGAAGTTTTTGGCTGCTCCCAAAACGATGGCTTGTATCAATGCCATTGCTGCTGATACGGATGAGGAAGCCGAAATCTTGTCGACCAGTTTGTATCAAATGTTTCAGAATTTGGTGCAAAACAATAGAAAGCCTTTGCAACCACCAGTAAATTCATTGACTCAACTGATGAATGCCATGAGCGAAGAAGCCCGTTTTCACGTCAACCAAATGACTGCTTGTTCGTTTGTAGGAAGCACAAAAACATTGACTACCGAATTAAAAGAATTCATCCGTATTTCTCAAGTGGACGAATTGATGATTAGCGCTCCAATTTATGAGCATCAGGCTAAATTAAAAAATTTACGCCTGCTTAAAGAAGTTATGGATGGGATTAATGGGATTTGATTTATCAATAGAAGTTAAAGATCTCTAATGCTGTGCGAAGTCTCCCGACTTCGTACCTAATCCAATATTCCTTTATGATTTTATAATTAATTCGTTGGTATTGCTAGTGTTAATTGTATATAGTAACGGGTACGAAGTCGCGAGACTTCGCACAGCAACAACACGTTTTTGAAGGAACACTTCGGGCAGCGGGGCACGGATTGCAAATCCGCGCTATCGGGTACGAAGTCGGGAGACTTCGCACAGCAACAGGTAATAGGCAATTGTCAATTGTCAATTAAAATTAATCTATTATTGAAATAGTATTTTCGAGAACTTAAAATTGATTTCCAAATGACCTAATTAGTGCATATTAAATTATCACTAATAATCAGAGTATTCAGTTGGATATAAAAAAATTTTATCAATATGCGAGATGTTATTTTTATATTTTTCAATAGCAATTAATGATTTCCATTCCGGAGAATCTGAAAAGGCTTTCCAATGAGCATCTCGACTTTCCTGATTGGCATACGTTGTCATATACATAAGATTGGGCATTTTTGGGCCCGAAATTACTTGTGCATAAAACACTGCATTGCATTCAAGACGGTTAAAAAGTTTAATTTCTCCACCAGCATTAAACATTTCTACTTTGTTTTTATGATAAGCTTCGGTTGCTGACTCATAATTTCTTAATTCATACACTCTATTGGCTCTTGGACTATCTAATTTGGATGGGATTAAAATAGGATGGTCAGGAAATGCTCTCAATAAGATAGATTCGATTCGTTTGTATGTAGGTTGTGAGTATAAAGTATTCAAATAATCGGCTCCTTTTGCTAAATAGGTTTTGTCTTTTGCTAGTTTTTCATCAAGACTTAGAAATTGGGACATTGATGAAAAGGGAATTAGAACTATAATTTTTTTTATAGAATCGTTTTCATTTTTAATAGGTTTAAACACGCCAATTGACTTAATTCCTAAATTTTTTAACCCTGGAATATAAGCTTCTTTCAGGTATTTATCCATTTTTTCGACTTGTTGATCTGTTTTTAAAATATAGGTTTTGAGCTGGTAAAATTCGCGCTCGACTGCCACAGATCTTGCAGGAATAATTAAATTAGTGAATATTTTTGTAAAGCTGCTAATGGTTAAAACCAAAACTAATAAAGAAAGGGCACGAATAATTTTCATTTTTTTATATTTAAATTCTACAACTTGTGATTTTTTTTTTAAATATAATACTTTCTTTGTAATACGATTTGATTTATACAAATTTTAAAAAGCAATTTCAATATCAAGGTTCAATTTTAGTCATTAAAAAATGTAACTTTTTAATTGCTTCTTAGAGTGTACATAGGGATTAAAATAATTTTTATTTTAATGTTTTTTCTTTGTTAAAAATCATTTTTATCGATTTCTATATTTAGCAATCACTAAACTAAAAATGTCATCTTGTCATATCTTTTTGCGCCAATTTTAACAGATACTGACAATTTAAAGGCTGTCATTGACTTGGCACAAAGATTGACTATTGCAACTCGAACCGTTAAAATTAGTATACATTAAAATTAAATATAAATAAAATGGGTAAAATAATCGGAATTGATTTAGGTACGACAAACTCTTGTGTTTCTGTAATGGAAGGTAATGAAGCAGTTGTTATTCCTAATGCAGAAGGAAAAAGAACAACACCATCTATCATCGCTTTTGTTGAAGGTGGCGAAATTAAAGTAGGGGATCCTGCTAAGAGACAAGCGGTAACTAATCCAACTAAGACTATTGCTTCTATCAAACGTTTTATGGGTCATTCTTTTTCTGAAGTTTCTGCTGAAGCTAAAAGAGTTTCTTATTCTGTAGTAAAAGGCGACAACAATACACCACGTGTGGATATTGATGGTCGTTTGTATTCTGCACAAGAATTGTCAGCTATGACACTTCAAAAAATGAAAAAAACTGCTGAAGACTATTTAGGTCAAACAGTTACTGAAGCAGTTATTACTGTTCCTGCTTACTTTAATGATGCACAACGTCAAGCTACAAAAGAGGCTGGTGAAATTGCAGGTCTTAAAGTAATGCGTATTATCAACGAACCAACTGCTGCTGCTTTGGCTTACGGTTTAGATAAAAAAGGAGTAGATCAAAAAATTGCTGTTTACGATTTAGGTGGAGGTACATTTGATATTTCTGTTCTTGAATTAGGAGACGGAGTTTTCGAAGTATTGTCTACAAATGGTGATACTCACCTTGGTGGAGATGATTTTGACCACGAAATTATTGACTGGTTGGCTGACGAATTCAAAACCGAAGAAGGTATTGATTTACGTTTAGATCCAATGTCATTGCAACGTTTGAAAGAAGCTGCTGAAAAAGCCAAAATTGAATTGTCTTCTTCTGCTGAAACTGAAATCAACTTGCCATACGTAACTGCTACAGCTTCAGGACCAAAACACTTAGTTAAAAAATTAACTAGAGCTAAATTCGAACAATTAACTGATTCATTAGTAAAACGTTCTATGGCGCCAGTTGCCAAAGCGTTGAAAGATGCAGGTTTATCTGTTTCTGATATTGACGAAGTTATCTTGGTTGGAGGTTCTACTCGTATGCCTAGAATTGCTGACGAAGTAGAAAAATTCTTTGGTAAAAAAGCGTCTAAAGGAGTTAACCCTGATGAAGTTGTTGCAATTGGAGCAGCTATTCAAGGTGGAGTTCTTTCTGGAGATGTAAAAGATGTATTGTTACTTGACGTTACACCTTTATCTTTGGGTATCGAAACTATGGGTGGCGTTATGACTACATTAATCGAGTCTAACACAACTATTCCAACTAAAAAATCACAAGTTTTCTCTACTGCTGCTGATTCTCAACCAACTGTTGAACTTCACGTTCTTCAAGGGGCTAGAGCAATGGCTGCTGATAACAAAACTATCGGTCGTTTCAACTTGGATGGTATTCCACCAGCACCAAGAGGAGTTCCTCAAATTGAAGTAACTTTTGATATTGATGCTAATGGTATCATCAAAGTTTCGGCAACTGATAAAGGAACTGGAAAATCTCACGATATCCGTATCGAAGCTTCTTCTGGATTGACTTCTGAAGAAATCGAAAGAATGAAACAAGATGCTGAGGCTAACGCTGAATCTGATAAAATTGCAAGAGCAAGAGCTGAGAAATTGAACGAAGCAGACGGAATGATTTTCCAAACTGAATCTCAATTGAAAGAACTTGGAGAGAAATTGACAGATGATAACAAAGTAGCAATCGAATATGCTTTGACTGAATTGAGAATGGCGCACCAATCTCAAGACGTTCCAGCTATTCAAATCGCTCTTGACAACATCAACGCAGCTTGGAAAAAAGCTACTGAAGCAATGTATGCTCAAGGAGAACAAGCTCAAGGTGGTGCTCAACCACAAGGAGAACAAGCTCAAGGAGACAATGTGGAAGATGTTGAATTCGAAGAAGTGAAATAAGCAGAGAACTCCAGATATATAGGGTTGTGAATCGCTTATCCCGATTTTTTACGGGATCTAAATAAGAGAAACCGAGTCAGTAATGGCTCGGTTTTTTTGTGCCATTATTTTTTTTTGATACTATTTTCTGTGAAGCATTCGTGTTATAACAAGAGCGTGAGGAAATGTGATAGCAGCCAAAAAAGAGAAAAATACTGCGTTGAAAAGTTGTTCTTCTTTTAAAAAAAAATAGATAAGAGCAATTCCTAGTATCGATACGAACCAATATACTGCAGCTGCTTTACAGTATGACAAAAAATGTTTTTTGGATACTGAGCCGTTCAGAAACTTGATCTGGTCTATAATAGAAGGAACACTATGCCAAACAACAAAATAAATTGCAAATCCCCAAATCAAACTAGAAGACTTGAAAATGATTGAAAAAACAACTAAATGAAAAAATTCTAAAAGAAGTTTTTTTCTTATTTTTAGTATTTTCCAATACAAATAGCAACTTAAGCTAATAAAAGCAATGCCAGTTACTTTTAAAAGTTCCCAGAAATATTGATTTGGAATTTTAAAATTTGTAATATTAAATATGATATTTTGTACTTGATTCGTATGAAATACAAAAAGTAAAAATAAAATTGTAAATCCATATAAGAATTGATACAAGATTCGAGACCAGATTGGAAGTGAATTTGGTAATTTTTGCCATTGTTGTTCTCCAAAATGATAAGCACTCACAACAATGAATATAACCAGTGCTAAAAGTGGAAAAAGGTAGAATAATAAAATGCCCATCAAAACAACGATTACATAATAAATAAGTATTCGAAATGTTGAATTTTTGTGTTTTACGATGTCAATTTTATCTATTAATTGTAAATCATTTGCTCCGTGCAAAATCCCAAATGATAAAATCAATACAAAACCAGAAATTATCTGAAGCCTAGTAGAAAAGTAGGAATCCATCCAAAGCCCAAAAAAACTGGCTACAATTGCGAATTTTGTATAATTTTTCATTAGAAATATATTTTGTTCAAAAATAATCAAAAAATATTAAACAAAATATTTTTTTATTGTTTAACTTTTTATATATTTGTCTAAACAATAAATAATTTAAATCAAATAATTATGACAAATTTTATGCTTATTTCAAAATTATCCCCAACAGATTATGTGGGATTTACTTTCTTTGTAGGTTGTATGGCTATGATGGCCGCTTCAGCATTCTTCTTTTTATCGTTAAGCCAGTTTGATAAAAAGTGGCGTACCTCAGTTTTGGTTTCAGGTTTAATAACCTTTATTGCGGCAGTTCATTATTTTTACATGAGAGATTATTGGGCTTCATTTGGCGAATCACCAACATTCTTTCGTTATGTGGATTGGGTTTTAACTGTGCCGTTAATGTGTTTAGAATTTTACCTGATTCTAAAAGTAGCTGGCGCAAAAAAATCCTTGTTATGGAAAATGATTATTTATTCCATAGTAATGCTAGTTACGGGTTATTTTGGAGAAGTTGTTTACACGGATAGTGCTGCTTTCTGGGGATTCATTTCTGGCTTAGCTTACTTTGCTATTGTGTATGAAATCTGGCTGGGAGAAGCATCAAAATTAGCTGCAGCAGCAGGTGGAGAAATTCAAAAAGCACACAAGATTTTGTGTTGGTTTGTACTGGTAGGTTGGGCAATTTATCCACTAGGATATATGATGGGAACTACAGGATGGTACAACGGTATGATTCCAGCTGGTAATATTGATGTGGCTTATAACATTGCGGATGCTATCAATAAAATTGGATTTGGTTTGGTAATTTATAGTTTGGCTGTGAATTCTCAAAAAGATTAATTCTATTATTTACTTTGTTATTAAAACCGGGCTAGTGATAGTTCGGTTTTTTTATGCCTGTATTTAATCTTCATTGCTGTTTTTTATAATAATTACTTCACCCAAAATCATTACTTCCTCTTTCATAGCGATATTAACTTTAGAGTTGGTGGAAACCTTTTTTTCCACACTTTTAAAACCAATAAAAGAAAATACCAAAACAGCTCCTTTTTTTGCTTCAATGGTATAATTTCCGTTCAAGTCTGTTGCTGTTTGTCTTTTAGAATTCTTTACTGAAACATACACACCAGGAATTGGAATTTTTCCATCGGAAACAATTCCGGATATTATTGCGGTTTTATTTTTTTTAGTTGTGTACTTTTTGGTTTCTTGAATTTTTTTCTCTTGATTTTTTTCATCCAATTGTTCCATTTTTACAACTTCTTGTGCCTTTGCCGTTTGATTGCCTAATCCTAAAAATGCAATAATAGAGGTCGCTGCTATCATCCAAATAGATCCTTTTTCTTTTGGAAGAACGAGATTACGGTTCAGTTGCTCAGTATTAAATCGTCCACAAACTTTTGAATTTTGATTGTAATATTTCACGATTTCTCTATCGGAAAATGAAGTAAAATCGATAACTTTTTTTTGACAGGAAGCGCAAAATTTCCCTTTTTCGGCTAAAGTCATTGTTTCCCAATTTTCTCCGCAAGGTTTAAGAATAGAAATTTGAATTTTATTAGTCATTTTTGGGTTACTTAAAATTTTTATTTATTATAATCAAATGATTAATCTCATAAAAGTACTTTTTATTTTTAATTATTTTTGCACTTTAAATAATTATGTTAGTAAATGTTATTTTTCTATTACTATTTGAAACTAATGATAAAAGTCAGTTTTCAATAAAAAAGATTTTCGTAATATTACTACATAAAACAATTTAGATGAGAAAAATCAAATATAAGAAAGGTAGAAAACTACAGCCTTATAATCTAGAATATACTGGAATTCATAAAAAGACAGATTCAGAAATACAGCTTTTTGTTTATGATGATTTAAATTTTGCTGAATTTGCCGATTTTAATGTTTCTGATTTAAAAAAACATATTAATACCCAAAAAACGAATTGGCTTAATATACACGGCCTTAATGATTTAGATTTTTTGAAATCGATTAGTGACTATTTCAAAATAGACAACTTTATGCTTGCCGATATTTTGAATACCACCCGTAGAACTAAAATTGAAGAACAGCACGATATTTTATTTTTCAACATAAAATCGTTATTGCCTGCAGGAGATACGGATAATATTAGCGCTGAACAAATTAGTTTTTTAATAAAAGATGGTGTTTTGATTTCATTTCAAGAAAAAAGAAGTGATTATTTCACACACATCAGAGAACGAATTAGAACGCATTCTGGAATTGTTAGAACTAAAAAATCGGATTATTTGCTATATATACTTTTGGATGCCATTATGGAAAATTTCTATATCACATTAGAAAGTGAAGAAGATAATATTGAGGAATTGATAGATCAAACAAAAAATAGTACCGACCCGATAATTTTGGAAAAAATCGAGAAACACCGAGATAATTTTAATTTTCTGAAACGTGCAATTATTCCGCTTCGGGATTCTTTGTACGACATCAAAAGTATCAAGGACGACGACGTTTTTAATGTGATTGAAGCTGAGAATTTCACTTTTTTTGCCAGATTACACCAAAAAAGTTTAGAGCTTTTAGAACAAATAGAATCTGATATGAGTTCACTTCATAGTGCTTCTGATTATTATTTTTCGGCCCAAAGCCATAAGATGAACGAGATTATGAAAACGCTGACGATAGTTTCGGCTATTTTTATTCCGCTCACTTTTATTGTTGGAGTTTATGGAATGAATTTCGATTATATGCCCGAACTTAGATATGAACACGGCTATTATACTGTGGTAGGAGGTATGGTTTTAATCGTGTTAGGTATGATTTATTATTTTAAAAGACGGCGTTGGTTTTAATAATTTCAAAAGATAAGAAATTCAGTATAATAAAATTTAAAAAATAAAAAAATGAATAAAGCGATATACATCGCAACAAGCGAAGAAGATAGCGGTAAATCAATAGTCACTTTAGGTTTAATGAGTATGCTTATTGGAAAAACTGCCAAGGTTGGCTATTTCAGACCTATAGTCGAAGATTTTGAAGAAGGAGATTTGGATAATCATATCGATACAGTAATTAACCATTTTGGATTAGATATTTCTTTTCACGATGCTTATGCAATTAAGAAAAGCAAATTGATAAAAAAGAAGAATAAAGGAAAACTGGGTGAGGTAATCGATTTGATTATTGAAAAATACAAACAACTAGAAGAACAATTTGATTTTGTTTTAGTTGAAGGAACTAGTTTTACAGGCGAAGGCACAGTTATCGAGATGGATATGAATGTGCTTATCGCTAAAAATCTTGGGATTCCAGCGATTATTGTTGGCTCAGGTGTCGGAAAAACATTAGATGAATTAGTGGATAGTATGGGCTTGGCGTATGATTCTTTTAAACAAAAAGAGGTAGAAGTATTGTCAGTTATTGCTAATAAAGTGCAACCTGAAAATATCGATTTGATTATATCAGGTTTGAAAAAAAACTTACCAGAAAGTGTATTAGTCAATGCTATTCCAATGATTTCGAGTCTTAATAATACCACAATTCAAGAAATTGTAAACAAATTGGATGCAAAAGTTTTGTTTGGAGAAGCCTATCTTAACAATCAGATTTCTAGTTTTAGTGTAGGAGCAATGCAGTTAAGAAATTATCTAAATCATTTGAAAGAAGATGGATTAGTAATTACTCCTGGCGATAGAGCCGATATTATTTTGGGTGCTTTACAAGCTAATGAATCTGTAAATTATCCTTCTATTTCTGGAATCGTTTTAACGGGTAATATTATCCCGGAAGATACAATCCTAAAATTGATTGAAGGACTTTCGCCAGTTGTGCCAATAATAGCCGTCAAAGAAGGAACATATGTGATATCGAATAAAATAGGAGATATTAAGCCTAAAATTTATGCGAATAACACCCAAAAAATTCAAACTTCAATCGATACTTTCGAAAAATATGTAGATTTAGAACGTTTAACCGAAAAATTTATCAAGTTTGAAGTGGAAGGAATGACTCCAAAAATGTTTCAATATAATTTAGTAAAAAGAGCCAAAAAACACCGAAAACACATTGTATTGCCTGAAGGTAACGATGATAGAATTCTTATTGCTGCTGCCCGATTATTGTTGATGGATGTGGTAGATATTACGATTCTTGGAGACAAAAAACAAATCGTTAGCAAAGTGGCAGATTTAGGTTTAGATATGGATTTTACTAAAGTTCATATTGTCAATCCAAGAAAGGATAAGAATTATGATGACTATGTGAATACGTATTATGAGCTTCGAAAAGAGAAGAAAATGACTTTGGAAATTGCCAAAGATTTGATGGAAGACGGTTCCTATTTTGGAACAATGATGGTGTATAAAGGTCACGCAGACGGAATGGTTTCGGGAGCTGCACACACAACGCAACATACGATTTTACCGGCGTTGCAATTCATAAAAACTAAACCAAATTCTTCTGTAGTTTCTTCTATATTCTTTATGTGTTTAGAAGATAGAGTTTCCATTTTTGGCGATTGTGCGATTAATCCAAATCCAACAGCAGAACAATTGGCAGAAATTGCCATTTCATCGGCAGATTCAAGTTTGGCTTTCGGAATTGAACCCAAAGTGGCGATGCTTTCCTATTCTTCGGGTTCATCTGGAAAAGGGGATGAGGTGGACAAAGTAAGAGCCGCAACCGAAATTGTAAAAAATAAACGTCCCGATTTGAAAATTGAAGGTCCTATTCAATACGACGCCGCAGTAGATTTAGAAGTAGGTCAAAGCAAAATGCCAAATTCCGAAGTGGCAGGTCACGCCAGCGTATTGATTTTTCCTGACTTGAATACAGGAAATAATACTTACAAAGCAGTTCAAAGAGAAACTGGCGCATTGGCTATTGGTCCAATGTTGCAAGGGCTGAATAAACCTGTAAACGATCTAAGCCGTGGTTGTACTGTTGATGATATTATAAATACGGTTGTAATTACGGCCATTCAAGCACAAGGACTTTAGATTACAGATTGAAAATTAGTAGAAAAAAAATTACACAACATATCTACTTGGTCTCCCTCTCCTTTGGAGAGGGTCGGGGTGAGGAAAAAAATAAATTAAAATGAAAATAGTTATAATAAACTCAGGAAGTTCTTCCATAAAATACCAGTTAATCGAAATGCCTTCCGCAGCAATCATTTGTTCGGGTATGATAGACAGAATAGGGTTGGAGACTTCAAATTTAAGTTATGTTACCAAGACTAATAAAATTGAAAAATTAATTCCTATTGCCAATCATAAAATTGGATTGGAAAAAATTGCCTCACTATTGATGGATGAAAATGTGGGTGTGATTAAAAGTACCAAAGAAATCAATGCTGTCGGTCATCGTGTGGTTCACGGGGGAAGTTATTTCTCTAATACAACCGTTATCAATGATGAAGTAAAAGATAGAATCAAGCAACTTTTTGAATTAGCTCCTTTGCACAATCCAGCTAATTTTGAAGGAATTGTTGTGGCAGAGGATATTTTTGATTCTGCTAAACAAGTAGCTGTTTTTGACACTGCTTTTCACCAAACACTTCCAGTTGAAGCCTATAAATATGCCATTCCAAATTTTCTTTTGACAGAAAATAAGATTCGTGTGTACGGGTTTCACGGCACAAGCCATAAATATGTTTCCGAGAAGGCTATCGACTATTTAGAAAAATCATCCAAAATTATTACTATACATTTAGGAAATGGATGCAGTATGGCGGCCATAAAAGACGGAAAAAGTATTGATACAACCTTAGGTTTTGGGCCAATGAATGGTTTGATTATGGGAACCCGAAGTGGCGATGTAGATCAATCGGCAATATTTTATATGGTCAATTCGTTGGGATATTCACTTAATGAAGTAAGTTCAATGCTCAATAAACAAAGTGGAATGCTTGGTTTAACTGGTTTTAGTGATTTGAGAGATATTGAGTCGAATGCCGAGCAAGGAAACAAAGATTGTCAATTGGCTTTAGATATGAATGCGTACAGAATCAAGAAATATATTGGTTCTTATGTAGCTGCTTTGGGCGGTTTAGATGCTATTATCTTTACTGCAGGAATTGGAGAAAATTCTTCATTCATCCGAAAATTGGTTTGTACAGATATGGAATATTTTGGACTCGAATTGGATTCAGACAAAAACGAATTGCGTTCAAAAGAAATCCGTGAAATCAATTTGCCACAATCAAAAGCCAAAATTTTAGTTATTCCTACCAATGAAGAAATAGAAATAGCCCATCAGGTTTTTGAATTGCTTTCGGTTTAATAAAGTTGTGCAATAAAACCTAACAGGATTTTAAAACCTGTTAGGTTTAAAGCTTCTAACTTCTAACTCCCAACTTCCCGCTTCTAACTTCCCACCATATCCTCAGGTTTTACCCAAGCATCAAAATCTTCGGCAGAAACATAACCCAATCGGATAGCTTCTTCTTTAAGGGTTGTGCCGTTTTTGTGAGCGGTTTGAGCAATTTCAGCCGATTTATAATAGCCAATTTTAGTATTCAAAGCTGTAACCAACATCAACGAATTATTAACCAATTCTTCTATGCGTTTGTTATTGGGTTCAATTCCGCTGGCGCAATTTTCATCAAATGACAAACAAGCATCACCCAACAATCGCGCCGATTGCAGAAAGTTTGCTGCCATTAAAGGTTTGAAAACGTTTAATTCATAATGACCTTGCATTCCTCCAACAGAAATTGCCACGTCATTGCCCATTACTTGAGCACAAACCATGGTTAAAGCTTCGCATTGCGTTGGATTTACTTTTCCGGGCATAATGGAGGAACCTGGTTCGTTTTCCGGAATATGAATTTCGCCAATTCCCGAGCGTGGTCCTGAAGCCAACAGTCGAATATCATTGGCAATTTTATTTAATGAAACTGCCAATTGTTTTAGAGCCCCGTGAGATTCTACAATAGCATCGTGAGCCGCCAAAGCTTCAAATTTGTTGGGAGCGGTTACAAATGGATGTCCCGTAAATTTCGCAATATATTCGGCTACTTTTATGTCATATCCTTCGGGTGTGTTCAATCCTGTTCCAACAGCAGTGCCACCCAAAGCGATTTCGGATAAATGCGCTAATGTATTTTTAAGCGCTTTCAATCCATAACTTAATTGAGCCGCGTATCCAGAAATTTCTTGTCCCAAGGTCAAAGGTGTGGCGTCCATTAAATGTGTGCGTCCTATTTTTACAATTGTATTAAATTCGGCAGCTTTTGATTGAAGTGTGTCTCTTAATTTTTCAACTGCTGGAATTGTTGTTTCAACTACCATTTTGTAGGCGGAAATGTGCATTGCAGTAGGGAAGGTGTCATTGGAAGATTGCGATTTATTGACATCGTCATTGGCTTTGATAAATTGCTCGCCTTCGCCAATGGCAAAACCTTTTAAAACTTGCGCCCGATTGGCAATTACTTCATTGACATTCATATTGCTTTGCGTTCCAGAACCAGTTTGCCAAATGACCAATGGAAATTCATCAGCCAATTTTCCAGCTAGAATTTCATCGCAAACATCAGCAATGGAATCTCGTTTTTCGATTGGTAGTACTCCCAAATCACAATTGGTGTAGGCGGCAGCTTTTTTCAAATAGGCAAAACCCTCGATGATTGCTTTAGGCATCGAAGCCGAAGGACCAATTTTGAAATTATTTCTGGAACGTTCGGTTTGTGCTCCCCAATAGTTGTCGGCAGGAACTTGCACTTCACCCATCGTATCTTTTTCTATTCTGTACCTCATTTTAGGATCATTTTAGATTTTATTTTAAATTCTTTTTTAACAAATTCAATAGTAATAGCTAAAGAAATGGAATTCAAATATTTCTAAATTTACAAATTACTTCTGTTTATAAAAAATATTATCCACTATTTATTGGTAAGAAAAAATATTAAACATACATTTGTGGCTACATTCAAAAATTCCGGAAAAAATGTTTGATTTCACACAGTATTTAGGCTTTTTGCTTTTCTTAACCGTTCTTACAATAGGATTCTGGTTGATGTTTTTCTTAGTTGGTTTCGTATCCTATTGGGTTGGCGGAGCGACTTGGGAAGCTTATAAAGAAAGAAAAGCAAAAAAGAAAGCAGAAGAACAATCAGTTTAAATTGATTGTCGAATAAAAAAAAGACTCGTTTTCGAGTCTTTTTTTTTGCTTAATTTCATTATAAAAAATTTAAACTTGATAATTGGATTGGAGTAATTTTGTATTTCATTTGCTTTCCCTTTTTTCCTAAACTCTAAGAGAATAGGCATAGCATAATTTTAATTTTATCAGTGTTTGAATTTAAAATTGTTCTATGTGGTTAACCATAATTAATGAATTATATTTTTATTCGTAATCTATTCATTAGATTTTAAGATTAAGCTAATAAGAAACCCCTCGAAAACTATATAACTTTCGAGGGGTTTTTAAAGGAAATTATATTTTTAAATTTATAGCGCTGTAATGATAAATTCGCTACGTCTGTTCATTTGATGTTGCTCTTCAGTACAGTTTGATTTGTTGGTAGGCTCGCAACCACAATCGTTTACCAATTGAGTTTCTCCATAACCTTTTCCTGTTAGTCTGTTAGCGTCTATTCCATTTTTGACTAACCAAGCGATGGTCGATTTGGCTCTTCTGTCGGATAAAATCTGATTGTATTGAGCAGTTTGTCGGCAATCGGTATGCGAACGAATATCGAGTTTCATTGTTGGATTTTGGTTCAAAACATCTAATATTTTTTCTAAATCCAGTGCTGCTTCAGTTCTAATGTTGTATTTGTCTAAATCAAAATAGATCATCTTTATGCCAAAGCATTTTCCTAAATCATCGCCAATAGCCACTTTACAGACTTCTTTTTCTAAGGCAAAATTCAAATTGGTTCTTCCATTTTCTCTTGCGATTGCAATTTTTTGTTCCTTAGTAATATATTCTGGTTTTGCCGCTCTTACATTATAGTTTTTGCCACATTCTACTTCGAATTTGTAATTACCTTCGGCATTTGTTATTGTTGTATTAATCAATTTGAATTCGCTGTCAAACAAACTCATTTTGGTGTCAGGAAGCATTTGTGAAGTGTTTAAATCCGTCACGTTACCATATAATTCTTGCAAGCAAACTAGTTTTCTGGTTTCCAAAAATTTGTAAATATCATCGTATCCTTGACTTCCATCTCTATTGGAGGATACAAAACCTCTTCTGGATTTGGTGTCTATTAAATAAGCAAAATCATCTTTTGGTGAGTTGATACCATCACCAACATTTTGAATCTCTCCTAATGTTCCGTCGGTTCCTATTTTGGTCACAAAAACATCTAATCCTCCCAATCCTGGATGTCCATCTGAAGCGAAATAGAGTTCGTTTTCGTCAGTTATTTGTGGGAAGGTTTCTCTTCCTTCGGTATTGATTCCTTTTCCAAGATTTTGTGGAGTACTATAACTACCATCTTCATTTATTTTGACTTTGAATAAATCCGATTGACCGAGTGTTCCAGGCATATCGGAGGCAAAATACAATGTTTTTTCGTCAGGACTCAACGTTGGATGAGCTACGCTGTATAGATCACTGTCAAAAGGCAATTCGATTACTTTGTCCCAATTGTCATTTTCGAAACTGGCTTTGTATATTTTTACTAAGGTTACTCTGTTGGCATCTTTTCCTTTTTTACCATCTAGAAAGTTGTTTCGGGTGAAGTACATTGTTTTCCCGTCTTTGGTGAAAATGGGGGTCGATTCATTGAATTTTGAATTGATTTTATCAGCAAACTTGTTTACTTTTCCTGGAGTCATTTCTTCGTCCAAATCTGAAGCATATAGATTGGTAAAATATTGATTGGTCCAAGTGTGTTTTCTTTGACCTAAACTTCCAGTATCTCTAGCTGAGCTAAAGACTAGTTTGTTGTTATAAAAGGCGCTTCCGTAATCGGAATATTTGGAGTTGATTCCGGCATCTTCTATTTTATATCTTCCTGAATTGGCTTTGATTTGCTCTAGATAGTTTTTGTTTTTTCCGAATAGTTTTCCTCTCGAGTCGTTGCCTGCTTTTTGACTAAATGTTTCTAGCATTTGGTTGGCTTTGTCGTTTTGTCCGATTGCTTTTAAGGATTGGGCATAGCGATAACAATACTCAGATTCTTGATTTGGATTCATTGTAAATAATTCTTGATACCATTTGGCCGCTTTATCCAACTCACCGTTGAAGTAATACGAATTCCCCAGTTTTTGAAACATATCTTCTGATTTGTATCCTTTCTCAACTACTCTTTCATAGGTGCTAACTGCTTTTATATAAGCGTAGTTATCGTATTTTTTGTCGGCAGTAGTAGTTTTGGATTTCTGTGCATAACTATTAAATGAAAAAACACTTACTATCGTTATGTAAAGGAGTATAAAATTTTTCATAATACTTATTTTTAGAAGAATCTTGGAGTTGTTATTTTGTTGTTGTTTTTGAACAATTCATAGCGCAAAAATATTTCGTGCGAACCGGAATTATAGTTGTCTAAATTGGTAGTTTCTTTGTCATAACCATAACCAACATATAATCCATCTGAAACTTGAAAACCTACCATAGCACTCAAAGCAGCACTCCATCTGTAGGATGCACCAAGCATAAATTTGTCATAAAACATAAAGTTTGCAGAAACATCTACTTGTAAGGGAGCTCCTTCAATCATTTTGGTCAAAATGGCTGGTTTGAACTTAACTGTATCATTTAAATCGAACACAAGACCTCCAATGAGGTAATAACTTATTCTTTCCTTGAAAATGGCTACTTCATTGTCGTCATAGCGATTGGTTTCTATGAAGTTAGGAATTGAAAAACCAACATAGGCTTTGTCAGAATGCCAATAAACTCCAGCCCCTATATTTGGAGAGAATGTACTGTAATTTTGCAAACTAGGATCTGCTGCTTGTACTGGATTTAATTTGGAGGCATCCAAATCAAATAAATTCGCTGTAGCCTTAATACCAAAAGACAAATTCCAAGTATCAGAAGTTGGAATAGTATAAGACAAATCGGCAGAAATGGTGTTTTCTGTAGTTGGTCCTATTTTATCATTAATCAATGAGACCCCTAAACCTAAATTGGATTCATTTAGTGGCGTGTTCATAGATACAGTACTGGTTACTGGTGCTCCATCGAGTCCAACCCATTGGGTACGATATAATGCAAACATACTCAAGGCTCCTCTCGACCCTGCATAAGCAGGATTAATATTGATTGTGTTGTACATATACTGTGTAAATTGTGCGTCTTGTTGGGCATAACTTACCATTCCTGTAAACATCAAAGCGAATAATAGTATTCTTGTCTTCATTTAGTTTGGGTTTAAACCCGGGAGTTTTAAATCCCGGGAGTTAGATTTGAGTTAGATTTATCTTGAAAGGTATATAAAACCATCTTTTTTATTAATTATACTATTTCCAGTTCCATCAAAAGTTTCATAATTTAGAATATAAAAATAAGTTCCAGTTGGCAAACCATCAGATTTACTTACTGTAGTTCTTCCTTTTGAGTAACCATCAAAATAATTTGATGTGTTGCTGTATTTAGCGGTTTCGAAAACCAATACTCCCCAGCGGTTGTATATTTCTACATTAACACCAGAAGGATAACAAGCGCTATCTTCTACACCATCAATAATAAGAATGTCATTTTTTTCATCAAAATTAGGTGTTAAGACCTTATGAACAACAATTGCAGCACAATTTTCTCCTAATACTCCACCAACCTCTATAATAACATTTGCATCATCACAATTTGTTGAGATTAATTTCTCACAAATTTGATAAGCAATTGTATAAGTTCCTGCAGGAGTTCCAACAGGCACAATAACTTGTCCCGTAGTAGTGTCTATTACAGGAACTGGACCACCAATAGAAACAGCTGGAATTGTTACTGTAAGATTTACTAGATCTATGGTAACATTAACACCGTTTAGAGTATCATTACCGTTTCCATTATTGTTTAAAACATTTCCTGCATTAGGATTTCCATTTGTTCCATCTATGTCAATAAACTTGTCATCTTGGGCAACGATCGCTTCCGCGATTACTGTTATGGTTACAGTTGCAGCATCACAATTTGTTGGATTTAATTTATCACAAATTGAATACACAATAGTGTAAGTTCCAGCAGGAGTTCCAACAGGAATACTAATTTGTCCTGTTGTTGTACTGATAACAGGAACTGGAGCACCACCGATTGGAGTTGCAGGAGTTGTTATAGTAAGATTTACTTCATTAACAGTAACATTAACACCATTTAAAGTGTCATTTCCGTTTCCATTATTGTTTAAAACATTACCCGCATTGGTATTTCCAATAGTTCCATTTCCGCCAGCGATGGTATCATCTTGAGCGATGATTGCAGGAGCTGTAACTGTTATGGTCACAGTTGCAGCATCACAATTTGTTGGATTTAATTTATCACAAATTGAATACACAATAGTGTAAGTTCCAGCAGGAGTTCCAACAGGAATACTAATTTGTCCTGTTGTTGTACTGATAACAGGAACTGGAGCACCACCGATTGGAGTTGCAGGAGTTGTTATAGTAAGATTTACTTCATCAACAGTAACATTAACACCATTTAAAGTGTCATTTCCGTTTCCATTATTGTTTAAAACATTACCCGCATTGGTGTTTCCAATAGTTCCATTTCCGCCAGCGATGGTATCATCTTGAGCAATGATAACAGGTGCAGTAACAGTTATGGTCACAGTTGCAGGATCACAAATCGTTGGATTTAATTTATCACAAATTGAATAAACAATAGTGTAAGTTCCAGCAGGAGTTCCAACAGGAATACTAATTTGTCCTGTTGTTGTACTGATAACAGGAACTGGAGCACCACCGATTGGAGTTGCTGGAGTTGTTATAGTAAGATTTACTTCATCAACAGTAACATTAACACCATTTAAAGTGTCATTTCCGTTTCCATTATTGTTTATAACATTACCCGCATTGGTATTTCCAATAGTTCCATTTCCGCCAGCGATGGTATCATCTTGAGCAATGATAATAGGAGGATTCCCAGTTATATCCCAAATACAAGTTTCTGGATTCCAAGTTGCAGTTTCATAATTAGCCAATGTTGGTTGAACAGGTTGTGTTCCGGTTACAATCCAAGCACAAGTAGCAGTATCAAAAGAAGCTGATTCATAACAAGCCAATGTTGGTTGAACAGGTTGTGTTCCGGTTACAATCCAAGCACAAGTAGCAGTATCAAAAGAAGCTGATTCATAACAAGCCAATGTTGGTTGAACAGGTTGTGTACCCGTTACAATCCAAGCACAAGTAGCAGTATCAAAAGAAGCTGATTCATAACAAGCCAATGTCGGTTGAACAGGTTGCGTACCCGTTACAATCCAAGCACAAGTAGCAGTATCAAAAGAAGCTGATTCATAACAAGCCAATGTCGGTTGAACAGGTTGTGTTCCCGTCACTATCCAAGCACAAGTAGCAGTATCAAAAGAAGCTGATTCATAACAAGCCAATGTCGGTTGAACAGGTTGTGTTCCAGTAACTATCCAAGCACAAGTAGCAGTATCAAAAGAAGCTGATTCATAACAAGCCAATGTTGGTTGAGCAGGTTGTGTACCCGTCACTATCCAAGCACAAGTAGCAGTATCAAAAGAAGCTGATTCATAACAAGCCAATGTTGGTTGAACAGGTTGTGTTCCGGTTACAATCCAAGCACAAG
>NZ_VJZR01000021.1 GCF_007097365.1 Flavobacterium franklandianum
GTATTTTGAAGAAAAATTATTCGATAGGCTAGTAATAGCAAGCATTACAGGGTTATGACTAAAAACGGACAATCAAATAATTGTTTAATTAGAAAATTTTCAAAATATAAATCATTAAAACCAATCTTAAAATATTCCGTATATCTTTATTTTTCCCAATATCTACTTGCCCAAGCAATCCAAGTGCTCCAGTTTGGTCCGGTACTATGTCCACCTGCGTGTTGCCTGAAAGCTATTTCACCATCAATTAAAGGCATTCCTAATTTTGGAAAAATCATAGTTCCTAAATCTTTTTTTCCAAACAATAGATAGACAGAACCAGCGTTAGCAGCTCCCAGAAACATTCCTTTGGCATCTACCCATTGTCCTTCAACTTCTGGAGAGCCCGAACTTATAAAAATTGGTCTTGGAGCACATATTGCAACTAATTCGTGACCATCTACAGGTAAATCATCAGGTTTTAATATACTGGCATATTTAATGAAATTTCCAGCAAACCAATGATATTCACCCGATGAAGCAAGATTTTCTACTTGTTCGCCAAAAACTCTTCGAAGAATTTTAGCACCACCAGCACCCGATGAACCAATGAAACCTAATGAAATTCGTGGTTCGAAAGCCATGGCAACTAGTGCTGCTTTACCATAACGAGATAATCCTTCGATGGCTACGCGTTGGGTGTTTATATTTTTGTCGGTCTCAAAATAATCAAAGGCACGGCTAGCTCCCCAAGCCCAAGCTCTCAATGTACCCCATTGATCAGGCTTGCGATATTCTCCTTTATTGACTAGACCAATTATTCCTGCGGTAAGTCCTGCTCCGTTATCGGCTTGAATGCTGCTGGGCTCAATAATAGCATAGCCCCAACCTCTTGAAATAAGTTGTTCTTGCCAAGTTGGTTCACCCGATGAACCCAAACCAATGGGCTTAACAGGGCCTGTTGCAAAAAAATTCTTGATGTAGCCAAATTCAATTACTACTGGAACCGCATTGGTAGCATTCGCAGGCGTTGCTACTACTAAATTAATCTCTACCTTTAGAGAAGGATATGCAGAATTATCTACTATTCCTTTTAGTATTTTTTCTTTAATGGCTTGGTTGCCTATCATTGTGTCTTTTACTGATACAATTTGCCAAGTTACAACTGGGATTTTCTCAGGAATTTTTCCGTAAATTTCATTTTCAAAATCGGCTACAATTTCGGGTTTCCGTTTTTCTATCCAATCTTTTTGGGTTTTTACCTTTTTTCCGTTTTTTAAAATAAGAGCTTCGGGTAAAGTATATTTATTTACTTTTTCCTCAGAACTGTTGGCTGCATTGGCATCTTTTGGATTGCCAGATACGCCTTCGCGTATTAGAGAACGGTCTATGCCAATTTGCTCAACCATATTGTTATAGTCGTTGTTGTTGCGTTTATTAATGCTGTCACGTTGAGCTGGACTAAGACCAAATTGTGCAAAAGACGTAAGGCTGATGCTACTAAATAAAATTATTAGTTTTAAAGGTTTCATAGATTTATGTTTTATTTCTTTAACTCATTATATTAAAAACGTTCTTCCAAACTAGGCATTTCCCTTCACATATCTTGCAGTAATGAAATACTTTAGATACAGTTATTTAAATTTTTACTGTGTTTTTTAGTACTCAAAAAAGTAATTAATTACTTTTAATTTCAACTACAGCATTTTCCAATCCGTCTGAGGTTATAATTAATTTTATCTTGCCCTTCTCACCTTTTTTGGCACGAATAATTACTAATGCCATTCCATTAAATGCTGCTCTATCGTGCGAGGCAAAAGAAACTAAATCAGCAGGATTGCCGTTGTCGGTGGCAACTATTTCTCCAAACCCTTCTATCTTGAAATTAACTTTATTGTTGGCATCAGGAACCATTTGGCCGTTTTTATCTGTGATTTTTACGGTTATAAAACTTAAGTCTTCTCCATCGGATTTTATTTTTGAACGGTCAGCTGTGGCAACTATTTTGGCTGCTTTATCCGTGGTTTTAATTGTTTCTTTTGCCCAAATCACACCGTTTTTATAGGCTACTACTTTTAGTTCTCCAGCTTGGTATTTTACATCATCCCAACGAATTCGGTATTCAAATTCTCCTTTCTTTTTTCGTCCAAGCGATTGTTCATTCAAGAATAATTCGGCTTCATCACCTGAGGTAAAAACGTGAACGGGTGTGATTTCTCCCACACGATTGGGCCAGTTCCAGTGTGGTAAAATGTGAACTATTGGCAATTCAGGTCTCCAACGGGATTGGTACAAATAGAATCTGTCTTTTTTGAAACCCGCCAAGTCAATAATGCCACAATACGAACTCCTAGCCGAATAATAAGGAGTTGGTTCTCCTAGATAATCCCAACCACTCCACACAAATTCGCCGGCTACATATGCATGACGGTCTTGGGTGGCAAAAACTTTATCGGGCGAAGAACCAAATTGTGCCGTATAAAGTTCATATGCACTAACTTCTTTGGTCACAGGATTGCCTCCAACACCATCACTTACAGGTGCTGAATTTTCAAGAGTGACAGGAAAAATATAAGAACCTCTGGTGCTTAATGCAGAAGCTGTTTCGCTACTGACAATCATTTTCTCTGGAAATGCTTTTTGAAATGCAGGATAAAGAGGCGATGTTCGAATACCTCCAACTAGATTTGCATAGGCTGGAGCATCTCTGATTCCTTCCCCTTGATAATTTAAACTTAAAAAATCGACTACCTTAGAAAAAGGCATATCGGGCTTTGCAAAATTTTGTGAAGCCGAAGCAGGTCTTGTTGGGTCTTCTTCAAGTACAATGTCGTGAAGTTTTTTTGCAATAACTGCTCCAGCTGCATCGGTATATTGTTCACCAACTTCGTTACCATAACTCCAAGCAATAATCGAGGGATGATTGCGATCACGACGAATAAAAGAACGTGTATCTGGTTCGTTCCAGTCGGGAAATATTAAATGAAAATCGTGAGGAGTTTTTTTACGCTCCCAACTATCAAAGACTTCATCTATTACCAAAAAGCCCATTTTATCGGTTAAATCCAATAATTCTGGAGCTGGAGGATTGTGAGAAAAACGGATGGCATTACAACCCAACTCGCGGAGTATTTCAAGTTGTCGTTGAGCTGCTCTGACATTAAATGCTGCTCCCAATGCTCCCAAGTCGTGGTGTTGGTTTACACCTTGTATTTTTATTTTGGTGCCATTTACCAATAATCCTTTGGTTGGATGAAATTCAATTTTTCGAATACCGAAGGGTGTTTCGTATTCATCTACTTGTTTCCCAGAGATAAAAATACTGGTTCGTGCAACGTATAGATTTTGTTTTTGCTGTGGAAAAGCACCCCAAAGTTTTGGTTTTTTTAGCTTTAGTTCGAATAGTTTAATTTGTTGGTCATTTGCATTAATACGAATCGTTTCGTTAGGAAAAGCCGTGATTGCTTTCCCTTTGGTTTTGCCAAGATCATCAGCTGCAAATATTTTCGTTTTAACAACAATGGGTTGAGTCGTACTTGTTTTATTTTCTAATTTTAATGAAAGATTGATGATGGCTTCGTTTGTAGAAACTTCGGGAGTGGTAATAAAAGTTCCCCATTGTGCTACGTGTACAGTTGCCGTTTTGGTCAACCAAACATTGCGATAAATTCCGCCTCCGGGATACCATCGAGCCGAGTAATTTGGATTATCAATTCGGATAGCCAATTGATTTTTTCCATTATAATTTAAATATGGTGTTAAGTCTAATCGGAATGAATTGTAACCATAAGGCCAGCCACCTACCAAATGGCCATTGAGCCATACCATTGTATAAGACATTGCTCCATCAATATCCAAATAGATGACTTTTCCTTGATCGGTGGTTGTAATATCCAATTTTTTGCGATACCAAGCCACTCCCTGACTAGGTAGACGTCCCATTCCGCCACCTACTTCAGGATTATCGCCTGTGTAAAATGGTTTGTTGATGGCCCAATCGTGGGGTAAATTTACTTTTTCCCAAGTAGCGTCGTTGAAATCTGCTTGTACAAATGGAAAATCGGAGCCTGGATTTCCTTTAGGACGGATGTGTTTTTTGGATGGGTCTTTTATAAAATCATTTGCCGAAGGAAGAATCCAATTTTTTAGAACATCTTCTTTTGCTTCTACTTTTATGGCTTCCTCCGGTTTAGAATCGGCAATTTTACTGTCGTTGACTGCCTCTGTTTTTGGACGAACATCATAAATAAGATTGTCTGGGTTTGCCTCATAACGCATAAATGTCCAACCTTCGTTGATTTTGATGCGTTCTCTTTTGTAGTTAGTTTTTAGATTTTGACTATTTAAATTTGTAAAAGCCAAGAAAAATGCCATAGTCAGTAATCCAAAAGTTTTAATTTTTAGAAAATAGCTACAGTTCAAATTTGTCTCCATTTTAATTTTTTTTATTAAGCTTTTGCAAAAAATATTAACTGTTTGTTAGAAGTTTCAATCGCTTAACTTTATTAGTTAGGTTCTTGACTGAAATAGATAAATCTTTATTTCTTTAACTCATTAATATGTTCAGCCACATTAAACATGGTGTCGATATAGATATCTTTTTCATTTTCTTTGAGATAATGAACTAATTGGCTATGAGCTTCTTTAGATACATTTAGACTATGTTCGCCACCCACACCATGAAATAGTAAAACTAACAATTTTCCAGATTTTTGGGCTTGTTTGACTAGCTCAATCATTTGGTCTCCAGTTCTTTCTACCATGCTGTAACAATCTATGTCCATTAGTTTCTGTTCGTCTAAATTGTGCATTTCTTCTCTGACAGAACGTGCAGCAATAAACTCATTAGATAATGTTTGTATAAATTCGCCTTCGATAACTTTTTTATGTCCGCAAGTGAACGCAAAAGTGCGTTTGGTTTTACCGTCTATGGCTTTTAGATAAGTGTTGCACATCTTGATTTCATCCTGTATTTTCAGCAGGCTATATTTGCTTAAATCATATTCAGGCTTTACCCAACTCATTCCTGGTGCCGAAGCATCGCAAGGGTGGTATAGGGTATGATTGCCTAATTCATGGCCATTAACCGCTGCTTTTCTCCAATCATTAATTCTATTTGCAGCGGCATCCGAAGAAGCAGTTATGTAAAAAGTGCCTTTCAGATTTAAAGAATCCAAAACAGGAATTACATTGTCAAGGTGAACATTGAGAGCATCGTCGTATGTCAAAACTACACCGCATTTTTTACCTTTCCAAGGTTTGTTATTATCTAAGATTTCTCCGTCAGTGCGGAAAGAAGAAGCGGGTAAATTTGCCGAATTATAGAAGTTGACGCCATCAGGATTGTCTTGCCAAGCGTATCGAACATATTTTGGGTTTTTTATTTCTTCGTTCCAAATTTCAATCTGATTTTTTTCAATAATTTTCGTTTTTGCCCAAACGAATTTTTTATCATAATCCGCTATTGAAAACCAGCGTAATTCTTCGCCATCTTTTGATGTAATGCTTTCGGCAACATTATCGAATGTCAAAATAATTTTTCCGTTTTCGATAGTTTGTGATTTGAATGTTGGTCCTGAGTGGATTACTTTTTTGTCATTATAGGCAATATTTTGAGCAGAAAGTGCTAATCGTTTTCCAATATCTTTTTTGTTGAGTGGGTGAATATCATTCCATTCTCCTAAGTCTGTCGTAACTGTAACCGCTGTATTGGGTAGTTTAAGGGCTTGGTTTTGTGCTTCTCTAAGTCTTGCCCAATTACTTTCGGATGGCGTATAGTTGACCTCTTGAAAATTAGCCAATTGTACCACTAAGAAAGGCAGTTTTTCATCTTTCCAAAGGGTTCTCCAATTTGTAATTAAAGTAGGCATAAGAACATCGTAAGGTTCTGGATTCCCCACATTACTTTCGCCTTGATACCACAGAATTCCTTTGATTTTCATTGGCAAAACTGGGGAAATCATAGCATTGTATAAAGCTGTTGGTTGATTTTGCTGAACCAAACTACGGCCAAAACCGCCAAAATTTTGAGGTTGATAGGCTTCTCCAACTTTGTATTGCCAAGTGCCTTTAAGGTCAATTTCTTCCCCATTGGCAGTCATAAAATAATTTTTATCAGGGACAAAACCACCTTTGCCAGATGTGTTTGTTACTCTTATTACGAAGGTGTTTTTTCCTTCCTTTAGTAAATCTGCGGGGATTTCATATCGACGAGGAGGATATTGATATGTGATATTGCCAATTTTTTTGCCGTTTACATACATTTCGTCAGCATCAACGATTCTTCCCATAAATAGTTTTACGGGTTTTCCTAACCAACTTTTAGGAACTTCAAATTCTCTCCTGAACCATACTACTCCATTCAAGTCTTTGATGCCTTGGTCTTCCCAATAGCCGGGAATATTGAAATTTTTCCAGTCTTTTGGTTTATAATCAAGGCTTTCCCAATGTTCTATGCTGCCAATGTCTTTAATTACTGGTATTTTTAACTTTCCGACCGATGGACTTCGATTAAATGAATTCACATAACTTGTGTCTTTATTTTTAGTTATAGTTTTCTGGATGTCAGGTAGATTTTTATAGCCACTTTCGCTTATCCAGGCTTCTATAGGAGTACCACCTACTGAACTGTTAATGATACCAATTGGTACATTGTATTTGGTGTAAATATCTCGGGCAAAAAAGTAAGCAACTGCCCCAAAAGTATAAATATTTTCAGGGTTAGCAGTTTTCCATTCTCCCTGTGGATAGTCATCTTTAGGCGTGTTGAGATTGGTTAATGTTTGTACAAAGAAATAGCGAATATCAGGATAATTAGCAGATGCTATGTCTTCAGGAAAACGTTCTTTTACTCTTTCCATTGTTACTGTCATATTACTTTGTCCACTGCAAAGCCATACATCACCAAATGCGATATTTTTAATAGAAATTTCATTTTTTCCTTTTAATATCATTTCATAGCCAGTTCCAGCGGATTGTGCAGGGAGTACTAATTCCCATTTTCCATCATTGGAAGCAATTGTTTTGAAGTTTTTTTTATTGAATAACACTGTGATTTTTTCGCTTGGAGACGCCCAACCCCAAATTTTGACGGCTTGATCGCGTTGTAAGATGATATTATCAGAAATCAGCTTTGGTAATTTAATTTGTGCTTGGATACCGAGGCAATAAAAAAAGCAAAAAAGTAGTGAGAGTTTAAAAATTTTCATAGCTAATCAATTCAAAAAAGAATAAAATGGTTTTTTGTGTCTAATTTTTACAATATAAATATAGTTTATAAATAGAATTACCAGCTCACAATAAGCTGGTAATTTTGTATTTATTTAATTGCAACTTATTTTTAGGAAGCTATAAAAAGGTTTGATAAATGAAAACTAGCAACAATTATATCCTTATTATATTTCCATATTATTGTACGGATTGATGGTAACTATTGAGCCATCTTCATTGTACTTGATTTCAGTTACCTTAATTGATCTTAAATGTGTTACCCCTTTTGATAAGCTAGAATCATGATAGAATAAATACCATTTACCTTCTACTTCACAAATAGAATGATGCGAAGTCCATCCCACTACTGGTTCCAAAATTATTCCTTGATAGGTAAATGGGCCATAAGGAGAATCCCCGGTAGCATAACAAATCAAATGTGTATCGCCAGTAGAATAAGAGAAATAGTATTTCCCTTTGTATTTATGAACCCATGATGCTTCAAAAAATCTACGGTCATTATCTCCTGCTAACAAATTAGCTCCATTTTCATCCAGAATTTGAATTTCTTTTGGTTCTTCGGCAAGTTGTTTCATGTCGTCAGAGAGTAAAGCTACAATTGGACCTAAAGCTGGTTCATTCGCTAGTGGTTCTTCGTTCGACTCTGAATATTGGTTGTTTCGATATTTTTGAAGTTGACCACCCCAAATACCACCAAAATACATATAATATTTGCCGTCTTCATCTTCATAAACGGCTGGGTCAATAGTATAACTTCCTTTAATAGCTTCAGGTTCGGGAGTAAATGGGCCAGTTGGAGAATCACTTATTGCTACTCCAATTTGGAAAATATCATTGGCACGTTTAGCAGGAAAATACAAATAGTATTTACCGTTTTTGTGAGCAGCATCGGGAGCCCACATTTGACGTTCAGCCCAGAGTACATCTTTTACGTGTAGCGCAACACCATTATCGACAGTGACTGCATCAACATTATCCATCGAAAGAACATGATAATCCTCCATTCCAAAATGGTCACCATTATCATTAAAAGGAATTCCAGCATCAATATCGTGCGACGGATAAATATATATTTTACCATCAAATACGTGAGCCGATGGATCAGCAGTATATATATGTGAAACTAGGGGTTGAGAAATTGCGGTTTTATTGATTTCTTCAAAATCAATTTGTTTAATATTATCTTCGGGCATTGTTTATATTTATATTTAATTTATTTTGATCTTCTTTCTTTTAAATCAGTTTCTATTTGAACTTCCATTTTTTTATCGATTTCATAGAAAAACAGGAGTCCAACTCCAATTAGAAAAGGTATTGCAGGAAAAATGCTTACCAATAATTTAATTCCATTAATAGCACTTTCTGATTGTAGTAATGAATTAGGAACATAATTAAAATGACCTAAAAGCAATGTAGTCAATGCTCCTCCAATGCTCAAACCAGCTTTTAATCCGACCATCATAGCCGAAAAGATTATTGCTGTGGCACGACGGTTATTTTTCCATTCGGAGTAGTCGGCTACGTCAGCAATCATAGCCCATAGTAGTGGGATTGTAATTCCGTAGAAGAAACCGTGAAGAATTTGAGAGAAAAACATTAATGCAATCGATTTTGGAGAGAAGATATAAAACGCGATTATGAATAGGGTTGAAATGAGAAGGAAAAATCCAAAGACATTTCTTTTTCCATATTTATCTGCTAAATTTTTAGACAAAGTGATACCAACTATCATAAAAATAATTCCTCCAGCATTAAATAAACCAAATCCAGCAGAAATTGGGTCATTACCAAAAGGATTGATTCCGATATTTAAAAGGAAATCTAAAATAGGCTGTATAAAAATGGCCAATTGTTGTTTGTCGACGTAATTTTCGAAATAATACACATAGGATCCACCTTTCATTGCGAGAGTTACAAAAACGAGCAAGGTAAGGGTCAACATAATCACCCAAGGTTTGTTTTTTACTAAATCTCCTAAATCTTCTTTAATACTAGATTTTTGTTCTGGTTTTGGAACAATACGTTCTTTGGTTGTCAAAAATGTAATGAGTAACATAATAGTTCCTACGATGGCTAGTATGGTCATCACTTTTTCAATACCAACAGCTTTATCGCCGTCTCCGGCACTTTTTATAATTCCTAACATAAACACTTGTACAAAAAATTGTGCAAACATAACTGCCACAAATCGATAAGACGAAAGACTGTTTCTCTCTGCCATATCTCCTGTGATTACGCCACTCAATGCAGAATAGGGTAAATTATTACTGGCATATAATAATAATAGGAGAGAATAGGTTACGATAGCATAAATTACTTTTCCTTGATAAGAAAAATCGGGAGTTGTAAATGCCAAAAGTGCAATAACTCCTAATGGAACAGCAGTCCACAAAATCCACGGTCGAAATTTCCCCCATTTTGTGTTGGTTCTGTCAGCCAGAACCGCTACAATTGGATTGAATATAAAAGCGGAAATTAACCCAACAATTAACATTATTATTGAGGCATGTGTTGGCGATAATCCGTATATGTCGGTGTAAAAGTAAGCTAGATAAGTCATCAATGTTTGAAACACCAGATTAGCAGCAAGGTCACCTAGGCTATATCCAATTTTTTCTTTTACAGATAATTTTTGTGAAGTAGAATTCATTTTTTAAGGTTAATTTTTTAGTTATATAAATCACAACAGATTTATTTTTAATAATTTATTTGTTTTGCTAAAAAATAATAATTACTAATTTTTAGTATCTTTTATTAACATACAATCGGTTGTGTAAATGTATTGTAAAACTTTATTATTGACAAATCTATGTCTAATTAATTTGATTTATTTACATTTATTTTACGATACATATTGATGATTTAATCTCTTTTGGTTTAATTCCTCGAAGCTCTGTTTCGGTTTTTTTGCCACAGATTGCTTCGCCTGTTCGCTATTGCTCGAGTCACAGATTAAAAATGATTTTTTAAAATCTGTGAATCTGTGGCTGTTATTAAATAAAACTACCTCTAGGGCTCTGTCCCGAAGTAGTTTTATTTAATAAAATAGAGGGCTTATTTTTTTTCTTCTTTTAGCTTCATCACACTGTTATAAGCCTCTTTTGGTTTGAAATCGCGATCAAAAAGCAACGGATAGTTACTTCTTCCTCTTATTGGCCAATCATTAAGCCAAGATTGTCCATCATTTACTCCCCAAAGAGTCACTCTGCTGATTTTGTCTTGATGTTTGATGAATAGTTTAAAAATTGCTTCGTAGCGTGCTGCCAATTGAATTTTTATATCCTCTGGTAGAGCTTTAGGGTACGGATTCATTTTTTCGCTCGCCTCAGCTCTTTGACTTACATCGGCTCCAACCACATCCCAAGGATTAGGCAAAACGGTAATGTCTAATTCTGTAATAGCAACTTTTACACCAAGTGCAGAAAAATCTAATATGGTTTGTTCAATTTCATCCAAGGTTGGGGTAATTAAGTTCCAATGCCCTTGTTCTCCAACTCCATCTATTTTTGCACCGTTTTTTTGTAGATTTTTCATTAATTCTACAGCTCCTTTTCGTTTTTTTGCATTGCATAAGTTATAATCGTTATAATACAAATCGGTTTTTGGATCAGCTTTGGCAGCTAATTTGAAGGCATGTGTCAAAAAATCTTTACCATAAGAGTTTAAAAAAACAGATTTTCTCAAAGTACCATCTTCATTCAAAGCCTCATTGACCACGTCCCAAGAACCAATACGTCCTTTGTATTTTTCTACGATGGTACTAATATGTTTTGTCATCGCCTCCGACATCGCTACACTATCTTTTACTTTACTCAACCAAGATGGTAGTTGACTATGCCAAATCAAAGTATGTCCGTGAATGAACATTTTGTGTTTTTCTCCAAAAGCAACATATTTATCTGCCATTTTGAAATCGAATTTATCTTTTTCAGGCTGTAGAAACATCGATTTCATACAGTTTTCAGGAGTGATGCTGTTAAATTCTTTTGCAATCAAACTGGTAGTCAATGGGTTTGTTTCTAGGATTTGATTGGTGTCTAATGCAGTTCCGATATAGAAATTTTTTACGTATGCATTTTTAAGCGAAACGGTTGAATCAGTTTTTTTTTGTGCCGATGAGCAACTACTTAATGCAAGTGTTGCTGTTACTAGTAATAATAGGGTTTTACTTATTTTCATGATTTTTTTGTTTTATATTTAGTTATTTTAATCCTTCAAGAAATCCGGTATAGGCAGCTTTGTATCCATAATTTGAGTCAAACAATAATGGCCATTCATATTCTGTTACGACAGGCCAACCTCTTAACCAAGAGTCATTATCTCTAACTCCCCAAAATGTAATTCCAAATCTTTGGGCACTTGGAATTGTTTTATACAAAACCGCTATGCTTTTGTACTTTTCCTTTTGAGCATTTGATCTTTCTGCTGTAAAAGAAGTTAACACTAAATCTCTATTGACAGACATATCCAATTCAGAGAAATGTATTAATAATCCAGTACCCACAAGAGGTGATAAGGTGTTACTTATGGTCGCTATGTCAGGATAAGAATAGCCTACGTGCATTTGAGAACCAATTCCATCTATAGGAATAGCTCTTTTTTTGAAATCGGCCACCATATCAACCACACTCTTAACTTTTGATGTTTGACTGTCTAAATTATAATCATTGTAAAATAATTTAACTTCGGAATTAGCTTCTTTAGCCCAAGTGAAGCATTTGGCAACGTAGTCTGGTCCTAATTTAGCATAAAACGGGCCTTCAAGAGCTTCGGTTGTAAAGGCTTCATTTACAACATCCCAACTTGCTACAACTGATTTTCCATCGGTAGTTTTGGCAAGAGCGAAATGCGCTACCGTTGCTTTTATATATCCTTTAACTTGTGCTTCAAATTCTGCATTTGTTCCTGTGAAATTTTTTAACCACGTAGGTATTGATGCATGCCAAACCAAGGCATGCCCATGAACTCTAAATCCATTTGCTTTTGCATAAGCTACAATTGCATCTCCTCTACTAAAATCATAGGTGTTTTGTCCAGTAAACATTGCTCCCATTTTCATGTCGTTTTCCGCAGTGATGCTGTTGAATTCTTTATTTAATAAAGAGGTGAAATTATTATCAGAACCAGATAGTCTATTCGCAGAAACAATATTTCCTATAGGAAATGTAGCGGCTGATTTTAAGGTAGTAGCATTGGACGCAGGAGTTGGTTTTGGCGTAGTGTATACTTGGTCAGTTTCTAATCCTCCGCCACAACTTACTATAATTGTGGCAATAATTATTGCAAATGCTGATAAAATTTTGTTGATGTTCATATTCTATAATTTATTTTAGGTTTGTTCCAGTTTTAATTGTCACTCTTTGGTTAATTTATAAATATTCATTTTTTTTATTCTCATATATTTTTCATTTTTTGACTCATTTGGCAAGTTAAATCATAACTTTTTTGCTGTTGAATAGAATAAACAGTGTCTAAATTTTATTAAATCAATTAATTATTTCCAGGTGCGAACGGAAATTTTAAAGTCTCGAAATACTCCAATGTTTGGGTTGGATTTTCAACTCCTTTAGGTAATTCTTTTCCTGAAAATTGTTGAAAATAGAGCAGGCAAGCATCACGCCACCATTTTGCCTCTTTGAGTTGAATTTTTAGTAGCATTTGTACCTCACGAAATCTTTGTTCATCGACATAAGGATTCATTTTGTCCCAAGTTGTGTTCATCGTTGCAACTTCATCTACACCTTTTTGGTATTTCAGAGCGATTCCATCCCAAATTGTTTGACCATTTTTCAGTTTGTAATCCCAAGGCAAATGATGAAACCATAACAAATATTCCTCAGGACAAGTTTTTACATCGTCGAATATTTTGGCAACATCGGGAGTGTATTGCGACGTAGCATTACTGCCTGTTTTGGAACGGTCAAAACCAATGCCGTTTTTATCCGCTTTGTGATAGTAAACAGGATTCCATTCTGGTCTAGATAGATTGCTTACCCAAGGTCCTGGCCCATAATGATGACCCGTATCCATAATATGATGCAATCCTAGTGGCGTCATATAATTTACCACGGCTTCTCTGGATTTCAACATCATTTCTTTAATTGGGTTGACAAAATTTAGATCATTCGAGAAAGTCATTCTTAACCATTCCTCTGCGATAACTTCTGAATCTAAATTAGGATTCCAAGCCAATCGTCCAAAGCCATACCAATTTGCTTGTGCAAAGGGATGACCGGTCCAGTTGATGTCGCTGCCAATATTTGCCACTCCAGCTATTCCAGTTAGTTTATGATTGTCTAATGAACCATCAATTACTTTAGCAACTGTTGATCCTTTCCCTTTGGTGTAGGTGTCTGAATCTAATACTTCTTGGTATAATTTAGGGAGATAGACTAAATGTGTGCTAAACCCTAAATATTCCTGTGTGATTTGAAATTCCATCATCAAAGGTGTTTTTGGCATTGCCCCAAACATTGGATGGAAAGGTTCTCTAGGTTGAAAATCAATTGCACCATTTTTGACTTGAACAATCACATTATCTCTAAATTTTCCGTCATAAGGAACAAATTCGCTATAGGCTTGTTTGGCTCGGTCATTCACATCGTGTTCGGAATATACAAAGGCTCTCCACATCACAATTCCACCAAAAGGAGCAAGGGCATCGGCCAACATATTAGCACCATCAACGTGGTTTCTACCATAATTTTGTGGACCGGGTTGTCCTTCGGAATTGGCTTTGACCAAGAATCCGCCAAAATCTGGAATTCTTGTGTAAATTTCTGCTACCTTATCTTTCCACCATTGTTGTACAGCAGCATCATATGGGTCCGCAGTTTTCAATCCGCCAATTTCAATTGGAGCCGAAAAACGAGCGGTTAAATACACCTTAATTCCATAAGGTCTGAAAGTGTTTGCTAGAGCTTCCACTTTATTCAAATATAGTGGTGTCAAAATTAAAGCATTGGCATTTACATTATTCAAAACGGTGCCGTTGATACCTATAGAAGCATTGGCACGCGCATAGTCAATATAACGTTGGTCAATGAAATCAGGTAATTTTTGCCAATTCCAAAGTGAAGATCCTGAATAACCACGTTCAACTGTTCCGTTGAGATTGTCCCAATGATTTAGTATTCGTATGTCTATTTTTGGAGCATCCACTATGTTTAAATTTTCGACGGATTTGTTGGTTTGAATCAGTTTCAGAAAATTGAAAACGCCATATAAAACGCCAATATCGGTTTTGGCGGTAATAAGAATATGGTTTTTATTTTTTATTTGTATGGTTTTAATAATATAGCCTTCGTTGTTAATTTGTTCAAATTCCTTGTTTAAACTTTTCGAAATAGCTTCATTTAAAGAAGTTTTAGAACCCAAAATCAACACATTTTCTGCCTCAATATTTTGTTGAATTACTGTTGTATTGTCTAATAAACTGGAAAGTCCCAATTGTAATTCTTTTGATGCAACACGAATCGTTTCAGAATTACCCAAAGCAACAATTCCATTAATGTTTGAATTGTAATCTGATACTAATTTGGAATCCGAAACTTTTGCATATTGAAGCCATAATTTATAATCCTCCTGTGCTGATAAAGTAATTGAAATCATCAAAAAAGGAAATAGCAGTAAAATGTATTTATAGGATATTCGATTCATTTTATGTTTTTATTATAGTGTCAAAACCTTTTTTGGAATATTTAAATGATATAATGACTTTTAAAGTTGTTCTTATTACTAAATATATATTTGCAATCGGTTGTGTAAAAGTAAAGCATTGAAGTTATATTAAAAAAAATCCCAATTATTTTTTTAATTTAAATAAAAACATTAAAAAATCCATAAATGTTGGATAATAAACAAATTGACTGTTTTTTCTAATTGTATTTCAGTTGTTTAATTTGTTAAAAAAAAACTCTCTTTGGAGTCTAACTCTCTTAATTTTTAAACGCTTGAACTAACGATTGATATTTCAATGGCAACTTCTGGTTCATTCAATTCAATTTTTAAAGTATTATACATTGTTTATAATTATCCAGAATATTGGTCAGATATTGAGGCTCTTTAAATGTTTTATTAATAATATCAGAAAAAATTTTACGATAAAGAAGAGAGTATCCAATTCTCAACTTTTAAAAAAAAACTAACTACTAACTACTAATTCAAATTAAATTATATAAGTTTCTATTCTAAAACTTATACACTATTTTAAGAGAACAATTTTGTAATTGAATGAAATTCATATTTGATAATCTTCCTGAATTATATCACTAAAAAAACGCTTATAAAATACCTTAATAATAGAACAAACTTTATGTATTTACCCCTCTAGAAAACACAGCGATTAGGAGTTCAAAACCCAAATATTTAAAATGGTTTTATTCTTCTTTAAATTAACAAAAAGGCAGTCATGAATAAGTTGATTAAGTCATAACGGCTAATTAATTTATATTTTAATAATATGTAATAATTTTATTCTTTTTTTGCAGAGAATTTAAATTATATGGTATAAATTTAATTATTGCAAATATATTGAAAAAATAATAACACACAATCGGTTGTGTGTTATTATTTTATTTAAAAAAATAAAAATAAATTTAATTAACTTTTTTTAATTCTTTTTTAGAAGAGTTTAGTTAGTTATTGTTTTCTATAAACGCATTGATTTTTTTAAACTGGAATTGTCTTAATGTCAATAATAGCAAGGTTTTTTTGATTTTCGATCTGCAATTTTAATCATCCAAAGTTTAAGAATTAACAGCAATTTCGAATGCAAATTTTATGTTTATTATTAAAAATACAATAATTATTATCCGTAAAATTTATTTTAAGTGTTATTATAACACAATATTTTTACACAATCGGTTGTTTTATAAAAAAAACTTTTTATATTTGCTTTTTTAAGATTCATTTACCAGGATGAATTTGGAGTAATTATAATGTTCTGTATGACAAAAAATCACACAAGTTTGCGTTGTCAGTTTGTTAACAATAATGCCACGATTTCAAAATAAATCAAGCTAATTTCATAAAATCAACTCTATTTATAATAGAGATTAGTTTTTGTATTTTTTTGATATCTCTAAAGCGACTTGAATATTTTAAACGAAATAACTAACCAACCAAAAACAAACCATTAAGCCTATGAAGTAAAAAAAAAATTAAAAACCGTTTTTAAATATTCTCAATTGTTGAATTTATGTTTCTATTTTAAAGTATAATGATAATTGATTCATTGTTCTAATATAATCAACAAGAATATTATTTTAATAAACCATAATTGATCTGAACTATTTGAAAAGAAAGATTTTGATTTTTAAAGTTGAAAACGTGTAAGTTTTTAAGGAACTAGTCATATAATTGAATTCGGTATATCTCTAAATTGAATTTCTGAGTTTAATATGCAAAGTAAATTTGTAAAGTAAATATGACGCATATTTAAGTTCTAATTTGTAATAAATTAAAAAATGTCAAAATATTAATATGATAAAACAATTAATTAAAGTTCCACGTAAAGTTAATTGCGTGGTATTGGGAGTTTTGTTACAGTTTATGTTTTCGAATGTATTGTTGGCAAGTGAAGGAAAAACAACCTTGCCTACTGTGAAAAGTCAGTATAGTCAGCAAATTACAGTCTCTGGAACAATTACTTCAGCAGAAGATAAATTGCCAATTCCTGGCGTGACCATAATGGTTAAGGGTAATTCTAAAATGGGTGTAATATCTGATTATGATGGAAAGTATAAAATTACAATACCTTCATCAGGAGCTACATTGGTTTTTAGTAGTATTGGTTTTAAAACCATTGAAAAACAAATAAAAGGACAATCTGTAGTTAATGTTGTTATGTCTGTAGATCAGACAACTTTGAATGAGATTGTTATTGTTGGATATGGTAAGCAAAAAAAGGAGAGTGTAGTTGCTGCAATTTCTCAAGTTTCAGGAAAAACATTAGAGCGAGCAGGTGGAGTTCAAAGTATTGGTGCAGCTTTAACAGGTAATGCGCCGGGTTTAATTACGACTGCTAGTACTGGTATGCCTGGAGAGGAAGATCCTCGTATAGTAATACGTGGAGCAAGTACTTGGAATGATTCATCTCCATTAGTATTGGTTGATGGTATAGAGCGTCCTATGAATAGTGTAGATATTGGATCTGTAGAGACGGTTTCTGTTTTGAAAGATGCTTCTGCTACTGCGGTTTATGGATCAAGAGGAGCTAATGGTGTAATTCTTATCACGACAAAACGTGGAAGTTTAGGAAAAGCATTAATTAGAGCTAGGGTTAATACAACAATGAAAGTTCCTTCTCAATTACCTAATAAGCTTGATTCTTATGATGGGTTGATGGTTAGAAACCGAGCTATTGAAAATGAGTTGGCTTTAACGCCATCTGCTTGGAATGATTATCTTCCACAAGCTATAATCGATAAATATAGGTTTCAAACTACTCAAGAGGATAGGGAGCGTTATCCCAATGTAGATTGGCAAGATACATTATTTAAAGATTATGCGATGACTTATAATGCGAGTTTGAATGTTAGCGGAGGTACTGAATTTGTTAAGTATTTTGCTAGTGCAGACTTTTTAAGTGAAGGCGATCTTTTTGAAAAATATAATAACAATAGAGGTTACGATCCAGGTTATGGATACAACCGTCTAAATGTTAGAACTAATTTAGATTTTCAAATTACTCCATCTACAACTTTTAAAGTAAATCTTGCAGGGTCACACGCAGTAAAGAAAAGTCCTTGGGGAGCTTCTGGAGCTGAATATACCATATGGGATGCTGCTTATTCTACAGCCCCAGATGTATTTTTGCCTTATTATGCCTCTGATAATTCGTGGGGATTTTATTCTCCAAATGTAGGTCAAGCATCAAATTCAGTTCGTAATTTAGCCATTAGTGGTGTGCAATATGTAACTACAACGCGTCTTACTACCGATTTTACATTGAATCAAAATCTAGATATGTTGGTTAAAGGACTTAATTTTACGGGAACAATAGCGTTAGATAATTCATTTATAGAAGGTAATCGAGGAGTTAATGATTTGTTTAATAATACTCAACAAAAATGGATTGATCCAGTGACGGGATTAGCTACCTACACACAGAATTACGATATAAATAATAGGTTTGATTTTCAAGAAGGAGTAAAATGGACTCCTAGTGCAGGAGAAGTTAGGGATGGGTCTACATATAGAAGACTTTTCTATCAAGGTCAAATAAATTATGCTTTAACTCTAGGTTCAAAGCATGATATTACGGCAATGGGACTTTTTAATCGTAATGAAGGTGCTACTGGAAGCGAGGTTCCTCGGTACAGAGAAGACTGGGTTTTTCGTACTAGTTATGGCTATGCAGGTAAATATTTTGCTGAATACAATGGGGCGTACAATGGTTCCGAAAAATTTGCTGCGGGAAATCGTTTTGCATTCTTTTCATCAGGAGGAGTAAGCTGGGTAGTCTCAAAGGAAGGTTTTATGAAAAAAACAGCCTCTTTCTTGGATTTGCTTAAAATAAGAGCAAATTATGGGGAGATTGGAGATGATAACGTTAATGGTAGATGGTTGTATTTAACTCAATGGGGTTTTGGAGGACGATCTCAATTAGGAACAAGCGGTGAAGGAGGAGAGTTAAGTCCTTATGATTGGTATAGAGAAACAGCTGTAGGAAATCCAGGAGTGCAATGGGAAACGGCAGAAAAATCTAATTTAGGTGTTGATTTTGGATTCTTTAAAGGATTAATCAAAGGATCTGTTGATTTTTTTAACGAAGAGCGTTCAGATGTCTTGTTGTCAGGTGGTAGCAGAGCAATACCTTCTTATTATGGAGCAGTAGCGCCTGTTGCAAATTTAGGGAGAGTGAGAAATCAAGGTTATGAATTTGAAGTTAAATTAAATTACACTTTTGCAAATGGATTTAATTTGTGGTCTGATTTGAATATGTCTCATTCAAAAAATAAAATTATTGATGCAAATAACCCAGTATTATTTCCAGAGTATCAAAAATCTGAAAACAAATCAATTGGGCAAGCTTTTTCCTATGTTGCGCAAGGGTATTATAATAATTGGGATGAATTGTATGGAAGTACTATTCAGGATACAAATAATAATCAAAAATTACCTGGAAATTACAACCTTCTTGACTATAATGCTGATGGAGTAATTAATGCCTATGACAACATTCCTTATGGTTTTACGGGCACGCCACAAAACACCTATAACGCTACAGTTGGTTTTAACTGGAAAAAATTTAGCGGTTTTGTTCAGTTTTATGGTGTTAACAATGTAACACGACAAGTAGTTCTAGGAAGTTTAGTTTCACAAAATCACGTAGTGTATGATCAAGGTTCATTGTGGAATAAAGACAACGTGGAGGCAAATAATCCAATGCCTAGATGGCTTTCTACTCCAAGTGGTTATAACAACGCTCAACGTTATATGTACGATGGATCATACTTACGATTAAAGAATGCTGAAATAGCGTATACTTTTGATGAAAGCAATTCTTCAATAAAATCGTGGGGTATTCAAAATGTAAGAGTATTTATAAACGGTGATAATCTTTATATTTGGTCAAAAATGCCAGATGATAGAGAGAGTAATTTTGCTGGAACAGGTTGGGCTTCTCAAGGAGCATATCCAACAGTTAAACGTTTTAATCTAGGAGCTAATATTATTTTTTAAATTAGAGATTATGAAAAATTATTTCAAAACAATAGTAAAGTATAGCCTTATATTGGGCTTGTGTGCCTTTCCGGTATCGTGTGAAGAATATCTTGATGTGTCTCCAGACACTTTAATTTCTGAAGAAGAAGCATTTGAGAATTTTACCAAATTTCAAGGATTTACGGAGGAACTTTACCAGTGTATTCCAGATTTTACCAATGCATATTGGACAAATTCATGGAATTGGGGAGAAGACGAGATTCAGTCTACAGCTAATAATTTTCATTTTGTAGTTAAAATTGACAATGGAGATTTATGGGGTTGGCAATCTCAAGCTGATGGTTGGCAAGCAGGATGGATGAACCGTAATAACGTGTCCACAAATAACAACCGTATGAATAAAGATTTATGGACTTTAGGCTGGAGAGGTATTCGTAAAGCAAATATTGGTTTAGCAAACATAGACAAATTGACCGATGCTACACAAGAAGAAAAAGATTTGATAAAAGGCCAGCTTTTGTTTTTTAGAGGATGGTTTCACTTTCAATTCATTCAGTATTTTGGAGGCCTTCCTTATATTGATACGGTACTTCCTAGTGATCAACCATTAACATTACCTAGACTTAGTTATGCCGAATGTGCTGAGAAAGCAGCAGCCGATTTTAGAATGGCCGCTGATTTACTCCCACTGGATTGGGATAATACGACAATAGGTAAAAGAACCTTAGGAAAAAATGATTTGCGTATCAATAAAATTATGGCCTTAGGCTACTTGGGTAAAAATTATCTTTGGGCAGGAAGTCCGTTGATGAATAAAGAATCTACAGGTAGTACAGCTTATAATGCTGAATTTTGTAAAAAAGCAGCAAAAGCTTTCGGTGAATTATTATCCAACACAGAAAGTGGAAATACTAAATATGCTTTATTACCATTTGCTAATTATAGTGATAATTTTTATACTACAGGAAAAAACTGGGCAATTCCAGGAGGTTCTGAAGCTATTTTTAGAGGACCTTATTGGGGAGCTCATTCATCAACTTATGGAACTGCTAAACAATACGGGCCTTCGCTAATAGCAGCTGGAGATGATGTTAAATTTTTACCAACTGCCAACTATGTTGATAATTATGGTATGGCGAATGGTTTACCAATAACAAATATTTCTCAAGCAGATGCGGAGTCAGGTTATGATCCATCTTACCCTTGGAAAGGTCGTGATCCTCGTTTTTACAACGATATTGTGTATGATGGTGTAAAAAGTGTTACTGGAACTATGCCAGCTAATCAAGAGTCAAACCGATATGCTAATTTGTTTACCGGAGGAACTTATCGTAATATAAGTACTGGAAGTAGAACAGGTTATTTAAACTATAAGTTTATTCCTATAACTGCTAATAAATATGATGGAGGTTATGAATATGGTAATAATTTGAATATACATATTCCTTGGATGCGTTTGTCAGATATTTATTTGATGTATGCCGAATCTGCAGCTGTAGGATATAATTCTGCTACAGGTAAAGATCCATCCTATAGTAAAAACGCTGTAGAAGCTGTAAATGTGGTTAGAGATAGAGCTAAAGTGGGTCATGTTGCTGGCAAGTTCTTAGGAACAGTAGATTCATTTATGAATGAAGTAAGACGTGAACGTGCAGTTGAATTAGCTTTTGAAGGGCACCGTTTTAATGACCTTCGCAGATGGTTATTATTTATTCAAAGTCCATATACTTTAAAGAAATCAGTCGAATTTGATAGAGATGCAAGTTTTAGCACTGCAACTCCTAAAACTAATAAAGTTCTTAATATTCGCGAAACGGTTATTTTGGAACGAAATTTTAGTGAAAAACATTATTGGCTACCATTGAAAAATGCAGATGTAAATATGTATTTGGAATTTCCACAAAATCCAGGATGGTAATTAATCAGATTATTTTATAAATTATAAATACAAATTAGAAAATAATGAAATATATACAACTAAAAATAGTGTTATGTTTTTTAATTATTGCTTTTTCTCCCACGATATTAATGGCTCAAGTTGGTAACAAAATTGATGTTAATGGTGTCGTAAGGAATGCAGAAGGGAAACCTGTTATAGGTGCTATCCTTGTAAGCGAAAAAGACAATATTTCCACAACTACAGATTCTATAGGTAAGTTTTCACTCAAAGTACCTATAGATTCAAAATTATTGATTAATGCAAAAGGTTATATTACAAAATCAGTTGTAGTGAAACCAAAATCGAGTGAAATTAATTTAATCTTAGATAAGGATAAGTTAGTACAGATTGCATTCAGAAAAGTTCAAGAAAAAGATCTTTTAGGGGATGTATCCTATGTTAACATACCAGAAATCTTGGAAAAGAATTATACGACCTATAGTTTGGATGGTTTGCAGGCTTTTGTAGGTGGTTTTAATGGTAATATATGGGGATCCGGAGGATATTTAGTTTTAGTTGATGGTATTCCTCGAGATGCTACTAGTATCTTAGCCGTAGAAATAGAACAAGTTACATTCTTGAAGGGTGTTGCTGCTGTAGCATTATATGGTAGTCGTGCTGCTAAAGGAGTTGTTTATATTACTTCTAAAAAAGGGGTTGTTCAAAAACAGCAAATTAGCGTTAGAGTTGATGGAGGAATAAATATAGCAAAAAGCTTTCCTAAATATTTAGGTTCAGCAGAGTATATGAGCTATTACAATCAAGCTCGTGCCAACGATGGTTTATCGTCATTGTATTCAGATGAAACTATTTATAACTACGCTTCGGGTAATAGTCCTTATAGATATCCTAATGTGGATTACTATTCATCGGATTATTTAAAAGATTTTGCTACAAGATACGATGCTAATGTTGAAATTAAAGGGGGTAATAAAATTGCACAATATTACACAGCAGTAAATTTCTCTAATTCAGGAGATTTATTAAATTTTGGAGAGGCTAAGAACAACAGTACTAATCGCTTTAATGTTAGAGGAAATGTAGATCTTGCAATCAATGATTTTATATCTGCTACAATTGGTACCAATGCAATCTACTATAATGGTAGAGGTGTGAATACAAATTATTGGGGTAGTGCAGCAACTACAAGACCAGATCGTTTTACTCCTTTATTACCTATAGATTTGATTGAAGAAGGTGATGCATCTTCTCAGGCTATGATAGCTAATAGTAACTACGTTATTGATGGTAAATATTTATTAGGAGGTACACAATTGGATTTAAACAATTCCTTTGCGGCTATTTATGCAGGAGGTTACAATACCTACACTAATCGTCAGTTTCAATTCAATACAGGCGTTGATGCTAAGTTAAGTAGTCTTCTTGATGGATTGTCTTTTCACTCTACATTTGCTGTAGATTATGAAACATCATACACTCAATCGTTTAATAATACCTATGCAGTATATGAACCAAAATGGAATTCCTATGCTGGATATGATCAAATAACTTCTTTGACTAAATTTGGAGAAGATGCTAAATCAGGAGTTCAGAATATTTCTAATAGTGCTTACAGACAAACTATCGCTTTTTCTGGTCAATTTGATTATGTAAAAAAGATTAATGGAGTTCATAACTTTTCAGGTATGCTTTTAGCAAATGGATTTCAACAATCAAATTCAGAAGTTTACCATAGAGTAAGTAATGCTAATTTAGGACTTAATTTAAGCTATAATTATGCTGGTAAATATTATGTAGAATTTAACGAGGCACTAGTTCATTCGGCAAAATTTGCTGAATCTAAGCGACTTGCACCTTCACCTACGTTGTCTTTAGGTTGGAGACTTAGTGAGGAGAATTTCTTAAAAAACTGGTCATCTTTAGATAATTTAAAGCTAACAGTATCAGCAGGTATATTGAATACAGATTTAGATGTTGCCAACTATTATTTATACGAAAGTATCTATTCACAAACAGATGGAGCTTGGTTTAGCTGGAGAGATGGGTCTTTAAATAGAAGTACTGACGCTCGTAGAGGTGAGAATTTAAGTCTTACTTTTGCCAAAAAGAAAGAGGTAAACGTAGGTGTAGAAGCATCATTTTTTAATAAATTGATAACGTTTAATGGTACTTTTTTTGCTAACAAAATCGAAGGTAACGTAATACAAGCTTCTGTTTTATATCCTAATTATTTCACAACAGGTTTTCCGAATTCTTCTTTTATACCTAATGTGAATTATAATAACGATAATCGTATTGGTTTCGATTTCAATGTTAGAGTGAATAAAAGAGTGGGTCAAGTAGATTTGTCTCTTGGAGTTACAGGAAACTATTATGATACTAAAGCTTCTAAAAGGGCAGAGGGGTTTGAATTCGATTACCAAAATAGACAAGGAAAACCATTAGACGCTCTTTGGGGTCTTAAAAGCGATGGTTTTTTTACGGATGGTATAGATATCACGAATCATGCTTCACAAACATTTGGTCAAGTTCGACCAGGAGATATTAAATATAAAGATCAAAATGGAGATGGTATTATTAATGCTCAAGATGAGGTATATTTAGGAAAAGGTGGTTGGAGCGGAGCTCCATTTACTGGAGGTTTAAATTTTACTGCTAAATGGAAAAGTTTAACATTTTTCGCATTGGCAACAGGTCAGGTAGGTGCAAATGCTATGAAGAATAATTCTTATTTTTGGATTGATGGAGAAGACAAATATTCAGTTATGGTTAGAAATAGTTGGACTGTCGATAATCAAGCCACAGCAACTTATCCTAGACTTACTACAAATACTAGTGACAATAATTATCGTTCATCAGACTTTTGGCTTTACAGTACAAACAGAATCGACCTAGCCAATATTCAATTTACTTATGATTTTCCAAAGAAAATGATTCAAAATTCGTTTCTTAATGAATTAGGAGTTTATGTAAATGGTGCTAATTTGTTAACAATATCTCCAGAACGTGAAACTATGGAGTTAAATATTGGTGGTTCGCCACAAACTAGGTTTTTCAATTTAGGCGTAAAAGCTTTATTTTAAATTAACAAATCATTAAAAATTAAAATGATATGAATAAAAGAATCTTAATAGTATTATCAGTCATCTTTATGACTATTAGTTGTGACGATCTTATCGAGCCAGCAATAGAAAACAATAGAGGGCTTGAAGATATGTATGCAGAAGCTGGATATGCACAGGGAATTCTACTTAATGCTTACACTAGACTTCCCGGTAATGGATGGTCATTTAGTGATGTAGCCACCGATGATGCCGTATCAAATGACGTTTCTAACAATTTTCGTAAAGTTGCGACAGGACAATGGGCTGCTAATTTTAATCCATTAGATCAATGGACAAATTCAAAGGCTGCTATTCAATACTTGAATATTTTTCTTGCAGAAGCAGATAAAGTTAAATGGGCAGTAGATGACAATGTTAGTTTGTTGTTTAGACAACGACTCAAAGGGGAAGCTTATGGAATGCGGGCACTTTATATGTATTATTTGTTACAGGCTCATGCAGGTGTGTCTGAAACGAATGAATTATTAGGTGTTCCTATTGTATTAGATCCGGAAGGAGCAAATTCAAATTTCAATATACCACGAAATACATTTCAACAGTGTATGACTCAAATTTATAGTGATCTAGCAAAAGCTAAAGAACTACTTCCTTTGGATTTTGAAATGGCAAATGCTTTGCCTCCTGGTTATACTAACTTGAATGATTATAATCGAGTTTTTGGCGACTATGCTAGACAAAGAATGAGTGGTAGAATTGTAATGTTTATTAAATCACAAGTTGCGTTATTAGCAGCAAGTCCAGCTTTTAGTAGTGGTAATACATCAACTTGGGGCGCTGCTGCTGATTATGCTGGTCAATTATTAGCTCTTAATGGGGGCGTTGCAGGATTAGATGCAAATGGTTTAACTTGGTATAGAAATACTGCCGAAATCGAAGCATTAGGTTCTGGAATAAATCCAAAAGAAGTAGTTTGGAGAACAGATATTGCTAATAGTAATAACTTAGAAGCGGATAATTTTCCCCCTACACTTTATGGTAGAGGGCGCGTAAATCCTACTCAAAACTTGGTAGATGCTTTTCCAGCAGCTAACGGCTATCCTATTACAAACGCTTCAAGTAATTATAATCCTTCTGCTCCTTATGCAAATCGTGATCCTCGTTTGAAACATTTTATTTTGGTTAATCAGGATGTAGCGGGGGTGAGTTCTACTGTTATTACTACGGCTAGTATTGGTACTACGAATGATGGCCTTAATAAAGCGGCAACTTCAACTCGTACTGGTTATTATATGAAAAAGTTGTTAAGACAAGACGTGAATTTGAATCCTCAATCAACGACTACTCAAAGACATTATAGACCACGTATGCGTTACACTGAACTTTATCTTAATTATGCCGAAGCTGCTAATGAAGCTTGGGGTCCTTTATCAGGAGGAAACAATGGTTTTTCAGCCTATGATGTGATTAAAGCGATAAGAAAACGTGCAGGTTTTGTCCAAGATAATTATCTAGAGTCTATCAAAGCTGACAAAGATGCGATGCGTGTTTTAATTAGAAACGAGCGCCGATTAGAATTATGTTTTGAAGGATTCCGTTTTTGGGACTTGCGTAGATGGAAATCAAATTTAGGAGAATCTGCTCAAGGGATGAATATTCAAGGAACTACTGCTGTCCCTACATTTACAAAAATTCCTTCTGTTGAGGATAGAGTTTTTGCTGACTATATGAATTATGGACCAATACCATATAGTGAAGCGCTTAAGTTTAAAGCATTGATTCAAAACAAAGGATGGTAATGCTTATATGTAATGCTATTTATTTTTAATAAAATTTCAAAAAAATGAAAAATAAGATATTTTTAATGTTCACAATTTTATTCATTACCTTAACATCTTGTTCAAATGATGATATGGTATATGATAATTTTGAATACCAGTCTGTTTATTTTGCTTATCAATTTCCAGTTAGGACAATAACCCTAGGAGAAGATGTATTTGATACAACTTTGGATAATGAGCACAAATGCAGAATCATGGCTACTTTGGGAGGCGTTTATAGTAATGATAAAGATGTCTCTGTCGGGGTAGAAGTTGCTAATCCGTTAACTACAGGATTGTTATTCAAAGCAGCAGGGGATAATGTCCTTCCAATGCCGAGTAATTATTATACATTATTGTCTAATAAAATTGTTATTGCTAAAGGAAATATTACTGGCGGTGTAGATGTTCAATTGACAGATGCTTTTTTTGCAGATCCACTTGCCATAAAAAACACCTATGTAATTCCTCTTAAGATGACTAATGTCGTGAATGCGGACTCTATTTTATCAGGTAAGGCATTAGTTGCTAATCCTAATAGAGCTATTGCTGTCGATTGGGCTATAACTCCAAAAGATTTTATATTTTATGCCATAAAATATGTTAATCCTTGGGATGGTTTTTATTTGCGTAGAGGAAAAGATGTGATTGTAGGTAAAAATGGAAATACTTCCCTAAATAAAACTATCGTTAGACATAAAACTTATGTTGAAAGTGATGAAGTGTTTAAAATTAATACCCTTTCATTAACTACTATAAATTTCCCAATTGTTTACAAAGACGCTGGTGGTAACAATATCAATTGTAAATTAATACTTTCTTTTGATGGAACTGGTAATTGTACGGTTTCCTCTTCTAGTCCAGGAACTTATACCGCATCTGGTACTGGTAAATTTGTAAAAAAAGGAGAGAAAAATAGTTGGGGTTCTAAAGATCGTGACGCACTATACCTTAGTTATAATGTAGGTTTGCAAGATTTTAATGTTACAACAAATGATACATTGGTATTAAGAGATAGAGGAGTTAAGGCAGAAGTGTTTAGCCCTGTCCTTAAATAATTTAGTAGGATAATTTATTTAATTATAAAATTAATAATATGAGAAAAATATATAAAATCGTGCCTTTTGCTACGTTGTTACTATCGTTAGCCTCTTGTACTGAGCCGCATGTGCTTTCATACGATGTCGAAAAACCTTTGGCTTTTGTTAATCAGGAAAAAATTGATGCTTATTCAGATTTAAAGACTTACATCGACAGAAAGGCTAATCCTAATTTTAAATTAGGTGCTGGAATTTCTTTGAATGAATATACAAGTCAAAGTTTGATGTATAGAGTAGTCAACAAAAATTTTGATGAGATTACTTTAGGATATGAAATGAAACATGGCGCAATAGTACAAGCCGATGGAAAACTAGCTCTTGACAATGTCAATAAATTATTAAAAACAGCTCAAGAGGCTAATGTGTCTGTTTTTGGACATACACTTTGTTGGCATGCCAATCAAAATGCTACTTATCTAAAAAAATTGATTGCCCCAGATGTTCTATCATCAACAGGTCCAGGTTGGGATTTGGCAATGGAAAATGATTTTGAGACAGATAATAGTTCAAATTATCAGGTTAATACAAATTTAACTGCTAGTTATACCGCAGTTGGTCAAGGAGCAAAAGGAATAGGAAGAGCACTTAAATTAACAAATGCCAGTGTTCGTGCCAATGATTGGGAGGCACAGCTTTATGTAAAGTTTTCTCCGGCTGTAAAATTGGGAGACAAATACAAACTTACTATGGATGTGCGTGCTGATGTTGCAGCATCTACTCCTACTCAGGCACAATTAAATCCTGGGGGTTATAAGCATTGGGATTTTTTTGGTGCTGTTCCCTATATAACCACGTGGACAACTTATGTTAAAGAGATTACGGTTACTTCAAATATGGTTGACTGTAATACAATTGCCTTTAATCTTGGAAAAACTGCCTCTAGTTTTTACTATGATAATGTCAAAGTAGAAAAGTATAACGCAACGGGTAGTGTTAAAACTCAAGAGAAATCTCCTGAACAGAAGAAAATTCTAATAGGTGGAGCCCTTGATAAATGGATAACTGGTATGGTTACTAATTGTGCTCCTAGTGTTAAAGCTTGGGATGTAGTTAATGAGCCAATGGATGATGGAAAACCGTATGAATTAAAAACAGGTGTAGGTAGAGTAAATATGCCAGCTGATGAATTCTACTGGCAAGATTATTTGGGTAAAGATTATGCTGTTGAAGCATTTAGACTTACCAGAAAAAGCGGTAATTCAGGTGATAAATTATTCATCAATGACTACAACCTTGAGTATAGTATTGACAAATGCAAAGGTCTTATTCAGTTTGTAACTTATATTGAAAGTAAAGGCCAAAAAGTGGATGGTATAGGTACCCAAATGCATATTGGTATAAATTCTGATAAAACAAAAATTGAAACAATGTTTCAATTGCTTGCCGCTACTGGTAAACTTATCAAAGTTTCAGAACTTGACGTTGCAGCAGGACTAACCCCTACAGAGTCCGATCTTCAAAAACAAGCAGAGATGTATAAATACGTTGTGGATATGTATACAAAATATATTCCATCAAATCAACGATACGGAATTACCGTTTGGGGATTAACAGACAGCAAGTCTAATTCTTCTTGGTTGCCAGGTCAGAATCAAGGTTTATGGGATGTTAACTTTACTCGTAAACCTTCCTATTCTAATTTTGCCGAAGGTCTTAAATTATTAAAATAAATAGCTAGCTAGTACACTTATCATTTGATAGTGAAAATTATTTAGTTCTCATTTTGTTAGGTGTAGTACTACGATTTTTAGATTTTATTTTTAAAAAATATAAATAAAATCTAGTAAAAAATCATAGGATTACACCTAACTTTTTTTAATTTTCTTTAATTAAATTTGATTGTCCGCAATTACCCATAATTTAATAAAAAGCTTTATATTTGATAAAAAAAGTGATGAATCTATTCAATTT
>NZ_VJZR01000022.1 GCF_007097365.1 Flavobacterium franklandianum
TCGTTTAACAAAAACCAGCTACGGTTAACTTTCGAGTAACACGATACCTCGAGGCTCTGCCTCGGGGTAATTCATTAATAACCTAAAGGTTACCAAGATGAAAACAAAAGCATCTATTTTCTTTTATTCAATGATAGCAAAAGCTAGTGTAAACGGCTTAGTACCTATATAAACATACTTCAATCAATGGCAAAAGAATTGAATTAAGTTCCACAAATTTGTAGTGATATCCAAATTGTCGACACAAACAAGCATAATTCTTGATCACAAAAATATAAGAACAACCTAGCAATTTGCAAAAGTATAGGATAGAAAAATTAGTGAGGATATAAAAATATTTAGAGAAAAATATAGCTTATTTGCAACAAATCAGGAACAAAAAGCAATTTAAAAACAGGCTAATAAAAAACACAAACCTTTTTAACAAATATTTAGTGCCATATTAATATAATTTGCTTAATTTTGATTGTCTTTGATTTTAAAACGATAATGAATAGAATTTACCTTTTAATATTAGTTATTTTTGGCTTCTTCTTGATGCCAACAGTCACTTTTGCGTGTGGTAGTCATTCAGAAAAAAATTCTTGTAACAAAAAAGATTCTGCAAATACAGAAAAAATGGATTGTTGCAAAAATGATAATGATTCAAAAAATAAAAAAAGCCAAGGCTGTAATGGAAAATGTGGACACTCAAATTGTGTTACTACTTCAATTCAATTTAGTGGAATATTTTTCGAAATACAATTCAAGAATAATAATTTTGTTTTTTCAGAAAAAAAACAAAATTATTTTAATTCAAATACCAATCTTTCCTCAGGTTTTTATTCTCTATGGCTTATACCAAAAATAAGCTAAATTAAATTTTGACAGCCATAAGTGTGTCAAATAGAAAGCAATTCTTGCTTTTAAATCATCTTTTTTTTATCAGCTAATCAAATATAAATTATGGCTTTTTGCTGTTTTTTACTTATTCTTTAGCGGGTTCAATTTAAAATTATCTAAACTTAATAACGAAACTCTAATTCACTAAATCGAAAATTTCGACAAAGGCATTACCTTGTTTCTTAAAAAACAAATAAAATGAAAAATTTAATTATCATATTAAGCGTATTCTTAATAGCAATCACATCATTATCAGCTCAAACAGCTGCAAAAAAGGAAAGTCCTAAAACAGTTTACATTTGCCCTACCCATCCCGACAATATGAATCCAAGTTCAGGAAAATGCCCAGAATGTGGCATGGAATTGAAAAAAGTTACAGATAAGGTACCTACCTATGCTTTAAAAGGTAGTCAACCGATGACTAAAACGGTAACCAAATATGTTTGTCCAATGGATGGATCAACTTCCGACAAACCAGGTGGATGTTCTAAATGTGCAATGAAAATGGTGAAAACTACCGAAAAAGTAGATACTCATGCCCTAAAAGGCAGCCAGCCTAGGAGTAAAATGGTAACAAAATATGTTTGTCCTAAGGATGGTTCAGCTTCTGAAACTGAAGGGAAATGTTCTAAATGTGGAACTGGAATGGTAAAAATTACCGAAACAATAGATACCCACGCCCTAAAAGGCAGTCAGCCTAAAACTAAAATTTCGACAAAATATGTTTGTCCAATGGACGGTTCTACCGCTGATACTAAAGGGGAGTGTCCTAAATGTGGAATGGAAATGAATGAGAAAAAAATCTAATGAAAATAAAATGTTGCTAATAGCAACATTAACAATTTAAAAAACAAACAAAATGAAAAATAGAATAATTATAATAGTAGCGTTAGCAATAACAATTATTTCTTGTAATCAAAAAAATAAACAGGAAGAAACGGTCAAAATAGAATCAACATCCGAGGTTGTTACGCAATCCTCCTTTTCAATTGATGAAATAGTAAAAAATTATTTGGCAATTAAAAATTCATTAGCAAATGATGATTCTGATGCTGCGGCTGATGCCGGAAAAGCGTTGCTAGAAACTATGGCAAAAACTAGTATGGAAAAGGTTTCTGCCGACCAGATGGAAGCTTATATGAGTATTTCAGATGATGCAAAAGAACACGCCGAACACATTGGTTCAAATGCTGGAAAAATTGACCATCAAAGAGAACATTTTGTAATGTTAAGTAAGGATATGAATGATTTAATTCAATTATTTGGAACCAGTCAAAAACTTTATCTGGACTTTTGCCCAATGGCAGATGACAACAAAGGTGCAGTTTGGATAAGCGAAACCAAAGAAATTACAAACCCTTATTTTGGAAAAGATATGGCTACTTGCGGTTCTATTAAAAAAGAATTCTAGAATGAAAATAATCATCAAAAAAATACTTTTTATTGGGTTAATTATTTTTTTGTTGATGCAGTTATTTCAACCTGTTCGAAACATTAGTTTTGAGCAGGATATAACTGTAAATTTTACAAAAGTATTTAATGTTCCTAAAAATGTTGAAATCATTTTGCGAACTTCTTGTTTTGATTGCCACAGTAACAACACCAATTATCCTTGGTACTCTTACATCCAACCAGCACGTTTTTTTATGGAAAGTCATATCAAAGAAGGAAAAGAAAATTTGAACTTTAATGAATGGGGGAATTATGGTAGCCGAAAGCAAAATAATAAATTAGATAGAATTGTAAAACAAATAAAATCTAACGAAATGCCTCTGAGTTCTTATACTTTAATCCATAAAAAAGCAATACTTACAACCACCCATAAAAAAGAAGTATTGCATTGGATAAATAAAATAGAAGATAGTATTTCATTACAAAATTAAAAATAATGGTAGAAAAATTAATAACATTCTCACTACGAAATCGAGCCGTTGTCTTGCTGGTTTCTGCTTTCTTATTTGCTTGGGGCGTTTACAGTGTGCAACAAAATCCCATTGACGCCATTCCCGATTTGTCCGAAAATCAAGTAATTGTATTTACGGAATGGATGGGAAGAAGCCCACAGGTTATAGAAGCGCAGGTTACTTACCCGCTGGTTTCAAATTTGCAAGGCATTCCAAAAGTCAAAAATATTCGGGGTGCATCAATGTTTGGGATGAGCTTCGTTTACATCATTTTTGAAGATGATGTCGATATTTATTGGGCGAGAACTCGGGTTTTAGAAAGATTAAATTATGCCCAGCGATTATTACCTCAAAATATAGTGCCAACCTTGGGACCTGATGGTACAGGAGTGGGTCACGTTTTTTGGTATCATTTAAATGCAAATGGTATGGACTTGGGCGAACAAAGAGCTTTGCAAGATTGGTACGTGAAATTTGCATTGCAAACTGTTCCCGGCGTTGCCGAAGTGGCTTCCTTTGGTGGTTTTGAAAAGCAATATCAATTAGTGTTAGACCCTTTGAAAATGCAATACTACAATGTAAGTATGATGGAAGTGATGAATGCCGTCAAAGCCAATAATAATGATGTGGGAGGACGAAAATTTGAAATGAGCAATATGTCCTACATAGTTAGAGGTTTGGGCTACATCAAAAACATAAAAGATGTGGAAGAAATTGCCATTAAAAATTATAATTCCGTTCCTGTAAAAGTGAAAGACATCGGTTCAATACAAATGGGTGGCGATTTGAGACTAGGCATTTTTGATGAAAATGGCACCGGTGAAGTCGTTGGTGGAATAGTGGTAATGCGTTATGGCGAAAACGCCGATGAAGTAATCAAAGCGGTAAAATTGAAAATGAAAGAAGTCGAAAAAGGATTGCCCGAAGGCGTTACTTTCAAAACTTCTTATGATAGAAGCGAATTGATTGAAAAAGCCATTGCATCGGTAAAAGGGACTTTAATTGAGGAAATGATAGCTGTTTCCATAATCGTGTTACTGTTCCTTTTTCATTGGCGAAGTGCTTTAATTATACTCATTCAATTACCTATATCTGTGTCTATTGGCTTTATTTTACTCGAAACATTTGGTATTTCTTCTAATATTATGTCATTAACGGGAATTGCTCTGGCCATTGGTGTTGTCGTTGACGATGGTATCGTAATGGTAGAGAATGCATACAGGACAATTTCGGAGAAACAGGAAGAAATGGACAATAATCAGTAATTGGAAATAAAATGATAAATAAAATTAAAAATATATTCAAAAAAGAAAACGATCCACTATCTCCTGAAGATAAGTTGAAGCTTATAGAAAGCTCTTCCAAATTAGTAGGTCCAGGCGTTTTCTACTCAACAATTATTGTAATTGCTTCTTTTTTACCTGTATTTCTTCTAACGGGAATGGAAGGCAAATTGTTTGGACCATTAGCGTGGACGAAATCGTTTATACTGATAGTTGATGCTTTTTTAGCCATTACACTTACACCAGTGTTAATTAGTTATTTACTAAAAGGAAAACTTCGCCCAGAAAACAAGAACCCAATTAACAAAAAATTGGAAAGCATTTACACACCCATTTTAATTTTTTGTTTAAAATGGAGAAAAACGGTTTTGGGCATCAACATCATTGCGTTACTGATTGGAGTTCTAATGTTTACTCGTTTAGGTTCAGAATTTATGCCTCCTTTAGATGAAGGATCTGTACTGTTTATGCCCGTCACTTTGCCAGATGTATCCAACTCCGAAGTAAAAAGAATCCTTCAGGTTCAGGACAAATTGATAAAATCAATTCCCGAAGTGGCTCACGTGTTGGGAAAAGCAGGCAGGGCAAATACGGCAACTGATAACAGTCCAATAAGTATGGTGGAAACAATTATTTTGTTAAAACCACAAGCAGACTGGCGAGAGGACAAAACCAAAAATGATATTATCACGGAAATCAACAACAAACTGCAAATTCCTGGTGTGACCAATGGTTTTACGCAACCTATCATCAACCGTATCAATATGCTTTCAACAGGAATCAGAACGGATGTGGGAATAAAAATCTACGGAGCAAGTTTAGATACCATCAATGTTTTGGCTCAAAAAATTAAAAAAACATTGGAAGGAACTTCTGGAGTGAAAGATTTGTATGCTGAACCCATTACGGGCGGAAAATACATCGACATTGTTCCCAAACGAGAAGTGATTGGCCGATACGGGCTTTCGATTGACGATATTAATACGGTTGTCGAGGCATCTATTGGAGGTATGAAATTAACCACGACTATCGAGGGAAGACAGCGTTTTTCTGTCAACGCAAGATATGCACAAGAATATAGAAATAGTCTTGAGGCCTTAAAAAAACTGCAAGTACAAACAATGGATTTTGGCCCTATACCATTAGAAGCTGTTGCTGATGTAAAAATAAGTGATGGCCCACCAATGATAAACAGCGAAAATGCAATGCTTCGTGGTACTGTGCTGTTCAACGTTCGGGAACGTGATTTAGGAAGTGCTGTCAAAGAGGCGCAAGAAAAACTCGATGCAATGATGACCAAGATGCCAAAAGGATATTATGTGGAATGGAGCGGACAATGGGAAAATCAAATTCGAGCCAACAAAACATTAAGTTTAATATTGCCAATTGTCGTCGTCATTATATTTCTGGTTTTATATTTTACGTATCATTCTATGAAAGAGGCGTTAATCACAATGATTACCGTACCTTTTGCTCTAATTGGAGGAATATTTATGGTTTATTTTTATGGAATTAATTTATCCGTTGCTGTTGCCGTTGGATTTATTGCGCTGTTTGGAATGGCTATAGAAACGGCGATGTTGATGACCATCTATTTAAATGAAGCAATGAATAAAATGGTAGAAAAGTACGGAAATAGTACCGAAACCATAACTGAAGAAATATTGAAACAGTATATTATTGATGGTTCTGCCAAAAGGTTAAGACCAAAATTGATGACGGTTTCGGTTTCCTTATTTGGATTAATCCCCATTCTTTGGGCAACAGGAACAGGATCCGATATAATGCTTCCCATTACTGTTCCACTAATTGGTGGTACAATCACCTCCACGATTTATGTATTATTAGTAACACCAATTGTTTTTGAGATGGTAAAACTTCGAGAATTAAGAACAAAAGGTAAAATAGAACTTATAGATGTTAAAGAATAAATTTTATATAGTCCTAAGTTGTTTGATATTAAGCGCCACTAATTTGGCAGCCCAAACACTTTCCTTGGATAATGTATTGACTACAATCAAGACAAACAATCCTCAACTAAAAATGTACGATGCCGATATTCAAAGTATGGATGCAGCGGCAAAAGGTGCCAAAAGCTGGATGCCTCCACAGGTGGAAACGGGTTTTTTTATGGCACCCTACAACACCAAAATGTGGAAAGCAGATGAAATGAACCCAGGTATGGGAAATTATATGTTGGGCGTAACCCAAATGATACCGAATGCTTCCAAGTTAAAAGCTGATTTTAATCTTATGACTGCAATGTCATCAGTCGAAAAAGAAAATAAAAACTATACAATTAATCAGTTGAAATCATTGGCAAAGACAAATTATTATCAATGGTTGGTTTTAAATAAAAAAATAAAAATTACCAATGATAATTTGTTGCTTTTAGAGTATATGATTAAAAGTATGGAAATACGCTACCAGTATAATATGGATAAATTGCCCACGTATTACAAAGCAAAATCGCAATACAGCGCATTAGAAAGTATGATTCTAATGTTGCAAAATGACATTTCCCAAAAGCGAATTATGCTGAACACGCTGATGGCAAGAGATAAAAACACCGCGTTTGAAATTGATGAAAACTATGAAGTAAAAGATTTTAATTTGGCAATTTCAGACACCACTTCTCTTTCTAAAAACCGAAGCGATGTGAAAGCCATCGAAAAAACGATGGAAATAAATCAGCTCAAAATTGCAGCCGAAAAATCAAAATTATTGCCCGAGTTTGGAATAAAATACGATCATATGTTTGCTTTTGGAACACAACCTCAACAGTTCTCCTTGATGGGAATGATTACTATTCCTATGCCTTGGTCAACTAAAATGAACAAAGCAAATATCGACAGTTTTCAAATCAAAAATGAAAGTCTCAATTGGCAAAAACAAATGATTTTGAATGAAGCAACAGGAATGATTTCGGGAATGAATACCGAACTTGCTAACTTGAAAAAGCAATATGAAATCGCCCAAAAAAGCATTATTCCCGCTTTGAAACGAAACTATGATACGGCAGTTTTGGCTTGGCAAAATAACACTGGTGATTTATTTCCAACTCTCGATGCTTGGGAAGCGTTAAATATGGCTCAAATTGATGCGTTAGATAAATTGCAAAGTATTTTGGCAGTACAAGTAGAAATTGAAAAACAATTAGAAACCAAATAATTATGAACAAGTATATAAAGTATAGTTTAGCTCTTATTGGAATTTTAATTATCGGAATTTCAATCTATTTCTTTGCCATAAAATCAGACAATCATTCGGAAACAGCGCATCAAAACGAGGTTTATACCTGTTCGATGCACCCAGAAATCATTAGAGACAAACCTGGAAATTGTCCTATTTGCGGAATGACTTTGGTAAAAAAGGTAACAGAAAACAATTCAGTTGAAGATAATTCTATGGACAATCTTATAAAACCTACCGACAATTTTATAGTAGGTAATCATCAAACGACAACAGCAATAGACACCACTTTGAGCAGTGAAATAAATTTACCCGGCATTGTGTCGTATGACCCAAATTCATCGGTAAACATTGCAGCTCGAATGAGCGGAAGAATAGAAAGGATGTATGTCAATTATAAATATCAAAAAGTAAATAAAGGACAAAAACTATTTGATATATACAGCCCAGAATTACTAACGGAGCAACAAAACTTCATCTATTTGATTACTAATGATGCTGAAAATATTTCGATTATTAATGCGTCAAGACAAAAATTAGTGCTTTATGGAATGACTCAAAATCAAATAAATGCGCTGTCTAATTCCAAAAAAGTAAATCCACAAATTTCAATTTACAGTCCCGCTTCTGGTGTTGTTGACGGAACAGGAACTATGGATAATACAACTAATCCTGAAATGCAAAGTACAAGCAGCAACACAACGGTGTTGAATGTTAAGGAAGGAGATTATATAAAAAAGGGGGAAGTCATTTTTAAACTATTAAATACAGATAAAGTATGGGGAATATTCAATGTTATAACAGGGTATAATAGTGTAATTAAAACCAATCAATCTATCAGAATTACTACCGAACTAGACAAAGAGGATTTCATAGATGCAAAAATAAATTTTGTCGAAACCCAACTTAATGCAGCTGATAAAACCAATAGCATTCGGGTTTATTTAAATAACAACAAATTGAAATTACCAATTGGTTTGCGATTGCAAGGCGTTGTGAAAACAAATCCAGTAAATGGAATTTGGATTCAAAAACAGGCAATGGTAAGCCTTGGAAACAAGAAAATAGTTTTCTTAAAAATGGAAAATGGCTTCAAGGCAACTGCCATAAAAATTGGAATTGAAATGGATGATTTTATTCAAATTATCGAGGGCATTTCAGTAAAAGACACCATAGCCAAAAACGCACACTATTTAATTGACAGCGAAAGCTTTATTAAAACCGAATAATGATGAAGACAATAAAAAAAATAAGTTTACTGGCACTACTATTTACGGTAATGATAGCTTGTAATACTAAAAATAAAGAAGACCATAGCAAACACGATAAGAGTGCAGCAACAACATTTTACACTTGTTCTATGGATCCACAAGTTAAGGAAGATAAACCCGGAAAATGCCCCATTTGTAATATGGAGTTGACCCCAGTAAAACAAGATGATACAAAGGCTAACGAAATCAGTTTGAGCAAGCAACAAATACAATTGGGAAATATCACTACCCAAACTATTTCAGAAACTCAAAGCAGTTTAGAGCAAAATTATACGGGAGTTTTAGCCATTAATCAAGAGAAAACCAAAACCATTTCTGCAAGAGCAATGGGACGAATTGAAAAATTGTATTTCAAAACCGTTGGCGATTATGTGGCTAAAAACCAAGCCGTATATCAATTGTATAGTGAAGATATTGCCATTGCCAAACAGGATTATTTCACGGCATACAAACAACTGGCAATGCCTGGCGATTTTGGAAAAAATGCCAAAAATATGCTCAATGCAGCTAAGCAAAAATTATTATTCTTTGGTTTAACCAATGCCCAAATTGAAAGCCTAAAAACAGTGGCGGCAATTTCTCCTTATACTATTTTTTATAGCACTGCTAGTGGAACAATATCGGAAATAAGTACCACCGAAGGCAGTTATGCAATGGAAGGTTCCAGCATCATTAAATTGGCAGATTTAAACAGCCTTTGGTTAGAAACACAGGTCAACGTAAACTATGCCAAGAATCTAAAAATAGGACAAAAAGCCCAAATTACATTTGCCGATTATCCTGATAAAACCATAAATGCGCAAGTTTCTTTTATCAATCCGGAAATCAATCCAGATACTCGTCTGCTTTTAATTCGATTAGAAATACCAAATCCAAATTTGCAATTAAAACCCGGGATGCAAGCTATGGCAAAATTGATGCAATCTAATCTAAAAGGATTGTATGTTCCAATTGATGCAGTTATTAGAGAAGAAAACGCTTCCTACATTTGGGTTGAAAAAAGACCAGGAGTATTTGAAAGCCTAATGGTTGAAACTGGAATAGAAACCAATGGAATGATAGAAATCAAATCTGAAATAGACAGTGCTAAAAAAGTCGTGATTACGGGGGCTTATGGTATAAATAGCGAATACATTTTTAGAAAAGGGAACGACCCGATGGAAGGAATGAAGATGTGAAAAAGATTAAAATATACACAAAGCAACCTAAAGGAGCAAGTTTCGATAAAGCAGCTTTAAAAAATATTAATAGTTATACAAATCATAACTAAAGTTTTATAACAATTTAAGTAAAGTAATTAATGAACTTTGTTAAGTAGAAATTAATCTACAACTAATAAATATACAATGAAAAATGTTTAAGAAAGTGCTAATTTAACTTGCCGGAACTGAACATTCCGAAAGATATGATTGAAAATATTTTTGCTTTTACTATTAACCACGAATTAGATATGCCTTTGACGCTCTATTTTTATTTTTAAAATTGGATTTAAAAAAATGCCTTCAAATAATCCCACATCATCTCCATACTATTTGCCATCTTTTATTGTATTGAACTCACCGTCTTCAAAACTCCAAGTTCAACCATACATTCTTTCATCATTTGATAAGTACGCTCAATATTATTGTCTAAACCAATCGAAAATCGAATCAATCCATCTGTTAAGCCCATAGCTACTTGTTCTTCTATAGGAATTTCACTTGATGTTGATGTTCCCGGAGCGCTAAATAAAGTTTTATAAAATCCTAAACTCACAGCCAAATAACCTAGTTTTTGACGTTGCATTAATTCCATTAATTCATTGGCTTTATCTAAATTGCCAACGTCCAACGTCATCATTCCGCCAAAACCATATTCAGGATTGATAATACTTGAATATAAATTATGACCCGGATGACTTTTCAAACCCGGATAAACGACTTTTAATCCATCTTTTTCAAAATGCTCGGCAAGATACATTGCATTATGGCTGTGTTGCTTCATTCGGATGTGAAGAGTTCTCAGATTTTTCATCACACTTGCTGATCGTAAACTATCCATTGTTGGTCCCAAAAGCATATTGGCACCATTATTCACATTCTTCAAACTATCGATAAATTCTTGCGAGGCACAAGTAACGCCGCCAAGTGTGTCGCTGCTTCCGTTGATGTATTTTGTCAAACTGTGAATGACAATGTCTGCTCCTAATTTTGCTGGAGAGACGGATAATGGAGAAAAAGTATTATCAACAACCAGTTTAATTTTATACTTTTTTGCAATTTTTGCTAAACTTGCAATATCGGCTATTTCAAGCAAGGGATTACTCACGGTTTCGCAGTATAAAACTTTGGTTTCTGCTGTAATTGCCGCTTCAACTTTATCCATTTTTGTGATGTCAACAAAAGTAGTTTTGATACCTAATCGTGGAGCGAAATTTTTCAAAAAGGCATATGTTCCTCCATAAATAGTTCGGCTAGAAACAATGTGGTCGCCAGATCCGCATAGTTGCAAAAGGGTAGGAGTGATGGCTCCCATTCCTGAAGCGGAGACATTAGCTGCTTCAGTACCTTCCATTGCGGCTAATGCTTGACCTAAATATAAATTACTTGGAGAGGAATGTCGTGAATACAAATAGCAACCATCGGCATTGCCTTCGAAAGTGTCGAACATTGTTTTTGCTGACAAAAAAGTATAGGTTGAACTATCTGAAATAGAAGGATTTACTCCTCCAAATTCTCCAAAATATTGTAAATCTTGAATATCATCTGCTGGATTGAATTTCATAGTTTTAGGTTTAGAATACAAAGTTCAATGTTGTTAGACTAATAATCAATACTATTCAAAATATTTAGATTTTAAAACTATAATTTGTCATATATTTAAATAAATTTTCTAATTTTACTATGATTATCAAACTGTTTTAGTTTATTTTTCAAATTTTAAAAATCCCAAACAAATGGCTTTAGATTCAATTGATAAAAAATTACTTTTTCTGCTGCAAACTGATTCCAAAAGAACGACTGCAGCATTGTCATTAAAACTTGATTTATCGGTAACGGCGGTTTATGAGCGTATCAAAAAACTCGAAAGAGAAGGTGTTATTGATAAATATGTCGTCTTGGTTAATCGTTCGAAAGTCGAAAAAGGATTCGTGGTTTTTTGCCATCTTAAACTCATTCAGCACACCAAAGAATTCCTGACTAAATTCGAAATCGAAGTGGTCAAGCTCAAAGAAGTTTTAGAATGTCATCACGTGAGCGGCGATTACGATTATATTTTAAAAATTTTGGTCAAAGATATGGAAGCATATCGCGAATTTTTGGTCACAAAACTAACTACTTTGGAACATATTGGAAGCACACACAGCACCTTTATGATTAGTGAAGTGAAAAACACTACAGTAATTGAGGTTTAATCTCTTTAGGTTTAATTCCTCGAAGCTCTGCTTCGGTTTTTTTGCCACAGATTGCTTCGCCTGTTCGCTATTGCTCGAGTCACAGATTAAAAATGATTTTTTAAAATCTGTGAATCTGTGGCTGTTATTTTATTAATACCTCTGGGGCTCTGCCCCGAGGTAGATTATTTTGTAATAACTAAAAAGTTATAATTCGTTACGAAATCTTTAAACTTTTAACTTAAAACCTCAGGCAAAAAACTTATTTTTGCAGCACTAAATATAAAAAAAATACAAACTATGAGTTCATTTGACGTAGTAATTATAGGTTCAGGACCTGGAGGATATGTATCAGCGATTCGTTGCGCACAACTAGGTTTCAAAACCGCTATTATAGAAAAATACTCCACTCTTGGAGGAACTTGCTTGAATGTTGGATGTATTCCATCAAAAGCATTATTGGCATCTTCGCATCATTACAGCGAAATTGCCCATTTTGCTGAGCACGGAATTGAGGTTTCTGGAGAAGTGAAAGTTAATTTAGAGAAAATGATTGCTCGCAAACAAGCCGTTGTGGATCAAACTTCGGGCGGAATTAATTATTTGATGGACAAAAATAAAGTTACTGTTTTCAATGGTTTGGGTTCATTTGTAGATGCAAATCACGTGGCTGTTGCCAAAGCCGATGGAACTTCAGAAACTATCGAAGCTGCAACCATCATTATTGCAACAGGTTCTAAACCATCTTCATTGCCGTTTATCAAAATAGATAAAGAAAGAATCATCACTTCTACAGAAGCATTAAGTTTGAAAGAAGTACCAAAACACCTTGTAATCATTGGTGGTGGAGTAATTGGAATTGAATTAGGTCAAGTGTATTTACGTCTTGGAGCGCAAGTTTCGGTAGTAGAATTTATGGATAGAATCATTCCAGGAATGGATGCTTCTTTGTCTAAAGAATTGACCAAAGTCTTGAAAAAACAAGGAATGAAATTCTATGTTTCTCATAAAGTTAAATCGGTAGAAAGAAAAGGAGATAATGTAACCGTTCAAGCTGAGAATGCCAAAGGAGAAACTATCACTCTTGAAGGAGATTATTCATTAGTTTCGGTAGGTCGTCGTCCTTACACTGATGGATTAAAAGCCGATAAGGCAGGAGTGAAAATTACAGATAGAGGAATGGTTGATGTAAACGATCATTTGCAAACAAATATTTCAAATATTTATGCGATTGGTGATGTTGTTCGTGGCGCAATGTTGGCACACAAAGCCGAAGAAGAAGGAACAATGGTTGCCGAAATTTTGGCTGGACAAAAACCACACATCAATTATAATTTAATTCCGGGAGTAGTTTACACTTGGCCAGAAGTGGCTGCAGTTGGACAAACAGAAGAGCAATTAAAAGCTTCTGGAGTGGAATTCAAATCAGGAAGCTTTCCTTTTAAAGCATTAGGAAGAGCTCGCGCTAGCGGAGATTTAGATGGATTTGTAAAAATTCTTGCCGATGCTAAAACCGATGAAGTTTTGGGAGTTCATATGATTGGTGCCCGTTGTGCCGATTTGATTGCCGAAGCAGTTACAGCAATGGAATTCAAAGCCTCTGCCGAAGATATTTCAAGAATGAGCCATGCGCATCCTACTTTTTCTGAAGCATTAAAAGAAGCAGCATTAGCTGCTACAGAAAATAGAGCGTTGCATATTTAATGTAAAAGACAATTTTATAATTACAAACAAAACCCGATAAATAATCGGGTTTTGTTTGTAATAGGAATATCTGTTATCTAACAGAAAATATACTTTTGTAATTATTCCAATGTTTGTAAATCAAAAAGAAATTACCTAAAAATAAGAAAATGGAAATAGGTAACGCTTGTGGAGTTAAATAATAATCAAGAAATAAAATATTTAAAATAACTGGTAAAATAAGAATACTAGATAGGGTTACAAAGCGATCTGTAATAAATGACAATCCACAAAAAAATGTTACTAATTTAGCCATTGGCATAATATAAGCAGAAGAAACAGCTCCAATTTCAAAAGCTTTAAAGTTCCCATTTGTGGTAGGTTCTGGCATAAGATTCATAAAATAACCAATAGCTAATGCAAGAAGTAAAAGTCCAATTAATGTACGGATAATAATAGTTACGATTTTCATATTATAGTGAATTAGAGGTTAATTACAGTATAAATTTATGAAATTTTAACTTTATATTAATTAAAATATAGGAATAATTTTGGAAATTGTCAATTTATTGCGCTTATTTTTATAGATTATTAATTAGGTGTTCTTATTTATTTTGCAACAAATAATCCTTTGTAATTTTCCCAATGTGTGTATATCAAGAATAAGTTACCTAAAAATACAAATAAAGCCATTGGAATTCCTTCTGGAGTTAAGAAAAAATTAATGAATAAGATATTTACAGTAACAGGAAAAATTAGAATATTGGCCAAGGTGACGTATCGTCCTGTAACAAATGATAACCCACAAAGCAGTTCAATAGATTTTGCAAGAGGTATTAAATAACTAGAAGCGACAATTCCCAATTGAAAAGCTTTAAAATTTCCTTCTAATGCTGGTTCTGGAAAAAGTTTTAAAAAGAATCCAATTGATGTAAAAAGAAACAATAATCCAATTAAAGTTCGGATAATAATGGTTGTAATTTTCATAATTTATTGTTTTTTAGGTTTATAATACTATAAATATAAAGAAAAATCTATATAAAATTTATCGTAATTTTGATTTTTTTAAAATAACACAATTCTTTGAGAACATCAATCATAAAAAGTATAGAAAATTCTACTCTATTCAAATCACAATTATTGACTTGGGCACAGCAATTTCGTGAAGTTGTTTTTATGGACAGCAACGATTATCCACAACAGTATTCTAGTTACGATTGTATTCTGGCCGTTGATGCTTTTACGTCAATAAAAACCGATTATCATAACGCTTTTGAAGAGTTGAAACAATACCAGCAAGTTACCAAAGATTGGCTTTTTGGGTATTTGTCTTATGATTTAAAAAATGATATTGAAGTTTTAAATTCCAATAATTTTGATGGATTAAATTTTCCTGATTTATTCTTTTTTCAACCTAAGAAAATATTTCTGTTAAAAGGAGTCCAACTCGAAATTCAATACCTCAATATGTGTGATGATGAAGTTGAGGAGGATTTTGAGGAAATTAGATTGCAGATTTCAGATTTCAGACCCGAGCGAAAGCGAACTGGCGAAGCATTTCAAATTTCAGATATTGAAATAAAACAACGCATTTCAAAAGATAATTATCTTGATAAAGTGTCTAATTTACTAGAACATATTCATCGTGGGGATATTTATGAGGCTAATTTTTGTATGGAGTTTTACCTCGAAAATGCGTTAATCAATCCATTGGAGAAATTTCTGAAACTGAACGAAATTTCAAAATCTCCACAGGCAGTTTTTTTAAAAAATAACACACAATTTTTGCTCTCTGCTTCGCCAGAACGTTATATAAAAAAAGAAGGTGATTTGTTAATTTCGCAACCCATAAAAGGAACAGCTAAACGGTTTGTTGATCCAATCGAAGATGAAAAATCAAAAAACCAATTGGCTTCTGACCCAAAAGAAAGAGCCGAAAATATTATGGTTTCTGATTTGGTTCGAAATGATTTGTCCCGAACCGCTCAAAAAGGTTCTGTAAAAGTCGAGGAGTTATGTGGTATTTATTCTTTCGAACAAGTGCATCAAATGATTTCGACTATCACTTCGAAAATAGATAGTCAATATGCTGCTGTCGATGCCATTAAAACCACTTTTCCAATGGGTAGCATGACCGGAACTCCAAAGGTTTCAGTCTTGAAAATTATCGAAGAATTAGAAGAGTCCAAAAGAGGATTGTATAGTGGTGCAGTGGGGTATTTTACCCCAAATGGAGATTTTGATTTTAATGTAGTTATCCGAAGTATTTTGTACAATCAAGAAAATAAATACGCCTCTTTTTCAGTAGGAAGTGCTATAACTTCGCTTTCCATTCCAGAAAATGAATATGAAGAATGCTTGCTCAAAGCCAAAGCGATGCGAGAAGTATTGAGTTAAATTCAAATGAATTTACTAAATTTGAATATGCAACAGAAATTCGAAAATCATATCGCTCAAAATTTTCCTTTTTTAATTGGAAAAAACCTTCTTTTAGCTACTAGTGGCGGTTTAGATAGTATGGTAATGGTAGATTTATTTCATAAATTGCCTTTTAAAATTGCCATCGCGCATTGCAATTTTCAACTTCGGGGTTTAGAAAGTTTTGGCGACCAAAGATTTATTCAAGATTATGCCGAAACCAACGAAATTGAATTGTTTTTAACCCAATTTGATACTGAGGCTTTCGCCAATGATTATAAACTTTCTACTCAAGTCGCCGCTCGTGAGTTACGATACAATTGGTTTTATGAGCTTTTGGAGACTGAAAACTACGATTATATTCTAACAGCGCACCACGCAGACGACAATTTAGAAACCTTTCTGATTCATCTTGTTCGGGGAACAGGAATTGATGGTTTGACTGGAATTCCATCACAAAATGAACAAGTGGTTCGCCCGCTTTTGATTTTTTCTAGGTCAGAAATCGAGCAATATGCAAAGGATAATGCTATCGAATGGCGAGAAGACAGCAGTAATGCTTCGGATAAATACTTGCGAAATAAAATTAGGCATAATTTGGTTCCAATATTCAAGGAATTGAATCCCGATTTTCTTTCTACTTTTCAAAAAACACAAAACTATTTGCAAGAATCCAAAGCAATGACTGATGACGCTTCGTTTTTGGTTTACCAACAAGTGGCCAAAGAAAAGGGAACAGAAATTCATTTTGATTTGAACCAATTAAAAAAACTACCCAATTATAAATCGTATATGTTTCATTGGTTCAATGGCTTTGGATTTTTAGCTTGGGATGATATTTATGATTTAATGGATGGACAATCAGGGAAACAGGTATTTTCGAATGAATTTCGATTGTTGAAAAATAGAGATTTTCTGATTTTAAGTCCATTAAGCTCAGAGGATGAAAACGAAGAATATTTTGTAAATAAAAATCAAAAAGAAGTTAAAGTTCCCTTAAATCTTAAGTTTAGCAAAGTAGCCGACATTTGTTTGGTTTCAAATACTACTATATTTGTGGACGAAGACAAATTATGGTATCCTTTGGTTTTGAGGCGTTGGCGAAATGGTGATACTTTTCAACCTTTTGGAATGGAGGGAAAATCAAAAAAAATAAGCAAATTTTTTAAAGACGAAAAATTGTCTTTGATTGAAAAAGAAAAAACTTGGCTTTTGTGTTCTGATAATGAAATCGTTTGGATTGTTGGAATACGGCAAGATGAACGTTTTAAGATAAAAAATACAACCAAAAATATACTTAAAATACAATTGAAATAATGCGAAAAATTATTGTTAAACTTCTTGTTTTTCTGGCTTTCGCCCAAGGAAATTCTCAAATTCTTGATCCAGTAAAATGGACGACAAAAATTGAAAAAAAGTCAGAGACCAATTATATTCTCACTTTTAACGGAGTTATAGAAAAGGAATGGCATATGTATTCCCAGTTTACTCCTGACGGTGGACCATTGGCAATGGAAGTGATTTTCACAAACCAAAAAGGAAATTTTAACTTGATTGGCAAAGCCAAAGAAGGAAAAACTACCACTGCTTACAATGATGTTTTTGAGGTAAACGAAACTTTTTTCGTCAAAAACGCACAAATTCAGCAAGAAATTTCTTTGACAAATCCCAAAATCAAGACGATTGAAGTGGCTTTAAATTACCAAGTTTGCAAACAATCTTGTATAAATTTGGAGAAGAAATTTAGTTTTGTTATTCCATCGGTTGCTAAAACTGAGATTGTGCCAATTCAAACTGATACAATTGAAAATGAGGTAATTACTTCAAAAGCTGAAAAAATAACTAAAGAAATAACTAAAGAATCTAAAGAGATAGAAGTTCCTTCAAAATCTGAATCTCAAAAAGGGTTGTGGTCTATTTTTCTAATTGCATTTCTTTCTGGATTTGCCGCATTGCTGACACCTTGTGTATTTCCGATGATTCCTATGACGGTAAGTTTTTTTACAAAACAGAGCAAAACAAGAGCCAAAGGAATCGAAAACGCTATTATTTATGGAATTTCAATTATAGCTATTTATGTAATATTGGGATTAGTAGTAACTTGGATTTTTGGTGCTGATGCGTTGAATGCTTTATCAACAAATGTGTGGTTTAATATTATTTTCTTCCTTTTATTAATCGTTTTTGCGATTTCTTTTTTGGGAGCTTTCGAAATTATGTTACCCAATTCTTGGGCAAATAAAGTAGATAGTCAGGCGGATAGAGGCGGAATTATTGGAATATTATTCATGGCGTTGGCATTAGCCATTGTATCTTTTTCTTGTACAGGTCCAATTGTTGGAACACTATTAGTTGAAGCGGCTTCCAAAGGTGGGATTGCTCCAATTATCGGAATGTTTGGTTTTTCGTTAGCATTAGCCTTGCCATTTATGCTTTTTGCAATGTTTCCGGGTTGGTTGCAATCTTTGCCAAAATCAGGTGGTTGGCTCAATACCGTAAAAGTAGTTTTGGGATTTCTAGAATTGGCTTTGGCTTTCAAATTTTTATCCAATGCTGATTTGGTTTTGCAATTGCATTTATTAGAAAGAGAAGTATTCTTGGTCATTTGGATTGCTATTTTCGGAACCTTAGCATTCTATTTGTTTGGAAAAATTACTTTACCTCACGATAGTCCAATGGCGCACATTTCAGTAGGAAGATTATCCCTTGGATTGGTGGTTTTATCGTTTACGATTTATATGATTCCTGGACTTTGGGGAGCACCGCTAAAATTGATAAATGCTTTTCCGCCTCCGATGGAGTATAGCGAAAGTCCATTTGGATTTGGTAGTTCGGGAAATATTTCTTCAACAACAATTTTGCCTGATGGTGCTAAATTAGGACCACACCAGATTGTAGTTTTTGACGATTATGATAAAGGTTTGAAGTATGCCAAAACGGTAAAGAAACCCATAATGCTTGATTTTACAGGTTTTGCCTGTGTGAATTGTAGAAAAATGGAAAACAATGTATGGTCTGATGAACGAGTGTTGTCGATTTTGAAAAATGATATTGTTTTGATTTCATTATACGTTGACGATAAACGGGAATTACCTAAAAGCGAACAATTTATTTCGAAAACTACAGGTTCCGAAATTGAAACCATTGGCGATAAGTGGACTGATTTTATGATTACAAAATACAAAACCAATACACAGCCTTTGTATGTTTTGACAGATTTAAAAGGAAATAGCCTGAATGAAACTACGCCAACAATAAGTTACACTAGTGTTGATGAATATGAAAGTTGGTTAAAAACTGGAATTGCTAAGTTCAAGAAATAATTTTAAAAACCATTAAATTTATAAAGCTTCCTGTCTTAAAATAGCAGGAAGCTTTTTGTTTTTAAAGGTATAAATATATAATGTCTATATAGGTTTAAGAAATATAAGACCTATTGATAAGTTCTATTTTTTTATCGCCAAAATCTTGAAGCAATATTAAAAACTTGTCTAAGGATTACAAGTTGGAACTTGTGTAGCTTATTGAAATAACTTTAATTTCTAAATCCACTTATTTGTCAAAAAGAAACACGCTAAAAACGAATTTTTAGCGTGTTTCAAAAATTAAATAAATGGTTTTTTTATAGGTATTCTCCGTGTTGAGAAATGTCTAATCCTAATTCTTCTTTCTCTTCAGAAACTCTTAATGGTGTAATTTTATTTACAATAAAGAACAAAGCATAAGAAGCACAGAAAGCAAATATTGATACGATAACTAAAGCTTTTAATTGAATTAAAAACAAAGTAGCATCACCGTAGATTAAACCTTGATTATCACCAACAATTGCGTTTACTGATTTTGAAGCAAATACACCTGTCAAAAGCATACCAACCATACCACCAACACCGTGACAAGCAAATACATCTAAAGCATCGTCGATTTTTCCTTTAGGGAATTTACTCACTACAAGGTTGCTTACTATACTAGCAATAATCCCAATGGCTAATGCAGACGGAATTGTTACAAAACCTGCAGCAGGAGTTATAGCAACTAAACCTACAACAGCTCCAATACAAGCTCCCATTGCAGAAAGTTTATGACCCAAAATTTTATCTAAGAATACCCAAGCCATAGCAGCAGCACCAGCAGCAACAGTAGTAGTTCCTAAAGCTTGTGCAGCAAGCCCGTTTGCTCCAACTGCAGAACCTGCATTGAAACCAAACCAGCCGAACCATAGTAAACCTGTTCCTAATAATACATAAGTAATACGAGCAGGATTTGATTTTTCTGATTTTCTTTTTCCTAAGAACATAGCTCCAGCAAGAGCAGCCCAACCAGCACTCATGTGTACAACAGTTCCTCCAGCAAAATCTAATACGCCCCATCCGAAGAATAATCCATCAGGATGCCAAGTCATATGACATAATGGAGAGTATATAAATAATACGAACAATACCATAAATAATAAGTAAGCCCAGAAACGAACACGTTCTGCAAAAGCTCCTGTAATTAATGCAGGTGTAATGATGGCAAATTTTGCTTGAAATAAGGCAAACAACATAAATGGAATTGTTGGTGCTAATTCCCAAGCAGTTGTAGAATTTACACCGCTAAAAAACATATTTGAAGTTGGATCTCCTATAATTCCACCTATTGAAGGGCCGAAACACAATCCAAATGCAACTATTACCCATAATACAGTAACAATTACCATTGCTATAAAACTTTGAAGAACAGTACTAATTACATTCTTTTTACCTACCATTCCTCCATAAAAGAATCCTAGTCCAGGAGTCATCAATAATACAAGGCCTGTGGCTGTTAGCATCCATGCGGTATCACCAGTGTCTAATTTTAGTTCCACTACGTGAGCACCCAATACAGTAGATTCAGGGAACAAATAAATTGAAAAAACGGCTAATACCAGAATTGTGATTAGAATCACACTTAAAATAATCTTTCGCATAATTTAGTTTTTTAGTTAAAATTTTTGATAAAAGTATAAAATCATTTCATACCCCCATAAAAAATATAACTTTACGTTCAATTTTTATCAAATTTATATTTTACCCCCCTAAATTTTATGGGTAGAAGATAATTTGTAGTTAATATTTACAATTTGTTAATGTGTATTTATGATAAATTTAAGATAATTGAGCAATTAACTGTTATAAATCTGTAATGGAATGGTTGGTAGGAATAACAATTCGATTGAATTTGCTAGAAGCGTTTGTTTATTTGAAAGAAGTGATATTTATTTTGTTATCTAATATTGATTGAAATAGAATTAGGATTTTAAAGTAACTCCAGTCCCGTTCAATTCCGAATATTGAATTACACCATCAAGAATTCTTATCCCTGTTGCTATGTCATCGGCTAACAATAATATGCCGTCCATATCTACAAAATCTAATTCGGGCAATAAATGAGCAATTGCCGATATTCCCACCGTAGATTCCGTCATACAACCCACCATTGTTTTCATTCCCAACTTTTTGGACTGTGCAATCATTCTTCGGGCTGGAGTAAGTCCACCACATTTTCCTAATTTAATATTTATACCGTGAAAATAATTATGACATTTGGTAACATCTGCTTCAACAATACAGCTTTCATCCGCAATTATAGGTAATACCGAATGTTTGAAAACTGTCGCGTGACCTTTCCAATCATCTGCCTTTAAGGGTTGTTCTAAGAATTCGACACCCAGCTTTTTCAAGGCAACGGCATTGGTCAAGGTTTCCGGAACCGTCCAACCGCAATTAGCATCAATTCTGAAAATTGCGTCGGTATGTTTTCTTAATTCGGTAACTATGGCAATGTCTTCTTTGGTACCAAGTTTGATTTTATAAATCGGCCAAGGCAGCTCCTTCATTTTCGAAACCATTTTTTCGATGCTGTCAATACCTATGGTGTAATCGGTTTTTGGATTGTGATCAATAGAATAACCCCATAATTCATAGAGTTTTTTTCCTTTTTTTCGAGCATACAAATCAGTATAAGCATTGTCCAAAGCGCAAAGTGCAAATAAGTCGTGTTGTAATAATTGATGGGCTTTACGCCAAAATTCCTCGGGAGTTTCATTGGTCACACTTTCGATAAACGGAATTATTTTTTCCAGATTATGCTTCATCGAATCTACCGTAGTATTATAATAGGTGTTTGAAGTCGCTTCGCCAAAGCCAGAATGACCTTCACTTTGTAATTCAACGATTAAAGAAGGTTGAATGGAGTGAGATTTTCTTGAAATAGTAAAAGGATGTTTTAATTTTAGATTGAATGTTCTAAGAATTATTTTCATTATTGACTTATTGAGTGGTAAATATTGAATTTAAAACGAAGTAAATTAATATATATTGAATTTCAAACAAAATTGTGTAGTAAATTTTATTTTGAGTAAGATTTAGATTAATTTTAGATTTTAATTAATTTTTTCGAAAATAATATGAATAATAAAGTAAAAATAAGATGGGGAATTATAGGTTTGGGCAATATTGCTCATCAATTTGCCAAAGATTTAATGCTAATCGATGATGCCGAACTTGTTGCTGTGGCTTCTCGAAACCTTGAAAAATCTCAAGAATTTGCTAAAGAGTATGATTGCCCTAAAGCCTATTCTTCCTACGAAGCAATTATAAATGACTCGGAAATTGATATTTTATATATAGCGACTCCCCATAATTCGCACGCCGCTTTGACCATAAAAGCTTTGAAGAACAACAAACACGTGCTTTGCGAAAAACCCGTTGCCTTAAATTATGATGATGCATTGCAAATGATTACTACGTCGAAAGCCAATAATAAATTTTTTATGGAAGCTTTTTGGACTCGTTTCAATCCGTCTTTTCGAGAAGCTTATTCTAAAATTAAAAATGGCGAAATTGGGGAAATCAAATATATCAATGCTGATTTTGCCTTTTATGCGGATAATCTCGAAGGTATTGGCAACCGAAAAACCGATATGAGTTTAGGAGGAGGTTCACTTTTAGATATTGGCGTTTATCCCTTGTTTTTGTGTTATGTTGTCTTAGGAATTCCTACAGAAATCCTGGCAAAATCAAATTTTCATCAAACAGGAGCCGATTTACAAACCTCTATGATTTTGCAATACGATAATGCACAAGCCATTTTGCATTCAAGTTTTGTGTCCTCTTCCAATATAAAAGCAACTATCAATGGAACTAAAGGAAGAATTAATTTGAATACAATTTGGCATCAAACACAATCCTATACTTTAAATATTGGTGATTATGAAGAGGAAATTTTATTGCCAACAAAAGGCAAAGGTTTTACTTATGAAATAGAAGAATGTCATCAATGTATTAAAGAAAACAGAATCGAAAGCAATCTGTGGTCACACCAAAATAGTTTGGACCTTATCAAAATTGTGGATCAGGTTAGAAATCAAATTGGATTGGAATATCCTAGCTAATTCAATTAAAGGTTCTAAATGGTAATAACATTTATTTTTTTTCAAACCATTAAGATATTAAGTTTGCTTCGCCTGTTCACTATCGCCGAGCCATTAAGAATATTTCAAGTCTTAATTTTCTTAATATCTTAGTGGTTTAAATCATTTGAACAGTTTGTGATTTTATATTTTAATGTTTTGACTTTTAACACAAAACAAAATCAAGTTCATTTAAAACAAAATTGTAAGAATCTAAAAATAATTTTCATTTTGAAAGGAATTTTAGATTAAATTTAGATTTTTAATTCTACAATTATGTTAGTCAAAGTTTTTGGAAGTGCCGTTTTTGGTGTTGAAGCCACCACAATTACTGTCGAAGTTAATATAGACAAAGGTGTTGGTTATCATTTGGTTGGTTTGCCCGACAATGCCATCAAGGAAAGCAGTTACCGAATTGCCGCTGCACTCAAAAATAATGGTTATTCATTACCCGTCAAGAAAATCACCATCAATATGGCGCCAGCTGATTTGCGGAAAGAAGGCTCGGCTTATGATTTGACTCTCGCCATCGGAATCCTAATAGCCTCTTCCCAAATAAAAGGAGATGATATTGATAAGTATATTATAATGGGAGAACTTTCGTTAGATGGAAGTTTGCAACCTATTCGTGGTGCTTTACCCATTGCCATAAAAGCCAAAGAAGAAGGTTTTAAAGGTTTTTTTCTTCCCATCCAAAATGTAAAAGAAGCTGCCATCGTTACGGGTTTAGATGTTTATGGCGTTGAGAATATTCAGGAAGTGATTGATTTTCTCGAAGGTAAAGGCACTATTGAGCCCACAATAATCGACACCAGAGCCGAATTTTATAAAACTTTAGACTTTCCCGAATTCGATTTTAGCGATGTCAAAGGGCAGGAATCTATAAAAAGATGTATGGAAATTGCCGCTGCCGGAGGTCATAATATAATTCTTATTGGACCACCAGGAGCAGGAAAAACAATGTTAGCCAAACGTTTGCCCAGTATTTTACCACCAATGACTTTGCGAGAAGCCTTGGAAACTACCAAAATCCATAGCGTTGCCGGAAAGTTGAAAGAAGCCGGATTAATGAATCAACGACCGTTTCGAAGTCCGCATCATACGATTTCGAACGTTGCTCTTGTGGGAGGCGGTAGTTATCCGCAACCTGGAGAAATTTCTATGGCACACAATGGCGTTTTGTTTTTGGACGAATTACCAGAATTCAAAAGAGACGTTCTTGAAGTAATGCGCCAACCTCTGGAAGATAGGGAAGTAACCATTTCGAGAGCCAAGTTTACAGTGACGTATCCATCGTCATTTATGTTGGTGGCGAGTATGAATCCAAGTCCAAGTGGTTTTTTTAATGATCCCGATTCGCCACAAACTTCTTCTCCACACGAAATGCAGCGCTATTTGAGCAAGATTTCAGGACCTTTATTAGACAGAATCGATATTCATATTGAAGTAACACCTGTTCCTTTCGAAAAATTATCCGAAGACCAAAAAGCGGAAAGCAGCGTCGAAATTCGGAAACGAGTTACTGCTGCCCGTGAAATTCAAACGGAACGTTTTGTGCAAATGGAAAATATTCATTACAATGCCCAAATGAATACCAAACACATCCGGGAATATTGTGCTCTAGATGATGTTTCAAAACAATTACTAAAAACTGCAATGGAACGCCTGAATCTTTCCGCCAGAGCTTACGATAGAATTCTGAAAGTTGCCCGAACCATAGCTGATTTAGAAGCAGCTCCAAAAGTAATTTCTTCCCACATTGCCGAAGCTATTCAGTATCGAAGTTTGGATCGTGATGGTTGGTTGGGGTAGTTTCAGATTATTTTCTCCGAAAAGTCTTTGACTTTGAGGTAGTGACTTTCGGTTTTCAACCGACTTTGTTTTGGAATGTTTAATTTCAATGTCAGTCACAGACTGACGAACACATCCTCAAAGTCGGAGACTTTGCGGAGCAGGTGGCTGGTTGGGGTAGTTAATTTAGCAAAATGCTCCGCAAAGTCTCCGACTTTGAGGTAGTGACTTTCAGTCTCTGACTAACCTTTAAAAAAAAACAAAATGAAAGACAAAGAAGGATTCCTAATTCGAGATCAATCCAAAGCGCATTTTATAACAGCAACGGTTGTGGACTGGGTTGATGTCTTTTCTAGAAAAACCTATAAAGATTGCGTTATCGAAAGTCTATATTTTTGTATAAAAAACAAAGGAATGATTTTGTATGGATTTGTAATTATGTCCAATCACATTCATTTAATCATTCAGTCAGAAAATAGTAAATTATCCGATTTGATTCGGGATTTCAAGAAGTTTACGGCAAAGACCATTTTGAATAAAATAGAAACTGAGCCAGAAAGTAGAGCCGATTGGATGCTGAAACGTTTTGAATTTGCTTGTAAAAGTAATAGCCAAAATGAAAAATATCAGTTTTGGCAATATGGAAATCATCCCGAAGAAATTTTTTCAGAAAAGTTCTTTTGGTCGAAATTGGATTATATTCATTTGAATCCTGTTCGAGCAGGAATTGTTGTCAAAGCTTCTCATTATGTTTATTCGAGTGCTTCAAATTATGTTGAAGATAGTGGAATTATAGCAATTACAAAAGTTGACAATCCGGTTATAGATGTTTTGAAACCACAATCGATGAACACAATTTATAATTGGTAACTAAGGTCGGAGACCTTTTATCACATCCGCAAAGTCAGAGACTTTACGGAGCATAAAATTATCTATTAGAACGCCTGTCATTATTTTGTTGTGGACGTCTTGGGCCAAAGCTGTTGTTACTGCTACGGTTTGTAGTGTCGGTTTTGGGTTGTCGAGGAGTTGAATTGCGTTGTACTCTTCCTTGACCTTGTTTGATTGGTTCCGTTGAAGCGTTAGGATCTGGTTCAAAACCTTTGATGTTTTCTTTTGGTAATTTCAAGCCGACCAATTTTTCGATATCACGCAAAAAGACAGTTTCGTCTGGACTAAATAACGAAATGGCTTCTCCACTTGCTCCAGCACGACCAGTTCTACCAATTCGGTGAACGTAATCTTCGGGAATATTGGGCAATTCAAAATTGATAACGTGTGGTAATAATGGAATATCCAAACCTCGAGCGGCAATATCGGTAGCGACTAAAGCGGTAAGGCTTCCGTCTTTGAAACCAGCCAAAGCTTTGGTTCGTGCACCTTGACCTTTGTTTCCGTGTATTGCTGCTGCTTTAATACCGGCAGAAATCATTGCTTCGGTTAGCTTGTTGGCGCCTTGTTTGGTTCGCGTAAAAACCAAAATCTGTTTCCAGTTGCCTTCCGTAATCAATTTGATGATTAATTCGGTTTTTTTCTCTTTGGCGCAAGGATATACTTTCTGAATAATAGCGTCAACGGTTGTGTTCTCGGGTGTTGCTTCCACCTGAACGGGATGATGTAAAATACCCATTGCCAGTTTTTTAATATCTTTGGAAAAGGTGGCCGAGAACATTAAGTTTTGTCTTTTTGGAGGCAATACTTTCATAACACGCTCAATATCTCTTAAAAAACCCATATCCAGCATTCGGTCGGCTTCGTCCAAAACTAGGATTTCCACTTTCGATAATGTTATTAAACCTTGATTTTGCAAATCGATTAATCGACCGGGAGTTGCCACTAATATATCAATACCTTGTCGCAATTGAGCCACTTGTGGATTTTGGTTTACACCACCAAAAATAACGGTGCTGCGTAAATCTAAAAATTCGCTGTATTCTTTTATATTCGCTAATATTTGTGCAGCTAATTCTCGTGTTGGGGTTAATATCAAGGCACGAATGGGTCTGTGACTTAAATTTTTTCCTTGTGATAATATTTGTAAAATGGGTAAAGTGAAACCCGCTGTTTTTCCTGTTCCTGTTTGTGCAGAGGCCAAAACATCCTTGCCTTCCAAGATGGGTGGAATTGCTTTTTTCTGAATTGGAGATGGAGTTGTGTATCCTTTTTTGCTGATGGCTTTTAATAAAGCATCCGATAATCCTAATGAGTTGAATGACATAAATGGTGTTTCTGAAGTAAACACTATCTATTTTGAGTGCTTCTTTAATTTGGCGCAAAGGTACAGCAAATTTTTATGGATGTGCTTTTGATTGCTGAATTTTGTTTCACAAATAGAGATTATACAAGTACTTTCTCATAAGCTCGTCGTGGACTACCTCTGAAATAGACTATACCACAGAAAGTAAAACCTGATTTTTCAAAGATTTTTATCATTGCCAAATTATCGTGGTTGGTGTCTGCTTTTAAGCTTTTAATAGTATTCTTTCGAGCAAAATCTTCGATAAATTCAATGATTTTTTGTGATAAATTTTTCCCTAAATACTTTTCAGCAATGGCCACTCGGTGGAAAACTACAAAATCGGTATTGGTAAGCCAGTTTCCTTCAATTTTTAGGTATTCCGGTTCGTCATTGATTAGGATGGCACAATAACCAATGGTATTTTCGCCATCTGTCAAAACATAACCAACTCCTTTTTCAATATCTTTTTTTATGACTTCTGGATTGGGGTAGCCGTCTTGCCATTGGTTGCTGCCGTCATTTTTTCTTCTAATTATAGCGTTTTGTAAAATAGCCCATATTTCAGGAATATCAGTGACATCTGCTTTTTTGAAGTTATAATTAATTGAATTTTTCAAAGTTTAGTTTTTTGAATTAATTGCTAATACTTTAAAAAATTGATTTTTAATCCAACTCCGCAAAAGTATCACCTTTATTTATGTCACCCGATTTAAAACCGCGATTGAACCAATACATTCTTTGTTCGGAAGTTCCGTGGGTGAAGGAATCAGGAACCACTTGTCCCTGCATTTTTTTCTGGATGGCGTCGTCACCTACAGCATTTGCTGCACTTAGGGCTTCTTCTATATCGCCGAGTTCTAGCATTGCATTTTTATTTTCGTTATAATGTGTCCAAAGTCCGGCATAGAAATCGGCTTGCAATTCTAGAGCTACTGACAATTTATTAGCTTCGGCTTCACTTTTGCCTTCTTGTGCTTGGCGCATTTTGGCAGAAGTTCCCAACACAGTTTGAATGTGATGCCCAAATTCGTGAGCCAAAACATAAGCCAAAGCAAAATCGCCACCTTCGGCACCAAATTTGGTTCTCAATTCCTCAAAGAAAGTCATATCCATATAAATGGTTTTGTCTCCCGGACAATAAAACGGTCCAGAAGCGGAACTCGCTCCACCACAGGAAGTTTGCACTTGACCGCTGAATAAAACCATTTTTGGAGCTTCAAAAGTGAGATTGTTTTCCTCGAATATTTTGGTCCAAATGTCTTCATTGTCTGCCAAAAGGGTTTTTATAAATTCACCTTCTTTTATTTCTTCGGGAGTTAAGGCTCTTTCCTCAGTTGGTGCTGCTTGTCCTTGGGTTTGCTCCAGAATATTGCCAATCATTTGACCATTTTCGCCTCCAAAAGCATTTAATAGCAAGATTACAATTCCTAATACTCCACCACCAATTAAGGTTTTTCCACCACCTGACATTCCTCTTCGGTCGTCCAAGTTGTCACTTTGACGTCTTCCAATCCATTTCATACTTTGTGAATTTTTAATCAAAAGAATTCCTCGAGGCTCTGCCTCGGGGTCATAAGTAAATCAAAAGAATTCCTCGAGGCTCTGCCT
>NZ_VJZR01000023.1 GCF_007097365.1 Flavobacterium franklandianum
CCCGAAAAACTTCGCTTAATAGAGTATTACGATGCAGATAAAAACAATTATCTTGTTTTTATGACAAATAATTTTGATGTAACAGCTCTTGAAGTCTCGTATATTTATAAAAACAGGTAGCAAATAGAAACATTTTTTAAATGGATAAAACAAAATTTAGTAATTAAAAAACTTTGGGGACATTCGCAAAACGCAGTCAAAATACATATTTGGACAGCTATTTGCACCTATTTAATTGTCGCATATGTGAAAAAAGTAGTTGAAAGCGAGTTGTCAATATATCAGATTATGCAAATTTTAAGTATATCTGCTTTTGATAAAACACCGGTAGGTGAATTATTGGGTAACTTTCAAAACAATCAAAATGTCAATGAACAGCAATATAATATTTTTGATAATTAAACTAATTATTTAACGCACCAGCACTAATTGACATTGTTAAATATTAAAAATTAATTTCTTAAAAAAAAACTCAAATCGACCGTATGGATTTGTTGGGTAACATTTATAAACGGTTTTTTACTGAAGACTTCATTGGTGATATAAAAGAGTTGCCCATCTTCGGTTGCGATTCCTTCTACTTGATGAAAAGGCAGAGGAAGCTTTATTTTTCGTTGGTTTCCAGTCGAGAAATCATTGTTTTTATAGTCATTCAACAAGTATAAAAATGGTTGTAGTATTTCGGAATAGCCACAAAGTACGATTCCTTTTCCGGATTCTAATAATGTCGCCCCAGTTATTAGACCTGATACATTAAGTGTTTCTTTTAATTTAGCCGTATATTTTCCTGGGATTTTGGGTAACACATACACAGTCGTTTTCTTTTGACTCCATTGTTTGGCAAACAAATAAATACTATCTCGGGAAACAACAAAAGCTTCACAATCAAAATCGGTATGATTTTCTTTTTGTTCGTTAAAATCCGTTTGATTCGAATACGAAAATGAAATCGTGTCGATCACAGGATTGATCGTTAAAAAAGATTTTTTTTCGATTCTCAAAAGATGCAAATCCTTTCGGTTGCCCTTAAAATTATTTCCGAAATCACCAATATAAATATAACTGCTATCTTGCGAAATCTCCTCCCAATCGTTGTTTTTTACTTTTTCGAGCTTGATTTTTTTTTGAATTATTCCGTTGGAATCCAAACCATAAATAGTGGTATCGTGATCGTCATTGTGTGTCCAAAATAATTTTTCGAAAACCATCAAACCGGAAGTTTCTCTCAAAGAATCCTTTAATTTTATGGAAGTTTTAGTTTTGACTTTAGCGGAAGCATACACGCAACTTCCATCGTTATTTATAGCATTTGGATTAAAATTTTTCGCTTGAGCATCCGTACAACCCGATATTTGGCCATAGCTAGAAGTGAGGATTAAGAAGAAAAAAATAAGTGATTTTTTCATTAAAAAAGAGAGATTGCTAGACAGGCAAAAATAAGCTATTAAAACGGATGTTGATTATAAAGAGCTTCGATTTCAATAAACGAAAAAGACTTTTTGAAATATTGAAAAAATGATTGGCGCTTTCAAAATTATTGTTACATTGTGCTAGATTTTAAAGTATTCTTAAAATTGTTATCTTAATTTTATTAAAACATTGCAATATGTACCATTCAAAAATAACGGGATTAGGACATTATGTTCCTGAAAACGTAGTGACTAATGACGATTTATCCAAAATAATGGATACTAATGATGAGTGGATTCAGGAGCGAACAGGAATTCAGGAGCGAAGACATATCATTCGAGGAGAAGATACCACTACATCTATGGGAGTGAAAGCAGCTAAAATTGCTATTGAACGTTCTGGAATTGATAAAGAAGCTATTGATTTTATCATTTTTGCCACTTTGAGTCCTGATTTTTATTTTCCTGGCTCAGGAGTTTTGGTGCAACGTGATTTAGAATTAAAAAATATTGGAGCATTAGACATCCGAAATCAGTGCTCGGGTTTTGTATATGCAGTTTCTATAGCAGACCAATACATTAAAACCGGAATGTACAAAAACATACTCATTATTGGTTCCGAAGTTCAATCGACAGGCTTAGATATGACCAATCGGGGTCGAGGCGTTTCGGTGATTTTTGGCGATGGAGCTGGTGCAGCAATTATGAGTAGAGAAGAAGATTTGTCGAAAGGAATTTTATCCACACATTTGCATTCCGAAGGGCAACATGCCGAAGAATTATACGTAAAAGCACCAGGAATGGGAGGTCGTTGGGTAACCGACATTCTAGCGGATAATGATCCTGAAGATATTAGTTATTTTGGTCAAATGAATGGGCAATTTGTGTTCAAAAATGCAGTTGTTCGTTTTGCCGAAGTGATTAATGAAGGTTTGCAAGCCAATGGTTTGCAGGTTTCGGATATTGATATGCTAATTCCGCACCAAGCGAATTTGAGAATATCCCAATATATCCAAAAGAAATTCAATTTGACTGACGATCAAGTTTTCAATAATATTCAAAAATACGGGAACACCACCGCAGCTTCTATTCCAATTGCTTTGACCGAAGCTTGGGAACAAGGAAAAATCAAATCGGGTGACACTGTGGTTTTGGCTGCTTTTGGTAGCGGATTCACTTGGGGAAGTGTGATTATAAAATGGTAGATTGATTACAAAACCATTGCGTATTTAAACCAATTTAAAGAGAAAAAAAAAACCAAAAAATAGAGTATAGAGCACTAAAATTGTTGTTCTTTACTCTATTTTTTTTCTTAATATTTAATACTCCTCCTACTTCCAATTAAAACTAATCCTTTTCTCGATTTCTGTATTCAAACTCAAGAAAACAGGGCAAGTCATTGCGGTTCTTTCTAGAATGGTTTTCGTTTTTTCATCGGTAGCAAGGTTCATATCAAAAACAATTTCGATAGCACTAATTCTTCTCGGTTCGGCTTGCATAATTTTGGTCATAGCTGCTGTAGCTCCCGTAAAATCAACATTTAAATCTCTTGCTTTGATTCCCATAACGGTCATCATACAACTGGCCAAAGCATTGGCAACAGTATCAGTTGGAGAGAATGCTTCCCCTTTTCCGTTATTGTCTAATGGTGCATCAGAAATGATTTCGCTTCCCGATTGCACGTGTATTGACGAGGTTCTTAAATCACCTAAATAAGTTACTTTTGAGGTCATGTTTTAATTATTATTTCTATTTATTTATTCAACGGATTAAAATCCGTTGCTACACAATATTCTTATTTTATTCTACGGATTAAAATCCGTTGCTACAATATTCTTATTTTATTCCAACGGATTAAAATCCGTTGCTACAATATTCTTATTTTATTCAACGGATTAAAATCCGTTGCTACAATATGAATCGTTCCTATGGAACTTTTACATAAAAATTATATTGCTTGCCTCTCTATTTTACTGAAATCTGAAATCTGCCAACTTGCTACTCAGCTTCCTTGATAGTCAAATCAGTATCATAATACAAGATATAAATTCCTTTGTTGGTATAGCCGCCATCCGGTTTTTTATAATATTCAAACTTGTTATCGACTTGCTCTGTAGCTGTAGAATCGACCGTTTCTTGATAGCTTTTCCCTTGCGACAAACGCATCATCGTGTCAAAAGTCACATCAAAACCACGAGTGGCATACGTACTTGGCGAAATTTTGTTTTTCTTTCTGTATTCTTTTTCGAAAATTAGCGCTTCGGCTGATTCATTTTCACGAGTTATCGAGGGATACATTAGTTTTAATTTGGTCAAATTCTCAAAACTAATTTCATCCGTATCTAAGGTTTCGTTAGGTTCAAAAATAACCAATTCTAAACTATAACTTGCCATAACGCTCATCATTGTCGACATTGTCCACTTAATCATCCCTGTGTTTTCTGAAGCCAAAACCACATAATTCATTTTGTCTTTTACGAGTAAACTTTTCAAGCTTTCTGCCGATAATGTTCCGTTTTCTTGCAAACTGGCAAATTGTACTTGACTATAATTTTGCTTTATAAATTGGCTTACCGACTCTTTTTTCTTATCGACAACTGCAATAATATTTCCTCCTTTTGCGATCATATATTCGAAAACGGCTCTTTTCAAAGCATCGGCTGTTGGGATAGTTTGATATAAATTGGGTACCGATTCGCCAATATCTTTCGATAATGGTGAAATTACAGCAACATTACTATTACGCAATAAAGCAGCCGTTTTTTCGACATTATTTTGATAAAAAGGACCTATTATGGCATCGGCAGATTCCAAACTATTTTGCTGGTGGAGCGTCGAAATATTCGAACTGTTTTTGGTTTCCTGTGAATCAAAAATACTTACATCTACAGCAACTCCAATACTTTTAGCAGAATCTATCGCCATTAATGCACCAGAATAAAAATCCAAAGTCATATTCAAAAACTTATCTTTCCTTAAACGATTGGTAATCGAATTTACCGTATCTCCTTCTATTTTAGTTAAATTAAAAGGCAACAACAACACCAGTTTTTTCCTGTCATTCGAGTTTTTTGACAATAAAGTGTACGCTTTTTTAATTACAACTTCCTGCGGAAAAGAAGCCGATTCAGGTACTTTTACAACCATTCCTACTTCAACACCATTGGCCAAAGCGGGATTCAAATTCACTAAATTTTCCTGTGACAAACCCCCCATTTTCGACAAGCTGTATAAGGTTTCTTTGGGTTTTACCGCATAATCAATATAATTAATTTTTGGAGAAACTTTTGGAATAATGGGTTTTACCGTTTCCTTTTGAGGTACCACAACTGCCACTTTTGGAGCAGTTCCTTTGATTATTAATTTTTGTCCAATGGCCAAATTAGGAATGATTTCGGGATTTCGTTTTTCCAATTCTTCGATGGTTATTCCGTACTTTTTAGCAATGGAATATTTGGTTTCTTTGGGAAACACTATGTGATACACCACTTTTTCTGGAGTTGAAACTGTCGTTTTTGCAACTGTATTCGATGGAATAACAAGAGTTTGCCCTATTTGAAGTCCTAATTTTTCTAAATCGGGATTGGCCTTCTTCAAAGCTTCATTCGAAACATCGTATTTTTTTTCGATACCAAATAAAGTTTCTTTGGGTTCTACTTTATGCGTTATAACTTTAGCAATTGTTTTCTTGGCATTCCCTTTTTTAGGAATCAGCAAAATACTATTAGGTTTTAAACCACCTTGCGCATCGGGGTTTAATTGATAAATATCATAAGGGGTGACATTGTATTTTTGGGCAATTTGGCTAATCGTTTCCCCTTTTTCAACCTTGTGAGTTGTATTTTTTTCTTGAGAAAATCCGTTTAAAGAAAAAACCAAAGTAACCAAACACGCTGCTATAAAATATTTCATCCTTCTTTTTTATAAAAAATTAGTTTTTCAAAGATAGCAAAACGGTATCAAATTTTATTCCAAAATCTGATACCGTTTTTATATAATTCACATAATTATTGTTCGAAAACAATCCTTATTATATTATTCCCACTCGATGGTTGCTGGTGGTTTTGAGCTAATGTCATACACCACTCTATTTACCCCTTTCACTTTATTAATAATATCGTTAGAAACTTTCATCAAAAATTCATAAGGCAAATGGACCCAGTCAGCAGTCATTCCGTCAGTAGATTGTACTGCTCGAAGCGCTACCACTTTTTCATAAGTACGCTCATCGCCCATTACTCCTACACTATTTACAGGAAGCAAAATCGCTCCGGCTTGCCAAACTTGGTCATACAATCCCCAAGATTTCAATCCATCAATAAAAACTTTATCTACGTCTTGCAAAATTTGTACTTTTTCTAATGTAATATCGCCTAAAATACGAATCGATAATCCAGGTCCTGGAAAAGGATGCCTTCCTAATAATTCTGGATCAATCCCTAAACTTGCTCCTACTCTACGCACTTCGTCTTTGAAAAGCATGCGCAACGGTTCCACGACTTTCAACTTCATATAATCAGGTAAACCACCCACATTATGATGCGATTTGATAGTTGCCGATGGTCCTTTTACCGAAACCGATTCGATTACATCGGGATAAATTGTTCCTTGTGCCAACCATTTTACGTCTTCAATGCGATGCGATTCGACATCAAAAACTTCGATAAACGCGTTACCAATGGCTTTTCTTTTTAATTCTGGATCAGAAACTCCTGCTAATGCATCATAAAACCGTTGGGAAGCATCAACTCCTCTTACGTTCAAACCCATTCCTTCGTATTGGTCTAACACACTTTGGTATTCATCTTTTCGAAGCAAACCATTATTGACAAAAATACAATAGAGATTTTTCCCAATGGCTTTGTGCAATAAAACCGCAGCTACAGTCGAATCGACACCTCCAGAAAGTCCAAGAACCACTTTATCGTCTTGCAATTTTTCTTTCATTTCAGCTACAATCTCTTCAACAAAAGCACCTGGCGTGAAATTTTGAGGAACTTCGGCAATTTTTACCAAGAAATTCTCTAACATTTTAGATCCATCGGTAGAGTGAAAAACTTCGGGATGGTATTGAATGGCATATGTTGTTTCGCCTTCGATTTTATAAGCAGCAAATTCTACATCATGCGTGCTCGCTAGCTTTACACCGTTCGTTGGCAACGCCTTGATACTATCGCTATGGCTCATCCAAACTTGGCTATTTTCAGAAACGCCTTCGAAAAAAATTTCATCTTGTTTAATATAAGATAAATTAGCTCTTCCGTATTCTCTGGTATTAGACGAGGCTACTTCTCCACCACTAAAATGCGCTAAATATTGTGCTCCGTAACAAACGGCAAGCATTGGTAATTTTCCTCTAATTTGAGATAAATCGGGGTGTGGTGCATCTTCTCCGCGAACAGAAAATGGACTTCCGCCAAGGATTACCGCTTTATAAGATGATAAATCATCAGGAAAATGATTGTATGGAAAAATTTCGCAGAATATATTTAATTCGCGAACTCGTCGGGCAATAAGTTGTGTGTATTGCGATCCGAAATCTAAAATAAGTACGTTGTGTTGCATTTGGCAAAAATACTTTTTATTATCGGGAATGAAAAATCGAAAATTAGAAAAATTAAAATTACTCTCTAATAACAATCATTTTGATTTTAACACCCAAAGCTAAGTTATTCCAATACTCAGTAGTAATGTCTCTATTAACATCATCTAAAACGTGCAATTCCGCCGTATTTCCGCCAGAAGTCCCCATACTTGCAACAACAAATTCAATATCATTTAAGCCAAGATTCAAAGGAATTCTGAATTCCCCAAATTCAGAATTCAAATACAAACCCGAACGCAATAATTTACCGTTTAAATAAACATTTATTAAATCGCCATCTATTACTATATAATCTCGGTATTTGACAGTAAAATATTCAGATTTAGTTCGGTATTCACCAAGGTATCTGTCAACTCTGTCTAAAAGACTTTTATCTTCTTTCAGCCCTTCCCTAATCATTGTTTTACTTAAATCCTTGGTCATTTTGTCTTGATAAACATCGCCTAGTTTATGCTCAAATTTGTTTTTTGGAGTCATCGAAAAATGATTCTCGGGAGTTCCTATTTCAAAAGAATTGTCAGGTTTGGGTTTAGTGCCAAAAATATTTGTTTCTTTCAATACATTGGGAGCTACAATTTTTGGCAAATCCAATTTGGCAAAATTGGTTGGAGGAGGAATATCTTTTTCTTTTTTTGGTTTTGCAATGGTCGTTTGAGGTTTTATGGCTTTGAATTTAGGCTTGAATTCAATTTGCCCAAAAGCTTTTGAGCTCAGACCTATTATTATTATAAAAAAAAGAAATCGCTTCATATTGTTTTTCCTATTGATGAATCAATATTTAAAAAGTTCAAAAATAATAGAAATCAAATAGCTAAAGTCACAAAAATTACATAAAAATTTTTTGGAGTTTTATTCTTTGACAAGGCATTCACAAATAAAACTAGCCACAGATTCACAGATTTTCAAAGTAACTTATATTAAAAATCTGTGAATCTGTGGCGTATATTTTACTATTACAACGGAACACCCTATTCTTTAACCAATATTATAGTTGCTTTATAACCGGTTCCAACATTCCATTGGCTGGCCGAAATAGCGATTCCCTTATCATCATAAACCTGAAATTCTGCTGTATTTGGCGAAGCGAAACCTTCGTTCAGGGCTTCGAAATCAATTTTGTTAACACCATCAACCAATGCTATTTTGAAACCTTTAAATGCGCCGTCCAAAACAACTTCGGGTTCAATTATCTTATCGTTCAAATAAACTCTAATCTTGTCGCCATCCACATAAGCCGCATCCTTATACCGAATGGTAGAAGTGAATGATTTGGTTTTGAAACTTCCTAAAAATTGATTTCTTCTATAAAAAATGCCGCTAGAATTGGACTCTTTTTTATATAAATTACTGTTCAGAAAAATAGCCTCAGGATTTATAAAATCATCTACAGCTGCTTTGACAACATCGGGTGGCGTGACTTTTGGCGCAATTACTTTTGGTGGAATTACCTTTTTTATTTTCGAGTTCTTGGCGGGAATTGCCTTAAATTTGGACTTGAATTCATCCTGCGAATATCCATTTAAGGACATCACTAAAATGATAACAAATAATACTATTTTTTTCATTGCTTTTATAAATTAGTTAATCAATGCATTTTAAGTCTAAAACCGAAAATTAGTGTGATTCAACTCTTCTTATATAACATTCAATAACAGAATTTATTTCATATCCGTAAATTATGTAACTCCAAGAATACTTTACCTCATTGAACTTTTAAATTAAACTTCCTAAATAATAGCAACAGATTCACAGATTTTCAAAAATATTTTTTTAATCGGTGACTCGAGCAATAGCAAACAGGCGAAACAATCTGTTGCAAAAAAATCGAAGTAGCCCTTCGAGAAATTAAACCTAGAGATTTAAATCCGGATTTTTTATTTCTTCTTTTTTTTATAAATTGCACAAAATATACCGGAAATAGAATTAAATTTCAAAACATTCAAAATCAACACAACACAAATAAAACAAACAAAATGAAAAGAGAAAACATATTGACAGGATCACCTTGGGAAGACAAAATGGGCTATTGTCGTGCGGTTCGCATTGGAAATATCATTGAAGTATCAGGAACTGTTGCCATTGTCGATGGCGAAAAAGTGAAAGCCGATGATGCTTATGCACAAACTCTAAACATTCTGGAAAGAATCGAAAAAGTACTCGAAGACTTGAATGTGGGAATGAAAGACGTGATTCGCACTCGAATTTTCACTACCGATATTACAACTTTTGAAGCGGTTGCCAAAGCCCACGCTGCTTTTTTCAAAGACATCAAACCAGCGACTGGTTTTTATGAAATAAGCAAATTAGTAGCTCCAGAATATTTGGTTGAAATTGAATTTACGGCTGTTGCTGCTGAATAATTTCTTCTAAAAAAATAAGCCGCGAATTACACGAATTATCACAATTTAAGTACAGTTTAAAATTAATTGTCACTAATTTTTAGGATTAGTGTGAGAAGAACAGCTGATTTTTCGTGTAAATTTGTGTAATTCGCGGCTAAAAAAGTCCAATACCCTAAGAATGAACCTAAAAAAAACCTCTCTTCTCATCACCAAATGGATTTTCATTTGTCTTTTGATAGGCGTTTTTTCGGGCTGTGCTTCGGCTTTTTTTTTGGTATCCTTAGAATGGGTAACTCAATATAGAGAACACCACAATTGGATTATTTGGCTTTTGCCAATTGGCGGACTTTGCATCGGACTACTGTATCATTTTTACGGAACTGATGTAATAAAAGGCAATAATGTATTGCTGGAAGAATACGAAAATCCCAAGAAAACCATTCCGCTCAAAATGGCTCCGATGGTGCTTATCGGCACTTTAATCACCCATCTTTTTGGTGGTTCAGCAGGTCGCGAAGGTACCGCTGTACAAATGAGTGGTGCCATCGCTGATCAATTCACAGGTTTGTTTAAACTTAATAATTCCGACAGAAAAACACTCATTATTCTGGGAATCAGTGCAGGTTTTGCTTCGGTTTTTGGAACCCCTTTGGCAGGAGCTTTGTTTGCTTTAGAGGTTTTGTATTTCAGCAAAATCACTTACAAGAGTATCGCTTTATCTTTCCTTACCGCGTATGTAGCTTATTTTACAGTCGAATTTTGGCAAGTAGCACATACCCATTATCACATTCCAATTGTACCCCAAATAACGGTGACAATACTAGGATGGATTATTATTGTTAGTATAATCTTTGGTTTTGCATCGATGTTATTTTCAAGATCTACCCATTTTTGGGGAAAATTATTTTCAAAAACAATCTCATTTCCTCCCCTACGTCCGTTAATTGGCGGACTTATTTTAGCTTTAGCTATTTATGGCATTGGAACCACAAAATACATCGGTTTGGGAATTCCAACTATTGTCGAATCCTTCTCCGCAACAAACCCGTGGTATGATTTTATACTGAAAATAGTCTTTACAGGATTCACACTTGGTGCTGGATTTAAAGGAGGCGAAGTAACACCACTTTTCTTTATTGGCGCCACATTAGGCAGCGCTTTATCTACAATTGTTCCTTTACCTGTAGCACTTTTGGCAGGAATGGGATTTGTAGCCGTATTTTCGGGAGCCACTCACACTCCAATTGCTTGCACGGTTATGGGAATGGAACTTTTTGGTATAGAAAGTGGCTTATTCATTGGAATTGCCTGCGTGGTGGCTTACTATTCGTCGGGTTCGGTAGGAATTTACAATTCTCAAATCGTTAAAGGCTCTAAATACAAGTTGTATCAACGTTTTAAAAGAAAAGATTTAGAAGATTTTTAGTATTGTAAAAGTTTGTTAAATCTTTAAATGTTTTCAACATTACATTAAAAAAATGTAAATTCGCAACCTATGAAATCGCCACTAACTAAAAGTTTGCCTAAGCAAACACCAATAATAAAAAAGGCGACCCGAGCATAGGCGAATTGGCGAAGCATACCATATGTGACCGCTGAAAAATATAATTTACACATATGAAAGAACAAGACATACAAGCGATACAGTTGTTATTAGCAACACCAAAAAAAATTGCCATAATTCCGCATCGAAGTCCTGATGGAGACGCAATGGGTTCAACTCTTGGATTGTATCATTTTTTACTAAAAAACAATCACCATCCTGTTGTGATTTCTCCCAATGAATTTCCTGATTTTCTTGCTTGGATGCCAGGCTCCGAAACCGTAAAAATTTTCGAAAAAGATAAAAAAAACTGCACAAATATACTTGAAGAAGCAGATTTGATTTTTACTTTAGATTTCAATGCATTGCACCGTGTGGGCGAAATGGAAAATGTGCTGAACAAGCTAAAAGTTCCATTCGTAATGATAGATCACCATCAATCACCAGATGATTATGCAGCAGTTACTTACTCTGACACTTCGTTCGGTTCCACTTGCGAAATGCTATATAATTTTATTGCTGCTCTTGGCAAAAAATCAGACATCGACAAAACCATTGGCACTTGTATTTATACTGGAATTTTAACCGATTCCGGTTCGTTTCGTTTCCCAAAAACAACGGGAACAACTCATAGAATCATCGCCGATTTGATTGATTTAGGTGTCGAAAACAGTGAAATTCCAGCACTTCTTTACGATAATAGTTCGTACGATAGATTGCAATTATTAGGAAGAGCGCTCCAAAATATGAAAATTTTTCCGGAGCAGAAAACCACTTATACCACGCTTACCCAAGATGAATTAGACCATTTCAACCACATCAAAGGAGATACCGAAGGCATCGTAAATTATGGTTTGAGTATCAAAGGAATTGTGTTTACCGCTATTTTTATTGAAAATACTGACGAGAAAATCATCAAAATTTCACTTCGTTCGCAAGGTAATTTTGATGTGAATCTTTTTGCCAGAGCGCACTTCAACGGCGGAGGTCATCGCAATGCAGCAGGAGGAAAATCAGAAGTATCGATGGAAGAAACCGTTAAAAAGTTTGAAGATTTAGTTAGTAAACTAAAAATATAACGCATTATGAACAACAGTAAAATAATTCTATTGGCATTTTTGGTGACTCTTTTGGTTTCCGGTTGCAAACAAAATCAGGAAGCCCGCAGACCTGTTTCACAAGCATCTGGAACTTTTATGAAAAAATCGGCTGAACGAAACAAAAAGCTCGTTTCTACAGAAGAAGATCAAATCGATTCCGTAATAAAAAGGAACCCAAAAGTAAAATTTATTGCTTCTACCAATGGCTATTGGTACACTTATGTTGTTCAAAATACATTAGACACTTTAACTCCAAAAAAAGGAGACGTAGCCTTTTTTAACTATGAAATAAAAGATTTGAAGGGAAAAATCATCTATTCGGAATTGGAATTACGACCTCAAACTTATGCCATCGATAAGCAAAACATAATGACTGGTTTGCGTGAAGGCATCAAACTGATGCGCAAAAAAGAGAAAGTAATTTTCCTTTTTCCTTCTCACATTGCCTATGGTTATCACGGTGACGAAAAGAAAATTGGTCCCAATCAACCTTTGCTTTGCACGGTGACGTTGCACAATTTCATTTCAGAAGCCGCTTTCAAAAAAGAAATTCTGCTTAGGAAAACCGATGCGTTAAATCAAGTTCCAGGTGAAGAACCCACCATTCAAACAAAAATCATAAACACTAATAAAGACACATTAACCAATAAACATTCCCAATGAAAAAAAGCATTCTATTCTTATTAGCAGTCCTAACTGCAGCCTCCTTATATTCTTGTAAAGAGGAAAAAAACAACCTTCCTGACGGTTTATATGCCCAAATCGAAACCAACAAAGGAACCATAATTACGCAATTATTTTATGACAAAACGCCCATTACTGTAGCCAATTTTATAACATTAGCCGAAGGAAAAAATGATTTCATCACCAACGAAAATCTTAAAAACAAACCTTTTTATGATGGATTAAAATTTCACAGAGTCATTGCAGAGTTTATGATTCAAGGTGGAGATCCATTGGGAACTGGCTCTGGTGATACAGGCTACAAATTCGCAGATGAAATCACAGAAATGAAATTTGATAAAGGAGGCGTTTTGGCTATGGCCAATAATGGACCGGCGACCAACAGCAGCCAATTCTTTATCACACACGTTGAAACTCCGTGGTTAGAAGGAAAACACACCATTTTTGGTCAAGTTGTTGGAAATGGAATGGAAGTCGTGAACAAAATTGAGCAAGGCGATCATATGATTAAAGTTACCATTATCCGAAATGGTGAAGCTGCCAAAAAGTTTGATGCCAGCAAAACTTTTCGCGATTACTATACGATAGAAGCCGAGAATCAAAAAAATAAATTGGCTGCCGAAGCTGCTGCCAATGCGCAATACCAAGCCATTTTTGACCAAAAAGTAGCTGAATTTGACGCTTTGAAAGCGAAAACTACTACCACACCAACAGGATTGAAATACGTTATCACCAAAAAAGCAGGGGGCAAAAAACCAAAGGCTGGAGCTAATATTTTCATTCAATATGCTGGCTATCTAGAAAACGGAAGTCTATTCGATTCCAGTATTCCAGAAATTTTAAAAATGTATGGAAAACTAGATGCCAGTAGATCCGCTCAAGGTGGCTACCAACCCATTCCTTTTCAAGCTGGAAAAAAAGACGGCTTGATTCCGGGATTTATAGAGGGAATTGAGCAACTCTCTTTTGGTGACAAAGCCACCATTTTCATCCCTTCGAGATTGGGATATGGCGAAGCTGGAGCTAGTGGTGTGATACCGCCCAATGCCAATATTATTTTTGAAATCGAGTTATTAGAAAAAATGCCTCAGTAATTTATAAAAGCAAATAAACTACCACGGGGAAGAGTCCCGAGGTACTATCGAAATAATAGCTACTGATTCACAGATTTTCAAAAAATCTTTTTTAATCTGTGAATCTGTGGCAAAAAAATCGGAGCAGCCCTTCGAGGAATTAAACCTAGAGAGATTAAAGTCAGACCTTAAAAAATCATTTAAAATGAAAGCTAAATTCTTAGTATTATTATTCTTGGGAATGTTGAACCTTCAGGCACAAACAGCCAAAAAACCTGTAACACCCGCCAAGAAAGTAGCAACAACCAAAACGACACCCAAAACTACAACAACTAAAGTTAGTCCGAAAACCGTAGCTGTTGTCGAAGGCATTTTTGCCACCATTGTCACCAATAAAGGAACTATTGTTGTGCAATTAGAATACAAAAAAACGCCTGTTACCGTAGCCAATTTTATTGCACTTGCCGAAGGAAAAAACACCTTTGTAGCCGATGCTAAACTTAAAGGAAAACCTTTTTATGATGGCCTTAAATTTCACCGAGTAATTCCCGATTTTATGGTTCAGGGTGGTGATCCATCCGGAAATGGCTCTGGCGGTCCGGGGTATGCTTTCAAAGATGAATTCAACGATTCGAAATTCGAAAAAGGTGGCGTTCTAGCAATGGCCAATTCTGGGCCTACATCAAACGGAAGTCAATTTTTTATTACCCACAAAGAAACGCCTTGGCTAAACGGAAAACACACCATCTTTGGCCACGTAACACAAGGAATGGATGTGGTAAACCAAATTGCACAAAATGATGTGATTCTTAAAATGACCATTACCCGAAAAGGAACTGCAGCCAAAGCATTTGATGCACCAAAGATATTTGCAGATTATTACAACAACAAAGCCGAAGATGCCAAAAAGCAAGCGGCGATAGATGCTGAAAATCAGAAAAATCAAGCCGCAATTCAGGCTGAAGCCAAAAGAGAGTATGAAGAAAAATACAGCAGTGTAATCAAAGCAAAAGTGGCTTATTTGGCAACTGAAAAAGCTACCGCAACCACTACCCCATCTGGATTAGCGTATAAAATTACTCAAAAAGGAACGGGTGTAAAACCAGTAGACGGAACCACTTTCTATTTTAATTATGCTGGCTATTTTGAAGATGGAACCCTTTTTGACAGCAGTTATGCCGATGTGTGCAAGGCTTACGGAAAATACGATGCCAATAGAGATACCCAAAACGGATACAAAGCATTCCCGTTTGAAGCCGGAAAAAAAGACGGTATGATTCCGGGATTCCTCGAAGGATTGAGCTTAATTTCTTTTGGAGAAAAAGCCATCATTTATATACCATCGAAACTTGCTTATGGTGAAGCGGGTGCAGGTGGTGTGATTCCGCCCAATGCAACATTAATTTTCGAAATCGAAATGATCGAAAGCAAAGCAGAACCAAAATAATTAAGACCCTAATTTGTCATTTCGAAGAAGCAAATCTCATAACGAGGAGCAACTAATGTGAGCAACTAATGCGATTTCTCCTTCATCGAAATGACAAAAATAAACCCTACAAGTAATTGCTACTTGTAGGGTTTGTTATTTTAAAATAGAATAGGTATATAAAGCGAATTATACCAAACAAATTGCTTTTTAATTCCTTCTTTCTACTTCGTTTGTCAGGCTGTAAAGCGTCGCTTCTCTCGTGCGTCGAGACTCCTACGGATTGACAAATAGTTTATTATTTTGGACTATTTTATATGCGTTTTTGATATTATTATAAATACTATTCCCCATCCAACAGATAAGAAATCCGTTCTTATCCGTGTTATTGCGAAGCAAATCTGTGTCATCCGTGTCCCATTCAACACAAAACGAACTTATTTCTTCCCAAACTTCCAGTCAAACTCATCCTTGGCATTGATGATGGCGCCAATCTCGAATTTCACTACCTCGTCAAACTCCGTTTGCAGGATGAACCAATTGTCTTCGTTGAAATAGTTTTCGAAAGTATCGAAATCTTCTTGGGTAAATTTAGTAATGCCCTTGGTAGTTAAATCTTTTTTGACATCACTTATTTTTTTACCAATGATTGTATTGCCAAATAATTCCAAGTCAGGACTCGAAGCCACAATATAACCCAGTTTCATTTCTTCTTCTTGATAGAACGTCAAACGCATTTTCAGCGTGTTGTAGGCAAAAATTACATTGTCGTCTTCGTCCTTATAATTTCGGTTGGGTTTTCCGTAAAGAGCGATAACGTCGTTTTGTTTCATACCGAAAAGGAGCTTGTCGATTCCGTTTTTTGGGTTTATTTTCATAAAATAATATTTAACCACAAAGTTGGCAATTTTATTTGCAAAGTTGATGGTGTTTTTAATTTAAAATTTATTCATTATATTGGTACATTAAAAGCATTGATTATGAAATGGGAAGCCAAAATTATTACCCATAAAAAGGAAAAGCGAATCGCAGTCTATTTCGAAAAAGATATTGATTTAATAGCTCGGATCAAGAAACTGGATGGTTCGCGCTGGAGCCAATCTCTGGTGGCTTGGCATCTTCCAGATACGGAGGAAAATCGAGTTCGTTTTAAGATCCCTCTTGTATCGTATTCATTGCCTTCGACAGAAGGTATCGAACAAATCGAAAAGTTCAAGCAATTCCTGCGCTCCAAACGCTACAGCGAAAGCACGATTACTACTTATAGTGAAGCCCTGAAATCATTTTTGGTGTTTTATCGTGACAAAGCCGTTGCCGATATAAACAATGAAGATGTGATTATTTACAACAACGAACATATTTTGAAAAATAATCTTTCGGCTTCCTACCAAAATCAGGTAACGAACGCCATAAAGCTATTTTTCCAAACCATTCGAGAAACTAAGATGATGGTCGATAAAATACACCGCCCTAAAAATGCAAAAACATTACCCAACGTTTTGAGTAAAGAAGAAACGTTTAGGCTTATCGATTTGACCACTAATTTAAAACACAAAACATTATTGGCTTTGATTTACTCTTCTGGCCTAAGAATCAGTGAAGCCATAAACATGAAAATTACTGACATTGATAGGCAAAGAATGCTGATTCATGTAAAAAATGCAAAAGGAAAAAAAGACCGATACACCCTATTATCAACTAAAGTTTTAGAATTACTAAAAGAGTATTATGCTATTTATAAACCCAAAACATTCTTATTTGAAGGACAATACGGAGAACAATATAGTAGTAGAAGTGCGCAATCTGTATTGCAACAATCTGCAAAAAAAGCAGGGATTACAAAACAAATTAGTTTACATACACTTCGTCATAGTTTTGCCACCCATTTATTAGAAAACGGGACCGATTTGCGTTATATACAAGATCTATTGGGACACAGTAGCCCGAAAACAACAATGATTTATACACATGTGAGTAGTACTTCTTTAAAAAACATTATCAATCCTTTTGATATGTAAGATTTTTAATTAAATTTGTATAGTATAAAGTAAAAATTATACGCATAAATACTAACAAAAACATGCGTATAACATGCCAATTTGGAACAAAAGACTGTAATTTTATGCGCATATATAATAGTTATGCGTCAGTGTAAAAACCCGACACCCCATACAAATGACAACAAATAGAAATTGAATGACCGAATACGAAAAATTTAAAAAGCTTCTAGAATATTTTATGGCACACCTTGAATTCTGCGTAACTGACCAAAAAGTTGGAGACGGTTACGACAGATACATTAAAGTCATAAAAAATTTCAATCGCAGTGGACAAGGACATAAAGGGCAGAACATTCAAAATCAAATAAAAGAATGGGAGTCATACACAAATGGTGACATCTGTATCAACATCAACCCGACTGTTTATAAAGGAAGAGGATGTTATCTAAATTGGGAAGAGACATCAATTAATGTCAACGCTCTTTGGAATAATGATTCAATAGTGGGATTAAAAATCGTAAAGGACAGCTATCCAATAAGTAATGCTAAAGATGTTGTAAGCTATTCTGTTCAAGACCTAGGATTACTTGACAACAATCCTCCAAATGAGAATCTCAAATCATTTTTTGACCGATTTGACGAAATAATAATTCAATGGAATAAAGAACAAGAAAGTAAACAAGAAATGAAGCAAATACAGCCTTACATAGACTTACTCAAATCATCCAAAAACATCATCCTTACAGGTGCTCCTGGAACTGGTAAAACATTTTTAGCAAAACAAATTGCAAAGCAAATGATTGGTGTAAAAACCGATGATGAGTTAGAAGAAAGCGGACAATTTAATTTTGTACAATTTCATCCATCATACGATTATACAGACTTTGTCGAAGGTCTTAGACCGACACCACCTGATGAAAACGGAATCATTGGCTTTGAAATTAAAGACGGAATTTTCAAATCGTTTTGCCAAAAAGCTTCAGAGGCAAAATTTTCAGAGATTGTTGACAATTTTGATTTGGCTTGGGAAAATTTATTAACAGCGATAAGAAATAGTATCGCACAAGGAACATTAACAACAATTGGTTCTTGGGATTACGGCTTATCTTCAAAGGACTCATTAAAATATTCTTCTTTAAATACCCCATCACAATACAACTTTACTATCACGAAAAAAAATGTTTACGATGCTTATCAAGGAAAGCAATCAAGACCCTCGGGTGCTTTTCAAAAAGATATGGAAGATGTTGTGAATTATTTGAAAGCCAATTTTGATTTAGTGGAATTCACAAATAATCAAGAAAGCACTAATAATGGCATTAAAAACTATGTTTTTGTAATTGATGAAATTAATAGAGGCGAGATTTCAAAAATATTTGGTGAATTATTCTTTTCCATTGACCCGAGCTATAGAGGTAAAAAAGGAGCAGTTAAAACGCAGTATTCAAATTTACACAGTGACGAGAAAGAAGTTTTTTATGTGCCTGAAAACGTATATATAATCGGCTCAATGAACGACATAGACAGAAGTGTTGAAAGTTTCGATTTTGCAATGCGAAGACGTTTTACTTGGATAGAAATTACAGCGGTGCAAAGTGCAGATAATATGAACTTACCACAGAATACAAAGGAAAGAATGTTAAAACTAAACGAGCAAATTTCAAATACAGATGGTCTAAATCCTTCTTATCATATTGGAGCTGCATATTTTTTAGATTCGAACGGCAATGCTAGACAGGATATTGACAACATTTGGAGTTTACGGATTGAGCCACTACTAAAAGAATATTTGAGAGGAATGCCTGATAGCTTTGAGAAAATTGAATTACTCAAAAATGCATTTACTGTTTAATGAGAACAACTGATAACAATGGCGGGAAAAGTATAGATAAATTTGACAATTTGAACATTGCAGATTTGTCAGTTATAGCAAACAGAAACCTTTTGGATTTACAAAAGGAAAATCCTGATTTGCTTATTTTTCCTCATTCATTTGGTAAGTTTCGAGACGATGTAGAAAAGCCACATATTTTCTCACTAGATGATGAAAACCTGACAACATATAATTTAATGGGGTTCATTGGTCGAAATTCAACACAACTTACAATTTCGTCTCGTTTTGCAAAAGACGAAAACAATGACTATTTTCTTCATTATATGTTGCAAAAGGTATTTTCAATTAATCTTTTAAAATTTGACCAAACACCAAACAAAGAAAATATTTGGGATTTTCTTCTTTATCTCTTTCCCTATTATCTCAAAAAAGCATATTCACAAGGTATCTATAAAGCATATAAAAAAGAGGAATACAACGATTCAAATGTTAAAGGAACTATCGATGTAAAACGCCACATCATTAGTAATATTCCATTTACTGGAAAGATTGCTTATACAACAAGAGAACATAGCTATAACAACAATCTAACACAACTTATTAGGCATACAATTGAACACATCAAAATGCATCCTTTTGGAAGTGGTGTTTTAACGAATGATAGTGAAGTCAGAGACATTGTAAGTAAATTCATATTTGTTACAGATAAAACATTTAATAGCAATTCAAGACAAAGGATAATCACTAGTAATTTAAAACCCATTACTCATCCATATTTTACAGAATATTCAGCTTTGCAAAAAATTTGCTTAAAAATTCTACGACACGAGAAAATTACATTTGGTAATAATAAAGATAAAGTTTACGGTTTATTATTTGACGGAGCTTGGCTTTGGGAAGAGTATCTAAATACTATTTTAAAAGAAAATTTTATTCACCCAGAGAATAAAACTGGAAAACACAGACAATATCTATTTGAAAATAATAAACAATCAATTTATCCTGATTTTATAAGTAAAGAAGAACCAAAGTCTGTTGGGGATGCAAAGTATATTCCTCTTGACAGACAACAATCATATTCTGAAAATTCAGAAAAAGCAACTAGCATTTACTACAAGACAATTGCTTATATGTATCGCTTTAGTTCAAATAGTGGGTTCTTGATATTTCCAAAACAAGACACGAGTTTTTATGATACATACCGCATAAAGGAAACAGAAGGAATATTAAAGAAAATTGGACTTGCAATACCACAGACAACTGAAACTTTTAAAGAATATATGAAAACGATGAATATAAATGAACAAGAATTGAGACAAAATTTAATGACAGACAAAACACCGAACGCATAACACGGGTTTGGCAAAAGTGGCGGTTCAGTGCTCCGCAGATACATCTGTGGTTAATCAAAGTTTGGTTCTCCGCATCAACATTTGTGGTGAAAATCGCCACCTTCGCCAAGCCCGAAACCGTTAGCGGATATCTTTAAAAAAATCGCAGTTGAAAAAAATATGAATTTAAAGTTAATGACTGAATTGAAAAAATTATAAATAATTCAAAAAATTAAAAGTTGTAAATAAAAACTAAATAAAAACGATTTATAATGGAGCAGACTCAAATCATTGTGAGAACATCAAAAAGTACGGGAGTATATAATAGAGCAAATTCTTACACTTTGTTTTTAAACGGCAAACCTTGCAAAGAAGTGAATTATTTAAATAATAGAATAATCTTAGTAGTTGAAGCTGGACTAAATGTTGTGGAAATTAAAAACGAAAATACAACAATCCGAAAAGAGCTAAATTTAAGAAATGGACAACAATTAACAATTACAATTAATGCAAGCGCAACTTACAAATTAAGTTTAGGAATATTAATTGGAATTGCTATTGTTGGCGTAATTATTCAATTAATTATTGCCAAAAAAGTAATTTTACCTTTAATATTTATTCCGTTTATATCATTATTATTCTTTAAAAAAGAAAACTATCCAAATAGTTTTGAATTAACAATAAATTAATAAGACATCCGCTAACAGCGGTTTGGCGCAATTGGGGTTTTAGGCTTTATCAAAGTTGGTTTTGTACTTGAAAGTTGGTTTTTAAATCGATACATTTGGCTAACCAAATCCCCAACTGACGCCAAGCCACGAGACGTTAGCGGTTATGCGCCCGCAGAAACGGAGAATTCAAGAAACTATGGAAAAAAAACTAGAAATATATACTCCAAA
>NZ_VJZR01000024.1 GCF_007097365.1 Flavobacterium franklandianum
CTCATCAAACAAATGTACTAATCTTTTTTACTTATGACCCCGAGGCAGAGCCTCGAGGAATTCTTTTGATTAAATTTGTATTACAATTAATATATCCACCAGAACCAATTGATACAATAGCCTTTTCTCCAATATCAAATCTACAACCCCTACCTATAGAATATCTATCTTTAATGATTAATTTGCCTTTTATATTCAAGTAAGTCTCATCTGTTTTGAGCATAAATCCAACATAATCTATACCAACTTTAATAACTTCTCTTGCCTCAATATTTTTGATACCTTTAATGGTAACACTCTGATGTAAAAGGAATAATTTATTTTTAAAAAGTTTGATTAATATAAATCGAATTAAAACAATTAAAAAATTACTTTATGACTTTTTTAATTGGTAATATAGATTGGTTAATTTGCTCATAGTTCTATTTTTTACTCGAAATAATTCAGGGTAAATACCCGCCATATTTTAAATGCTAGTCTTTTTGCATCAATTTCAAATCACTTTGCATGATGTCTTTCGGCAAGTCTGCCAATACTAAAACTGTGGTGTACAAGGAAATGAACATCGTAATGGCCATCCGGGCATATAAAACACGGGTGTTTTTGGCTACACGATGGGCCGCTTGCATAAGAGGATAATTAAGGGTTAGTTAGGGTTTACCTGCGGCTTTGAACCGTCCTTATCTACTTCTTTTCAAGATTTCCAGATCACTGGCCACCATTTCTTTTACCAATCCGGCAAGGTCATATTGAGGTTCCCAACCCAGTTTTTTCGATTTACTTGGATCGCCAATCAACAAATCTACTTCGGTAGGTCGGTAATATTGCGGGTCAACTCGTACTATAACTTTACCTATTTCTAACTGATAATCAGAATGATTGCAAGCTTTTATAGTGGCAATTTCATTTTCATTTTTTCCTTCGAATGCCAATTCTATTCCTACTTCAGCAAAAGAAAGGCGCACAAAATCACGAATGTAGGTAGTGACTCCCGTTGCAATGACATAGTCTTCGGCAACATCTTGTTGCAAGATTCTCCACATGGCTTCTACATAATCTTTGGCGTGTCCCCAGTCTCTTTGTGAGTTCAAGTTTCCTAAATACAAACAATCTTGTTTTCCTAAAGCAATAGCTGCGGTGGCCATAGTAATTTTTCGAGTAACAAAGGTTTCACCTCTTCTTGGCGATTCGTGGTTGAACAAGATTCCGTTGCACGCATAAATATTGTATGCTTCACGGTAGTTTTTAGTAATCCAAAAACCATATATTTTGGCAACACCATAAGGCGAACGCGGATAAAATGGAGAATACTCATCATAGAATCCTGCTGCATTTTTGTTTTCTGCCAACCCTCCATACAATTCTGAAGTAGAAGCTTGATAGATTCTAGTTTTCTTTTCAAGACCAAGAATTCGTACAGCCTCTAATATTCTTAAGGTACCTATTCCGTCCACATTGGCTACATATTCAGGAGAATCAAAAGAAACTTTTACGTGAGACATCGCGCCCAGGTTATAAATTTCATCTGGTTGTACTTCTTGAATAATTCTTATAATATTAGTAGAATCGGTCAAATCGCCGTAATGCAATTTAAAACCAACCTGCTTTTCATGCTGATCTTGGTAGATATGATCGATACGTTGAGTATTAAAAGAAGAGGCACGCCTTTTTACACCATGAACAAGATACCCTTTTTCGAGTAATAATTCGGCTAAATAAGAACCATCTTGACCTGTTATTCCAGTAACAAGGGCTACTTTTTGTTTTGTGCTCATATGTTTTTAATATTTGTATTTCTAATTCGATTAAATGTTTTATAACCGATTAACCCATTATCTACATTTTCACTTCTTTAATCTCTTTCACATTCTCCAAAAACCAATCGTATGTTTTCTGGATTCCCTCTTCCAAATTCACTTGGTGTTTCCATCCCAATGCTTGCATCTTAGAGACATCCATTAATTTTCGTGGAGTACCATCGGGTTTGGTGTCATCCCATATAATGTCGCCTTGGTGACCTACAATTTTTTGTATGATTTGGGCTAATTCCTTGATGGTTAAATCTATGCCCGTACCCACATTGTATAAATAATCTGGAAGTTCGTTTTCTAAGGCAAAAACAACAGCAGCAGCCATATCATCTACAAAAAGGAATTCGCGCATAGGTGTGCCGCTTCCCCAAAGTACTACTACTGCATTATTATTGAGTTTGGCTTCGTGAAACTTGCGTATCATGGCCGGCAATACATGAGAACTGGTCAAATCGAAATTATCATGGGTACCATATAGATTCGTGGGCATCAAACTCACGAAATCTTTTTCAAACTGGTTTCTAATGGCTTGACATGCTTTTACTCCAGAAATCTTTGCTAAAGCATACCATTCGTTTGTGGGTTCCAAACTATCCGTTAGCAAATACTCTTCCTTTAAAGGTTGTTGTGCTAATTTGGGGTAAATACAAGAACTACCCAAAAAAATAAATTTATCAACTCCTAATTGATGTGCCGCATCAATAAGATTGTTTTGAATTTGCATATTTTCCATCAAAAACTGGTATGGAAAATTATTATTAGCCAAAATACCGCCTACTTTAGCTGCAGCATCAATAATAACATCGGGTTTTGTTTTTCGGATAAAATCACGAACTAATTTTTGCTTTCTTAAATCGAGTTCTTTACTAGAAACTCCTATAAGATTGCTATATCCTTTTGATGTTAGTATTCTCCAGATGGCAGAGCCTACCATTCCGTTGTGACCTGCTATGTAAATTGTTGAATTTTTTAGTATCATTTTTTTTATATAATAGTAAATGCTCTACGTTCAAATTAAAAACTAAAAACGATTAATTAGACGTAAAAATTTATTACTGTTACAATTCTTCTTTATTAATAATAGAATGGGAAACCATAAGCTTTTTGAAATTAAACAATCGTGATGTACCAAACCCCCTATACCCTTTAAGAATATCGTAATCAATCAATTTCAATAAAGTAACATCTAGAGCTAAAAGATCTTTCCTATCGAGCTCAGTATTAAACTCTTTCAAAAAATAACTCTGAAGTACTCTAAAAGTAGAATCCCCTATATTGTCATTAATATTAATTTTTTTACTCTTAGCATTTATTTGTTTTTTTAAACTTTCATCAAATTGCAATTGATAAGACATAATAATAGTTAACGCTTTTTCAAATTCTAAGTCAGTAATCATTATAAAATAGTTTTAGAATTAACATTAACTTGTACTAAGCCCTTTGATAATCATCTTCTATACGAACTATATCATCTTCGCCAAAATAGGAGCCGTATTGCACTTCGATAAAAACCAAAGGTTCATCAAAAGGATTTTCGATACGGTGCTTTACCTCTTGTGGTATAATTGCTGTATCCCCAACTTTATATTCCTTAACAATACCATCTAAAGTAATAGTTCCTGTACCCGAAACAATTGTCCAAGCTTCAGAACGGTGATGATGGTATTGATAGGACAAACGCCCCTTTGCTTCGACCAATATTCGTTTTACTTTGTGCATTGTGGCAACATCTAATACCCAATATGGTCCCCACGGTCTTATATCATGTTCCATTATGAGAGATTTTATTTTAAATTAATGGTGAATCTATAAGTTCTAATTTTTGATAGACTTGTTTTACGTCTTGCGAACTTTCTTTTTGAAGTACTAATAACGCATCTTGTGTATGCACCAACAAACAGTTTTCAACTCCAACAAAGGAAGTAAATGTATTAGTTCCTATAACTATATTACCACCAGCATCTACCGGATGACCAGTTTGAACCAAATAATCATAAACCGATTCAAAAGAACCTAAATCAGACCACTCAAAATGAGAAGGCACGACTTTTATATTTTTGCTACGTTCCATTACTGCGTAATCAACACTTATAGATGGTATTTGAAGCGATAAATCATAATCAAGTTGTCCCGAAACACTAGATTCCCATGCAATCTTAGATTTATTATACACCTCTATTTCTTGCTTTTTAAGTTCGGCCAAATACAATCCTGCTTTAAAACAAAACATACCACTATTCCAATAGTAATTCCCTTTTTCTAAAAAAAGATTAGCTTTTTCAAAATTCGGTTTTTCATGAAAGGCTAATACGTTTTCCCCTTCAAATTCAATATAACCATAACCTGTTTCTGGTTTTGTTGGTTTGATGCCAAAAGTGACCAAAAAATTTTTATTAGCCAACTCAATTGCCCGATGTAATGTTTGTTTATAAGGCAGTTCGCCTTCTATTATATGATCTGATGGAGTAACTATTAATATATCATCAGGGTGAGATTGAAAAGCTGCAAAGGCAATTGCCGCTGCAGTATTTCTTGGTGTTGATTCAACTATATATGAATGAGAAATGTCGAATTTTTCCATCACCTCACGACTAAGGTGATAATTATCTATATTACCAACAATTAATACTTTATCGGCTATCGTTTTATTTCTTTCGACCGTCATTTCAAATAAAGACTTACCATCAAACAACTCTAAATATTGTTTTGGTTGGGTTTTGCGAGAAAGCGGCCATAATCTACTACCAACTCCACCAGTTAAAACAACATGGGTTATGTTACTATCTAAAATCATTTTTTTTCTTTTAAAAGTTCTATTTGATAAACTTCTCTTCGTAAACCACTACTCGAAAAACGGTGATCACGGGAATTAAAATACAACTCGATTCCTTTTTCTTCACAATAGGTTCTACCCGTAAAATCTCTGTCTTTGTATTCATCGCCTACAAAACGCATATCAATTTGAAAAGATTTAAGAATATCTTCCAAATCTTGTTCGGTAGCATAAGGAACAATTTCATCCACAAATTTGCATCCTTTTAACTGTATGTATCGCTCAACAACAGTTTGTGTTGGTTTATTTTTTTCTGGACGATCAAGTGTTGGATCCGTTTGCAATCCTACAATTAGATAATCACAATTCGCTTTGGCTTCTTCTAGCATTTTAATATGACCTGCATGTAGCAAATCAAAAGCACTGAATGTTATTGCAGTTTTCATCTTGGTGAAATTTTAATTTAGTGAGATTGATTATTATTCGACGATTTGAATAATTTCAAAAAAATATAAATTTAAATAAATAGTGGTTTTTATTCTCAATTGAGCAGGGGTTCCCCGTAAATAGTTACATAGTATCTATCCAAAAAAAAAAAAATATCTTTATTATAGAACAAAAATTTAATATTCAGACTGTTGTAATTTAATTAAATAGCTTTTAAACAAAACCATAAGATCAATATTTTCTCTACAACATAAACCAATAATGCTCTACAATTACTGTTATTTACATATGCAAAATTATAAGTCAAGCTTAAAAAAAACTAATCATTTAGTGGTTAAAAAGTCTTTTTAAGGAATAAAAGTTACTGAAATGACAATTATATAGTCTCTGGAGGAATTAAATTTACATTTTGATTTTCGAAGTTCTAAGTCATATATGACCTATAAATATAGTACAATATTTACAAATTATAAACCTCTAAAATCTAATTCTAAATATACATTTATAAAATAAAAAAAATAACAGAAAAAATAAATAAATTATGAATTCAAAAACTACTAATATTTGTTGCATAGGTGCAGGATATGTAGGAGGTCCTACAATGAGCGTTATAGCACAAAAGTGTCCCAATATTAAAGTAACAGTAGTCGATTTAAATGAAGAGCGAATCGCAGCTTGGAATGACGATGATGCAACAAAAATCCCAATTTATGAACCTGGCTTAAGTGCTATAGTAAGTGAAGCAAGAGGAAAAAATTTATTTTTCTCCACCGATGTAGAAAAAGCAATCGATGAAGCACAAATCATATTTATATCAGTAAACACTCCTACTAAAAACTATGGGAAAGGCAAAGGTATGGCAGCTGATTTAAAATATATAGAATTATGTGCAAGACAAATAGCTAAAATAGCTAAAGACAATAAAATTGTAGTTGAAAAATCAACACTTCCTGTTAGAACTGCCGAAGCCATAAAAAGCATTCTTGAAAATACAGGTAATGGTGTTCAGTTTGAAATTTTATCAAATCCTGAATTTCTTGCCGAAGGTACTGCAGTTTCTGATTTACTTAACCCAGATCGAATATTAATAGGCGGTGAAACAACTAAAGAAGGTCAATTAGCAATTCAAACTTTAGTCGACATCTATGCTAATTGGGTTCCTATTGATAAAATACTAACTACAAATGTATGGTCTTCGGAATTGTCAAAATTAACAGCCAACGCATTTTTAGCACAAAGGATATCCTCTATAAATGCCTTATCAGAACTTTGCGAAAAAACAGGAGCCAATATTAACGAAGTGGCTAAAGCTATAGGAATGGATTCTAGAATTGGTCCAAAATTCCTGAAATCGTCTGTAGGATTTGGCGGTTCTTGCTTTCAAAAAGATATTCTAAATTTAGTGTATATCGCAAAATCCTATGGTCTGAATGAAGTAGCTGATTATTGGGAACAAGTAATTATAATGAATGACCACCAGAAAAAAAGATTCTCAAATAAAATTGTTCAAACGCTGTACAATACCGTTGCTAGTAAAAAAATAACGTTTTTAGGTTGGGCTTTCAAAAAAGACACTAACGATAGCCGAGAATCAGCAGCGATATATGTAGCCGATGATTTAATTAATGAGCAAGCACAAATCGCCATTTATGACCCTAAAGTAAGTAGAAAAAAGATTTTATCCGATTTGGATTATTTAGAATCCAGAACTTATAAAGAAAACTCAAAAAATGTAGCTTCATTCGACAATCCTTATGATACCTGCGCTGGAGCACATGCAATAGCAATTCTAACAGAATGGGACGAATTTGTAACTTATGATTGGGCAAGAATTTATGATTCAATGCAAAAACCCGCTTTTATTTTTGACGGTCGAAATTTATTAAATAAGTCCGAACTAGAAAAAATAGGTTTTGTATATCACGAAATTGGAACTTAAAAATAAGTGTCACTTCTAAATATAAAAATAATGAATTGGTATGTAGTATATACAAAACCGAAATGGGAAAAAAGAGTTTCAGATCAATTACTAAAATTTGGAGTGAACTGCTTTTGTCCCCTTGTAAATAAGGTTCAACAATATTCCGACAGAAAAAAAAAGGTAGTTGTCCCTCTTTTTAATAACTACGTTTTTGTTCAATTAGCAGAGAAAGATAGAAATTTAGTCTTTGGGTCTCCAGGTGTAATTCGCTATTTATTTTGGTTAGGAAAACATGCAATTGTAAAAGACAATGAAATTAACACGATAAAAGATTGGATAGCGAAAGGAGATAAATTAGACATATCTGTTTCACAACACAAAGTTGGAGATACCATAAAATTAAATTCCAGCCCATTTTTAGATCAAAATGCAATTATTAAAGAAATAACCAACAAACATTATATTTTAGTGCTAGAATCACTAGGATGTATATTAAAAATAGAACATCTAGCATAAGTATTTTCTTTTATAATAGAGGAATCTAATTAGAGTGCAGAAACAATCCTAAAAAAAATATTCATTAAGAACGTGGGTTCCACTTTTTTATCAAAGTGGAGCCTCTTCTTTATAAAGTAGTATGAATTAAAATTAACTTTATTTTTTAATTGAATTTCCTGTAAAACAAATTGATGAATATCATAACAACAACATCACTTATTGGGTCTATTAAAACTGTTAGGAGGAATTATTACATCCGTCTGTAAAAGTTTTTTGAGGGGTAGACTAAACAAAAAAAAGGTTCGAGGATTTTTAATACTATTTCTGTTCTATTTACTCTTTCATTTAGAAAATCAAATCGAGAACAATAAAAATTTGTTAAAATCGATTTTCGATACACGTCACTTGGAGTGCGAAGCGTATCGAGAAGTTTTGTTCCGTTTTACTGTACAAAAAATACTCGAATTGTCGTTTTCAATAATTATACCCCCATTATCTCTATTAGATATAAAGCATAGGGATATTTATTATTAATTTTGTAGTAAAATCATCTAAGTAATAAAAACGAAATAATGTCGTATTTTAAAATGGTATAAAAGTAAACAATGACTTGATTTTTAATCGGTTTTATTAACATTGAGCCTTTTGACTTTACGACTTTCAAACTTTCGACTTACTTAAAGCTAGTTTTTTAATCCTATTTTTTTTAAAAATAATCCTTCAAGTGAAAAATTACTTTTAATCTTAAACTTCAAAAAGCAGTTTTAGCCCATAATTAGTCAATTATAAACGAATAGGAGTTTATAAGATTAAAAGAAACACATTTTGATGGATTTTTGTCTCATTAAGTTCTAGAGACTTATTTCGAATTAATGTCTCTATCAAATAAATCAGTTTAACACCCTACACAAGAAATGGACGCCCTACTTCATTACGATGTAAATTGAAGATCACTCATTTTGACTCCTATAATTTTAACTAATCGATCCAGTTTTGATAATTTTAGATTTACCAAACCGCTCTCAATTTTATCATATTCATTTTTAGAGATTTCTAATTGTATGGCTACATATTCTGCACTCAGATCTTTTTGTTCTCGAATTTCTTTAATGTTAGTATACGGCATAATTGGGTATATTAATAGGTTCTAGCAAAAATATAATAATAAAAAAAACTAAAAATAACTTTAAAAAAAAAAGGAGGTTTTAATCACAGATAGCTATCTTTTAATTAAAAATTACATATTTGAAAACTATTGATTAAAAAATACAAATTTCTAACTATAAACAGCAATTTACAATACCATAAGTATTAAGAAAAAAATGTGACAATATGATATGGAGACTATTATAGAAAGGAAATGCAAAAATGCAGAACTAAAAATCAATTAAAAACGAATTATATTAATTTTGATTAAAATAGCGATGGGAAATACCAAAACAACTATGATACAAAATTAAAATCAAATCAGCGTAGCGAATTTGTAATCCATTGTTTTAAATAAATTTTAAATTATCAGTATTTATTTTCTATTAAACTCTTTATTCATAAAGTAAAAATTAAATTAAATTAAATTTGTTCAGTTGGGCATTTTATTTTACCTCTTTAAAGTCAATAAAAACAGTGTTATATGAATAAATTATTTTTTTTACCGATTTTTATTAATTCCTTTTTGATACTCTCTGGAATTATTGGTTTGTTTACTTGTGTTTTGTTTTTAATAATTAAAAAATCAAATTTAGTTTTGAATATTTATTTTATTGTGCCTTTATTTTTTTTCTCTTCGAAACAAATAATAGTTGGATTTCTTTTAATTAATACTAATTCTAGCTTTAATAAATTAAATGATACAGCTAACGCTAGTATTTTATTATTACCAATACTATATACCTATTTAAAAAAACTTACTAACTTAGATTATAGTTTTTCATGGAAAGAAACAACAAAAAACATCTTTTTACCGATCTCTATTATAATTTTTATTGAATTACTTTTATTTATTATTCCAATAAAATCTGCTTCTATAAAAGAATATTTAATACAACTCAATCATCTTCTATTTGCAAGTTACTATGCCTATCTAAGTTTCAGATTACTTTCAAAAACCCTTTGGAAACCAGAAAAGAATCGATTATCAATAAAATACGAGCTCATACTCATTCAATGGTCAAAGTTTATCTATTCAATTGTTTTAATTGGCCCACTAAAATTCATTTATATAATATTTATTTTAGGAAATTCTAATTCAGGACTATATATTTATTATTTTCAAATTATAGCTAGTTTATGCTGTATTTTAATTTGTTTAAAAATAATTTCATCCCCAGAACTTTTATTTGGTATGAAAATACTAGAAAAAAAGATAAACGATCTTAAATACCCTGAAATAATTCTTGACTCCATTTGGAATAAAACCCCCAATAGAATTCCCAATAGTGTACAAGATAAAAAATTAGAAAAAACAATAAAAAACAGTTTTTTTATTTACGTCAAAGAAATAGAACACTTAGTATTTGAAGAAGATTTTTTCTTAAAATCAAATTTAAATATTGATGATTTAGCATATAAGTTATGCATCCCTAAAAACAGACTGAACTATTTTTTTAAATACCATTGTACAATTTCCTTCACCGATTTCAAAAATACAATACGTATAATTGAAGCAAAGAAATTAATTGACAATGGTTTTTTAATAAAGAATACGTTGAGCAGCTTAAGTAAAAGGGTTGGTTTTTCTTCTTACGACCCTTTTTATAGGAGTTTTAAGGGATATACAGGTGAAAATCCATTAAATTATATGGCTAATGGAATAGCTTCAAGAGATTTGCCTATTATTCAAAAGAATAAATTTAACCACAAAATTCCAAATTAACATAGAACACCTAAGGATTAAGTATAAAATTTATAGAATAGTCGTAAAGGAGTTATAAAACAAATATAGGCAAGTTTTTGCACCTTCTAATTTTATAGTAAAATAATGATGGAATCTTCGAGTAAAACCACCCATAAAAACTTTTATGATTTATACACTCTTTTTTTTTAAATCTCTTTGCGTTTAATTCACGAAGTTTTGTTTCGATTTTTTTTCCACAGATTACTAATTCTATTGATTTGTGTTGTGTTACTCACTAAAAAATATTTAAAAAAAATGTATGTCTTTGGCTGTTATTTTGTTACTACTTCAAGAGCTTTGCCACGAGTTAGTTTATTCGATTTTTAATAATTTTTTTACCGAATTTCTAATCCTAAAATAGGAGCTATAAGCATAAAAAAGGAATAATTACAACTTTTTATTACTCCAAAAGACCCAACGCTACTTTAATATTACATTAATTAATTGTAATAATATTTCAGTTAAAGTATTGATAAAAACCTTTTGGGGAAAGGCATATGTATGTTTGTTTTAATACTAAAAATTAAAAATTGCAACATTTTTATTAATACACATTAAATAATCATTTCAATTCATATTGATGTTCAATTTAATGAGTTTTTAAAAATCAATTACTGGCGACATTTTAGACAGTAATTGATTTATAATTAAAATAGGTGTTTCATTTTTTAGGGTATAATAAAAACTAGTATGAAAATTTTAAAATATATAATTACCGAAAACAAAACACCTGTAATATTCAGTAAAAGTATTACTCACAATGAAGTTTTATCTACTGGTATATCAGCTGGATTTTTAATTTTAAAATTAGATTTAAATTGTAAAAAGTTTTTAGTTACATGCTATGGGGAAAGTAGTTCTCTAAAAATCAAAAAAGCGGATGATGATGAATTCATAATTGAAAAATTTTTGAATAATGAATTTTGTACACTTGAAGTTTAAATATCGATTATCTTAAGCGGTAAACTTTTCATAAAAAAATACAAATAATGATTAATGATTATAAAAATGATTTTGGAGAACTTAATAAGGAAGGACTTACTTTAATTATAAACCAAAGAAAACAAACAATAAATATAATTAATTTAGTAAGAATCACTTTTGTCAAAAAACAAATGTACCATATCAACTTTATTGCCTTTTTACTAGCTGTTTTTTTAATACTATTTGTAAAAAATAATACTTTATCCAATTTTATTCAATTAATGATTATAACTTCTTCCATTATTCTTATAATAATAACTTTCTATTTTAAAGAATTCGAATATAGTTTCATTTTAATAAAAAAGAATTTTTTCATAAATATTAAAGTCAAGAAAAAACTAAAAAAGGATGCTCAAGAATTAGCCATGCATATCGTCCTGCTGCTTCAAGATGCTTGCGGATTTGATAGCAGAGTAGTTTTGGTTGAACGGATTTATGATAATAGCACGTAATTCCACTAAATCCGCAAGTATATTGAAACAGCTGTTATGCGTTCGGATTTTTAACTTTTAAAATATAATATTATGATAAATATAAACGAATTAAGAATAGGAAATTTAGTTGATTTAGGAAAAATAGAACAATTGGATAACAGCATTGATGAAGTGTATTATTCTGGCGATGGTTTTTATCAAAGCACTTATTGTTGTAATATAAATCCAATACAGTTGACTGATAAATGGCTTTTGAAATCTAATTTTGAGTTTGAGTTAGGTGGATGTTGGCAAAACTGGACAAGAATTAATTTAAAAAAAATTGGCGATTGTTACTTAGTGTGTTTTGACGGTTCTGTCCTTATAGGAATAAATTATGTACATCAATTTCAAAACATATATTTCGCTTTAGTAGGTTCTGAATTACCACTACTACAAGCTGACGCATAACAATACTATTATAGCTCATTGAATCACAATTAATATAATATCCATGTGTCCAAAACTTAAAATTTATATTATTGAAAAATATTGAAAATTTTAATTGTATAAAACAATAATAAAATTTAACCTATTATAAAAAAATTAATAAAAGAAGTTTTTAATATAGTGAGCCAATTAAAAATCTATACTACCAATAATTAAATTTCAAAAATTGAGGCACCAAGATTGAATTGAATTTATATCGGCTAATGTCTTTTATATTATGCCCGAGGCTTTTTTTAATAAAGGCGATAATATATATGTTAAATTAAGTACAGATTTAAATCTTATCGTTATTCCACGGTATGAAAAAAATATTCTAAACCAAAAGCTAAAATTAGAAGTAGGAATAAACTAATTGAATACACTTAAAAAAAATAAATAGTGAAAAATATCTTATTAATTTAACTATTTAAAAAAATTAGAAACATTAAATTTAAAGATATAGTCTACATCTACTTCTAACACTTTTGCAATAAGAATCAATTTAGAAATAGTTAAATCTACCTCACCTCTTTCAATTTTCCCATAACCACTTGTACTCATTGCAAGTGAATCAGCTACATATTCTCTAGTTAAGTTTTTCAATTCTCTGATTGTTTTTATATTTTTGTAAAAAATTGGGTTCATTTATATTTGATTATCGAATTATATATCATCGTAACAATAAATGCATAAAATAATAATGCGAAATTACAACCATTTGCAATAAAGAAATTCAAATCAAGTTATAATTATTCCTTAATAAGGAATAATTAATACTTTTAATTTCACTATTGAATTTATTTTTTAGAACACTCTCATAGTTTAGGTTTAAATCAGTCTACTTTTTGCTGACGATTTACAGTTTTATCGCAAAACCTAATAACTTGTATCGTCCAATGTCACTTTTCCGTTAAAAGTTCGGTACAAAAAGAAAAAATAGGCTCCCAATAAAGGGGCACCAATCGCCACAATGGTCAGCATAATTCCCAATGATTTTTGGGAGGAAGCCGCATTGTAAATCGTCACGCTATATTTGGGATCGATGGTCGAAATTAAAAGCGTTGGATACAATTGCAAAGCCACTAGAATCAGTAAAAACGCCATTGTCAAAGAGGAAAACACCAAGGCCTTCATATATTGTTTTTTAGAAACCAAACGAGGCACATTGGCCACAGCCAAAAAAGACAATACTGGAACCACAAAATAAAGCGGATTTTCCCTGAAATTTGCCGTTACCTCAGGAATAAAAACTAAAGTATAAAGTGTCGTAATTCCGAAACTGATGATGAAAAACACCATTCCGTTCTTTAACAAAAAAGTCAATCGGGCGTGCAATCTTCCTTCGGTTTTTAATAAGAGAAAAATGGCTCCTTGAGTCATAAAAATAGAAAGCGTGGTAAACCCAACCATAATGGCATAAGGATTCAGGAATGAAAAAAAGATGCCTCCTTTATAACTAAAATTAGGTCCCAAAGCGAAACCTTGCAAAATATTTCCTAAAACAACACCCAACAAAAAGGCAATCATAATGCAGGAAACACTGTAAATAATATCCCAAGATAGTCTCCACCAAGGCATTTCTTCGGCACTTCTGAATTTGATAGCGGCTGCTCTCAGTACATTGAACATCAAAAATAACATAAACGGAATGTACATTGCCGATAACATTGTGGCATACATCACCGGAAAACCAGCAAATAATGCACCTCCACCAATCACTAACCAAACCTGATTGGCATCCCAAATGGGGCCAATGGCATTGATGGCGATTCTGCGGCTTAAGTCTTTCCTGAAAAACAAATGCCAAGCTCCTGCACCAAAATCAAAACCTTCTAAAATAGCGTAACCCGAAAACAATGAACCAATAACTAAATACCATAGCGTTGGATAATCTATTCCTAAAAAAGTTTCCATATGCCTTGATTAAATGTTTATTATAATTTTTGATGGCTCTTTTTCTTTTTCTTCATCGTAAGGTCCGTGTTTTATTTTTTTGTTCACCGAATACAAAAACAAAACCAATAACAACGAATATACAACGGTAAACAAGACCAATGAAAACATAATTTGATTGGATGATACTTCCTGAGAAAAAGCTTTGCTAGTTCGCAATAAACCATAAACTACCCAAGGTTGCCTTCCCATTTCGGCCGAAAACCAGCCTACTTGGTTGGCGATTTGAGGTAAAATCACCGAGAAGGAAAAAATCCACATCAGCCATTTGGTTTCGAATAATTTTCCACGCCACCATAGAAAACTGGCGTAAAGTGTGAGTCCGATTAATGCCATTCCAATAGCAATCATAATGTGATAAAACTGAAAAACGGCATTGATTTGGCTCGGCCTATCTTCGACTGGAAAGTCATTCAATCCTTTTATGGGAGCTTTAAAATCTTGGTGTACCAAAAACGACAAACCACCTGGAATACCTATACCTGTAACCGTTTGTTTTTCTTTATCGACCCAACCTAAGAGGTACAAATCGGCTGGAGAATTTTTCTTGAAATGTCCTTCCATTGCGGCCAATTTCGCCGGTTGATTTACTGCAACTCCATCTGCAGAACTGTGCCCTGAAAGCAATTGTGTGAGTGAAAAAATGGTAGCCACGACCAAAGTAATTTTGAATGCTTTTTTAGATATTTCTACATAACGTCCTTTTCGAATGTAATAAGCATGAACACTCAAAACCAAGAAGGTTCCCGCCAAAATTGCACCCTGCCAAGTGTGAATGATTCTATCTACGCTGGAAGGATTGAAGACCATTTCCCAAAAATCGGTTACTTCGGCACGAGCACTCAATCCGGTTCCCACAATGTGATAACCTGCTGGAGTTTGCTGCCAAGAATTGGCCACTACAATCCAAACGGCGGAGAACATCGAACCCAAAAACACACCCAAAGTGGAAACAAAATGCACCCAAGGTTTTACCCGATTCCATCCAAAAAGTAATATTCCTAGAAAAGTACTTTCCATGCCAAAAGCAAAAAGCCCCTCTGCTGCTAAAGCACTTCCAAAAATATCTCCCACATAGCGGGAATAGACCGCCCAATTGGTCCCAAATTCAAACTCCATAATAATTCCGGTAGCCACGCCAATTCCAAAAGTCAAGGCGAAGATTTTAATCCAAAAGCGGGTTAGAATTTCATACTCTTTATTTCCTGTTTTGAGGTAAAGGCCTTCAAAAATAACCATTATCAATCCAATTCCTATGCTTAACGGCGGATAGATATAATGGAAGGCAATCGTGAAAGCAAACTGAATTCGAGCTAATATTTCAACGTCCATAATAATAAATTTTACATCAAATTTAGTTAACAATAATCAGAATGAAATTGTAACACTTGTTAAATAAGTACTAATTAAAAAACAAAAAAAAGCTACACCAACTCTCGGAAATACTCCAACAATATTTTGTCGTTTTCCAATGTTGGAGTAAAAACTTCCAGAATACTAGGCTTTTCATTTTGAGCATACAAAGCCTCCAAACTCGATGCTAAACTAGCTTCGTTACTGGCAATACTGTATTCAAAACCATACATTTTGGCCAACTGTTCAGCGGTCAGACAATGCGAAGTTTCGAAAAATTTATTAAAAACAGGCGTTTCCTCGTGTCCGGGCAAAATCCTAAAAATCCCTCCACCTCCATTGTTGATGAGGATAATCTTGAAATTTTTGGGTGTGTATTCGTTCCACAAAGCGTTGCTGTCGTACAAGAAACCAATGTCTCCAGCAATCAAAACCGTTGGTTTATCATTGGCAACAGCCGAGCCAATTGCTGTAGAAGTACTGCCGTCGATGCCACTGGTACCGCGATTGCAAAACACTTGAATCGTAGGATTAATATCAAACAATTGTGCGTATCGAATGGCCGAACTGTTGCTCAGATGCAACATAGAATTTTCGGGCAAGGATGGAATTATTTTCTCGAAAGCCTTAAAATCCGAAAAAGGAATCTTGGCTAAATATTCCTGATGTTTCTTTTCTCGCAAAGCCGAAATTTTATCGAAAGTCGAAAAATAATTGCTCCTAATCGGAATGGTAAAAGGCAAAAATTGTTTAAAAAATGGATTGGGATTGATCTTGAAATGTTGGGTCAAAACACCGTAAGTATCATAGGCTCTCAAAGTATCAATATGCCAATGATGCCTTGGTTTGTATTGTCGCAAAAAGGCTTTTATTCTTTTGGAAACCACCATTCCGCCGAAAGTAACCAGAATATCCGGTTGAAAATTCTTGAATTCTTTTTTTGTAAAAGGCGTAATTATAGTGTCGATATTGTTTAAAAAAGTAGGATGATAGAGGTTAGAAGTGGTTTCTGTCATTACCACAACCGACTCGTCTTTGGCAAAAAAATCAATGATATCGCTATCAATTTCATTGGGTCTGTTTTCGCCAACAAGAATTAATTTCTTTTTGGATTTGTTCCAAATATTGGTAAATTCAATTATTTCGTCAATCGATATTTTATGATTCTTTTTATTGAAAGCCGAAATCGTCACATCGACATCCAATTTAGAAACCGTTTGGTACAATGGTTCTTCAAAAGGCGCATTGATGTGAACTGGACCTTTTTTGTAAAAAGCCTTATGAATTGCTTTATTAATTTTCAAATCATTTTCAACCGACACTTCTTCGGTTAAATTGGCGTTGTACAACGAATGATTTTTGAATACATTTTCCTGACGAATGGTTTGGCCGTCGCCAATGTCGATCTTGCTTTGAGGTCTATCGGCAGAAATCACAATCAGCGGAATTTGACTGTAAAAAGCTTCGGCAAAAGCGGGATAATAATTCAACAATGCCGAACCCGAAGTACAAACCACCACAACTGGTTTCTGGATTTGTTGGGCGATTCCAAGTGCAAAAAAAGCGGCGCAACGCTCGTCGGCAATGCTGTAGCAGTTGAATTCGGGATTGCTTACAAAACCTATGGTTAGAGGAGCGTTTCTTGAACCGGGAGAAATTACTATGTTTTTGATTCCTTTGGCAAGGCAAATCTGGATGATACTTTGCGCAAGAGGTATTTTGGGATAAACCATTATTGAAAGTTAGAAGTTAGAAGTTAGAAGTTAGAAGTTAGAAGTTAGAAGTTGGTACCTTTACCTAAAAACCTGAAAAGCAAAGTTACAAACTTGCTAATCGAATTCCCCTAAATAGCACAACTTTTTCATACTTTTGGAGAGAAATAATTTTAGGAATGGAAATCAAGATAAGAGACTACCAAACGGAAGATATACAAGCTATTTTAGACATAATCAACCACAACATTTTGTATTCGACTGCTTTGTATGATTACAACATTAGAAGTTATGAGCAGCAGAAAAACATTTTGGAAGAAAAAATAAGCAAAAATTTTCCCGTGATTGTTGCGGAATTTAACGGAATTGTTGTGGGTTTTGGAATGTACAGCGAGTTTCGATTTCGGGAAGCGTACAAATTTACGGTCGAACATTCGGTTTATGTTAATGAAAATTTTCACGGTAATGGTATTGGCAAACTGTTGCTTGAAGAACTCATTACTTTAGCCCGAAAACAAAAACTCCATACTATGATAGCCGTTATCGATGCCGAAAATCAAAGCAGCGTGGAATTTCACGAGAAATTTGGTTTCAAAACCGTGGGAATCATCAAGGAATCGGGGTATAAATTTGACCGTTGGTTGGATTCTGTTTTTATGCAATTGATTTTGGAGTAAAACGCTTAATTCTAATATTTATAGCATTTCTTTACTACTGATTTTGTTGGTTTTGTTGTCATTCCGACGAAGGAGGAATCTCATAAGTTGCTCACTCTATTTGATTCCTCCTTCGTCGGAATGACAAAAGCTGTAAATAATATAATTGAGTTAAGTAACGGAAATCGTAAGCCTAAAACAGTATATTTGCCCCTTTATCAATATCATGAACTTCACCCTTCTTTCTTCTCCCTTACAAGGATTTACCGATTTTCGATTTCGAAATGCCCAAAGCAAGTTGTTTGGAGGAATCGATACTTTTTATTCTCCTTACATTCGGTTGAACGGAAAGTTGGAAATTAAAGCTTCCTACGAACGAGATTTACTACCCGAAAACAATGTTGGTTTAGAGGTCATTCCACAAGTGATAACGAACGATGCCGATGAATTTTTATTTGTTGCCAAATATGTTCGGGAATTGGGTTATAAAGAATTGAACTGGAATTTAGGTTGTCCGTATCCAATGGTTACGAAATCTGGAATGGGTTCGGGACTGATTAAAAACACAGAACAAATCAATCATATTCTGGACAGAGCGCATACTGAATCGGATATTATTGTTTCGATGAAAATGCGTTTGGGTTATGATACAACCGAAGAAATCCTGGATGTTTTGCCTATATTGGATAATTATCCTCTTAAAAACATTGCCATTCACGCCCGAATTGGCAAACAACTCTACAAAGGCGGAGTCAATCTGGATGCTTTCCAATTATGTGTTGACAACAGCAAACACAAACTGTATTACAATGGCGATATCACTTCGGTGAAAAAATTCCACGAGATGCAGGAACGCTTCCCGTCAATAGACCACTGGATGATTGGTCGAGGATTGATTTCTGATCCTTTTTTACCTAATATGATACGAAATAATAATTCTGAGTATCCCAAGAACAAAATGGAATTATTCAGTGCTTTTCACGATACTTTATATGCTATTTATAGCGAATCCTTATCGGGACAAACCCATATTTTATTGAAGATGTACCATTTATGGGAATACTTTTCGGCGACTTTTTCGAATCCGCATAAAGTGCTGAAACTAATCAAAAAAGCACAGAGCATTCGGAATTATGAAGCGGCTGTGGCGAGCATTTTTAAGAATGAGAAAATTTAGATTGCAGGTTGCAGTTAGCAGAAGTCATTAAGTTAAAGGGTTTTGTCGATGATTTTGTCATTCTGACGAAGGAGGAATCTCAACAAACGTGAGCAACAAACACGAGATTCTTCCTTCGTCAGAATGACAAATAAAGCTTAACGTAATTACTTTGGGCAGTTAGCAGTAGCCAGAAAAAAAAAGATTTCCGACGACAGATTTTGGAATTGTAAATCTGTCGTCGGAAATCTGCTATCTGAAATCTGCCTTCTGCCTTCTGTAATACTATCCCTTAATCCAATTCAAAACTTCTGGATCGTTAGGTAATGTACGTGAAGAAATCACTTTTTCCAATTCTCCTTTTTCGTTCAGAAGGTATTTTTGGAAATTCCATTGTACTTCACTGTCTTGTAATCCGTTTTTAGATTTGTTGGTCAAAAATTGATAAACGGAACACATATCATCTCCTTTTACCGAAACTTTGTCCATCATTGGGAAAGTTACACCATAATTGAGTTGGCAAAAAGTGGCAATTTCTTCGTTGGTTCCCGGTTCTTGTGAGGCAAAATTATTGGCTGGAAAGCCTACAATTACCAATCCTTTCGACGCATATTCTTTGTACAAAGCTTCTAAATCTTTGTATTGTGGCGTTAATCCACATTTAGATGCGGTGTTTACAATCATTATTTTTTTTCCTTTCAAAGAAGCAAAATCGAATGTTTTTCCCGTTAAATCTTCCACTTTAAATTGGTAAATGGTTTGTTTTTCCATAGTTGCAACCGTTTTAGTGGGTTTGTTTTGGCCTTGACAATTCCAAATAAGCAGTAAACCAAGGGCATAAATGAATAAGTTCTTCATTGGATTAAAATTTTTATAAAATTAGTTAAAATGATTTTTTAAACACTAAAACGATTCCTAAAGTTTTTATAATAATGAATTACCCCGAGGCAGAGCCTCGAGGTATCGTGTTACTCGAAAGTTAACCGTAGCTGGTTTTTGTTAAACGAT
>NZ_VJZR01000025.1 GCF_007097365.1 Flavobacterium franklandianum
AGAGGTTAGAGGTTAGAGGTTAGAGGTTAGAGGTTAGAGGTTAGAGGTTAGAGGTTAGAGGTTAGAGGTTAGAGGTTCCTTCATTCAACTTCCCACTTCTAACTTCCCACTTCTAACCTCTAACTTCCCACTTCTACTTCCCACTTCTAACTTTCTTAAGGCAGCCATTTCTTTTCGAAGTTGGGTTTTCTTTTTTCAAGGAAAGCGTTGCGGCCTTCTTTGGCTTCGTCGGTCATATAGGCTAATCTTGTGGCTTCGCCGGCAAAGATCTGTTGCCCTACCATTCCATCATCGGTTAGATTCATAGCGAATTTTAGCATTTTGATAGAAGTGGGTGATTTTTCCATTATCTCTTGTGCCCATTCATAGGCAATATCTTCGAGTTCAGCGTGTGGGATTACAGCATTGACCATCCCCATCTCCATCGCTTCTTGAGCTGAATAATTGCGTCCGAGGAAGAAAATTTCACGGGCTTTTTTCTGTCCCACCATTTTGGCCAAATAAGCGGAACCATATCCGGCATCAAAACTGGTTACATCGGCATCAGTTTGTTTGAAGATGGCGTGTTCTTTGCTCGCTAATGTCAAATCGCATACTACGTGCAAACTGTGTCCACCACCCACAGCCCAACCAGGAACTACAGCAATAACTACCTTTGGCATAAAGCGAATTAAGCGTTGAACTTCGAGAATATTCAAACGGTGCTGACCGTCGTCGCCCACATAGCCTTGGTGACCACGAGCGTTTTGGTCGCCACCCGAACAGAAAGAATAAATTCCGTCTTTGGTCGATGGTCCTTCGCCCGAAAGCAACACCACGCCTATCGAAGTGTCTTCCTGAGCATCATAGAATGCTTGGTACAATTCTGAGGTGGTTTTTGGTCGAAATGCATTGCGAACATTGGGTCTGTTGAAGGCTATTCGAGCCACGCCATTACATTTTTTATAGGTAATATCTTCGTATTCTTTGACGGTTATCCAGTCCATTGTATTCGTTTTAAATTATGAATGTAAAAATAGCGCATTTTTTAGATTTATCTAATACTTCTGAAATTAAATAAATCGAGATGATTCCGGGTACCCTCTTTACCTTTTTTTTAGCCACAAATTTGCTTCGCATGTCCACTATCACTCAAGTCACGAATTAGCACAAATTCATAAACAATTAATAGTACTGGTGCGTTAATTTTCTTTTTTTGTTTGTAATGTATTGATTTATATAAGGATATAGACGTTCTTTGATTTTTTGATTTGATTTGAAAGTTTATGATTTTACATTTAAAAGTGTAAAATTATGAATTCAGGTAAATATATTTTCTCCCAATTATTAGATTTTGTCAATAGATATGAGTTTGAAAAAATAGTTAAAAAATACAATGGTAATTATCGGGTGCGAGAACTTAATTGTTGGAATCAATTTATTCAGTTATTTTTTGGACAACTTACTAACCTCAACTCTTTACGCGACATTTGTTTGTGTCTTAAAGCTCATAATAACAAGTTGTATCATTTAGGGAATAAACTACCTCGGGGCAGAGCCCCGGAGGTATTAACAAAATAACAACCACAGATTCACAGATATTAAAAAATATTTTTTAATCCGTGACTCGAGCAATAGCGAACAGGCGAAGTAATCTGAAGCAAAAAAGAAACCAAGCAGCCCTTCGAGGAATTAAACCTAAAGAGATTAACCTGAGGAAGTTCTCAAAAATTCTTACGAAATAAATTTTTAACTATATTTGCTGCCGTTACGTACAAAACATTTGTTAAATCAGAGACTTGCATTTTCTGATTATCAAAATAATATAAATTAAACACACCCTTTAGACTTGTTTAAAAAGTGTCTTTTATTTCAATTATTTTCTAACTATGACTCTTAAAAAGACCTTTCTTAATAGCCTATTATTTTTTATTATTTGCACATTCTCTTATGCGCAACAATTGGATAGCAGCAGTTTAGAAAGTTCAATTCGCCTCAATAGTTTAGATTCCACTACGGTGAGTTCGGAGGAAAACCAAATAGTTCTCCTAGACAGCCTAGCCACAACAATTGATTCTATTGTTCCAGTTCAAAAGAAAGATTCCATTGTTTACCCGCCTCCCACACGCGATTGGAGAAGATTAGGATATACCAGCACGATGTATGCTGGCACTACCATTATTGCTTTTGGTGTGCTTTGGGCCATGCCCGCAAGTGTGACCAATTGGGACAAAGAGGAAATGAGAGAGCAAGGCATTTTATGGAAATGGAATAAAAATATTAATGCAGGCCCAGTTTGGGACAAAGACAATTGGGTGCTCAACTGGATTACACATCCGTATAGTGGCGGTATTTATTATATGACGGCCCGAAGTAGCGGATTTACGGTTGTAGAATCTTTTGGATATTCGGCTATTATGTCCACCTTCTTTTGGGAATACGGCATCGAATCCTTTGCCGAAATACCTTCTATTCAAGATCTTATTATCACGCCTGTGGTGGGCTCGGTGGTGGGAGAAGGATTCTTTTATGCTAAGAAATCAATCCTAAAACACGACAAAAAAGTGCTACAATCTCGGTTTTTAGGTATGACCACCTTATTTTTGATGGATCCCTTCAACACGATTTTGGATGGTTTTGGGTATAAAGAGAAGGTCAAAACCCAAATGAATATCGCTCCTGTAGGCGCGAATCAATTCACTAAAGCTCCTATTTGGGGTGTGCAGTTTTCGGCTCGTTTTTAAGGTTTTAAAAGTTTAAAGGTTTAAGAGTTTAAAGGTTTAAGTTGATTGAAAACTGTTGCATTTAATACCTTTAGCTCAACATCAAATTATCCGCTTCGGTTAGAACAAATGTGTCTTTGCCTTTGATTCTAAAAAAATAATGGATAAATCTATCCACTATTAAAGATTAATGTATATATTTGTCCTCTAAAAAGTAATCAATGTTTTCAAAAGCTTGTGAATACGGAATCAAGGCCTCCATCTATATTGCAGAACAATCTTTGGTTGGCAGAAAAGTGAGTTTAAAAGAAATCTCAGAAACTATAGAATCCCCTACTGCTTATACCTCCAAAATACTGCAACAACTTTGTCGTAATTTTATCATCAACTCGGACAAAGGTCCTACTGGTGGCTTCTCTATAGATGTGGTTATGATGGAAAAGATAAAACTCAGCACTATAGTTTTTGCTCTTGATGGCGATTCGATTTACAATGGCTGCGGTTTAGGATTGAAAAAATGCAATGAAAAAATGCCTTGTCCTGTACACGACCAATTTAAACTCGTTCGCGATGAACTCAAGAAAATGCTGGAATCTACTACTATCAAATCCTTGGCTTTGGACTTAGAGAAAAAAATAACATTTTTAAAACGGTAAAAAAAATTATAATAATAGTGGACAAATTAGTCCAATACTAAACGTCCTAGGGCTAGCACTCCAGAAACATTGGTTAAATAACAGCCACTGATTCACAGCTTTTAAAAAATCTATTTTAATCTGTGCCTCTGTGGCAAAAAAAATCGAAACAGAGCTTCGATGCATTAAACATAAAGCAATCAAACACAAAGAAATTAAAATGATACTATCCACACTTACACTCGAAAATACATTATTTAAAAACCCTTATAAATTATAAAAAAATGAAAATTCAAGAAGATCAAATTATTGGAGAATTAGTAGCCCAAGACTACCGTACTGCCTCCGTGTTCAAAAAATATGATATTGACTTTTGCTGTCAAGGCGACCGAACTATTAGCGATGCTTGTGCCTCTGAACAAATTGACAACCAATCAATTATTGCCGATTTGAATGACCTCTTACTAGCGCCATCGGGAAATACTACCGATTATGCCTCTTGGCCATTGGACTTATTGGCCGATTATATAGAGAAAAAGCACCATCGCTATGTGGTAGAAAAAACGTTGGAAATACAACCTTACTTAACTAAAGTTTGTAGCGTTCACGGAGGATATCACCCTGAGTTGTTTGAAATTAAAGACCATTTTAATGCAACTGCTGCGGCATTGGCCCAACACATGAAAAAAGAAGAATTGATTTTGTTTCCGTACGTGCGCAAAATGGTTCAAGCACAACACGAAAATTCTAAATGGGAGTCAGCGCCTTTTGGTTCGGTAAAAAACCCTATTGAAATGATGAAGGAGGAACACACCACCGAAGGAGACCGACTTCGTAAAATTGAAACCTTGAGCAACCATTACACCACGCCAGCAGAGGCTTGCAACACGTATATGGTCGCCATTGCCTTGCTCAAAGAGTTTGAACAAGATTTGCATTTGCACATTCATTTAGAGAATAATATTTTATTCCCAAAAGCCATTGCGTTGGAAAAAGAATTGTCTCAAAATAATTAATACGAAAAATCATGAGTCAAGAAAAAAAACTATGGATTGGATTATTATTGGTCGCTGTATTTTCCTTTAGTGTTTTAGGCTATTATGGCTACGAAATTTACCAGCAATCGCCACCTGTTCCCGAAAAAATAATTTCTGATAACCAAGAAGTCATTTTTACCGAACAGGAAATCAAAGACGGTCAAAATGTATGGCAAAGTATGGGAGGTCAAGAAGTGGGAACCATCTGGGGTCACGGTGCTTATGTAGCGCCAGATTGGACTGCCGACTGGCTCCATCGCGAAGCGGTTTTTATATTGAACCTGTATGCGCAAAAAGATTTTAATAAAGATTTTGATGCTTTAGATGCCGAAAAGCAAGCCGCTCTAAAAATACGTTTGCAAGCCGATTTGAGAACCAATCGATATGATGAAAACACTAAAACCCTTACTATATCCCCCAATCGAGTTTTAGCTATTCAGTATTTGAGTCAGTATTATGAAGGGTTGTTTATGAATGCACCCCAATTTGACCAATTGCGTAATGATTATGCCATTCCGAAAAATGCCATAAAAGACGCCAACCGAATGCACAAAATGAATGCTTTTTTCTTTTGGGCAACTTGGGCGACCGTTACCGAACGCCCTAATTCTACTATTTCCTACACACACAACTGGCCTGCGGATGAATTAGTTGGCAACAAAGCCACCACCGATTTAATGGCTTGGTCAGGCGTGAGTATTATTACTTTGATTTTGTGTATTGGATTATTGGTTTTTTACCATGCCAAATCTGGAGAAGGGGAAACTTTACCCTTGCCTACCTCCGACCCGCTGCTAAAACAAGGCATGACTCCCTCGATGTATTTGGTAAAAAAATACTTCTGGGTCGTGAGTTTGCTTATGATTGTGCAAATGCTGTTGGGTATCGTTACGGCACATTATGGTGTCGAAGGCAACGGTTTGTATGGCATCCCGATTGATGAAATCCTACCTTATGCTGTGACTCGAACTTGGCACACCCAATTGGCCATTTTATGGATTGCCACCGCTTGGTTGGCCACAGGATTGTATATTGCTCCTGCTGTTTCAGGCAAAGACCCTAAATTTCAATGTTTTGGCATCAACTTTTTGTTTATTGCTTTGCTCATCATCGTTGTGGGTTCTATGGTTGGTCAATGGTTTGGTGTGATGCAAAAATTGGACTTAGTTCAGAATTTCTGGTTTGGACATCAAGGGTATGAGTATGTAGATTTAGGTCGTTTTTGGCAAATCTTTTTGCTCGTGGGTTTGTTCTTATGGTTGGCTTTAATGGTTCGTCCTTTGCTTCCTATTTTAAAAAGAAAAACCGAAGAAAAAAACCTCATCATTCTCTTTTTAATATCGTGTGCTGCCATTGCGTTTTTCTATTCTGCGGGTTTAATGTGGGGAAGACAAACCAATCTTGCCATTGCGGAATATTGGAGATGGTGGGTGGTTCACTTGTGGGTTGAAGGTTTCTTCGAAGTATTTGCCACCGTGGTTATCGCGTTCCTTTTTGTTCGTTTGGGTTTATTGAAAACCAAAACAGCCACCTTGAATGTATTGTTTAGCACCATCGTCTTTTTGTCCGGAGGAATTTTAGGAACCTTTCACCATTTGTATTTTTCGGGAACACCAAGTGCTGTGATGGCTTTGGGTGCTACCTTTAGTGCTCTAGAAGTAGTGCCGCTTACCCTTATCGGATATGAAGCCTATCATAACTATACCCTTTCTAAAGCGACGGAATGGGTTGTGGATTATAAATGGCCCATTTATTTTATGCTAGCGGTATCTTTTTGGAATTTCCTAGGAGCTGGTATCTTTGGGTTTATCATTAATCCTCCCATCGCCTTGTATTATGTTCAAGGTTTGAATACTACTCCTCTTCACGGTCATACTGCCTTATTTGGTGTGTATGGAATGTTAGGCATTGGTTTGATGTTGTTTGTACTCCGAAGTTTGTACCGCAAGACCGTTTGGAATAATAAATTGCTTAAAATCACTTTTTGGTCCCTCAATCTTGGTTTGCTTTTGATGGCTCTGATGAGTTTACTTCCTATTGGAATTTGGCAAGCGATTGCGAGTATCGAACACGGAATGTGGTATGCTCGTTCTGCCGAATTGATGCAAGACCCTACAATGATTACCTTGAAATGGATGCGAACCTTTGGGGATGTGCTGTTTGCGATAGGCATTGTTTCCTTCGCTTGGTTTGTTTTTCAACTGACTTTGAGAAAGGTTAGAAGTTAGAAGTTGGAAGTTGGAAGTTTAAGTGCAATGTATTAGATGAGTCTAATGCATTGCACTTTTTTATTTAAAAACTATCTGGTTACTTTTTGAAATTGTAACCTTTAAAATACACCTAATAACTTTGTTAACAACTAACTTGTTGACGCATACAATTGTAAGCGGGTCAATTGAAGAAGTTAATATTACTTTGGAAATAATTATTTATGACATTAAAAGAAAACTAAAATAGATTTTTTGTAAATTTCAAAAATAAATATTTATTGAAATTAATTTTTTATGGCTAGAGAAAATTGGACTATAGAAGAAACGATTATAGCTTTTAATGTATATTGTAAAATACCTTTTAAAAATAGCAGTAAAACAAATCCAACAATTATAAAATATGCTAATATCATTGGCAGAAGCCCTTCGGCTCTAAATATGAAAATTGGAAACTTTGGAAGACTTGACCCTGAATTAAAAAAACAAGGAATTATAGGACTAGGAAATGGAAGTAAACTTGATGAAATTGTTTGGAATAAATTTAATGGAAATTGGGAAAAATTAGCTTACGAGAGTGAATTATTAATTGCTGAATTCCAAAACAAAAAAGTTGAGGAAATAATCGATATTGATGTTTTTGAATTTCCAATTGGTACCGAAAGAGAAACAATAATTAAACAAAGAGTAAATCAAAATTTTTTCCGTTCAACTATACTTTCTTCTTACAATATAAAGTGTTGTATTACCGGACTATCTATTTCTGATTTTTTGGTCGCAAGCCATATAAAACCTTGGAAGGTTGACGAATTAAATCGTTTAAACCCTCACAATGGTTTGTGCTTAAATTCGATTCACGACAAAGCATTCGATAAAGGTTTTATAACGATTACACCTGATTATAAAATAAAAGTTTCAAAATATTTTGATGATTACAAAAAAGATAAAGCTGTTCCTAATTCTTTTTAAAATATGAAAATCAATCTATTATTTTGCCAGATAGATTTCTTCCATCGAAGGAATTTTTAGAATGGCATTATATGAATCTTTTCAAAAAATGAAATATCTTGTTGATAAAACAGTTTGGAAAAAAAAAGACTTAAGATTTAGTGTCAGATCGTTAGAGAAATCTGCTACGCTTGTAAATGCTAGTGGTGCAACTAATTTTACCTATTTGATAAAAAATAAAGTTCTTACTGAAATTGAAATTTTACAGATCCATAATGAAAAGAAATTTTCTAATAAAATTAATTTGATTAATCAAAGTGGTGCTTTTCTTGAATTTGAAAAAGTTGAAAATCAAATTTTATCATCTAACTTGCAAACAATTGATTATAATTTTGGCAAAATACTATCCGAAGTTATTTTACATTTTTACACTAATGATATAAGTTCCGAAAATACAGTTGCAAAATTTATTGAAAAAGTTACTCATAATAATACTAATAGGTTATGATTTGACCATAAATTCAAGTATTTATCAAATGATAATGAAAAAATTTTTAACTGATTATGCTTTAGGAATGAGAGCTGCAGAAGTTTGGAAAAGAGATTATCAAGCAACAGGAGGGTATCTTATTGTTAAAGATGATGGAGAATTAATCTGCTATCATTTTTATTTCGCTAAAAATTTTGAAGATTATCTATTCAACAATACCAAGCTTGAGACTGCATCAGAAAGAAATGGATTTGGAAAAATTTACAGTGAAAATGGTCAGCAAAAAATTAAATTAAACTTGCAAATAAGGTTTATAAAATGAGCAATAATTAATTAGCATCACACAACCTATTTAATGGTATCTTTGAAAAAATATTTCCCAATTTATAATGCTAAAATACTCCTTCTCCCCGATTTCCCATCCTAACGCCACAGTACTTATTCTGGGGACCATGCCTGGAGCACAATCCTTGGCATTACAACAATATTACGGTCACCCGAGAAATGCTTTTTGGAAGATTATTTTTAGTGTTTTGGAGACTCCTTTTGCAACAGATTACGAGCAACGCAAAAGCATTTTATTAGAAAACCGTATTGCTTTGTGGGATGTCTTGGAAGCCTGTGTGAGAGAAGGTAGTCTGGACAGCGCTATCGAACAGGAAGTGCCAAACGATTTTGATTCGTTCTTGAAAGCGCATCTCAACATCAAGCATATTTATTTTAATGGGCAAAAAGCCGCTAATTTTTTTAAACAACATATTGCTGTTTCTGATAGCTATCATCAGGCAACCTTGCCTTCGACAAGTCCTGCGAATGCTGGTATGTCTTTTGAAAAAAAACTATTGGAATGGGAAATAATTAGGCTGTAATGGGGTTTATATCTATAGATTTACAAGTTTTTTTGTATATATAAAACAACACCTTCTAATCCCTTAGATTGCTTCATTCATCGCAATGACAGTAATACTATAGAGAGAGACACTCCATTTTTCGATAAATAAAAATACCTAGCTAAAAGTGTAAGATTGAAAAAAACTCTTTACATTTGATATTGCTGTACAAAAACATTTAACCAATGTGTTTGCAATTGTCAAATCTTCCCAACTGCAAGCTAAAACTGGAAATACCTTTCCCCAAAAGGTCATACAAAACCCGTTATCGTGTGAATGAAAAAGTACTTTCTAAATAAAAATAAATATAATATATGAAAACAACAAACGTAAAAGCCTTTGGCACCAATGCAGCTGATGCACCTTTGAATGAGATGAAGATTGATCGAAGGGATGTCACTGCAAAAGATATTGAAATTGAAATTTTGTATTGTGGCGTTTGCCATTCGGATTTACACACTGCTAGAAATGATTGGGGATTTACAATGTATCCTGCTGTTCCGGGTCACGAAATTGTGGGTCGAGTAACTAAAATAGGCAGCGAAGTAACCAAACTAAAAGTGGGTGATATCGCTGGTGTGGGTTGTTTGGTAGATTCTTGCCAAACTTGTGATAGTTGCAAAAAAGACTTGGAACAATATTGTTTGACTGGTTGGACTGGAACTTATGGTGGTGCCGATAAGCATTTGGGTGGCCCGACTTTAGGAGGTTATTCTGAAAAAATTGTTGTGGACGAACACTTTGTTTTGAAAGTACCAGCCAATTTAGACTTGGCAGCAGTAGCTCCCTTGCTTTGTGCTGGAATAACCACTTGGTCGCCACTCCGTCATTGGAATGTTACCAAAGGCAGCAAAGTAGCCGTGGTGGGTTTGGGCGGACTCGGTCATATGGCTATAAAACTAGCCAAAGGTTTAGGAGCTGAAGTGACGCTTTTCTCTAGAACACCCGATAAAGAAAAAGATGCATTTGAATTAGGAGCCGATGCTGTAGTTATTTCTACCGATGAAAATCAGATGCAATCGGTAAGCGGAAAATTCGATTTGATTATTGATACGGTTCCGTATGTACACGATGTAAATCCATATGTAGCGACTTTAAACATTAGTGGTACATTAGTTTTGGTTGGTTATTTGGGTGGTTTGGAACCTATTTTGAATACTGTTCCTATGATATTAGGCCGAAAATCGGTAGCAGGTTCTCTTATCGGAGGAATAGCCGAAACTCAGGAAATGCTTGATTTTTGTGGAGAACACAATATCGTTTCGGAAATTGAAATCATCAAAATGCAGGACATCAACGAAGCGTATGAAAGAATGATCAAAAGCGATGTACGATACCGTTTTGTGATCGATATGGCTTCTTTGAAATAAGAAATAGTCTATAAAAAATGAATCCCAAACACTGATTTGATAATTGGTGTTTGGGATTTTTGGTTTAAAAGAATCACACTGTTGGTCTTTTATACTTTTAGTTTATTTTTTAATAAACTTGGTTTGGAACTTTTCTTTCCCTGAATGCCATTCAATTATATATAATCCTTTTGCAAGGTTCTCCACATTAATTGTCTTTAAATTTTGATTTTGTTGCAAAACCATTTTTCCAGTACTATCTATAATCTTAATTTTGTCCACAGTTATCTGATCAGGATATTGAAAATTAAGAATAGAAGTTGTTGGATTTGGGAATACAATTATAGTATTATTAGCCATTTCAAGTTTTTCTGTGCCCAAAGCAATGGAACTAGAATAATTATAGGTTGTTCTATAATTATTTACATAACCACCGTTTTCAAAAATAAAAACATTTTCACTTAATACTTTGTTTATATAAGGAAAATCTTCATAAATATAATCTATACCCGTTTTATCTTTAAAAGGATGAATGAAGCCTGACATTTGAGCCGATGAATCGTAGTTATATACTGTTTTATATTGACTTCCGTAGTTTTCGATATAAGTTATTCTATTACCATTTGAATCATACGTATACGTATCCGTATAATTATTTTCCCAACTACTACCATTCCATTTTTCACTTACATAGCTTATAATTTTGTTATTCCCATTGTAAGTTAAATTGTCTTTATAAGAATTTACCCATTGTGAACCATTCCATTTTTCATCTATTGAACTTATAATTTTATTATTTAAGTTGTAAGTTAATTCACCTCGATAATCATTTACCCATTGAGAACCTTCCCATTTATAAGATAAATAATTATTTAATAAACCATTACTAGTATAATAAATATCCGTTTTACTAAAATTTACCCATTGTGAGACATCCCAATTTTCATCTAAAACTCCTATAATATTACCATTTGCATTATAGGTATAGGTAGTTTTATATGAATTATCATATTGTTTAGTTGTCGCATTCCAATTTTGATAAATATTTTGTGTAGCTTTATTATTGGCATTATAGCTATAGCTATCTTTAGCATTAATTTCCCAATTTGAACCATTCCAAAAGACATATGTGTTTGCAATTAGGTTATTATTGCTATCGTATTCATAATTGCTTCCAGATGATTGAATTTGCCAACTGCTACTCGTAGCATCATAGTATTCGGAAATACCTGAATACACTTTGTTTTGTCCTTGTGCCGTAATCGTAAAAACGATTAGTAATGCTAATGTAATTTTTTTCATAATTAAATAAATAAAATTTCACCTACTCTTGTTTAGGATTTTCGGTTTACTCCATGTATTTTAAAATCTATTTTTTTATTCTTTTAGGAACTTGCTTGCATACTCCCCTTCGACTTTTAGCAGGTATATACCAATTGACAATCTGCTCACATCTATGCAAGTTTCATCAGCAAGTTTGCCAGAAAGCATCGTTTTTCCTGATAAATCTACAACTCTAAATCCCTTACCATTTAGCTCTGAAGTTTCACTAAAATTTATAACGTTCTTAGTGGGATTAGGATAGAGTATTAATCTGTTACTTTGAAAGTTAAAATTTTGAGTTCCTAAAGATGTAAATTGGTATAACGATAAAATTTCATTATCTGTTAAAGATCTATTGTATATACGCAATTCGTCTATATTACCATTTAACCCATTATAACGAGGTGGAGAATAACCGTTAAAAAACATAGCTCCGAAAGTGGGAACAACATTAGTATAATTTGGCGTAGTTGATCCGACATTACCCGTAATATTCAAAACCCCATTAATATAAATTTTTAAAATATTACCTGCCTTAACTGTGGTTATGTGATACCAAGTATTATAATTTAGAGCACCATTTGTAGTTCCAACAGAACTATTCATAAAAATAAATTTAACTTCTAAAAATCCATTCCCTTCCCAAAAAAAAATACCATAACCACCATAGTTCAAACCATTATCATATATCCCACCTGGGTGTATGTATGGTCCTGAAAAGTAAACATTATAATCGATCGAAAAATCTTGGGCTTGAGTAAAATTTAAATTAGCTTTTGAAGTGTGTGTTGCATACTGATTAACAATAGTAGATGTAGCATTTGAATTACTAAAATTCATAGCCTTGTTAGCAACCGCAAAAACATTACTAGTTGAAGTTGTACCGCTATTTAATCCATTTATTCCTAAGCTCCCAGAGTCATCAAAATTGCCGTCTAAAGGCCAATGAGCTACTAAACCATTTAATGGCGCTTGAGAATGAATGTAAAAATTAAATAATAAGCATATTAAAACAATTAGAGTATTTTTCATAATTTAAATCAATAAAAATATCACCTACTCTCTTATAAATTTTCGGTTTCCTCTTTGATTTGTTCGGATTATTATTGGGAACGATAATGTTTACTATTTTGTTATCGTTACAGTTAAACGCGATTGAAAGTTAGAATTATAGCCATAGAGTCCTGCATACCAAGTTCCTGATGAAGGATTTGTTATAGTACATATTTTATCTCCCCTATTTGGAGTTTGGCTTAAATAATCAGTAGTCCAAGTGTATTTAGGAAGGTTGGTTGGTGGTGTTGGACCTGCTACTATAGGCGCAGAGCCTTTTCTCACAAATAAATCTGCTAAATTTTTATAACCTGCGGTAGGTTCAGTGGTTTTAACTACCATAGTTTTAACGCCAGAAGGAACTTCAAATGATTCAACTTTTAGCTTATATATATCTCCAGTTACATCGCGGTCTATTACTATAGTTGCTCCTATAGTAGTGCCTGAACCACCACCACCAGAATTTGTATCAACAACTCTTATCAAACTATAATTTTCACCAGCATTTGTATTTACTGTCAATAAATTATCCTTAATAGTTATTGTACCATAACCCGTTGCATCTAAACCTAGCCAAATGGAAAACCCATTATTTGCTCTTACTTTACCTCTCCAAGTTGTTTCACTCTCTCGCACCATATCAGCACAGAATTGATCCCCAAGTCCAGCGGTAAAATTTCCCATTGGGGTTCCTGCTTTTGTATAAACCCCTGAATTTGTTCCGTCCAGGGTTATTTCCCATCCCTGATTATTTTTAAATACTCCATCAAAATCCAGTGCATAATCTAATGCTTCGTCTACTTTTGTGCAGCCTAAGATTGTAATAAAAATAGACATTGTTACAGCAAATAAAATTGATTTTAAGATTTTCATAATTTTTCTTATTTTGTTATTTGTTTTACCAGCTCAATTTATAATTTAAGGCTTGCTCATTCTAATTTTACCTTAATTGAAAATTTCACGACGTTATCAATGATTTGGTATCTATATGAATAAAGTTCCAATGTTGTATTCAAATTACAGTTTTTAAAATATTAGATATTAAATTTTCATTTAAACTGTTCTAGATTCATTTTAAAAGACCTTCTCTCACCGCCCAACCCACCAATTGTTGTGTATTATTAAAACCCGTCTTCCGCAACATATTGCGGCGATGTGTTTGCACTGTGCTCTTTGTTATTTCTAATTTTAATCCAATTGCCTCGCTAGTAAAGCCTGCACTTATTAGTGTCAAGACTCTCAATTCAGATTTACTCAATACATCAATTTCTTTCCCCATTGAATTTATAATATTAAAAAAATTAACGTAACTATTCTAAACCAAACTTAAAAAGAATGTGTCTAAAAAAAAATACCTACTTTTAGGTATTTTTACAAATTGATTTTTAGGATATTATGAATAAAAGATGTGTGCTTTTACAATTCAAAAAAGAGTGAAATAAAAGTAATTAATCAAGAGGATAAATCAACTACACAATCCGTAGGTATTGGCAAATTTATAGAGCTCGGCAAAAGTTTTAATCTCTAATTTGGTTTTTATATTCCGTCGGTGGGTATTTATTGTTAATTGAGAAACACATAAAATATCCGAAATTTTCGCACTGTTATTTCCAACAACCAACAGGCATATAATTTCTCTTTCCTTTGGGGTGAGTCGGCAAAATTTTGAAAAATTCTTTTTCATCCAATCACTTTCATCCAAAACACTGTTTATTTTTTTTGCGATAGCGCCTAGGGTGTTCACTTCGTTTACAATCACTATCATTTTATTAGAAACTTCTTGACCGGGTTCGTATAATAGTTTAGCCGAGGCAAAATACCATTTGTAAAAAGGGGTATTCAAGGGCTTCACTCTATGTGCAAAATTATAAATGAAAGAGGAATCCTGTTTCTGATGCATCTCAATATAACGTTCTGTAAATTCTTTCATCTCTTTCATAACAAAAAATTTTTGAAAGTATTCAGGACCAAGTTGCGCTAGCTCTTCTGCACTATGCATTAATATATTGCAACCTCTCGTATTCATATATTCAGTTGAAAAATTATTCAAATTAGTTACCAATACATTTCCTGGTAAATAATTTCCAACCGTTTCTATAGAAAACTCATTTTTGTAAATTTTCCTTTCTAAAGAAAATAATTGCTGACTTGTAATATCATTAATTTCACGATTGGACAAATTAGATTTCATACAACATGGTTTAGTAAGTATTTAAATCAAATGTAGTTGTGTATTTAATTAATTCTGAAATATTCTTTATTTTAAGTTTTTTATTAATGTTTTTTCGATGCGTATTTACTGTATGATTCGAAATAAAAAGTTCATTTCCTATTTCAATACTTGTTTTGCCATCAGCTAATAAAACAATAATTTCAATCTCCCTTTTGGTTAGTAAACTGGCATTGTAATAACTCTTTTTGAGAAAATCTAAATTTTTTAAAACAGAATACAATTCCTCCTTGAAATTCCCCAATAATTCCAAATCATAAGTAAAAATCACGATATTATTACATGCTTCGTTTGCATTTATTTTGAGTTTTGCCGAGGAAACAAACCATTTTTCTTCGACCTCTGCAGCTTTATTAGTACTCCAAAAATAACTATAAACTGCTCCTTCCTCCTGTTTTATCAAAAATCCTGCTATTTGCCTCGCAAATTCCTGTTCCTCAACATCCGAAAGTGATTCGTTAAAATGCTGTTGAAGCATAGTACTATTTTCTTTCTTTCCATCTAATAAAATTACATCGAAAACCCTAACTTGATCTGGAAAAAACCAATTGGAAATTGAACTAAGTTCTTCTAAACCGTTTTTCATATGTTGCTATTTATTTTCCCTAAACAAAAAATCCGCATCATCCCATTTCATATCTTCGATGTAACGAATATTTAGTCCCCCGTTACCATAATAATCAAAATTAATTAAAATTACAAAATCGCTGAATAATATTATTAAAAATCGTTAAAACATTGAATTAAACCGATTAAATACGATAAATGGAAGAAAAAAAATAAATTAAACGAAAACCATCGTTATAATAAAATCTCATAGTTTTGTTTAACCATCCTACTTATTGCAGACGATTAACAAAGGTTGTGGATTTAAATAAAATTAATTGAAAGTGTGAGGAATAGAAAAGTGTAAAGGAATTTTAGAAAAAGAATCTAAATATAGAAAAAATGCAGGTTAACTACTTTGCTAGCTGCATTTAAAAGTATAAAAAAAAGTAAACTATAAAAATAGCTATACCTATATGAAAATTTGTTATTTAACAAGTATAATTTATTGTAAACCAAATGTTTAAATCTATATTTTTAAATTAAAGTGTCTATTATTTTGGCCAATTCGAAATCTTTTGCTGATATTCCATCGACATCGTGGGTAGTGAGGTCAATAGTAACTTTGTTATAAGCGTTTTTCCAATTGGGATGATGCCCAGACTTTTCAGCAACCAAGGCCACAGCCGTCATAAACGAAAAAGCTTCAACAAAATCCTTGAAAAGAAGTTCCCGATGAAGAAATTTTCCTTTTACCAACCAAGACCCATCTATTTGCGGCATTCTGTCCTGAATTTCTTGTTCGTTTAGCTTTTTCATTTAGTTGTTTTTGTTTGACAACATCCAAGGAAATAGAATTTACTCTTTTACCAGATAAATTCCGTCTTCTTTGATCTCGATTAATTTTTCTTTGTATAAAGCGCCAATGGCTTTCTTGAAGGTTTTCTTGCTCATTTTCAAGACCGTTTTGATGTCTTCGGGATGGGAATTATCCGTTAAACGCAAGAAACCGCGACTGGCACGCAATTCATCCAAAATCTTGTCTGCATTGGGTTCTATACTTTGATAGCCCTGGATTTGAAGTGCTACATCTATTTTATTGTCGGGACGAATGGTTTTGATATAGCCTCGCATTCTGTCACCTGTTCGAATGGCATCATCATAGACTTCATCTTTGTACATCAAGCCTTTGTGTTGCTCGTTGATGATGACGTTGATTCCCAATTCGGTGATGTGAGAAACGATTAAATCGACTTCTTCTCCTTTTTCTACTGTTAAATTATCATTCTTCAAAAACTGATTGGTTTTGCTGGACGCTACCAAACGTTTCGTCTTTTCATCCATATACAGGTACACCAAATAGCGTTTTCCTTTTTCCATAGGGCGTGCTTGCTCTTTAAAAGGTACAAGAATGTCTTTTTCCATTCCCCAATCCATAAAAGCTCCCACTTGGTTGACATAATTCACACGTAAAAGTGCAAATTCATTCAACAAAATATAAGGTTCGAGTGTAGTGGCAACAGGTCGCTCTTCGTGGTCTAAATAGACAAAAACGATGATCTCCTCACCTATTTCCCATTCGTTGGGCACGTATTTATTGGGTAATAATATGTCGTGAATTCCTTCGGGATCTTTTTCGGGATTTCCCAAAAACAATCCTACTTTGGTGTCGCGTAATATGGTGAGCGTGTTGTATTTTCCTATTTCAATCATTTTCTTGTCATTTGTAAAGTGCAAAGGTACGAAGATTGAAAGGATTTATCTTGAAGCCACAGTATTCGCTTTTAAGACTTTTAGCCACGAATTACACCAATTATCAAAAATTCTATTAATTCTTAAAATTGAATGATACGAATTTGTACAATTCATACGGACTAGTAATCATTTAAAAATTGAGATCCTAGCGATAGCTCAATGGCGAAGCCAATTAGTGTATTATTATTTAAAGCAGATTGCTTGATTAATTGGTGATGATTTTTTTATAAAAAGAAGTTCCATTCCAGTCTATATGCAAAAATGTATAACTAGGCAACCGCTAATTAATTAATATGCTTGTCCGTTTAGCTACCTATAATTCATTCCATCGATGATTAACTCCAGCAACGATTAGTCTTTCCATAGTTT
>NZ_VJZR01000026.1 GCF_007097365.1 Flavobacterium franklandianum
ATAAAAATCTAAAATATTCATATCAAATCTATTTAGATTTTAAAGATACAAAATAATTAGGTGTTAATACGGATAAGCATAATATTTATTAGTATTCCCCCATTTGAAAATGGGGGCAATTGAAGGCTAGAGGCAATTCAGAAAAAGAAAAATTTGACCATCTAATTAGGGACACTTTCAATTCACTCCTTCTTTGAATTCATTCTTGCTTTGAATTCTCATCTGTTGAATTCCCTCTAGCTTTAGCTGGAGGAGGAAAATGAATTAAATTCAAATGGCTTTAGCCAAAAATAGTATTATTTATCGTCAAATCTTTGAAATCCATATTTGATTATAAATTCATCATCAAATGTCTTTTTGCTGTGGTGTTGCTCCTGATTTTTGATATAATTTCTTACTTTGTCTAAAACTGATTCACTTACTGATATTGCAAAATACTCATCCTGCCATTCAAATTTATCCAAGATTAAATTTTGTTTATTCATCCAAAAAGAAGATTCTCCTTTTATTAATTGCATCACTTTTTGAATGGTTTGATTAACTCCAAGAGATATCAAGCAATGACAATGTTCTGAATATCCATTGATGAAATCAATATGGATTCCTTTTTATTTTGCATTTTAGCGGATATGATTCCACATAATTTGCCTAATTTCTCGGGTTTCCAGAAAAGGCACTCTGTTTTTTGTGGACCAAACAAAATGAATGTAAACTTTTATGAATGACATAATTTAAAAATATGAATTTTATTTTAATGTTCAATATAAATTTTGGCTAAAGCCTGATAATATCTTAATTTTCATATCCCCCAGCTGTAGTTGGAGGCTATTCAAATTCTCCTGCTAAATCCGGCTATTCATTTTTTTTCTAATTGTTTCCTGTTACTCCAATTTTCAATTGCCTCCAGCTTTAGATGGAGGGCAAAAAATAATATAATATTAAAGAGGCTTTAGCCGAAATTTCAATCATAATTTTATTTTAATTTTTCAATATAAATTTCGGCTAAAGCCTTATAATATCCTAATTTTCATATCCCCCAGCTTAAGCTGAAGGCTATTCAAATCTATTGTTTCATGTTCCCATAATAAAAAAAATTAATTCAAACCCTCCACGATCCCAATCTCTTCCTCGGTCAACCCATACAACTCATACACCATTCCATCAATTTCCTTGTCAGTTTTGTCGATTTTGTTTTTAGGGCAATGGCTTTTTTCTGTTCTTGGATAAAATAATCCTCCCATTCTGCTTTTTGAGATAATGTAAGTATGACTTTCTTTTTTGCCAATTCTTTGATGAAATCGCCATAAGACAACGAATACCAATCTTGTAGTTTTTTTGGCAACTCCTGCAAGGCAAATTCCCTTTCTAAAGTGCGTTGAAATTTTTGAGAAAGTTCTTGGATAGATTTGTTTAGAGAAGACATCAAATCCGCTTTTTCAATGAAGGGTTGTTGTTCTATAAGTGAGATTTTATTGATTGGAAATTTTCTCAAATCATTTAAAATGATTTTGGGAAATAACTTTCTAACAGATTTTGCAGTATTTTTAACAAAATAATATGAAAGTAATTTACTATTCAAAACTGCAACAATATATTTTAATGAAATTTCAGAATTTGCTTTTTCAATAATTGCAATATTACTCATGTTGAATAAATAAACATCTTCTGAATATGTAGCAATCAAACATTTGGGAAAGTTACCCGTTATTTCTCTAACAATAGTTTTTTTGCCGTCAAATAAATTGAATGTTCTAGGAGCAGCTAATTGTTTACCATACTTTAGATAGGAGCCAGCCCAATTTGTGAAATATCTTCCAACATCTTTTCCTTCTAAATATTTATAAGTGTCTTTATCAAATTTATAATCGTAATCATAAATTCTATTTATAACATCTTCCGCACTTTGTTTTGGCTCTCCTTTGTCTTTTTCATAAGCTTTTAAACCCGCTTTAATTTCAACCAAATCATTTAGAGGAAAAGTATTCACAACTATTTTTGTGTTAAAAACTTCACTTTCATCATCTAAAAACACTTTAAATTCGAAACCTTCATTGTTGGCAAATTCAGTTTGTTGTTTAGAATGAGAAAAATAAAACTCATTTCCATTGTTTAAAAGGATTTGAATTGAATTTTCATTTTTTATGGGTGCTTTTTCTGCTAATAATATAACCGTTTCTACATTGGCACTTTCAAAAGAATATCCTGCTAAATTTATAATCTGGTTTAGTTTGTTCGTTTCTAATAAAAATTTTCTCAATCCTTCTCCAGAATACATCATTAACCAAGAGTTAGGAATAATTAATCCGTAAATTCCTTTTTCTTTTAAAAGATGAACCGTTTTTTCAATAAATAACAAATATGTATTTATTTGATATTTTGCAGAAACATATTGTTTCACAAAGAAATCTTTTTCTTCTTGTTTAAAATTATCTCTGGCAAAAACATAAGGAGGATTCCCAATAATCACGTCAAAACCGCCATTAACAAAAACCTGCGGAAAGGCAGTTTGCCAATTAAAGGCTTTGTCTCCCGTCACTTCAACATTGTCAATCAAGGAGTTTCCACACTTGATGTTGTTGTTCAGGTCGTTTAGTTTTCGGTTGGGCTGTGCGGTGCGTAACCAAAGGGAGAGTTTGGCAATTTCTACACTTTCTTCGTTAAGGTCAACACCAAAGAGGTTGTTCTCCAAAATACTTTTCTCTACATCGCTCAAAACCATTGCGTCACCAAAGAGTTTGGCTTGGAGTTCGTCTATGTATCTATGTTCTTCAATCAAGAAATCCAAAGCTTGATTCAGGAACGCACCGCTACCACAGGCAGGATCGCAAATGGTCAATTGCAAAAGCCAATTTCTGTAATTGGTAAGTTTTTCTAGTAACGGTTGTTTGGTTTTGTTTGTTCTTTTCTTGTCGGTAAAATAGTCTTCCTCAATGATGTTTACTTCGGCTTTCTTTTCTTCGCAAAGTTTGCCAATAGTATTTTCGACTATATATTTTGTAATGTATTTTGGGGTGTAGAAAACACCGTCTTTTTTTCGTTTGGTTTTGGTTTTGTCCACTTCCTGACCTTCCAATTGCGCTTTTATTTCGTCCAACTCATTCAAGGAGTTTTCAAAAATATGTCCCAAAATATTTACATCGACTTCGCTTGCAAAGTCATATTCGGACAACTTCAATGTATGGTTATAGAGTAAGTCATCATCTATTATTATGCTGTCTAAAATTTCATCGGGTATAAAAAGTCCACCATTATAGGCAAAAACATCATATTGTTTTCCCTTGTAACCAGTATTCAAATAGCCAAAATATTTTTTGAAACGGTCATAAAGCGGTGTGTATTCGTCCAATTCTCTTAATTGATTCCATTGTGCCAAAATCAGCCTAACAGAATTTGGAGGTAATAAGTGTCGGTCTTCGCCAAAAAACAAAAATAGAAATCTGTCCAATAGTTTTTGGGATTTTTTGAACAGTTCTAAAGGCTCATAATCGGGATTCAAGGCTACCAAATTTTGGTGTAACTCCCTTTTAAAAAGAGAGTAATCCTTGTAGAGTTTTTTAGTAATTACGTCTTCTTCGCTAAGGGATTCGTCCTTAATTTACTTAGCAATGTTTTTTGCAATGTTATTAAATCCCAAACACAAATAAAGCAAATCAAAATCAGATTCTGTAAGCGTGAAGAGATTAAATTCTATGTGTTCTATGGCATTGTCAATATAGAATCTAATTTTCTCAAAGTTCGAGGTAACGATATAAGTACAGTCGGGTTGGTTGTTTTTATACCCAAACGCTTGTGTTTCTATTTTTCCTAAATCGGTGGTGTTTGTTCCTTTTAGTTCAATAACGGCTCGTACCTTTTCTTCGATAAGTATAGCGCCATCCGCTTTTTTGCTGTCCTTTACATTCTTATATTCGGTGGTAAGATTGAAATTGGCATCAGGATTAAGGCTGTAACCGAGAATTTTCACGAACAAATCCCTCAAAAATCCCTCTTGATATTGCTCTTCTTTGCTGTTTCGGATATTTTCTTGGATAGTCGGATTGTGAAAATGATTTTTAAAGTCAGTCCATTGGTTGGAAAGTATCGTTTTATCCTGAGTTTTTAAGTATTTTGCTATGACCGATTTTTGGAATAATGGCATTTTGAAAAATTAAGTTTTTTAATCTCTAAAATTAGTGAAGTCTATATAATAAAATATAGGTTAAAGTTATTAGTTTTTAACAAGTTCTGTAGGATCTATCTCGAATTCAATTGCCTCCAGCTTTAGCTGGAGGAAAATATATTGAATATTGAGTTGGCTTTAGCCGAAATTTAGAATTTATAGCTACAATATCTCAATTTGATCTATTTTGGATTATAAATTTGTTTTTTATAATCATTATGATTTTTAATTTATGATCCAAACCTACACCCATTAAAAATCACTTCTTTACGGGAAACCTCATTTGGAGAAATTATTTTTATTTTTTAATTAGTAACGGCTACTTTTTACTCTTGTATTTGTGAGATAGTTTTTTTTTCTTGGCGTTTTTTGTATTTCTCTCTGGTAATACATCATCACCAAATTTGTAATTTTTATAGTAGATAGAGGGTTGTTTTTTTCTGTTTTTGGGTTACAGGAAAGCGGCAAGTAGCAAAGTAGGAGTAAACAACTAGGTTGATTTTTTATTTAGGATTTAATTTATAGTTAGGTGCAGCTGGTGTACAGTGTTTTTATTTGAATTTTTGTTATTCGTTGGATTTGTTTTTCGGTCAAAAGGCCTTCGTTTTGCGCTCCAGTGAGTTGTTCGGATAAGGCTTCTGATTTTGCTTTCAAATAAGGATATTTGGATAGTGAAATGAGATTCCCTTTTAGCGATTTTTTGTAGTGTTTGATGTATTCCTTCAAATAGTTTTTATAATCATCAAGGCATTTGTCCCATTTAGTAGTTAATTTTTTTAGGGAACAACTTTCTTTGATAGCATATGTTTTATCTGCTGATGAATTTATTTTAGGACTCGTTTCCATAATAAGGTTTTAAATAATTCCAAAATTAAATGCAATAAAAACAACATCCTTACGGGAAACCGTAAAGGGAAAAAATAAATTAATCTACATCAAAATAATACTGACAATACACATAATTAAAATAATGAGTTTCAATTTCTGGAGCTTTCATTAGGGCAACAAATTCGTCTAATGACACCCCAAAATACTGATGAATGGCTTGAAGTTTAAATTCTATTTCGAGTGTTTTATTCATCTCGTCATAACCTACTGAGATGATGTTGCGGTCGTTTACGGAATATCGATTCATTGTTTTTTACAATTTTTTTACCAAAAGTAAATCCAATAAAAAGCACATCCTTACGGGAAACCGTAAAGAGCCAAAAAAAATAAAAAAAAGTGAAGAAAGTAAAAATCTATAAAGAAGTAATCATAAACATATAAGTCACAATCCATATTCTAAAAACTGCAACCTGCAACCTGCAACCTGAAACCTGCCACCTGTAACCTGAAATCTGTAACCTGAAATCTGTAACCTGAAATCTGCAACCTGCAATCTGCAACCTGAAATTAAACCAAACCCAAGTCTTTGGCAATAGCGATGAGATGCACGTTATTATTAGCCTTGAAGAATATTTTGAGTTTGTTGATTCGTTTCTCGATACTACTGCTGCCATTGGGAAATACCCCCGTATTTTTGAAATCCAAAGCGATATCGTCTAATATTAATCCTCGGGACAACGACTTTAAAAGTAAAATGTCGTACGTTTCAATTTCGATTAAGGATTTGTCTCTTAGGGTGTGAGCCAATTCTTTAGAAAGGATTTTTGAGTCATTGTCAAAAACACCTTGAATGGCTTTTTTGAGCTCCGGAATACTGTTTCTTCCTTTGGCAACGAAAGCATTAATCCCTAAATTATTAAAAAGGGATTTGATTCTGAAGGATTTGTCTTCAATAGAAAAAACTACAGTTTTGATAGCAGGTTGTACTTTTTTTACGGCTGCAATCAATTCGTCACCAGAGGTTAATTGATTCTCCCGATGATCCGTTTTGAAGGATAAATCACTAATCAACAAATCATAAGGAGCCGCGTCAAGAAGTGCTTTTTTTATTTTCAAAAGGGCATCATCACAGTATTTGGCATGGTGAATTTCCGAAACCGAAAGTTCTGAAAGCGCTTGTTCAACCGTGATACTAATGCTGTCAAAATCTTCGGCAACTAAAACTTTATTAAACATAATAGTGAGTTATATTGGAATGGTGAAACTTGATTTGAATCCTTTTCCAGGTTTAGTGTCAAAAGTAATAGTTCCTTTTATAACTAGAATACGGTTTTCCACATTTTGGAGTCCATTTCTCGAACTTATTTTATCAGAGGCGGCTCCTAGCCCGTTATCACTGTAATCAATTTGTAATTTATTTTTATTTTTTTTGAAAGTGATGGCGGCCAAACTGCATTGAGAGTGCTTTTTCATATTAACTAGTAGTTCTTGCAGCACACGATAAACGATGATTTTTTTATTAGTTTCCAAAGCATTCCAGTTCACGGAATCCATACCATTTATCAAAATGGTGACCGCATCAGTATTGAAACTAGACATCATTTCTTTGAGACCAGCTACAAAGTGCAATCCGGTGTCAATAGTGCTATTTTCTTTTGAAATGTTGCGGGTTCTGGAGTAAATGGTGTCAAGATTAGTGAGTAATATTTCTTTGTTTTGACTCGAAGACAAATCCTGAGTTTCGACAAAAGCCATAGTATGATAGACATCGTTTGCCAGTTCGTCGTGTAATTTTTTAGCAATTCGAGTTTCAGTTTCGTAAGAAGTTTGGATTTTTTCTTTTTTGTTGACTGCTTTTAAAAAATAATATAAAAAAATTGTAGATAAAGAACCTATTACTATAAGAAAACACAAGAATAGATTTCTGTTTTTTTGTATTTCTAATTCAAGTGCCGATAGGGCTTTCTGCGTTTTTAAGTATTGATTTTCTTCCTTTTCTTTTTTAGAATCGTATTTTATTTTAGCAAATTGGTTTCTGGCATTCTGCCTTACTTTAGTGATGCTGTCATTAATGTGGATGTATTTTTCGGAATAGAATTTCGATTCATTTCCAGTACTGGATTGAATTAATAAGGCTATAGATTCCAATCGGTCATCAACATTGTTGGCTTTTGTAGCTTTTTCGTAGGCTAATTTGGCATAATAATTGGCTAATCGTGGATTAGATTCTCTATAATATTTGGTTAGATTGAGATAGCTAGAAGCCAAACCCCAATCACCTTTTATTTGTTTTTTTAATTTCAAGGCTTGATTCATATAGTCAATGCCTATAGGATTACCCATTTTGAAGTACGAATAGCCTAAATTATCAATTACTTTTGAAAATGATGCAGGATCGTTTATGATGTCTTTTCGTGAGGCCAAAGAGAGTAGTATTTCTATGGCTCGATTGTAATCTTGTTTCGCCATATATACAACAGCTATATTGTGTTTAAATTTTAATTTCCGAATGGTGTCGATTTTTAAATTTAATCCCTTATTGTAATAATAGAGGGCATTGTCATAGTCATAGAGTTTCATATAAACAATCCCCAGTAAATTATAAATAGAGCATTCGTAGGAGGGGGCACAAGAGGTTTTCAAATAGGGAATAGCTTCAATGGCAGTAGTCTCACTACCGGTATAATCTCCTTGGTTTTGTTGAATTTCGGACATTCTAGCCAGCGAATATAGGATTCGTGTATTGTCTGTTTTTGCATCGCAGAGTGATTTTGCTTTGCTGTGATAATAGTAGGCACTATCGTATTTTACATTTTCAAAATGTTTGTCTCCAAGGTCAATGAGGCGATCTATTTCGGCTATGTTACTCTTCTTATTAGGGTTGTTTATGGATTTTTTTTCGCAAGATTGGAGGAGCAAAAATAGGGTTAATAAAACCAAAATCGGGGAATGTAACTTTTTGATTATCATTCCCCGAAATTACAGAAATTTATTAAATAAATTTAAATCCGTTTAAATAAATTCCAATGTGATTATGGTTTTGGTGGTGGAATTGGGATTGGATCACCTGAAACATCGGCTACCACTTTTTCTGTAATATTATTTGTGCTTGTTTCTGCTGTATCATCAGTACACGAAATCATAACAATACTGGCAATTACATACATCGATACTAAAATTATTCTTTTCATTTTTTTGGAATTAAAAATTAGACATAGTTTGGGCTGTCCGATACTGAAATCGAATCCTTGCCTGAGCTAAAACCTTTCAAAAAGGATTGCTCTTTTGTTTTTTTTGGGAAGTGTTACCATCAACCATTGTGTTTTATTCCAATGGATTTTGGTATAATGCCGATGTATATTTCATTTGGTTCTCCCTTTAGCTATCGGGATTATTAAACTAATTTGAAATAACTATCGGTAAGAAGTGCGCTGAAACAGAATAGCAGGATTTATACTTCCCGGATAAACATGTCATACTGTTTAGCAACACTTTTTTTAAAACTAGTTTCGTACATTTGTCTGGATTGCAGGTCAAGACAAGAACTAATTCTGAAGCAAAGGAAATGGGTTTTAGACTGAAAATTGACAACGGATTCCAATCATTACGAGAATTCCGAACAATTCCAAACGTTTCCGATTAATTCCATAAAGACTATGAACAAGAATACTTCCGATGATTATAAAAAGGGAATAAAAGTGAAATATGAAGTAGCAAAAACAGGAGAGTTCTCAGGTTTTTTGTTGAACCCTTCACCCGCTGAATTGAAGAATTTATGTTTACTATTGTGGGATAAAGGATCCAACAGATTGGATCATGAAATACTGGATAGGTTTTTTGAGTTTGATGATAAATCTACCAAGCAGAAACAGATTGAGAATTTTGAGGCAGATAAATTAAGACCAATCAGTAATTTTCTTAAAGGAAAAACGGAAACAACCAGAATTGTAAATTTGGATGTAATAGCGTTTTTGGTAGATTTTAATCCAAGACCTTACAGGAAGTTTATGTCTGGAAACAAGGAAGAATTGACAGAGGATGTGGCTATAAATGAGATTGTAAAAAAAGAGGAAAGGATAGTAAAGGAAGATATTAAAAAGGAGTTAGTTTTTAAAGAATTTAATAAGAAGAGTGTTTCAAAGAAAATAGCTTTTGCGGTGATTCCTTTGTTAGTCTTTAGCTCTGTGAGTTATGGTGTCAAAAATATATTTTTCCCAAATAAGAATTGTATGGTTTGGGTAGAAAATCATTATGAAGCTGTTGAATACGACAAAGTGAAAAACACTTCAAAAGTTATTCATTTAAATCAAGATGTTTTAGATAATTTCAAAAAGATAACTGTTTGTGATACGACCACTTTTTTCAAAAATGGGGATACTGACAATCCTTTAGTTTGGTATGGAAAATCTCAGGATAAAAAGCAATACGAATATTTCAATCAACCAGGTTTGCATCCAGAAACAGAAAAAACACTGAAACCCATATCGAAATATATTATTAATAAATACATTTTCAAATAATGATTCGTATTTTAAATATTGTTTGATAATACTATTTTTACTTCTGGTTTTATTTTAGGTAATGTGGTCAAAAATAGTTATGTGGTAGCTTTACTATCTAATACTGCAAGTTTTCTGGATTGATCCGAAGTCTTTACTCATCGTATAATATCTTCCAGTTTCGGCTCCCTTTCCTTCGGAAAGGGCTGGAGGGAGGAAACAAAAAATCCCAACCTTTCGATTGGGATTTCTCTATAAGTAAGTAATCTTAAATTGAGTTGATAAAACGTTTATTTTACTTTATTAAGTATTGCTTTGAAAGCTACTGGGTGATTCATAGCCAAATCGGCAAGAACCTTACGGTTCAATTCGATATTGTTCTTTTTGATTTTTCCCATTAGTTCTGAATAAGACATTCCTTCTAATCTAGCTCCAGCGTTAATACGTTGAATCCATAAAGAACGGAAATTTCTTTTATTCACTTTTCTGTCACGGTAAGCATAGCACATGGCTTTCTCAACCGCATTTTTAGCAACTGTCCAAACGTTTTTACGACGACCAAAGAAACCTTTGGCTTGCTTCATTATCTTTTTTCTTCTTGCTCTCTTAGCAACTGAATTTACTGATCTTGGCATAATTTTTCTGTTTTTTTTGTAGCAGGCGTCCCGAATTCAATCAAGGGAACTTAAGGCCATACTCCAAGGTTATTTTAAATTGTTTTAACCTAAAGAATAAAAAATTTAGAGTTTAGAGTTTAGAGTTTAGGGTTGAAAACCATAAACAACAAACTATAAACAACAAACATTATATAATTCTTAATTGTTGTTTGATGCTTTTCATATCTGTTTTGTGAACTAGCGCTGAGTGTGTCAAAGCTAATTTACGTTTTTTAGATTTCTTAGTCAAGATGTGACTCTTGAAAGCATGTTTTCTTTTAATCTTTCCAGTTCCAGTAACTTTAAAACGTTTCTTGGCGCTAGATTTGGTTTTCATTTTAGGCATTTTTTCCTAGTGTTTTAATTTATTCTTACTTACTTATTTTTGTTTCTAGTTTAAAGTTTCAGGTTTAAAGTTTTACAACTGAACACTGACCACTGTTAACTGAATACTACTTTTTCTTCTTCGGAGCAATAAACATAATCATTCTCTTTCCTTCGAGAACGGGCATTGCTTCCACTTTTCCAAATTCTTCAAGATCGGTAGCCAATCTCAATAATAAGATTTGACCTTGATCTTTATAAATGATCGAACGCCCTTTAAAGAAAACAAAAGCTTTCAATTTAGAACCTTCTTTCAGGAATTTTTCAGCGTTCTTTCTTTTAAACTCATAATCGTGCTCATCGGTTTGAGGGCCAAAACGAATTTCTTTCACTACAATTTGAGTAGATTTTGCTTTAAGCTCTTTCTCGCGTTTCTTTTGCATATAAACGAACTTTTTATAGTCCATTATCTTGCAAACAGGCGGTTCTGCATTAGGCGAAATTTCAACTAAATCCAGTTCAAACTCATCGGCTAATCGTAATGCCTCTGAAAGTTTAAAAACTCCTGGCTCGATATTTTCACCTACAAGCCTTACTTCTTGTACACCACGGATAAGATTATTTATCCTATGGGCATCTTTTTTTTCTACTCGAGGCTGATAACCTCTATTGCTTCTTATTGCTATGACTTTATAATTTTAAGTTAAACTGTAAATACTTTTAATGTTTTGCCTATTTCTTCGTTTACAATTGCAGCAAATTCCTCAATTGTGACGCTCATATTACCATTTCCTTCTTGTCCTTGACGACGTACAGAGATGGTTCCGTTTTTTTCTTCTTCCTCGCCTACAATCAGCATAAACGGGGTTTTCTGCATCTCTGCATCTCTAATTTTCCTTCCAATTGACTCATTTCTGTTGTCAATAAGGGCGCGAATTTCGTGATTTTCTAGCAGATTTAAAACTTTTTTCGCATATATTTCATATTTCTCACTCAAACACAAGATTATAGCCTGTTCTGGCATAAGCCAAAGCGGGAATTTTCCTGCCGTGTGTTCAATCAAAATAGCAATAAAACGTTCCATAGATCCAAATGGTGCTCTGTGAATCATTACCGGTGTATGCAATTGATCGTCAGAACCTTTGTAAGTCAATTCGAAACGCTCTGGCAAGTTGTAATCCACCTGAATAGTTCCCAATTGCCATTGTCTTCCAAGGGCATCTTTGACCATAAAATCCAATTTTGGACCATAGAAAGCCGCTTCGCCATAAGCGACAACAGTTTTCAATCCTTTATCAGCAGCAGCATTGATAATCGCATTTTCTGCTTTCTCCCAATTTTCATCGCTACCAATGTATTTTTCTCGGTTCTCCTGGTCACGTAGTGAAATTTGAGCAGTAAAATTTTCGAATCCTAATGAACCAAAAACATACAATACCAAATCAATGACGTTTTTAAACTCTTGATCCAATTGGTCAGGAGTACAGAAGATATGGGCATCATCTTGAGTAAAACCACGAACACGAGTCAAACCGTGCAATTCGCCACTTTGCTCATAACGATATACAGTGCCAAATTCAGCATAACGCTTAGGTAAATCTTTATATGACCAAGGTCTTACATTGTAGATTTCACAGTGGTGAGGACAGTTCATAGGTTTCAATAAAAACTCTTCCCCTTCAGCAGGAGTATTGATCGGTTGAAAACTATCAGCGCCGTATTTAGCATAATGACCTGAAGTCACGTACAATTCTTTCTGTCCAATATGAGGAGTGACTACTTGCTCGTAACCCGCTTTCTTTTGCGCTTTTTTCAAAAATTGCTCTAATCTATCACGAAGTGCAGCGCCTTTTGGCAACCACAAAGGCAATCCTTGACCCACTTTCGCTGAGAAAGCAAATAATTCAAGCTCTTTTCCCAATTTTCTATGGTCACGACGCTTTGCCTCTTCTAGTAATTCTAAATATTCGGTGAGGTCTTTCTGTTTTGGGAACGAAGTACCATAAACACGAGTCAATTGTTTGTTCTTTTCATCACCACGCCAGTAAGCTCCCGCAATACTCATAATTTTCACAGCTTTGATGATGCCAGTATTCGGAATATGACCACCACGACACAAATCAGTGAAACTAGAATGATCACAAAAAGTAATCGTTCCATCTTCCAAATTCGAAATTAACTCCGTTTTATAAACATTGTCTTTATAAACTTCCAAGGCTTCGGCTTTAGAAACAGGACGAAGTCTAAATTCGTGTTTCTCTCTCGAAATTTCTAATATGCGATTCTCAATTTTTTTGAAGTCCGCATCCGTGATTTTTTGGTCTCCAAAATCCACATCATAGTAAAAGCCATTGGCTATTGCTGGTCCAAGAGTAAGTTGTATTCCAGGATACATTTCCTCAAGAACCTGTGCCATCACGTGCGAAGTCGAATGCCAAAAAGCTTTTTTACCACCTTCGTCATTCCAAGTATATAATATAAGACTGCCGTCCGTTGTCAAAGGAGTCGTAGTTTCCACAATTGTACCATCAAAAGAAGCCGAAATCACATTTCTGGCAAATCCTTCACTAATGCTAATAGCAACATCCATAGGAGTAACTACTGCTGCAAACTCTTTAACTGACCCATCGGGCAAACTAATCTTAATCATTGTTTTTAATTTTGTGACTGCAAATATAGCGCATTACAAAAATACATACAATATATAAGTACAAGTTTATACATTATATATAGGATTAGATTTTCTAGGAGCTATTTCCTGCTATCCGTTACCATCTTATGTTGCGTCCCGAAGTTTCGGGACCGTCCCATAAGGATTTCCGCTACTATCCGGGCTAGGGTATTTGTTTTCAAATAGCGTTTTGTTCTATTGTTTAGAATTACTTCCTAGTATATATAGTATAGAAAATCGGCCTTCTAAGAATATTAATCCTTCGATTCCTAGCCAAAGCCCAGTCAAAGCTTGGGTTGTTGTATCCTAGACATTGGCAAATAATGTAGAATATAAAGGAGCAATGCCTATTTCGGATCCTAATCAGATACTATTTTTGATTCCGCGGTAGCAAA
>NZ_VJZR01000027.1 GCF_007097365.1 Flavobacterium franklandianum
AAGAGCCGGCGGAGGGACTCGAACCCACGACCTGCTGATTACAAATCAGCTGCTCTAGCCAACTGAGCTACGCTGGCGACTCATTACGGGTGCAAATATAAGTCTGAATTTTAATTTTCCAAAAAAAATCAGACTTTTTTATTGACTTTTTTTATTGCAATTCGTTGATTTTAGCAATCAATTGATTTGCAGTTTGTTCCAATTCAACATTGATTTGTTTGAAATGGGCTTTTTTATCTTCCACTTTTTTTGCGTTTACTTTGGTAATCAAAGTATCAAAAGCAGCTATTGCTTCGTCGATCAATGCATTAGTTTCTGTTGTTGGTTTTCCTGTTGTAGAAATTTCAAACAAGTAAACTGCTTCAATAATATCTCCTAAAACGTAGTTGATGTCCTTTTTTAAATTCTTAACGTTTGCCATTTTATTTTTAATTTTAATTTGCGATTGCAAAAGTACACATAATCTTTGTATTACCGACTATGAAATCGCCACAAACAAAAAGTTTGTTGCAAACAACCACAGATAAGTAAAATGGCGACCCGAGCGTTAGCGAACTGGCGAAGCATACCATAAATGACCGCTAAAAAAGCGAAATTTACATTTATGAAATATAAATTTCTAAAAGTGACCCTTTTCCGCTAATAACAAAAGTCTTTAACTCAGCTGGAATCAAAATAGTATCTCCTTTTATATATTTGAATTTTACACCTTCATATTCTATTTCAAAATCACCTTCAACACACATATAGACTGTGAAGGAATCACCCGATTTGTTCACTACAACTTTCCCCTTTAATGGTAAAAAATTAGTGGTGAAATAAGGACAATCTACCATAGAATTCGATTGATTCAAATCTTTATTGTATTGTTTATAAGTGTCTATTTTATTGTAATTGATAGCATCCAAAGCTAAATCAACGTGCAATTCCCTTTGATTTCCTGCTGCATCCACTCTATCAAAATCATACAATCGGTACGTAATGTCAGAAGTTTGTTGGATTTCGGCAATTACCAATCCAGCTCCAATAGCATGAACAGTTTCAGTTTCTAAAAAGAAAACATCACCTACTTCCACTTTTACATTGTCAAGAATCGAAAGTAAGGTTTTATTTTTTAGATTTTCTAAATACAAAGCAGCATTCGAATCTTCTTTGAAACCTACAATTAATTCAGCATCCTTATCCGCTTGCATCACATACCACATTTCGGTTTTCCCAAAAGAGTTATGACGTTTTTTTGCCAATTCATCGTTGGGATGCACTTGTATAGACAAATCTTCGCGAGCATCAAGATATTTAAAAAGTAATGGAAATTGTTTTCCGAATTTTTGATAAACCTTATTTCCTAATAATTCTTCAGGATTTAAATCTATCAAATGATTTAGTGACTTTCCAGCTAAATCTCCATTGGCAACTACACTTACATCGCCTTCAACGGTGGAGATTTCCCAGCTTTCGCCAGTAATTTTTGAAGTAATGGGTTTGTTTAGTATCGTTTTTAATTTTTCTCCTCCCCAAATTCTTTCTTTCAAAATGGGTTCAAATTGCAGTGGATATAGTTTCATCTGTTTATAATATTTGTTTTTTATCGGAAAATGGAACGCCTAAAATCATATTCTTATGTCTTAATGATAATTGTAGTAGGCGTTTCATTTGTCAATTTTTTATTTAATTGATATCAATGCAAAATAAAATAATTTTGCATTGATATGATATTATTTTAGTCTTTTATGACACCATTTTTTTAATGGTATTCAAGGCTCTTGGAATATGGCTTGTAGCTGACAAGCTATCAAAAATCAATTGAATAATTCCAGAATTGTCTGCTACATAAGTAACCCTTCCGGGAAGTAGCCCAAATAAATTGGTCTTTACACCAAATAATTTTCTAAGTTTTTTATCATTGTCCGAAAGCAAAAGAAAAGGTAATTTGTACCGCTTGGCAAATTTTTCGTGAGATTGAACACTATCACTACTGATACCTATTACTTCGGCTCCAAAATCTTTAAAATCTTCGTATTGATCACGAAAACTACAAGCTTGTGCAGTACAACCTGGCGTATTATCTTTTGGATAAAAATAAAATACAACTGGCTTTTTTCCAATGATGGATGCGCTGTCAAAATCGTTTCCATTGCTATCTTTTGCAGTAAAATTGGGAATTTTATCCCCTACTTGTAATGCCATTACTCTCCTTTATAAGTTACAAAATTCCGTGGAGTTTCGTATAAAACTACTTCTAGATCCATATCCGGTTTTATCCTTTTTCTTAATTTGTTCCAAATCACAACCACAATATTTTCGGCTGTTGGATTTAGATTTTCAAATTCGGGAACATCTAAATTAAGGTTTTTATGGTCAAAAGGATTTTCAACTTCCTCTTTGATTAAATCGCTTAATATTTTAACGTCCATTACATAGCCCGTTTCTGTATCTATTCCTCCGGTAACACTGACAATCAAATCGTAGTTGTGCCCGTGAAAATTAGGATTGTTGCATTTGCCAAAAACGGCATCGTTTTCCTCGAAAGTCCAATCTTTTCGATACAATCTATGGGCTGCGTTAAAATGGGCTTTTCTTGAAATAGTGACTCTCATATAAGGTTAGAGGTTAAAAATTAGAGGTTAGAAGTTTAAAAGTGTAAGATAGAAAATTTGAAATCTGCTTTCTGAAATCTGATATCTGCAATCTTAATTTTTATGTTCTTCTAAAAAATGATAAAATTCATCGAATATAATTTTGAACCAAACGGTGAAAATTTCGGGATGCAACTGAATGTCTTTGGCCACATCTTCGATGCTCATCCATTTCCAACCTTCAACTTCGTCTGGATTTATTTTTGGGTCGCCATTATAATAACCAATCATTACGTGATCGAGTTCGTGCTCGGTTAAACCGTTATCGAATGGTGCTTTGTATATAAAATGAAACAATTCTTTCAAACCCGTTTCAAAACCCATTTCTTCAAACAATCTGCGACTTCCGGCCTGAATATTGGTTTCGCCATCGCGCTGATGACTGCAACACGTATTCGTCCATAATAATGGGGAATGGTATTTTTGACTGGCTCGTTGCTGAAGCATAATCTCGTTTTTATCATTCAATACAAAAACAGAAAAGGCACGATGCAAAACTGCTTTTTCGTGAGCTTCCATTTTAGGCATCAGCCCTATTTGCTCGTCATTTTGGTTTACCAATATTACGTTCTCTTCTTCCATATTCTGTTTTAGCTTGTCAAAAATACGAAAAAAGAAATGGATTATTGACCTGTAGAAAGTTTGTGAAAAGTTTAACGAGCGTTTAATATATGAAAAGATTAATTTTATGGTTTTGAATTTAACATAGAATCGTTTTGTTTTGTTCAATTTAAACACTGGAAAATAACGTTAAAATTTACGTAATTAATAATCAGTTTGTAAACTAAATGACAATTTCATTCTGAAGTGAATATTACTTTTGAATAATAAAAAAAGTAAACTATGAAAACAAAAAATCAATGTCGAATCCTGCTATTCTTGATTCCTCTTTTTATGCTGCAAGCCTGCGGCCAATCTGTAAACAATAAAAACATTACTCAAAATCCTTTAAACATGGAAAATTCAATTAACAAAGCCGGGAATCCCTATTATTCAAATACCGACACAAGCAAGCTTAATGTTACCGATGCCGAATGGAAAAAAGTGCTTACTCCAGATTTATATGCCGTTTCCAGAAATGCCGATACCGAAAGAGCTTTCACCGGAAAACTTTGGGATTCTGACGCAAAAGGAACCTATTATTGTGCCGCTTGTGGCAACAAACTATTCAAATCCGACCAAAAATTCTCCAGCAGTTGTGGTTGGCCTAGTTTTTTTGAACAAGAAAACAAAAACAGCGTGGTGTACAAAGAAGACAATTCGTATGGAATGAAAAGAATCGAAGCCCTTTGTGGCCGATGCGACGGACATTTAGGACATCTTTTTGATGATGGACCAAAACCAACCGGCAAAAGATATTGTATGAATTCTATCGCTTTGGACTTTGTTCCAGACAGTGTTATTTCAGCTAATAAAAGCAAAAGTAATCTTGAAACCATTACGCTTGGTGGTGGTTGTTACTGGTGTGTAGAAGCGGTTTATGAGAATTTAAAAGGTGTACAATCGGTAGTTTCCGGGTTTGCAGGAGGAAAAAATGCAAATCCAACTTACAAGGAAGTTTGCAATGGAAACACGGGTCATGCCGAAGTGGTTCAAATTACGTTTGATAACACAATCACCAATCTCGACGAAATTTTTAAAGTTTTCTTCACCGTTCACGACCCAACAACCTTAAATCGTCAAGGTGGAGATGTGGGGACTCAATATCGTTCTGTGATTTTTTATGCCAACGAGGAACAGAAAAAAGAAGGTCAATCTATTATTGAAAAATTAAATTCTGAAAAAGTGTATAGCAATCCAATTGTAACTACTTTGGAATCCTTAACCCAATTTTACAAAGCCGAAGACAATCATCAGAATTACTATGAAAACAATAAAAGCCAACCCTATTGTGAAATGGTAATTCAACCCAAAATCGAGAAATTCGAAAAGATTTTTAAAGACCGATTGAAAAAATAAAATGAATGCAAAACCGAAAAGAAATTTTCGGTTTTTTTATGGCATTTAGTTTTTAAATTAATCCGATTTTATTTCTAGTAATATGAACCTCAGGTATCTAAAATAATTTCAATTTCAATTTTTTTAAACACATAGAATCATAGCTTATGCTGATTGGAATAAGGCAATTCATTTTACAATAGTAAAACATAGCTATGTGGAAACCAAGACCCGAGCGATAGCGAACGGGCGAAGCAATTGGTCTATCTCAATCTTTTTTCTATGTTTTTATGTGTTTCCATATTTATTTTTCCAAAATTCTAATCATTTCCACCAAGGAGTTGAAGGATATTAATTATATTTGAAATACAGAATAATTTAATTTACTTTCACAATATAAAATTCCATCACAATGAAAATAGCGCTTTTTTCCAATGAATTTCCACCCAATATTTACGGTGGTGCAGGAGTTCATATCGATTTTTTAAGCCAAGAATTGGCCAAATTAGGTAAAGTTGAAGTACGTTGTTTTGGTGACCAAAATGTGGATACCGATTCGATGCACGTTCGCGGAATCAATTCTTCGCTCACTAAAATGGTCGATGATGCCAATCCGCACATCAAAATGTTTCACAATATGAGTCGAAATGTCGAAATGTCGCAAGCCACACCTGAGGCCGATGTTATTCATTGTCACACTTGGTACACGCATCTGGCTGGAATTATGACGCGCGAATTGCTGCAATCGCCTTTGATTTTGACTACCCACAGTTTAGAAACGCATCGTCCGTGGAAAGTAGAACAACTAGGAAATGGATATTTTCTGTCGCGTTGGATAGAAAATAGTGCTTACAACACCGCCGATGGAATTATTGCCGTGAGCCAACAAATGAAAGAAGATGTCATCGAAGCCTATGGCGTAAATCCCGAAAATGTGACGGTAATCCACAACGGAATTGATCCGGAATTTTACAAACCCACTTTTGACAACAATTTACTTTTGGAATATGGAATTGATCCCAACATTCCTTTTGTACTTTTTGTAGGACGTATTACACGCCAAAAAGGGATTTCCCAATTGATTGCAGCTGCTAAACATTTTAATAAAAATTGCCAAATCGTACTTTGCGCTGGAGCACCCGACACCAAGGAAATCGAACTCGAAACCGAAGCTTTGATTGCCGATTTGAAAAAAGATAGAGATGGCGTAATCCTCATCTCGGAAATGTTGCCCCGCGAAAAAATAAAAGTGTTGTACAGTCACGCTCGCGTTTTTGCCTGTCCTTCCTTATACGAACCTTTTGGTATCATCAATCTCGAAGCGATGGCTTGTGAAACACCAGTTGTAGGAAGTCACGTAGGCGGAATTCCAGAAATCATTGTCGAAGGCGAATCGGGTTATTTAGTGCCGCTCGAAAGTGTTTCCAGAACCGATTTCAATCCTGCAAATCCAGAAGCGTTCCAAAAAGCTTTTGCTGCTAAAATTAATATTTTGTTAGAAGACGAGGCCATGGCCACCAAAATGGGGAAAGCCGGAAGAGAACGTGTTTTGAAAATTTTCAGTTGGGAATCTATCGCTAAAACCACCTATGATTATTACCAAAAAGTGATTGATGGATTTGTGAAGGAGAAGGCGTAGGTAGAAAAACAATCTGTTTTAAAACAATGAAAAATGAAAAAAATTAAATAAATAATTACTTTGAAAAAATTAAAATTTGGACATTATTACGTAATTATTTTTATTCTGTTATTAGGATTTCTTCATTTTCGAGGAGTTGGAATTCAAAATTAAATAAAAAACATTGGAAAAAATATTGTTGTCAAATTCGTCAAGAAAAAGAGATTTCCCAAAACGACGGACTTCTATTTTTCTTATTATGTAAAAGATTCACTAATCACAACTTCTGCGTCAGGAATAAAATACGATATTTTTAATTCCGATAATGAAACAGAAAGTATAGATAATTTAGAAATCAATTCTTATTATTCAGCAAAATTTAATCCAAAATACCCTAACGATATTATAGTTAATCCATTTAAAAAAATTACTGATACATTAGAAATTAAAAAATATGGGTTCACTATAAAATAAAAAAAAATGGCAAGAAGAATTTTTTTTCTGAAACTGAATAAAAATCCAGACCAGATAGCGCGGATTTACAATCCGTGCCCATTCCAACTACTCAATTAATTACAACATAACATGAGCAAGAAAAAATAATCCCGATAGCGCGGATTTGCAATCCGTGCCCACTCCAACTCCTTAATTACAACAAAAAAAACTGATTAAAAATAAATCCAACAAATATGTTCACAGCCATTAATCCAAAGTTACCTATGCGCGACAAAAAGGCAACAAGGAACTTTTATAGCAACAAGTTAGGCTTTCAAGAATTTGGAATTGCTGACTATGATGGCTACTTAATGATGCAAAAGGATGGGATTCAAATTCATTTTTTTGAGTTCAAAACACTGGATCCAAAAGAAAATTACGGTCAAGTTTACATCAGAACGGATGCTATTGACAACTTTTACCAAACTTTGTTGGACAATAAAACAAGCATTCATCCTAACGGACAATTAGAAATAAAACCTTGGGGACAAAAGGAATTTTCTGTCCTTGACCCAGACAACAACTTGCTGACTTTCGGACAAAGTATATAAAAGCGAACCAAACGAGGATAAAATCCCTCCTTAATCTTGTCATTCTGACGAAGGAAGAATCCCAACAAACGAGAGCAACAAACAGAGATTCTCCCTTTGGTCAGAAATGATAAATAAACCCTCACCTTAATAACATTGAGCTCGTTCCAACAAATAAAATCAATTAAAGAATGAAAAAAATCTTCCTAATACTAGTTTTACTTTTTACAATCACAAATAGTTCCGCTCAAAAAAAGGAAGTTTGTATTATTAAAACATCATTAGGCGATATTATCGTCGAATTGTATCCTAAAAAAGCTCCGATTACAGTCGCCAATTTTTTGAAATATGTAGATGCACATTTGTATGACAATACTACTTTTTTTAGGTCAGTAACTTTAAACAATCAGCCGAAGGATTCCGTAAAAATTGAAGTCATTCAAGGTGGCGAAGTCGATTCTACTAAAGTTTTTGCTGCGATTCCATTGGAAAGAACTTCACAAACAGGCGTACTTCATAAAAACGGAGCTATTTCTATGGCGAGAGACAAACCAGATTCAGCCACTTGCAGTTTTTTTATTTGCATTAACGACCAACCGTCTTTGGACTTTGGTGGTAAAAGAAATAAGGATGGACAAGGTTTTGCCGCTTTTGGGAAAGTTACTAAAGGAATGGATGTGGTCAAAAAAATTCAGCTCCTTGCCCCAAATAATGATCAATATTTCAAACCTTCAGTAGTCATTTTGTCCATCATTCGAAAACAGTAAAAAATATTTAACTTTTATCCCGAAGCTCCAGAATCACTGGAATAAAAATAACGCGTCTCTTCGATTAATCCCGCTTTTGGGCGGGATTGTATCGAGAAGCCTTTTTTAAACAAATTTCAACTTATGTAACCAAAGTTACTGTTTGAGCATAATCTTTGCCCTAATTTTGCACTATAATAATTCGGAATACAGTCACAAAGCGTAAAATAATTGAAAGTTTGAAAAATGAATATGGAACAAATAATTGCAGAAAATCTAGGCACCATAGTGGATGTGCGAACATACGGAGAATTTAGCGGAGGCAATGTGGCTGGGTCTATCAACATTCCCTTAAATGAAATTCCAGCAAGAATGGAAGAATTAAAAGCTTTGAAAGCGCCACTAATATTGTGTTGTGCCTCAGGGGGAAGAAGCGGTCAAGCTCAAAATTACCTTTCTCAAAATGGCATAGAATGCTATAATGGCGGTTCTTGGCTCAACGTAAATTATTATAAATCTTTAAACAATTAAAAAATAATGATCAATACATTAAAAAAATTATTCGGTTTTGGACCTAGCGTCAACTATGCCGAATTGGTGAAAAACGGCGCTATTGTTTTGGATGTTCGCTCCAAATCGGAATATGCTGGTGGACACATAAAAGGTTCCGTAAACATTTCGGTTGATACATTAAGAAATAATTTGGTAAAACTAAAAGACAAGCACAAACCCATCATCACTTGTTGTGCATCAGGAATGCGAAGTGCTTCGGCCAAAAGTATTCTGGCTTCAAATGGCTACACACAAGTTTACAATGGTGGCGGTTGGTATAGTCTTCAAAATAAATTATAATGATTAGAGAAACCTTGCTCACCGATTGGAATTTGATGCGCATTTTGCGCTTGGGATTGGGAAGTTATGTTTCCGTTCAAGCTGTAGAAACTCAAAGTACGATTTCTATGATTTTCGCTGTATTCTTATTGTTTCAAGCCTTTTCTAACACAGGTTGCGGTTCGAATGGCTGTGCAATTCCAATAAAGAAAAACAATTCCAATAAAACTGAAGAAATAGAATACGAAGAAGTCAAATAACAATAAAGGTATTCCGAATTTCTAGCCATAAAAAAACCTCGAAAGATTTTACACTTTCGAGGTTTTATTTTTATACAAAACCAAATTATGGTTTAACTGAATACGTATTATCAAGATGTATCCTCAACCTACCCGGTGTTGTATAATCAAATGTTTTAGCTACTTTATCGTAGGAAGGAATGCCTTTTGTTTCCGTTTCAATAGCGGTTGTCATAGGGTCATCTACAATAGGATCAAAAGGGAAATAAAGACTTAATCCCGAATTAGTTCCAGCTGGTTTTGTGATTTCAAGCCTAGTGGTATAATTATCTCCATCATCATCAACATCAAGAAAATCTGGAAAACCATCTTTATCGGTGTCATCTAGATTAGTTGTAGGAGTTGTTGGGTATGCAATAGTATTTCTAAAATCATAAACATAACCATCATTATTATGATCTTCTTGATACGAAAAAACACCATCACTATCTTGATCCAATCGCTCAATATTGTATAGTTTAAAACTAAATACTAAAGGCGAATAAGCAGGAATAGACGAGCCAGAATTAAAATAGGCCAGTCCTGAAGGAATAAACATAACCCCAGCTCCAAAATCATTATGTGTAACAGTCCCGTCAGTATTGGTCTTAAAAGTCCCTGTTTTAAATTGAGGAAAAATTTCACTCCATCCTGTTATCACCTCATACAAACTTAGTGGTGCTTGCGGATATTTCGATTCTTCAAAAAAAGTAGCTGTAAGTTCAGATGGCGGTGTTGCAGTTGCCGCACTAAGACTCAAATAAGTTCCTCTGTATGATGTCAAAACTCCATCGACATTGCAAGGAGAAATACCAACTCCTGGTCTTAAAACTAAATAATACAGCTTATATTCAATATCGTGTAATTTTACAGGTCGAATCAAAAGTTTTGGATAAGTATTCGCATTCAAATAGGAATAAATAGAAGGTTGAATTCCTCCAGTGGGAATTTTGGTAATGGTTATATCTTGATCGTTAACAAATCCCGGGTGATTGACAACGGTAATATAATTAATTTTTAGATAGTCTTCTATAAGAGCAATATCAGTTGTATATTGTACTTTGTAATCTCTTGGTGGTTCAATGGTTGTAGAAGAATCATCCTTGGAACAAGAAAATAAAGAAACGGATGCAATTAATAGAAAAAAATAAAACTTAAATTTGTTCATTATAACTAATTTTTTAAGTGCGCAAGATACAATTTTGATTTATTTTTGCGTAGAATTTAACTTCGATTTTGCAAAATTTATGAGAATAGATAAATATTTATGGTGTGTACGCTATTATAAAACTCGAAATATGGTAACCGAAGCCTGTAAAAAAAATCATGTTACTGTAAATGGTCAAGTTGCCAAACCATCGAAGGAAGTTTTTCCTACCGATAAAATCACATTCAGGAAAGACCAAATCACGCAAATCATCACCGTGTTGGATATTCCTGACAATCGTGTTGGTGCCAAATTGGTCGATGTGTATCGAAAAAATGAAACTCCTGCGGAAGTTTATGAACATCTAGAATTATTAAAATTATCGAAAGAACATTATCGAAAAAACGGCACCGGAAGACCTACCAAAAAAGACAGAAGGGATATTGATGAATTTGGTAATGAAGTAAAAAGCGAGATAGATGAAGATTAAAAAACGTTTTCAAAACGTTAAACCTTTAACCCTAAAACTAAAAATTAATGAGCAAGAATATCATATTATCGAATCAGGAAATTGAACATACTATAAAAAGAATTGCCTATCAAATCTATGAAACTTTTATAGATGAAGAAGAAATTGTTATTGCCGGAATTGCGTCTAATGGATTTATTTTTGCTAAAAAAATTGCAGATTCCCTTAATACAATTTCACCACTGAAAGTTTCACTTTGCGAGGTACAAATCAATAAACATCAGCCTGAATCAGATGTAAAAACCTCTTTAACCAAAGAAGAATACACCAATAAAGGCTTAGTTCTTGTTGATGATGTTTTGAATTCAGGAACCACACTCATTTATGCCGTAAGACATTTTCTAGACGTTCCTCTTAAGAAATTCAAAACAGCAGTACTTGTGGATAGAAATCACAAAAAATACCCTGTAAAAGCTGATTTTAAAGGCATTTCACTTTCAACCTCTTCGTTAGACAATGTAGAAGTTGTGTTTGATGAAAATGGAGATAGTTATGCTTTTTTAAGGTAAAATAGCAAGAATATCCTGTGTGGTTTCATCTTTCGATTTGCCATCGATACTCACTTTATATTGTGCTTGATTGTAATAAAAGCTTCTGTCAAAAAGGTGTTTGGCAATAAAATCCTTGAGTTCATCATCAGTTTTATTGGCAATGATTGGACGTTTACTTTTATTGGATACCAATCTCTCAACTAAAGTTTCAACCGAAGCCTTTAAATAAATTGACATTATATTATCTCCTTTTAATAATTCATGATTATTAGCATAACATGGAGTTCCCCCACCCAAACCTAATATTAAATCGCCCGGAGCGTTCAATAAATCGATTAAAACCTCTCGCTCCAGCTTTCGAAAATAGATCTCGCCTCGCTGTTCGAAAATTTCATTTATGGATAAATTTGTTCTTTCTTCGATACTTTTATCCAAATCTAAGCAAGGAATATTAGTGCTTTTTGACAATCTATTGGCAATTGTGGACTTTCCACACCCCATATAACCTAATAAAATAATTTTTTTCATTTGAATAAAACCTTATATACTAAGGCGTTAAGTGTTATTGTTTAAAAAAGACAAATTTATAATAAAATACCTTTGAAAAATTAAAAATAAGACCTTATATTTGCACCCGCATTCAAGAAAAGAAAATGACTCGATAGCTCAGTTGGTAGAGCACATCACTTTTAATGATGGGGTCCTGGGTTCGAGCCCCAGTCGGGTCACAAAATTTGTGATTTTTGCATACTTTTCTTGAATCAATGACTCGATAGCTCAGTTGGTAGAGCACATCACTTTTAATGATGGGGTCCTGGGTTCGAGCCCCAGTCGGGTCACAATATAATGCGCATACGTTAATAAATCTTGATAGTCTGAAGACTTGATAGCTCAGTTGGTAGAGCACATCACTCTTAATGTTGGGGTCCTGGGTTCGAGACCCAGTCAGGTCACACAAAGAAAAACATAGAGACGTTGCAATGCAGCGTCTCTATGTTTTTTTAGGCCACGTGGAGAAACGGTAGACTTGCCAGCTTGAGGGGCTGGTGCTCGCAAGGGCGTGCGGGTTCAAATCCCGCCGTGGTCACTTTAAAGTTAAAAATAGCATAAAAAATAGCAAGCTCGCTTGAACTATATTTTATGCTATTTTTGTTTTCAAAGCAGAGCTTTGTGGGACAGACAAAGTCAATACCGGATCAATCCCAAAACCTGTGGAGCGACAAAAATTAAGCATAAATATTTGTTAGTCTAAAAAGGAAAAACTCAATGT
>NZ_VJZR01000028.1 GCF_007097365.1 Flavobacterium franklandianum
GTTTCGCATCAAGTTTTCGTTAAACCGAAAATTGAGCGGTTACGAACTTCCAGCCATCTCAAAGTGGCAAAACGTTGGTGGTCAGCTTACAGCCAAACTGCATCAGACAATACTAATCTTAAAAAGAGCATTATATTATTTTTATTTTTGAAAGAATAGTGTTGAACATTTGTAGACGTTCACTATCCAAAGCTTCAGAAATAGCAGCAACTCTAATTTTATAAACTGAATAGTCTAAATCAGAAATTTCAAAAATGTTTTCTGTATCTTTTAACAAAGTATAATCATAATCGACACTTGAATTTAGAAGATTTAAAACTCGTTGTTTATAAATTATATTATCACAAACTTTTATTACTTGTGCGTATTTTTCTAATGCACACATTGAAATACTTATATAACTTTTTAAATTATTTTCCTCTTCGTGTTTTTTAGCCTTATCACTATAATTATTTGCAATCTGAAAATATAAATCTAACTCTAATTTACTTAACCGCTTATGTTGTTTATCCCACTTGGCTTCCTTTTCCTTTATATCATTCTCTATCTCTGTTTTTGTTGTCCTGAATTTTTGGACTACGTTTGCGAAAGTGAAAAGAGCGACAAAACCAACAATAATAGGAAAGACAACAAGAAGTAACGTTGTGTCGGAAGATTGCTGTTTTATGTAATAGTCTTCTTTGAATGTTTTTTCTGAATTGAAATCTATTCCATTTTTGTTAAGTGTATTTATCCTACTTTCTAAAACGTTATTATCGTGATGAGTTACAATTGCATTAACCAAAAGCAATATTATACAAAAACTATACAGAAAGTGAAGTAAAGTATTTTTCATAGTGTAGAAATTAAAAACCAAAAGTAATAAAAATAAAGTTAAATTAGCGGTGGAAAAGCGTAGTGGAAAACAAAGCCGAACCACCAACAGCGGTTTTGCAAGATGGCGAAAACTCTTGTAAAATCACGATTATTCTTCGCAATAAAAAAATAAAATAATTATAAATCAAGTGCTTACGAAATTCGCCACCTCGCAAAGCCGCAGAACGTTGGTGGTCAGCTTCGAGCGACCGAAAAGAAACAGAATAATATTTTTCATAATAATTTATTTTAAATTAATTAAATATTAATTTTCCGAGATAACAAAACCAAAAAAATATGCGTGTATTCGGTAAATTAAAATATAAAAATGAAATTATCAATTGTAGTTTAATAATTTCAAATGGAAAAATTTACGAATTAGACATAACTGACACAGGTTCTTTTGATTTTATTTCAAACATCAAAGAGCATAGTGAAGATTATGTACTTGAAAAAATAATCGACACTAAAAATTCTCCTGCTAATTCAAATTACTTTTTAAAATATTTTGGAGGTTATAAAAAACCATCTTTGATTTACTTAAAATTAAACTGGTTTGAAAAATGTAAATTGGATTTTGCAATGAAGCAAACTCTAGTTCAGTCAAAAGACATTAAAATTGAATTAGTAAAATACTCACTTACAATCGTAATTAGCTTTGTGTCAGGAATTATTTATGAGAAGAGCCATTCTGAAATAGCCACACCTGCAACAACTCCTAAAAATGAACCAATAACAGGAACTAAAAGTTCCCTAGACACCAAAATTTTAAAAATCGACAATAAAAAAGATACTATCATAATAAATAATTTAAAAAACACTTCTCACTTGAAAGGTGGAGAAACGAAACCTGAATAAATTGTGGTGAAAAAGCCGAACCACCAACAGCTGTTTGTGGCTATTGTGGGATTTAGTGGAATTACCGTTTCGCATCATATTTTCATTAAACCGAAAATACTCTGGTTACGAAATACCACAACAGACCACAAGCAGCAGAACGAACGTTAGCAACAATGTCAGAAAAATGAGCGAAGAAAAGACACATTTTGAAATATCTGAAAGTGGAAATTTAATCCGAATTGAATTAATTGGATTGAATCATCCGAACGCAGAATTGGATTGGGACAAAAATTGGATAAGAGGAATTGTTAACGTAAAAGCCGGAGCATTTTCTGGAGAATTCAAAGCAGATTTTATGACTGTAGATTTTGTGAGTTTTAAAAATGAACTGGCAAAACTATATGAAAAACTAAACGGAATAGCAACATTTTACACTTTGGAAGAACAAGTTATGGTAAAAGTTGTGGGTGATGGAATTGGACATTTGAAAGCAGATTGCGTTGTAATGGATAACGCTGGAATTGGAAACCGATTAGAGTTTGAAATTGATTTTGACCAAACTCACATTCCAAAAATATTAAACCAACTTGAAAGAATTACGGCAAAGTTTCCTCAAATTGGGAAATTAAAATAATAAACACTGTTGCTAACAGCCGTTTCTCGCAATTGCGAATTTTGCTGTAAGTTCACGTTTACGTTTCGCAATAATTTTTATCTTTAACAGAAAATAAAAAGTTCCGAAGTTCGCAACTGACGAGAAGCGGCGGAACGTTATGCCTCATTGTAAAGACACCGTAAATCAACACAAAACTCGACAGAAAAAATGATTACAAAAGAAACAGAAAAACTAGACTCTATTGTTAAGAAACTTAAATTAGAATTAAGTGGCGTTTTAATTGAACTGGCTTTCCAAAATCAAGAAAAAGAAAATCGAGCTTTGGAACTAGCTATTGCAAATAAAGAACTGATATTCCAAAATCAAGAAAAAGAAAATCGAGCCTCGGAACTAGCTATTGCAAATAAAGAACTGACAAATAAAGAACTGATATTCCAAAATCAAGAAAAAGAAAATCGAGCCTCGGAACTAGCTATTGCAAATAAAGAACTGGCTTTCCAAAATCAAGAAAAAGAAAATCGAGCTTCGGAACTAGCTATTGCAAATAAAGAACTGGCTTTCCAAAATCAAGAAAAAGAAAATCGAGCTTTGGAACTAGCAATTGCTAATACACAACTTATAGATTTCTGTAACATTGTTTCTCATAATTTAAGAGCGCCACTTGTAAACATAAGTATGTTGGTTGATTATATTGAACTAAGCAAAGATGAAGAGGAAAGTAAAGAACTTTTTGGGAAAATTAAAACTGTAATCAATTATTTAAATGAAGTCTTTAACGAATTAGTGGAATCACTTCAAGTAAGGCAAGATTGTGAAATTAAAACTGAAAATATAATTCTAAAAGACTGCTTAGAAAGTGTTCTTATTGGATTTGAAGCCCAAATAAATTTGTACAATGCAGATATACAAATAAATTTTAATGATGTTTCTGAAATATCTTTTCCACAGAAATATTTAGACAGTATTTTTACAAATCTTATTAGTAACGCATTAAAATATAAATCATCTGATAGAAATCCTGTTATTAAAATTAAAACCGAAAAAATAAATGGCGACATTGTATTATCAATTGCCGACAATGGTTTAGGGATAGACTTAGTAAGGCATAAAAACAAACTTTTCAAAATAAGAAAAACATTTCATTCGCATCCCGATGCAAAGGGATTCGGTTTGTTCATAACAAAAACACAAGTGGAGGCAATGGGTGGAAAAATATGGGCTGAAAGCGCCCTCGGCAAAGGCAGTACATTCTTTATTAAATTTAAACCAAAAAGCATATGAACACTATTAGAACACTATCAATTATTGACGATGATGAAATCTTTGTTTTCCTAACAAAAAAAGCCATCCAGCAGACGAATCTTATTAACCTGATTAAGGTTTTTGGCAACGGATTAGATGCCATAAATTTCTTAAAGGAAAATATTGACAATCCAGCTTCACTTCCTGAAATCATCCTTCTTGACCTTTCAATGCCCATAATGGATGGGTGGGAATTTCTTGAAGAATACCTTTTATTTATGCCAAAGCTCAGTAGGAAAATCACTATTTATATTGTTACATCTTCCATATCTCCGTTTGATATTGTCAAGGCAAAAAGCATAAGTGCTGTTACCGACTTCATTATTAAACCAATTACCAAAGAAAAACTGATAGACATCATTAAAACACTATAAGTACTCACAAGACATCAATACATTTTTAGAAATCAATTTGGAGCAAATTATTTTTTAAACAACACCCTTTTATTTTTACGAACTGCGTATAACGACCAATGTTAATTGACTTGAAAAACAATAATATGGTACACCGAAATAATTATGAATTAGACGGATATATCAGGACAGAAAAAGAACAACGAAGGCATAACAGCACCTACCCAAAATGCGGGGTTTCGTGTTCCAAAGACAGTTTTGTGGTAAAAGTCCCGCCCTTCGGGTAGCTGCAAAACGTTGTGCGTTATTTTCGAGCGACAGAAAACCTAAAATAAAATAGAAATATGAGTTGGGAAATTGTATTATTTAATTCAGTACAAAATTTAGTTTCTTTAGAAAATCTAAACGAAGATTTACTAAAACCAATTGATTTTGACAAAGTATTGAAATCAAAATTTGTAAACATAAAGAAATCCGAAAATCATAACGAAATTATTGGAAAAGATTTCTCGGTTGAATTTTTTAACGATGAAGAATTGGTTAGTAATAAAATGTTAAGTATTTACGGCGAAAATGGATTGTTTGAATTAATAAGAATTGCCAAAGAAGAAAATTGGCAAATTTATGATAGCGGAATTGAGAAAATGCTGAATCTTGAAAAACCTGAAGAAAATGGTTACGGAAATTTCAGACAATATTTGAAAAATATATTATCAACTGAATAAATGAAACAACTTTTAAATATAATTATTATGCTATCATTTTTAGGATTCGGAAAATCGAATGCTCAAACTAAAAAAGAATTTAAAGATCCATTGAATACAGCCGTATTTACAACAAAATATGTTATCGAAGAAAATAAAGATATCACATACGTAACTCACGAATTGGAAGATGGTTCGTGGCAGTTTTTTAGTGATGATAAATTCGAAGATTTCACAAAAGTTGCATTATTAGTATCAATAGAAAATATAATTAAAAGAGACAAAACTGTTTTAGAAATTGCAGACTTACCGCTGGGTTGTTATGCAAAAAGAAAAAACAGAACTGAAAAATGGGAAATTTTTAAAACAAAATAAAAAAAACAACGCACAACAGCTGTTTAGTCTTAATACGCTTGTGAAGTATATATTTTATTGGTACTCACGAAAATTAAAATTCCTTTAGTACAACATAAGTACAACAAATCAAAAACTTTTTACAAAGCTATATATACCAGTACTGTTAAGCTGCGCTTGGCGGTTCATTGCTTGGTATTCCGCTAATCGTCCACAGTAATAATTTTGGGTTGCTTTTGCATACCCATTGATCAAAAGCAAATCATTCAAACATTCTCCTCCTGGTAATATTACATATCCCAATTGCCTGTTCCAGTAGTCGTAATAGTTCTCCTGTTCCGTAATGATTGTTACAGCCGTTTTGGGAGGTGCAACCGACAAAACGAAGTGCAAGGATTGCAAACCAAATTGGAGCAATAATTGGGCAGGCAAACTACTTTTCTCCTCGTCCTCTTTCATCTTTCTATTAATCTTTACTTCTGGTGCATCTAAACCATAAAGACGGATTTCTTTTTTCATTTGAGTGAAACGATTGCAAATGATTATGCTATCTCCGTCAAGGACTTCTTCAATTTGCCAATGGGTTTCCACTATGTACGGTGCTTTTGCATTGTATTGCATTGATTTACAGTATTTTAAGTTATTGATATTCAAAGATAATCATTGAAATTTGTCTTATGAATTTAATCTAATTATTAACTTTTTAAATCTTAAAAAAATGGCAAGACAAAAAGGTGTTATCAAGTATGTTGGAACTCTTGGAGATATCCGACACTTCAAAATTAAAGGACAGGAAGGCTATTTCGCTGGAATGATTGGCGGACCAACTGGCGACCAAGTTTTGACTGCTCCTGAATTTGAGAGAACTCGTGAGAATATGAACGAATTTGGCGCTTGTGCCAAAGCTGGGAAATCTGTTCGAACTGGTTTATCTCAAGTGATGAAACAAATGGCCGACAGCCAAGTAACTGGAAGATTAACTTCTATTATGAAGAAAATCAACCTTGAAGACCAAACGGAAGCCAGAGGTTACCGTAAAATTGAAATCACAACACAAAGAAATTACTTAAAAGGGTTTGAGTTTGACAAAAACTCTTCATTCAATGGAATTTTCAACGCTCCGTTTTCATTAACTCATACCGTTGGTAGAGAAAGTGGCGAATTTGTAGTTGATGCTTTTAACCCAGCGAATTTGGTTAATGCTCCATCTGGTGCAACTCACTTTCGTTTGATTACTTCGCTTTCCGTAGTGAGTGATTTTGAATACAACGCTACCACAAACAGCTATGATCCAATGGATGCAGCTTTGAATGAGGTAAACGATATTCAATACAGTGGTTTCTTGGATTTGTACGCTCCAGTTCCTGCTACTACAATTACTGCAACTTTACCTGGTGGAGTTCTTCCAACAGTTAATACTTCAGTATTGCAATGTATCGGAATTGAGTTCTACCAACAAGTGGGTGCAAACTTTTACTTGTTCTCCAGTGGTAACTGCTTGAAAGTCGAGGACGCTTTTTAGAAAAAAACCTGAATAATCCCTCGCTAAAAGTGAGGGATTTTTTGTTTAATCTCAAATCTATCAAAATTATGGAGACTAAAATAATAAGAGTAGCCCAAGGCAAAGAAAGCACTTTGAGCCAGTTGTACATCAACGGAATTTTCCAATGTTATTTGTTAGAGGATAAAATTAGAGAAGTGAAAATAGCTTCACAAACCGCCATTCCAAAAGGTGTTTTTAGTTTGAAGTTGAACACTTACGGAGCTAAAAATGTGGATTACAAAAAAGCATTTGGAAAGCTGCACGAGGGAATGATTGAAATTACTGGTTTGCCAAACTTCAGCTTTGTATATATCCATACTGGAAACACTATCAAAGAAACTGCTGGTTGTCCGCTTTGTGGTTTTGGTTTCCAATTTGTTGATGGCAATTATCAAGTTACTCAAAGTGTTACAGCTTACAAAATGATTTATCCAAAATTGGTTGCATTGGCAAAAGTTGAAACCAATACAATGATCATTGAAAATAATTTTCAATTCTAAAAAGTCCAAACAATGGAAAACATCAATAACATCACGGTACTTTTTGGAACACTTATCACTTTGTTACTGTCGGTTGTGGCTTATTTTATCAAGCAATTACACACCGATTTCAAGAGTATGGAAAAAGATTTGATTGAAGTTAAAACAATGGCTTTAATCATCAAAACAGAGTTCAAAAGTGGTAACGACTTACTCAACCAAAAAGTAGAATATTTAGAAAAAAGAGTAAATAACATCGAATTAACAATTTATAAAAATCAAGATTATGAAAAATAATAAAATGAATTTAGTAGAAAGAACCTTGGCACCAACTCCAAAATGGTTTAAAATTTTGAGAACTGTTGGAATTGCTTTGGCAAGTGTTGGTGGAATTATCATCGCTTCGCCTATTGCTTTACCTGTTGGATTGGTTTCGGCTGCTGGTTACTTGGTTCTGGGTGGTAGTATTATTTCAGTAGTTTCTCAAACTGCTGTAAAATCGGAAGAAGAACCGAAAACAAACCCTTAAAAACGTTTAATAACCACCTTGAAAGCTCCATTTTTTGGAGCTTTTTTTGTTTTTAGCAGTCAATAAAAGTAGATTGCTTTGCTTTTCTTCGATTTATTTAAGTGGTGCAATCATATTGCACTTATGCGTTGGTTTGCTTGGGAATAAGGCGCAATCAATCCTAGTCCAGTTGGACCAGGATTGTTTTATTTTCTACAGTAACGGTATAAAATGGCTCTGCGAAGGTCATTTATGAGCATCATATCTTCTTTGTATTGTTTTTCTTTTTTCTCCAGAAGTTTGAGAGCTGCAACATTTTTTTGGTGCTGCTCGTGTTCCACCATCATTAAACTGGCTTGTGGATTGAATTCTTTTTTGAAATCTGGAAGACGCAAAAACGGAATAACCGAACCTACTAAATGCTGGTGCCAGAATTTTGTTTGCCATAAACTATAAGCAATGAAAAAAAGGCTTTCGCAGTCCTCTTCGTTTTGAAAAATGACTACAAAGCTGTTTGTAAATGCCGTTTTCTGTGGCTTACCGCTGTTCATCCCCTTGTTAAGCAGGAATAAATGGGGTTTTGAGTAAATTGTTCCAACTCGGTGGGTTTTGATTATAAAATTCATCATACGTTCCGTTTTAAGATGATGTGCCTTGCTACCACAAGCCACACATAAAATTTTTAAAAGAAAAAAAGAAAAAAAAGAAAGTCGTACTTCAAGTGGAGGTTTCAAGAAAAACAAGTTTTTTAGAAAAAATACTACCCGATACATCATCGGAAATGTGAGCGTGAAATCGGAAGTGAATGTTGTTGCGATACGGTATGGGTGGAGATTTTTTCTAAAACCCGAAGGGCTTGAACTTTTTTTTCTTGAAACCGGAACTTACCTTTACTTTCTTTTATTTATTTTTTTATTTTCCTTTCGAACGAGATGTTCTTGATGAAAACGGAACCAAAAAAGGTTGATTGGATAACTGATGTTCTTCGGAAAGGGTATTGAATTTTAAAGCAGGAAAAAGAAATATTAAATCGATTCCGAATATTTTTCTGCTTTAAAATTTAATACTCTTTCTTACGGTTTGATTTTGTGTGTGTGATAAATTGCTTTATCGGAATTGTGAACTTTAGAAGTAAAGTTGTAAAGCAATTTATTACACTTACAAAAACAATGAAAATACTTTTTCCTAGTGCGATGAGGCAGTAGCGCAAGTAAGTGTGTCTTTTTTTATTTGCTTAACGAGATGTTTCTGATTGATTTTACTATCGGCTTGATGCGAACACTTCTTAAAAATATAGGTTTGATTTTTAAAGTAAATAATCCACTGAAACCGCTAGGCATCAAGCCGATGGAAAATCAATTTATTTTGTATTTGTGGCAAATAAAAAAAGATACTCTTACTGGCTCTTTCTTGGTTTTGTGGGTGTTGTAAATTGCTTAATCCGAAATTATGAATGTTAGAAATAGAGTTGATAAGCGATTTACAACACTTACAAAAGCAATGCAAATACTACCGATTTAAGCGTAAAGTTGTTAAAAACAGTTACCGTGAACGTTCTTGAAAGCAAGTATAACCGTAAAGTTTCCGATGAAATGGCGAACGTTGTTAAAGACAGTGGCGAAGGACGGTGTTTTTTGTAGCTGGGTGATGCGATGGGAGCTGCAAAAAATGTTGTCCTGGAGCCACTGGCTAGCGCGTTGGGTGTGGCGGCTGTTTTACATAAATGATATTATAGCTTCATTGCAAAAACCAAAAAAACAATATAAAAGCTTTGTAATGAACTATAATACTCAATTATGTAACACAGCTTGGGGAAAAAAATTACTGGCGCGAGTTGCGAAGCGTACGTGTTTTTTCTAAAAACCGTGCCAGTAATTTTTTTTTGAGCGTTGGCAAAGAAGTGGCAACTGAAATGTAAAACGTTCTTTTTACCATAAATCCTTTTTTTAAAGATTATGAGTTGATTAAACTATTGTTTTAAATTGAAACATAATTTTGTTTTATATTAAAACATTTTATATATTTGTACCCACTAACTAATATCTCAAAATTATGATTTTTCAAATATCACAAGTTCAAATTGGACAACGTATTGTTGAGTTAAGAAAGAAAAAACAACTTTCACAAGAAGACTTGGCTAAAATTGTTGGAATATCTAGACCTTCTATAACTCAAATTGAGTTGGGTAAAAGAAGTTTAAATATTATGGAACTACAAAAGTTTGCTCAAGTTCTTGGTTTTTCACTTGACGACTTTATGTCAGAGGACTTTACATCAGAAGGTTTGCTTATTTCAGAAGAAACTGAAAAGCCAAAAACTGTAAATGAGAGAATATCAGTACCAACTTTACAAATAGGTAAGTTTAAAAATGTGCTATTGTATATTTTGGAAAGGTGTGCCGGAAAACCAAATGTAGGAGAAACTGTTTTATACAAGCTTTTGTATTTTTCTGATTTTAATTATTATGAATTATACGAAGAGCATCTTACTGGAGCGAATTACAGAAAACTACCTTTTGGACCAGTGCCTCAAAACCTAGATACTATTATTTCTCAAATGATTGATTTTAATCAAATACAACGTGTAAAAACAGAATATCACGGTTATCCTCAAACTCGTTATTTACCATTAGAAAAAGCTGATTTAACAGCGTTTAAAGCTAGTGAAAAAGAGATAATTGATAGAGTAATTGAACAAATGAGTGATTGGTCGGCTTCTGCGGTTAGTAATTATTCGCATAAAGACATTCCTTGGATGGCTTCAAAAGATGGAGAAGAAATTAATTACGAATTGGCTTTTTATAGAGAACCTCCTTTTTCTGTAAGAAACTATGAAGAAGAAGTTGAACTATGATTGTATTTGAAGAAATAGATCCATTTAAGAAAGATTTTAAAGGTATTTTGAAAAAGTATAAGACTTTAAAGGACGACATAGAAGTAGTAAAGAAAGTTTTGGAAATTTTACCTGATGCAAGACCTCCTTTTAGTTTTAGAATTGACAACCTAGGAATTGAAAGCTGTGTTATTAAAGTAAAAAAAATAGCTTGTAAATCCTTAAAAGGAAATGGAGTTAATTCAGGATTGCGTTTAGTTTATGCTTATTTCAAAGACGACAATAAGATTGTTTTTATTGAAATGTATCATAAAAACGATAAGGAGAATGAGGACAGGGATAGAATTATGAATTATTTCAAATAGAGAAAAAAAATAACCGAAGCAAAAAGGAATAGCGCTTCGGTCGGATGAAATGAAAGTTTGACCGCTCTATATTTCTTCTGCAAAAGTAATAGAATTCTATTTATTACCTAATTATTCCTTGGGTATTTAGCCAAACGCCTCAGTATTAAAAAGTTTGGTTAGACAAAATCATTAAAAAGCTATGGCTAAAAATGGTAAAGTTGGAGACGGACATCGTAATGGTGCTGTAAAAGACCGTAGTCAAACTTATAATCCAAAAACGGAGCAGTGGGTAAAGCGTGATGCTGACACAGGTCGTTTTATGGATGTTAAGCAAGATGGTACTCCGTTCAAAGGTGTTACTAAAGAAAAGTAACATTAGGTAGCTGATTGAACACGGCTTGGTGTTGTTCGGAATTCTATTAACCAAAAAATTAGTTAGATGTACACATTTAATAAAATTAAAACCAGTGAGCAAGCATCACTATGCCATAAGAGTAATTGCGTTACTGTTTATGGTGAAACTGCTAAATTTGTCAATAGTGTTGTTGCAGTTGCAACTGTGTCAATTGCCTTGATTTTGATTATAAGGGCAATGAATTACCCCGAGGCAGAGCCTCGAGGTATCGTGTTACTCGAAAGTTAACCGTAGCTGGTTTTTGTTAAACGAT
>NZ_VJZR01000029.1 GCF_007097365.1 Flavobacterium franklandianum
AGTATATCTGCTTTTGATAAAACACCGGTAGGTGAATTATTGGGTAACTTTCAAAACAATCAAAATGTCAATGAACAACAATATAATATTTTTGATAATTAAACTAATTATTTAACGCACCAGCACTAATGTTCGTAAATTAATTTTACTAATATGAATCACAGGAAATATGTCTTTTCCCAATTGGTTGAATTTTTACCACAACGTGTTTTTGATAGACTTGTAGCGAAGTATAACGGCAATAAAAAAGTAGACATTTCATCACTTCTCAGAATCTACTTTTATGTATGTTTTTTGGTCAATTATCCTCTCGTGAGAACTTGAGAGATGTGATAACTGTTATCCAAACACATAAATCAATCAGTCAAAATTATATTATTTAGGGGTTGGTAAAAATGTACTCATTGCAATTTTTCCAGACAAATGAAGATCGTAATTATCAATATTTGAAGATTTTACTAACCATTTAAGTAATGAGAACAAAATAGTGTCGTTTTTTTTACCATATAAGGGCATATAAGAACATTTAAGTTTTTGATTTAATCGCTTATGTGAACTTATATGCCCTTATATGGTAAGATTAAATGTGTAACTTTTTAAATACGACAATAATTGATTCTTTCTATTTAATATTGATTGCTCAAGAAAAAAACAGCAATGATAATTTTGAAATGAAAGGCAATATTTATGCATTCGTTTCTTCAACGATTTACTGATGTTTGAGTGTTTCGGTGGGCCGATTTTAGAAAACTAAAACAGGAATAAAACTTTTTTATTTTTTGATTCCTAGTCTTTATTCGCATAACAGAGGCGAATAGTTATGATGTTAAAACAATTAGATAAAATCAATTACTAATCTTTTGTCTATTATATTTTTTACTTGCTTATGTTGATTACTTAAGACTTTATAGAATTACAAAATGGACTAGTTTTTTTGTAAGCGCTAAATCAAATTGAAAATTCAGAAGAATGTATTCCAAAAAAAAGAATAAATATATAGGAGTTATTTATGACCAAATAATAAAAATAGATGGCTTTATACTTCAAAAATTATCCAGAAAAGATACAAAAAGTGAAGTGTTTTGATATTGAAAACCAAAAAAAATGATCTTTCTAACGAAAAACAGAAAATTCTCTTTGCATGCAAATTAACATCGCAATAATAGCATATTGATCGGTGCAAATAATTTCTAAAAACTTGAAAACAATCTGCTAAATTCAATAAATATTAACAATGTTATTACTCGGTAAAACATATGTAAATCAATTACTTATGAAATAACATTACAATAATTACAATGAACTTAATTCTAACCAGCTGGTTTTCAAATTATTTTAAGTGGACACTAGAGCTTTTAAATAAATAAATAAATAAATAAATAAATAAATAAATAAATAAATATGAAAGTATTAGCTGTTTCCTCTATCGGAGGTCATTGGATTCAATTACTACGATTGATGCCTGCATTTGAAGATGTAACTGTTGAATTTATGTCTACAAAACAAAGTTTTTCGACAATGGTTGATGGTAAAAAATTCTATTCTATACCCGATGGTAACCGTTGGAATAAATATGGATTAGTAAAATGTTTTTTTGCTATACTAAAAGTAGTTGAAACATCTAAACCTGATATAATTATAACAACTGGAGCTGCTCCGGGTCTTATTGCATTATTTATTGGTAAATTGTTTAGTATTAAGACCATATGGGTTGATAGTATTGCTAATTGTGAACAAATTTCTATGAGCGGCAAAATAGCTACAAAAGTGGCAGACGTTGTTTATACTCAATGGGGACATTTGGAAGATAACAAAGTGAAATTTTTTGGAAACGTTTTAGGATAACAGTATGATATTTGTAACAATAGGAACACAGGAACCGTTTGATAGACTCATAGAAGCTATGGATCAAATTGCACTTAAATTTGGATTAGATATAGTCGCACAAGTTTCAACAAGATCAAAATTGCAAGTCAAAAATATGAAAAGTCTTGATTTTATATCTCCTACCGATTTTGAAAAACTTTTTAATGAGGCTGAATTAATTGTTGCTCATGCAGGAATGGGAACAATCATTTCTGCGCTAGTTAATCAAAAGGATTTAATCGTTTTAGCAAGAGAAAAAAAATTAATGGAGCATAGAAGTGATCATCAAATTGCAACTGCAAAACATCTTGAAGCTCTAGGTTTACTTAATGTAGCTAGGAATATAGAAGAACTTGAAATGAAAATATTAAATTTTATAAATAATAGAGATAAAAGTAACATTCCTATTATTGGAAATTATGCTTCTAGTTCATTAATAGATTCAATTCGGAAAGATATTAGTATTTGAGATTTTAATAAATTGTAAAAACTTATCGCAATTTCCAAAGTACGATTAAATTTTTACTTAAAATTATAGGTTAAAACCATCTTTTAAAATGTTTAAAAATCTGTTTATATATTTAAATAAATATTTCTTTAAAACAAAAAATTTTTCACCTTCAATGAAATTTAAAACTACAAAAATAATCATACACTTTCTAGTAGTTTTATTATTGTTTTTTTTTGTTACTGAAATTTTTTATCTCTCGTGGTTACCCAATGGTCATTTAGGAGAAGAAACGTACTTGCCTTCTTGGCTTTTAGCATGGAGCAACCATCATTTTAACTTAAGAACTGCGATACCATTTTTTGCCTTGAGCTTTTTGATGCAATGCTGGTATTCGATTAGCGCTCCGACCGGAGCCAAAATAAAAATTCCCTTTTGGGTTTTCAACCTAACGTGTGCTGCAGTATTAGTTTGTATTGTTGAAGGAGGACAGTTTTTTATTGCCCATAGACATCCAGATTCTATGGATGTAGTTTACGGGATATTTGGCAGTCTATTGGGCTGTGTTTTGTATTCTATTTTCAAATTTATTACCATTTTAATTTTTATAAAAAAATGAGAAATAGACATAAGTATAGTTTTATTTTTTCTTGTATCCTAGCCGATGTATTGGCCATTATAGTCGCATCTTTTATTTTTTTGAGATATGCTCAACTATCTAATGTAGCTTGGGATTATTTTTTCTTAAACAATTTAACAAGCGCAAGATTGTTTTGCTGGATACTTCCTGCATTATATTTTCGCTTGTATCCCTTAGATACCGAATTTAATCTGGACGCTTTTTATAGGTATACTTGGCGCGTTTTTTTGTTGCAAGCCTTTCTTTGGCAAAGTTACATTTACCTGATTCACGCATCAAAAAATTATAATTTTGTATTTGAATCCAATGTTTATTCCTCCAGTTTTTTAATGGTGTATTGTCTTTTTTCCCGAATTACCATTACCTATATTTTAATCAATATGAAAAATTGGATACAAAACCCATTTAAAGTAGCGATTTGGGGTTTTAATAAAACAAGTATTGGATTGGCTTCTCAAATTGAGAAAAATGCGCATTTTTTGAACTTTTTGGGAATTATCAATTCCGAATCAGAACTAAAATATAAAAGCAAAAAAGAATTTGGAGCTGTCTTACAGCATGCCATAGAAAATGCTTCGAAAACTGGAATTCAAGAAATGTATATTGTGGTGCAGCCCAAATACATTACTGATTTGAATCATTTTTTTGAATTGGCAGATAAGTTATGTATGCGATTAAAGTTTGTGCCCGATTTTTCAATGCTGTCAAAAGAGAAATTTAGCTCTAGTAGTTACCATAATTTTCAGGTGTTAAAACCTCGCGAAGAACCGCTTCAAAAAAGCTCTAACCTATTGATTAAAAGAGTCTTTGATGTCATTTTTAGCCTATTGGTTGTTATTTTGATACTTTCTTGGCTATTCCCTATTTTGGCTTTTCTTATAAAAAAACAAAGCAAGGGTCCTATATTATTCAAGCAATTGCGAACCGGAAAAAAAAATCAACCATTTTGGTGTTATAAATTTAGAAGCATGCGCGTAAATACGGTCAGTGATAGCAAACAGGCACAAAAGGAAGATGATAGGGTAACTCCAATTGGAAAATTTATTCGTAGAACGAGTTTAGATGAATTACCTCAATTTTTCAACGTGTTGTTGGGGGATATGAGTGTAGTGGGTCCTCGCCCACACATGCTGAAGCACACCGATGATTATAATGATTTGATTCACAATTTTATGGTGCGTCATTTTGTAAAACCAGGCATAACCGGTTGGGCACAAGTTTCAGGTCATAGAGGCGAAACTAAAGAAGTTATAGATATGAAACGCCGAGTGAACGCTGACATTAATTATGTTTTGAATTGGAGTTTGATTAAAGATATAAAAATCTGTTTTTTGACAGTGATTATTACCCTGAAAGGGGATGTAAATGCATTTTAGACCATAAATATATTGATTATGAACATTACTTATTATTTAGCAGGATTGCTTTCGGGTATTTCTATTGCCTCCTTTTTTATTGGAAAAGAATTGTACAAGTATTATGTAAAAGATAAGATACAAAAAAAACAATTGGAGCGCATGGAAAAATTGAATAAGCAGATTAAAAAAACCTTTGATATGGAAGCTAAAGAATTCTCCATTTAATACTTTTTTAGTAAACCAATTTACTAAATAATAGTGTTATTAAATTTGTTTTAAGATTGTAACGTATGTTTAAACTTCTCACTTAAAATCCTTTTCTAATAAATTACCTCGGGGCATAGCCCAAGGGGTATTAGCAAAGTCAAGCACAATTTTACAGACTAAAATCTACGGAATCTGTGGAATCTTTGTCCCAAAAAAAGAAAACGTAGCAGAGCTTCGAGGAATTAAACCTAAAGAGATTAAATAGTATTAAATTGAAAAAAACTCCTAAAAATGATTATTAAATACCAAAAAAAATTACTTCAGCTCTTATTTATGGCAGCATTAACTTCTTGCTCTTCTGGAGCTAAAATTACGTATCTTCAAAATGTGGATGCAAAACCTTCTGAGGAAAAGACACTGAAGTATGAGCCTGTTTTACAGCCCGATGATTTGTTGAGTATTATTGTTTCTTCCCAAAATCCTGAAAGTACCATTCCATTTAATTTGCCTCTAATACAAGGGAATTATGATATTGGAAAAAATCAAATTGGTATAAAAACCTATCTTATTGACAATGAAGGTGAAATTGATTTTCCAGTTATTGGAAAAGTAAAATTAGCAGGATTGGTTCGAAGTGAAGCTAATAAGAAATTAAAAGTCTTAGTTTCCGAGTATATAAAAAATCCAGGTATCAACTTACGGATTTTAAATTTTAAAATTTCGGTTTTAGGAGAAGTGAGTCGTCCCGGCACTTTCTCTATTGATACTGAGCGTATTACTTTGTTAGAAGCCTTGGGAAAAGCAGGCGATTTGACTATTTATGGAAAGCGTTCAGACCTATTGATTATTAGAGAAAATAATGGAGTTAAAAAATACCAAAGAGTCGATATTACAAAAGCAGATTTTATAAACTCTCCTTTTTATTATTTATCACAAAACGATGTGGTTGTGGTAAATCCAAATAAAACTAAAATTAATGCATCGGTAGTAGGGCCGAACACCACTGTAATCCTATCTTCAATTTCAATATTAGCTACCATTGCGGTATTACTGTTTAGATAATTTATTATGAAAGATCAATTAGATTTCTACGAAGACGAACAAGAACAAAACGTATTCCAAAATTTTGCCAAATATTTATATTATTGGAAATGGTTTGTACTTAGTGTATTGATAACTATAAGCTTCACTTTTTCTAAATTGCGGTATGTTAATCCAGAATACAAAGCGATTTCTAAAATTGTGGTTCGCGATGAAAAAAAGGGTGGATTGAACTCTGAATTAAGTGCTTTTGCCGATATGGGGTTGCTAACAGGTATGAAAAATAATGTGGACAATGAGATAGAAATTCTAAATTCAATTACCTTAGTAGAGAAAGCAGTAGAAAGCTTGAAGTTTACTACAACTTATTTTAAAATGGGTTCTATTAGAGATATAGAGTTATATAAAACAACACAGCCTTTTGAATTTGCTATCGAAAACGCGTCTGAAGTTTTCTATAAGACCTCACAATTATTTATGGTTAAAATCCTTTCTGCCAGCCGTTTTCAACTGCTTAATGAAAATGAAATTATATTGGGTGATTTTAACTTTGGCACTCCTATTACACTTAAAGAAGCCAAAATTAAAATTCAAAAATTACCTAGTTTTAATTCTAAAGCTATTATAGGTCAATTGTATATAATAAATTTTGAAAATATTAAGAAAGTCGGATCAATATACAGTAAGGTATTAACTGTAGAAGCTTTGAGCAAAACAAGCAGTGTTGTTAATTTAAGTATTTCTAATACAGTCCCTGAAAAAGCAGAAGATTTTCTAAATGAATTAGTTCAAATTTACAATGAAGAAGCTATTAAAGATAAAAATTTAATTTCTGAAAACACTCAGGATTTTATTCAAAAACGTTTAGGAGTAATATCATATGAATTAGGGAATGTAGAGGTGCAGTCGGAAAACTTCAAAAAAACAAATCAATTAACTGATATTACTGCCAATGCAGGAATATACTTGAAAAGCCATTCTGAATTTGAAACTAATTTAATCGAAACAGAAACGCAATTACGTGTTTTATCCATCATGATTGATTTTATGAAAAATAAGAGTAAGTCAGAATTGGTGCCTATAGATATTGTTCCAAAGACTACTTCAACTCAAACAAATCCGTTAATAGTGGAGTACAATCAATTAGTGCTACAGCGCAATCGAATTCTTAAAGACGGTACTCTAAAAAATTATGTGCTATCGAACTTAGACGAACAATTAGACGAACTAGACCGAAATATTAAAGAAAGCTTAGCGCAACTAAGATCTAGTTTAATAGTAAAAAGAGCCGATTTAGAGAAACAAGATAATGTATTACAAGGAAAAATAAGTAATATTCCTAGCCAAGAAAGAGAATTTAGAATATTTGACAGACAACAAAAAATTAAAGAAGGAGTCTATTTATATCTTATTCAAAAAAGAGAAGAAACTGCGATTACACTTTCTGTAAAAGAACCAAATGCTAAAATTATTGACGCTGGACGAGCTGATATGAATCCTATTTCTCCTAAAAAAAGCATTTTGTACCTTTTTGCTTTAATAGTAGGAATTGGAATTCCTTTTGCTGTTTTATTCCTTTTTTTTATGTTAGACGATAAAATAAATGGAGTTGAAGATGTAGCAAATAAAATGGGTTCAATACCTGTTTTAGCTGAAATACCTTTTGAGTCAAACATTAGAAAGAGCTTATCTCATACTAAAGAAGCTTTTAGAGCTTTGCGTAACAATACTAATTTTATCACCCCAAATAATGAAAATAAGGAGGGAAAAGTACTTTATGTTTCGAGTGCTATAAAAGGAGAAGGAAAAACATTTGTTTCCTATAATTTGGCTATGGCCTATGCAGAATTAAATAAAAAAACGATATTGATTGGTGTGGATCTTAGAAATCCCCAATTGCATAAATATTTAAATAAGAATTTGAATGATAGTAAAGGGATTTCTAATTACTTGCATGATCCAAGCCAAAAATGGCAAGACCTGATTCTTAAATCCGAATCAAATTATAATAAAGCATTTCATTTAGATATTTTAACATCAGGTCCAATTCCCCCCAATCCAACCCTATTATTATCCAGCCCTCGTTTTGAAACTTTACTAAAGGAATTAAAAAAAGAATATGATTTTATCCTCATCGATACAGCTCCAACTGTATTGGTTTCTGACACCCTTATAATATCGAAATTTGCAGATACTACTTTATTCGTAGTTCGTAAGGGAGTCACAGACAAAAAACTGATTAATTATATTTTTAAATTGGATAAAAATGAAAAATTAAATAATGTGGGTATAGTTATTAATTGTGTTGACTTTTCTCGTTCATATGGCTATAATTATGGTTATGGTTATGGTTATGATGAAGTTGAAAAAAAACTATGGTATAAAAAATCAGTATTCAGAAAACTATTTTCAAACTAATCTTACTTGTATAAAAAAATGAATACGTTTATGAGACATAAACCCGATATTTTAAAACTAGCAAAAGAGTGGTTAACACCTGTCTTTGATGCAGCTACTCATGATGCTGTACAGGATATGATGGCTTCTGAACCAAAAGAATTAGAAGAAAGTTTTTATAAAAATATTGAATTCGGAACTGGCGGTATTCGCGGGGTAATGGGTATTGGAAACAATCGAATCAATAAATATACCCTTGCCAAAAGTACCCAAGGTGTATCGAATTATTTGCAACAATCGTTCCCAAATCAGACCCTAAAAGCGGTGATTGCTTATGATTGTCGGCACAATAGCAACAGCTTAGCAAAAGTGGTTGCCGATGTTTTTTCGGCCAATGGGATTCAAGTGTATCTTTTTTCAGGTTTAAGACCTACACCCGAACTATCATTCGCTGTAAAAAAATTAAATTGTCAATGTGGAATTGTACTTACGGCTTCTCACAACCCTCCAGAGTACAACGGTTACAAAGTATATTGGGAAGACGGGGGACAAATCGTGCCTCCAGAGGATAGGAACATTATTGATGCCATAGAAAAATTGGATTACAGCCAAATCAAGTTTGAAGCCAATGAAGACTTAATTCAATATATTAACGCCGAAATTGATGAAGCATTTGTAGCATCATCCATTGCAAATGCCAGTTTCGACACGACAAAAGAAGCCAAAGAAAATCTTGAAATTGTATTCACCTCTTTGCATGGAACTTCTATAACAGTCATTCCTGACACACTGGCTCAGGCAGGTTATTCTAAGGTTCATATTGTCTTGGAACAAGCCATTCCAGACGGGGATTTTCCCACGGTACAATCTCCCAATCCAGAAGAGCCAGAAGCATTAGCCATGGCTTTGGCATTAGCCGATATAACCAAGGCGGATATTGTTGTCGGTACTGACCCTGATTGCGACCGGCTGGGCGTAGCCGTTCGCAACAACGAAGGTCAAATGATCTTATTGAATGGAAATCAAACCATGATTTTGATGACTGCCTTTTTATTGGAAGAATGGAAAAAAGCAGGAAAAATAGACGGTAGACAATTCGTGGGTTCCACTATTGTCTCGACCCCAATGATTACAAAACTGGCTACGGCTTATGCAGTGGAATGCAAAATGGGTCTCACCGGTTTTAAATGGATAGCCAAAATGATTAAAGACTTTCCAGAGTTGGAATTCATAGGTGGAGGGGAAGAAAGTTTTGGATACATGGTAGGAGATGCCGTTCGAGATAAAGATGCCGTTGCAGCCACCTTGTTGATTTGTGAAATTGCCGCTCAAGCCAAAGAAAGGGGCAGTACAGTTTACAAAGAACTTTTAAAATTATACGTAACACACGGTTTTTATAAAGAACATTTGATTTCAATCACTAAAAAAGGTATAGAAGGATTAGCTGAAATCCATCATATGATGGTTTCGCTACGTGAAAATCCAATGAAAAAAATTAATGGTCAAAGAGTAACTATGGTGGAAGATTTCCAAACATCAAAAGTAAAAAATGTATTAACTGGAAAAGAAAAATCTATATACTTTCCTAAAGCGGATGTTCTTATTTATTACACGGAAGATGGATCTAAAATTTGTGCCAGACCCAGCGGAACCGAACCAAAAATTAAATTCTATATCAGTGTAAATGTTACTCTGGATATCGTAGATAATTTCATAAAAACAGAAGCTCTTTTAAATGATAAAATTAAGAATATCATTACAGATATGCAATTGAATTGATGGCTATACCTAACATTAAAAAAAAATGAAAAACACTTCTGATAGGATAATTGTATGACTCTCTAACTATTAGATTTTACGATTTTTTTAAATTATTAAAACAAAATATGAAAACAATTTTATCAATAGGAATTTTATTTCTATCTACTTCAATTATTTGTGCCCAAGCTATTCAGGATCAAAATCCAAGTCAGCCATTTAGAGTTGGTAACGCAGTGCCGCCAAACTATACTATTGCATTAGGGATAAATGCAATAGATAATGGAGAAAGCCCTTTGCCGTTTGATGCTGTATACAGTTTTAAAACGCCTTTTTTTATAACCGCAGAACGTCGATTTAAATCGAAACTGTCTATTGGCTTAACTATATCAACGAATCAATTAGTGATTAGATCAGTAGAAAAAGGGTATGTCAGTATTGATGCTGTAGGTCAATTTTATTTTAACGAATATTTATTCAACAGCAAAAAAATAGAAATGTATGCAGGTTTAGGATTAGGTCGTTTCTTTTTAGAAAACAATGGGAATAATACGCTTAACATAACCGGTGGAGGCCGCTATTGGATCTCGAATCATTATGGGGTGAGTTTTCAGGGGTTTGGAAAAGTAGGTTTGTCCCCGCTATATCCATCCGTTTATAACCATTATCAATATAATTTAGGTTTAGTTTGGCGCTCCAACCGGGGGGATAAAGTGAAAGTTGTCGATAATGTATATAAATAAGAAGAAATAAAAAAGACAGAGTCAATTCTTGAGGAAGAATTATCTGAAAATAGTGAAAAAAGAAACAGGACTACTACTTCCTGAAACAAAAAAGTCAAATTGTACTGAAATGCAACATCAGGCAAATCGACGACGAAGTGAATTTTATTATTACTGCTTTAAGTAAGCTATTTGAAAGGATCAAATAGCTTACTTAAAGCTTGCAACTAAATAATGCCGATTGAAAATATAGATTTTCAATCGGCATTATTTATTTAACATCTACTAGAATTTATATAAAATTATTGGCACAACTCTATTTAGTCATCCCTTAAAAACATACTAACAAATTGATTGTTAATAACTTATGTTAAAATAACACTAAAAATGGTTCTGTTAAATCGCCAAAAAGTGTATATTTCGGTAATGAATTACCCCGAGGCAGAGCCTCGAGGTATCGTGTTATTCAAAAGTTAATCGTAGCTGGTTTTTGCTAAACGATTTGTAAACTGTCTTTTCTTCTCCTTGATTTTGAATGTATTTCTGAATTACATTCTCATTTCCATATTGACCAACTGTATTTATATAATATTCTTATCCGTATTAACACCTAATTATTTTGTATCTTTAAAATCTAAATAGATTTGATATGAATATTTTAGATTTTTAT
>NZ_VJZR01000002.1:0-143366 GCF_007097365.1 Flavobacterium franklandianum
TTCATTTTCCTTTGATTTGATTTTCTTGTTCAAAGATAGGTGTTTTTAAATAATGGTACAAGTAACGGATAGTCATAAAGATTATTGTCCAAATTACCTGTTTTTATTTCAATCTTAAAAGGAGTTGTAGATTATTGGAATTTTTTTCAAACACTAGTAATTTCTAATTAATCCAGGGGTATTTATAATCTAGTTTGGAGATTGAAATAGTCAATAATTTTTCTAAAATATTTTCTTACTAAAGAATAAATCAGCGAAATGAAAATATCAGTTTCAGATGTGATTAGTTCTTCGTAAGTTTTTTCTTTTAAGAATTGAATTATTTCTTCTTCTGTTATACTCATTATATGTATAAGTTTTTTAAGATTGCTACGGAATAACAAAGTTGCTCAAACTGAACACTAAAAACTGTCAACTGCCCACTATTTTCAATGCGCTTCCAGCCAATTTTCCCCCATTCCAATTTCTACATCCAACGGAACATCCATTTTAAAGGCATTTTCCATTTCGTGTTTAATCATCGGTTGGATTTTTTCTAGTTCTGAGTTGTGAACATCAAAAACCAACTCATCGTGTACTTGCAACAACATTTTCGATTTCCAGTTTTCTGAAACTAATTTCTTGTGAATATTTATCATCGCAATTTTGATGATGTCGGCGGCTGAACCTTGAATTGGGGCGTTTACGGCATTTCGTTCGGCGCCACTTTTGACCATCATATTGGCAGAATTAATATCTTTCAAATAACGTCGTCTTCCTAAAACCGTTTGCACATAACCATTTTCTCTAGCAAAATCTACTTGATTCGCCATATAAGATTTTAGTTTTGGATACGTTGCATAATAAGCATCAATCAACTCCGCACTTTCTTTTCGCGAAAGCGAGGTTTGATTACTCAATCCAAAAGCAGAAACACCATAAATAATTCCGAAATTCACCGTTTTAGCATTGCTGCGTTGTTCCTTGGTTACTTCTTCCAAAGGAACATTAAATACTTTCGCAGCTGTCGATTTGTGAATGTCTTCGTTGTTTTGGAAAGCTGCAATCATATTTTCTTCGCCAGACAAAGCAGCGATAATTCGCAATTCTATTTGGGAATAATCCGCAGAAACCAAGGTGTAATTTTCGTCACGAGGAATAAAGGCTTTACGAATTAATCGTCCTCTTTCGGTACGAACAGGAATATTTTGCAAGTTGGGATTATTGGAACTCAATCGTCCCGTTGCGGCAACGGTTTGCATATAATCGGTGTGAACGCGTCCTGTTTTTGTGTCAACTTGGTTCGGCAAAGCATCAATATACGTGCTTTGTAATTTCACCATTTGACGCCATTCGAGAATGTCTTTTACGATTGGATTGTCTTTTTCTAAATAACTTAATATTTCTTCGCCAGTGGCATATTGACCCGTTTTGGTTTTCTTTTGTTTCGCTCCACCAATTTTTAATTTATCGAATAAAATATCGCCGAGTTGTTTTGGTGAAGCTAAATTAAATTTTTCACCAGCGGTTTCGTAGATTTTCTGTTCCAAACCGTTGCTTTCTTTTGCCATTTCAACCGACATCGCTTTTAAGAAAGGAACGTCTAAATTAATTCCTTCCAATTCCATTGCTGCCAAAACTGGAATCAACGGAATTTCGATTTCGTCAAATAATTTTTTAGTTTCGGCTTTGTCCAGAATCGGGCTGAAATTTTGTTTCAATTGATAGGTAATATCGGCATCTTCGGCGGCGTATTCTTTGATTTCTTCCAAAGCTACGTCTCGCATTGATTTTTGATTCTTGCCTTTTTTACCAATTAAATCTTCAATCGATTTTGGCGAATATTTCAAGTAGGTTTCACTTAAAACATCCATATTATGACGCATATCAGGATTAATCAAATAATGCGCAATCATCGTGTCGAATAATTTTCCTTTGATTTGAACACCATAATGCGACAGAATTTTCAAGTCATATTTGATGTTTTGGCCAATTTTTTCGATGGTTTCACTTTCGAAAAATGGTTTAAATTTATCCACCAAAACTTGTGCTTCTTCTTGATTTTCTGGAAATAGAACATAAAATGCTTTCCCTTTTTCGAAAGAGAATGACATTCCAACGAGTTCCGCATTCAAAGCATCAATTCCAGTTGTTTCGGTGTCAAAACAAACCGAAGTTTGGTTCATCAAGTTTCGCAAAAGCAATTTAACGGCAAAATCACCTTGAATACTTTGGTAAAAATGTTCGGTATTTTCTAAAGTTGCATAGAAAGAATTCGATTTTACTTCGCCAGTTTCTTCATCAGAAAATCCAAACAAGTCAAATTGATCTTCATTCGTTTTTTTAGCAGGAGCTTTTTTAATTATTATTTCATTGCCATTGCTATTGTCATTGGTATTGATTTCGTCGTATTCTTTTCCGGTGCCAAAGTATTTGTCAAACTGCGCTTTCATTTGTCGAAATTCCAATTCCTGGAATAATTCATCTGTTTTTTCAACATCTGGTTTAGATAGTTCGTAATCGGACTCATTGAATTGTACAGGGCAATCCAAAAGAATTGTGGCTAATTTTTTAGATAACAAACCCAATTCGGCATTGGCTTCGATTTTATCTTTAATTGCACCTTTCAATTGATGTGTGTTGGCCAATAGATTTTCCATTGAACCGTATTCTTTCAAGAATTTCTTAGCTGTTTTTTCGCCAACACCCGGTAATCCTGGAATGTTGTCGGCGGCATCGCCCATCATTCCAAGGAAATCAATCACTTGCTCTGGACGGTCGATTTCGAATCGAGCTAAAACTTCAGGAATCCCCCAAATTTCGATTCCATTTCCCATTCGTGCGGGTTTGTACATAAAAATATTCTCAGAAACCAATTGCGCAAAATCCTTATCAGGAGTAACCATAAAAACTTGGAAGTTCTCTTTTTCGGCTTGTTTGGCAAGAGTCCCAATCAAATCATCGGCTTCAAAGCCTGCCACTTCAATAATAGGAATGTGCATTGCCTTCAATAATTCTTGAATGTAGGGAACCGCAATTTTTATGGCTTCAGGAGTTTCGTCGCGATGTGCTTTGTATTCTTGGTACATTTCGTAGCGATACGTACTTCCGCCTTTGTCGAAAGCTACTGCCAAATGATCGGGTTTTTCGCGTTTAATAACGTCCATCAAGGCATTCATAAACCCCATAATGGCCGAAGTATCCATTCCTTTGGAATTGATTCTTGGGTTTTTTATAAAAGCAAAATATCCACGAAAGATTAAAGCGTAAGCATCGAGAAGGTAAAGGCGTTTTTGTGACATAGTAAATAAATTATTGAGCGTAAAAGTAACGAAAGTTTAAAACTTTTTGCGATGTTTATATCGAACTTTATATTGAAATCCTTTTGCTTTTTAATAGAAGTAGTTCAAAAGGGAGTTGTTAACCTTTATATAAATATTTAATTCGAAATAATTTTGGTATGATTTTAGTTAAATTTCAATTAACAAAAATTTAAATAACTTAATTTAATTGTTATTTTGCACAAAAAATATATCTTAATGTTTTTACGCTTATTAATATTATGTTTGGTGCTTTTCGTAATAGAAATCTATGCTTATCAAGCATTAAGAACTGTAGTAAAAGCAAGACCTATTCTCATTTCCTATCAAATAATAAGTGCGCTAGTTTTAGCCTATATTGTTTATTCTTTCACACAATTTGACCGCAAGATTGGACAAACACCCCAAACCATGCAAACCATGGGTTTGTTACTAATGGTATATCTTCCTAAAATTATTTTGACTTTAGTATTATTTGGAGAGGATATTTATCGAGTTGGTTTTGGCTCCGTAAATCACTTTGCAAAATTCAATAACAGTGTTGACTTCCTTGCTTCAAGGCGAAAATTTGTTAGTCAAATTGGTTTAGGACTTGCTGCGGTTCCTTTATTGTCCTTAATATATGGCGTTACAAAAGGGAAGTATAATTACAAAGTGATTAAACAAGCCATATTTTTCCCTGATTTACCCGATGCTTTTGACGGTTTTACCATAACACAAATATCCGATGTGCATAGCGGTAGTTTTGATGATCCTGATAAAATCAATTATGCGATTGACTTGGTCAATGAACAAAATTCGGATATGATTTTGTTTACGGGCGATATTGTCAATACTCATGCTAAGGAAATGCACCCTTGGATTGACACTTTCAAAAGGATTAAGGCCCATAAATACGGTAAATATTCAATATTAGGAAATCATGATTATGGCGAATATGTTCCTTGGCCTACTGAAGCCGCAAAAGAAGAAAATTTTCAAAACATTAAAAATTTATACGGTCAAATTGATTTCAAATTAATGTTGAACGAGCATACTTTTATCGAAAAAGGGAATGACAAAATTGCATTGATTGGCGTCGAAAATTGGGGAACTAATTTCAAGAAAGTAGGAGATATTAATTTGGCTTCTGCCAATTTGACAAAAGAAGATTTTAAAATTCTGATGAGTCACGACCCCAGTCATTGGGATTGCGAAGTGCAAAATCACCCAAAGCATTTTCATTTAACGCTTTCTGGTCATACGCACGGATTTCAGTTTGGTATAGAAATTCCGGGTGTAATTAAGTGGAGTCCTATTCAATATATTTATAAACATTGGGCTGGTTTGTATGAAAATATGGGGAGATACGTGTATGTAAACAGAGGTTTTGGTTTTCACGCTTATCCAGGAAGAGTAGGGATTATGCCAGAAATTACCGTAATCCAACTAAAAAAAGGCAAGAATGTGTCATAATTCGTTTAAAATGCTACATTTGTAAAATAATATCTCTTTTCAATAGATTTAGAAAATTAAATTCATTGGTTTTATGTCAAAATTTGGAGAACTTATAAGCACTCAAGTCCCTGTGTTAATTGATTTTTACACAGATTGGAATGAATCATCTGTATCGATGCATCCAGTAATACGAGATGTAGCCGCAGCTCTGGGCGATAAGGCAAAAGTAATAAAAATTGATGTCGATAAAAATCAAGAACTAGCCGAAGCTTTGCGTATCAAAGGGCTTCCTACTTTGATGATTTACAAAGATGGACAGATGATTTGGAGACAATCTGGAGAATTAGATGCTAATTCGATAATTAATCTGGTTCAAGAATATCTTTAGGCAAGCTTTTCAAAAACAAACCCTTTTTCTTTAAAATGTTTCAGCGCTTTTGGCAATGTATATTGTAAATGCGGAAATGCTTTTACGCTGTCGTGAAAAACGATGATACTTCCTGCGCTTACTTTTTTTGTTGCGTTTTCTAAACATTTTTCTTTGGAAATAGTAGCGTCATAATCGGCACTCAAAACATCCCACATAATTATTTTGTAGCCTAGTTTTTGCAGTTTTTCAGCTTGAGAAGCTTTTATCTTTCCGTAAGGAGGTCGGAACAGATTGCAGATTTCAGATTGCAGTTTGCAGTTTGGAGACTGACCACTAACTACTGACCACTGAATACTGCTTTTCAAATAATCTTCAGTTTGGGTTTTCCAACCATTCAAGTGATTGAACGTGTGATTTCCTATAGAATGCCCTTTGGCAATTACTTTCTCGAAAATTTCAGGATGCTTTTCGATGTTGTTGCCAATACAAAAAAAAGTGGCTATAGCATTGTATTTTTCTAACTCTTGCAAAACCCATTCAGTAATTTCTGGTATTGGACCATCGTCAAAAGTAAGGTAGATTTTGTTTTCCGTATTGGGAATATCCCAAACATAATTTGAGAATATTTTTTTAATAAATCGGTTTGTTTTTATCCAATAGAAATTCATTGCACAGGTTTTTATTAAATAAAATAAAAAATGTAGCGGTATTTTTCAATAGCGCTACATTTATTAATTTTTCAAATCTTATATTTATTACTCTCTCTCACGTTCAAAACGTTCAAACATTTTGATATAAGTATTAAATGCGGATCTGTTTTTATTGTAAAATTGTACATCGCCATTTTCTTTCATTACACTCAATAAACTTCTGTAACGCTCAATATCAGTGATGATATCAATGGCTAAATCTACTTGATCTGAAGAGCTTAAAGTACCGTAATAATTCAAGTTTTCTTTGTATTTGCCTATCAGTTTTTCAAGAAGTTGCTGAGCTTTTTCTTTTTCGCCTACTTCATAATATCCTTTTGCAAAAGGTTCGACCATTGAGTAATAGCCAAACTTTTCTACTGGCATTTCTGTCAAAGATAATTCGATTACTTTTTTGGCTTTGTCCATTTGCCCTTCGGCGATTAGTTTATCCATTAATCTTGATAGGACAGAGCGATAAGAAATGCTATTTTTTCTGGTTTCAGGATCGTGATAAATATCGCCACGGCTGTTACCCCAATCCCATTTCATTACAATAGAATACATTTTGTCGGCATCAAGTCCGCCCATATCCATTGGGTTGGTGTCTTTGTCAGCCTTAGTTTTTATTGGAACTAATTTATATATCATCCCTTCCAGTTGAAGGTAGCTTTTCATCCACAAATAATCCTCATCTTCAAAAGCACCTGGACTGAAATAAATAGGTCTTTTCCAATTGTTATTTGCAATTAGGTCAAGCATCATCAATCGGTTTTTGTATAATGCGTTTCCTTTGATGTCAATGTCAATATAAGAAACAATAGAATCATTGTATTTTGCGGCCACAACTTTATTTTTGATAATATCGTTTTTGTCAACAGGAATCCTGATTTTATTGGTTGGATAAAAATGGATGGTTTGGCCGTTTTGCATTTCAACAGTTGATTTTGGATTTTTAATAAAATCGATAAAATCTTTAATTTCCCAACGGCTTTCCACTTTTGGAATATGAGCTGTGTAATCTAATTTATCTCCTACATATTCATTGTGCGTAAATGAAATAGGCAACGAATTCGATTCGTATGATTTGCTTTTCATTTGATCGATATACCAGTCGGTCATAAAAAGACTTGTATTTACAATCTTAACATCGGTTCTTACGTGTTCAATTTCTTGAGCGTACCAAAGAGGGAAAGTGTCATTGTCACCAATGGTAAACAAAATAGCATTTGGATCGCAAGATTCTAAATACGATTTTGCCAATGCAGTTGCGGTATATTTATCCGAACGGTCGTGGTCATCCCAGTTTTGGAATCCCATTAGAACTGGAACTGCCACTAAACTTGCGCCAATTATTAAAGGTCCAGCTATTTTTGGCGCTAAATATTTTTGTAAACTTTCATATAACGCATAAACTCCAAAGCCTATCCAAATGCCAAATACATAAAACGAACCTACCAAAGCATAATCTCTTTCGCGAGGTTCGAAAGGTCTTTCGTTGAGGTAAATTTTCAAGGCAAGTCCCATAAATAGGAACAAAACTAATAGCACATAGAAACTTTTTCGATCTCTGCTGGCGTGATACATTATTCCAATTAGCCCTAAAATTAAGGGCAAAAAGAAATAGACATTTCGTCCTTTATTATTCAATACATCCGAAGGCAAGTTTTGTTGTGTGCCCAAATGTAATTCGTCTATAAACGGAATGCCACTAAGCCAGTTTCCGTCTTGGTAGTCGTATTTTCCTTGAATATCGTTTTGACGCCCCACAAAATTCCACATCAAATACCTGAAATACATATAGCCAAATTGATATTCAACCATAAATCTCAAATTATCAACAGTTGCTGGTTTTTCTACGATTAAATAATCGCTGTAAGTTTTCAAAAATTTCACATAATCTTCGGTGTCAAGTTGTTTTTGAGCATAAGCTTTTCTAAATTCAACAACTGTTTTTTCGATTTCATTTCTCAATTGTGCCGTGGCTTGAGCTAAATCTTCTTCCGAAAGTTGGTTTGGATCTACACCGTATTTCGATAAATCTTGTTCGTAAGGATAATCAGGATTTAGTCTAAACTCCGGTGGATTTGTAAAACTGATATAACTTACAATGTTTTCGCCACTCCATAATCTGGGTAAAAAAGTTTTTTGATTGTCATCGCTGTTTTGCTCAGCATTTTTGAAATTATTTACAATAACATATTTACCTGTTGTATAGTCTCTTTCATAGTTGGGCGCCTTATCTAAATAAGGATTATTTTCGTCTAAACCAGCAAAAGCTTCGGTGTACTGTGGCCCGTAAAACAAAGGATTTGAACCGTATTGTTCTCTATTATAATAAGCCAAAACTTCACGAGCATCCGATGGTTTATTCTCGTTAATTACCGTATTGGCATTGGCCCGAATAGGCAACATCATCCAAGTCGAAAATCCTATCAGGATGAAAAGAACACACAATATTAGCGTGTTAAATTTTATTAGCCCTTTGGTACGAGTGTATTTTAGACTAAAATAAAAGAAAGCAATGAGAAGCAAAACCACAAAAATAGTTCCCGAGTCAAACGGCATTCCTAATTCGTTAACCATAAAAACTTCGGTTTTACCGAAGAAAGCCATCGTTAAAGGTAATAGTAATTTGAAAATAAATAATAAAACAGCAACAACGACAATATTTGCAATTATAAAATTTTTGATTGTAACTTCTTTATAATGTTTGAAATAATAAAGAAAACCAATGGCGGGAATGGTCAGTAATGCCATAAAATGGACGCCAAATGTAAGTCCAACTACAAGTGAAATAACCAATAACCATTTATTGCCTTTTGGCGAATCCATATCTTGTTCCCAACGTAATCCCAGCCAAAAGAGCAATGCAATAAATAGGGAAGCCATTGCATAAACCTCGGCTTCTACAGCACTTGCCCAAAAACTATCAGAAAAAGTGAAAGCCAAAGCGCCTACAAAAGAACTGCCAAGAATTACAATAGCATTATTTTTATTTACCTCCGAATACTGCGAAATTATTTTTTTTAAAATCATCGATGACGACCAAAACATAAATAGAATGGTAAAAGCACTCGAAAAAACCGACATCATATTTACCATCAAAGCAATATGTTTGTCATCTATAGCAAACATGGCAAAAAAAGCACCAATCATTTGAAATAATGGCGCTCCAGGCGGATGTCCCACTTGAAGTTTTGCCGATGTAGCAATGTATTCTCCACAATCCCAAAAACTCATTGTGGGTTCAACGGTTAATGTATAAGTTATTAAAGCGACTGCAAACGCACACCAGCCAGTAATTGTATTCCATTTATTGAAATTAAATGTTGCCATATTTAGATGCTAAAAATTTATTTTTTTTCAAACACAAAGAAAATGTTTTTTTGCGTAATGACACGAGCATTAACAAAAATTTCCAAAAACAAATATACGGTCATTTAAATTGCTTTAAAAGAGGTTTTTTTTATGATTTTTATTTTTAAAATTTTGAATTGGCATCTTAATAATTATTACTGTTATGTGTTTGTTTTTTTATGTCTCATATTTAACACCTTTTTGTCCTCATTTTATTTGCCCGTTTAAAAACATTATTTCTCAAAAATCTTACAATATACAGATAAATAAGTGCTTTTTTATGCTGCGGATATTCAATAAATTACGTAAATTTGAGTGTGTTTTTTAATAAATGTTTGTTTGATTCTAAGTTTTTTTGTCTTTAATTATTCTTAAATATATAGTTTTATGAAAAACAAGTATCAAAATCAAATCGTTACAAATTTGGTGTTCATTTTAATTGCATTTTTGTTTATATCTATGGTTTCTGCTCAACATGAAGTCTCTTTGAAAGTTTCCAAAGTTGCTGTAAAAATGAAGAACCCATATCCGGCTGATCAATACTCATTTGAAAGAGGAAGGCATTCTTATCAGATAGATTGTGTTCGATGTCACGGTAAAAGCGGTAATGGAGACGGAACTAACTCCGAAAAAGTGCAACAAGTAGTTTCGGATTTAGGTTCTGATGCCATCCAGAAACAAACTGATGGCGAATTATTTTGGAAGATTTCTGAAGCAAGAAGACCTATGCCATTAACTGAAATAACAGATGATCAGCGATGGGATATTGTGAACTTCATTCGCGCTTTTAAGAAAAAGTAAAAACATTTGAATAACATTATTTATTAAAAATGGGGTTTTATAGTCCCATTTTTTGTTTAATTTTAAAATCTGGTTAATTTTGAAAAAAAACAACAAATCAATCAATATGTCTTCAAAAACCTTTTAACGGATTAATTAGTTACTTTCTATATCCATCAATTCTAAGGGTTTATTTGAATTAATGATTATTTTTAATGCGACTAACGGCGATACAAAGGAGGGTAAATTTCATATACAATCTGATTAGAAGAAAGTTTTTCAATAAAAAGAGATTAAAAATTTGTAAAAATTAAAATTTGTATTAAATTTGCACTCGCTTAACAGCAAAGGTATTGGTCTATGGTGTAATGGTAACACAACTGTTTTTGGTGCAGTCTTTCAAGGTTCGAGTCCTTGTAGACCAACAAAAAACCTCTCAAATCTTGAGAGGTTTTTTTATGTAAAATTGTTAATTTAATATAGTTTTATGTTTTTAAATGGAATATGAACATCAGATTTTAAATGTGATTACGGGTTTTGAAGCGTGATTAACCAAGTCTTCGCCAATGCTTCCGTTATAAAAATGAGCCAAACCTGTTCTGCCATGAGTACATATTCCTATTAAATCTGCATTTATACTCTTGGAAAAATTAATAATTCCGTTTTCTATGTTTGTGTCGTTAAAGATATGGGTAGAATAGTTTTCAATATCAAAATTAGCGATGAAATTCTCCATAATTTTTTCAGTGGCATTTGTGGTTTTAAAACTAGAAGGAGTGCAAATGGTTACTAAAAACAGTTTGGAATTGAAAATTTTTGCAAACTCAAGCATTTTTCTAAAAGGTTTTTTTGTTTCTCTTGAAAAATCAGAAGCGAAAACAAAATCTGTTGCTTTAAATTCCTTCGTTTCTTTTTTGATTACTAAAACAGGAATTTTGGAGTAGCGTACGATTTTTTCAGTATTAGAACCTACAAGTAATTCTTTAAATCCTGAAGTTCCGTGCGATCCCATAATTATTAAATCGACATTGTTTCTTTTGCTTGCATCAACAACTCCCAAGTCAACTTTATTAAATTCGATAGATTCAAATACCTCAATACCTTTCAAAAAGGTTGATTCCATTAATTCTTCGAGCTTTTCAATCGCTCTATTTTTAAAAAAAATAATTTCTGGAATGCTCTTGCTGTTTCCAATAACGTCGCTAATTTGTTGAGGCAATTCTAATAAATGCAAAATAATGATTTCGTAATGGTTCTTTCGGGCAATTTGAGAGGCGACTTTTAAAGCTTCAATTGAATATTCAGAAAAATCGACAGGTACTAAAATCCGTTTCATATCTATAAAATTTTAAAATTATTTGACAATTAGAGGATGAAATTTGGGTGATTAAATTTACAAATTTTTTTTAACATAAAACAATCATTTTTAATTTATAAAAAATATCACTATATTTGCACAGTTATTTATTAAAAAACTAGATAATGAGGCACGCATAGCGTGCCTCTTTTTATAAAATATGACATTTAAAGATAAAGTAAACGGCTTGGTAGTTGAGGCATTGCTAGAAAATCCTTCTATTTTTCTGATTGATTTGAAAATAACTGATAGTTTTAAAATTATCGTGAATTTAGATGGTGATAATGGTGTGGCTTTGCAGGATTGTATTGATGTAAGTCGAGCAATTGAAAATAATTTAGACCGCGAAGAACAAGATTTTTCTTTAGAAGTAGCCTCAGTAGGTGTTGGTTCTCCATTAAAAATGGTAAGACAATACAAGAAAAATATTGGTAGAACCTTAATAGCAAAATTGGCAACTGAAACTATTGAAGCAGAATTAGTTGAAGCTAATGATAATTTTATAATTTTGTCGTGGAAAGCAAGAGAAGCCAAAAAACTAGGAAAAGGGAAAGAAACGGTTCAAAAAAGACAAGAAATACCGTATTCAGAAATAAAAGAAGCAATTGTTACAGTAACATTTTAATTAAATAGTTGGCATGGAAAATTTAGCATTAATCGATTCATTTTCAGAGTTTAAAGACGATAAACTTATTGATCGTGTAACGCTTATGGCGATATTAGAAGATGTGTTTAGAAATGCATTGAAGAAAAAATTTGGATCGGATGATAACTTTGATATTATTATCAATCCTGATAAAGGCGATATGGAAATCTGGCAAAGAAGAATTATCGTTGCTGATGATGATTTAGATTTAGACCATCTTGAGATTACATTAACAGAAGCTAGAAAAATTGAACCAGATTTCGAAATTGGAGAAGAAGTTTCAGAGGAAGTGAAGTTGATAGATTTAGGAAGAAGAGCTATTTTGGCCTTGCGTCAAAACCTGATTTCTAAGATTCATGAACACGATAACACCAATCTTTACAAACAGTTTAAAGATTTAATTGGCGAAATTTATACTGCCGAAGTTCATCATGTTCGTCCAAGAGTTGTAATTTTGATTGACGATGACGGTAATGAAATTGTTTTGCCAAAAGAGAAACAAATCCCATCTGACTTTTTCCGTAAAGGAGATAACGTTCGTGGAATTATTGAAAGTGTTGAATTAAAAGGAAATAAACCACAAATAATTATGTCTAGAACTTCGGAGAAGTTCCTAGAAAAATTATTCGAACAAGAAATTCCGGAAGTTTTCGACGGATTGATAATGGTTAAAAATGTGGTGAGAATTCCTGGCGAAAAAGCAAAAGTAGCCGTAGATTCTTATGACGATAGAATTGACCCTGTAGGTGCTTGTGTGGGAATGAAAGGATCTCGTATTCACGGAATTGTTCGTGAATTAGGTAACGAAAACATTGACGTTATCAATTATACTAGTAATATTCAACTTTACATAACAAGAGCATTAAGCCCTGCAAAAGTTTCTTCTATTAAGATTAATGAAGATACTAAAAGAGCTGAAGTTTTCTTGAAATTAGAAGAAGTTTCAAAAGCAATTGGTAGAGGTGGACACAATATTAAATTAGCAGGTCAATTAACGGGTTATGAACTCGATGTTATCCGCGAAGGAGACGTTGCTGGTGCTGTTGCAGATGACGATGATGTTGAATTAACAGAGTTTTCAGATGAAATTGAAGAATGGGTTATCGAAGAATTTGCAAAAATTGGATTGGATACTGCAAAAAGTATTTTGAAACAAGATGTAAATGATTTAGTTAGAAGAACTGACCTAGAAGAGGAAACAATTCTAGATGTAATGAGAATACTAAAAGAAGAATTTGATAGTTAGTCAATTCTTCCAAAAATAAATTTTAACCTTATTTTTTCTCTCCAGCTGAGGGTTAGTGTGAGGAAATAATAAAAAATCATTCTGATTTCTTTCTTTTCGAGAGGGCTAGAGTAAAAAAAAAGGTAATATTAAAAAGGTTTTATGTCTGAAGAGAAAGTTATTAGAATAAACAAAGTTTTAAGGGAATTTAATATTTCTTTAGAAAGAGCTGTGGATTATCTTAAAGATAAGGGTATTTCTGTTGAATCAAATCCCAACACAAAAATTTCTGAAGTAGAATATAACATTCTGCAAAATCAATTTGCGGGAGACAAGGGCAACAAAGAAGCTTCAAAAGAGGTAGGTGAAGAAAAGAGGAAAGAGAAAGAAGCTTTGCGAATTGAAAGAGAAAAAGAAGTTGAGGATAAGCGCAAACAAGACGAGGAACGCTTAAAAAGTCAAGAAATTATTAGAGCAAAAGGTAATATTTCTGGTCCAGTGCATATTGGAAAAATCGATCTTAATCCAAAAAAAGAAATTCCAACACCAGCACCAGCTCCAACACCAGTTGTTGAAAACATTCCGCTTCCCGTTGCTGAAATTCCTAAAGAAAAACCAGTTCACAAGGAGCCTATTCAAAAAGAGTCACTTCCAAAAGAACCTGTTCAAGAAAAAATTGTAGTTGAGACAAATGAGGTAAAACCTGTTGTCGAAATTAAAGCAAAAAAGACTGAAGTTGAAGTTCCAAAGAAAACGGCTCCAGAAGTAACCGAAGTTTCCTCAGAGGAAACAATCACTACAAAATACACAAAATTATCTGGTGCTACTTTAACAGGTCAAACTATTGATTTATCTCAGTTTAATAAGCCTAAAAAGAAAAAAGAAGAGCCTAAAATTACGCCAAACAAACCTGGAACTCCTGGAGCACCTGGAAGTGCGGCAAATAATGCTAACAAAAATAAACGAAAAAGGATTGCGCCTAAACCGGGTGCGCCAAGACCGCCTGCGATTCCTGGAGTTCCGGGTGCGCCAAATCCTAATAAAATTACTCCAAATGCTGGAGGTGGCGGATTTAATGCCAACAGAGGTGCAAGACCTGGCTTTGTGAAGGGGGCAAGACCAGCAATCACTGCTAAAGTTGAACCTACCGAAGAGGAAGTTAAAAATCAAATTAGAGAGACTTTAGAGAAACTACAAGGTAAAGGTGGTAAATCGAAAGCAGCTAAATATAGAAGAGACAAAAGAGATACACACCGCCAAAAATCGGATGACGAGCAAAGAGCGATAGACGAAGGTAGTAAAACTATTAAAGTTACTGAGTTCGTAACCGTTGGTGAAATCGCCATTATGATGGATGTGCCAATTACTAAAGTGATTGGAACTTGTATGTCACTTGGAATCATGGTTACTATGAATCAGCGTCTTGATGCAGAAACATTGACTATAGTTTGTGACGAATTTGGATACGAAGTCGAATTTATCACAGTTGACATTGAAGAAGCGATTCAAGTTGTTCCAGATAAAGAAGAAGATTTAGTTTATAGAGCGCCTATCGTAACAGTAATGGGTCACGTCGATCACGGTAAAACATCTTTGCTGGATTATATTCGTAAAGAAAATGTTATTGCGGGTGAATCTGGAGGAATTACACAGCACATTGGTGCTTATGGAGTAACATTGGAAGACGGTCAAAAAATTGCTTTCCTTGATACACCTGGTCACGAAGCGTTTACCGCAATGCGTGCTCGTGGTGCTCAAGTTACCGATATTGCTATTATTGTAGTAGCTGCCGATGATGATATAATGCCACAAACTAAAGAGGCCATTTCTCATGCTCAGGCTGCAAACGTGCCAATTATATTTGCTATCAACAAAATTGATAAGCCAAATGCTAATGTTGAGAAAATTAAAGAAAAATTAGCAGGAATGAATTTGCTAGTTGAAGATTGGGGTGGAAAAATTCAATCACATGATATTTCGGCGAAAGTTGGAACAGGTGTAAAAGAATTATTAGAAAAAGTATTATTAGAAGCAGAACTTTTAGATTTGAAATCTAATCCAAACAAAGCGGCACAAGGAACTGTTGTAGAAGCGTTTTTGGATAAAGGAAAAGGATACGTTTCTACCATATTAGTGCAACACGGAACCTTGAAAATTGGGGATTATATGTTGGCTGGAAAACACCACGGTAAAATTAAAGCCATGCACGATGAACGAGGGAATATTGTGACTGTAGCTGGTCCATCAACTCCGGTTTCTGTATTAGGTTTAGATGGTGCGGCGACTGCGGGTGACAAGTTCAACGTTTTTGAAGACGAAAAAGAAGCCAAACAAATTGCTTCAAAACGTTCTCAATTGATGCGTGAACAATCGGTTCGTACACAACGACATATTACTTTGGATGAAATTGGACGTAGAATTGCATTGGGTCAATTTAAAGAATTGAACATCATCCTTAAAGGGGATGTGGATGGTTCTGTTGAAGCCTTGTCTGATTCGTTCTCTAAATTATCTACTGACGAAATTCAAATCAATATTATTCATAAAGGTGTTGGAGCGATTACTGAAACTGACGTAATGTTGGCTTCTGCTTCCGATGCGATTATCATCGGATTTAATGTTCGTCCTGCTGGAAATGCAAGACAATTAGCCGATAAAGAAGAAATTGATATCCGTTATTATTCTATCATTTACGCAGCAATCGATGACTTGAAAGACGCGATGGAAGGAATGTTGGCGCCAGAAATGAAAGAAGAAATTCTTGGAACTGCAGAAGTTAGAGAGTTATTCAAAATTTCTAAAGTAGGTACAATTGCTGGTTGTATGGTTATGGATGGTAAAATTGCCCGAAATGCCAAAATCAGAATCATTCGTGAAGGTGTTGTGGTTCACACAGGTGAGCTAATCGCCTTGAAACGTTTCAAAGATGATGCTAAAGAAGTAGCCAAAGGGTACGATTGTGGTATTCAAATAAAGGGATACAACGACATCGAGGAAAGAGACGTTATCGAAGCGTTCCACGAAGTAGCGATCAAAAAGAAATTGAAATAAAATTTCGATATATTCATAAGAAATCCCGAGCAATCGGGATTTTTTTTGTTTAGCTTTGGTTGATAATAATTTAAAGCATGAAAAAATTAATTTCTATTGGTCTTTTGTTTTGTCTTACCAGTTGTTATAATCAGGAAACACTAGTTGATAAAAGCAAATTAATGGGCAACGATTACAGATTGTTTCAAGATACTCCGGCCTGGGTACTTGCTAAAGCAGTTGAAGCTGGAGATGTTAAAAAAATAAAGGAAGAAGTATTTCAAAAAAAGGTTTCGGTAGATTATCAAGAATCTCGGTTTGGGAATACCTTACTGATGCTAGCTATCTTTAATAGTGAGTACGATTCTGCAAAAAACACTATTAGAATTGGGAGGAAAGCCTAATTTGCACACTACGTTTAAAGGAGAAACACCTGTAATAGTTGCCGCAGACAATGATGACCCCAAATACTTAAAACTACTATTAGACTATAAAGATGACCCTAATTCGATAGAAAATGTATTTTCTGGACCAAAAAAAAGAATCAGTTCAGAAAGAAATTCTACATTAACCGCTTGTATTTCTGCTATAGACGGGAAAAACGACTTTGAAAAAGTAAAATTGTTTGTGGAAGCTGGGGTTGTTATCAATTATGCTTAAAAAGGAATCATTCAAACAGCTTTTGGACAAGCTTTGATGTCAGAACAAATGGATGTAGCTTTATATCTTATAGAAAAAGGAGCAGATTATACTAAACCGATAACGCCTACAGTAATTGAAGGAGAAGATGTTTCTGTTTTGTACTTGTTAAGATGTTCTATGATTGATTTAGATTCGGAACAATACAAATATAAAATGAAGGTGGTTGCTTTCTTGAAAGCGAAAGGATTAGATTACGATAAAGAACCTATTCCTGAAGGAACTGTAGAATATATGAAAAATATGTATCCTGACAATTGGCAGGAGTATGTGAAAAGATATTAGCTTAACGTTACAAAACAACGTTGTTGGATGTGGGGATTATTTGGTTTAATCTGTATTTACAACAATAATACAACAAAAAAGCAACTCAAATTGGAGTTGCTTTTTTTCATATTAAAAATTAATTTCTACCTACTCGGTTTTATCAAAAGCACGTTTTTGTATCGATCTTTAACGTCTGCCAAAGTTTTTTCGGCTTCAATTCGAGTTCTAAAACTGCCAACCCAAACTTTATAATTAGGAGTATTGAAAATGATTGTAGCGTCAATAGCTGTAAATTCTTGTCTGAATTCGTTCAGCGTTTTTTTTGCATTTTCGCTGCTACCGGTAAAAATCTGAATTTTGTAGGAGTCATTTACGGTGAGCGAAGTGTTTATTTTGCGTTTTTCGTTTAACAATTGTTCAAATTTTGGATCTTGATTTACCGTAACGTTTTGGTCTTGAGCATTTGAGTAATTTATTGAAATGCCTATAAATATGCAAGACATAATAATTTTTTTTAGGGCTATAATTTTCATTATTTGAATAATTTTATACAAAAATAGTGTTTATTGAATTAAATAGAAGTGCTATCGCTATTTAGAATCAATATAAATTATATTTAAGACTATTTTAAGGTTTTGAGAATAACTCATAAAGTGTATTTTTGTCGAATATTTAAGAAAAAGTGATTTTTATCATATTTTATATTTGGGAAAAATCATATTCAACATTGTAGATAATCACTAACTATATGAAAAAGGTGGGTTACCATAATTCGATTACAAGAAAATTATATTTAAGCTTAGTTTTAATGTTAAGCTTATCGTTAACTTCTTATGCACAAGATGCAGCTCCTGCTGCAACAGCTACTCCTACAGCATCTCCGACAGTTAGTTCGGGTGGCGATCCAGTAAAAGGGAAAGAGATTTTCAACACTAATTGTGCGGCTTGTCACAAACTAGATGCAAAAGCAACTGGTCCAGCGCTAAGAGGTGTTGGTGCTAAGTATGAAAAAGCTTGGTTTTATAAGTGGATTCACAACAGCGCAGATTTAATTAAATCAGGCGACGCTGGTGCTGTAAAGATTTATGAAGAATACAACAAAGTACCAATGAGTGCTTTTCCTCAATTGTCGGAAGCAGATATTGATAATATCATTGCTTACACAATGGAACCAAAAGCTGCAGCTCCTGTGCCAGTTGCTGGGGAAAAAGTTCCTGGAACAGATGGTAATGCTGGTGGAATTTCTAATAATATAATTTTAGGCGCTTTGTCTTTAGTAATGGCAATACTTGTAGTTATGCTAGTATTGGTAAACAATGTACTAAGAAAAGTTGCTGCTGCAAATGGAATCAGTGTTGCTCCAAAAGAACCAACTATTTCTATCTGGAAAGCCTTTGCGAAAAATCAGTTTTTAATATTGGTTTCGGCTATATTCTTATTATTGGCTAGTGCATTTTTTGTGTATGGTTATTTGATGCAAATTGGTGTTGATCAAGACTACGCTCCAGTTCAGCCTATCCACTACTCACACAGAATTCACGCAGGAAGTAATGGAATTAACTGTAACTACTGTCACTCATCTGCACGTGTAAGCAAACATTCAGGAATTCCTTCTTTGAATGTATGTATGAATTGCCACAAAAATATCGCTGAAGTATCTGACACTACAGCAACAGAGGAGTATTCTAAAGATTTTTACGATAAAGAAATCGATAAATTATACAAAGCGGTGGGTTGGGATAAAGAAAACCAAAAATACACCGGTAAAACAGAACCAGTAAAATGGGTTCGTATTCATAATTTGCCAAGTTTTGTATATTTCAACCACTCACAGCACGTGAATGTTGCCGGAATAGAATGTCAAACCTGTCACGGTCCAGTTCAAACATATGAAATTCAAAAACAATTTGCGCCGCTAACCATGAGTTGGTGTATAGATTGTCACAGAAAGACAGAAGTTAAAATGGAAGGCAATGAATATTACACCAAAATACACGAACAACTTTCCAAAAAATATGGTGTAGAAAAATTGACTGCAGCACAAATGGGTGGATTGGAATGTGGTAAATGCCATTATTAAAACAGTTTAAAGTATAAAGTTTCAGGTTTTTGAAACTTTAAACTTGAAACAAAAGAAACTTGAAACAAAAAATTAAGAAGCTAATATTTATATAGAATATGTCATCAAACAAAAAATACTGGAAAAGTGTTGAAGAACTAGACGGAAATAGTTCTATTGTTGAGGCGCTTAGAAATAACGAATTTGTTGAAGAAATTCCTACTGATGAATTTTTAGGAAACGGTGGTGCTTTGTCATCAACAGCTACAACACGTCGTGATTTTTTAAAGTACGTTGGATTTACCACTGCGGCAGCCACACTTGCAGCTTGCGAAGGTCCTGTTCACATGTCAATACCTTACGTAGTTCAGCCAGAACAAATTATCCCTGGAATTGCCGATTATTATGCAACTACAGTTTTTGATGGTTTCGACTTTGCTAATCTTTTAGTAAAAACTCGTGAAGGGCGTCCTATCAAAGTGGATAATAATACAATGGTAGGCGCAAAATTTGCCGCCAACGCCAGAATTCACGCATCAGTATTGTCATTATATGATAGTATGCGTTTGAAAGAGCCAAAAATTGCTGGTAAAACGGCAACTTGGGTTGATGTGGATTCAAAACTAAAATCAAGTTTGGCTGATGCCAAAGCCAAAGGAGGACAAGTTGTTCTTTTGACCAATACATTGGCAAGTCCATCGACTGAAAAGTTGATTGCTGAATTTCTAGATAAAAATCCAAATGCAAAACACGTTATCTACGATGCTGTTTCTGAATCAGAAACTTTAGACGCATTCGAAACCGTTTATGGCGAAAGAGCTTTGGTTGATTATGACTTTTCAAAAGCTTCAGTAATTGTTTCTGTTGGTGCAGATTTCTTAGGAGATTGGCAAGGTGGAAATTATGGTTCAAGTTATGCAAAAGGAAGAATTCCTCAAGGACCAAAAGGAAATCAAAAAATATCTCGTCATTTCCAATTGGAATCTAATATGACATTGTCTGGTGCTGCTGCCGATAAACGTGTTGCGATGTCAACTGCCAATCAAAAGCAAGCATTAGTACTTATATATAATTTAGTTGCTGGAGCATCAATTCCAGTAACATTGGATGCAAAATTAAAAGCTGAAGTTTCAAAAATTGCTCAAGAATTGGGTAAATCTGGAAGCAAAGGAGTTTTGGTTTCTGGTATTCAAGATAAAAATGCACAATTGTTGGTTTTAGCTATCAATCAAGTATTGAATAGCGAATCTTTTACAACAGTTGGAACACGACAAATCAGAAAAGGCTCAAACCAAAAAGTAGCTCAATTGATTATTGATATGAAGGCAGGAAGCGTTCATACTTTGATTATGAGCGGTGTGAATCCAGTTTATTCTTTACCAAATTCAAAAGATTTTGTTGATGGATTAAAAAAAGTTAGTCTTTCGGCTTCATTTTCTTTGAAAGAAGATGAAACTGCTTCGATTACTACTATTGCTGCAGCTGCGCCTCATTATTTAGAATCTTGGGGAGATGTAAGCATAACAAGAGGAACGTATAGTTTGACTCAACCAACGATTCGTCCTTTATTCGATACCAAACAATTTCAAGAAGTTTTATTGTCTTTGAATGGTATTGCTGGAACTTATTACAATTATTTAAAAGCAAATTCAGCATCGATAATTTCTGGTTCAACTTGGAATCAAGTTTTACACGACGGAATCTTTGTTGGCACAATACCAACAACTGCAGGAGGCACAGCTGATTATAGTGGTGCTGCAACTGCTTTGGCCCAATCAAAAGGAGCGCAAGGTTTTGAATTGGTTTTATATACAAAAACTGGATTAGGAGATGGTCAGCAAGCAAACAATCCTTGGTTACAAGAGTTTCCAGATCCAATCACAAGAGTTTCTTGGGATAATTATGTTACTGTTTCTGGTGCTGATGCCAAGAAATTAGAATTGTCAAACGAAATTGTTGCCAATGGTGGTTTGAACGGAAGTTATGCTACTATCAAAACCGCTGATGGGTTTACATTAGAAAATGTTCCGGTAATTGTTCAGCCAGGACAAGCTGTTGGAACAGTAGGTTTGGCTTTTGGTTATGGTAAAAAGGCAGCTTTAAAAGAAGAAATGCAAGTAGGTGTAAACGCTTACTCATTATATAAAGGTTTCAGTAATGTACAATCGGTAACATTAACAAAAGCTGGTGGAGAGCACGAATTTGCTTGTGTTCAAGGTCAAAAAACGTTAATGGGTCGTGGCGATATTATTAAAGAAACTACTTTAGAAATATTCAATACCAAAGATGCAGAATTTTGGAATGAACAACCAATGGTATCATTGGATCACAAAGAAGTTCAAGCAACAACAGTTGATTTATGGGCTTCATTTGATCGCTCAGTAGGACATCATTTCAACCTTTCGATAGATTTAAATGCTTGTACAGGTTGTGGATCTTGTGTTATTGCTTGCCACGCCGAGAATAACGTTCCTGTAGTTGGGAAATCTGAGGTAAGAAGAAGTCGCGATATGCACTGGTTGCGTATTGATAGGTATTATTCTTCCGAAGAAACTTTTGCGGGCGACAACGAAAGAAAAGAAAATATTTCCGGTTTATCAAGTTCACTTTCTACATTTAATGAAATGGAAAGCGCATCGGATAATCCACAAGTGGCTTTCCAACCTGTAATGTGTCAGCACTGTAATCACGCACCTTGTGAAACAGTTTGTCCTGTTGCAGCTACATCACACAGCCGTCAAGGTCAAAATCATATGGCATATAACAGATGTGTTGGTACTCGTTACTGTGCTAACAACTGTCCTTATAAAGTACGTCGTTTCAACTGGTTCTTATACAACAAAAATAGCGAATTTGATTTCCATATGAATGACGATTTAGGACGTATGGTATTGAATCCAGATGTGAGTGTACGTTCTCGTGGGGTTATGGAAAAATGTTCCATGTGTATTCAAAAAACACAAGCAACTATTTTGGCAGCCAAAAACGAAGGAAGAGCAATTGTTGATGGCGAATTCCAAACGGCTTGTTCTAGTGCTTGTACTACTGGAGCGATGGTTTTTGGAGATATCAATGATAAAGAAAGTCAAGTTGCCAAGTTGGTTGCAGACGAAAGAATGTATCATTTGTTAGAGCACGTTGGAACAAAACCAAATGTGATTTACCACGTTAAAGTTAGAAATACTTAAAAGATAATTTAAAAATCAATTTAAAGGATTATGTCTCATATATACGACGCTCCCATTAGAAAACCTTTAATCATAGGTGATAAAACGTATCACGATGTAACAGTAGATGTTGCTGCACCCGTTGAAGGTAAAGCCAACAAACAATGGTGGATTGTATTTTCGATCGCATTAATAGCCTTCCTTTGGGGATTGGGCTGTATAGTTTACACTATTTCAACAGGTATTGGTACTTGGGGATTAAACAAAACTGTAGGTTGGGCTTGGGATATTACTAACTTCGTTTGGTGGGTTGGTATTGGTCACGCAGGAACTTTGATTTCGGCAGTACTTTTATTATTCCGTCAACGATGGAGAATGGCGATTAACCGTTCTGCAGAAGCGATGACAATTTTCTCTGTAATTCAAGCAGGTTTATTTCCAATCATCCACATGGGGCGTCCTTGGTTAGCCTATTGGGTTGTTCCAATTCCGAATCAATTTGGATCACTTTGGGTAAACTTTAATTCACCATTACTTTGGGACGTATTTGCAATTTCAACCTATCTTTCGGTTTCATTGGTTTTCTGGTGGACAGGTTTGTTGCCCGATTTTGCAATGTTAAGAGATAGAGCAATAACTCCTTTCAATAAAAGAGTTTATTCTATTTTGAGTTTTGGATGGAGCGGAAGAGCAAAAGACTGGCAACGTTTTGAGGAAGTTTCCTTAGTTCTTGCAGGTTTGGCTACGCCACTTGTGCTTTCAGTACACACCATTGTATCTATGGACTTTGCTACTTCGGTAATTCCAGGTTGGCATACTACCATTTTTCCTCCATATTTTGTGGCTGGAGCAGTTTTCTCAGGATTTGCAATGGTAAATACTTTGCTTATCATTATGAGAAAAGTATCTAACCTTGAAGCTTACATTACGATTCAACATATCGAATTAATGAATATTGTAATTATGATTACAGGTTCTATCGTAGGTGTTGCTTATATCACTGAACTTTTTGTTGCCTGGTATTCAGGAGTTGAATACGAACAATACGCATTCTTGAACAGAGCTACTGGACCTTACTGGTGGGCGTATTGGTCAATGATGACTTGCAATGTATTTTCTCCACAATTTATGTGGTTCAAAAAATTAAGAACAAGTATTATGTTCTCTTTCATCATTTCGATTGTGGTAAATATTGGAATGTGGTTCGAAAGGTTTGTAATTATCGTAACTTCGTTGCACAGAGATTACCTTCCGTCATCTTGGACGATGTTTTCGCCAACATTTGTCGATATTGGAATTTTCATTGGAACAATAGGTTTCTTCTTTGTGTTATTTTTATTGTATGCTAGAACATTCCCAGTGATTGCTCAGGCAGAAGTAAAAACAATTTTGAAAGGAACTGGAGATAATTTTATAAAAGCGAGAGCAGCAAATAAAGATTCACACCATGAGTAATAAAGTAATACACGCCATTTATAATGACGATGATATATTGATGGATGCCGTAAAGAAAACACGTGCAGCGCATCATCATATTGAAGAAGTTTTTACTCCATTTCCGGTTCACGGATTGGATAAAGCAATGGGATTGGCACCAACAAGATTAGCTATTTGTGCTTTTATTTATGGTTGCATCGGAATCTCATTTGGAACTTGGATGATGAATTATATAATGATTCAAGATTGGCCGCAAGATATTGGAGGTAAACCAAGTTTCAGTTATATTGAAAATATGCCAGCTTTCGTACCAATTATGTTTGAAGAAACAGTATTTTTTGCAGCGCATTTAATGGTTATTACTTTTTATATGAGAAGTAGATTATGGCCGTTTAAAGAAGCCGAAAATCCAGATGTTCGTACTACCGATGACCATTTCTTAATGGAAGTTGCAGTAAACGATAACGAGAAAGAATTGGTTTCTTTTTTCGAGAATACAGGAGCAGTAGAAGTTAAAGTAATAGATAAGCATTAATAGTGGATATGAAAAGCATATATAAAACAACACTTTTAGTAGGTATTACTATTTTGGTTTCGTCATGTAAAGACGATTTAAAACCAAACTATCAATACATGCCAAATATGTATGAGTCGGTAAGTTATAATACTTATTCTCAAGCAGAAGTTTTTAAGGGTGGTAAAGAAGGGCAACTTCCGGTAGATGGAACCATAAACAGAGGTTTTGAAGTGTATGAATATCCAGATACGCCTGAGGCCTTGATTGCTGTTAAAGCGGCAAATCTAAAATCGCCACTTGGAACGTTATCTGAAAAAGATATGGAAAAAGCCAAAGCTTTATATGAAATTTATTGTGCCATTTGTCACGGTAATGCTGGAAATGGACAAGGAAAACTCGTTACTCAAGGTAAATTTCTAGGGGTTCCTAGTTATAAAGATAGAGTAATAAACGAAGGCAGTATTTTTCATGTTGGAACGTATGGTCTTAATTTAATGGGTTCACACGCCAATCAATTGAGCAAAAAAGAGCGTTGGATGGTTGCAGCGTATGTGATGGAGCTAAAAAGTAAATTATAAAACAAACTCATCGTAAAAGATATGTACACATTTTCAAGTAAATTAAAAACATTTTCTCTAATACTAATGGTTGCAGGACTTTTAGGAATTGGATATGGTTTTTATGCTGCACCCAAAGATATTCAAGCAGTAGAAGAAATTCTTGCTGCAGATGCTCACGGAAGTCATGAAGTTTCAAAATCAACCGAAGAGCACGAAGTAGCTGGAGGGCACAAAGCCGAAACAGCTGAGCATAAAGTAGTATCTGTTGATACTGAACATAAAGAACATTTGGAGCATGTCTTGCATCAATTGCAAAACAAACCTTGGGCTGCTTTGTATGTTGCCTGTATTTTCTTTTTGCTAGTTACTCTTGGTGTTTTGGCTTTTTATGCCATTCAGCAAGTGGCTCAAGCAGGTTGGTCACCAGTATTATTTAGAGTAATGCAAGGAATCACGGCTTATTTACCTGTTGGATCTGTAATTTTCTTTATATTTTTAGTTATTATCGGAATAACAAATTCGGAACATATTCATTTAAATCATTTGTTTGTTTGGATGGATCCAGAAGTAGTTGCGCATGACAAATTGATTGCAAACAAATCAGGGTATTTAAACTTCCCGTTTTGGATAATTAGAGCTGCTATATTCTTGATAGGTTGGAATCTTTACAGGTATTATTCTAGAAAAAATTGTTTGGCTCAGGATGAATCAACCGATGATAGTTTCTACAAAAAGAACTTCAAAATGTCAGCTGGATTTTTAGTATTTTTTATTGTTACAGAATCAATAATGTCTTGGGATTGGATAATGTCTGTTGATCCACACTGGTTTAGTACTTTGTTTGGATGGTATGTTTTCGCAAGTTTTATAGTAAGTGCTATAACAACAATATGTTTAGTTTCTTTATATCTAAAATCTAAAGGATTTTTAGAACACGTAAATACAAGTCACATTCACGATTTAGCGAAATTTATGTTTGGTTTTAGTGTGTTTTGGACTTACTTGTGGTTTTCACAATTTATGTTGATTTGGTATGCTAATATTCCAGAGGAAGTAACTTACTTTGTTACCAGAATAGAATTGTATAACCTTCCATTCTTTGGAGCCGTAGTTATGAATTTTGTTTTTCCATTATTGATATTAATTAATACGGATTTCAAACGTATTTCTTGGGTACTTGTAATGGCTGGAACGGTAATATTGTTAGGACACTATATTGATTTCTTCAATATGATTATGCCAGGAACTGTTGGCGACCAGTGGTTTATTGGAGTTTCAGAAATTGCTTCTGTTTTGTTCTTCATGGGATTGTTTATATATGTTGTTTTTTCAGCATTGACAAAAGTACCGTTGTTGCCAAAAAGAAATCCATTCATTGAAGAAAGTAAACATTTTCATTACTAGAATTCAAATAGTTTATATTTTAAAGGCTGTTTCACTTTTCTTGAATCAGCCTTTTTTTTCCTTTTCATTTTAACTTTTATTGGAAACAATTTATTGATGAAAATTTTAAAACAGGTATAAATAGAATGTAAGTATTTTAGTTATTAAGCTTTCTTCTTTTTTGTTAAATCAATTAATATAATTTAGGTATATTAAGATAAATATATTTGAAATTAATTGAGTCCCTTTTTTGCTATTCCAGAATGTAAATTTATTTTTAATCAATAAATTCATTTTGTTTTGCTAGTGTGTTTAAATTTGTTATTTTTGGCGAAAATATGACATTTGTCATTTTTTAAATGGTAGTTTTTTATTATTATTTTCGGGTGTTAATTATTAAAAAGTAATTTATATATGGAGATTTTGTTGGTAATTTTAGTTTTAGTTCTGTTATCTATTGCGTTATGGCAGTTGACTAAGATATTCGATTTGACTCAGGTGGGTGATAAAGATGATTCTCAGGTAGCAAATGACGGTGATAATAACACTCAAGGCTATTTGATGTTCGGTTTTCTGGCATTTATCTATATTTTTACAATCTATGGATTAATAAAATGGGGGCCATTAGTGCTGCATACTTCAGCTTCTAAACACGGTGAAACTGTTGATAATTTGATGAATATCACTTGGGTACTAATATTTTTAGTACAAGCGATTACTCAAGTATTGGTGCATTATTTTTCTTTCAAGTACAGAGGAAAAAAAGGGAATAAAGCCTTGTTCTTTGCAGATAGTAATAGATTAGAAGTGATTTGGAGTGGTATTCCTGCTGTTGTTTTAGCTCTTTTAATTGGATATGGTTTGTATGCTTGGGTAGATATTATGTTTGTTGATGAAAATGAAGATACTATTGAAATCGAATTGTATGCACAACAATTTAATTGGACTGCAAGATATTCAGGTACCGACAATGTGTTGGGAAAAGCGAATGTAAGATTGATAGAAGGTGTTAATACTTTAGGAGTTGACTTAGCTGATCCAAATGCTCAAGACGATATTGTAGTTAAAGAACTTCATATCCCAATTGGAAAAAAAATACATTTCAAAATTCGTTCTCAAGATGTTTTGCACTCTGCTTTTTTTCCACATTTTAGGGCTCAAATGAATTGTGTTCCCGGAATGGTAACCGAATTTGCTTTCGAACCTGTATATACCACAGATGAATACAGAGCAATGCCTTTTATGGTAGAAAAAGTAAAAAATATTAATGCTTTGCGTGTTGCCAAAAGTAAAATACTTGTAACCAATGGTCAAGCAGCTCTTGATCCATACACTTTTGATTTTTTATTGCTTTGTAATAAAATTTGTGGAGCCTCTCATTACAATATGCAAATGAAAGTAATTGTAGATACTCCAGAAGATTTTAAAAAGTGGTTGAGTGATAAGCCAACTATCGTTCAAGAAGTAAAGACTGCTAATGCTTCTAAACCAGTAGAAGGTGGACTTGGTGCAGATTCTATAAAAGCAAAAGACACTGCGGCTATTGCTAAAGTAGTAATGAAATAATTAATTCAAGAAAAATTTAAAGTAAACAGATATGTCAGCAGAAGTTCAAGAACATACACACGAACACGAACACCACCATAAAGATACTTTTATAACTAAATACATTTTTAGTATAGATCACAAAATGATTGCTAAACAATACTTGATTACAGGAATTGTTATGGGAGTTGTTGGAGTAGTAATGTCTATGCTTTTTAGAATGCAATTAGCTTGGCCAGAAGAGTCATTCAAAATATTCAATGTATTGTTGGGTGATAAGTGGGCTCCAAATGGAGTTATGGCTAATGATATTTATTTGGCATTAGTAACGATACACGGAACCATAATGGTATTCTTTGTTTTAACTGCTGGATTAAGCGGGACCTTTAGTAACTTGTTGATTCCACTTCAAATTGGTGCACGAGATATGGCATCAGGGTTTTTAAACATGATTTCCTATTGGTTATTCTTTTTGTCAAGTGTTATTATGCTTTCTTCGTTATTTGTCGAAGCTGGACCTGCAAATGCTGGGTGGACAATTTATCCTCCTTTGAGTGCGCTCCCACAAGCAATTTCGGGTTCCGGAGCGGGAATGACATTGTGGTTGGTTTCTATGGCTATATTTATTGCAGCTTCATTAATGGGGTCGTTAAATTATATTGTAACGGTAATCAATCTAAGAACAAAAGGAATGTCGATGACAAGATTACCATTAACAATTTGGGCTTTCTTTGTAACAGCAATTATTGGAGTTATTTCGTTCCCAGTTTTATTGTCTGCTGCTTTATTATTAATTTTTGATAGAAGTTTTGGTACTTCATTCTTCTTGTCAGATATTTATATTGCTGGTGAAGTTTTGCATTATCAAGGTGGATCTCCAGTATTGTTTGAGCATTTATTCTGGTTCTTAGGACACCCTGAAGTTTATATTATTATTTTACCAGCCTTAGGTATCACTTCTGAAATTATTGCAACCAATTCTCGTAAACCAATTTTTGGTTACAGAGCGATGATTATGTCTATTTTGGCAATCGCATTTTTATCGACCATAGTTTGGGGACACCATATGTTTATCTCGGGTATGAATCCATTTTTAGGATCTGTATTTACCTTTACCACTTTGTTGATTGCGATTCCTTCTGCTGTAAAAGCATTTAATTACATCACAACACTTTGGAAAGGAAACTTGCAACTGAATCCTGCAATGTTGTTCTCCATTGGTTTGGTTTCTACCTTTATCACAGGTGGATTGACAGGAATTATTCTTGGAGACAGTACTTTGGATATCAATGTTCACGATACTTATTTTGTTGTAGCACACTTTCACTTGGTAATGGGTATTTCTGCTCTTTACGGAATGTTCGCTGGAATTTATCATTGGTTTCCAAAAATGTTCGGAAGAATGTTGAACAAAAACTTAGGATATGTTCACTTTTGGGTAACTGCCGTTTGTGCTTATGGAGTATTTTTTCCAATGCACTTCATCGGGCTAGCTGGTTTACCAAGGCGTTACTATACCAACACTAACTTTCCATTATTCGATGATTTACAAAATGTAAATGTTCTTATAACTACTTTTGCTTTAATAGGTGGAATATTCCAATTGGTATTCTTGTACAACTTCTTTAGTAGTATTTTCTACGGTAAAAAAGCAGTTCAAAACCCATGGAAATCAAATACTTTAGAGTGGACAGCACCTGTAGAACACATACACGGAAACTGGCCTGGTGAAATTCCAGAAGTTCACCGTTGGCCGTATGATTATAGTAATCCAGCTCATGAGGAGGATTTTGTGCCACAAAATGTTCCGATGAAAGATGGCGAAGAAGTTCTACATCACTAAATTTTAGTTTTATAAAATACAAAATGCCTTTCTCTCGAAACTTCGAGGTCGAAAGGCATTTTTATTTACTTATATCTTTGTTATATTTGTAAAATGAATGAAAATTTAGACCCAACAAACGACGGTTACAATCCAGAAGAACTTGACCTCGAGAAAAAGTTAAGGCCATTGTCATTTGATGATTTTGCCGGACAGGAACAGATACTCGAAAACTTGAAAGTTTTTGTTCAAGCTGCGAATCAAAGAAACGAAGCGCTAGACCACACCCTTTTTCACGGACCTCCGGGATTGGGAAAGACTACTTTAGCAAACATTTTAGCAAATGAACTGCAAGTTGGAATTAAAATCACTTCTGGACCCGTTTTAGACAAACCAGGAGATCTAGCAGGTTTGTTGACCAATCTCGAAGAAAGAGATGTTTTGTTTATTGATGAAATTCACCGTTTGAGTCCAATTGTAGAAGAATATTTGTACTCGGCAATGGAAGATTTCAAAATTGACATTATGATCGAATCTGGACCAAATGCCAGAACGGTTCAAATCAATCTGAATCCGTTTACCTTAATTGGAGCAACTACACGTTCCGGGTTGTTGACCGCACCAATGAGAGCTCGTTTCGGGATTTCATCACGTTTGCAATATTACACGACAGAACTTTTAACGACAATTGTCGAAAGAAGTGCAACAATCCTCAAAATGCCTATTTCTATGGAAGCTGCCATCGAAATTGCGGGACGAAGCAGAGGAACACCTAGAATTGCTAATGCATTATTGCGTCGCGTACGCGATTTTGCTCAAATTAAAGGAAATGGAACTATCGATATTGAAATTGCTCGTTACGCCTTAAAAGCATTGAATGTTGATGCTCATGGTTTGGACGAAATGGATAATAAAATTCTAACCACCATAATCGATAAATTCAAAGGAGGTCCAGTAGGATTATCTACTTTAGCAACAGCCGTTTCTGAGAGTAGTGAAACTATTGAGGAGGTTTATGAACCATTCTTAATTCAGGAAGGATTCATTATGCGAACGCCAAGAGGAAGAGAAGTTACCGAAAAAGCATATAAGCATTTAGGTAAAGTGAAAACAAACGTTCAGGGCGGACTTTTTTAGGTAACAAGATGGAAGTTGGGAGCAGGGAGCGGGAAGAGGCGATTAGTAAGAAAGAGGTAGGAAGGTGAGATGCGTAAATTTTTTAATTTTCTATAATATACTTCCATCTTCCATCTTCCATCTTCCATCTTCCATCTTCCATCTTCCATCTTCCAACTTCCAACTTCCATCTTCCAGCTCCCAACAAAAAACTAACGTATGAGTTTTAAATTCGAAAAATTAATTATCTGGCAAAAATCAATGGATTTTGGAGAGGATATTAATACTATAATTAAAGAATTCCCAAAGCATGAAATCTACAATCTCTCTTCACAACTTTTAAGAGCTTCGGACTCTGTTGCTTTGAATATTTCTGAAGGTTCTATAGAGCAATCTAATGCTGAGTTTAATAGATTTTTAGGTTATTCTGTAAGATCATTAGCCGAGGTTGTTACTTGTTTGTATAAAGCAAAAAGAAGAGGCTACATAAATGAAGACGTTTTTGATAGACTTTATAAAGATTCATTTGATTTGATGAATATGACTATTGCTTTTAAAACTAAATTGAAGTAATAATGGCAACTTCCCGCTCCCAACTTCCCGCTTCCCGCTATACATCCTTCATAAAAGCCGAAGCCAAACGCCTCGGGTTTTTGTCATGTGGTATATCTAAAGCAGGATTTCTCGAGGAAGAAGCACCCCGATTGGAAGATTGGCTAAACAACCAAATGAATGGTCAAATGTCCTATATGGAAAACAATTTTGACAAAAGATTGAATCCAACGTTGCTTGTCGATGATTCCAAAAGTGTGGTTTCCCTTTTATTAAATTACTATCCATCCGAATTTCAAAATGGGGATTCATACAAAATTTCAAAATACGCTTACGGACAAGATTATCATTTTGTCATCAAGGAAAAACTGAAGGAATTACTTTTTTCGATTCAGTCAACTATTGGTGAAGTTTCAGGAAGAGCTTTTGTAGATTCGGCACCAGTTCTTGATAAAGCTTGGGCAGCCAAAAGCGGTTTGGGTTGGAGAGGCAAAAACAGCAATTTATTGACCCAAAAAGTGGGTTCTTTTTATTTTATTGCAGAATTGATTATCGACCTAGATTTAGAATACGACCACGCCACTACCGATCATTGTGGTTCTTGTACTGCTTGCATTGATGCGTGTCCAACGGAGGCAATTGTTTCCCCGTATGTAGTTGATGGAAGTAAATGTATTTCCTATTTTACTATCGAACTCAAGGAAAACATTCCGCCAGAAATGAAAGGCAAATTCGATGATTGGATTTTTGGTTGCGATATTTGCCAAGATGTTTGCCCTTGGAACCGCTTTTCGAAACCACATAAGGAACCGCTTTTCAATTCGAATAAAGAAGTGCTTTCTATGTCCAAAAAAGATTGGATTGAACTTACTGAAGAAACTTTTAAAGCTGTTTTTAAAAATTCTCCCCTAAAAAGAACCAAATATTCAGGGATAATTAGAAATTTAGATTTTTTGAATGAGTAATTAATGTTATTTCATTAACATTTCATATTTTATTTTCTTCCCTAAATAACGCTATAAGATTTTTCCAGATTGCAAGTGTTCCTTAATAAAACAAACGTTATGAAAACTCGGTGTTGCTGACCGAGTCGGAGACATTCGCAAAGCATCCCCGGTTTTTAAGACCTTTTGGTTTTAGAAGACTTCGGTCAGCGTGGATCATTTACAACCACCTCAATTTTCCCGATCGCTCGGAAATGCAGTAATTTTTCTCGTCAACGGATAGCACCCGATCGCTCGGATATGCAGTAATTTTTCTCGTCAACGGATAGCACCCGATCGCTCGGAAATGCAGTAATTTTTCTCGTCAACGGATAGCGCAGAATCGCATTCTTTGCCCACTTACGAGAGCAAGCAAAACAAATCAAAAAAAGCTATATCAAAACGGTATAGCTTTTTTCGTATTTTTAAAACAAAAATATGTCAACAAAATATAAAGCCACAACTACAGACGAAGCTTATTTTATAACCATAACAACAGTAGGTTGGATAGATGTTTTTACGAGATTGAACCAAAAATACGTTATTACCAATGCATTGAAACATTGCCAAGAAAAGAAAGGTTTAGAAATTTACGGCTATTGTATAATGTCTAGCCATTTGCATTTGTTATGCAAAGGGACAGATGGTTTTATTTTATCTGATATTATGCGTGATTTCAAGAAATTCACTTCTAAACAAATACTAAAAACCATACAAGAAGAGCCTGAGAGTCGAAGAGAATGGATGTTGGAGTATTTTCAAAAGTCTTGTGAACATCTCAAAAAAGACCAAAAATATAAAGTGTGGCAAGGAGGTTATCACGCTGAAATTGTTGAAAGTAATTGGTTCATCAAACAAAAAATAAATTATATCCACAACAACCCAGTAAAAGAAAAAATTGTAACTCTTCCAGAAGATTATTATTTTAGTTCAGCAAGAAATTATGCAGGATTAGATTATGAATTAGAAGTAATTTTATTAGATTTGTTTTAGTGGATTATTGAAGTGGGCACGGATTGCAAATCCGCGCTATCCACTCAAGGGCTATTTTACATATCCGAGCAATCGGGTATAGCACAGAATGCAATTCTGCGCTATCCATACAAGGACTATTTTGCATATCCGAGCGAGACATTCGCACAGCATCCCCTGATTTTTAGGAACTTTTTTTTGAAGACTTCGAGAAATCGGGTTTAGAAAGCTAACAACCGTTGTTGTTTGAACAAAATATTCTGGGATAATTAGAAATTTAGATTTTTTGAATGAGTGACAAAAATTATAATTTTAGAAATTTAGCTCCCTTTTCTAAATCAATAACACTTTAAATTTTCATTAAGAATAGTTTTAATTAAATATTCAAATAGGATGTTGGTTAATTAATTTTTTTTCCTAATTTTAACTTCAAATTAATTTATTCTATTATGACAGTAAATCAAATATTAGCAGTAAAAGGAAAAGAAGTGTATTCAGTACTGCCTTCGATCACAGTATTCGAGGCTTTAGTTAGTATGAGTGATAAAAATATTGGAGCTATTTTAGTAGTAGAAGACACTATTTTGAAGGGAATCTTATCCGAAAGAGATTATGCTCGAAAAATTGCTTTGAAAGATAAATCCTCAAAAGAAACATTGGTACACGAAATTATGGCAAGCAATGTGATAACCGTAAAACCTAGTGATGACTTGGATTATTGTATGGAATTAATGTACACAAAAAAAATCAGGCACTTACCTGTTTTAGAAAATGAAACTATTATCGGAATTATTTCTATTGGAGATGTTGTGAAATCCATAATAGATTTACAAAAAGAAACGATAAATTATTTAGATTCCTATATTAATGGAAAATCGTAGATTATTATCAAAGAATAGTTGAAATGGCTGCAAATTTTGCAGCTATTTTTTTTATTACAGAAAAATCCATTTTTGTAAATAAATGGAGCTTAAAAAAGCCCCTGTTTGATGTAAATCTGCTATCTTTGGGTGTCAGAATTTAATTTGAAACAATGGATAAGAATAGCAAACGATTAGAAGCATTATTATATCATGCAAAACCAACACCTGGAAAAATTCAGGTTGTACCAACAAAAAAACATGCAACCCAAAGAGATCTTTCTTTAGCATACTCACCCGGAGTAGCCGAACCTTGTTTAGAAATAGCCAAAGACATTAACAATGTATATAAATATACTTCAAAAGGTAATCTTGTTGCTGTAATATCAAATGGAACAGCAGTTTTAGGACTCGGGGACATTGGGCCCGAAGCATCAAAACCAGTAATGGAAGGAAAAGGATTGTTGTTCAAAATCTTTGCTGGAATCGATGTGTTCGATATTGAAGTTGGAACGAAAGATGTAGAAGAATTCATCCAAACCGTAAAAAACATAGCGCCCACTTTCGGGGGAATCAATCTTGAAGATATAAAAGCGCCAGAATCTTTCGAAATAGAACGTAGATTGGTCGAAGAATTAAATATTCCGGTGATGCACGACGATCAGCACGGAACAGCAATTATCTCGTCGGCAGCATTAATAAACGCGGTAGAATTAGCAGGAAAAAAAACCGAAGATTTAAAAATGGTAGTTTCTGGCGCTGGTTCAGCTGCTTTGGCTTGTGCCAATATGTATGTTTTACTTGGGCTTAAAGTCGAAAACATTTTAATGTTCAATAGTAAGGGTGTTTTAACAAAAGACAATTCTGCCTTGTCCGAAATGCAATTAAAATATGCAACGGATAAAAAACCAATGAATCTAGAAGAAGCTTTAGTTGGTGCAGACATATTCTTAGGTTTATCTTCTGGAGATATTATGACACCAAAAATGTTATTAGGAATGGCTGATAACCCAATTGTTTTTGCAATGGCAAATCCTAATCCAGAAATTGCCTATAATCTAGCTATTTCCACCCGAAAAGACGTCATTATGGCTACAGGTCGCTCAGACCATCCTAATCAAGTGAATAACGTTCTTGGATTTCCTTATATTTTTAGAGGAGCATTAGATGTTCGTGCTACAAAAATAAATGAAGAAATGAAAATGGCAGCTGTTCACGCCCTCGCTGCTTTGGCTAAAGAAACAGTTCCTGAACAAGTAAATATTGCTTATGGAGCAACAAAATTGACTTTTGGTCGTGATTATATTATTCCATCCCCATTTGACCCTCGATTGATAGCGGTTGTGGCTCCAGCTGTAGCAAAAGCCGCAATGGACTCAGGAGTAGCTCTAAATCCAATTCTAGATTGGAAAAAATATGAGAGTGAACTTTTCGATCGTATGGGAAGTGATAATAAAATGGTTCGAATGCTGATTAACAGAGCCAAAACCGACCCTAAAAAAATAGTTTTTGCCGAAGCAGATCATTTGGATGTACTAAAAGCAGCACAGATTGTTTATGAAGAAGGAATTGGATTCCCTATTTTACTAGGAAAAAAAGATGTCATTTTGGAATTGAAAAATGAACTTGGTTTTGATGCCGATGTTCCAATTATTGATCCAAAAACTCCAGAGGAACTTACTAGAAAAAATAAGTTTGCAAAAGCCTATTGGAAATCGAGACAAAGAAGAGGCATCTCATTGTTTGACGCACAGAATTTAATGCGCGAAAGAAATTATTTTGCAGCAATGATGGTCAATCAAGGGGAAGCAGATGCTTTGTTGTCAGGTTATTCTAGAAGTTATCCATCTGTAGTAAAACCTATGTTGCAACTTATTGACAAAGCACCTGGAGTTTCTCTAATCGCTACAACCAATTTGATGATGACCAGTCGAGGTCCAATGTTTTTATCCGACACCGCTATTAACACAAATCCAACGGCTGAGGAATTGGCTAAAATTGCCATAATGACAGCCAAAGTGGCTAAATTATTTGGAGTCCCTCCTGTAATTGCCATGATTTCTTATTCTAATTTTGGGTCTTCAACAAATGATAGCGCAACCAAAGTGAGAGAGGCTGTAGAATACTTACACAAACACCATCCTCAAATGATTATTGACGGTGAAATCCAAGCTGATTTTGCTTTAAATCCTGAAATGTTGAAAGCCAAATTTCCTTTTTCTAAACTGGCAGGAAAGAAAGTAAACACCCTGATTTTTCCAAATCTAGAATCTGCAAATATTACCTATAAACTTTTAAAAGAATTAAACAAAGTAGATTCTATTGGACCAATTATGTTAGGAATGGGGAAACCTGTTCACATCTTTCAATTGGGTGCAAGTGTAGAAGAAATGGTAAACATGGCTGCAATTGCAGTAATTGATGCACAAGAATTAGAAAAGAGAAAAGTTAAAAAATAAATTATTTTTTACTTTAAAGCAGGACTTATATAAATTTGGCAAAAATTTATATAAGTTTTGTTATATTTGGACACATTTAAAGCATTGTATGATAGCGCACTTACAGGGAAAATTAGTAGAAAAAACACCAACTCAAGTAGTAATAGACTGTGGTGGAGTAGGGTATCACGTCAATATTTCGTTGCATACCTACTCGTTACTTCCAACTACTGATTTTATCAAATTGTTTACCCATCTTCAAATCAAAGAAGACTCCCATACTTTATTTGGTTTTGTAGAAAAATCAGAAAGAGAAATTTTCAAATTATTATTGTCGGTTTCAGGAATTGGTGCAAGCATTGCCAGAACCATGTTGTCCTCATTAGATCCCAAACAAATTACAAATGCAATTGCCTCCGGCGATGTGTTGACGATTCAATCTATTAAAGGGATTGGCAGTAAAACAGCTCAAAGAGTCATACTCGACTTGAAAGAAAAAGTGCTAAAACTATATGATTTAGACGAAGTTTCGATGTCACAAAGCAATACAAATAGAGATGAAGCGTTATCTGCTTTGGAGGTTTTAGGTTTTGTTCGGAAATCTTCAGAACGAGTTGTAGAAAAAATTATTAAAGATGCCCCAGACAGTTCCGTTGAATTTATTATCAAGCAGGCTTTAAAAAACTTATAAAAGTTGAAATTACACTATTTTAAAAAGGATCTATACGTGTATAAAATTTGTGCGTTTTTAATACTATTATTTTGTGGCTTTGCATCACAAGCTCAAGTAAATCCGGCAGCTCAGGATACAATTACAACTGGATTTTCAACTGGAAAAATTGATATTAAAGATCCGCAAAGTGTTGTCAAAGCGTATTCCTACGACCCCGTTACCGAAATGTACATATTATCGAAAACTGTGGGAGGCTTCCCCGCAAGTTACCCTTCTATTTTGTCTCCAAAGGAATATGAAGACCGACTCAGAAAAGAATCGATGCGCAACTATTTTAAGGAAAAACTGGATGCCATAGATGGGAAAAAAGGCGAAAATGATGTTGCCAAAAAAGATTTATTACCACGATATTACATAAAATCTGGACTTTTCGAAACCATTTTCGGAAGCAATACTATCGATATAAAACCGACTGGTTCTATCGAAATGGATTTTGGTTTACGCTACACAAAACAAGATAATCCTGCCTTTTCTCCAAGAAATAGATCTGTGATTGCTTTCGATTTTAATCAAAGAATTAGTATGAGTTTGATGGGAAAAGTGGGAACCCGACTCAATGTAAATGTCAATTATGATACGCAGTCCACTTTTGCATTCCAAAACCTAATCAAGCTAGAATACACACCAACAGATGACGACATCATTCAAAAAATTGAAGTCGGAAACGTAAGTATGCCATTGAATAGCTCTTTGATTAAAGGTGCGCAAAGTCTTTTTGGGGTGAAAACAAAACTGCAATTTGGAAAAACCAGTATAACAGGTGTTTTCTCAGAACAAAAATCGGAGACCAAAACTGTAGTTGCTGAAGGTGGTGGAACGATTCAAGACTTTGATATGTTTGCGCTTGATTATGACAATGACAGACACTTTTTCCTTTCGCAATATTTTAGAAATAAATACGACTCAGCTTTGAAAAACTATCCTTTTATAGATAGTAGAGTTCAAATTACAAGGTTAGAAATTTGGGTAACCAATAGACAAAACAGAGTTACAACCACCAATAACAACCTTAGAAATATCATTGCACTTCAAGATTTAGGTGAAGCGCAATTATCGGGTTTGCAAAACAGCGAAATAGTAGTTTTAGACCCATCTACAGGAATGTTTAACAATCCTATTGACTCGCCATCTGACAATACCAACAACGATTATGATCCAGCACAAATAGATGCAGGAACTGGTTTGTTGAACAAAAATATTCGTGAAATAGCTACTTCAGGTTCTGGATTTAATGCTACTGTAAATGAAGGAGCCGATTATTCTAAGTTGGAAAATGCTAGAAAATTAACGTCAAACGAATATTCCTTCAATCCCCAATTGGGATATATTTCGTTACAACAACGCCTAGCTAATGATGAAGTTCTTGCCGTTGCCTATCAATACACCATTGGTGATCAAGTGTATCAAGTGGGAGAATTTGGTAATGACGGTGTCGATGCTACAGTTGTTACCGGAACAACGCCTGCCGATCAAGCCATTATTTCACAAAGTTTGGTTTTGAAAATGTTGAAAAGTAACTTGACCAATGTTAAAAATCCAGTTTGGAACTTGATGATGAAAAATATTTATCAAATTCCGGGAGCGTATCAATTGAAACAAGAAAATTTTAGATTCAATATTCTTTATAGTGATCCTTCGCCATTAAATTATATTCAACCCGTAACTGGAAGCAGCTTTCCGCCAAATCCAACTCAAGGTAATGAAGTGGACGAAACACCTTTATTGAAAGTATTCAATTTAGATAAATTGAATTTTAATAATGACCCACAAGTTGGTGGTGATGGTTTCTTCGATTTTATGCAAGGCTTAACGATTGATACGCAAAACGGTCGAATTATATTTACTACCAAAGAGCCTTTTGGAGAATTGTTATTCTCGAAATTGTCTAATGGAGCTGGGGAAGATTACAAAGATGGCACTACCTATAACGCAAATCAAAGAAAATATGTGTTCCGAAGTATGTATGCCAATACACAAGCCGGAGCATTGCAAGACAGTGATAAAAACAAATTCCTATTAAGAGGAAAATACAAATCTACAGGTGGTGATGGAATTCCGATTGGAGCTTTCAACGTGCCTAAAGGTTCTGTAGTGGTTACAGCTGGCGGAAGAGTTTTGGTAGAAGGAATTGATTATAGTGTCAATTATCAACTAGGGAGAGTTCAAATTTTGGATCCATCTCTTCAAGCATCAAATACGCCAATTAGTGTTTCATTAGAAAACAATTCCATTTTTGGTCAACAAACCAAACGTTTTTTCGGAGTATATGTAGAACATCAAATTTCAGATAAATTTTTATTGGGTGCCACTTTCTTAAAATTAAATGAAAGACCATTTACCCAAAAATCTAGCTTTGGCCAAGAAGCTGTAAACAATAGTATGTTTGGTTTCAACGGAAATTATGCAACGGAAGTTCCGTTTTTCACCCGATTAGTAAACAAATTACCCAATATGGATACCGATGTGCCTTCCAATCTTTCGGTGAGAGGTGAAATTGCATTTTTGGAACCAGATGATCCCAAAGGAAATAGTTTTCAAGGGGAATCAACCATTTATGTAGATGATTTTGAAGGCTCGCAATCCACAATCGATATGCGTTCACCATTTGCTTGGAAATTGTCCTCAACTCCTATGAATGATGCTGAAAGTCTCTATAATTTTAATGCGAATGCCAACGACTTGAGTTATGGATTCAAAAGAGCTAAATTATCTTGGTACACCATCGACCCTGTTTTTTTTACTTCAAAACCCTCAGGAATTTCAAATGATGATTTGTCTTTAAATACCACTAGAAGAATTTTTAGTGAAGAATTATATCCGCTTACTGATATTGCTCAAGGACAATCCCAAGTGGTGAACACTTTAGACTTGACTTATTATCCGACCGAAAGAGGTATGTATAATAATGCTTTGAATGTTTCTACTAGTGCCAAAGATAATTTTGGTGGAATAATGCGGTCTTTAAATTCAACCAATTTCGAACAAGGAAATGTGGAATACATTCAGTTTTGGGTTTTGGATCCTTATGTTGGCGCAGGCGAAATTCCAACAACAAATACAGGAAAAATTTATTTCAATTTAGGAGAAATCTCCGAAGATATTTTGAAAGACGGACGAAAACAATATGAAAACGGATTGGGTCCAGATCAAGTAAAAGTAAACCCACAACCGCTTTGGGGAGATGTTCCAGCTTCTCAATCTTTAATTTATGCCTTTGATGTCAATGCCACAAACCGAACCAATCAAGATTTAGGTTTAGACGGTTTGCCAGGTTCTAAAGAAGCAGCTATTTATACTAATTACGCTTCACAACCCGATCCTTCGGCAGATGATTACACCTATTATTTGAATGCAAGCGGAGGGATTATTGATCGATATAGAGATTATAATGGAGTAGAAGGAAACTCTGCCGTTGATATAAATGATGCCAATAGAGCAGCAACATCTGAACCAGATGTAGAAGACATCAACAGGGACAATACGATGAATACCATCAATGCCTATTATGAATACAGTGTTGATATGAGACCCAATATGACCGTTGGGCAAAATTACATTACCGATGTTAGAAACACTCAAATTACAATGGACAATGGGCAAGTAACTGACGCTAGGTGGATTCAGTTTAAAATTCCTGTTGCTCAACCTGAAAACACCATCGGAAATATATCCGATTTTAGATCCATTCGTTTTATGAGAATGTTTATGACAGGTTTTAGCGATACAGTTACCGTTCGTTTTGGTGCTTTAGATTTAGTTAGAGGCGATTGGAGAAGATATACAAACACCTTGGATCCAAACGACACCAACCCAGCCGATGACAAAACAAACTTGGATGTATTGGCAGTAAATCTTCAAGAAAATAATGATAGATGTCCTATAAATTATATCATACCTCCGGGAGTGCAACAAGAACAATTGTATAGCGGCAATACGGTTATTAATCAAAATGAGCAATCTTTGTCACTAAGAGTTTCGGGAGATGGATTGGAGCCTGCGGATTCGAGGGCCGTTTTCAAAAACGTAAGTGTCGATATGCGACAATTCAACAAGTTAAAAATGTTTTTGCACGCTGAATCTTTACCAAACGAAATGGTTCTTAATGACGATCAAATGGTAGGTTTTATCCGTTTTGGAAATGACTTTACTCAGAATTTTTATCAAATAGAAATCCCTTTAAAAGTAACGCAACCAGCCTCTTCAATTGGAGCAAATTGTGCTGCTTTAAGTTCAGAAACAGTTTGGCCAGCCGATAATGAAATAGATTTGGCACTGTCATTACTGACGCAGTTGAAAATTCAAGCGATGACTATTGACCCGAGCACTTTGCCAGCGGACGGAATCTATTATCAAAACGAAGAAGAACTTGATCCTTCATTAGTAGGAAAAGCCAATAAATTGAGGTTGGGTATCAAAGGAAATCCTAATTTTGGTATGGTTCGAACTTTAATGTTGGGAGTAAAAAGCAATGAACCCCATCAAGATATAAAAGGAGAAGTTTGGTTCAATGAGTTGCGTGTTGCCGATATGGATAATAGTAAAGGGATGGCAGCCGTATTGAATGTTGATACTAATTTTGCTGATTTTGCCACTGTTTCGGCAGCAGGTCGAAAAAGCACCATCGGGTTTGGTGGCATAGAACAAGGGCCAAACGATAGAAATCGTGAAGATACTCAACAATATAATATTGTTACCAACTTTAGTTTAGGAAAGTTATTACCACCGAAATGGAGAATCAATCTGCCGTTTAATTTCGCTATTGGAGAAGAAACAATTACTCCAGAATACGATCCATTTAATGTGGATATTAAATTAAAACAATTATTAGACAATACTACCGATGTAGCCAGTAGAGATAACATCAAAAGTAGAGCTGTTGATTACACAAAAAGAAAAAGCATCAATTTTATTGGAGTAAGAAAAGATAGAGGAGAGGAGCAAAAGCAGCGGATTTACGATATAGAAAATTTTACTTTTTCTCAATCTTTTAATGAAGTTGAACACCACGATTATGAAATCGAACAATTTACAAATCAAGAAGCCAATACAGCAGTTGATTATGTTTTTAGTTTTCAGCCTAAACCAATCGAGCCGTTTAAGAAATCAAAATTCACCAAAAAAAGTGCTTATTGGAAAGCATTAAGTGACTTCAATTTCAATTATTTGCCTACGAATATCAATTTTAACACTAATATTCTAAGACAATACAACCGTCAACAATTCAGACAAGTAGATGTACAAGGAATTGGATTAGATCCAATGTACCGAAGAAATTATGCGTTTAATTACAATTATGGATTCAATTATAATTTGACTAAAAATTTGAAATTCAATTATACCGCATCTTCAAATAATATTGTAAAAAATTATATGAATTCCGATAATGTTCCAATTGATGATTTAACCATTTGGGATAGTTATTTGAATGTGGGACAAGCCAATCAACACATGCAACAATTGGTCTTGAATTATGAAATTCCATTAGACAAAATACCCGTATTTAGTTTTATAAAAGCAAATTATTCGTATACAGGAGACTACAGCTGGCAGCGTGCTTCAGTCGCATTGTCTAATATAGAAATTGAAGGGACTTCTTATAATTTAGGGAATACAGTTCAAAATGCCATTTCTCATAATTTGAATGCCAATATGAATATGGATTTGTTTTATAAATATATCGGACTGACTAAAAAAGCGCAGTTAAAAGCAAAACCAAAAACTGCGGCTCCAAAACCAGGCGAAAAACTGATTGATACCAATGTTTTGACACCAAAAACGAATAATTTCATGAATGGTTTAATAGGAGTTTTGACCAGCGTAAAAACCATTCAAGCAAATTACACCAAAAACAGCGGTACAGTTCTGCCAGGATATACACCAGGAATTGGATTCTTTGGAACCTCAAAACCAACCCTTGGATTTATTTTTGGAAGCCAAGACGATGTTCGATACGAAGCCGCCAAACAGGGATGGCTTACATCCTATCAGGATTTTAACCAAAATTATACGCAAGTTACCAATGAGATATTTAAATCAACGGTTAATATCGATTTATTACCTGATTTAAAAATTGACTTGTCTTTAGACCGATCGTATTCTGAAAACTTTTCGGAACAATATGATGTTTCGGACATCAATAATGATGGGGTTTTGGATTATAACCCTAGATCACCTTACAATTATGGAATGTTTTCTATTTCGACTATTTTAATCAAAACCTCTTTTTCTACTAGTGATGAGAATTCTTCAGCTGCATTTGACGACTTTAGAAGCAATAGATTGTTGGTTGCAAATAGATTGGCAACAGAAAAAGGAGTCGATCTAACTAATCCTGCCAATATTGATGCCGACGGTTATCCAAAAGGATTTGGAAAAAACAATCAGGCGGTATTATTACCTGCTTTTTTAGCAGCCTATTCTGGTGAGAATGCTTCAAGTGTTTCTACGGGAATTTTCAGAAGCTTTCCGGTGCCCAACTGGTCTATCAAGTACAATGGTTTGATGCGTTTTGATTTCTTCAAAAAGAATTTCAAACGATTCTCTTTACAACAAAACTATAGGGCTTCGTATACTATAAATGCTTTTAGATCTAATTTCGAATACGATAAAAATCCAAATGGAGTTGATTTAAGCGGCAATTTCTATAACAAAACCATTATGTCTAATGTCAATTTGGTTGAGCAATTTAACCCGTTACTTCGAATGGATTTCGAATTGAAAAATTCATTAAAAATTCTTACTGAAATTAAAAAAGACCGAGCATTATCGATGAGTTTTGATAACAATTTATTGACCGAAGTCAAAGGAATAGAATATGTAGTAGGAATGGGCTATCGTATAAAAGACGTGGTTTTTTCTTCGAGCCTTGCCGATAATCCTACTGGAATTATAAAAAGTGACGTCATTATAAAAGCGGATTTGTCCTATCGCAACAATAAAACGATCGTGCGATATTTAGATTACGACAACAATCAATTGGCAGGTGGACAAGACATTTGGTCATTGAAATTGACTGCCGATTATTCCTTTAGTAAAAATCTAACCGCTATTTTCTATTACGATCATGCTTTTTCGCAAGCTGTTGTATCAACTTCTTTTCCTTTGACAAATGTTCGTTCAGGGTTTACAATGCGATATAATTTCGGAAATTAATTAAAGTTTTATCACAATCAGTATAATAATAAAATTAGAAATAATACTTTTGAAAAAAATCAAGATCTGCAATCTAAAATCTGCAATCTGCAATCTAAAATAATATGAGCGTACCAGCAAATTTAAAGTACACAAAAGATCACGAATGGGTTAGCATTGAGGGTGATGTTGCAACAGTAGGAATTACTCATTTTGCACAAAAAGAATTAGGCGATATTGTATATGTTGAAGTAGAAACTTTAGACCAAACTCTCGAAAAAGATGAAGTTTTTGGAACAGTTGAAGCCGTAAAAACAGTTTCAGATTTGTTTCTTCCTCTTTCGGGTGAAATTATAGAGTTTAATGATGCGCTAGAAAGCAAGCCAGAAAGCGTAAACACTGATCCTTATGGAGATGGATGGATGGTAAAAGTGAAAATTGCAAATAATGCCGAAATTGATTCTCTTCTTTCGAGTGAATCTTACAAAGAATTGATAGGTGCGTAAAACGATTTTTTTATACTTGGCTATATTTTGGAGTGGCTTGATTATTTATTTGTGTTTGAAAAACGCCAATGAAATCAAACAAATAGAAATACCAAACTTTGATAAAATTATTCATTTTGTCTTTCATTTTGTTTTTACAATGCTTTGGTTTTTGTATTTAAAAAAGAAGTTTAAGATTTCAAATAATATTAATCTTTTAGCTGTAACATTAATTATCTCCTTAGTTTTTGGCATAGCAATCGAGCTGATGCAACAATATCTTACAACAACCAGAACAGCAGACGTTTTGGATGTTTTGGCTAATTTGTTGGGAGCTTTTCTTGCAGCATTCCTAATCATTTTGGTGAATGCCTACAATGGGTTAATAGATAGAATTTAATTCACAAATTACAAGTTAAACAAATGAATATTAAGCAATACTTAGATTCGACTTATTTAAAAACACCCTCACAAGCAGGACTAACTGAAGCTGAGAATACAATTATTGTCAAAGAATTTATTCAAGAAGCCATCGATGAGAATTTTAAACTCATTATGATTCGACCGGATTTGGTTTCATTAGCAAGCAAAATGATTACAGATGCAAATTCTGTGGTGCAAATAGGAACTGTAATCGATTTCCCAGAAGGAAAAGCAGGATTAGAAGCTAAGCTTGTCGAAGCAGCTCAAGCGATTCAAGATGGAGCCGATGATTTAGATTTTGTTTGTAATTACGAAGCTTTCAAAGCTGGAAATGTGGATTTGGTCAAAGAAGAAATTTTAAAGTGTACCCAATTAGGCTTAGCCAATAACAAAGTTGTAAAATGGATTATCGAAGTGGCAGCACTTAGCGAAAAGCAAATTATTCAGCTTTCGGCTTTAATAAAAAACCTTGTTATTTCTAATTTTAAAGAAGAGAATTATGCTTCGGTTTTTGTAAAATCGTCAACAGGGTTTTTTAAAACAGAAAATAATTTGCCAAACGGCGCTACAGTTTCATCAATTATCATAATGCTCGAAAATGCCAATCCACTTCCTGTAAAAGCTGCGGGTGGAGTGAGAACCTATGATGAAGCAGTCGAAATGATTCGATTGGGTGTAAAACGAATTGGCACTTCTGGAGCCAAAGCTATTGCAAATGGGCAAAAAACAGAAGGCGGTTACTAAAATCAAAAACACAATATGAAAAAAGGATTACTGACGTTGTTTTTGTCTCTTAGCACTCTTGTTGCTTTTTCTCAAGATGTAAATAGTAAAAAGACCATTTTTTCTGCAGAGCAGTTTCCTGTTTTTCCAAAATGCGAGAATTTGCAGTCCAAAGAATTAGAAAAATGTTTCTACAATGAGGTGCAGGATTTCGTCTTCCAAAATTTTGTAGTTCCTGAAAACTTGGTTCAAAATAAATTTAAAGGCAATGTAAAAGTACTTTTCGAAGTCGATAAAAACGGAGTTTTCAAAGTGATTTATGTAAACGCTGTCGATGATGCTTTGATTAAAGAAACGAAAAGAGTTTTTGCAAAATTCCCAAATATTAAACCATCAACTTACAACGGAAACCCTACTTTTTCTCAGTACAACGTCACCATTGCAATACCTTTGAAAAGTATAGAACAATTGGCTTCTGAAGCTTTAGTTGTAGCCGAATCTACAAAAGCAATTCCTAAGCAACTTACGGAATTAGATAGTATTGTGTATGAAAAATTCAATAATCCACAGTACAATAGCCATTTGAATGTGCCGTTTTCACACAGTTATTATGCTCATTTTGACCCAGCAATGAATCAGGTAGGAGCTAATAATCATACCGCTTCAAAGCCATATACTTATGTAGAAGTGGCCAAATATTACAATCTTGCTGCAGAAAACGAAAAGATAAAGAAAAAAGCTTCTGGCTGGTGGGCGAGAAAATTATGGAACGAAAACCTGGTCGAAATTCAAGGGGAAGACTATTGGTTTGTTTTAAATCCAATTTTCGATTTGCAAGTGGGAACTGCTTCCGGCAAAAATCAAGTTGATACCTTCATCAACACACGAGGAATAAATTTGAGTGGTGGCTTGGGTCCTAAACTAAATTTCACTACAACCATTTATGAAAGTCAAGGTCGTTTTGCAGATTATTACAACCGTTATGCCGAGTCTATTAGACCTGCAGGTGGAAACCCGGCCATCATTCCTGGAATTGGAATCGCTAAAGATTTCAAGACGGATGCTTATGATATTCCCTCGGCTGATGCCAATTTGACTTTTGCTCCAGCAAAATTCGTCGATTTGCAATTGGGTTATGGACGAAATTTTATTGGCGATGGGTACCGTTCCATATTCGAAAGTGATGGAGCAAGTCCGTATCCTTATTTTAAAATTAACACTAATTTCTGGAAAATAAAATACACAAATACCTATATGTGGCTCAAAGATGTGCGTCCTGAAGTAACTCTCGAACGAACCTATGCGACCAAATATATGGCGAACCATTATTTGAGTTTGAATGTTACGAATCGATGGAATCTAGGTTTATTTGAATCTGTAATTTGGACAGATACCAATAATCGGGGTTTTGATGTGCATTTTGTAAACCCAATTATTTTTTATCGTACAGTTGAGTTTACTTCATCGGCTCGAACTGGAAATGCAGTTTTGGGCTTGAGTTCTAAATTCAAATGGAACAACAATGTGACGTTTTATGGTCAATTTCTTTTAGATGAATTTTCGCTTGGTGAAGTGAAGAACGAATCGAATAGTTGGAAAAATAAATTTGCGTATCAATTGGGTGTGAAATATTTTAATGCCTTTAAAGTGGATAATTTATTGTTGCAATTCGAATTCAATCACGTGCGTCCTTATGTGTATTCGCATAGCGTGCCGATTACTAATTACGGACATAATAATCAAAATATTGGGCATCCTTGGGGAGGAAATTTTCAAGAGCTTCTTGTTATAGGGCGTTACCACAAAGGCCGACTTTATGCCGATGCAAAAATTACTATTGGGACAAAAGGTTTGGATTATGACACTACTCAAAACACATTTAATTATGGAGGAAATATCTACAAAGATTATGATGTGAATAGGCCGTATGATTCCGGTGTGAAAGTAGGACAAGGAAATAAAACCAATATTTTTATCACCGATTTACAAGCCGGATATTTGGTAAATCCAATGACGAATATGAAACTTTTTGGCAGTTTTATTTACAGAAACTTCAACCCAAATCAAAACACGGCAACAGTCTTTAACGAAAGCACCACTTGGTTTTCTTTAGGCATTCGCTCGGATGTGTTTAATTGGTATTTTGATTATTAGAGGTTTAAAATTTTTTGTTAAAGAAAGACTTTTTGCAATATAGACCATGTGTAATTTAACAAATGAATAGTGCTAAATAATATGATTGATCTAATTCATCCAGCTGATTTTCAATTGAGTGTATTTTATTTTATTTTTTTAATTTTTATTTGTGTTATTTATAAATTTGAATTAAAAAGCAAAAAAAATATGGGGCCTTTAACCGATTATGATAAGTATTATTGTAAATCTTCCATAAAATCTTTAGGTTTGATTATTCTATCTGCAATATTATTTGCAATATACTTTCTAAAAGCAATTTTTTAAATAAATCTCAATCTCGAAAATCTTCCAATTTTTCAAAAGTTAAAATCGCAACCACAACCCCAAAAGTTGTGGTTTTTTTATTTTAAAAAAATCTTCCAAAATGAGGAAAACCGTAAGGAAGTTAATTTTATTGACTTTAAGTTTGTGTCAAAATAACAAATTATAGAATGAAAACTATCGAAAACGAATCTTTAGAAAAAATATCTAGCTTGGATTTGAGCTATGTGATTTTCTTTTGGAAAGAGTACGATTCAAATTCGGTTGTAATCGCTCACGACGAATTAGTAAAAAGGAAGTATCCCATTACAGGGAATTTCTACGATAAAATGACGGAGTTTTGTAAAAAACAATTGCCGTCTGAAAACCGAAAAGATTTAATTTAAAGAAATCTGTATGAATTATGATTGTAAACAATTTCAAAAAAATAACTATCGGTGAAAAAGGAGTGATTCTGAAGTTTAAGTCGAAAGAGCCAAAAGAAATTCCGTTTTCAGAAATTAACCAAATATATATTAAAGTAAAAAAAACTCCAATACAATATGTTTTGTTATTTGTTGTGGTGTCTTTAAGTATAGTTTTACTCTCATTGTGGATTTTTGGGTTAACATTGGTTGCGTTTTCGCCCTTGTTTTTGGTTTTTGTCGGTGTAATAAAATTGTATAGTTATAAACGCTTTGTTTTGAAAATAAAATTAAAAAATGGCAGTTCGGTCATACAGACCATTCCGTTAAGGTTAAAACATAAGACCATCGAAGACATAACTAAAATACGTAAAGCCATTTTAGTTTGCGTTAAATCCTAAAAATCCCTACTATTCATTCCTTTACTTGGAGGATTTGTATTTCAAAGAATCAATAATCCAAAATTATTTTTGGAAAACTAAAGCAATTAACAAGCATTTTGAATATGAAATGACAAAATTCCTTTTTTATGAATTGTTTTTTGCCTAATCCCTTTTGATAAACTACTTTTGCAAAAGTTTTAAAAAACAAACCAAGCAAACTTTGAATAGTACACCCAATTCCATTTCCATAAAATCCATTTATATTGATTTTAAAGCAATCACAAAAGCGGGTTTAGCTATTAGTGTTGTTTTTTCGTCAATAGCAGGATTTTTGCTTGGAGTTCCAGATATTCTTTCTTTAGATTGGACAATTTTGCTTAAGCTAGCCATTGGTGGTTATTGTATGGTAGGCGCTTCGAATGCTTACAATCAAGTTATCGAAAAAGACCTCGATGCCTTGATGGATAGAACCAAGAATCGTCCCGTTCCCGCAGGAAGAATGTCTCCGAATGTCGCTTTGGTCATTGCTAGCATTCTTACTCTTATCGGAATTGTGTTGCTTTACACCATCAATCCAAAAACAGCTATGTTTGGAGCGATTTCAATATTTTTATACACGAGTATTTACACGCCTCTGAAAACGGTGACATCGTTGTCGGTTTTTGTGGGAGCGATTCCCGGAGCGATTCCTTTTATGTTGGGTTGGGTTGCGGCAACGGGTAATTTTGGCATCGAAGCTGGAACCCTATTCTTAATTCAGTTTTTTTGGCAGTTTCCTCATTTCTGGGCAATCGGTTGGTTCTTATACGAAGATTATGAAAAAGCAGGTTTCTTTATGTTACCAACAGGAAAAAAAGATAACGGAACGGCTTTGCAAATCATATTATATACAGTTTGGCTAATTATAGCTACACTTTTGCCGTCATTAGGTTATACCGGACAATTATTTATTTCGCCCGTGGCGGCAGTTTTGGTCTTTTTGCTAGGACTTTGGATGCTTTTTTATGCAGTGAAATTGTATAAGTCAAGAACTACCAAAGCCGCGAGAACTTTAATGTTAGTAAGTGTCTCTTATATTACTTTATTGCAATTAATTTATATATTTGACAAAATTTTAAGATAGATATGACAACTACAATGACCGCCGAAGAGCATAAATCAAGAACAGCAAGATCATACAAATTGTTGTTGTTGTTTGCTATGATCAGTATGATTATGATGTTTGCTGGCCTCACTAGTGCTTTTGTGGTGAGTAAATCAAGAGCCGATTGGTTGAAGGATTTTCAATTGCCAACAGCTTTTTATTACAGTACGATAGTAATTATTGGTTGTAGCATCACTTTTCATTTGGCTAAAAAAGCCATTCAAAAGGACAAGCAACAATTAACAACAACATTTCTTTTAGCCACTTTAGCTTTAGGGATTTTATTTGTGGTGTTGCAATTTGTAGGTTTTGGACAAATTGTAGAAAGTGGTTATTATTTTACTGGAGCCGAAAGTTCCATTACAACAACATTTCTATACATAGTAACGGTGGTTCACTTGTTGCACCTTGCTGGCGGATTAATCGCTCTTTTTATTATTATATTTAAACAATTGAAACATAAATACAATTCAACACAAACTTTAGGCATTGAACTAGGTGCTATGTATTGGCACTTCCTAGATTTATTGTGGATTTATTTATTTTTATTTTTATTTTTCTTTGAATAAGAAAAAATTGTAGATTTGGAAACTTTTAATTAAAATATTTTTATGAGTACAGTTACAACTGCGAATAGTGGAGAAAAAGTATGGGGTGGCGGCGACAACCAGCCCTTAGGTGCCAGTTATGGCAAATTGATGATGTGGTTCTTTATCCTGTCAGATGCATTAACATTTTCAGGATTTCTTGCTGCTTATGGATTTTCAAGATTTAAATTTATTGAAACTTGGCCTTTAGCTGATGAAGTGTTTACGCACTTTCCTTTCATGCATGGAAACCCTCAGCCAATGCTTTATGTAGCATTTATGACTTTTGTTTTGATCTTTTCATCCGTAACAATGGTTCTTGCTGTTGATGCTGGTCACGAAATGAAAAAGGACAAAGTAGTCATTTATTTGTTTTTGACCATTATTGGTGGTTTAATATTCGTAGGGTCACAAGCTTGGGAATGGAAAAACTTTATAAAAGGAGAATTTGGCGCTGTTGAAACCAAAGGAGGAAGTTTACTTCAGTTTGTTGATACAGATGGAAAAAGAGTAGCACTTGCTGATTTTGCTGCAACGCTGCCAGAAGAAAGAGAACAATTGACACGAGATAAAGGAAGATGGTTCATGGATGAGCCTACTTTGCCATCCTATTCCGTTGCCGAAGTTCAAGCAGGTTTCAAAGCACATCCAAATATTTTGGTAAGAACAGAGATGATAGATGCCAATAAGAAAAAAACAGTGCTGACTAGAAGCGAGTCTGAATCGCGTTTGAAAGACGCTAGTTTAGTCGTAGAAGGTGCAAATCTGACTAGAAATGAATATGGCAGTAAGTTGTTTGCTGACTTCTTTTTCTTTATCACAGGTTTTCACGGTTTCCACGTATTTTCTGGAGTTATTATTAATATTATCATTTTCTTTAATGTGTTACTTGGAACATACGAGAAAAGAAAAAGTTATGAAATGGTTGAAAAAGTTGGGCTTTATTGGCACTTTGTTGATTTAGTTTGGGTTTTTGTATTCACAGTTTTCTATCTAGTTTAATTCACAAAAAGGTATTATTATGTCACACGCACACGTTTCTAACACAAAAAGAATTTGGACAGTTTTTGGATATTTGTCTTTAATAACAATTGTTGAGGTAATTTTAGGAATTATTAAGCCAGGAATTTTGCACAACAATAGTTTATTAGGCTTGAACTTGTTAAACTGGATTTTTATTATTTTAACTTTGGTTAAAGCATATTATATAGTATATGCTTTCATGCACATGGAAGGCGAAAAATCGGCTTTAAGATATGCTGTTATTTTACCTTTTATATTTTTGATTATTTATTTACTTTTCATTCTTTTGATAGAAGGAAATTATATTTTCGAGGTTTTTAAGAATTCTACCATCAAGTGGAATTTTTAACAAAATATTAATTCAATAAAAAGGGTGCGCATTGCGTGCCTTTTTTTATTTTTGTACATTATTCTGTTGCTTCTATTATGAAAAAAAACATTGTTCTCTTCGTTCTTTTTGTTTTACCCATTGTTGCCTATCTTTTTTTCGCATCAGGGGTAAACAGTTTTACAAAATTACCAATAATCACTCCAAAAGTCGCCGATTTTGGCAATTGGAAATCGCTGAAAAACGAGAAAGTCAGTCTTGATAACAAAATTACTATTCTTGGTTTTTCGGGAACCAATATTCTAAAAAATAGAGGCAATTTTTTTAATCTTAACGCAAAAATTTATCAGCGTTATCACGAATTCAAAGATCTTCAATTTGTGGTTATTTGTCCTTTGGGAACCCAAGGGGATGCACAGACCATTATCGATGCCTTAAGCGCTTCTACAGATGTTAGTCAATGGCATTTTGTTTTTACATCGCCAGATGAAATCAAAACCTATTACGACCAGCTAAAACTTGTTGGAAATTTGGATTCAGATTTTGGAACTCCAAACGTATATATTGTTGATAAGGAAAGAAATCTTCGCGGAAGAAAAGAAAAAAAAGGGTATAAAGAAGGGTATAACACTTTTCATCCTGCTGAATTGAGCAACGAAATGCTGGACGATTTCAAAGTTATTCTTTACGAATATCGTGCAGCTTTAAAGAAAAATCATAATGCTACAAAAAAACTTTAAACAATAGAAATAATGTTCAAAAATAAATCTTATATCGGGATATCCTTCATCATTTTGGTTTTCGGAATCTATGTCATTCCTAAAATTATCGACCGTTTTCAAAACAACGAAATTGTAAAAGGAGATCGGTTGGACAAAATTTCTAATTCTAATTCAAATAATGAAAGTTTGGTGAAAATTGGTCCAGCTCCAAAATTCGAATTGGTCAATCAGGATAATATCAAGGTTACTAATGAAACCTATAAGGGTAAAGTCTATGTTTTAGAATTTTTCTTTTCGACCTGTCCTACTATTTGTCCGAAGATGAACCAAAGTATGTTACAAATAGAAAAAACCTTCTTTGGTAATCCTAATTTCGGAATTGTTTCTATTACTATCGATCCTGAACATGATACTGCTAAAGTTTTAAAAGAACATCGGGAATTATTAGGCGTAAAATCTTCGAACTGGAATTTTTTGACAGGTGATAAAACCTATATATTTGATCTTTCGAACAAAGGGTTCAATCTTTATGCAGGAGAGAATAACAAAGCAAAAGGAGGGTTTGAACATTCGGGATTGTTTGCCTTGATTGATAAAAATGGTGACATTCGTTGCCGAAGAGACAAATACGGAAACCCGATTTTATATTATGATGGTTTAGAAAAAACAGGAGTTAGGGACATTCAACAAGATATCGCAATTTTATTAAAAGAATAAACATGGAAAATAATTCATTAGAAAAAAAATTCAGTAAGGTTATTGTAGGAGTGTCAATCTTAATTCCGGTTGTGGTTGCACTGCTTTTTACTGTTAAGCTAAAAGATCTTGGCTACAATGTGGAGCCACTTCCGTTTCTTCCACCAATTTATGCTACAATAAATGGAATTACAGCTCTAGTATTGGTTGCAGGTGTTTTTGCTATTAAAAACGGAAACAGAATACTTCACAAACGGTTGATGACTTCGGCAATTGCACTTTCAGTAGCTTTTTTGGTGATGTATGTTGCTTATCATATGACTACAGATTCGACAAAATTTGGTGGTGAAGGTTCAATAAAAATGGTGTATTTCTTCATTTTAATATCCCATATCATTTTGTCTATTGCAGTTATTCCATTAGTATTGATAACTTATGTTCGAGCTTTGGCAGAACGTTTTGATAGGCATAAAAAAATTGCTAAAATCACATTCCCAATTTGGTTGTATGTTGCTGTAACTGGTGTCGTGGTTTATTTAATGATTTCCCCTTATTATGTTTAGTAAATTTAGAAGTGAGAATTTAGAATTTAGAAGTTGGAAGTTGGGAGCTGGAAGAGGGAAGATGGAAGTTGGAAAAACAAATTCCAAATTAAAGACTTTCTTTTTTGGAATTTGTTTTTTCTTTTTTGGAGTTTCATCTTATGCTCAATGCGCTATGTGTCGTGCTGCTCTGGCGGGTGAAGGCAATAAGGTTAAAGCCGAAGCTGTAAATGATGGTATCGTTTACTTGATGGTGATTCCGTATTTGCTTGTTGCTGGAATTGGATATTATGTGTATCGAATGCGAAAAAAGAATAAGCAATAACAATTTCAATGAAAATTTGAAATTCCTAATTCACAAAATCATCATACTTTTCGATTATCGCCTCATCTCCTTCGAGGAGAGCTGGGGAAGGGATTACTTCAAGCCATCCACAGACACATTCACTGTCCCTTTAACTTTTATGAAAGCAATAATAGCTTTATTAGTAAGTTGAATTTTCTCGAATTGAATATCATCCATTTTTCCGTTGACAAAAACGCCCGGCATTGGAGAGTAATTTTTTAAATAAGCGGCCATATTTTGTTTTCCTTCTTCTAAATTTGCAACGATAGAATAGCGACAACTCTCCTGAATTTTTCTTAAAACCAGCCCTTGTACAAGCCAATTGGCGGTTCGCATTAATTTATTTTTGGTATCTAAGGCATAATCCAATTTGTCAAAAAAGATTTCTTTTGTTTGTTCGTTGTATTGCGGAAAACCTGTTAAATAAATTGTTCCATTTACGCTTCCTAAAACATCCAACGCAATAACCATTTTGTCATTTTTATGCCAAATGTCCACCTTTTGAACTTTTACTTTTTTGCTTCCAGAGCCAAATTCCTGTCCAGCAAAATTCTTGGTCATTATTTTTGAAGCTTCTGCAAAAGTGGAAACTGCAGCAATGTTTGCTGTGATTTGGTTTGGGTTTTTTGTTACCGGCTTTAGGACAATTTTTGATGCATCGAATTTTGATTCTGGTTGTTTTCCTATTAATGTAGTCATAGTGCATTTCATTCCCATGTCCATCAAAAAAGAATCGTTTTTGAGTACGGCATTGGTCGAATAAATTTCAATGGGAGTTATTCGGAGCCAACTTTCATAAGCTTCACTCATTTGAAATGGAGTGCAAATTTTTTCTAAAGCGGCTAAAACATTAGGCTTGAAATCCATCGATTTTTCTATCGCACCATCAATGCTCTTCTCTATTTTTGCTCTGAAAAGCTTGATTGCAGGAGTCATAACATAAGTAACGGGAACATTTTTTCCAAAAACAACCATCGTTGGGCTTTCGTTCCAATCTAACGATTTAAGTTCAGTTTTGGTTATGAGTTTCCAATTGGTCAAAGCCACGTCGCTCATCAAAGTAACCACTCCGTTAAGATTGAATTCCTTAGTGTTATATAAATCCACACCTAAAGTTTTGGTGCCAATTCTATATTTGAACAAGACTTTCAAAGGTAAAATTGTTTTTATTTTTCCAGTGGCGCTTTCTTTGTCACTTTCGATTGTTATTGGAGCCAATTTCCAAATTTTCATTTCTATATTATCGTCTTCAATATTATTGTCCTCGTAAATTAAACCATTCAAGAGTGTGTTGGTTTGATTTTCAACGTCTTTCAATTTTACACTGATAGGTAAATTAATATAGGAAACAGCGTTTTCATAAACCAATGGGTCGGCATTGTCGGGTTCTGGTTTTAGTGCTGCTATTTTATTAGTTGAAGAACAACTAGATATTAAGAAAACTACTAGAAAAACAACTAGGACGGAAAGAAATTTGAACATTTTATTTTAATTTGATTCAACAAAATTAACAAAACAAATATATTTTTAGGCTTAGGCTGTAACATATTTATAGAAATTAGGTCTTATATAAAAATAGTATGGAACGTTTAACATTTTCTTGTTAAAATTAAAATTAAAGAATTCCTAAATTTGTTTAAAATTATCTAAAATGATTGAAATTAAAGACTTACATAAATCGTACACCGTAGGAGGTTCGGAATTGCACGTGCTAAAAGGAATCAATTTCAATATCAAAGAAGGTGAGTTGGTCGCGATTATGGGATCGTCAGGCTCAGGAAAATCTACGTTATTGAATATTCTTGGGATTTTGGATGAAGCCGATTCAGGACTTTATACTTTGGACAATGTGCCTATCAAAAAATTAAACGAAACTATCGCTTCTCGATATCGAAATCAATTTCTTGGTTTTGTTTTTCAATCTTTCAATCTAATTAATTATAAAAGTGCTTTAGATAACGTGGCTCTGCCATTGTATTATCAAGGGTTGAAGCGAAAAGAGCGTAACGAAATTGCGATGCGGTATTTAGAGAAAGTGGGTCTAGCATCCCATTCGCACCATTTGCCCAATGAACTTTCTGGAGGACAAAAACAACGTGTGGCTATTGCAAGAGCTTTGGCATCAAACCCTAAAGTTTTATTAGCTGATGAGCCAACAGGAGCTTTGGACACTTTGACTTCTTATGAAGTCATGGAATTGATACAAGGAATAAATGACGAAGGAAAAACCATTTTAATTGTGACGCACGAACCTGATATTGCTGCCATGTGCAAACGGAATGTAGTCTTAAAAGACGGAATAATCATCGACGATAAATTTGTAGAACAAGTAAGAGCTTCTTCTTATGTTTAATATAGAACGCTGGCAAGAAATATTTGAGGCAATCGCCAAAAACAAACTGAGAACTTTTCTCACGGGACTTTCTGTGGCTTCGGGGATCTTTATTTTAGTTATTCTTCTTGGAGTTGGAAAAGGGTTGCAAAACGGAATTGAAAAACAGTTTGAGCGTGATGCTGCTGGAATTATTGAAGTTTGGTCTGGCACAACTACCAAGGCTTATAAGGGAATGAATCCAGGTAGAAACATTCAATTTCGAAATAGTGATTATGATATTTCAGTTCAAAAATATGGTGATTTATTTGATAAAAATGGTGCAACTTATAATGCTTGGGGAGCTAGTATTGTATATGGAAAAGAGTCTGGAAATTACCAATATCGTGGCGTAAATCCAGATTATTTAGCCATTGAAAATGCTACTGTAGTTAAGGGGCGTTTTGTAAATGCTAATGACTTGATTAATTCTGAAAAAGTGGCAGTGATTGGTCAAAAAATTAATTTAGATTTATTTAAGGGAAAAGATCCTATTGGAGAAAAAATAGCAATAAATAATATCAATTTTAAGGTGGTTGGGGTTTTTACTGATCCAGCTGGTGAGAGGGAAGAAGGTCGGGTGTACTTGCCATTATCTACTACGCAACAAGTGTATGGAGTAGGAGATAAAGTAAGTGTTTTGTTTTATACTTTAAAAAAGAAAGATAGTTATGAAGAAGCTGTCGCCGAAGCGACTAAATTCTCTACAGATTTAGGCCTTTTGCTAAGAGGTAAAAATTCAGTCGCTCCTGATGACGAAAGCGCTATTGGAATCAATAATTCAGTTATTGAAGCCAAAAAGTTTTATGATTTGAATCTGTATATCCGCTTGTTCTTTTGGTGGGTTGGGATTTGTACTATTATCGCTGGTGTAGTTGGAGTTAGTAACATTATGATGATTATAGTAAAAGAACGAACTAAGGAAATTGGCATTCGAAAAGCGCTTGGTGCTTCACCACTTTCCATTATAATCATGATTTTGCACGAATCTATATTTATAACCACTATTTCTGGTTTTATGGGCCTTTTGACAGGTTTAGCTTTACTTGAATTAGTAGGTCCTCAGGCAGAAAGTGAATATTTTAGGAATCCACAAGTAGATTTTACTGTAGCCATATCGACCTTAATAGTTTTAGTGATTGCGGGAGCTTTGGCGGGATTTATTCCAGCGTATCGTGCTGCAAAAATTAAACCTATTATAGCACTTAGAGACGAATAATTATGTTTGATAGAGAAAAATGGAATGAAATTTTGGAGGCATTAACTGCCAATACTTTTCGAACGCTCATGACAGCTTTTGGAGTGTTTTGGGGTATATTTATTTTAGTCATTTTATTGGCTGCTTCTAACGGATTGGAAAATGGAGTCAAAAAAGGATTTGACGGAATCGCAACCAATACCATGTTTATGTGGACTCAAGGCACCTCAAAAGCATACAAAGGATTGCCTAAAACTAGACCATTCGATTTCAAGAACAATGATGTTGAAGCCTTAAAACAAAAATTCCCAGACCTTTTATATGTTTCTCCTCGCAATCAATTAGGTGATTTTAATGGGGTGAGTAACGTAGTTCGAGGAACGAAAACTGGAGCTTATACCATTTATGGAGATTATCCTGAGTTGATCAAGCAAGAGCAAATGGAAATTATCAAAGGCCGTTTTGTCAATCAACAAGATATAGTCTCGAGACGTAAAGTGGCAATAATTGGTAAAGGAGTTATTACAGAATTGTATTTGAATGCCGAAGAAGTAATTGGTACCTATATAAAAATAAACGGAGTCAATTTTATGGTAGTTGGAGTGTATAAATCCAAAGGAAATAATGGAGGAAATGGCGAAGGTGCTCAAAAAAACATATTCATTCCGTTTACCACTTTTCAACAAGCGTTTAATTTTGGGGATACAGTGGGTTGGATGGCACTAACAGCAAAAGACGATGCTTCCATAACTGCACTCAAACCGGGAATTTTAGCCTTTATGCGAGAAAGACATTCTATTCATCCCGATGACGAAAGAGCTGTTGGTAATTTTGATTTGTTCGAAGAGTTTCAAAAAGTGCAACAATTGTTTATGGTGCTAAAATTTATTGCCTATTTTGTTGGGACTTTAGTATTGTTATCTGGTGTAATTGGGATTTCAAATATTATGTTAATTGTTGTAAAAGAACGGACAAATGAAATCGGAATACGAAGAGCTTTAGGCGCAACACCCGGCGCAATTCGATCTCAAATATTATTAGAAGCCATTTTTCTAACCATAATAGCAGGTATGTTTGGAATCGCTGTGGCAACAGGATTATTGGCGATACTTAATATGATTTTAGCAACAATGCCTACCGATGGAATGATGTTTATCAATCCAAGTGTTGATTTGACGGTAGTGTTTATTGCTTTACTTATATTAGTAGGTTCTGGATTATTAGCCGGATTAATTCCCGCACAAACCGCCATAAATGTTAAACCAATAGATGCTTTACGAACAGAATAATAAATCAATCAAAAAACAATAATAATCGACTAAAAATAGTAAAATGAAAAAAGGAGTAACCATAACCGTATTGATTCTAATAGCGATAGTTTTTTTCGGGGCTTTGTATTATTTATACGCCAAAAACCAAGAATCACCAATCGTTTTTGAAACGGATAAAGTAGAAGTAAAAACCATTATTAAAAGCACTCTTGCAACCGGAAATATTGTTCCTGATGAAGAAGTATTAATTAAACCTAATATATCGGGTATCATAGAAGCGGTTTATATCAAAGCTGGCGAATCTGTAAAAGCTGGCGATATGATAGCCAAAATAAAAGTGGTTGCTAATGTGTCTAATTTGAGCAACACTCAAAACCAAGTTCAAACAGCCAAAATAAACTTGGAGAATCAAGAGAAATTATACCAAAGACAAAAAACTTTATTCGACAAAGGTGTTATTTCTGCAAATGATTTTGATGCGGTTCAAGTGGCTTACAAACAGGCCAAGCAAAATTATTCAGCTTCAAAGCAGGACTATGACATTGCAAAAACTGGAACCACTTCTGGACTGGGAAGTTATGCCAATACTACAATTCGTTCAACAGTAAACGGAATGGTGCTGGATGTTCCTGTAAAAGTGGGGAATCAAGTAATCGAAAGTAATAATTTCAACGAAGGAACAACCATCGCGAGTGTTGCCGATATCGGAAAAATGATATTTGTGGGTAAAGTAGATGAATCTGAAGTAGGGAAAATAAAACTGAATATGCCCATCGAAATTACTGTTGGAGCCATTGAGAACAAAAAATTTGAAGCCGTTTTGACTTACATTGCTCCAAAAGGAAAAACCGAAAATGGCGCCATTCAATTTGAAATAAAAGCAACTTTGACCAATAGAGACAATACATTTATCAGAGCAGGATTAAGTGCCAATGCTTCTATTATTTTAGAAAAAGCAGATAAAGTTCAATCCTTGAAAGAATCATTAATCCAATTTGACAAAAAAACACAAAAACCTTATGTTGAGATTGTTACCGGAACACAAAAGTTTCAAAGAAAAGATGTCGTTTTGGGTGTAAGTGATGGGATTTATGTAGAAGTGAAAAGCGGAATTAAATCTTCGGATAAAATTAAAGTTTGGAATCAAGGTTTGAAAGCAGACGAACCAAAACCTTAGATTTTTCTCCTAAAAACAAATAGAATTTCAAATAAATGTTAAATTTGTGTAGTACCTTTGCTACGCTTTCATTCAAATAATATGAAAAAAATTAATTATATCCCTTTCGTTATTATCCTGCTGTTTAGCTTGTCGATTCAGGCTCAAACAAAACAATGGACATTAGAAGAATGTATAAAATACGCTATAGATAACAATATCTCCATCAAACAAACTGAATTAGATACTAAAACGGCAGACATTGACAAAAAAGGTGCTATTGGAAATTTTATTCCTTCTTTAAATTCTAATGCAAACCACTCTTGGAATATTGGTTTAAATCAAGACCCAACAACGGGACTTTTAAGAAATCAAACTACACAGTATTCCTCATTTGGAGTCGGTGTTGGTTTTGATATTTATAAAGGTTTGCAAAATCAAAATACGCTTCGTAGAGCAAATCTATCGATTGTTGCGGCTAGATATCAATTGACAAAAATGCAGGAAGATGTAGCGTTAAATGTTGCCAATGCCTTCTTGCAAGTACTTTTCAATAAAGAAAATTTGAAAGTGCAACAGGAACAAAGAGCCATAAACGAAAAACAATTGTCTCGTTCCGAAGAATTAGTAAAAGCAGGATCCGTTCCTAAAGGAGATTTGTTAGACATAAAAGCAACTGTAGCTTCGGATAGTCAAAGAGTGGTTGCGGCAGAGAATTCACTGTTAATTTCTAAATTGAGCTTGGCTCAATTGTTACAGTTGAAAGAGTTTTATGATTTTGACGTGACCGATAATACCTCGGCCAAAGACGAAAACAACATATTGGCTCAAACTCCAATTGCTGTGTACGACAAAGCAAAAGAGCAAAGAACAGAATTGAAAATTGCCAAAACCAATTTAGAAATTTCCGAAAAAAATCTAGCCATCGCCAAAGGAGGTTTTCAGCCAACTTTACAAGGATTTTATAATATTAATACGAGAATTTCGTATGCTGATGTAATTTCTGGATTTGTGCCAAACCTATCCAATCCAACATCTGTTATTGGATTTGTTGAAGGAACAAGTCAAAACGTGTTATCTCCAAACTCAATTCCTGTATTGGGAAGTTCGCCTACTTTTAAGGACCAATTTATAGATAATAAAGGACAGTCTTTTGGAGTTCAACTAGCAATCCCAATTTTTAATGGTTGGTCAGTAAGAAATAATGTAGAACGTTCGAAAGTAAGTTTAGAAAAATCAAAAATTGCAGTTGAACAAGAAGAATTAACTTTGCAAAGAAATGTTTACACAGCCTTTACAGATGCCAAAGGTGGTTTGAATGCTTATGAATCTGCCCTTTCTGCTTTAGAGGCGAGACAAGAAGCTTATAATTATGCCAAAGAAAAATATGCAGTTGGAATGATGAATTCTTTCGATTTTAATCAATCGCAAACATTATATACCGTTGCACAATCAGAAGTGTTAAGAACCAAATACGACTATATTTTCAAAATAAAAATACTAGAATTCTACTTTGGAATTCCAATCATAAAAAACTAATTTATTATGTCTAAGAAAACTATTTATATATTAATTGGAGCGACCGTTGCCATCATTGGATTGTTAATTATACTTTCTAAATCGGGTGTTATTGGTAATAAAGACAAAGGAAAATCGGTAGAAATTACCAATGTTAACGCTACAACTATTGTCGAAACTGTTTCGGCAACTGGGAAAATTCAGCCCGAAATTGAAGTGAAAATATCCTCAGAAGTTTCCGGTGAAATTATAGCTTTGAATGTAATCGAAGGACAAGTGGTCAAAAAAGGAGACTTATTAGTAAAGATAAATCCAGATTTATACACTTCAGGATACAATCGTACCCTGTCTAATTTATCTGGAACTAAAGCAAATTTGAGCCAAGCCGATGCTTCCTTTAAAGAAGCCAAAGCCAATTATGACAGAAACAAAACATTATTTGATAAAGGAATTATTTCCAAATCGGATTGGGACAAAACAGTGGCGAGTTTTGAAGTTGCCAAAGCCAGCAAACAATCTGCTTATTTCAATGTGCAAAGTGCTTCGGCAACTGTAAATGAAGCCAAAGACAATCTTGGCAGAACCACGATTTATGCGCCAGCCGATGGAACAATTTCGGTACTAAACGTGGAATTGGGCGAACGAGTTTTAGGAACCCAACAAATGGCGGGAACCGAAATTCTTCGTGTGGCCAACCTGAATAATATGGAAGTGGAAGTCGATGTAAATGAAAATGACATCGTAAAAATAAAAGTGGGTAACGAAGCTAAGGTTGAGGTGGATGCTTATTTGAAAAAACAATTCAAAGGCATTGTAACGAGTATTTCCAATTCGGCGAGTTCTACTTTGACAGCGGATCAAGTAACCAATTTTAAAGTAAAAATTAGAATTTTGAAAGAATCGTATCAAGATTTATTAGAAGGGAAACCGGTGACTTATTCGCCTTTTAGACCAGGAATGACCGCAACGGTTGATATTATTACAAAAACAAGAGCTAGCGTTTTGGCTGTGCCAATTAGTTCAGTAGTGGTCAAATCAGACACGACAGCCGTAAAAGGATTTAAAGTGGAAGACGAAGACGAGAAAAAAGCTGCCCCAAAAAGCGACAAAAAACTAGAATGTGTTTTTGTAAAAGTAGGCGATAAAGCCAAAATCCGAATCATAAAAACAGGAATTCAGGACGATACGAATATTGAAGTTCTTACTGGACTCAAAAAAGGTGATGTTGTTATCACGGGACCTTATTCAACCGTTTCGAAGGATTTGAATTCTGGCGATAAAGTAACTATTGATAAAGTAGAAGAAAAAAAATAGTGTTCAGTTTGCAATAATCAGTTTTTAGCATTCAGTTCTTACTGCCTACTTATAATCTCTAACCTTTAACTTCTAACTTCTAACTTCTAACCTCTAACTTCAAACCTCTAACTTCTAACCTCTAACTTCAAACCTTGTCTTACATTCTCAACATCGAAACCGCTACCAAAAATTGTTCTGTTGCTTTGGCAAGAGACGGAAAAACTATTCTATGCAAAGAAATTGCCGAAGAAGGCTATTCTCATGCGGAACGTTTGCACGTTTTTATTGAAGAAATTATCAAGGAATCGGAAATAACTTTCCAAGATTTATCGGCGATTGCTGTGAGTCAAGGGCCAGGTTCTTACACCGGATTGCGTATTGGGGTTTCTGCCGCAAAAGGTTTGTGTTATGCTTTGGGAATTCCTTTGATTGCAGTAGATACTTTGCAAGTTTTGGCATCGCAAGTCAAGGTTTCCAACGGATTGATTATTCCAATGCTAGATGCCCGAAGAATGGAAGTCTATAGCGCTATTTTTACTCCAAATTTCGAAAACAAAAGAGCCGTTCAAGCCGAAGTAATCACCGAAAGCTCTTTCGAAAATTTGCGGGAAACCCTTTATTTTGTAGGTGATTGTGCCGAAAAAGGCAAGACTGTCTTGACCAAAGAAAACTTTATTTTCTTGGAAGAAATTAAATATCCATCAGCAAAAGAAATGAGCTTTTTGAGTTTTGATAAATATCAAAAAAATGACTTTGTAGATGTCGCCTACTTTGAACCGTATTATTTGAAGGATTTTATGATGACAGTTTCGAAAAAATAAATAATTTAATTGTTTTTTGCGGATGACTCTTTCACAAAAGGTTGAATCACAATTCCTGCAGTGTCAAAAGCCAATTTACAACTCTCCAAAGTTTCAGAGAAAACAGCACCAAAATCTTCGTTATTTGCCCAAGGCCTGACGGCGAGTTGAATCGAGCTATCAGTCAATAGCTTTACAGATACTTCTGCTTCGGGAGTTTTTAGTACCTTTGGGTTGTTTTTTAAAACTTCAGTGATAATATCTTTAGCTTTCTTGATTTCAGTGTCATAAGAAATCGAAATGGTCAAATCGGCCTTTCGAAATCTTTGCATCGAATAGTTGGTAATAATACCGTTGGACAAGGAACCATTTGGAATAAAAATCGTCTGATTGTTGGCATTGATTAATTTAGTTACAAATATTTGTATTTCGCTAACAGTTCCAATCATAGTTTGAGCCTCAATCGTATCGCCTACTTTGAACGGTTTGAATAGTATAATCAGCATTCCTCCAGCAAAATTTGACAACGATCCTTGAAGCGACAAACCTACGGCAAGTCCCATCGCCCCTAAGATTGCTACAAAGGATGAGGTTTCGATTCCTAATTTGGAAATGAAAGTTACAAACAACAACACTCTCAAAACCCAAAGCAGGATGTCGGCAAGAAATTTGGTCAAAGTAGGGTCAAGTTCCCTTTTTATCATTATTTTTCGAATGAGCCTGTTGATTACTCGAATTACGTAAAGGCCTACAAATAGAATTAGAAATGCCGATATCAATTTTGGAGAATAATCGATTAAAACTTTGATGAAAGTTTCTGCGTAATTGGCAATGTTTTCTGTGTTAACTGTCATTTTGTTTAATAAAAAACCTTCTCAATGGAGAAGGTTTTGGTTTACAAAGCAAATATACTTATAAATTTTAAATAATTATTTTTTGTCTTCTTCGATTTTTTCAACTGTTTCTTCCGCTACAGCTTTAGTTTCTTCAATTTTTTCAACTGTTTTTTCCGCTACAGCTTCTGTTGTCGTTACAGCTTCGGAAGTTAAATCGCTTATTTTTTCTTTTACAGTTTCCGAAGTGCTTTTGGCAAGTTCTTCAGCTTTATCTGCATATTCGCTAGCTTTTTCTTTTACGGTTTCTATTGCGTTTTCTATTGCTTCCTTGGCAGCAGGAATATATTCTTTTGCTTTTTCTTTGGCCATTTCTGCAAAATCTTCCACTTTGTCCACAAGTGGTGCTGTGGCTTCTTTTGCTTTCGCAAAGGCATCGGTTGCCATAGTTTCAGCTTGATCGGCTATCGAATCTACATCTATATTGGCTTTGCCAAATAGATTTTTAAAAAATGATGATACTCCCATAGTTTTTTGATTTTTAATTAGTTAGCAATAGTAAGCATTTTTATTTTAAGTTAAATTAAATTACTAACAATTTTCTGAAAATCATCAGTAGGAGTTAAACAAGTACGGTTTTGGCAAAGATAAAAAAGGGTTTGATCGGCAACAAATCGGTCTTTCAAAAAGGAAAGAGTCGAAACTTTTTTGGTTCCAGCCAAAACTACATTTGGAAAGTATAATGCATTTATTTTGCTGCAATATACCAATGCTGATTCTCCGCAAATCGCCAATTCCTTATTTTGTTCGGAATAATTCAAAGTCAAATCCATCCAATTCGAATAAGCAGACGGATATTGTATGTTTGGCATAATATTTTGCAACATTCTTTGACTTACTTTTTCGTAATAGGAGTTTTCAAAATAAATACTCAACAGAAACAAGTTTTTTCCCATAACCGAGTTCGATGCTGGAATTACATTGTCCTCAGTTTCGAAATGTGATGTTATTAGGGCTTCATCCAGATTGGAGGTAAAGGCAAAAAATCCTGATTTCTCGTCATAAAAATGTTCCAAACTATAATCTGTTAATTGTTTGGCATAGTGAAGCCATTTTTCGTCGAATGTTACTTCGTATAAACTAATAAAGGCGGAAATTACAAAGCAATAGTCCTCTAAATAACCGTTGATGGTGCTTTTCTCGTTTTTGTAATTATGGAACAAATTCCCTTCGTTTGACCACAAATTTTTAATGATAAAATTAGCATTTTTAAGGGCTAAAACGAGATAATTTTCATTTTCCAATGCTTTGTAAGCGTCAACAAAACCTTTGAGCATTATGGCGTTCCAAGAGGTTAGACATTTGTCGTCTAATCTTGGTTTTGAACGTTTTTCTCTTTTAATATAAAGGATTTGCTCCCAGAATAGTTTCTTTTTTTGAAGTGTCGAAAGGGTAATATTGTTGTTTTTTGCAATTTCGTCCAGACTTTTATTTTGAATCAAAACATAATTTCCGTCTTCCCACAATCCAAAGGTATTGATGTTGAAAACCTGACTAAATAAATCGAAATCATCGCCAATAATGGTTTTCAATTCAGGGATTTTCCAAACATAAAAAGCACCTTCTTCGAGATGATTTTCAGGATTTAAGCTATCGGCATCGAGGGCGCAATAAAAACCGCCTTCGGGATTCATTAATTCTCTTTCGACGAAAGAAATCGTTTTTTCGATGACTTCTTTGTACAACGGTTTTTTGGTCAATTTGAAAGCATCACTATACAAGGAAATCAACTGGCCGTTGTCGTACAGCATTTTTTCAAAATGAGGAACGTGCCATTTATTATCTACTGAATAACGCGAAAATCCTCCATCGACTGTGTCAAAAATTCCTCCGTAAGCCATTCTTGTCAAGGTGAGATTTACAAAATCGAACAATTTCATATCATTTTTTTGGAAAGCAAAACGCAATAAAAAATGATAATTATTGGGCATCATAAACTTTGGTGATCTTGACATTCCACCAAATTCCCAATCAAAATCTTCTTTCCACTTTTCGACTAAAGGAATTAAGTCTTCTTGATTTACTGTAGTTTCCGATTTTTTATTTTCAATAATACTCAATAATTGAATCCCTTCATGCAATTTTTCGGCATAATCAATCACTTTCTCAGGATTTGATAGATATACTTCTTGCAATTGGCCAAGAGTTTGTATCCATTCTTCCTTTCTGAAATACGTTCCGCCCCAAATGGGTCTTCCGTCAGGAAGTGTAACCACATTCAAGGGCCAACCGCCACGACGAGTCATAAGCTGAATGGCTTTCATATAAACCGCATCTACATCAGGACGTTCTTCACGATCGACTTTGATATTAACGAAATTTGTATTCATAACATCGGCCACTTCTTGGTCTTCGAAACTTTCGTGTTCCATAACGTGACACCAATGGCAAGCTGAATAACCAATACTTATGACAATTAGACTGTTTTTTTCTTTGGCTTCGTCCAATGAATTGGTATTCCAAGCTTTCCAATGTACAGGATTATTGGCGTGTTGCAGCAAATACGGGCTGGTTTCTTGAGAAAGTAAATTCATTTTTTAAGTTTTAATCAATCTGAAATCTGCAATCTAAAATCTAAAATATTAAGCGTTTATGGCTTCAACTTTAATGTCTTCGTCGTTAAGCATGCTTTTTAGCATATTTTCTATACCACTTTTTAGGGTAAATGTTGATGAAGGGCAACCGCTGCAAGCTCCTTGAAGAACTACTTTCACGGTTTTGTCGGCTTCGTTATACGATTCAAAAGCAATATTTCCACCGTCGGCTTGTACGGCTGGTTTTACATATTCTTCTAATATGTTGATGATTTGTTGCGAGGTAACATCAAGATTATCGAACTCTTTAGTTTTCGTTTTTTCTTGTTCAGCTTTGGCTACGATGATACTTTCGTCAAGAACTGTTCCACCGTTTTCGATGTATTGTTTGATAAAAGTTCTTAATTCCAATGTGATTTCGTCCCAGTTGTTGACTTCATATTTGGTTACCGAAATATAATTTTCATCGATGAAAATTTCTTTTACATACGGAAATTTGAATAATTCTTTTGCCAATGGAGAAGCTGCTGTATCATCAATATTTTTGAATTCAACAGGGCTTTTGGTCAACATTCGGCTTACCACAAATTTCAAAGCAGCCGGATTTGGAGTAGTTTCGCCATAAACGGTTATCGGTTGTTTTTGCGCTTTATTTTCAGATGGTGTAATGATTATTCCGCCATTGGTTACAAAGGTTTCGATTTGTTCCGCTACAGCATCTTTTACATCATCCCATTCTACAATGCTGAATTTTTCGATGGCAATGAAATTTCCCGAGATGTAAACTGTTTTTACAAATGGCAGATAAAATAATTGCTGTGCGAGAGGAGAATTTTTGGTCTCATCAATGTTTTTGAATTCAAAACTTTCATTCTGTGTGATAAAATCTTCGAATTCGAACTTTAATATACTTGCGTTTTGCGTTTCTTTAATAGCTATTTTTGACATAATTTTTTAATTTTTTACAAATTTAACAAAGATATTTTCTACTATTAACTATATTTGATTTTTTAAAGAATAAATTAACTTATATAACGTTTTAAGTTGATTAATAATTATTTTTTAATCGTTTGCCCCATTTTAAATGTAATTTTTTTTGAATGTACGATAAATTTAAGATTTTTATAGTTCTATTTTTTATAGCACATAATTCCTTTTCACAAATAGGAATTCCTGTCTATTCAGATTATTTATCGGATAATTATTATTTGCTTCATCCTTCGATGGCTGGGGCAGCAAATTGCGACAAAATAAGACTTACTGCAAGGAAACAATGGTTTGACCAGACAGATGCTCCAGCACTTCAGACCTTAAGTTATAATGGAAGAGCGGGCGAGAAATCTGGTCTTGGAATTATTCTTTTTAATGACAAAAACGGATATCACTCTCAAAAAGGCGCAAAATTAACTTATGCGCATCATCTTATGTTTTCTAGAGATGATATCGATTTGAATCAATTGTCATTTGGTATGAGTGCTGATTTTTCCCAAAGCCAATTAGATGAAACAGAGTGGTTGCAATCCGGAGATTTTGATCCAATTGTGAACGGAATTATTGTTCAAGATGCTTCTTATTTTAATATTGACTTAGGTGCTTCCTATAATTATCTTGATTTTTATGTTCACGGAACTATTCAAAATGTGATTGAAACAAAAAGAAAAATTTACACAGAGTACGAAAGTACTAATTTGAGAAGATATTTATTTAGTGCTGGTTATGTTTTTGGGGATAGAGACAAAATTTTGTGGGAGCCATCTCTGATGTTTCAACTTGTAGATCAAACCAAAGAAAAATCGATTGACATCAATATGAAAGCTTACAAGAGCTTCGATTTTGGTAGGCTTTGGGCAGCTTTATCGTATCGTACAAGTTTTGATGGTTCAGAATATCTTAGTGGTAGTGGGGTTTCTTCTCAAAAACTGCAATACTTATCGCCAGTTTTTGGAATCAATTACAATAAATTTATGTTTGCCTATACGTATTCTTATCTTTCTGGCGATGTGAATTTTGACACCGGGGGCTTTCATCAAATTACTTTGGGAATCGATTTGTTTTGCAAGCGCGAAAAATACGAATGTAATTGTCCTGCTATTAATTAGATTTTAAATTTATCCAATTTTAATTTCCATAAAATGCTAATAAAATCTGTAAACGGAAAAACACCTATTATTCCTGAGGATTGCTATGTGGCTGAAAATGCTACTATTGTTGGCGATGTTATCTTTGGACATTCTTGTAGTGTTTGGTTTAATGCTGTGGTTAGAGGTGATGTTCATTTTATAACCATTGGAAATAAAGTAAATATTCAAGATGGAGCCATTATTCATTGTACTTACCTAAAACACCCTACAATTATTGGGAACAATGTATCTATTGGTCACAATGCAATGGTTCACGGATGTGTGATTCACGACAATGTTTTAATAGGAATGGGTGCTATTGTTATGGATAATTGTGTTGTAAATAGTAATTCGATTATTGCTGCGGGTGCTGTTGTGACTCAAAATACAGTAGTTGAATCGGGTAGTATTTATGCTGGAATTCCAGCAAAAAAGGTAAAAGACATTGATCAATCAGATTTCGCCGGAGAAATTGAGCGCATTGCCAATAATTATGTGATGTATTCCGGTTGGTACAAAACTTAAGAATAATTTAATTCCTTAGAAATTTTTTTCGATTACTTCATATTGGTTTCCTAAAATTTCTGAAAGTACTTTTGGGTCAGAATTAGTATAAAATAGGGGTTCTCTATTTTTTAGATTTGACAATCCCACTTTTTTCTTCAAAACATTTTGAGTTTGGCGAGCCGCTGCTTCTCCCGAGTCTATGATTTGGATGTGAGCAGGAAGAATTTTTTTGATTTGGGGTATTAAATAGGGGTAATGACTGCATCCTAAGACGAGATAATCGATGTTTGCCTCAATCATTGGTGTGAGATAGGATTTAAGAAGAGTTGTCATTTCAGGCGAATTTATTTCACCTTTTTCAATAAGTTGCACAAATCCGTGACCTACTTGTTCTACAATTTTTGTGTTATGAAACTTTTCGACATTTTTATTAAAAAGCTCACTGTTTAAAGTTCCTTGAGTTGCTAAAATTCCAATGGTTTGAGTTTTCGAATGAGTTGCAGCTGGTTTTATCGCAGGCTCTATTCCGATAAAGGGCACTTTGTATTTTGCTCGTAATTCCTGAATAGCATTTGTAGTGGCGGTATTGCAAGCTACAACAATTAATTTGCAGTCCATATCGAGCAAAAATTCGGTATTCTTACAACTCAAAGCTATTATTTCGGCTTTAGATTTTTGACCATAAGGAGCGTTTTTGCTATCGGCTAGATAAATAGTTTTTTCGTCAGGAAGTAACTGATGAATTTCGGACCATATAGAAGTTCCTCCAATGCCTGAGTCAAAAATTCCTATAGGTTTATTGTTATCCATAGTAACAAAGTTAGTTGCATCTTTTTTAAAAACCTAAAAATTGATATTATAAAAAAAACGCTCAACCAAAAAAATTAGTTGAGCGCTTTTGAGAAGATAGATTTTTATTAGAAACCTAATTCTTTTTTTACATCTACAGTCAAGTTAGGACCGTCAGCAAGTAAAAGATTTGATCCATCAAGAACATATTGAAAACCTTTTGCTTTACCCACTTTCTGGATAGCAGCTCTTACTTTTTCGTAAATTGGTTTTGTTATTTCCTCTTGTTTAGTTTGCAATTCTTTTTGTGCATTTTGACCAAAATCTTGGATTCTTTTTTGCATGTCTTGAACTTCTTTTTGACGTTCAGCATTTACAGCATCTGTAACAGTTGCAGCTTCAGTATCATATTTCTTTAATTTGGCTTGAAATTCTTCGGCCATTTTTTTGTAATCTGCATCATAGGTGGCACTCAGTTTTTCTAGTTGTTTTTGAGCATCAAGCATTGCAGGCAATTTTGTCATAATGTCGCTTACATCAACGTGAGCTGCTTTTGCTTGAGCATTTATAGTTTGGCTAGCTCCTAAAACAAGTATTGCAGCAATTAGTAAAGTTTTGATTTGTTTCATTGTTTAAAATATTAATTAATTATTGTTTGTATTCTCTTTTGTTGTTTTTAATTTTTCTTCGTTTGCTTTTTTAGCGGCTTCTCTATCTTCTAGTATTTTTTTCTTTTTTTCTTCCAAAGCTTTTTTGCGTTCTTCTATTACTTTGTTTCTGTCCTCGATTGCTTTTGCTCTAGCTTCAGCTTGTTTTTGTTTTGCTTCTTCTGCAGGTGTTTTAGCTGTAGTGTCTTTTGTAACGGCTGTTTCTGTTGCAGTTTTATCTGGTTCAGTTGCTGTAGATGTTGGAGTATTTCCATCTCCTTTTACTGTATTGTCAGAAACCGTGCCAGTTTTTTTAGTGTCTTTTGCTTCTAAGGCTTGTTTTCTTTTTTCTTCTTGAGCTTTTTTATTTTCTTCTGCCGCTTTTTTGCGGTCCTCTAGCGTTTTTGCTCTAGCTTCAGCTTGTTTTTGTTTTGCCTCTGCAGCTGTTGAAGCGGCAGTTTTTGCACCCTGATTTTGTGCATCAGGGTTTGCAGTTGCTTCCGTTGTTTTGTTCGTTGTAGGAAGTGCAGCTGATTTTTTTGCTACTCTTTCATCAAGAATTTGTTGTCTTCTTTCTTCTAAAGCTTTTTTCTTGTCTTCAACTGCTTGTTGTCGAATTCTAAGCGTTTCAGCTCTTTGATCGGCTTGTGCTTGTTTTGCTTCTGCAGCAGCGGTTGCAGCGGCTTCTTTGTCTATACTATTATCAGATGAAGTTGTCGTTTTAGTTGTTGATGGAGCGGTTCCATTCTTTTTCGCTTCTCTATCGGCCGCAATTTGTAATTTTCTATCTTCAGCAGCTTTTCGTCTTTCTTCTTGTGCTGCTAATCTATCAGCAATAACTGCATCTCGAGTTGCTTTTTTTGCATCCAAAGATTTTTGTTTTTTTGCCAATTCAGGATTGTCATACAATGCTTCTTCTTTGGCTTCTCGATCTGCTTCTTCTTTGAGTTGTTTTTTTGTTAATTGTTCTCTTTTTTCTGTTCTATTCAAAACACGAACTATTTGGTCACTGATGTCAAATCGTTTTGCTGCAAAAAGCATGGTCATATCTGACGTTTTGTCAAAAATAAAATCATATTTTTTGGTTTCAGCTATATCTTGAACTATAGTAAATACTTGGTCTTGAATGGGTTTTGTTAAAGCATTTTTTTGCGTCATTAAATCACCGTTTGGGCCAAATCTTTTTTGTTGGTATTCTAAATTTTCATTTTCAAGGAAAGCAATCTCACTAATCCTTTCTTCAATAAGACCTTTTGTCAATAAGGCTTTTTCGGCTTTTAAAGCTTCTTTTAGTTTATTGATTTCATTTTTTTTGGCTTCAACTTCTTGCTTCCATTTTTGGGCTTTTTGTTCTAGTTGGTTTTGCGCTTCGGTGTAATCGGGTACATTTTGCAAAATGTATTCCATATCAATATACCCCACTTTCGTGCCTTTAGTTTGTGCCTGAACCGTATTCGCTACAGTTAGGGCTAAAAATATAAATAAAAATTCTTTTCTCATAACGTAGATGTATTAGAAAAATTTATATCCAACTATTAAAATTGTTGGCCAATAATAAAGTGCGTTTCCCAACCATTTGCTTTTGGAGATAGTTGACCATTTGCCATTGGCAATCCATCAAATCCATATCCAAAATCTATTCCCAATAATCCAAATGCAGGCATAAAAACTCTTAATCCTACTCCTGCAGAACGGCTTAAAGCAAAAGGATTGTAATTCTTGAAGGTGTCAAACGAAGATCCTGCTTCTAAGAATGTTAGTGCATATATTGAGGCCGATGCTTTTAAGGTTATAGGATATCTCAATTCCAATGAAAACTTATTGTAAATGTTTGCACCATTTGATTCTTGACCATCGCTAACAGGGGTTAATGAGCCATTAGGATATCCTCTTAAGGCTACTGTTTCTCTACCGTCCATTGAATAATTTGCCATACCATCACCTCCTAAAAAGAATCTTTCGAAAGGAATAATTCCTCTTTCTTGATTATAAGCCCCTAAGAAACCAAATTCGATTAATGACCTTAAAACTAATGGACTCTTATTTGTTCCAGCTACTTTTGTGTACCAATCTGCTTTGAATTTTACTTTGTAATATTCTAGCCAATTGTATTTTTTCTGATCTACTTTTGCAGGGTCAGCAGCACCATCTTTATAATCTGCAACACTGCTTGGTGTCGGATTTGTTGTACTTGGAATAGCCTCTAAGTAATCTCCATTATTTACTCTAATTCCATTATTTCCGGTGTATGAAGGTCCAGAATAAATGTATTTATATTCTTTTTGATCGCCTAAGGTTGCATAATCCACACCATTAAATAAAGAGTAAGGCAGTGTAAACTTTCCAGTTAGACTAAATTCTGCACCATATATTGGAAATATTGGATTGATTCCTTTGTTGCTACGCGAAAATCCTATTGTATAAGCTAAGTTTCTTGATGCTCCATCGCCAAAAGTAAATAGACCTGTATTATAATTTTTTAAGTCGTAATGTTGGTAACTTATAGTTTGTGATAATCCGAAGTAATCATCAGGAATGGTAAGTCTTTTGTATATACCTGCTGAAATTGTTAAGATGTTAAAACTTCTACTTTTGTCTACTCTTTGAGTTTGAAAATTATTGTAATACTGACTTGTGTAAGATAACGAAGTGTTTAATTGTACCGGTTTTCTTTTTCCAAACCAAGGTTCTGAAAACGAAAGACTGTAGGTTCTATAGTACGAACTTGCTTGTAATCGTAGTGATACTTTTTGACCATCACCCATAGGAAGAGGTTTGTAAGCTTCTTTCTTAAATAGATTTCTGGCAGAAAAATTATTAAACGACAGTCCTAAAGTCCCTATGAAACCACCTCCACCATAACCACCTTGCAATTCTATTTGACTGGCTCCTTTTTCTGTCAAAGGATATTCTATATCAACAGTTCCAGCTGCCGCATCAACATTTTTGAATTTGGGTTCAATAGTTTCAGGATCAAAAAATCCCAATTGTCCAATTTCACGAATAGTTCTGATAAGCAAATCTTTATTGTATTTTTCTCCTGGTTTTGTTCTCAACTCACGATACACAACATGATCGTTTGTTTTGTCATTTCCTGTTACCGTAATTTTGTTGAAGTACGCAATTGGGCCTTCGGTAATTCGAATTTCAAAATCGATGGAATCATTTGCTGTTTTGGTTTCCACTACGTTAATATTAGAAAACAAATATCCGTTATTTTGATATAAATTGGTGATATCATCTCCATCTGGTTTTGACTTATCTGCAATTCTTTTTTCTAAAAGTACTCCATTATAAGTATCCCCTTTTTTGATACCAATCATTCCCATAAGTCCTTCGTCTGAATACATTGTATTTCCAAGGAATTTGATATTTCCAAAACGGTATTTATTGCCTTCTTCAACTTTTATTATTATCATTAAAGCCTTTAAATCTTCATTGTAAGCTACTGAATCTGATATAATTCGGGCATCTCTGTATCCACGTTCTTTGTAAGCTGCAATCACTTTTTCTATGTCATCATCGTATTTTGCTTGGATAAATTTAGATGTTTTGATGCTGATTAGCGTTTTTCTCTTTGTATCTTTCATCGCTGCACGTAGGGTTTCAGATTTTATTTCCTTATTTCCTTCGAATACAATATCTTTAATTTTGACTTTCGATCCTCTATCAATTTTTACAACCATATTAACATGGTTTACTAGCGAAGTATCAATAACGGTATTTATGGTTACTTTGGTATTGTAAAAACCATCTTTTTTGTATTTATTTTCGATGTAATTTTTGGTGGTAGTGATTAAATTTTCATTGACTACTTTCTCTTTTGTAAGGCCGTTGTCTTTTATTAATCCTTCAATTTTGCTTTTATTAATGCCAACAAATTTTACTTCATTTAATTTCGGCAATTCTTCGACAAGTAAATCAAGGTAAATACTGTCTTTTTCAATTCTGTTTATATAAAAGGAAATTTCGTCAAAAAGTCCTAGCTTCCCTAGTTTTTTGATTGCATTACTTATTTCTTCACCTGGAACAGTGATTTCCTGACCTTTTTCTAGACCTGCAAATGTAGTTACAGTATTTGCGTTAAAACTTATTTTTCCGACTATATCAACCTTAGCTAGTATGTACGTTTTTCCTTGGTCGAATGGTACTCGTTCTTGTGCTTTAATTTGCGAAAAACTTCCAAAAATCAATAGGCCTATGAGTAACTTTATGCTTTTTTGTAACACTAAAAAATTATTTAATTTGTTCACTTGTTTTTCCAAATCTACGCTCTCTTTTTTGATAACTAATGATAGCCTCATACAAATCTTGTTCTTTAAAGTCTGGCCATAATATATCGGTAAAATATAACTCTGCGTAGGCAATTTGCCATAACAAAAAATTACTTATTCTATGCTCTCCACTTGTTCTGATTAATAAATCTACCTCTGGTAAATTTCGCGTGTAAAGATGCTCATTTATAATTGAATCGTCAATAGAGTCTATTGAAATTATATTATTTTTAACTTTATCGCTAATGTTTCTTACAGCATTTACTATTTCATCTCTTGAACCATAGCTTAAGGCTAGGGTTAGTGTCATTCGAGAATTGTTCTTTGTTTTTTCAATGACGTCCAGAAGTTCGTTTTGTGCTGATTTAGGTAATTTTTCTAAGTTGCCAATGGTGTTTAATTTGATGTCGTTGTCTTGCAAAGTTTTAAGCTCTTTCTTCAATGATCTGACTAAAATTTTCATCAAAGTGTCGACTTCAATTTTGGGTCTGTTCCAGTTTTCGGTAGAAAAAGCATAAAGTGTAAGATTTTCTATTCCTAATTTAGCACAAGACTTTATTATTTCTTTTACCGATTTTGTTCCACTTTCGTGACCTAAAGTTCTTAAAAAGCCTTGCTTTTTTGCCCAGCGACCATTGCCGTCCATAATGATAGCTAAATGTTTGGGTAAATTTGTTAAGTCTATTTTATCTTTTAAATTCATTTTTTATTCTGCGCAATAACAGGGTTTGTTTCCAAAGGTATAAGTTAGTGTCACCCCCGAAAAAACATACCAATCGTTATTATTTATATTTCCAAATTTCATCAAGGCACCGTCCTTTGGATTGCTGCCATCTAAATTATCCGTAAAGGTATATCTTGCTCCAACTTCTAATGCTAAAATCACATGAGGGAATACATTCGATTTTATTCCCAATGTCATTGGAATAGCGAATGCACCCGTTCTTTGCTCTGTTACAATATTGTTAGATTTTAAATAGCTATCCCGAAATCTCAAATAATTTAATCCTGAATGAACATAAGGCGTGTATTTCATTTTTACTTCGTGCAAATTAAAATCAAAAAAATTAAATTCAAGGCCTAAAGATACTTCTTTTATACTATTTCTAAAATGATATCCTCTTTGATTTCTACTTGGTTCGTCAGAATCAAGGTCGTTAGCTGAATAATAGGCGCCATTTAATGAAAAACGATAGGCGAGTCTGGGATTTTTATTCCATTTATATAAAATCCCCATCGCAAGTTCGTTCGGGGCAATATATGTGGTAGATCCAACGTCACCAATATAGTTACTACCACCAACAAAAACACCAATTTCATGAATTTGTGCATTCATAGAAAAGAAGAAAAACAAGAAAATTAGATTAAATAATTTATACATTTAATTAAAAATTGCGTGCAAATATAATAATTATCAACGCCAATAAACATTCATTCTGTTAAATGTATAAATAATTGGATAATTGAAACTAAAATTATTTGGGAATCACTGTCTATAATAGTACAGAAACGGCAAAAAACGGAATATTGTATATCGTAGCGCTAATTTGATTTAATTTCTACGATCCTCTCCCCAAAACAACTTATTTCGTAATGTTTTCAAGAAGGTTGCATCTGGAATTTCTACCATATTTATTTCAAAAGGAGATTTCTTGATGTATAAAATAGTATCATTCTTGACAGAAAATAATCTTGAATCTAAAGAAACTAAATAATGGTCGTCTCTCCCTGAAACTTTGAGTCTAATTTCTGTTTCATCGGTAACCACTAGCGGGCGCGCATTAAGATTATGCGGTGCAATTGGAGTAATTACAAAACTTTCCACATTTGGAGTCAAAATTGGACCTCCGCAACTCAGAGAATATCCTGTAGAACCTGTTGGCGTTGCTATAATCAAACCGTCGGCCCAATAGGAATTTAGGTATTCGTTGTTCAAATATGTTTCGATGGTTATCATCGATGTGGTTTCTTTCCTGCTTACAGAAATTTCATTAATGGCAAAATTTAGGTCTTTTATGGCTTCATTTTCTGGCAAACAAGATAAACTGAGCAAGGTTCTTTTAGATATAGTATACTTTTTATCGATAATAAACTGCAAGAATTCAGCAATATTGTCTTTTTGAACTGTAGCCAAAAACCCCAAACGACCTGAGTTTATTCCTAAAATAGGGACCCCAGAATCTCTGACTAATGTTGCTGCTCTTAAAATAGTTCCGTCTCCGCCAATGCTTATCAGAACATCAAAACTGCTGTCTAGTTCAGTATGAGACTCAAATGTAGGATACTCTTTTTTGATAAGTTTTTTTTCGAATAAGATTTCTAGAAAATAGGATTCGATAATCATCTCAACATTATTCTTAATCAAAAAAGCAAAAATATCTTTTATGATGGGTTCTGTACTATTTTGATAGTATTGACCGTAAATGGCTATTTTCATTTATTAGATATTGAGATATTTGTCTAAATAATCCGAACGTTCCTTTAATGTGTTGATGTAATTGTCTTCATAATGTTCCGAAATTATTTCATAGTTGTATCTTCTAAAAGATTGAATTATTTCGTTCATCACTCCTAAACTAATTTTTATAGTTACTTGTGTGCTGTCTGAATCAGCTTCTGATATAAATAAACCCAAGATTTTGCCATTATTACTTTCGATGATTTGGGTGATCTCTCCCATCGAATACCCTGATGTATTTTTTTTAACCACAAGTATTCCGCCAGATTCTTGTAAAAAAGGAGTTTCGTGAAAAAAATTCAGGATGTCTCTAATTTCATAATAACCTAAATATTGGTTTTTTTGGTCCAAAACAGGAACTAAATTGGAATGGTTTTTAGCAAAAACTTCCAAAACATCGAGCCAAATCATATTTTCTCTGGCAAAAAAACCTTCGAGAGAATAGCGATAATCCAAAACTTTTTTGACTCCATCAAGCGTTTCAATATCATCGGAACCAATGCTACCTATATATATTCCTTCTTCGACAACAGGAAAATGCGAAAAAGTTAATTCGTTAAAAAACTCTTGAACAGCCGCAATAGTTTCCTGACTGTCAATCGCTTTGTAATCATTACTAATATAGTTTGTAATCTCCGTCATATATTCATCCTAAATATTTGATGCAAAATAATCAAAATTATGCAATAACAGCAAATTTTACTTTGTATTTTTGCCCTTCAAAGCCTGAAAATTATTCCAATGACAAAGTTAAGCGTAAATATTAACAAAATAGCTACTTTACGAAACGCTCGTGGAGGAAATGTTCCCGATTTACTAAAAGTAGCCACCGATATTCAAAAATTTGGTGGACAGGGAATCACTATTCATCCAAGACCCGACGAAAGGCATATTCGTTATCAAGATGCCCGAGATTTGAAATCGATCGTTTACACCGAATACAATATCGAAGGAAATCCTGAGAGGAGCTTCATCGATTTGGTTCTCGAAATCAAACCCGAACAAGTGACTTTGGTGCCCGATGCAGTTGATGCAATAACCTCAAATGCAGGTTGGGACACTATTAAAAACAAGGATTTTTTAACCGAAATGGTACAAGAATTTCAAAGAAACGGAATCAGAACTTCTATTTTTGTGGACCCTGTTCTCGAAATGATTGAAGGTGCCAAAATTATTGGAACCGAAAGAATCGAATTGTATACTGAAGCTTTTGCCCACGATTACGGTTTGGGAAACAAAAATGGAATTGACCCTTATGTTAAATCTGCAGTTTTGGCAAATGAATTGGGCTTGGGGATCAATGCGGGGCACGATTTGAGTCTCGACAATATTCAGTTTTTTAATCAAAATATTCCCGGATTATTGGAGGTTTCTATTGGTCACGCACTCATTTCCGAAGCTATTTATTTGGGATTGGACAATGTAGTCAATATGTATTTGCAAAAATTGAAATAGTTTTTAATAAATAGAAAAGAATTTGGAAAGCAATCTGCAATCTAAAATCTGCAATCTGCAATCTAAAATTTAATGTTGTATTCAAAAATAGAAGGCGAAGGCACCCGAGCCGAAGGTGAATCGAGCGAAGCTAAACCACTACTAATTATTCATGGATTTCTAGGGATGTCTGATAATTGGAAAACAATCGGGACGCAATTCGCAGCCGATGGATTTCATGTACATTTACTTGATTTGCGCAATCACGGCAAGAGTTTTCATTCGGATGAGTTTAGTTACGCAATAATGGCTCAGGATGTTTTTGATTATTGTCAAGCCAATAATCTCCAAAAAATCAATATTCTAGGGCATTCGATGGGCGGAAAAACAGCTATGCTTTTTGCCGCAAAGTATCCAGAAATGGTTGAAAAATTAATTGTTGCCGACATTGGTCCAAAATTTTATCCTCAACATCATCAAACTATTTTCGAAGGATTGAATGCAGTGGATTTTACATTAAAACCTAGTCGAAATGAAGTCGAAGAAATTTTATCGAAATATATTTTCGATTTTGGAACACGTCAATTTCTGATGAAAAGTTTGTTCTGGCAAGAGCCGGGACAATTGGCTTTTCGATTTAATTTGGCCGTTTTCAATGTCAATATGGATGAAATTGGAAAGCCACTTCCGGAGGATGCTATTTTCAATAAACCAACACTTTTTATTCGGGGAGGTAATTCGAATTATATACTCGATGAAGATTTCGAATACATTAAAAAACATTTTCCAGATTCTAGAATTGAAACTATTCCGAATGTTGGGCATTGGCTTCACGCCGAAAACCCAAAATTGTTTTATGAAATTACGAGTTCTTTTTTGAAATAAAAGCATAAAAAAGCCCTTTTCATCAATTTGAAAAGGGCTTTATCTTTGAAAAACTACGATTTAGTTTTTCATAATTTTTATAGTTTCTGTTTTTCCAGAATCAGAAGTTACTTTCAATAAATAGGCACCAGTTTGTAGCGATTTTAAATCTAAGTTAACATTATTTAACGCCGAAAAATTAGATTTATAAACTTGTTTTCCTAGTAAATCAAAAACGGAAGCTTCTTTTATTAGGGATGTTTCAGACTTTAGATATAATGTTCCATTTGTTGGATTTGGATACGCAGCAATTTGTTTATTATTATCAAAACTAGGGTTTTTTAAAGGTATTCCTGTGAATTTAGATATCCCTCCGGTTGTTGCGTCAGTATTCATTCCAGCCGAAAATCCAAAACTATCATTCAAGAAAGCTAATGTTCCGTGAAAAACCGCTGTGTCTATAGTTGTCCAGGTTAATCCATTGTCTATGCTGTAAGAAGAACCAAAAGGGTTTGCTGCAGCTCCGGCAATAACTGTTGACGTTCCTGGTATATAGGCAATTACGGTTTTGTAAAAATCAGGTGTCGTAATTGGAGTCCAAGTTGTACCGCCATCTGTAGTTTTATAAAGTTTTTGAGTGTCTTCAACCATTAAAATGCCCTTGTTTGCATCTGAAAAGCTAAATCTATCTAATCCAAAATCAATACTAACCACAGAATCTGTAACAGTCCAAGACAAACCTTTATCCATAGATTTAAAAATTCTACCTGCTGATGTGCCAAACCAAAAAGTGTTTCCACTAATAGAAGTCACTCCCACATAACCTGTTTCCCCAGCTAAAGAATCGGGAATGTTTGCTCCAATAACTCGGTTCCAATTGTTTCCTCCGTCTGATGTCGTGTAAATTTCGAAACTTCCACTTTCTGTATCGCCACCTGTAACGCCATTTAAGGCATCCCAAAAATGAACAAAACTTGTGTAAGAATCGGTAGGATTGTTGAACAAAGCGGTAGTTTGTTTAGTCCAAGTAAGCCCACCATCGGTTGTTTTCCATACACCACCAAGATCGCTAACGTCTGGAGCGGCTGATATCCAAGCGATTTGATCTGAAATAGCTGAAATACTCGTAATCCCCAATCCAGCGGTATTAGTGCCTAAATTTATCGTTCCAGGAGTCCAAGTTTCTCCGCCATCAGTGCTTTTAGTAAATTCTTTTATGGTATAGTCTGGTATCGCAGAATTATCTAAAGCAATACCCCAAATCACGCTCGCGTCTACAATTGAAATACTACTTAAAGTTCTGTTAGCAGTTGCAAATCCAGTTGCTTTTTCAGACCAAAATTGGGCATTTGCAACAAACGAACTCATCATTATCAGGAAAAGTAATAGTTTTTTCATAGTTTTAAATTTAAGAATATAAAACAAAGATAAAGAAAATCATACATATTTAGAAAATTTATTTTACTTTTGAAATAAAAAAAAACATGAAATGAGCATAAATGATAATTGGTTGCAGACACCAATGAAGATAAGCGACGCGAGCTTTCGCGAACAGTCGAAGCAATTACATACGAACAATAAAAACAGTAAATATTTACATATGAAACTACTTGTCAGGATTATTATTACATCGGTATTGGTTTTGGTTATTTCCAATTTTATGACCGGCGTTCACGTTGCTGGTTTTGTTACATCATTGCTTGTAGCCGTTGTGTTGGGATTACTCAATATTTTCATAAAACCAATATTTGTATTGTTAACACTTCCGTTTACCATTATTACTTTAGGGTTATTTTTGCTGGTTATCAACGCTATAATTATCTTGTTATGTACCAATATAGTTGGGGGATTTAGTGTAGATACTTTTTGGACAGCATTGCTTTTTAGTGTTGTATTGTCTCTTTCTCAGTCTATTTTGTTTGCAATTGTAGGCAAAGATTAATAAAAAGGTATCGGATTTAAAGAGTAAATACGAAGCGAAAATTCAATAGCTTAAAAACTTGTTTGGGTTGTAAAATTTTTATAATTTTGCAACCCAATTTTATTATGTAAATTAACGAAGAAGATGGATATCAAAAGAGTAGCATTAGACGCAGTAAACGAAACAATTGTAATGACAGTTGTTCACATGGATTACAAAGGTCAAGTAGCAAAAAGAATAAACGAAAAAATGCCTTTGGCAACCGTAAAAGGTTTTAGAAAAGGGGCTGTACCAAAAGACCTTGTTGAAAAACAATATGGTAAACCAATCAAACAAGAAGAAGTTAAAAAAGTAGTTGACTTGGCTTTAGAGCGTTACTTAGCTTCAGAAAGATTAAATCTTCTAGGAACTCCTCTAGCTAAAGAAAACGAAAATTTCAATTGGGATGCTGAAGAATTAACTTTTGAATATGAAATCGGTTTGGTTCCAGCTTTCGAAATTGATTTAGATGCCAAAAATGACATCGTAAAATATATAGTAAAAGCCGATGATAAATTAATCGACGGTCAAGTAGAACGCATACAAAAGCAATTTGGCAATCCAATTCCTCAAGAAGTGGTTGTTGAAGGTGTTGATATTAAAGGAGTTTTTACAAACGAAGCCGAAGGAATCGGAAATACTACAACTATTACTTTGTCAATTTTCAAAGATAAAGCTACTGCTGATAAATTCATTGGTAAAAAAGTAGGTGATGTAGTAACTGTAAATACTAAAGGTTTATTCGAAGACGATCATCAATTGATGGACTATCTTAAAGTTGGTCACGACAATGTTCACGGTATTGAAATCGATGTTGATTTTACAATCGAAGCAATTGCTATTTCGGAACCAGCGGAGTTGAATCAAGAATTGTTCGATAAATTGTTTGGTGCTGGAATCGTAGCTTCATTAGAAGACTTGAAAGCAAAAATCAAAGAAGATGCTGAAGCTCAATTTGCGCAACAAGCCGATCAAAAATTATTAGGTGATGTAACGGAGTTTTTAATCGAAAACACCAAATTCGATTTACCATCCGAATTCCTTAAAAAATGGTTGCAAACAGTTGGTGAGAAAAAATTATCTCCAGAAGAAGCTGAAGTAGAATATGCACGTTCTGAAAAAGGATTGCGTTTTCAATTGATCGAAGGAAAAGCGTTGGCTCAAAACGATATCAAAATCACTTTCGAAGATTTGAAAACCTTTACTACAAAAAATATTCGTCAGCAAATGGCCCAATTCGGACAAACAAATCCAACTGACGAAGAAGTTCAAGGAATTGTTGCAAGAGTTTTGTCTAACCAAGACGAAGTAAAAAGACTTTCAGACCAAGTGGTTGCCGAGAAATTATTGGAAATCTTCAAAGTGAAAGCGAATCCAACAACTAAAGAAGTGACTTACGACGAATTTATTGCTGCTTCTTACGGAGAATAAATTAAAGTTGGAAGCGGGGAGTTGGAAGTTGGAAGACGTGAAAATTTCAAAGCAAAACCTGAATAACTTTATGATTTTATTACAAAGCCAAAACAATAAAAAATAAGTATATTTGAGCGTCAGAAAAAATATTTTTTGACGCTCTTTTGTTTGAGGATTTTAAGGCTTCTAGTTGAACCACCTTAAACCTTTGAACCTTTAAACTTTTAAACTTTTTAAAAATGAACTACGGTAAAGAATTTAAAAAATTTGCTACAAAACACCAAGGTGTAAACGCAATGTACTACGACAAAATCGTAGCAGCGATGAATCCAACAAATATGACGCCTTATATTATTGAAGAACGTCAGCTGAATATTTCTCAATTAGACGTTTTTTCGAGATTGATGATGGATAGAATTATTTTCTTGGGAACAGGAATCGATGACCAAATCGCTAATATCGTTCAAGCGCAATTGCTTTTCCTAGAAAGTGCCGATGCCTCAAAAGACATTCAAATTTATTTGAACTCTCCAGGAGGAAGCGTCTATGCAGGATTGGGAATTTATGATACGATGCAATACATCAAACCAGATGTTGCTACAATTTGTACCGGAATGGCAGCTTCAATGGGAGCGGTTCTTTTGTGTGCTGGTGCAGCTGGAAAACGTTCGGCATTGCCGCATTCAAGAGTAATGATTCACCAACCATCGGGCGGAGCACAAGGTGTTGCAACGGATATGGAAATCAACTTGCGTGAAATGTTGAAATTAAAAGACGAATTATACCAAATCATTTCGAGTCATTCAGGACAAACATTCGATAAAGTGCACAAAGACAGCGAGCGCGATTATTGGATGATTGCCGATGAAGCAAAAGAATACGGAATGATTGATGAAGTATTAAGAAGATAAATTAAAGTTAGAGGTTAGAAATTAGAGGTACGATTGCGGACTTCTAACCTCTAACCTCTGACCTCCAACCTCAAAAGATGGCAAAACCAAAATTAGAATGTTCTTTCTGTGGAAGAAAAAAACCGGAAACCAATTTATTGATTGCTGGAATCGATGCGCACATTTGTGATAAATGTATCGAACAAGCCCACGGAATTGTATTAGAAGAATTAAAATCAAGCGGAAAAGTAAATTTACCAACCGACTTGGTGTTGAAAAAACCAAAAGAAATTAGAGCTTTCTTGGATCAATATGTTATTGGTCAAGACCAAACTAAAAAAGTAATGGCAGTTGCAGTTTACAATCACTACAAACGTTTGATGCAACAAGAATTGCACGACGAGGTAGAGATCGAGAAAAGTAACATCATTATGGTAGGTCAAACCGGAACTGGTAAAACATTGGTAGCAAAAACTATTGCAAAAATGCTAGATGTTCCTTTGGCTATTGTCGATGCAACTGTTCTTACAGAAGCTGGTTATGTTGGAGAAGATGTCGAAAGTATTTTGACACGTTTACTTCAAGCTGCTGATTATGATGTCGCCAAAGCCGAAAGAGGTATTGTTTTTATTGACGAAATCGATAAAATTGCCCGCAAAAGCGATAATCCATCTATCACGCGTGATGTTTCTGGAGAAGGAGTTCAACAAGCTTTATTGAAATTATTAGAAGGAACTGTGGTAAATGTGCCGCCAAAAGGAGGAAGAAAACATCCAGACCAGAAATTCGTTGAGGTAAATACCCAAAATATTTTGTTTATTGCTGGAGGTGCTTTCGACGGAATCGAGCGAATTATTTCCAAACGTTTGAATCGTCAGGCTGTGGGATATTCTACTTCTAAAAATGTGGATAATATCGACAAAGACAATTTGTTACAATACATTATCCCAAAAGACATCAAGGATTTTGGTTTAATTCCAGAGATTATTGGTCGATTACCAGTTTTGACTCATATGGATCCATTAGACAGGGAAACTCTGAGAGCGATTTTGACACAACCTAAAAATGCCCTAATTAAACAATACAAAAAATTGTTTATGATGGATGAGGTTGAATTTACGATTACAGACGAAGCTTTGGATTTTATTGTCGAAAAAGCTTTGGAATACAAACTCGGAGCTCGTGGATTGCGTTCTTTATGCGAAGCTATCCTAACCGATGCGATGTATGAATTGCCAAGTTCTGATGATAAAACATTAGAAATCGACGTAGATTATGCCAAAGAAACCTTGAATAGAAATTTATTGAAACGATTGGAGATTGCTTCGTAAGTAAATTTCAGGCTCAATAAAATGCAAAACAAAGCTCAAAAACAGATGTTTTTGAGCTTTATTCGTTAATGGTGGGAGCTCGAAAGCCTTAAATTTTATGAATGTCAGTTTGTTAATTGTTTATGATAAATTCCTGAGGGATTTAATGTTTATATAAAACCTATTTTATTAAATCCGAAAATAAAATAATAAACTCAACCATTTGCTCTTCCCAAAAAAACATCCAATATCCTTTTTTATAACCAATAGATTGTCGATTTTTGCCCATCTTAAATTAATACAATAAAAATGGCAACAGTAGATAAAGAGATTATTTTATTAAAAGTTTCTGGACAGGACAAACCTGGTGTAACTGCGGGTTTAACCGCTATATTGGCCACTTATGGGGCTACCATTTTAGATATTGGTCAAGCCGATATACACGATACGCTATCTTTAGGAATTTTATTTGAAGTAAAAGCAGGTTCGGGTTCAGGCAGTGTGCTAAAAGATTTATTATTTAAGGGTTATGAATTGGGAATTAAGGTCAAATTTATTCCGATTTCGATTCCTGACTACGAAATTTGGGTAAAAGGACAAAGCAAACAACGGTATATCATTAATGTATTGGGTGAAACTTTGACCGCAACTCAATTAGCGGCTGTAACCAAAATAATGTCGGATCAAAATTTGAATATCGACTCCATTATTAGATTAACAGGACGAACCTCAGTAGTCGATATAGAAGAATATCCTCGTTCTTGCGTGCAATTATCAGTTACAGGAACCATAGTAAACAAGGCAGCGATGACCGCCCGTTTTATGGAAGTTTCTGGAGAATTGAATGTCGATATCTCTTTTCAAGAAGACAATATGTACAGAAGAAATCGTCGTTTGGTGTGTTTCGATATGGATTCGACTTTGATTCAAACCGAAGTAATCGATGAATTGGCAGAATTAGCTGGTGTTGGCGAACAAGTGAGAGCCATTACTGAATCAGCGATGAATGGCGAAATTGATTTTAGCGAAAGCTTCAAAAAAAGAATGGCTTTGCTAGAAGGTTTGAGCGAAGATGTGTTGCACAATGTGGCTATTAATTTACCAATAACTAAAGGCGCACATCGCTTGATGAAAGCCTTGAAATATTATGGTTATAAAACGGCTATTCTATCTGGAGGATTTACTTATTTTGGTGATTATTTGCAAAAAGAATTAGGGATTGATTACGTTTACGCCAATCAATTGGAGATAAAAGACGGCAAACTAACAGGGAAATATCTTGGCGAAATTGTAGATGGTGCAAAAAAAGCAGAATACCTAAAAGCCATCGCCGAAAAAGAAGGCATTCACATCAACCAAACCATTGCCGTGGGTGATGGAGCGAACGATTTGCCTATGTTGAATTTGGCAGGTTTAGGAATTGCTTTTCACGCCAAACCAAAAGTTAGAGAAAGTGCTTCGACTTCTATTTCTAGCTTGGGTCTCGACGGAGTTTTATATTTATTGGGCTATCACGATAGACATATTGATATGATGCAGGAGTAAAAAATCTTGTAGCTTAAATTACAAAAGCCTTAGTTCTCATTTGAGCTAAGGCTTTTTTGTTAATACAATTGTTCAGATTGATTGAATATAAATGTGATGATTTCTATTGTTTCATTTTCAACTCTGTAAATCAAAGAAATATGTTGGTTAATTACACATTTGTGTAAATTGGCAATTTTTGATTTTGGGCAAATATGATTGTGATTTTCTACTCTATCAATTAGTTCGATTGTTTCCTTCTCAAATAATTCGACAATATCAATATTCCATTTTTCGAAAAGTTGCTCAATAATGAAAATGTAATATTCCTTTGCAAAGCTGACCAGACAACCTTCATTATTTATTTTTTAATGCTGCAATTCTCTTTTTTGCCAAAGTCATCACTTCATTATGAGAAAAACCCCTTCCATTCTCAATATCATCAATTCCTTTTTGAATGTTTTTTTTCTCTGAAGACGAAAGGTTTTCATACCAATCTTCCTCGTTTTCAATAGATATAAAGTCCATACTTTTTATCAATTCTAAAAAGAACGAATATTTTTTTTTTCAATATTTATTGTTATTTTCTTCATAATGATAAAATTAGGGATTTATTTTAAACCAAAAACTTCCGACTGCATTTTTTTTAATTGCTCCAAATAATCTCTTTCGTTCGACAATCTTGGAATTTTGTGTTGACCGCCTAATTTATGTTTTTCTTTCAACCAATCGTAAAATAAATTCGGTCTGGCAAGATTAATTATCAAAGGATTCAGAGTCATATTATTGTAACGTTTCGCCTCATAATCCGAATTTAAGGATTGCAAAGTTTCGTCCAATACTTTTTGGAAATGAGCAAGGTCATCTGGGTTTTTCTTGAATTCGATAATCCATTCATGTGCACCTTTTTCCTTGTCTTTCATAAAAACGGGAGCAACGGTATAATCTACTATTTCGGTTCTAGTAATATGACAGGCTTTGGCAATGGCTTGATCCGTATTTTCGACCATTAGCTCTTCGCCAAAAACATTAATATGGTGTTTGGTTCTTCCAGTTACCCGAATTTTATAAGGACTCAAGGAAGTAAAACGCACCGTGTCGCCAATCATATAACGCCACAAACCGGAATTGGTGGTGATGATGATGGCATAATTTTTAAAAAGTTCCACATCCGCTAATCGAACGGTTTTTTGATCTGGTGTTCCAAAGGTATCCATTGGAATGAATTCATAGAAAATGCCATAATCCAACATCAACAATAAATCGCTAGAATAATTCAAATCCTGAATCGCAAAAAATCCTTCGGAAGCATTGTATATTTCGTAGTATTTAAAATCTTTTTTAGGTAAAATCTTTTGATATTGTTCTCGATACGGTTCAAAATTAACACCACCGTGAAAATACACTTCGAGATTAGGCCAAAATTCAAGTAAATTTCCTTTACCCGTTTCTGCGAGTAATTTGTTCATTAAAACCAATAGCCACGAAGGAACACCTGCAAAACTGGTTACATTTTCGTTTTTGACTTCGTTGATTATCGCGGGAAGTTTTGTTTCCCAATCGCTCATCAACGAAATTTCCTTATTTGGCGTACTACTAAATTCTGCCCAAAGTGGCATGTTTTCGATTAAAATGGCCGATAAATCGCCAAAAGAAGTATTGTTGTCTTCATAAATTTGGGCACTTCCGCCAAGACGAAGGCTTTTGCCCAAAAACATTTCGGAATTTTCGTTGTTGTTCAAGTACATACACAACAAATCCTTGCCTGCTTTGTAATGACAATCTTCCAACGCTTCTGGACTTACAGGGATGAATTTGCTTTTGGCATTGGTCGTTCCACTGGATTTGGCAAACCATTTTATGGGGGTTTCCCAAAAAACATTTTGCTCCCCTTTTCGGGTGCGTTCTATCAAAGGCTGCAATTCTTCGTAAGTAGAAACGGGTACTCTTTCTGTAAAAGTTGCGTAAGAATGAATAGAATCATAATCGTATTTCTTACCAACAACCGTATTTTCGGCTGCTCGAATCAAATTCATTAGCAATTCTTCCTGAACTTCATTTGGGTACTTCAAAAAAAGTTCTATTTGATGAATTCGTTGTTTTAGAACCCAAGAAGCAAATGAATTGATTACGGTTATTGGCATTGAGATTTATGATTTTAGAGTGCTGATTCTAGATTTTAGATTTGATTATCGATTTACAAATACTAACTTTGCATTCGTATCAAAAATAGTGTTTTTTTATAAAAAACAATTCTATTTACTATAAAGATTCTGATGTAGATGTGGTTTCCAATAAAAAGAAATCTAAAATTCGCACCTCAAATCTAAAATCAGAAATTGTTAATCTACAATCAGATATCAAATGACTTACGAAGGCACGCTTACTAAAATGCAAACCGAATTTGCAAATCCAATTCAATATTATTTGGTTTTTGAGAATAGTTTTTTGAATGTAAATCAATTACTGAACAAGAATCTGGAAATTAATTTTGTGGGTTACCAATGTTTGAATTGTGGTAAAAAAAAGAAAATATACCGTCAGGGATTTTGTTACGATTGTTTTTATTCGAGTCCAGCCGTTGGCGATTGGATTATGAAACCCGAATTGAGCACGGCGCATCTTGGAATTCAAGATCGAGATTTAGTGTATGAAGAAAAAGTACAATTGCAACCGCATATTGTGTATTTGGCTTTGTCCAGCGAAGTAAAAGTTGGGGTAACGAGAAAGACTCAAATGCCTACAAGATGGATTGACCAAGGCGCATCCCAAGCCATTTCTATTGTTGAAGTTCCCAATCGATATTTGGCAGGAATTACTGAAGTCGCCTTGAAAAATCATTTTGCTGATAAAACCAATTGGCGAAAAATGCTTCAAAACGATGTAGAACAAGTAGATTTAATTGCTGAAAGATTGAAAGTCGAAAACCTGATTCCATCCGAAGTTCAGGAATATTTCTACTCAGAGAAAAATGATTTATACGAAATGCACTTTCCTGTTCTTGAATATCCGAAAAAAATAAATAGTCTGAGTTTAGAAAAAACACCCAGTTTTCAAGGTAAATTGACCGGAATAAAAGGGCAATATTTAATCTTTGAAGACGGAACTGTTTTTAATGTCCGCAGCTCCGAAGGGTATGTGGTGCGAATTAATGTTTAAAAAACAAACCCTTTCAATCCAATGGCATAGGGTTGAAAGGGCCAACTATTAAAAAAAATTATTGAATAGTAATTTCAAAAGGCATCATGGCTTGAACTCCTTTTCGAGCTTGAACTCTTTTTATTTGTTCCATCAAACGGAAGGTTTCTTCGCCTAATTCTTCTTTGATAAAAGATTCTTTAGATTTTGCAAAAGGGAAATTCTTAAAAATATCATTCATATCTTTTTCGAATTCTGGAAAATTCTGGGTGCCGTATTTTTTCGTTTTTGCCAAAGATGCTGCTTCTTTTATAGCATCATCCAAACCTCCAATTTTATCTACAAGACCAATTTTTAAAGCTTGTGAACCAGACCAAACTCTACCTTGCCCGATTGAATCTACTTGTGCAACAGTCATTTTTCTTCCTGCGGCAACGTGTGATACGAATGTTTTGTAAATGTGTTCGACACTTTCGAGAGTAATAGCTTTAAATTTTTCGTCCATTGGTACAAACGGACTGTATTCTGAGGCGTTTTCATTGGTTTTAATTTGTTCGGTGTGAATGCCAATTTTTGTTGCCAATTGAGTAAAATTAGGCAATATTCCAAAAACGCCTATCGAACCCGTAATGGTGTTGCTTTCGGCAAATATTTTATTGGCATTACAGGCAATATAATAACCTCCGGAAGCCGCATAATTCCCCATGGAAACCACGACAGGCTTTACTTTTTTGGTCAGTTCAATTTCTCTCCAAATCAAATCTGATGTTAAAGCATTTCCGCCAGGACTATCAATTCTTAGCACAATGGCTTTTACATTTTCGTCTTTTCGGGCTTCAATCAGAGAGCGATTCATTGAGCCTTCGCCAATGGTATTGGTATCGCCTTCACCACTCATAATTTCACCTTGAGCATAAATAACTGCAATTTTATCTTGCGAATCGTTGCTTTCAGAAGTGGTAGCTACTTTTCGAGCATAATCTTTAATGCTTATTTTGTTGTAATCCTCGTCTTTGTCAACTTTTAATTTTTTTCTTATTGCATCGTGGTATACATCTTCATATGCAATGACATCGACCATTTTTTCTGCTTTGGCCATTTCGGGAGTTCGAGCCATAAGTCCGTTGGCAATTTCATTTAATTTGGTTACCGAAATATTTCTACTTTTCGAAATGTCAGCTAATACGGAACTCCAAACCGAATTTAATAATGACATTGTTTGTTCCCTATTGGCTTCGCTCATTTTGTTGTCAAGGAAAGGTTCAACGGCACTTTTATATTTTCCGTGGCGGATAACTTCCATTTTTACACCCGATTTTTCTTGTAAATCTTTGAAAAACATCAATTCGGCCGATAATCCTTTGAAATCAAAATCACCTACTGGATTGATGTAAATAGTATTTGCTACAGAATTTAAATAATATTCTTTTTGTGAATAGGTATTGGCATAAGACATAACAAATTTCCCTGATTTTTTGAAGTCTTCCAAAGCATCTCTAAGTGCTTTTCTTTGCGCTATTCCTAATTCAGATTCGTTATTCAAAATCGAAATTCCTTTGATATCCTTGTCTGTTTTTGCGGCTTCAATAGCATTGATAATGTCCGAAAGACCTATATTCTCACCTTCGGATAGGATGGTTACCCATGGGTCTTTATATTTTCCAGCATAATCGTTTTTGATGTTTTCTAATTTCAATTCAATAACCGAATCACTTTTTACGGATACTTCTTCAGAATCACCGCCAAAAACAGCAGCAATTAAGATTATTCCAAAAAAGAATAGCATCAAAAAAACGAATAAACCAACGATGGTTGCTAATACATTTCCTAAAAATCTCATAATTATTTTTTTTAATAAGTAGTAAAAAGGGGCAATGTGTTACAATTTTAGATTTAAAAACGGTAAAAATAGTTATCAACACGAGTGCAAATATAGTTCAATTCTGAAATTGTTTTAGTTAATTTGTGGTTATTATGAAATCACAACATCAGGTCGTTTTATCGCTAGGAACCAATAAGGGCAATCGTCTTCTAAATATTGAAAATTGTATCCAATTGATTCATCAAGAAGTGGGAACGGTTATCAAAATTTCCAAATTATACGAAACACCTTCTTGGGGTTTTGACAGTGATGTGTTTTATAATTGCGCCTTAGTTTTACATACATTTAAGTCGGCGAATACCATTTTAACCAAAATTTTGAATATTGAAAAACAATTGGGACGTATTCGTGGCGAAACTTTAGAATACCAATCTCGAATTATCGATATCGATTTGATTGCATTCAACGAAGAAATTATTGATGCTGAAAAACTTCAAGTTCCACACCCGTTGATGCAAAATAGAAAGTTTGTGTTGATGCCCATGCTGGATTTGAATTTAAATTGGGTTCATCCTGTTTTTCATAAAAAAATAGCGGAATTACTCGAAATTTCTCCTGACGAAAGTGTTTGTAGCGTTGTACAAAAAATGGAAATTCCTTTGGATAAAATTCCTTTGGATCAATTCAATTATATTGCTTTTGAAGGGAATATTGGAGCAGGAAAAACAACTTTGTCCACAAAAATTGCCGAAGATTTTAATGCCAAAACCGTTTTGGAACGCTTTGCCGATAATCCGTTTCTACCTAAATTTTACGAAGATCAAAACCGCTATGCTTTTCCACTCGAAATGTCATTTCTTGCCGATAGATATAAACAATTGTCGGACGATTTAGCGCAATTCGATTTGTTTAAGGATTTTATTGTGGCTGATTATCATATTTTTAAATCCTTGATTTTTGCCAAAATAACGCTGGCCGAAGACGAGTATCGACTCTATCGAACGCTTTTTGACATTGTTTACAGAGAAATGCCCAAGCCAGATTTGTATATTTATTTATACCAAAATACGGAGCGTTTATTAGAGAATATCAAAAAAAGAGGCAGAAGTTACGAGCAAAATATTCCGGCCGATTATTTAGACAAAATTAATAGTGGCTACTTGGATTACATCAAATCTCAAACCGATTTGAATGTTTTGATTATCGATGTTTCGGACAGAGATTTTGTAGAAAACCAAGAAGATTATCTTTATATTTTGGAAGAAATTAGACAAAAAATTTGTAAATAAAATCAATCTCTTTTAAAACCCTCACCTTCTGAGAGGGTTTGCAGGATTCTTATCTTTTTAGCGAAAAATGCCCTTTTGCTTCTCTACCGTCTTCCAATTTTAGTGTGAACCAATAATCATCTGTAGGTAAAGGGACTCCGTTGAAAGTACCATCCCAACCTTGATTTAAAGAGGGAACCCATTGTTTTAAGAGTTTTCCGTATCTGTTAAAAATGTAGATTATAGATTTTGAATTAAAAGTTTGATTCACCCCTTTTACACTCCAATAATCATTATAGCCATCACCGTTTGGCGTGAAAAATTTTGGCACACCTACTATTACAATTTCTTGATTAACTGAGCCACAGCCATTTTTATCATTGACATAGACAGTATGAATTCCAGCGGGAACATTGTTAAAGAAATTAGAATCCTGCCAAAATCCATTGGGTTCATCAATACTGTATTCGTATAATCCGGGTCCGGTTACGTTAACAGTTACGGTATTTACATCGGTTAAATCTACAACATCAACAGAGACAATACTTGCTTTATTAGAAGCGGTAACAGTTATGGTTCGAATCCTGCTGCATCCCAAATTATTGGTAACTTCTACAGTGTAAATTCCTTCTTCATTTACATCTAATGTTGGCGAATTAGTGCCAATTGGGTTTCCATCTTTTGTCCAAATATAATCGTAATTGCTTGCTGGGGAACCGTCGGTAATTCCAGCATCAAGGGTTGCAAAAAAGGTCGAAAGATTAGAACATACCAATTCATTGTCAAGACCATCCAAATTCAAGTCAATATTTGGAACCGGTTTCACAACAAAATTTAATGTTGTCGATGCAGAGCAAATGGTATTGTTTGGGTTTTGAACGTTAACCGTGACTGTCTGTGTTGCTGTCGAAAAAGGATTGGACAATCCTGGCAAAAGCACATTATTTTGGTCGTAATATTTAACAATCATTCCCGTTTGTCCGCCTAGAATTGTGGTTTCGAATGTTGAGGTGTCAAAAGCAAATTTTCCGTCTTGATCGATCGGATCAGCTTCGTCATCACAAGTAGTTGTCAAAGTTGAAGGAACAGCAAAAGCTACGGGTGAATCATCTACTATAAATTGAATGGCGACTTCGTCAAAACAGAGCTGAGGACTGTTATTAGTTACAACAGCTTTGATGGTTTGAGATGTAGAAGTGAAAGTTGGAGGAAATGGACTTGAAATCAATACTCCATTTGCGTCTTCCAGGGGGTTATTAGTTTGGTCGAAATAAGTAACAGTTACGTTATTTTGTCCTTTTAATAAATCAGTTTCCAACGTAGAAGTATTGAAAGTGAAGATTCCATCAGTATCGTCGTCACATTGTCTAGGTATTCCTACGGAATTAGCAACAGGTAAGGCTTCAACATTTAAAGTTAAATACGGACCTAAGCCGTAACAAGCATTGTACATATCGCTATCGATACGTATCCAAATGTCTTGCGAATTGGGATAGCCAATGTTTCTGTAATTTGAAATATTGGTAATTACATTAATTTCTGCCAAGGCATCCGATTCATTTTTGTAGTAATTAATGTTGTACACTTGATTTAAGGGCAATTGGGTCAATATAATAGCTTTGGTCGCAGAGAAATCAAAAGTAGTAATGCCATCACGATTGTTGTTGTTGGCAGTATTATTTCCATTGATATCTAAAAAATCATCGCAAACTGGTGTGAATGGAATTTTGTAGTTTGGATTAATGTTGGTGGCGGGAACTTTCAATGTTATTTTGGCAACACTTGCACAGCCAGTTATTTTATTGGATATTCTCGACCAAATGTCCATTAATGTTGGAGTCGTGTTTTCAAAAGCCAGTTCATTAAGAATTAAATCAGCGGGAACGGCATTATTTGCGCCGTTTAACGTAGTGTAATATGTAAAATTTTCATTGGCAGAATTTGTTGAAATATCAGTATTATTTACGGTTAAATTAAACAATGTCTTTCCATCTGATATAAGGTCTGTATCACATTGAGTAATTGTAACATCGTTGACAATAGGCAATGGATTAATAGTCACTATGATTTCTGATCTTGGTCCTTCGCAACTTGTGGCTGTTATGGTTTGACTTACATAATATTTTATTGTACCCACAGTGGCTGTCGATGGAGTGGGGCTTGTTGCGCTTGATGTACCTCCTGTTGAATTCGTGTACCAATTTAAAGTACAATTTGCCGATGCAGTTGCTGTAAGTGGTGATGCAATTTCATTATGACAATAGTCAATATTACTTACTGTTGGAGCTGTAGGTAATGGATTTATGGTTACAATGATTTCTGCTCTTGGTCCTTCGCAACCTGTGGAAGTTATGGTTTGACTCACATAGTAATTTGTTGAGCCTAAAGTTGTTGTTGATGGAGTTGGAGGTGTTGCGCTTGGCGTACCTCCCGTTGCTGTTGTGTACCAATTTAGAGTGCAATTTGCAGAAGCTGTTGCTGTTAAAGGCACAGCGGTTTCATTATTACAATAGTTTACATTACTCACAATTGGCGCTGTAGGCAATGGATTTACGGTTACTATTATGGCTGCTCTTGGACTTTCGCAACCGCTTATAGTATTGGTTTGACTCACATAATAAGTGGTAGAGCCTGCAACGGATGTAATTGGTGTAGGACTTGTAGCTGAAGCAACGCCTCCAGATGGCAAAGTGTACCAATTTAAAATGCAATCTGTCGATGAAGTTGCCGCTAAAGGAATAGCAGGTGCATTCAAACAATATAAAACAGGACTTGAAGAAGAAACAGCAATTACAGGTGGATTAGGCAAAGCTTTTATCGTGGCAATAATTTCTGTTCTTGGACCATTTGGGCAACTTCCATTTGAAGCATCTACATAATAAGAAGTTGTAGTGGTAAGAGTTGGAGTTGTAAATGAATTTCCTGTAAATAATTTTGTCCCTCCAGTTGGGGTTTCGTACCAATCTACGGCGCCATCAGTTGCAGTTGCTTGAAGAGTTAGACTTCCTGAACCACAAATGGAACTTGGAGTTGTGCTGATTATTTTAGGAATTGTGATTTTTGTACTTGCCGAAATTTTAAGAGTTGGATCGCCAGGCATTCCTCCGTATTCAACTATATAGCCTTGGGGGTAGTAATTAGGGTTAGTAATTGGATCTCCTGTTTCTCTAAGATCGTTCCAGGTTCCTATTCTATTTAGTGCAGGTGCTGTTATGTGAGCATAATCTTCATTGCCTGAGTCATTAGGTTCATTGCCAGAGGTGTTCCAATTGGCATAATTAAAAGGAGGAGTTGTTACTCCATTGCCTTTTCCAATCCAAAAAGTAGTACCTGCTTCTGGTCCGGTTACCCATTTCCAAGTGCCTTCTGTTGCTGCGTCACTACCGCCAATCCACCCCGTTCCTGGTGCTTGAGCTCCTGCTAATTGAGTTTCGTCTGCAGCTGTTAACGTTGCTAAATAGCCTTGTAAGCCATAATAAGTTTTTCCAGCAGCCTCGTCTCTTGCTTTTGTCCAATTAATCCCTAAACTTGGAACATATTCATAAAAATGTCCATTTGAAGGCAAGTAATTGGCTGAACCAAAACCTAAATTGATAGAAAAATCTCTAGTTCCAGAAGGAGATATTGACGAATTAGTAAATGTTACATCTTTGATTGCGGCTTCAAAATCTGAATAAGTAACCGGAATTCCTGTTGGACTATATAGTTTTAGTTTTCCTTCTAAAGAACTCCAAGATGTGGTAATTGTGGGATGTAAAAGCGGATTAGCTAGCGCTAATAAATCCTGACCATTTATGTAACCTGAAGATATTTGAATATAAATGGCATCTGTAGCGGGTTCAGTTGGGTCATTTGTAATCGAAATGGTTTCAATAATTTTTAAAGAAGTACCTGAACAATACGTTTGATTTCCTGTTGCTGTAATTACTGGAGGGTCGATTGCATAAATCGATTTTGGAATGAGGAAAATCAAACCTAATATTATTTTATAAAAAACATTCAATTTCATTTCATAAAAGTATTAATTTTCTTTTTAAATAGCTATTATTTAGACCATTTCATTTTTTGGAACAAATCCCAAACCACAATTCCAGCACTTACCGAAATATTTAAGGAATGTTTGGTCCCCAACTGAGGAATTTCGATACAACCATCACATAGTTCAACTGCTTTCTGTGAGACTCCAAACACTTCATTGCCAAAAACCAAAGCGTATTTTTTGTTTTTTTCAATTTTAAAATCCTGAAGAAAAATTGCGCTTTCCACTTGTTCGATAGCCAATACGGTGACTTTTTCGTCTTTCAGATTTTGAATAACTTCAAGAACGTCTTTAGAATGTTCCCAAGCCACAGTTTCTGTTGCGCCGAGAGCTGTTTTGTGAATTTCCTTGTTTGGTGGTGTTGCAGTTATACCACACAAAACTATTTTTTCAACCAAAAAAGCATCGGCTGTTCTAAATACAGATCCAATATTATGCAGACTTCGGATGTCATCTAAAACAATAATGATTGGAGTTTTTTCAGATTTTTTAAAATCTTCAATAGATTTTCGATCGAGTTCGCTGTTTTCAAGCTTTCGCATAGGGATTGGATGGGTGTTAAAATAAAAAAAGCTTCCAAAATTACGGAAGCTTTTTAATGCTATTATTTTAAAATTTAGCTTTTTGGAGCCTCAAGGGCAAGTACATTACCTTTTATGGTAAGTGTTTTTGAAGGACTTCCGGCTGCATTTGAAGTGATTGTTACTGTTTTTGTAAAAGGTTGTCCAGCTCTTGAAGTGTCATATTTCACTCCAATAACACCTTTTGCTCCTGGAGCAATTGGCTCTTTTGAATAAGTTGGAACTGTGCATCCGCAAGAACCAACAGCATTTGTTATAATTAAAGGTTTGTTGCCGTTATTGGTAAATACAAATTCGCGTTTTCCGTCTGAATTTGCAGCAACAGTCCCGTAATCAATCGTTTCTGATACGAAAATCATTCCTGCGCCTTCAACTTTCGGTAAAGCTGGTGTAGTTGCTTTTGTGGTTTTTGTTGTCTTTTTTGTAATTTTTGTAGTTTCTTGAGCATTAGAAAAAGTAAATGTCAAAATGGCTATTGAAAGGGCAATAATTTTTTTCATTTCGTTTTATTTTATGATTGAGTGACAAATTTATATAAAAAATTAAAAATCCCTCCTAAATTTTTCTTAAAAATATTTTAAATTTCCAGAGTGTTCTTTATTCGCTTTAAAATATATAAATTCGCTTTCTAATAAATTTAAAGAATACATTTTGTCATCAAAAGAAAAAGTAACCAAGGAAACGCCTTTAATGAAACAATACAACGAAATCAAAAGGAAATATCCTGATGCTTGCTTGTTGTTTAGAGTGGGGGATTTTTACGAAACATTTGGTGAAGATGCCGTTCGCGCCTCTAAAATTCTGGGCATAACATTGACAAAACGTGGTGCAGGCTCCGAGACCGAAACGGCTTTGGCAGGTTTTCCGCATCATTCTATAAATACCTATTTGCCAAAATTAGTAAAAGCAGGACTTCGTGTAGCGATTTGCGATCAACTCGAAGATCCAAAAATGACCAAAACCATCGTGAAACGTGGCGTTACCGAATTAGTAACTCCAGGAGTTTCGATGAATGATGAGGTTTTGCAATCGAAGACAAACAATTTCTTGGCAGCCATTTATTTTGCCAATAAATCTATCGGGATTTCATTTTTGGATGTTTCCACAGGTGAATTTCTAACAGCCCAAGGGAATGCCGAATATATAGACAAATTGTTGCAGAATTTCAATCCAAGTGAAGTTTTAATTCCAAAAAACAATAAAAATGATTTCCGAGAAACTTTTGGAGAAGATTTTCATAGTTTCTATCTCGAAGACTGGATTTACAAAGAAGATTATGCTTTTGAAACTTTGACTAAGCATTTTCAAACGACATCTTTGAAAGGTTTTGGTGTCGAAGAATTGAAGGAAGGAATTATTGCCTCGGGAGCGATTTTGTATTATTTGTCCGAAACACAACATAATAGAGTGCAACACATCACGGCGATTCAGCGTATTGCCGAAGATGCTTATGTTTGGATGGATCGATTTACGATTCGAAATCTCGAATTGTATCATAGTTACAATCCCAATGCGGTGACGCTTCTGGATGTTATAGATAAAACGCTTTCGCCAATGGGTGGACGTTTGCTCAAACGTTGGTTGGCTTTGCCTTTGAAAGATGCTAATAAAATAAGAAGCCGCCATCAGGTAGTTTCTTATTTGAAAGCGAATCAAGAAGTCTTGAAGAATATCCAAAAACAAATCAAACAGATTTCCGATTTGGAACGTTTGATTTCGAAAATTGCTGCTGGAAAAGTATCGCCTCGTGAAGTGGTTTATTTAAAAGAATCATTGGATGCCATTATTCCAATAAAAACTTTAGCGTTGCAAAGTCCTCATGAAGCCGTGAAAGTCATTGGCGACAGCCTGCACAGTTGCGATTTATTGCGTGAAAAAATTAAAACAGTCTTGAATCAAGATGCGCCGGTGGCTGTCGCCAAAGGGAATGCCATTGCCAAAGGTATCAATGCAGAATTAGACGAATTGCGCGCCATATCAACATCTGGAAAAGAATATTTGGAAGGAATCGAAAAACGAGAATCCGAAAGAACGGGAATTTCGTCTTTGAAAATTTCCTTCAATAATGTTTTTGGATATTACATCGAAGTTCGAAACACGCATAAAGATAAAGTCCCAACGGAATGGATTCGAAAACAAACTTTGGTCAATGCTGAACGTTACATTACCGAGGAATTAAAAGAATATGAAACTAAAATTCTAGGTGCCGAGGAAAAAATTCATAAAATTGAAGTGGAGTTATTCGAGCAATTAGTTGGTTGGATTGCAACTTATATCAAACCGGTTCAAATGAACGCCAATTTGGTGGCGCAACTGGATTGTTTGTGTTCCTTCACGCAATTGGCAATCGAAAATAAATACGTTTGTCCTGAACTAGATGAGACTTTCGAATTGGAGATCAAAAACGGAAGGCATCCCGTTATCGAAAAACAATTGCCCGTTGGTGTGCCTTATATTGCCAATGATGTTTTCTTAGATAGAGAAACGCAGCAGCTAATAATGATAACTGGGCCAAATATGTCTGGAAAATCAGCTATTTTGCGTCAAACCGCTTTAATTGTACTCTTGGCTCAAATGGGAAGTTTTGTCCCGGCAGATAGCGTGAGAATGGGGATTATAGATAAAATATTCACCAGAGTAGGAGCTTCAGATAATATTTCGATGGGAGAATCTACTTTTATGGTCGAAATGAACGAAACCGCTTCTATTTTGAATAATATTTCAGACCGAAGTTTGGTTTTGTTAGACGAAATCGGAAGAGGAACTAGTACCTATGACGGAATTTCTATCGCTTGGGCAATTGCTGAGTTCTTGCACGAACATCCATCAAAGCCGAAAACGCTTTTTGCAACGCATTATCACGAGTTGAATGAAATGAGCGAATCCTTGCCGAGAATCCAGAATTATAATGTTTCGGTCAAAGAGTTAAAAGATACCGTTCTTTTTATTCGAAAACTGGTAAAAGGAGGAAGTGCGCATAGTTTTGGAATTCACGTCGCAAAAATGGCAGGAATGCCACAAATCGTAATTTTGAAAGCCCAAAAGCTTTTGAAAAAATTAGAGAAAGACCATTCCAGCGATGCTTTAAACGGAATAAAATCTGCGAAAGATGACATGCAAATGAGTTTCTTTAATTTAGACGATCCTTTGTTGGAAGAAATCAAAAATGAGATTTTAAGCTTGGACATCAACACAATTACACCAATGGAAGCCTTGATGAAACTCAACGAAATCAAGAGAATGCTGACTAAAAAATAGTTCTATTGCTTTTAAAGTTTGGGTTTTCAGTAGCTTAGCTTTTGACGGTGTTTTTTTTATAAAAAACGCTTGTATAATTGAATTAATGTATTAAATTTGCATCCGCAATACGGTTAAGTATTGAGTTCTTTTTAAAATGAAAATGCGAAAATAGCTCAGTTGGTAGAGCGCGACCTTGCCAAGGTCGAGGTCGCGGGTTCGAGCCCCGTTTTTCGCTCAAAACCATACGCTTAGTAGGTGTTAGATTTAATTGAATTTTTCAATTGGGTTTAAAATCAAAAAGTAAAGTGCTCGGATGGTGTTGTATTTAATTAATTTTTATAAAAATTAGATATAACATTTAAAAGTAAAATTGAAACGCTCGGATGGTGCTATATTTAATTAATTTTTTCTAAAAATTAGATATAACATTTAAAAGCAAAAATTGAAACGCTCGGATGGTGCTATATTTAATTAATTTTTTCTAAAAATTAGATATAACATTTAAAAGCAAAATGCTCGGATGGTGAAATTGGTAGACACGCTGGACTTAAAATCCAGTGAACAGTAATGTTCGTGCGGGTTCAAGTCCCGCTCTGAGTACTGAAAAAAAGCCGTAAAGAATTAATTTTTAATTCTTTTCGGTTTTTTTTATGCCTTGTTGCTAAACTCTTCCTCAGCAAATCTTCCTTTTTAGACTAACTAATATTTATGCTTAATTTTTATCGATCCACAGGTTTTGGGATTGATCCAGCAATTCTTTCTATTCAAAGGCTATTTCAGTATAACTTAAAAAAGATAGTTTAAATTAAACAAAAAAGCCATAACATTTTACTGTGTATGGCTTTCTGTTTTTCGAAAATTAAATTGCTCTATAATACATATAAACGCTAATTCAAAATTTTGACATCAAGGCAAAAAAAAAGCTACGCAATGCGTAGCTTATTTTTTCTGTAATTTAGAATTACTTAGCAGCTGGAGCTTCAGGAGCAACAGCAGTTGTGTCAGTAACTACAGTAGTTGAGTCAGTAACTACAGCAGTAGTGTCCATAACAACAGCAGTAGTGTCTACAGTTGTAGTTTCAGCAGCTGGTTCAGCTTTTTTACATGATACAACAGTCAATACAGCAACAACGGCTAAACTTAAAAGTACTTTTTTCATCTTACTTAATTATAAAAGGTTAATTATTAATTCGGGGCAAAGATATAAATTTTTTAATAGTTAAAATATTTTTTCATTATTTTTTTAAAATATTTTTTTTCTTTCAAAAACTTGAAATGGAATTACATCTAATTTGACTTTATAAATAAATACTTAATAAATAGTCAGCATTCTAATAGAACTCTTTTTTTTGTAATATTTTGAGTGTCATTTCCCTTAGTTTTATTTTTTTGGATGAACCAATTTCAACTCATTTATTATATTTTTTGCACCTGCATATTTGTCTATGATGAAAAGAATATAGCGTGCATCTACCATAATATTTCGGCATATATTTGGGTCATAATAAATGTCGCTCATCGTTCCTTCCCAAACTCTATCAAAATTAAGGCCTATTAAATTCCCTTTAGAATCAATAGCTGGACTCCCTGAATTGCCTCCAGTGGTGTGATTTGTGCCTATAAAACAAACTGGCATTTTGCCGTTTTCAGCATATTGACCGTAGTTTTTAGTTTTGTATAATTCGATTAATTTTTCTGGTACATCAAATTCATAATCACCGGGAATGTATTTTTCCATAACACCGTCCAAATAGGTTATTGCAGTGTACAAAGTAGCGTCTTTCGGCGCATATCCTTTTACTTTTCCGTAGGCAACTCTTAAAGTGCTATTGGCGTCAGGAAATATCCTTGCGTCATTGTTTAATTCTAATTGAGCTTTCATATAAGTTCGTTGCAAAGCCGTAATTTTCAAATTAATTTCATCATATTTTGGAGCAACATCTTTAAGAAATTTTTCGGACATATTTTTTATTAAGATATAGCCTTTGTCCAAATTTAAGTTGGTTAAAACCGTTTTCGAATCGCCAGAAAGTAATTCTTTAAGGCTGTTATAATTGACCAATTTCGAATGTCCGTAAATTTCAGATGCCAAATTTGTCGCATTTGTATTTGATAAAGAATTTGGTAAAAATTCCTTAGGCACTTTTGTGGCATACACATGAATCAATTGTTCAAAAACTTTTTGATCCACATTTGGATTAAAATCTTTATAAAAACTTCCCAAACTAGCAATTAAATTATTTTTTCTATCTGTAAAAGCTTGTTCTCCTTTGGAATTGTAAACTTGTTCTAATTGATATAATTTATATCCAACACTCAAAAGTTCTGTGTTTCTTAAAGCAACTTCCGAAAAATAATCTCTCGCCAAGGCATAAGGTGAAATTTCTGAGTAATTCTTTTCAAAATCTGACAGCAAATTACCATATTCGGCTTGTTTTCCAGCCTTCACAACTTTTTCTTGGAACACGATTTCTTGATTCCTTTTGATGGCTACAGCATCCGATTTAAGCAAACCTTGTGTTTCTCCAATCCATTTCTTCCAATAATTAGCAATACTGGCGTATTTCGAAGCATATTGAATTTTGATGGCATTGTCTTTTCGCATAAATCCATCGGCTACTTTCAATGCTTGATCTCTAATTTCGATTTTTGCAGGATTTAATTCGTTGGCAATTTGTGCAATGGCAACTGCCGGCAAATATTCATTTGTTTTTCCGGGATAACCAAAAACCATCGTAAAATCATCTTCTTTTACACCATCCAACGAAATGGGTAAAAAATGTTTTGGTGTATACGGAACGTTATCTTTTGAATAATTTGCTGGACGATTATTTTTGTCAGCATAGATTCTGAATAACGAAAAATCTCCAGTATGTCTGGGCCAAACCCAATTATCAGTGTCGTTTCCAAATTTTCCAATGGAGGATGGCGGTGCTCCAACCAATCGGACATCTTTGAAAGTTTCGGTTACAAAAAGCATATATTGATTGCCTTCAAAAAAGGTTCTAATTTTATTTTCTTGCCAATTTTCTTTGGGTAATGAATTGCTCAAAACAGTGATATTGTCTTGAATTTTTTTTTGTTTTTCCGCTTCCGAAGTTAAATTTTGGGTGCCTTCCAAAACTTTTGTGGTAACATCTTCAATTCTTACGATGAAAGTTACGACTAAATTTTCATTAGGTAATTCATCATCCATTTTATAAGCCCAAAATCCATTAGCCAAATAATCGTGATCTACTGTTGAATGATTTTGAATGGCATCAAAACCACAATGATGATTGGTTAAAATCAGTCCTTTTGGAGAAATCACTTCCGAAGTGCAACCTCCGTTAAAATGGGGAACGGCATCTTTTAAACTCGATTGATTCACATCATAAATATCTTTTATGGACATTTTCATCCCTAAATTTTTCATTTCTTTTTCATTCATTCCTTTTAAAAGAGAAGGAATCCACATTCCGCCTTGTTGGGCTTGTATTTGAAGGACGAAGAATAATAAGAGGACTTTTAAAATTTTCATAGTATGGGATTTAGGTTGTAATTTATTGGGGGTATTATATTTAATCTTCCGAAATGTGTTTTAGAATAATAGAAGTTGCGCCTTTATTCATTTGCACGAAAGTGCTGCAAATATGTCCTTTTTCGTGTCGGACGTCGTTGTTTCTGATTAAATTCGAAAAAGCATCGGAAAGCTCATTTTTATTGGCAATAGAAATGCAGCCTCCCATATTTACCAAAGCTGTTGCTTCTGCAAAATGACTGAAATTGGAGCCAATAACAATCGGCACGCCAAATGTAGCAGGTTCTAAGATATTATGAACGCCAGGATTGCCAAAACCGCCACCAACGTAAGCAATATCTGCATAACTGTAAATTTTAGTCAGAATTCCGATGGTGTCGATGATGAAAACATCAAAATCTTGTAGAGACGCGATTAATCGCGTCTCTACCTCTGAAAACAAAACTGTTTTTTTTGAAATAGAATTTTTCAATTCTTGAATTTGTTCATTTTTAATGTTGTGGGGAGCGATGATAAACTTAATTTTCTCGTTAGTTTGATTGATGTATTCTACTAAAAGGCTTTCGTCTTTTGGCCACGAACTTCCTATTACAATAGTTAACGTATCGTTTTTGAAAGCTTCAATAAAATCCAGAGAATTGTCTTTTTCTAAAATGGTTGCGACTCTATCAAAACGAGTGTCGCCAGAAACAGCAACATTAGTTTTGCCTAATTGCAATAACAATTTTTTAGAACTTTCATTTTGTACAAAAAAGTACGTGAATGTGTCTAGCGCTTTTCTGTAAAATCCGCCATACCATTTGAAGAACATTTGGTTTTTCCTGAAAATTCCCGAAATCAAATAGGTTGGTGTTTCTAGTTTTCGAAGTTCATTCAAATAATTGGGCCAATATTCATATTTGATGAAAAATGCCATTTCTGGATGAACCAGTTTTATAAATGCTGTAGCATTTTTTTTGGTGTCCAAAGGCAAATAGACGGTAATATCGGCAACGGTGTTGTTTTTCCGGACTTCATAACCAGAAGGCGAGAAAAAAGTAATCACGATTTTATGATTAGGAAATTTTTCTTTGATTTTTTCAATCACAGGTAAACCTTGCTCATATTCGCCTAATGAAGCGGCGTGAAACCAAATCGTTTTGTCGGTAGGCTTAATTTTGGCTGTCAAAATCTTGAAAACAGGCTTTCGACCGTCGATAAAAAGTTTGATTTTCGGACTGAATTGAGCGATGATTTTCAATGAAAAATTCGCAATTTGAACAATTATGTTGTAGAGAAAAAGCATATCAAAAAATTTCTGCGGCTAAAATACGTTTTCTTTTAAATATCTATAAAATCATTCTCCTAAAATCCCTATTTTTGTTCTGAATTTAAAACTTAATGAGCGATGCAGATTTTGTTTTAAGTGAACTTTAAACTAAAGATTAAATGAAAAAATTGCAAATGGTTGACTTAAAAAGTCAATATGATAAAATAAAAGAAACGGTGAACACTTCAATTCAAGAAGTATTAGATACCAATACCTACATTAATGGGCCACAAGTCCACAAATTTCAAAAAAACCTTGAAGAATATCTCGATGTTAAGCACGTAATTCCTTGTGCAAACGGTACGGATGCTTTGCAAATAGCGATGATGGGACTGGATTTAAAACCAGGCGATGAGGTAATTACAGCTGATTTCACCTTTGCAGCAACTGTTGAAGTGATTGCATTGTTGCAACTCACGCCAGTTTTGGTAGATGTAGATTTAGTTAATATGAACATTTCTATCGAAGCAATCAAAAAAGCAATTACACCAAAAACAAAAGCTATTGTACCAGTACATTTATTTGGTCGTGCTGCCAATATGGAAGCGATAATGGCTATCGCCAAAGAATTTAATTTATATGTTATTGAAGACAATGCACAAGCTATTGGAGCCAATTGCAGGTTTTCGGACGGAACCAAAAAGAAAGCTGGTGTGATTGGAAACGTTGGCTCAACTTCCTTTTTTCCTTCTAAAAATCTAGGTTGTTATGGCGATGGTGGGGCTATTTTTACCAATGACGATGCTTTGGCACACAAAATTCGAGGAATCGTAAACCACGGAATGTACGAGCGTTACCATCACGATGTAGTTGGTGTGAATTCACGTTTAGACAGTATTCAAGCGGCAGTTTTGAATGCTAAATTACCTTTGTTAGACGAATACAATACAGCACGTCAAAATGCTGCCAGAAAATATACAGCAGCTTTTGAAGGTCATAAAAACATCATTGCGCCAAGTATTTGCGACATATGCGATTGTCACGTTTTTCATCAATATGTGTTGCGAATTATTGATGCCGATAGAGATGCTTTGATGCAACATTTGTTGAATAAAGGAATTCCTTGTGCGATTTATTATCCAATTCCATTGCATTCCCAAAAAGCGTATTTGGATGTTCGTTACAAAGAAGACCATTTTCCAGTAACCAATCAATTGGTGAAAGAAGTAATTGCGTTGCCAATGCACACCGAATTAGATGATGAGCAAATTCAATTTATAACAGATAGCATTTTGGAATTTTTAAACAAATAACGATGAAATACTTTTTGACAATTTTTGCGGTAGTTTTGTTTCATTTTTCAGGTTCAGCTCAGAATAAATCTAAAGACGAAATGGATGTTGCTAATCGTGTCGAAACTTTGCGTCAAGCAATGATTGATGCCGATGGTGCTAAATTAAAAGAACTCACTTCGGCTGGTTTAAGCTATGGACATTCTAATGGTAATGTCCAAAATCAAGCCGTTTTTGTTGAAAAAATCACCAATGGTGAATCTGATTTTGTGACGATTGAGTTTCAAAATCAAACCATTGAAATTGTGGGAGATAATGCCATTGTTCGCCACAATTTAGTCGCTCACACCAAAGATGGCGGAATAGATAAAGATATAAAAATTGGGATAATGCTGGTTTGGCAAAAACAAAAAAACAAATGGTTACTCATTGCCAGACAGGCATATAAATTACCTACAACATAAAAAAAGATGAAAATACTAGTAACAGGAGGGTTAGGTTTTATCGGTTCACATACTGTTGTCGAATTGCAAAATCAGGGTTTTGAAGTCGTGATTGTTGATGACCTTTCGAATTCATCGGAAGAAGTTTTAAAAGGAATTGTTGCTATTACCAATAAAAAACCATTATTCGAAAAGCTGGATTTGCGTGAAAAAGGACAAGTGCAGGATTTTTTCAAAAAGCACCAAGATATTTCGGGAGTCATTCATTTTGCAGCTTCGAAAGCGGTAGGAGAAAGTGTTGGAAACCCATTGTTGTATTATGAAAACAACATCAACAGTTTGGTTTACTTGCTTCAGGAATTGCAGAAATTACCGGAGTCCAACTTCATTTTTAGTTCGTCTTGCACGGTTTACGGTCAAGCCGAAAAAATGCCGATTACCGAAGATGCATCTATTCAAACCGCAATGTCACCTTACGGAAATACAAAACAAATAGGAGAAGAAATCATAACGGATACCGCCAAAGTAACTAATATCAATGCGATTTTGTTGCGTTATTTCAACCCAATTGGAGCGCATTCATCGGCTGAGATTGGTGAATTGCCTTTGGGAGTTCCTCAAAATTTAGTGCCGTTTATCACTCAAACTGGATTGGGTTTGCGTGCAGAATTATCTGTTTATGGAGACGATTATCCAACGCCTGACGGAACTTGTATTCGGGATTATATTCACGTAGTCGATTTGGCGAAAGCCCACGTGATTGCAATGAAACGTTTGTTGGATAAAAAGAATTTGGACAAAGTCGAAATTTTCAATCTGGGAACTGGAACAGGAAGTTCGGTTCTGGAAGTGATTCACGCATTCGAGAAAGTAAGCGGACAAAAACTACCTTATAAAATCGTGCCTCGCAGAGAAGGTGATGTGATTTCAGCTTATGCTAATACCAATAAAGCAAATAATGTTCTAGGCTGGAAAGCAGAATCAACATTAGACGAAGCGATAGAAAGTGCCTGGAAATGGGAACAAAAGGTCAGACAGCAGTAATCAGATTACAGATTTTAGTTAACAAGAATCCTAAATTACCTTTGTGATAATTTAGGATTTTTTGGTTTGAAGAATTAGTTGTAAATTAGTTACGTAAAACAAAAGTTATGAATCCTAAAAAAGAAAATCCGAAAATATCCAAAGTAGAAGAGCCCAACGTGGTTTGTGAATTTTCGAAGATTAAATTTAAAGGAATTGATAAAGTTACTTTTGATTTCGATGAAGAATTTAAAAATGGATTAACTCCAGAGTAAGCCAAAGCAGAATCCAATAGAAGAATTAGAGAATGGTGGGGAAAATAATATTTTTTTATTTTTTTAGTATTTGAAGAACAAGTTTATCTGAAGTCAACCCAACTATTTTTCTTTTCTCATAAACGTTCCCATTCCAATTTTTATATTCTAAATGGATTATAGAATCGGTAGTCATTTTCCATTTTCCATCAACAATTTCATAAGTTATGGGAGATGTTCCGCACCAGCCAACATTTTGCTTAACTTTAAGAATCCCATTTTCTTTCAATTCTATTCCAGAAGATTTTTTTGAAAAATTTCTTTGACTTTTGTATGTTAAGATTTCATTATTATAATTTTCATAAGTCCAAACTTTAAGCAATAAATTGTCTTCTTTTCTAATATTAGAAAATGATGTTAAAAACAGAATTGATATAGTTATTAAAATGTATTTAGTTTTTTTCATCTTATTAATGCTACATCACTTCGTAAATATACAACTTCTAATTCAAAAAAAATCCTCGCAAACATAAGTTTACGAGGATTTTCAATATAATAGCTGAAATCTAAATTCTGCCATCTGCAATCTAAATTTTAAGCGTTAGCCGTCGCAGCTTCTCTATTAATTTTTCCAATTAATCCAGCCAATACTTTTCCAGGACCCACTTCGGTAAACAAAGTTGCACCATCGGCAATCATTTGTTGTACGGATTGCGTCCATTTTACAGGAGCTGTCAATTGGATGATTAAGTTTTTTTTGATTTCATCCGGATTAGAAACGGCAGAAGCTGTCACGTTTTGATATATTGGGCAAATAGGAGTGGAGAATGTTGTCGCTTTAATAGCTGCGGCCAATTCCTCTCTTGCTGGTTCCATCATTGGAGAGTGAAAGCCACCACCTACAGGTAAAATTAAAGCTCTTTTTGCTCCTGCAGCTTTCATTGCTTCGCAAGCCTTTTCTACAGCTGAAGTTTCTCCTGAAATCACTAATTGTCCAGGACAGTTATAATTGGCGGCTACCACAATTCCGTCAATCGAAGCGCAAACTTCTTCCACAACATTATCCGCTAATGCTAGAACAGCCGCCATTGTCGAAGGTTTTATTTCACATGCTTTTTGCATTGCTAAGGCTCGTTGTGAAACTAATTTTAATCCGTCTTCGAATGATAAAACGCCATTGGCAACCAAGGCTGAAAATTCGCCTAAAGAATGTCCCGCCACCATTTCTGGTTTGAAATCTTCCAGAGTTTTAGCCAAAATAACCGAGTGCAAGAAAATAGCTGGTTGGGTAACTTTGGTTTCCTTTAATTCTTCGGCGGTGCCTTCAAACATAATGTCTGTGATGCGGAAACCTAGAATTTCATTCGCTTTTTCGAAAAGTGATTTTGCTAATTCGGAGTTTTCATATAAGTCTTTGCCCATTCCTATAAATTGTGCGCCTTGACCAGGAAATACGTATGCTTTCATATTTTTTCTGAAATTATTGCAGTATCATTGTGTACTGATGATTAGTAAAAGTTTTTTATTTAATTGTAAAACACACCCTACGATTTTGTATCTAAAGAAAAGAAAAATAATTTATGTAAATTTTTTTTCATCAATGTGATTTAATTCTATCAAACAAAAATACTTACTTTGTAACAAACTAAAAAAATAAATGTCTAATTATAGATAAAACTAAACAGAAATTAAAATGAGAAAAATTTTCCCCATCGCAATTATCCTATTAATCACGTTATTCTACTTTTATCTAACACTACCAGTATTAAATTATGGTTTTGTAGGAGTTACAGCCTTATTTTTAATTATTTCTGCCATATTGTTTTTCTCTTTTTCTAAATTTACTATTAGTTCAGACGGGAAAAGCTACAAACCAATAACAGTGTTCTGGAAAATTCCGGCTTTATTAGTAGGTATTTCTATTATATATTCATTTGTACTTCCTTTTTTTACATCGCACCCTGTTTTTAGAAATCAAGACTTTAGAAATTTAATTGGGAATGTGGCAAACGGCGAAAAATTGACCAATCATATCGCTCCCATATCTATGAACGAAATTAGAGTTGTAGATGAAAGTTTAGCGCATTTATTAGGCGAAAAAATATTAGGTTCTCAACCTGCATTGGGTAGTCAGGCACAATTGCAAGAATTTTTTATTCAGAAAGTTGACGGCAAATTATATTGGATTGCACCTTTAGAGCATTCGGGTTTTTTTAAATGGTTAAATAATAAACAAGGTACAACTGGTTACGTGATGGTGTCGGCAACAAACGAACGTGACGTAAAATTAGTACAAGAAGTAAATGGAAAACCACTATTTTTAAAATACCAAAGGGAAGCCTATTTTGGTAGTAATTTGCACCGATATTTATATTTTAATGGGTATAACACCGTTGGTTTAGCAGATTTTAGTTTTGAAATCGACGACGATGGAGTGCCTTACTGGGTGGTTACAAAATATGCTAAAAAAGTTGGCTTTTCTGGAAACGATGCCACGGGTGTTGTAATTGTAAATGCGCAAAATGGAGCTATAAAAGAATATAATATTAAGAATACACCACTATGGGTAGATAGAATTCAGCCGATTTCATTTATTAAAGATCAGTTGAATGACTGGGGCGAATATGTAAAAGGGTATTGGAATTTTTCTAACGAAAATAAACTTCAAATTACGGAAGATTTAACCTTAGTTTATGGAAAAGATAATAAATCCTATTGGTACACAGGAATTACTTCGGTAGGAAAAGATGAATCTGCAGTTGGATTTGTTTTAGTAGATACAAGAACTAAAGAAACTACTTTCTACAAGCAAAGTGGTGCCACAGAATTTGCTGCACAAAGCTCTGCACAAGGGAAAGTGCAAGAAAAAGGTTTTGTAGCTTCCTTGCCCATTCCGTATAACATTAATAATATTCCAACGTATGTAATGACGTTAAAAGACAATGGTGGATTGGTAAAAATGTACGCTATGGTTTCAATTTCAGATTACACCATTGTTGGGACAGGAAATACTATGCGTGAGGCTTTAACGGCTTATAAAACTGCGTTTAACTCTTCAGGAAACAAAATAAATTCAGGTGAAAAATCCGCACGAAAAGTAGTCGAATCGGTTGTGGTTCGAATTCAGAATGATGTCAAAAACGGGAATAGTTTTTATTATTTTACGGTAAAAGATTATCCTAATATTTTTGTAGGGTCGTCTCAAATATCCAATCAATTGCCCATAACAGTGGCTGGCGATAAGGTGAAAATTTCCTTCGATTTAGATAATGAAGAGATTGTTGATGTTTCTACATTTGAGAACATCAGTATGAAAAAATAATGCCTATCCTATTTTTAAAATAGTTCGAAGATGTTTGTCTAAAATAAAAAAGGGAAGCTCAATTGCTGAACTTCCCTTTTTTTTATTTAAAATTTACAGTTTAATATTTAAAATTAATTTTTTAACGGAACACTGATTATTATTTATTGTTCCATTGGAATCTCCATTAACAAAAATTTCGCATCAGTTGTTGCTTTAATGTCTAATGTTTTGAAATCAGTAATTCCCAAACCATCACGAGTTTGCAATTCCTGACCATCGACAGTTATTGTTCCAGATATTACAAAAACATAAAGACCATTTCCTTCTTTTTTCAATTCGTAAGTTTTAGCAAATTCTGCCTCGAAATCGGCTAAATGAAACCAAGCATCTTGATGAATCCAAACTCCGGCATCGTCAGGATTTGGAGATAATATCTGAGCAAAATTGTTTTTTTGTTCAGTAATGTCTAAAGTGATTTGTTGGTAACGAGGTTCCACATTTCTCACTTTTGGGAATACCCAAATTTGGAAAAGTTTGGTGCGTTGATCTGCATTGGGATTGAATTCACTATGTTTAATTCCAGTTCCCGCACTCATTACCTGTACATCGCCCGTTTTTATGGTCGATTCAGTTCCCATACTATCTTTGTGTGCCAAATCACCTTCCAAGGGAATGGTAATAATTTCCATATTGTCGTGTGGATGTGTTCCAAAACCCATTCCGGCAGCCACGGTATCGTCGTTTAAAACGCGCAACATTCCAAATTGAATTCTATCTGGATTGTACCAACTGGCAAAACTAAAACTATGATAAGCGTTAAGCCATCCGTGATCTGCGTGTCCTCTTGTATCTGCTTTGTGTAAAAGGGTAGATGTCATAATAAATAAATTTAGTTGTTTTTTGTTATACAAATTTACGCTGGAAGTAAGAAAAGGTACTTAATGTAGATTAAGAAATTATTTTAGCAACATTATTAAAAAAAACAAATTATTCTTTTAAGTTGATAAAGAAAACTGTATCAATGAAGAATAGTACATTTGAATTCACGATTACATTTTCATCGTGGATGTCTTCTAATATTAATCCCAATTCAGGATTATAATAATCATTTCTGCGTGTGTTTGTAAAACCATTAAATTCCAATAAATACTTAACATCATCCAAATTTACGGGTTTGTCAGAAATAATAAAAGCTTGTTTTAGAACGGCAAAAAGTGTTTCGTTTGAACTTTTGAAGCCAAGTAATTCATATTTTGTTCCCTCAAAGAATAAATTATGAATAAATAAGCTGTTGAAAGAATCCAACCAAGTGAAATAATAAATAGCATCGTTAAGTTTAATTACACTTTTATTGTCTTTGCCGAAATAGATTTTGGCCTCGCCTCCTTCGGTAAGATAATTTTCCTGATCTGAAAAGTCAGTTATACAAAGATTATTTTAAGAAATATAATCGGTTAGCTGTTTTTCCTGCTCTTTTTTGATTTCGCATTGTTTGTCGAAATCTCTTTTAGTAGTTGTATCTGTTCTAAAGCTTGTGCATAATTGATTTCGGGTTGTTGTGAGCGTATCATTTTTGCCTTCAATGATAGTTCCGCTAATGATATTTTTAAGAGTTTGTTTGGTATCATTTGAAATCATTTTTATACAAATGTAATAATTATTTTTTATTTAATAATTGTTGATTATTTCCTCAAAAGCTTACTTTTCATTTTGCTGAAAAATTCCGGAGTTACTCCTAAATAAGAGGCAATTTGTTTTTGGGGAACTTTCTGGATTAAGTCGTGGTGTTTGTTGCAGAATTTTTCGAAGCGTTCCTCGGCGGTTAAGCTTAAATTATCCATTAATCGTTCCTGATGTGCTACCAATGAATTTTCGGTTAGAATTCTAAAGAACCGTTCGAGTTTGGGTATCTCTTTAAAGAGTATTTCCTGATTTTCTTTAGATAATAAAACCACTTCTGCATCTTCTATGACTTGAATGAAAAGATTGCCTGGCTTTTGCGAAAGCAAGCTGTACATATCGCTAATCCACCAACCGCTACAAGCAAAACTCATCACGTGTTCCACAATATTGTCGTTGATGTTGAAACTTCGCAACACACCCGAATTCACAAAATAGGAAGTCTTGCAAACCTCGCCGGCATTGAGCAAAATGGTTTTGGCTTTATACTGACAAATTTCTGTTTTAGACAAAAAAAGTTCCTGCTCTTGCGGAGTCAGTGAAATGTGTTTGGAGAGATTGTCTATCAGTAAACGCATAGCTTTTTAGTAGTTTCAAATTTAGTCTAAAACTAGATGTTTTAGGTAATTGTTTTTTGTTTTTTACCGCAAATTAATGATAGTATTTAACTGAGATTTGAGAATTTGCGTTAAAAGAAAAAAACCGATGCCTTTTTATGTAAAGCATCGGTTTTGTGTTTTAATGAAAATGATCTTCCTCGATTTCGAATTCAGCATCTTTTTCCCAAATTTCCATTTCGCAAGGTTTGCAGTTGAATTTGAGTTTGTATTCCAATTCGCCTTGTTTCAAAACCAACGGTTCTTTGAGTCTGCCATCCATATTGGGATGGTATTTTGGGCATTTTTCCAATTCGTATTTGATGCAATATTTGGTGGTCATTACTCGTGATTTTCCGGGTTCCCATTGCAATTCAAAAGCTTTTTCAATTTCGGTTACACCGTGACGCTCGTAGAATTTGCGTGCCAATTTATTCGAAACATTGTACATAAAATCCAATTTGGTTTCCGGATAAGGATGTGTTGTTTTGACCAATTGATGTTCTTTGACCTTGTAGTTTGCCAAACGAATTTCAGATAATTGTTCGAAAACCGTTCTTCGCATTTCGTTGATTTTGGAAATAGGAAGAAACCAGTTTTCAGAAAATAGAATCGTTATTTCATCTGCAGTGTAAGGTGTGAAACCTGTTTTTGCCAAATTAATTTTGAAATTATCCTCGATAGATTCGTTATTTTTGGTTCTTTCTTTTGGATGAACTAAATTCACGCTGCTCACGTTTCCGTCTTCGTCGGTGGCGATGAGTTCAAAACCATTTTCGTTTTCGGACAACAATAAATTCGTACTGATTTTTCGAACCGCACTGTCTTCTCGTTCCACAATTTTGATGAAAGCAGCGTCATTGTTGCGGTAAATGAACGTTCCAGGTTTAATTTCTTTCAAAACATTCGGAAAAGCCAACCCGTTTTCTGCTTTGTTGACATAAATTCCGTCAGCTTCGTTGTTTTCGTTGATGAAACAAAGTCCATCACCATTGTTTAGCAATTCCCCGTTTTCAATTTCATAAGCGTTTGCAGTGGTTTTTATGAGTTTGCCAATGTATTGTCCTTTCGATTTTGGACTTTCCCAAGAACCGATTGATTGGTGTCTTTCGTTTACAAAATAATCGGTATAACCACGATTGAAACTTTTGTTCAAAGCCGAATCAAAAGTATAACTGCATTTTCCCGAAGAAGCTTTGGTGTAGTTGTTGCCACCTTCACCTTCCAGAAATGCATCTAGTTTTTGGCGTAAGTAAGAAACATTGTTTTTTACATAAACTATATCTTTCAAACGTCCTTCGATTTTGAAAGAGCAAATTCCAGCTTCAATCAGATTCGGAATTTGGTCAGAAACATCAAAATCTTTGATGGAAAGCAAGTGACTGTTTTTGATTAAGGTTTCGCCGTGACCATCGATGAGGTTGTACGGTAAACGACAGTTTTGAGCACAAGAACCACGATTGGCAGAGCGTTCGCCATTGGCCACACTCATATAACAATTTCCGCTGAAGGAAACGCAGAGCGCACCAGTCACGAAAAATTCGAGTTCCACATCGCTAGTTTCGCTGATTTCTTTGATTTGGTGCAGGTTCAATTCGCGAGCCAAAACTACACGTTTCATTCCGGCATCTTTCAGGAATTTGATTTTGTGAGCATCGCGATTGTTGGCTTGTGTGCTGGCGTGTAAAACGATAGGAGGCAACTCCATTTCCATAATCGACATATCCTGAACAATCAAGGCGTCAACACCAATATCGTATAATTTCCAAATCATTTGACGACAGGTCTCGAGTTCGTTGTCGTATAAAATGGTGTTGATAACAACAAAAACTTGTGCGTTGAATAAATGCGCATATTTTACTAATTCCGCTACATCTTCGATGGAATTGGTGGCATTAGATCGTGCGCCAAATTGTGGTGCTCCAATATAAACGGCATCAGCTCCAGCGTTTATGGCTGCCATTCCGTGAATTAAATCTTTTGCAGGAGCGAGTATTTCTATTTTCTTTTTCATCTATGGGATGATAATTTTATAATGAGTGGAATTTTAGGCTTTTAAGCTTTCGCCCAAAAAGTCTGCAAAGTTCTTATAAATAATTCGGGATTTCTAATTTGGGAAAGGATTTTTTGGAAAAATAGTTGTTCTAGGAAAGAATAGGTTTAATTTGGAAGTGGGATTTTTATTTATAATGATTAACGGGAATTTTATAGAGCGTTGGAATTGTTTTTTAATTTAAAAATAAAAATAATAAATACGATTGCTACAAGATTTACATTAATAAACAAATTAGAATTTGAACTTAAATTCAAAATCCAACTATTAAAACCGGCATTATAATTAATTATTGTATCATTTGTTAAATTTAAACCTAGGCTTACGAAAATTCCAGGGAAATACTCAAAAGCAAAACCAGATATACCAAAACCTAAAATTTGAATAAGTTGATTATAGATAGATAAATCTAATCCTTTTTCAAAGTTTTTTTTAAGTAATGAATACCCAGCATATATAGAAAATGAATATAAACCAGTTATTATTATAAATAGGGTTGAAGAACTTTTTAAGTTTATAAATAATAAAAATAATATTCCCAAAACGCCTGTTAATATTTGATAGGATGCTAAGATTTTTATTTTATTTTGAATAGTTTTCATTTTTTAAAAGGCTTTAATAATTGTTCTATTTCTATATCGAAAGAGAAAATGACTTGATACAGCTGATGCATAATTTCATTTTTAAAATATGAAGACTTTTATTGAAATAAAAATTAATAATAGAATAACTATTAAGCAGCCATATTTTATTAATTTTCCTTTTTCTTCATCTGTGTCAATAATTTTTTTTGCATTTTTCTCTTTTAAAAAATAACCACGCCAGTGATTATCAGGATCAGAAAGCCACCATATTTGTTCACAAGTTTTACATTTATAAACATTGTGAAAATCTGTTTTGTATTTATCAGTGCTAACAAAGAGAATTGTTTTGGAAATTTTTGAATCAAATTCGTTGTTGAATTTGTTGAATTCAGCTGTGGAATTAAATTTGTAATATTCGGATTCAAAACAGTCTTTACACATAAATTTTAATTACATCTAATTCGTTTGTATTTAAGTAGGTTTATCCTCTTTTTATAGTTTTTCAAATATACTTTTTTTCTTGTAAAAATGTTAGTTTTTAGCAGGATTTGCGTGAGGGATAGAAGTGAAAATCCTTTATATTTTTTCTTTAAAAATATAAAGATTGCAACGTATAGCCCGACCCTTGTGGTCACGCCATACATTTGAAAAACTCAGTAAGATCAAAAAAGCCCCAAGTTTCCTTGAGGCTTATGGTATAAAAAAATTTTCGACTATCCTGCCAAAGCGTCTTTGATTCTTTTTAAAGCTTCGATTAATTGGTCTTCGCTAGTGGCGTAAGAGAAACGAATACAATCTGGGTTCCCAAATGCATCTCCTGTTACAGTAGCTACACAAGCTTCGGCCAAAAGGTACATTGAAACGTCGTTTGCATTGTTGATTTCTGTTCCTTTCAATGTTTTTCCGAAGTATGAAGAAACGTCTGGGAATACGTAAAATGCTCCTTCTGGAACGTTGATTTTAATTCCTGGAATTTCTTTCAACAATCCAACCACTAAATCTCTACGAGAATGGAACGCTTGAACCATATGATTCAATACACTCGGGTCAGCATCTACAGCAGTTATAGCAGCTCTTTGTGCCACTGAATTTGCTCCTGAAGTTACTTGGCCTTGAATTTTGGTACACGCTTTTGCGATAAATTCTGGTGCTCCTATATATCCAATTCTGTATCCTGTCATTGCGAAAGCTTTGGCAAGTCCGTTTACGGTAACTGTTTTTTCTAACATTCCTGGGATTGAACCAATACTGCAAAAAGTTCCAGAGAAATTGATGTGCTCGTAGATTTCGTCTGCAACTACTATTATGTTTGGATGTTTTTCTAATACTTTGGCCAAAGCAGTTAATTCTTCTCTGTTATAAACTGATCCAGATGGATTACAAGGAGAAGAGAACCACATCATTTTTGTTTTTGGTGTGATGGCTGCTTCCAATTGTGCTGGCGTGATTTTGAAATCACTTTCTATAGAAGTTGGTACTTCAACTGGAACTCCTCCAGATAATTTCACGATTTCGAAGTAAGAAACCCAGTAAGGTGCTGGTAAAATAACTTCGTCACCGTCGTTTAGCATTACTTGCGCAATATTGTACAATGATTGTTTTGCCCCTGTTGAAACTACGATTTGAGATGGTTTGTAATCCAATCCGTTATCTCTTTTGAATTTTCTGCAAATAGCTTCTTTCAAGTCACCGTAACCGTCAACTGGAGAATACGTACTATAGTTTTCGTCGATGGCTTTTTTTGCAGCTTCTTTGATGAAATCAGGAGTGTTGAAGTCTGGTTCCCCCAAACTTAAACTGATAATATCTTTTCCTTGAGCTTTTAATTCTCTGGCCAATGCAGCCATTGCTAATGTTTGTGATGTAGCTAAATTATTGATTCTGTCTGAAAGCAAATTGTTCATTAATTGTAATTTTGGGTTTATAAAGTTGGTTGTTTGTTGTTTTTGTTGAGACGTATTGCAATGTGTCTTTACTCTAAAGCAGGTTTTACTCCTAGTTCTTTCAAATGTTTGAAATGGGCAATTACGGCACTTCTAAATGTTTTGTATTCGTAATAAGGCAATTGACATTCTAGCGCGGTTTCTTTCACCAATTTTGCAATTTTGCCATAATGAATGTGACTAATATTTGGAAATAAATGATGTTCAATTTGATGGTTTAATCCTCCGGTGTACCAATTGATAATAAAGTTTTTTGGAGCAAAATTTACGGTTGTTAATAATTGATGAATGGCCCAAGTAGATTCTAATTCACCATTTTCATTAGGATGTGGATTAGTAGTTTCGTCTGTAATATGTGCTAATTGAAAAACAATACTTAAAATTAGTCCCGCGGTATAATGCATTACAAAAAACCCAATCAATACTTTCCACCACGAAATGCCTATTATCATTGGGATAACAATCCAAATGGCAAAATATATAATTTTTGTAATCACTAAAGTTGTCCAAAGAATTTTTGGATTTTTTGCCTTTCCATAAGACAAATTTCTTTTTAAGTATGCCTTCATTTGTTTAAAATCAGTAGTCAAAGACCAATTAAAAGTCAATAAACCATATAAGAAAACGGAGTAATAATGTTGAAATTGATGAAAATTATACCATTTTGCTTCTTTAGTAAAACGAATCACACGTCCAGCATCTAAATCTTCGTCGTGTCCAGGAATATTGGTGTAAGTGTGGTGTAAAACATTGTGTTGCACTTGCCAATTATAAACGTTTCCGGCTAAAATGTAAATGGTGCCACCCATAAATTTGTTAATCCAGTTTTTGTTTGAATAAGAGCCGTGGTTTCCGTCGTGCATCACGTTCATTCCGATTCCGGCCATACCAATTCCTATGACTACAGAAAGTACGATGAAAAGCCAAAAGGGCATTTGAGTTAAAAATATAATTAAAAAATAGGGTGTTAAAAAAACAGTGAATAAAATTATAGTTTTTAAATACAATTTCCAATTACCTGTTTTTTCAATATTATTTTCTTTAAAATAATTGTTCACGCGAGAGTTAAGCGTTCTGAAAAACTTTAAAGTGTCTTGTTTAGCGAATGTTGGAGCGAGGTTATTCATCTTTAATTTTAAATAAGTTACAAAGGTAATTATTAATAATTTTCAAGCTGTAAAATTGCGTTAAATATTCAAAACTAAAAGCTGTACATTTGTTAAAATTTATAGTAATGCAAGAAATTCTTAAATATTTCCCCAATTTAACCGACGCCCAAAAGGAACAATTCGCAAAATTGGATTTTTTATACCACGATTGGAATGCCAAAATCAACGTAATTTCCCGAAAAGATATCGACGAATTGTACACCAAACACATTTTGCATTCTTTAGGAATTGCCAAAATCATCAAATTCGAACCCGGAACTTTTGTCTTGGATGTAGGAACTGGCGGAGGATTTCCAGGAATTCCTTTGGCGATTCTTTTCCCAGAAACGCGTTTTTATTTGATAGATGTCATTGCCAAAAAAATAAAAGTCGTTCAGGCTGTCGCCGAAGCGTTGGAGCTCAAAAACGTGAAAGCGGAACAAATGCGTGCCGAATTGGTAAAAGGCGATTTCGATTTTATCGTGAGTCGCGCCGTGACCAATATGCCCGATTTTGTTTCTTGGGTGAAAGATAAAATCAAAAAGAAAAGCAAACACGAACTCCGCAACGGAATTCTCTATCTCAAAGGCGGTGATTTAACCGAAGAATTGAAAGATTTCCCGAAAGCGACGGAATATAATTTAGCCGATTTTTTTGAAGACGCCTTTTTTGAGACTAAGAAAGTGGTGCATTTGCCTTTGAAGTTTGTGGTTTAAAATTAGTTAGTAATATGAGTTTTTAATTTCAAAATTAAATGATGAATAAATTACAATCCTTTTGCTTGTTGTTGGTATTATTTTTAGCAACCAATGCCAATGCACAAAAAACAGACGTAGGGAACTGGTTTCTTTATTTCGGAAATCAAAAAATAAACAACCGATGGAATTTTCACAACGAAGTGCAATATCGAAACTATAATTTCGCAGGAGATTTAGAGCAATTGTTGTTGAGAACAGGTATTGGTTACAATTTGTCCGAAAACAATAATAACTTATTGTTAGGTTATGCTTACATTCATTCAGAACCTTATATCGCTGGAACGGATGAAAAATTGAACACCAACGAACACAGGATTTTTCAGCAATTCATAACCAAACAACAATTTGGAAGAGTCAATTTCCAGCACCGTTATCGTTTTGAACAACGATTTATCGAAGATGATTTCAAGATGCGAGCGCGTTATTTTCTCTCTTTGAATATTCCGATTAACAAAAAAGCGATGGATAAAAATACAATTTATGCTTCTGCCTATAATGAAATTTTTATCAATACCGAAGGCAATTATTTTGACAGAGATCGTATTTATGGCGGTCTGGGCTATTGTTTCAGTAAAAGTTTGAAAATGGAATTAGGAGTAATGTCACAAATTCAGCAAAATTCTAGCAGAACTCAATTTCAAATTATGTTTTTTAATAGTTTGCCTTTTTAGTTTTTTTAAAATTTAAAATGAAACCCACAAAAACTCAATTATCTTGATTCTTGTGGGTTTTTAAATTTTGTACTTCGTATATCTAACCTCGTACCTCTAAAACTATTCTCCCAAAAATGGATATCTATAATCTTCCGGAGTTACAAAAGTTTCTTTGATCGTTCTTGGCGAAGCCCAACGCAATAAGTTCAAGGCAGAACCCGCTTTGTCATTCGTTCCAGAAGCTCTTGCGCCGCCAAAAGGCTGCATTCCTACAACTGCTCCAGTTGGTTTGTCGTTGATGTAGAAATTCCCCGCTGCGTTTTGCAAAGCCTCTGTTGCTTGCTCAATCGCGTAACGATCTTTACTGAAAATTGCTCCAGTTAATGCATATTCTGAAGTGTTGTCTACTAATTTCAATGTTTCTTCCCACTTATCGTCTTCATAAACAAAAATCGTCATAACGGGCCCAAACAATTCGGTTTCCATAGTAGAATAATGTGGATTTGTGGTCACGATTATCGTTGGCACAATAAAATAACCAACCGATTTATCATAGTTTCCACCAACGATGATTTCAGCATCCGAATCTTTTTTGGCTTGGTCAATAAAGCTAGCCAATTTATCAAATGAACCTTCGTGAATTACGGCGGTAATAAAATTACCAAAATCTTCTGGCGAACCCATTTTCATTGATTTCACATCGGTAATCAATTGTTTTTTGAGTTCGGACCACATACTCTGAGGAACATAAGCTCTAGAAGCTGCGGAACATTTTTGTCCTTGAAATTCGAAAGCACCACGAACAATTCCGGTTGCCACTTGTTTCACATTCGCACTTGGATGCGCCACAACAAAATCTTTTCCGCCTGTTTCACCCACAATCCTTGGGTAGGTTTTATAATGGTGAATATTAGTTCCAATTTTTGCCCAAATATCTTTGAATACGTGAGTGGAACCTGTGAAATGGATTCCGGCAAAATCACGGCTGGCCAAAACAGTATCGGTAATCATTAAAGCATCACCAAAAACAACGTTGATAACACCATCAGGAAGTCCTGCTTCTTTGAAAACATCGATGATGATTTTTGCGGAGAAAACTTGACTGTCACTTGGTTTCCAAATCACGACATTTCCCATCATTGCTGCACTTGCCGGAAGATTTCCTGCAATTGCCGTAAAGTTGAAAGGCGTAATGGCATAAACAAAACCTTCCAGCGGACGGTATTCCAATCTATTCCAAACATCGGAAGTGGATTTGGGTTGATCGGCATAAATTTGCGTCATAAACTCTACGTTGTAACGCAAGAAATCTATGAATTCGCAAGAAGCGTCAATCTCGGCTTGAAAAATATTTTTGGATTGCGCAATCATTGTTGCTGCATTTATTTTGGCTCTGTAAGGTCCAGCAATTAGTTCGGCGGCTTTAAGGAAAATAGCGGCACGTTGTTCCCACGCCATATTGGCCCATTTTGCTTTTGAATCCAATGCATTGGTTATGGCTTTTTCGATATGCGATTTTTCAGCTAGATGATAGGTTCCCACAACGTGTTTATGGTCGTGTGGTGCCGTCATATTTTGGGTATTTCCGGTTCTAATTTCTTCGCTTCCAATGTATAAAGGAACATCGATAGTTGTATTCCACATTGTTTTATAAGCGGCAAGAACGGCAGCTTTTTCGGGAGAATTGGGTGCGTACGATTTTACGGGTTCGTTTACGGCTTTTGGCGCATTGAAAAATCCTTTCAGCATATCTTTATTTTTTTGAGAATTAGAAAATTTTCACAAAAGTACAAAGGATTGTTTTAAAAATTTGCAATTAATGGTTTAAATCTGATGATTCTATTTTTGGATTTAGCCTAGATCGAAATGAAAACCTCGGATTGAGAAAAGCTATTTTTTCTTGTAATTGTAGAGCGACCAAAGAAACCTCCTGCAATTGCATTAGAAAAAAAGATTTTTGAAGGAGGAGTTGCAATGAAGAGCTGGAAATAGCTTATAAAAAAAATTATTGAGATTGCTTAGTTCCTCGAAACGACTTTTAATTCATAGCAAACGGAGCACACAACTTGAATGTAGGGACGATAACTTTGAAATTTTTTGTGGAAGTAAAATTGATCATATTGAAATAGCCTTTCATTGCACCATATGGAGAAGCCAAAAGGCAGCCAGAATTGTAAGTATGCAATTCGCCTGGTTTTAAAACGGGTTTTTTGCCTACAACACCTTCTCCGTCAACCACTTCGTTGCTATTCAGGGAATCGAAAATTTCCCAATGACGCGAAATTAATTGTACCGAATCCTTGCTGTGGTTTTCGATGGTAATTTCATAACTAAAGGCAAAATGGATCTTGTAGTTTTTGAAGTAAGTGCCTTCAAAACTAGTCAAAACCGAAATTTTTATGCCTCTTGTTATTTGAGAAACCATAGCAAAGTATTACGAATGAGTTTAATAATTGCAAATTTACAAAAAAAAGGGTTACTAGTACTTTTTTGAGAAATGTTTTTTAGTTGGTGATTATAGTTGAATTTGTTGTAGCTTTTCCTATGACTTTTTGGTAACGGTCATTGTTTTCGCGGTAATACACTAAAATGGTGTAATCGTTTTCAGTTTGCCAAAAATTGCCGTCAATGGCATTTTCTCCATCGATATTTCCTTTGTCGTCGGCAATTTGATATTGAAAATTGGTAAATCCTTGTTTGATGAGAATGGCTTTTTCGTAGGTGTTTTTTTCTTTGTTGAAATCCATTTTGTATTCGGGTGATAAGCTATAATTGTTGAACATTCCCGTGATATAAATGCCTTTATTCTTCATAAAAGTAGGGGCCGAAACACTAAAATAAACCCAAGCATAATCGGCTTCAATTTCGTTTTTTGCGGCACCGATGTTACGAACTACAAAATTTCCATTCACGTCTGGATTTAGTGTATAAGGGTAATTTCCTCTCGCATTGTTGGTAAACAAATTAGAATTATAAATTCCGTTGCTGGAATCTATTCTCGAGATAGTATTGCCAGCTGATCTAATATTGCTGTTGTCAAAATATAAAAATTCATTTCCTGCCCAAAATTGAGTTTCAGTATCGTATTTGTAAATTAATTCATTGCCAATGGTGTATTGCGGAACGATGTTTTTGATAGCTTGGTTCAATTGTCCGTTTTGAAACAATGCAATTTTTATATTCTTTATCGGGGTTTGAAAATTGATAGCAAGCGACTTTATCGAAAATTCGATATTGTGTTTGTACTCCAAATAATTTGCTGTTCTCGCTCTTCTAATTTGCATAGGAATAGTTACGAGATCTTCGTAAACGATGAATTTTCGTGACAAAATAACCTCTCGACTTTCGTCTAAAATTTTCAAGATATAATTGCCGCTGATTCGTAATTGCATAAACTGATTGGGAACTGGCAATATGTAGTGCGAATAAATCTGTAATGTATTGATGGAGTTTTCGTATTGTATGATTCTTTGCCCGTCGAAACCTGTCATATACTCGTTTTTTGGAATAGTTGTTGGATTCCAATTATAGTCACAATGCACAATTTCGAAGTAATAATTGGCTTCATTGCCATAGAGATCATCAAATTGAAATTGGAAACCGTCTCCTAATTTAAAAATTGGAACAACATTTTCGTTGCTTTGTACAAAAGAAACGGTTTTGATATTATAAGGCGGAAGAACCTCGGTTTGTGTTTGTGCAAATGCTGAAGTGACAATAAAAATCAATAGTATTTTTTGAAAAATATCTTTAGACATAGTGCTTTGTTTTTGGTGCATTGTAAATATAACGAAATATAACTCTAAATTATTAGAAGTTTTTAGAGAAACTCAAAACCTTACTGTTTTTGTTTTTGATAATACAATGCAGGAAGAAATAAAAGCAAAAATATGGGTTGAATTAGAAATCGTCTCACATAGAAGAGGCCCATTTTGTTAGAGTCTCCATTTTTTAAAAGAATGAAAAAGAAAGCAGCGACTAGAATCACAAAAAAAATCAAATATAAAAAAGAAGCAAATTTTATGGCGTCGATGTCTTTGAATAAAACATAAATTATGGCTAATGAAAGGCTTGTGTTTAGAAAATATCTAAAAAATAAACCGCCAAATAATTGGAGATTATCAATTTCTGGAATGGGTAAATTGAAATAATCACCCTTGAAATAATCTAGAAAAGGATCATAAAACAAGCTGTCTTCGTAGGCTCGAATTAGAACCAAAGCCACGACAAATAACATTGCAAGTGCAATTCTTACTTTATGATTGAATAGTTTTTTTAGCATATTTTGAAAATTTATTGACCCAAATAATCCACAACACAAAAACTACTCCATAAATAAACAATGGAAACAAAACGCCGTGCAAAAAATGTTGCTGTTCAGGATAATAATACATCAAAACACACAAAAGTGCAATTCTAAAAACGTTTAGAATATGAATGAGAATGCTTCCGCCAATGATATATAAAATGGTTGGTTTTATTTTTCCCGAAAAAGCGATTATGAATGAAATAAATAAGATAATTACGCTCAAAGCGTTACAGCCTTCTATTATTCGGGCCATTGATTTTTGATTGAAATATAAATTTACTGCAGGTTCTTTTGAATTTGGGGCGGTTTTGACATCACAATTAAAGAAAAGCAACACATCCTCTGTTTGTTGTGCAACTAGTTTTGTAAAACTATCCGCTTCATTTTTTTTCACATCAAATTGTCCAAGATAAATTTGATAAACAAATGTCAAGAGTAAGTAAGTCAATGAAAATTTGCCTAAAAACAGCAAAAACGGTTTATAAAGAATAAAATATTTTTTCAAAATTAACTTTTTAACAAATTTATATAAAATTAAACAGCCGTATTTAAATACTTTTACAAAAAATAAATGATTATGACTTTCGAAGAATTAAAACCAAAAGTAACCGATATTATTTCTAATTCCAACATATCTAGAGAAGAAAAACTGTTGAAAACATGTGAACTTCTCAGTAACAGCATCGATTACTACAATTGGGTTGGGTTTTATTTTGCCAATCATGAGACCAAAACCCTGCATCTAGGTCCTTATGTTGGTGCAGAAACAGATCATACTGTAATCCCTTTTGGAAAAGGGATTTGCGGACAAGTAGCGGTTTCTAATGCTAATTTTGTAGTTCCTGATGTGGCAGCACAGGATAATTATATTGCTTGCAGTTTTACAGTAAAGTCCGAAATTGTGGTTCCTTTATTTGTAAACGGAGAGAATATAGGGCAAATCGATATTGACAGTCACGTTCTCAATCCGTTTACAGCGGAAGACGAACGATTTTTGGAATTTGTTTGCTCAGAAATTTCAAAAATGTATTAAAGTAAAAACTATTCTAATTTTTATCTAAAATTCTACCATATTCCCAAAGAAATCCGAGTATAGGGTTGAATGGACTTGAATTTAGACCTCGCCTGTTTTTAAAATGGGCGAGGTTTACTGTTTTTATGAAAACCCCAAATTTGTATAGATTGTCTTTTATCACTATTTTTTTTGAATAAAGCATTTATTCTGCTTTATGTTTTATATCTTTGTTTAATATTTATTTGTTTTTGTTAAACAAAATAATTTTAACTCAAATCTATACCTATTTTCATAAATCAAATGTAATTTTCACAAAAATGAAAAATGAAAAACCGGACAACATAGTATTTTCTGATCAAGAGGGATACAACGCTAGTCTATTGCCTTATGCAACAAATGTAGGCGCGCCTGCCATAAAAACGGAAGACGTCGTTGCTTGGAAAACGAGAGGGATTCATCAAGTAAACAAAGAGTTCGAAAATAAGTTCAATGAACTCAAGCAACACTACAAAAACCTGATGGAAGAATACGAGTGGAACGATATGGTTTACAATGCTAAGTTTTCATTTGAACCTGTTATTGGCGAAATCTACCATTTGTACACTGCCGATGATGGTGTTAATTTTCTTTCTTTGATTGGTCCAACCGAATGGAACAAAGAGCATATTGCTACTTTTAAACTCAATAGTGATAAAAAGTGGATCAAATTAGAACCAAATGAAAGGGTTACACAAAACTCAAAATTTTGGTAGTTAGTGTAAAATAAAATGCAATCTAGTGCTTATTTCACAACATAAACTTTGAATAAAACGTCTATAAATATTGTTTGGTTTAAACGCGATTTGCGGTTCTTTGATAACGAAGCATTATTTAACGCACATCACTCAGGTTTGCCTTTATTGTTGGTGTATATTTTTGAACCGTCGGTTATGAATTATGACGATGCAGATGTGCGTCATTGGCGATTTATTTACGAATCGATTCAAGATTTGCAAAGGAAATTGAATGCGTCAAACAGCAAATTGTATTTTTTTCATAACGATGCGAAATTTGTATTTTCAGAAATAATTAAAAATTTTGAGGTGAAAACCATTTTTTCGCATCAAGAAATTGGTAACAAAATCACATTTGACAGAGACATTGCTATGCAAGAACTTTTTCAAGAAAATAATATCGTTTGGAAGGAGTTTCAAATGCACGGTGTCATCCGAAAATTAAAATCGCGACAAAATTGGGACAAACGTTGGGAAGAAGTGATGCGAGCAAGTCCCAAAATCTTAAAAGAATCCGATTTAAAAACCATTCATTTAGATTCTGATTTTTACGAAAGTTTAAAAGGGGAAGTTTTACCAATTGAAATCACAACTCCAAACAAAAATTTCCAGCAAGGAGGCGAGACTTTGGCTTGGCGGTATTTAGACAGTTTTGTCAAAGAGCGTTATGTCAATTATAGCAAACACATTTCAAAACCCGCTTTAAGCAGGAAAGGCTGTAGCCGATTGTCGCCCTATTTAGCTTACGGAAACATCAGTATGCGAATGGTGTATCAATATACGAATCAGTTTTATGAAGCGTCGAAAAACAAACGGGCGATTCTCAATTTTGTTTCGCGTTTGCATTGGCATTGCCATTTTATGCAAAAATTTGAAGACGAATGCGAAATGGAATTCGAAAACGCTAACCGAGCTTATGATACTTTAATCAAACCAAAAAACGAAACCTACATAAAAGCTTGGCAAGAAGGCAAAACGGGCGTTCCCATTGTCGATGCTTGTATGCGATGTTTGGTCGCAACGGGTTACATCAATTTCAGAATGCGAGCGATGGTGGTTTCTTTTTTTACGTTTAATTTATGGCAAGATTGGCGTGAATTGCATTTCTTGGCGAGACAATTTCTGGATTATGAACCTGGAATTCATTATCCGCAAATTCAGATGCAATCGGGCACAACAGGAATTAATACCATCCGAATTTATAATCCCATAAAAAACTCCGAAGAACACGATTCCGAAGGTATTTTCATCAAGCAATGGTTACCAGAATTGGCTGAAATCCCTGTTCATTTATTGCACGAACCTTGGAAAATGAACGAAATGGAACAGCAATTTTATAATTGCAAAATTGGCGAAGATTATCCCGAACCAATAGTAAACATTGAAGAAACCCGAAAATACGCCAGCGATATTGCGTGGAGTTTCCGCAAAAAAGAGGAAGTAAAACAGGAAGGCAAACGAATTTTACAAAAACACGTGAGTAACCCAAATTCAAGAAGAACTAAATCACCAAAAAAAACCTAAAAAATGGCACTATTTTTAAAAGCAAATTGGGAAAATATAATAATGGTAAATTATGAAATTGACCCCGAAATTCTAATTCCTTTTTTACCAAAAGGGGTAGAATTAGATTTATTTAACGAAAAATGCTACATCAGTTTAGTGGGTTTTATGTTCAAAAAAACAAAATTGTTTACTATTCCAATTCCGTTTTTTGGGAGTTTTGAAGAAATCAATTTACGGTTTTATGTGAGACGAAAAGAAGAAAACGGTAGTACAAAACGAGGTGTAGTTTTTATAAACGAAACCATTCCGTATCCAATTGTGGCTTGGGTTGCCAATAAATTATACAACGAACATTACACGGTTGTGCCAACCAAGCACAAGATAATTGAAGAAAAATTATTAAAAAAAATAAAATTTGAATGGTTGTTAAACAAAAAATGGAATTCCATTGCCGTAACAACAGCGACCACATCCGAAAAGATGAAGCCAAATTCATTAGAAAGTTTTATCTACGAAAACTATTATGGATATACAAAAATTAATGAAAACAAAACCGAAGAATACAAATTGCAACATCCAAGTTGGAAGGTAAGTGAAGTTTTGGATTATAAAATTGACTGTGATTTTGAGGCAATGTACGGGAAATCATTTTCGGTTTTAAACCAAACAAAACCCGAAGCGGTTTTCATAGCCGATGGTTCCGCTGTGGCGATAGAATGGAAAAGAACAAAACTAAATTTTGACAATGAAAGGCGTTAAAAAACAAAACCTACCCAATAAAATTTGCGTTGTTTGCAACAAACCTTTCGCTTGGCGCAAAAAATGGGAGAAAGTCTGGAACGAAGTGAAATATTGTAGCGATAAATGTAGAAGTAGAAAATAAAAAATTAAACCATTAAGTTCATTAAGAAAATTAAGATTTACAGTGTTCTTAACTTTCTTGATTTTCTTAATGGTTCGAAAAACTAAGCAAATGAAAAAAACTATAAGATTAATTCTCGGTGATCAATTAAATATAAATCATTCTTGGTATCAAACCGTTGATGATTCGGTAACTTATGTTATGATGGAAATCCGTTCCGAAACTGATTATGCAACACATCATATCCAAAAAATTGCTGGATTCTTTGCGGCGATGCAAGAGTTTGCCAATGAATTAAGAAAGCAAAATCATCAGGTGATTTATTTTCAATTAAACGATGAAAACAACTTACAATCGTTCGATAAAAATTTTCAATTTTTAATTAAAAAAGAAAATTTCGCCCATTTCGATTACCAATTACCCGATGAATACCGATTGGACCAATTGTTGAAAAACTTCTGCAATTCGCTTTCCATTACAACTTCGGTAACGGATTCAGAACATTTTATGAGTTCCAGAAGCGAATTAGGCGATTTTTTTGAAGGCAAAAAAACTTTTCTGATGGAAAGTTTCTATCATATGATGCGAAAAAAGCACAACGTTTTGATGCAAGGAGACAAACCTTTGACTGGAAAATGGAATTATGACGGCGAAAACCGCAAAAAATTACCCAAAGACCACAAACCAACACCGCCATTGGTTTTCAAAAATGATGTTTCAGAAATTGTTGCTGAAATCAATAAAGCCAACATTAAAACCATTGGCACTATTGACGCCAAAAACTTCGTTTGGCCTATAAATAGAACACAATCCTTGGAATTATTAGATTTTTTTGCTACTGAATGTTTGGCGCTTTTTGGAAGTTATCAAGACGCAATGACGCCCAACGAATGGTCTTTGTATCACGCTCGGCTTTCGTTTTCTATGAATTGTAAATTAATTTCCCCGTCAGAAGTCATCAATAGAGCTATTCAAGAATGGGAAAATCGTCCAGAGGAAATAGAATACAATCAGTTGGAAGGTTTTGTTCGACAAATCATTGGTTGGAGAGAATATATGCGTGGTATTTATTGGAACAAAATGCCCGATTATGCTACGATGAATTATTTCAACCACGAAAACAAATTACCCGATTGGTTTTGGACAGGGAAAACAAAAATGAACTGTTTGAAAGATGCCATCAACCAATCGTTGGATTTTGCCTATGCACATCACATTCAACGCTTGATGATTACAGGCAATTTTGCGCTTTTGGCAGGCGTTCATCCTGATGAAGTCGATGCTTGGTATCTCGGAATTTATATTGATGCGATTGAATGGGTCGAAATTACCAACACTCGCGGAATGAGCCAGTTTGCCGATGGCGGAATAGTAGGCACGAAACCGTATGTAAGTTCCGCTTCGTATATTGACAAAATGAGTCATTATTGTGGTTCGTGTTATTATAAAAAAGCCCTAAAAACAGGCGATAAAGCCTGTCCGTTCAATAGTTTGTATTGGAACTTTTACGACAAAAACGAAGATAAATTAGGCAAGAATCCGCGTATTGGTATGATGTACAATGTGTGGCGAAAAATGCAACCCGAAGCCAAAGCCGAACTCTTGCTACAAGCCGATTATTATTTGAAAAATATCAATGATTTATGAAAACTTCAATAGTTTGGTTTAAAACCGATTTGCGATTAACGGATAACGAAACACTTACCAAAGCTATTTTGCAAAGTGAACAAATGATTCCGGTTTATTGTTTTGACGATTCCCATTTTGAAACCACACCATACGGATTCAAAAAGACGGGTCCTTTTAGAGCGCAGTTTTTGTTGGAATCACTTAAAGATTTAGATAAAAACTTACGAGCTTTAGGTTCTGGTTTATTAATCGTAAAAGGGAAACCAGAAATTGAAATTCCGAAAATTGTTAAACACTACAAAGCACAAAAAGTTTTTGCCAAACGGGAAGTCGCTTACGAAGAAAAACAGACTGAGAAATTAGTGCAAGACGAATTATTCAAATTGCGATGCGAATTAGAAACCTTTAGCACCAGCACGTTGTATCACGCCGAGGATTTACCTTTTTCTATCAAAGATATTCCTGATGTATTTACTAATTTCAGAAAGAAAACCGAACAGGATGCCATAATTAGAAATCCATTTGAAAAGCCTAAGCAAATTAATTCGCCAGAAATACCCGTTTTAGGACTTCCTACATTAAAAGAATTAGGCTTAAAAAAAATAAAAATCGACTCTCGTGCAGCAATCCATTTCAAAGGTGGCGAAAGCGAAGCTGTCAAAAGATTAGATTATTATTTTTATCAAACGCAATGCTTATCAAAATATAAAGAGACACGAAACGGAATGGTTGGAGCTGATTATTCATCAAAATTTTCGGCTTGGCTGGCAATGGGTTGTATTTCTCCACGATTTATATATGCTGAAATCAAAAAATATGAAAACCAATTTGGAGCCAATGATTCCACTTATTGGTTACTATTCGAATTGCTTTGGAGAGATTTTTTCCGGTTTATGTTCAAAAAACACCAAACAAAGTTTTTCTTGTATTCTGGAATTAAAACTGAGAAAGTGAACTCAAAATCTTTAAACGAAAAGTTACTTTCACAATGGATAAATGGTACTACAAACTCGGATTTTATTAATGCCAATATGCTCGAATTGAAACTAACTGGATTTATGAGTAACAGAGGGCGACAAAATGTAGCCAGTTATTTTTGCAATGAATTGAATATGGATTGGCGATTGGGAGCAGCCTATTTTGAAGGACAATTGATCGATTATGATGTTTGTAGCAATTGGGGAAATTGGGCTTATTTAGCTGGTGTGGGCAATGATCCTCGTGGGCATCGCTATTTTAATATCGAAAAACAAGCCAATGATTATGACAAAAAAATGGAATTTAGGGATTTGTGGTTGACTAAAATTAAGCTCCAAAATAATACTGAATAATACCTAAGTAAAGGTTAAAATTTAATGTCGTATTTTGTGCCAAAATTATTCAGCACAAAATTTAATTGTTCTTTGAGATTTTCAAAGCTTTTATAAGCATCAAAACCCAGCCAATGATATTTTATTCTTCGCCATAGAATTTCTATCAGATTTAACTCTGGAGAATACGGTGGTAAAAAGTAAATCAAAACATCCTTTTCTTTCCATTGTTCTATTTTAGACATAAACTTCTTTGATTTATGTATTGGTGAATTGTCAAGAATCACAACCGTTTTTTTAATAGTTTGTTCCACAAAACGATCCATAAAACAGATAATTTTATCTGAATTAAATGTTGATTCAAGTATTTCAAAATATAGCTTGTTTTTACGAGTCATTAATCCAACTACATTTTGATATTTGCCTTTAGCAGCAGGCAACAATACTTGATTATCCTTTGTTTGCCAAGCATAAGGCACATTGGGAGTGAGTCCAAAATGACTTTGGTCTCCAAAATATAAATCAATATATCCGCTATCTTCTAAACTCTTTAATGTTTCTATTTGCTTTTGTTTAAATCGAAATTGTTCTTCGTTTCGTTTACCTTTTAATGAGAGTCTAGCTCTTTTCCAACTATAACCCAGTAACTTTTAAAAAATTCTGCAATGTTTTTTTGCAGATGTTGATATTGTGTTGTTCTTCAAAGTAAATTAATACATTTTTTAAATTTCTATTGTGAAGTTCTAATTGCTCCGAAACCTCTTTGGAATAGTCTTTTAAAAGGGTTTTAGCTCCTCTTCCCTCTGATATTGCAAGGGAATCAACCCCGATTTCAGCCCAACTATCAAACCACCGTTCAATGGTTCTGCGACTGACTTTAAAAATAGAGGCCAAGTCCTTAATCTTGTGTCTTTGATGCGATAAAACAAGACATTGACTACGTTTTCTAACAGTATTATTAGGACTATTTTGATGTTGGTATTCCAATACCCCAATCTCTTCTTTTTTAAGTGTTACATATCTCATAAGGAGATAAATATACAAATATTATTACATATAAACAACAATATGCGACATTATTTTATTTTACCTACTTAGATTCTTTATGGCAGGAGACTACAAATAAAGATTTCAAATACATAAGAGTAATAAAGGATTATTATTTGGATAAAGAAACTTACAGTGTAATTGATTACTATAAGACAGGAGCTACGTAAAGAACAGGAACAACAGAAAAAAAAGACCAAATAATGAAAACGGGGCAATTTGTTTCTTTTTACGAAAATGGAAATAGAAAATCGATTGCAAATTATAAGAAAGATAGAATTTATGGAGATTATTATGAACTTTATGAAAATGGTAATAAAAAATTAGATGGCGATTATATAGAGAGCAAAGTTAAATTGGAGACAAGTTTAAAAATCAATCAATTTTGGAATTCTAAAAATATTCAGGAAGTTATCGATGGAAATGGAAATTATGAAGAGATTAAAGATGGCTATTTTGCATCTGGAGATAAAAAACGGATTTAAAGACAGTACTTGGGTTGGAAAAGACAAAAAATTGAAAATTACTTATACTGAAAATTATAACAACGGTGATTTTATTTCGGGAGTTAGTATTGATTCAAATAAAGAGGGACATAAATACACTGTAAGTGAAATTCGTCCTATTCCAAAAAAAGGAATGGATAATTTCAACAGGCATATAGCGAGAACATTTAATACTCCCAAAGTAGAAGGGTTTAAAGGGAAAATTTATGTAACATTTGTAGTTGAAACAGATGGTAGTATTACTGATGTTAGAGTATTGAGAGATATAGGCTATGGCTCTGGAGCCGAAGCTATTCGAGCAGTAAGTTTATACAAAGGCTGGATTCCTGGAGAACAAAGAGGAATAAAAGTAAGATGTAAATTTTCATTGCCAATAGCAGTTCAATCCACACGATGAAAATTATTCTGTTTCGAATTTATTTTCCATACTCATTGCAAATCAAAAAATATAATCTACCTTTGCACACGAATTAAGAAAATCTTGATTCATACATAATAATCATTTAAATAATATTGGAATGTATTTAACAAAAGAAGTTAAAGAAGAAATCTTCGCTAAACACGGAGAAAAAACAAACACAGGAAAGTCAGAAGCTCAAATTGCTTTATTCACTTTCAGAATTAGCCACCTTACTGAGCATTTGAAAAAAAATCGTCACGATTACAACACAGAGCGTTCATTGGTACTATTAGTAGGTAAAAGAAGATCGTTGTTAGATTACTTGAAAAAGAAAGAAATCAACAGATATCGTGAGATTATCAAAGTATTGGGTATTAGAAAATAATCAATATAGAAAAGAGGTGCGAAAGTGCCTCTTTTTGTTTTTACACAAAACTTAAAAGACATTACAAATCTTTTGAGTTTTTACATTTAAAAAAAGTTTGGTTTTTCATTGGGTTTTAGGCATTAACTACGCAACAACAACAACTACAACACAACTAAAATCCATTGTTTAACTTATAGAATTAAATTTTATGATTCCACAATTATTTGTAGAAAACATCGATTTAGGTGATGGCAGAAACATCACAATCGAGACAGGTCGTTTAGCCAAACAAGCTGACGGATCTGTTGTAGTAAGAATTGGTAAAACTGTAATCTTAGGAACAGTTGTATCATCAAGAAAAGCAAGTCCAGGTATCGACTTTTTACCTTTGACGGTAGATTATCGCGAAAAATTTGCAGCAGCAGGACGTTTTCCTGGAGGTTTCTTCAAAAGAGAAGCGCGTCCAAGTGATAGCGAAGTGCTAACTATGAGATTGGTTGACCGTGTATTGCGTCCACTTTTCCCAAATGATTATCACGCAGAAGTGCAAGTGATGATTCAATTAATGTCGTATGACGAAGATGTAATGCCAGATGCTTTAGCAGGTTTAGCAGCATCAGCAGCATTGGCTTTGTCTGACATCCCTTTTGAAACATTAATTTCTGAAGCTAGAGTTGGTCGTATCGACGGAAAATTTATCATCAATCCAAGCCGTGCGCAATTAGCATTATCAGATATTGATATGATGATTGGAGCTTCTATGGATTCAATCGCAATGGTTGAAGGTGAGATGAAAGAAATTTCAGAAGCAGAAATGCTTGAAGCAATTAAATTTGCTCACGAACATATCAAAAATCAAATTTCTGCTCAACTACGTTTACAAGCTGCTTTTGGAAAAAAAGAAACTAGAACGTACGAAGGAGAGAGAGAAGATGAGGCTATTTACGCTAAAGTAAAAGCAGCGGCTTATGATAAAATCTATGCAATTGCAAGTAAAGGTTCAGCTAAACACGAACGTTCTGCAGCATTTGACGAAGTAAAAGAAGAAGTTAAAGCTTTATTTACTGAAGAAGAATTGGCCGTTGACGGAGATTTAGTTTCTAAATATTTCAAAAAAACCAATAAAGAAGCTGTTCGTAACGTAACCCTAGATTTAGGAACACGTTTAGACGGTAGAAAAACTACTGAAATCAGACCTATTTGGTGTGAAGTAGATTACTTACCATCTGTACACGGCTCAGCATTGTTTACACGTGGAGAAACTCAAGCATTGGCAACAGCAACTTTAGGAACTTCTAGAGAAGCAAACCAAATTGACTCTCCATCTGAACAAGGCGAAGAAAGATTCTACTTGCATTACAACTTCCCACCTTTCTCAACAGGTGAAGCGCGTCCTCTAAGAGGAACTTCAAGAAGAGAAGTTGGTCACGGAAACTTGGCGCAAAGAGCATTGAAAAATATGATTCCTGCTGATTGTCCTTATACAATTCGTGTTGTTTCTGAAGTATTAGAATCTAATGGTTCGTCTTCTATGGCTACAGTTTGTGCTGGAACATTATCTTTGATGGATGCTGGTATTCAAATGATTCGTCCTGTTTCTGGAATTGCTATGGGATTGATTACTGATGGTGATCGTTTCGCAGTTCTTTCAGATATTTTAGGTGATGAAGATCACTTAGGAGATATGGATTTTAAAGTAACCGGAACTACCGAAGGTATTACAGCTTGTCAAATGGACATCAAAATTGACGGATTAAAATACGAAATTATGGAAGCTGCACTAGCTCAAGCTCGTGACGGTCGTTTGCATATTCTTGAAATCCTTACCGCTACTTTGGCTGCTCCAAAAGCAGATGTTAAAGCGTATGCTCCAAAAATCATCACAAGAACAATTCCTGGCAACTTTATTGGTGCTTTGATTGGACCTGGTGGAAAAGTGATTCAGGAATTACAAAAAGCTACTGGTTGTACTATTGTTATCAACGAAGTAGACGAGCAAGGAGTTATTGAAATTTTAGGAACTGATCCTGCAGGAATTGAAGCAGTATTAGCTAAAATTCAATCTATTACTTTCAAACCACAAATGGGCGAAGCTTATGATGTGAAAGTAATCAAAATGCTTGATTTTGGTGCAGTTGTAGAATATTTGGCAGCTCCAGGAAATGAAGTATTGCTTCACGTATCTGAATTAGCTTGGGAACGCACTGAAAACGTTGCTGACGTAGTAAATATGGGTGATGTTTTTCAAGTGAAATACCTTGGTCTTGATCCAAAAACTAGAAAAGAAAAAGTGTCAAGAAAAGCACTTATCGCTAGACCTCCACGTGAGTCATAAATAAGAGTATTCAGATCTTAGTTTACTAAAGGTTCATTTATAGAAAGCCCTGTTTCATTAACTTGAAATAGGGCTTTTGGTTTATAATATTTTTTATAAGAATTAAACTATAAAAACATCGTATAATTAATAGTTTATTGAAAGAAAAAAAATATCTTTATCATTCCAAAAAATCTTTAAAAACGATAATTTTAAAAAAGTACTATTATGGCATTCAATATTTTACAAAACACGAAAATTAACACTCAGGTTTTTACCTTCTCAAGTCCTGAAACAGTTACTTATCCAGTAGCTCCTTTAGTTTCGGCAAAATTCTACAGTCCTAATGGTGTATTAACGCTAAAAATTAGAGCTACTTTGTATATGAATTCAGATGACATTGTTCCTCCAATAGTTGAAGAACCTACAGAATCAGCGAATACTTTGACGATGAACTACGACTATGATTTCTCAGAAGTTACTCCAGAAACCTGCGATGTGTATTACATAGAAGTAGATTACACCTCAGATACAGTAGGGAATATTACAACTGTTGAATCTTTTATGATAAACTTAGATCCTGAAACTTCTAGAGGGACTGTGACAGGAGTTGGACAATAATATGAATACCATCTAAATATTCTAATTTACATCTTTTAATTATCCTAAAAATAATTAAAAGATGTAATTATTTAATAGTACTTTCGTTCTAAACTAAAGTTCTCCTTGAAATGACCAAATTGAAACTATTTCTAATTTCATTCTATTTAATCATTCCTTCATTTCTATTTTCTCAAGAGGAAGCTACAAATGCTATTCTTAATAAATCGCTCCAAAAAATCGCTGTTGAATTTAGGACTGAAACCAACTTCAATAAAGCACAATATTTTTTTACAAACCAAAAATGGGATTCTACTTTAGTTTATTGTATGAAACAATTAAACTCAAATCAAAACAAAGAATTAGCTGATTATTGTCATTACTTAAGAGGAAATTCCTTTAGACAATTAAAATTATTTCGAGAGGCTAAAAAAGAGCTTAATTTAGTGTCTAAAAAATTTGTTTTTTATCCATTAGTAAACAAAACTCTCGGCGAATGTTCTTTAGAAATAAAAGAATTTGAAAAAGCCATTTATTATTTTAATGAAGTAGAAAAATCACCAAATTTCGACAAACAAGGCATCAAAATCAGAATTATATATGAAAATTTAGGAGTCAGTTATTTGCATCTCAGTCAATTTAACAAAGCTGAGGAATATCTTTTTAAAAGTAAAAAACTACTAGAAAAAGAAAAAAAATCTGAATCTCTATTTCTTTTGTACACCAATATTGCCAATTTATATTATGTACAATACAAGGACCAACAAGCGATTCCTTATTTCGAAAAAGCGTATTCTTTATCCAAAAAAATAAAAGATTTTGAGAGTAAAGAGATGGCTTCCAAAAATATGTCTGTGGTAGAAGAAAACAAGGGCAACAACTTCAAGAAAGCCTTAATCTATAGAAAGGAATTTGACCAATGGAAAGATTCCATAAACAATCAAAACAAAGTGTGGGCAGTAGCTGATTTTGAGAAAAAGTTTGCTGTAGCTCAAAAGCAAAAGCAAATTAAAGTACTTGAAGTAGAAAACCAGCTAAAAAACAGTCAACGGAATTGGTTGTTTTTCTCTGCAATCTGCTTATTGTTTTTACTAACAGCGGGTGTCTATTTATATGCCCAAAAAGTAAAAAACGCCAAAATTATTCTGCTTCAAAAAGACAAACTCGACGAACTCAACGCCACCAAAGACCAACTTTTTTCTATTGTAAGCCACGATTTGCGTTCATCGGTAAATGCATTGAAAACCAGTAATGCCAAATTATCGGCAACATTGGAAACCAAAAATTACGATGAATTAAACCAGCTAATTATTCAAAACAGCGGCATTGCCAACGGAGCTTACAGTTTATTGGATAATTTATTACATTGGGCTTTGTTGCAAACCAAACAATTGTATTTCCATAAAGAATCAGTGCATTTGTTTTCGATAGTACAACAAATAGAATACGACTACAAGCCCTTATTAATAGATAAATCGATTGCATTTGAGAATTCAGTTTCCAAAAATATTTTTATCTTCGTGGATCTCGATTCGTTAAAAATTGTGCTTCGTAATTTATTAGATAATGCCATCAAATTTTCGAATGAAAACGGCAAGATTAGTTTTTACACGCAAGAAAATAATTCCGAACCTTGTCAACTTGTTTTGCAGGACACAGGCTTAGGAATGGATGAAGACACCATCGCAGCCATTTTAAAAGACAACGAATTGTTAGCCAAAAAAGAAAAGTCCGAAGCCATAGGAACTGGTCTAGGAATGCAATTGTGCAAACAAATGATCAAGAAAAATGGAGGCGCAATTCGAATAGAAAGCGAACTACATAAAGGAACCAAAATGATATTGACGTTCCTAAAAACAGAACAAAATGGATAATATCAATGTGTTGATAATAGAAGATACGCCCGAGCAAAGTGATGCACTTAGCAAAGTACTTTTGGCTAACAAATACAACATTGTAGGCGTTGCTAGAAGTTATACCGATGCCTTAAAACTTTTTTATGCGCAAACTATTGACATCATCGTAATAGATGTTTTTCTTGACGGAAAACCCGACGGAATCACCTTTGCCGAAACCATCAATATTATTCCCAATGCTTCCAAACCATTTGTGTTTTTGACCAGTTCGCAAGATCGTCAAATTTTTGAAAGAGCTAAATTGACCAAACCTTTCAGCTTTTTGATGAAACCGTTCAACGAATTGGAAATTCTTTATGCCTTAGAAATGGCTGTCGAAAAATTCTATGAACAAAACAATGTTTTTCTAAGCGAAGATCAAGATACCGTAATCAGTAATGATTATATGTTCATAAAAAAGAAAAATGCTCTGAAAAAAGTTGCCTTGAATGAGATTCTTTATATAGAAGTCGAAGAACGCTATTGTAATATTATAACCGAAAAAGAAAAGTTTGTTATCCTAATTTCATTAACTAAAATCAGTAATTTACTCGATAAAAATAAATTCATCAGAACGCATCGCAATACCATAGTGAATGTTGATAAAATAGAAGAAATCATCCTTGCCGACAATCTGATTATTCTGAAAGGGAATCACAAAATAAACCTTAGCGACACGTATAAAGATTTTATTAAAAAAATGAATATTTTGTCTTAACTAAGGTTTTATTTTAATGCAAAACTCACTAAATCTTCTCTTGGTCGAGAGGATTTTTTTGTTTAAAACTAAAATTGGAATTTAATGACAATTAAAATGGGCTTCATGACAATCAAGATCATAAAAAAAGAAAAGCTGAGTACATTTGATGAACAAAATAAAAAATAATAAATCATCATGACAGTTTCAAATAATCATATACCCATGTTAAAATTTATCGCACTTTGTCAAAAATTAATGACTAATCCATATGTTGGAGTTTTGTTGTCATTACTACTTATTCTTCCAAGTCTATATATTATTTTGGAAGACATAACAATAGTAAGAAAAGAGTATGTTTTTCTTGTAATTGGAATCCCTTTATACATTTGTTCCTTGAACAGAATTTTCGACGACATCCTAAATGGAGACAAAAACAAGTTCAAATAAAATAAACCAGATTTTCTTTTTTTTTATTTTAGTTTTAGTAATTCCCGTTTCATTCATTTGAAACGGGTTTTTTGTTAAATAAAAAATATTTTCAATCCTTTTGTAACTTTTTTGAAACTCCACACGTATAACCATTTGTACACTTAAAAATTGAGGAGACAAAAACATGAGACAACTTAAAATCACCAAGCAGGTAACCAATCGTGAAACTGCATCATTAGACAAGTACTTACAGGAAATTGGAAAAGTGGATCTTATCACTGCCGATGAAGAAGTAGAATTGGCACAAAAGATCAAAGCTGGAGATCAAAAGGCTTTAGAGAAATTGACCAAAGCCAATTTGCGTTTCGTGGTTTCGGTGGCCAAACAATACCAAAATCAAGGTTTAACACTTCCCGATTTGATTAATGAAGGAAACTTAGGTTTGATAAAAGCCGCACAACGTTTTGATGAAACTCGTGGTTTCAAATTCATTTCGTATGCCGTTTGGTGGATTCGTCAATCCATTTTGCAAGCCTTGGCCGAACAATCTCGTATCGTTCGTTTGCCTTTGAACAAAATTGGTTCGATCAACAAAATCAACAAAATGTATGCTTTGTTAGAGCAATCTAACGAAAGACCACCAACAGCGGAGGAAATTGCCAAAGAATTGGATATGACCGTAAACGACGTAAGAGAATCTATGAAAAACTCAGGTCGCCACCTTTCAATGGATGCGCCACTTGTTGAAGGAGAAGATTCAAACCTTTACGATGTATTGCGTTCTGGCGAATCTCCAAATCCAGACAGAAATTTAATTCAAGAATCATTGCGTACAGAAATTGAGCGTTCATTGGAAACATTGACTCCTAGAGAAGCTGATGTAGTTCGTTTGTATTTTGGTCTTGGTGATCAACACCCAATGACATTGGAAGAAATAGGGGAGACTTTTGACCTGACTCGTGAACGTGTACGTCAGATTAAAGAAAAAGCCATCCGAAGATTGAAACATACTTCAAGAAGTAAAATATTAAAAACCTATTTAGGTTAATAACAGTAACGACGGTCTGATTAACTGTTCGTTTTTTGATTGATGATTGAAACTCCGGCTGATTACCGGAGTTTTTTATTTTTCAAACAAAACTTCCGGTCTGTTCGCAGAAATGCTCGGGTTTCCGGAGTTTTTTATTTTTCA
>NZ_VJZR01000002.1:143463-507385 GCF_007097365.1 Flavobacterium franklandianum
TCCGGAGTTTTTTATTTTTCAAACAAAACTTCCGGTCTGTTCGCAGAAATGCTCGGGTTTCCGGAGTTTTTTATTTTTAACCTGAACTTGTTTCAGGTTCTCTAATTATAATTTACTTTTGTACAAATAACACTAACTACTTTCAGTATTAAAAGATGCTGGAATAAATTCAGCATAAAATGAAGAATACACTTATCGCACCATCAGTTCTTGCTGCTGATTTTGCCAATTTACAACGAGACATCGAAATGATTAATAATAGTGAGGCCGACTGGTTTCATATTGATATTATGGACGGTGTTTTTGTTCCCAATATTTCTTTTGGAATGCCCGTTTTAGCCGCCATAGCCAAACACGCCAAGAAAACCATCGATGTCCATTTGATGATTGTTGATCCCGATAGATATATCAAAACTTTTGCTGAATTAGGAGCAAATATTTTATCGGTTCATTATGAAGCTTGTCCGCATCTTCACAGAACTTTACAAGCCATCAAAGCCGAAGGAATGAAAGCTGGTGTTGCCATAAATCCACATACTAACATTGATTTATTGGAAGATGTTATCAACGATATCGATTTGGTTTGTGTTATGAGTGTGAATCCTGGTTTTGGAGGACAATCGTTTATCGAGAACACCTATGCTAAAGTTGAAAAACTTAAAGCATTGATTACTCGAAAAGGTGCAAATACAATTATAGAAATTGACGGTGGTGTTACCAATAAAAATGCAGTACAATTAATAAATGCTGGTGCTGATGTTTTGGTCGCTGGGAGTTTTGTTTTTAAAGCTGAAAATCCGACTACAACAATTGCTGATTTGAAAAAGTTGACTTGTTTCTAAAATCAAAACTCTTATTATAAAGATAATCCGAAGCCATAAACTTCGGATTTCTTGTATAAGCATATTTCTTTTGTATTAACATTTAGCAACATTACCTTAAACTACAAAACACAAAGAGATAATAATAAAATAACTTTTACATCAAATGGAGAGGTTGATTGTAAGATACTTTTGTAAAGAATTAAAACAATTACTTTATGAAAGAATTTTTACAATTAAAACAAATGAATTTTTCAGCTTCTTTAAATTTTGACTTGACGCATCGTTCAAGATCATTAATTGAAAATATCGAAACCAAATCATTAAAAACTATTTCTAATCTGGGATTGTTTTTATATTTTATTTTATTGGGTTTCAATCAAAATGCAATGGCTCAATCTGTAGATCTTTCTACTTACGTTAGGGTAGGTCGTTATAATTTGCCAGAACCTACTCGAACTACAGCTCCAGCTAATAATTTATTAGCTCAAGAAGTTTCGGGAGTGACTTACAATTGGGATACAGACACTCTTTTTCTTATTGGTGATGGAAGTACTTCAGTGGTTCAGGTTTCAAAAACGGGTCAGTTAATCAATACGATGACTTTGGCTCAAGGGTCGAGTCCTCAAGGCACAGAGTTTTATGATACCGAAGGGATTACCTATATTGGTGGCGGTCAATTTGTACTATGTGAAGAACGTGACAGAAAGGTAGTTAAATTTACTTATGTTGCCGGAACTACTCTTACCAGAAGTAATACACAAACTGTAACATTGGGAACATTTATTGGTAATGTTGGAACAGAAGGGCTTTCATATGACCCAATAACTTCTGGATATATTGTTTTAAAAGAAACAACGCCGATAGGAATTTTCCAAACAGCTGTTGACTTTACAGCTGGAACGGGAACAAATGGTTCGGCAACAACAACAAATTCAGTTAACCTTTTTGATCCATCTTTAATGTTAGTTAATGATGTTGCTGATGTTTTTGCATTGTCAAATTTACCTTCTCTTAACGGCCAGCCTTTATATAACAATTTATTGGTTTTAAGTCAAGAAAATGCTAAGGTTTTGAATATCGACAGAAATGGTGTTATTTCCAGCTCGTTAACTATTGTATCAGATCCTGGAAATATTTTAGACGTAGCTAACCAACAACACGAAGGACTTACGATGGATCGTGATGGTGTTTTATATATTGTAAGCGAAAACGGTGGCGGAGATATTGATCATCCACAACTTTGGGTTTATACCTCTACTGCTAAATCAAATGCTGCTCCAACAGCAATTGCCTTGACAAATACCACTGATGCCATTTTAGAAAACTCTAATACCTCTACAGCCGTTAAAGTATCAGATATTGTTGTTACAGATGATGGTTTAGGCACAAACATTTTATCTTTATCAGGAGCTGACTCCAATTTTTTCCAAATTACAGGTTCAAGTTTGTATATCAAAGCTGGAACTGTACTTGATTATGAAACCAAAACAAGTTACAGCGTTACCATCAATGTTGACGATACAACGGTTGGCACTACTCCAGATGCTTCTGTTAATTTTGTGTTATCTGTTACAGATGTTGTTGTTGAAACAGTTCCAGTTGCCGAGGTAAGTATTACAGAAATAGCTTCTTGGTCTAGTGGGAACACTCTAGTTGCTGCGGATTGGTTTGAAATTACCAATAATGGAACCTCCGCTCTTGATATTACGGGTTGGAAAGTAGATGATAGTTCTAATTTATTTACTTCAGCACTAGCTTTAACAGGCATCACAAGTATTGCTGCGGGTGAATCTGTAATTTTCTTAGAAACAAGTGCTTCAAATTCAGCAACTATTATTGCTAATTTCAAATCTGCTTGGTTTGGGTCTAATGTGCCTGCAAATTTACAAGTAGGTTCTTATACAGGTGGCGGAATAGGTTTAAGTTCATCTGGCGATGCAGTAAACCTATTCGATTCTAGTGGAGCTGTAAAAGCCAAAGTAACTTTTGGGGCAGCTACTACAAATTTCACCTTTAATAATGCTGCAGGTTTTAACAATACTGCAATAACAACATTGAGTCAAGTAGGCGTTAATGAAGCATTTGCCGCAGTAAATGATACTAATCAAATTGGCTCTCCAGGTTCTATAGGAAAGCTTTTTATATCCGAAGTAGCTCCTTGGTCTAGCGGTAGTAGCCCAGTGGGTGCCGATTGGTTCGAAGTAACCAATTCAAAAGCTGTGGCGGTTGATATTACTGGATGGAAAATAGATGACAATTCACAATCTCCAATAGCAGCTTTAGCATTAAACGGAATAACCAGTATCAATGCTGGTGAATCTGTAATTTTTATAGAAACTAATGATTTGGCTGGAAAAACTGCTGTTTTCCTAAACAATTGGTTTGGTGCTAATCCTCCATTGGGTTTAAGAATAGGAAATTATACAGGAAGTGGCGCAGGTTTGAGTTCAGGAGGTGATCAAGTAAATTTATATAACGCGACAAGTGCAACTCCAAGAACATCGGTATTATTCGGAGCTTCATCGATTACGTCCTTTGCAACTTTTGATAACTCTGCAGGACTTAACAGTATCACAACTCCCATAACTCAATTGAGTTCCGTTGGTGTTAACGGTGCTTTTGTAGCAGCAAACAGCGCTACCGAAACTGGTTCGCCAGGAACTTTCATCTTATCAAGTGGTAGTTTATCAACGAATACTTTTATGAACCTGAACGCTGCTTTTGATGTAATTGCTTATCCAAATCCTTTTGATTCAGCATTTCATTTAAATTTCAAAACATCTAGCAATGATACAGTAGAAATGAAAGTATATGATATGGTTGGAAAACTTATAGAAGTTTGTAAGTTCGATGCGACTGAAATGAATAATCAAAAAGCGGGAAGTAATTTTAAATCTGGCATTTATAATGTTATAATAACTCAAGGTGAGAAAACTAAAACACTTCGTGTGATTAAGAAATAAGAAAATTAATTATTTTACACAAACCCTCGCCTGAGTCTAAGGCGAGGGTTTGTTTTTTTTTTAAATTGACTATAAAATAACTTTAATAAAAAATCCAAAGACAAAATCTTTGGATTTTTTTTATGGTGACCGCGGCAGGGTTCGAACCTGCAACCTTCAGAGCCGAAATCTGAAATTCTATCCAGTTGAACTACGCAGCCATTTTATAATTACAAATTTTAAATTACGAATTATGTGAACTTATTTGGTAATTTAAAATTTGTAATAATTTATACTAATAGTTTTTTGACAATCGATGAGATGGTTTTTCCTTCGGCTGTTCCGCCTAATTGCGCTGAGGCTAATCCCATTACTTTGCCCATTGATGCTATTCCGTTTGCGCCAGTTTCTGCAATAATTTTTGCGATAATAGCTTCTACTTCGGCTTCGCTAAGTTGTGCTGGCAAGAATTTTTCGATTACTGCAATTTGAGCTAATTCTGGTTCAGCTAAGTCCAACCTATTTTGTTCTGTAAAAATCTTAGCGCTGTCCTTACGGGTTTTTACTAATTTTTGAAGTAATTTAATTTCGTCTGCTTCAGTGATTTCTTCTTTGGATCCTGTGGCAGTTTGAGCTAAAAGGATTTCAGATTTAATTGCTCTTAAGGCTTCTAATGCTATAGTATCTTTGGCTCTCATGGCGGTTTTTATTTCCTCCATGATTTGTGTTGATAAGCTCATATTAATTTATTATTTGCTACGCCAGTTCGCTGACGCTCGGGTTATGTTTTTGTTTTCAGATTGAAACCTCCTTTTATCCAAAAGGTTTTAGTAGCAATCTGGAGCACAAATTTATGTTTTTTTAATGAAATTAGCAACTGATTCTAGTGGTGTTCATTAATGAAATTGAAAAAAATAGCCCGAAAATTAAATGAATTTTCGGGCTAGGCAACTTTGGTTATAATCAGTTAGTCAACATTATCGTGTAAGAATGAATTGTTTGACCTCAATTGGAGGTCATCATTACTGTCCATCCCAACTGAAATTCTAGAATTCGTTCCAGTTATTTGTCCTTTTGAAAGCTCTATGTTTTGTCTTTTATAAGCTGGTACTCTTTCTAATTCATCAACTTTTGAAATCGTATTGTGAAATTTATAATTGAAATCTTTTAATTTTTTTCTTCTTTCTTCAGTTCTTAATTTCATTGATTCTTGAATGGTCATATCCATTGGAGAAATATTTTCGAAAGTAGCGGTTGTGTTTTCAACGACCTCAATCTTTTTCATGGTGATGTTCAACTCTTCTGGAATTATTTCCTCTACTACTGCTACAGTAGGTTTTGAGTCTAACAAGGCATTCTCAACTTCGGTATATTCTTCTAGAGAATATCTTATGATTCCATTGTCAATTAATTCTGTTACTGGAACAAATTGAACAGGCTCATTTACTTTAATATCTCTTGTTTCATTACTTAGTTCAAATAAAGTTCTGGTTTCTTCCTTTTTTACTGGCTCAGACTTAAATAGTGGCAAGTCGAATGATAAAGTGGCTTGTTCTTCTTTATGGTATATTTTTGCTTCAACGACTTCTATCTGTTTAACTTCTGTTGATGAAACAACAAAATCCAAGTCTTTGATAGGTGAAACGATTTCGAAAGTAACATCTAAATTTCTAATAAACTCATTCATACCCATAAGTTCTTCGCTTTTAAGAATAACTTTTGCTGGTTCTTCAACAAGTACTTTTTCTTCTTCTAATAGTTCAAAAACAATTCTGTCTTCGGTTTTAGCAAGAGGTGTTTCTGTTTCGTGGTTAAATGCTGTAACGGATTTTTTTGTTAAATCATACTCATTTTTTTGTTCGTCACCAAGTGTATGTATGATCCTAGCGGGTTCAACATTTACAATTTCACGTTGTTGTTCGATGTCAAAACCTGTTGCAATAATGGTTATAGAAATTGATTCGCCTAGAGATTCGTCTTCACCAACCCCCATAATAATATTGGCGTTGTGTCCTGCTTCGGCTTGAATATAATCGTTGATTTCTCCAATTTCATCAATTGTGATTTCGTCAGATCCAGAAACGATGAGCAACAATACGTTTTTGGCTCCAGCGATTTTATTATCATTTAAAAGAGGGGAGTCTAAGGCTGAAATAATTCCTTCTTTGGCTCTGTTTTCACCTGTAGAAACAGCTGATCCCATAATGGCAGTTCCACTATTGGCCAATACTGTTTTGGCATCTTTTAAATCTATATTTTGAGTATAGTGATGTGTAATTACTTCGGCAATACCTCTTGAGGCTGTGGCCAAAACTTCATCGGCTTTCGAAAATCCAGCTTTAAAACCAAGATTCCCATATACTTCTCTTAATTTATTGTTGTTGATTACTATCAAAGAATCAACTTGTTTACGCAATTTATTAATCCCTATTTGCGCTTGTTCAAGACGCACTTTTCCTTCAAATGAGAAAGGCAAAGTCACTATTCCAACGGTTAAAATATCTCTTTCTTTGGCCAATTGAGCAATTACTGGCGCTGCACCTGTCCCAGTTCCTCCACCCATTCCTGCGGTTATGAAAACCATTTTGGTGTTACTGTCAAGCATTTTTTCAATTTCAGCAATACTTTCAATCGCTGATTGCTGTCCTACATCTGGATTTGCTCCTGCTCCAAGTCCTTCGGTCAAGTTAACACCTAACTGAATTTTATTTGGTACAGAACTGTTATCTAATGCTTGAGAATCGGTATTACAAACGATAAAATCTACGCCTTTGATACCTTGCTTGAACATATGGTTTATAGCGTTACTCCCGCCGCCGCCTACACCTATAACTTTTATTACATTTGATTGGTTTTTTGGTAAATCAAACGAAATACTGCCAAATTCTGAGTTGCTCATCATCTTATGGTTTTTATTATTTTATTAATATATTTTTATTCTTTATTCTGCGTTGTCCAAAAATTCTTTTATTTTTCCTAGGTAACCACTTAAATCAAAAAAGTTTTTTTTATTTGAAGGAGCCATTGGAGGAGTTTTTATATCCTGAATGTCGTCTTTTATAATTTCCTCTGCTATAATTTCTAGTTTTGGTGGTCTAGCGATTTTTTGTTCCGCGTATTTTTCAACTCTAACAGCGCTTTGTGTTTTGTTTTCAATACTATTCATCACTAAACCAACTACTGTTGCATAAAGTGGGCAAGATATTTCTTCGTCAGAGTTTCCAGCTAGATGTTCATTTGGATATCCAATTCTTGTATCCATGCCGGTGATGTATTCTACTAATTGTTTGATGTGTTTCAATTGAGCGCCACCACCAGTCAAAACAATTCCAGCAATTAGTTTTTTGCGCGGATCATCGTGTCCATACTCTTTGATTTCTGTAAAAACTTGTTCAATAATTTCTACTACACGAGCGTGAATTATTTTTGATAAATTCTTTAACGAAATTTCTTTTGGCTCTCTTCCTCTTAATCCTGGAATTGAAACGATTTCGTTGTCTTTATTTTCTCCCGGCCATGCTGATCCAAATTTAACTTTCAATAATTCAGCCTGCTTTTCGATAATAGAACAGCCTTCCTTTATGTCATCTGTGATTACATTTCCACCAAAAGGGATTACTGCTGTATGTCGAATAATACCGTCTTTGAAAATGGCTAAATCTGTTGTTCCTCCTCCAATATCTATTAATGCGACACCTGCTTCTTTTTCTTCTTGGCTTAAAACGGCATTTGCCGAAGCTAAAGGTTCTAAGGTTAGACCAGAAAGTTCAATGTCTGCACTTTGAATACATCTTGCAACGTTGCGAATGGATGAAGCTTGTCCTACTACGACGTGAAAACTCGATTCCAATCTGCCGCCATACATTCCTATAGGTTCTTTTATATCGGATTGTCCGTCAATTTTGTATTCTTGTGGCAAAACGTGTATAATTTCTTCACCTGGCAACATAGCCAACTTGTTTACTTGGTCTATCAAAAGTTGAATATCATTTCCGGAAATTACTTCCTCTGCATTATTTCTTATGATATAATCGCTATGTTGAATACTACGAATGTGTTGACCTGCAATTCCGACAACTACATTATTTATTTTGTATCCTGATTTGGTTTCTGCTTCAAGCACCGCTTGCTGAATGGACTGAATGGTTTGAGTGATATTGTTTACAACACCTCTTGCAACACCGAGACTTTTTGATTTCCCAACGCCTAAAATTTCTAGTTTTCCGTACTCATTTTTTTTGCCTATCATGGCAACTATTTTTGTTGTCCCAATATCTAGACCTACTGCAATATTCTCTTTTTCCATTTTCTATTTTTTAGTACATACCACTTGCTGTTCAAATCTCAGGTCGATTGTTTTGTATTTATATAACGAACTATCTAAAACTGCTTTTTGAAAAAAAACTTTATAATTATTGAATTTAGCGTTCATTCTTTTTGTTCCACCAAAATCTATTTGATAATTATAATTTCTGTTTAGCATTTTTAAGCTTTCGTTTGGCATAATCTGAACACCAATGATGTTTTTTTTCAAAAACTCATCGTCGTATATTACACGAAATAATTCGGCTAATTTTTCTCTGTTTTTTTTATTTATTACCCCCGAAACAAGTGGAACCCTAGCTGTATAATTTGCCGACAAAGGCATTCTATTTCCTTTATAATCAATGTAGAAAGAATTGTCTCCATCAAAAACTCTTGCTACTGGAGTTTTTTGTTTCACTACTGCTTTCACTACTCCATCAATGCTCACAAACACATCAGATTTTTCTATCATTTCGTGTGAGTTCAGCCGTTTTTCCAATCTATTCAAATCTAATTTATCTTTACCTATACTTTTAGCGTCTTTATTATTTTCTATTAACAATTTATTAACCGTTTCTTGATTGATATATGGTGCGTTCTCTCCTACAAAAACAACAGTTGTTTTCGTCAATTTTTTGTTATTATTTCGATTTGAAGTAAACGAATACAAAAAAATTACCAATGAAAACATTAGTATTAATCGAAAATTTGTCCAATTAAAGAGTTTCATTTAATGCTTTTTTAATTGTTGATACCATTTCTCCAATATCTCCTGCACCGATTGTTACAATAACCGTTGCCTCACTTTCTAAAACGGTTTGAATTAATTCTTTTTTTGTAGCTAATTTTTTATTTAAGTTGTCGATTTTATCCATTAACCAACTCGAAGTTATTCCTTCCATTGGTAATTCTCTTGCGGGATAAATATCTAATAAAATTATTTCATCAAAAGCAGCTAAGCTTTTGGCAAAATCATCGGCAAAATCTTTAGTTCTGCTAAACAAATGGGGTTGAAAAATAGCCAAAACTTTTTGGTTTGTATACAATTCTCGAACCGCTTGATGAACCGCATTTATTTCGGTTGGATGATGCGCATAATCATCAATATAAACTAATTTTTCGCTTTTAATTTGATACGAAAATCGGCGCTTGATTCCTTTAAATGAGCGCAAAGCACTAGTAATGTCTTCAGTTGGGAGACCGAAAGTTTTTGCCATTGCCAATGCCATTAACGCGTTCATTAAATTGTGTTTTCCGGGTAAGCCGAATTCAATATTTTCTAAAGTTTCTGTTGGTGTTTTTACATCAAAAACGTATTGACTATTAATGATTCTTATGTTGAAAGCGGAGAAATCAGCAGCTTCATTTATCGCACAAGTAATTCCTTTTAAAGGCAATCCTTTTGTGACGAAAAGCTTGCTTTTGTCTTCTACTTTATCTGCAAATTCTGTAAAGGAAGCTTCAATCGCCGATTTGTCTCCGTATATGTCCAAATGGTCTGCATCCATTGAGGTTACGCAAGCAATATCGGGATGTAAATGCAAAAAAGAACGGTCAAATTCATCAGCTTCGACAACGGTTATGGTTTTTCCGTTTCCTATTAAATTTGAATTATAATTTTCGACAATTCCGCCAACAAAAGCGGTTACATCTACGCCACTTTCGTATAAGATGTGTCCTAAAATACTAGAAGTTGTTGTTTTTCCGTGTGTTCCAGCTACCGCAAAACAAAACGTATCTTTTGTTATAATTCCAAGAACTTCGGCTCTTTTCTTTACTTCATAATCTCTCTCCAAGAAATAATTCCATTCCGAATGTGTTTTTGGAACTGCTGGAGTGATAATTACCAAGGTGTTTTCTGGATAGTAATCAGCAGGAATTAAATCGATTTTATCCTCAAAATGAATGTCAATCCCTAGCTGCTGTAAGTCTATTGTAAGTTCGGTTTCGGTTTTGTCATAACCAGACACATTCTTGCCAATGGCTTTGAAATAACGTGCCAAAGCACTCATCCCAATTCCTCCGATTCCTATAAAATAAACGTTATGTATTTGGTTTAGATTCATTTTTTTTCCTCACCCCCAACCCCTCTCCAAAGGAGAGGGGAGCCGAAACTGGAAAGGGTTATTTTAAAATTATTATTATTTATTATTACTCATAAAAAAAAAGACCCACTTATAAATTGAAAAATTAAATATCTGTAGAATAATTAGGATTAATCCAAAAATAACAAATCCAATTCCACAAAAATAGCCTATCCAATAACTTTCCGGTTTCTCTATCTCCGTATTCATAATATAGAAATAAATACTTATCCCACTTATAACAAAAATACTTCCTAAAATTAATTGATTATACATATTTTATGTTTTTCGCTCCGCAAAGTCTCTGACTTTGCGGAAGCGTTGGACGGTCTCAGAACGCATATACATTATTCTATTCAAGTTGGTCAGTGACTTTGCGTAGCTTCTATATCAATTTCACAATTTCGTCAACTATTTGTTTGGTTGCATTTGGCAAAGCCAATTGTTTGATGTTTTTGCTCAATTGTTCTTGTTTTCCGCTGTCCTTTAATAAGGCTTCAAAAACAATACTGAATTGCGAATCCAACTCTGATTCTTTTAGCATTAAAGCTCCTTTTTTATCGACAATCGATTTAGCATTTTTCGTTTGATGGTCTTCGGCGACATTGGGTGACGGAATAAAAATCACTGGTTTCCCCACAATACACAATTCTGAAACTGATGAAGCTCCTGCTCTAGAAATCACAATATCTGCTGCTGCATAAACCAAATCCATCCGGTCTATAAATGCAACGACTTGAACATTGAAATTGCCATTGCCATTGCTATTGTACTTTTTGTAATCTTCAAAATATAATTTGCCGCATTGCCAGATTACTTGAACATTTAGCGCTTTCAAATTATCCAATTCTTTTTCAATTAATTGATTGACTCTTCTCGCTCCAAGGCTTCCGCCAAGGACTAAGAGCGTTTTTTTATTGGTATCTAAATTTAAATTATGAATGGCTTCTGTTTTTTTGCTTTCGATGTCGATTAAATCCTGACGAACTGGATTTCCGGTTAAAATCATTTTTTCTTTTGGAAAAAAATGTTCTAAATTTTCATAGGCTACACAAATTTTATTGGCTTTCTTACTTAATAATTTATTGGTTATTCCTGGGTATGAATTTTGTTCCTGAATCACCGTTGGAATAGTTAACATATTGGCCACTTGCAATAGCGGACCCGATGCAAAACCTCCAGTTCCAATAACCACATTGGGTTTGAATTCTTTAATTATTTTTCTTGATTTCCATAAACTATCGATTAATTTGAATGGAAACATTGCGTTTTGAAAAGTCAATTTTCGCTGTAAACCGGCAATCCAAAGACCTTCGATTTTATATCCAGATTGAGGTACTTTTTGCATTTCCATTTTATCTTTGGCTCCCACAAAAAGAAATTCGGCATTAGGGAAACGAGATTTTAGTTCATTGGCAATCGCAACGGCTGGGTAGATATGTCCACCAGTCCCGCCACCACTTAATATGAATTTTAATTTTTCCATTTTTCCTAAAATTTATTTTAACCAATCAAGTTCTTATTTATTCAGAACTGCATTCATTGGAATATTGGTGTTATCTTCGATAGAATAGTTTTCATTTGCATTCATTGCATCTTCATTTTCTTCTTCTAATTGCTTGTCAATTAATTTTTGTAAAGCCGCTTCACGTTTTGCTTTATCACTTAATTCTTGAGCGATTTCTTCATCTTTTTTAGTTACATTGATGATTATTCCTAGAGCGATACAAGACATCCAAATAGAACTTCCTCCGCTACTTATTAGGGGTAAAGTTTGTCCTGTTACGGGTAATAATTCTACTGCAACAGCCATATTGATCATGGCTTGAAAAATCATTGGAAATCCTAAACCAACGACTAAAAGTTTGCCAAATAAGGAATTTGCTTTATGAGCCGCAATGACGAATCTAAAAAACAATAATAAATACAAGAGCAATATTCCAAAACCACCGATTAAGCCCCATTCTTCGACAATAATTGCATAAATAAAATCGGAGGAGGATTGCGGTAAAAAATGTTTTTGAACACTTTTCCCTGGCCCAAGTCCGTATATTCCTCCCGAAGCTATTGCGATTTTAGCTTTTTCTATCTGATAATCATCTTCCCCAGGTTTGTCGGTGCTAAAGTTTTCAATTCTACTTTCCCAAGTATCGACTCTACTAAACAAATGTGAATCAGGAAATGCTTTGGATAATAAAATGAATAATAATAAGGCTGCAACGCCAAAACCAATTATAGCACCTAAAAATTTTATTGGATATTTTCCAACAAATGTCAACATCAATACCATTGAAAATATTAAAGCTGCGGTAGAAAAATTGGCCGGTAATATTAAAGATAAGGTAGTAAATACTGGTAACCAAAGTTCTATAAGTGACCCTTGAAATCCTATTTCTTCTTCTCGTTTTTTCGACAAATACCTCGCAACAAAAATTAATAAAACTAATGTTGCCAATGTAGATGTTTGAAATGATATTCCAATAAATGGTACTTGTATCCATCGGCTTGCGTTCGCTCCTGCGATTACAGTTCCTTTTATTAAGGTGTAGCCTAGCAAAATCCAAACTATTGGTAAAGCAAACTTTGAAAGTCCTCTATAATAATGAAATGGCACCTTATGCACACAAAAAATAATTATTAGTCCAATAAAAATATGAGCTAAATGTTTTAATAAATAACTAATGGTGTTGCCTGTTCCTTGACCTATGTAAGCCAAATTACTACTGGCACTAAAAACAGGCATAAACGAAAACAAAGCTAATAAAGCCACGAATGTCCATATTACTCTGTCACCTTTAAGATTGTTTACTAGTTCTTTCATTTTATTTATTGTTTAAAAGTTTAATTTGTTTTAAAGTTTAATGTTAAATAACTTTAAACTTTAAAACCTTAAACATTTTTACAAATGTTTTACCGCTTGCTTAAATTGATTTCCTCTATCTTCATAATTTTCGAATAAATCGAAACTCGCACAAGCAGGGGATAATAAAACGGTATCTCCTTTTTCAGACAATCTTTGAGCCATTTTTACAGCATCTTCCATAGTATTAACCTCAATCATTATATCGACTACATTTCCAAACATGTCAATAATTTTTTTGTTGTCAACACCTAAACAAATAATGGCTTTGACTTTTTCGCGAACTAATGACATCAATTCGTTATAATCATTTCCTTTGTCAACGCCACCCACAATCCAAACAGTTGGGGTATTCATGCTGTCTAATGCAAAGAAAGTTGCGTTTACATTAGTTGCTTTTGAATCGTTGATGTATTGCACATTTTGAATTTTAAGCACTTTTTCTAAACGGTGTTCTACACCTTGAAAATTGGATAAACTTTCTCTAATTGTTGCATTTCTAATTTTCATCAATTTTGCTACAGAAGTTGCTGCCATTGCATTTTTCATATTATGCTTTCCTTCAAGTGCCATAGTTTCGGTTTCCATTGTGAATTCTTCCTCGTTGATGATGTTTACTTCCATTGTTTTTTCTTTTATAAAGGCTCCCAGTTCGAATGTTTTTGTTAGCGAAAAAGGAATTAATTGAGCTTTTGTTTTATTGTTTTTTAACCATTCTGAGATTGCTTCATCATCGGCATCATAAATAAGGTAATCATCCTCAGTTTGGTTCATTGTTATTCTAAATTTTGATGCAATGTAATTTTCATATTTGTAATCGTATCGGTCTAAATGATCTGGACTTATATTGGTGATTATGGCTATATGTGGCTTGAAATCTAGGATTCCGTCCAACTGAAAACTGCTCAACTCTAGCACATAATTGTCGTATTTATCATCGGCAACTTGCCATGCGAAACTCTTTCCGATATTGCCTCCCAAAGCCACATTTAACCCCGCTGATTTTAGTAAATGATAAGTCAACATTGTCGTTGTTGTCTTTCCGTTACTTCCTGTTATTCCTATTGTCAATGCTTTTGTGAATGGTGCTGCAAACTCAATTTCTGAAATTACTGGAATTCCTTTTTCGACAAGTTTAATTACTATTGTTGATTTTTTTTCAGGAATTCCGGGACTTTTCATTACCAGATCAGCATTTAAAATCAATTCTTCTGTATGCTTTTCTTCTTCCCAAGCAATGCCGTTATTAATAAGAACTTCTTTGTAATTTTCTTTTATTTTTCCATAATCGGACACAAAAACATCATATCCTTTTTTCTTTCCTAGAATAGCTGTTCCAACTCCGCTTTCTCCACCACCGAGAATTACTAATCTTTTCATTTTTATTTTATTTAGATTTGACAGCTTTTTTAAAGTTGTCAAATCTCATTATCTTAATTTTAAAGTAACTATTGAAAGTATTGCTAGTAAAATTGCAACAATCCAAAATCGGGTCACAATTTTACTTTCGTGATAACCTTTCTTTTGATAATGATGATGCAAAGGCGCCATTAGAAATATTCTTTTGCCTTCGCCAAAACGTTTTTTAGTGTATTTGAAATAAGCAACTTGCAGGACAACTGAGAAATTTTCAGCCAAGAATATTCCACATAATAATGGGATTAGCAATTCTTTTCTGACGGCGATAGCTAATACAGCAATTACACCACCAATAGTTAAACTTCCCGTATCTCCCATAAATACAGATGCTGGATAGGAATTATACCATAGAAATCCGATTAACGATCCTACAAATGCAGAAATGAATACCGTCATTTCACCAGAATAGGGGATGTACATAATATTCAAATAATTAGAGAAAATAATATTCCCCGAAACGAATGTGAAGATACCCAGCGCAAGCACCGAGACGGCTGAGGTTCCAGCAGCCAAACCGTCGATTCCATCGGTTAAATTGGCTCCGTTTGAAACCGCAGTTATAATAAAAATTACCATTGGTATAAAAATCAACCATGCCCATTTCTCATAGCCTTCACCCATCCAGGATAATGCTTCAGCATAATCAAATTGATTATTTTTTACAAAAGGAATCGTTGTTGCGGTCGATTTTTCGTAAACAGGTACTGGTTTAATTTCGTTTAAGGATGCTTCTTTTATAATATTACTTGTAGAGGTATCTGTTCTTATGGTTACATCGGGGTTGAAATATAAAACTGAGCCCACAATTAGACCTAAACCCACTTGTCCAAAAACCTTGAATATTCCTTTTAGACCTTCTTTATCTTTTTTGAAAATTTTGATGTAATCATCTATAAAACCTATGATTCCCATCCACAAAGTGGTCACAACTAGCAATACAATGTAAATATTTTGAAGTTTTGCGAGTAGAAATACGGGAATTAAAGTAGCAAAAATGATAATTAATCCACCCATTGTTGGGGTTCCTGCTTTTTCTTTTTGACCTACTAAACCTAGTTCACGAACGGATTCTCCTATTTGTTGTTTCTGCAAAAAAGCAATCACTCTCTTTCCATAAATGGTAGATAAAAGCAAAGAAAGAATAAATGCCAATGCTGATCTGAATGTGATATATTGAAAAACTCCTGTCCCAGGAATATCCATTGTTTTGTTTAAATATTCAAATAAATAGTATAGCATATTTCTATTTGTTGAGTTGGTTTAGTAATTCAGTTACTGTTTTCATATCGTCAAAATCGTGACGAACGCCTTGAATTTCTTGATATGTTTCGTGTCCTTTTCCTGCAATTAGAATAATATCATTGGGTTGAGCGAGCTGACAAGCTGTTTTTATGGCTTGTTTTCTATCAGTAATGGATAATGATTTTTTGAAATTCTGAGGTTCAACCCCTTGTTCCATTTCGTTGATAATTACCTCTGGATCTTCATTACGCGGATTGTCTGATGTTAAGATTGTTATGTCACTCCATTCAGTAGCAATTCCTGCCATAATTGGTCGTTTGGCTTTGTCTCTGTTGCCTCCACAACCCACAACGGTAATCAATTGTTCGTTTTTAGTTCGAATGTCATTAATCGTTTTTAGTACATTTTCTAAAGCATCGGGAGTGTGCGCATAATCTACAATCGCCGTGATATTCGAGTTTGAAACTATAAATTGAAAACGACCCGAAACACTTTCTAATACGGATAATAATCTTAGGACTTCTATACTTTCTAGTCCTAATTCGACAGCAGTTCCATAGATTGCCAACAAATTATAAGCATTGAAAGTTCCGATTAGTTTTACCCAAACTTCATTGCCGTTAATTTTTAACAATAACCCAGATAGTTGATTTTCTAAGATCTGTGCTTTATAATCTGCATAAGATTTTAGTGCATAAGTCAATTTTTTGGCAGCCGTGTTTTGCAACATAACGGGACCATTTTTATCATCAATATTTGATAATACAAATGCAGTTTTTGGCAAATTGTCGAAAAATGATTTTTTCACATCTCGATATTCGGCAAAAGTGGGGTGGTAATCCAAATGGTCGTGCGATAAATTGGTAAAAATCCCACCAACAAAACACAAGGCTTCGGTGCGTTTTTGATGAATCCCGTGGGAACTCACTTCCATAAAACAATATTCGACCCCAGCCTCAACCATTTCTTTCAAGTAATGATTGATTGTAATTGAATCGGGTGTAGTGTGTGTCGCTTTATATTCTAATTCATCAACCAATATTTTTACTGTAGATAATAATCCAACTTTAAAACCTGCTTTTTTAAATAATTGGAACAATAAAGAAGCAATTGTTGTTTTGCCGTTTGTTCCAGTTATACCAACTAATTTTAAGTTTTGCGAGGGATTTCCAAAATAATTGGCAGCCACAAAAGCTAAAGCTTTATTGGTGTCTTTCACTTGAATATAAGTAATTCCGGGTGTTATGATTTCTGGAAAAATGTCGCAAATAATGGCAATAGCACCATTCAAAATTGCCGTTTCAATATAATCGTGACCGTTTGAAATCGTCCCTCGAATAGCTACAAAAGCATCATTGGCTCCGATTTTTCTAGAATCAAATTCTATTTTATCGATAGCAATATCTGTCGAACCTTTTACAGCTTCGATTGCGACTTTGTATATTATTTCTTTTAAAATAATCACGATAATTCTAATATTATAGTTGCGTTTTTATCTAATGTTTGTCCGGCTTGTATGGATTGTTTTTTTACTTTTCCAACGCCAATAATTTTTACTTTCAATCCAAGATTTCCAAATAATGCCACAGCATCCATTCCTGCCATTCCTTTTGCATTAGGGATTGTTGACGATTGCTCTTTCTGTGTTTTTGCATAATAAGAGTCATAATCTTTTTCCTGTTTTAATATTTTCTTATTGATGTTATTTATTTCATTTGTCGAAGGAGCATCTGTAAAGATCTTTTGTGCAATTCTTTTAAAAACTGGGCCTGCAACATCGGCACCATAATAATTGTTATTCGAAGTGTTAGGCTTATGAACCACAACAATGCAAGAATATTTGGGACTTTCAGCCGGAAAATAGCCTACGAATGATGAGGCATAATATTTCTCGGAGCCACCATTTTTAGCATAATTTACTGCGGCTGTTCCAGTTTTTCCTGCCATTGAAAAATCTTTGGAATACAACTTTGCACCGGTTCCTTTTTTGACAACATTCTGTAAAACAGCTTTTAATTTCAAGATGGTTTCCGTAGAGCATATTTTAGGATTTAGAACCACTGTGTTGTATTTTTTTATGGTTTTATCCCATTGTCTTATTTCGGAAACAAGTTGTGGTTTGACCATTTTTCCGTCATTGGCAACAGCATTATAAAAAGTGAGCGTTTGCAACGGTGTTACCGAAACACCATATCCAAAAGCCATCCAAGGAAGAGAAATATTTGACCAGTTTTTGTCGCTTGGTTGAGGTATAAATGGTGCGCCTTCGCCTTTGAATTCTAAGCCTAATTTTTTGTTCAGACCAATTGCGTTGATGTGATTTACAAATTGACTTGGATTATTTTTGTAATTATTATACACCGCCTGAACCATTACCGTATTGGAAGAAACTTCAAATCCACGTGCTAATGATATTTTTCCATATCCTCCTTCGTGTGAATCTCTTACTGATTTTCCGGAATATTTAATAACTCCGCCATAGGTATTGAAAACGGCACTCGTATCTATTTTTTTATCCTCCAAAAGAATCATTAAATCAACAAGTTTAAAAGTGGAGCCTGGTTCGTGAGACTCGGTGTAAGCATAGTTTGTAGTTTCAAAATAAGTACCATCATTATGCCTTCCTAAGTTAGAAATAGCTTTTATATTTCCGGTTTTTGTTTCCATAACTACAACGCAGCCATGATCCGCTTGATATAATTCTAATTGTTTTAACAAAGCGTGGTGTGCAATATCCTGAATGTAAACATCGATTGTAGAGAGTACATCATAACCATCTTGCGGATCTACTTGGTTAACATCACTTATCGGTTTCCATTGTCCTTTGGCAATTTTTTGTTTTAAAATTTTACCGTCTTTACCATCAAGAAATTTTCTGTACGCCCACTCAATTCCTTTTCCTGTTGCAGTACCGTCAGGATTTTTTCTTTCGTATCCAATAGTTCTCTCGGCAATTTCGCCAATGGGATGTTCTCTAACGGTTTCTTGTTCTACAATAATTCCCCCTTTGTAAGGGCCTAATTTAAATAATGGAAATCCCTTTATTTTTACAAACTCGGTATAACTCAAATTCCGAGCTATTAAATAATATCTGTTTTTGTTCGCTCTCGCTTTTCGCAATTCATTTAAGTAAAAACCACTTGGTTTCTTCAAAAGGAGTGATATAGAATCGGCCAATGGTTTTACATTTTTCTCGAAAGCTTCTGCTTTTGGTGCTATAGCATCAAATCGTATTTCGTAATTTGGAATTGAAGTTGCCAAAAGACTTCCGTCGGCGGAATAAATATTTCCTTTATTGGCAGGAATAACAAAATTCTTTACTGTTCTGTCTTTAGCTAATTTTCTATAATAATCGCCCTCGACCCATTGAATATTGGTTAATTTTATAGCAATAGCCAATGCCATCATAAAGATGACGAACGCTACCAGATATATTCTGTAAGAAATGTTTTTATCTTCTATTGCCATAATTTTTGAAAGAAATTTTTCTTTTCTACTGTTTTTTTGACTTTTATTTTTGTTGGTGGTACTGTCGATGGAAAAATTTGTTTTGTTGCCATTTTTTCAGAAACAGTAGATTCCATTTTTAGTTTCATTAATTCCGAACGCCTATCTACAAATTCTGAACGAAGTTCTTTTACTTGGTTTGTCAGTTCAGCTATTTTAAACACCTTTTGTTCAAAACGCTGTGTGTTTGCAATCATTATTATAGCAAGAACAATCAAAAAAACGATAAAACGCCAGCTTTTTATAGCATCATCTTCAATAAGAAATCGCGCTTTTAATATATCGTATACTCCAGTTTTCATTTTTTCTCGGCTATTCTTAATTTGGCACTTCTAGCTCTATTGTTGATTTTTATTTCGGCATTATCTGGAACAATCAGTTTTTCAATGATTTTGAATGGAACCGAATAATTACCAAAAAAATCGCGTTCTGGTTCCCCTTCAAACATTCCGTTTTTGATGTATCTTTTAACCAGTCTGTCTTCTAATGAATGGTAAGAAATCACGCTTAATCTGCCACCTGGATTTAATATTTCTAATGATTGTTCCAGAAATTCTTTTAAAACATCCATTTCCTGATTGACTTCAATTCGTATGGCTTGATAAATTTGTGCCAACACTTTATTTCGAACTTTTTCAGGTAAATATTTTGCCAATATGTCTTTTAGTTCATCTGTAGTGTTTATGGGTTGATATTCCCTAGCCTCTATAATAGTTTTTGCCAATGCAGGAGCATTTTTCAATTCTCCATAATCCAAAAACACTCTTCTTAGGTTGGCATCATCATATTCATTGACCACTCTAAAGGCATTCAAATCATTTTTTTGACTCATTCTCATATCTAATTCGGCATCAAAACGAGTCGAAAAGCCTCTTTCAGCAACGTCAAATTGATGAGAGGAGACGCCTAAATCAGCCAAAATCCCATCGACACTTTTCACGCCATAAAAACGTAAAAACCTTTTTATAAATCTGAAATTTTCATTGATTAGTGTAAATCTATCGTCACGCAAAGCATTAGCTAATGCATCTTCATCTTGATCAAAAGCAAACAATTTACCGTTTGGTCCTAATCGACTCAAAATTTCTCTTGAATGCCCGCCACCGCCAAAAGTCACGTCAACGTAGATTCCGTCGGGTTTTATGTTCAAACCATCTACCGATGTTTGAAGCAAAACTGGATTATGATATTCCATTGTCGTTATTTGTATTTCCCATTACTTCTTCGGCTAAATCTGCAAAATCCACATCTTCACCGTTAATCGATTTTTCGTATAAATCTTTATCCCAAATCTCTACAATATTCACTGCTGATGAGAAAACAACTTCTTTCGAAATATTGGCAAAAATCACCAAATCTTTTGGCACCAATAATCTTCCTAAAGCATCGATTTCAACCACTTTTACACCAGCTGTAAATCGGCGAATGAAGTCATTGTTTTTCTTGACAAATCGGTTGAGTTTATTGATTTTTTGCATCATCAAATCCCATTCTTCCATTGGATACAATTCTAAACAGGGTTGAAATACGGAACGCTTCAAAACAAAGCCGTTTAAAAGTGACGAAGTCAACTGCTTTTTCAAAGGCGCAGGCAGAAGCAGCCTTCCTTTGGCATCGACTTTACATTCATAAGTTCCGACAATTGTATTCAAGATAAAATTTTTAATTGATGTAGAGCAAAAATATAAAAATTATTACCACAATTTACCACAATACCCCACTTTGTTAATAAGTTTTACCACTTTCCAATAAAAACGACTAGTTTTGAGTGGATCAGGGTATTAGCTGTTTTTTAATACCGTGTTAAGAACCATTGAATTTTAGAAACGATTCTACAGGAAAAATTTAAAAACATTGTTTTTCAAACTGTAATTGGAATGAATTAAAAACGAAAAATAGTAGAGCCAAAATCGATAGCTTTTTTACAAATTAAGATTATAATGCATAAAATTTGATTTTAAGAATTTTTTTTAATTTATTAAAACCTATCTTTGTTGCAATTGAAAATTCGCTATATAAAGTATGGAAAAATACTATAAAAAAGAAGGCAAATACAGCTATTATGAAGCTGGTGAAGGAACTCCAATTGTTGTATTGCATGGTTTAATGGGAGGTTTGAGTAATTTTGATGCTGTCGCCAGTCATTTTTCTGAAAAAGGGTACAAAATAGTGATACCCGATTTGCCGATTTACACTCAGAGTATTTTGAAAACTAATGTTAAAGCATTTGCAAGATATGTGAAGGATTTCATCACTTACAAAGGATTTGATAGAGTAATTTTGTTGGGAAATTCATTAGGAGGTCACATCGCTTTATACCATACTAAGATGTATCCTGAAAAAGTAGCTGGCCTTGTATTAACAGGAAGTTCAGGACTTTATGAAAGTGCTATGGGTGATAGTTATCCTAAAAGAGGCGATTATGAATACATAAAAAAGAAAGCACAAGATGTTTTTTATGATCCAAAAATGGCTACCAAGGAACTAGTAGACGAAGTATTTGCTTCTGTAAACGATAGAATAAAACTGATAAAAACGTTGACTATCGCTAAAAGTGCTATACGGCATAATATGGCGAAAGATTTGCCAAAAATGCATGTTCAAACTTGCCTGATTTGGGGAAGAAATGACCTTGTAACGCCACCTTCTGTTGCCGAAGAATTTAATGAATTATTGCCAAATGCGTCATTATATTGGATTGACAAATGTGGTCATGCAGCAATGATGGAAAGTCCAGATGAGTTTAATCGTTTGCTTGAAGACTGGCTTTCTCATACTCATTTAAAAGCACACTAAGTTCTAAATACTTATGAAAATTAACACAGCCGAATTTATTGTAAGCAACTCAGAAGTAGACAAATGTCCGAAAGACTTCTTGCCAGAATATGCTTTTATAGGCCGATCTAATGTTGGAAAATCATCATTGATTAATATGTTGACCAATCATAAAAATTTGGCCAAAACATCAGGAAGACCAGGAAAAACTCAGTTGATAAATCATTTCAAAATCAATAACAATTGGTTTTTAGTCGATTTGCCAGGTTATGGTTATGCCAAAGTTTCAAAGAAAACAAAATCGGTTTTTCAACAGTTTATCACTGATTATTTTGAAACACGAGAACAACTCGTTTGTGCTTTTGTTCTAATTGACATTCGCCACGAAGCACAAAATATCGACATCGAATTTATGGCGTATATGGGCGAAAGTGAAATTCCGTTTTGTATTGTTTTTACCAAAGCCGATAAAATTAGCAAAGTGAAAATAGATTCCCATATTGCAGCATACAAAAAGAAAATGTTTGCGAACAACTGGGCCGAAATGCCTCAGTATTTTGTGACTTCTGCAACAGAATCTACGGGAAAAGAAGATGTTTTAAATTACATCGAAGAAGTAAATCAGGAAGTTTTCAAGAACAATAGTGAGTTTTAAAAACATATAATTAAAAAGGGATAAAAAATGCAGAACTAATTCTATATTTTATCCCTTTTTTTGTAAAATTTATTTTCCAAAATGTTTTTGTACCGCCAACACTAAAAACATAAAATCCGTAGAGCCGCCTCCCATAACATATTCTGTTTGTTGCCAAAAGTAAGGCCATTTTTTAAGCTCAGGCAAGTTAGGTCTAATTAGTGCTGTGCCAGAAGTTACTCCTCCTGGAATGTACGACCAATCTGCACGATTCATACCATAAGCTACTAACAATGAATTTGATCCAATTCCCGAAGCAAAAGAGGCTGTATTATTGCCCGGATGAACTCCAAGTATAAAATTCAAAGCATTACTATACACTTCATAATTAGCATACTCCGGCCAAGATTTCGAAAAATAATATTGTTCAACTCCAAATTCTTGCAAAGTCCAACCTGCTCCCCAAATATTGGGTTTATAAGGAACTCCATAAGGAGAATCAGTAAGCGAATTATTTTTAGTTTTGTCACTCCATTTTTTAGCCTCAGAATTTAATTTATTAAGGAAAGATTTATCACTAATAAGATGTTTCATCCTACCGACTTTCCAGCCTAAATTTTCGAAATTTTTTAATACTTCTGCTTGTGAATTGACGATTTCTTTAGTATAAATTGCTTCGTTTGTTGCCAATGCCAATTCAACTAGCAATGTTACTTTGCTGTCTATTCTTTTTGATTTCAAAAAAGAAGTTTGATAAAGGGCTTTTGCTGTTTCTAAACATTCTGTTGCTAATTTTGGGTTCTTCACTTTTAAAACACGGTAAGAAGCGGCAAGTCCCGCAGCTACATACAACTCCCGATCAGGATTATCTTCCGTAAAAACCCATCGATCATCATCTTTTGCACTTGGATTTGGATTCCAAAGACCATCTGTAACTCCTCCAAAATCACCAAGAAGCACATATTGTTTCAAACTGTTTGTAATTATCCCTCTATATAAGCGACCCATAGAACGATATCCTGCCAAAATTGAAGCAAGCCCATGTTCCATTTGCTGTAAGGCATCCGATTTTCCGTCTGGTTGGTGAATTTCAACTATTTTTTTATCATAATCAATACTTGTTGCATCATAGGACTCTATGTTAAATTCCTCTAACATTAGTGCGAGATTCCAAACCGTGCCAATTTGAGATTCTACCCTTAAATCATCATCACCAGCATCATGCCACCCGCCTTGATTTAAATCGGGAACAATTTCATGAGATTTAAATTTTGTTAGTGTTGATGGCCCTTGAACATAACCATCAAAATGATTGATATTTGTGGGTGCCATTTGAGCATCATCTAAATGACAGAAATCATGCCAAATTCTGTATTTTTCATTCACTCTAACGTGACACATTTGTACAGGCAAGAAATATTCTAGAATAGGTTGCCAAACATTTCTGTCATATAATTTTTTACTTATTTGGAAAGGGGATGTTTCATTTCCTCTATAACTTAGCGTGTACATTCCTTCCTCTTTTATTTCAGAAAAGTCTATTTGGTAATAGTTATATCTTAAAAAGTCTCCCCATTTTTTAGGTTTTATGGTTTTGATGTTTTTTTTACCAAGCGCATCGTGTTTTATCAAAATCACTTCTGATGGTTCTTCATCATTGGGATCATTTTCTAAAATAGCGACTTTAGATTGTGTTGGATAATAGCCAACTTGTGAAACCTGAACTACAGGTTTGTATGTCCAATTTGGAATTACATTTGGAGAAACTACAATATCTACAACTCTTTTTCCGGATGTTGAAGAAATTGGAGCACGGATAATAAACCAACCGTTGTTATGATTGATTCGTCCATCCCACAAAGCAATATCCTCTAAATTAGATTCAATAGTCACTCTTGATAAATCGCTTTCGGGAGCAATTGTGATTTTTTTCCCTTTACATAGTGGCGTTCCCAGATTTTGACCATCAATTTGGGCTTCAAGAGGTCCGTAGGGAGAATGAGTGAAAATTCCAAAATTCCCATCACATAAGTAAGATTTACCGAATAAATCACCTGGAAATAACTCGATATTAAAACCAATTTTTCCTAGCCATTTTATATCAACATCATTTTCTAAATCTACTGTAATACGAAAATTATTGCCTTCAGTAGGTGTTACGTTTACTTTGTATTTTAAATTCAAATCGGGATAGTCTATCGGGTTAAAACCAATATGATTTTTAGTTTCATCTGGGTAAGATAATGATTGAGAAATAGTTTGTGTTGCAATATCTATTTTTTTTTCTACCTCTTTTGGCACAGGAGACCATTGACCTGGTGAAATTTCTAAACGCAAATCTCCATTAGCCATAACACGCTCTCCGTGCTGAATCATTGTAACTCCAGTTTGATGACCGTCGGGATATATATCATCAAAGACCGTTACATCAATTCCTCTAGCAGAAAAATAACCTTTAGGATGAAGTTTCAGATTTTGAGCGTCAACCTTTATTTGTGACATTAATAATAGTGTCACAAGAATAAAACCAATTAATTTTTTCATAAAGTATTTTAAAAGAATAAGCTAATATAAATTAAATAGTTGGAAATTAATTTAGATTGTAAAAAAATTACAAAAAATTATAATAACCCATTTTAAAATAAGCAATACAAAATTTTATAAAAAATCCCAAATCCCAATATTTAAAATTGGAATTTGAGATTTCTCATTTTTGGTGATTTTTCTATTTTTTCAATTCTAATTTCTCTGCAAAATAATCGCAAAAATCTTGCATTGTTGCCGACATTTTTTCGTCGCCTGTAGCTCTTTGAAAAGTTTCAGTCATCGAAAGCAAGGTTTGGTGAAAAAAGATTTTCATTTCATCCATAGACATATCTTTTGTCCACAATTCGATGCATTTTGTTGATTTTTCGTCACTGTTCCAAACCGAAAGCATAAAGGCTTTTGCTTCTTCTAGTTCAACACCTCCTTCAACTGCAGCCCATGATAATTTTTCAGGAATTCGGTTTTCGTCTAATTGGATGTTTATTTTAATTTGTGATGCCCGTTCGCTATTGCTCGGGTCGGGTGTATTATTATTCGCCATTTTTTTTGGGTTTGTATTTAGATTTTTCAAAAAGTTCTTTTGCATTCATTTTTAACATTTCTTTAAGTGGCACATCATTATTTTTCATATACGAGCGCACCATTTGCCAGCCTATCCAAGTGCCCACTCTTCCGGGAGACTCATTGTCAATTTCTAGGTAAAACTTAGAAAATGGAGCTGTATTTATAAAACGATTGCCCAATTTATGGTCGTCGCTATACAGCAATTCATTCTCTAGAAAATACCGCCACATATAACCTTCATTTTCTTCGCACCATTTATTTTGTTCTAGTGTATATCCTATTTTGTCAGCATCAGTATAACCAGGTAAAAGCAAGTCTTTTAGATATAATTCTTTTCCGTAATAAACCAGTTGACTCAATAAAGAGGTATCTGTAAGAGGAGCAATTTGTTGTGTCGAAAAACTCGAGACTACATCGGGAAGGATTTGTTTCTGCTCGAAATTTTGTTTTAAATAGTTGGGAAATTGATAAAATTTATGGTCTTTACCCAAATACAATTCCAGCGAAATAATGACTAAACTATCGGTATAAATAACCTTGCTGTTATAATCCATTTCGGAAATTACTGTGATTACTTTTGGAGTTTTTGTCTCTGGGAAATAATATTTTATGTGTTTGAAGAGGGTGTTGAGTTCTTTTTGGACAGGCTCAAAATTGGAGTATTTTTTTTGAACTTCGGTATATAATTCTCTCCAAAGAGGATTTTGCATTTTGTTTAACCAAACGCTGTCTGGATTTCCTGGTGGAAAAAAGAAAGGGAATTGTTTTTTTAATTGGGCTATATCCTTTGGTGAAGTTTCAAAAAATAGCTTGTCGAAACGTTCTACTTTGATTTCTAACGGAATTTCTTCGACCGCTTTTTCTACTTTTGTTTTCTTATCGCAAGAAACTAAAGAGATTGTTATAGCAAATATTAGAATTATTCTTTTCATTTTTATTTTTTGTTAACTATAACGATGTAAATCCTTTACTTTTCATAAAAAAGAAAAGATTAAAATGGATATCGGAAATAGCTCCTGAAAATTATTATTTTTGCAAATATACAATACCTACATTTTAAAAACCCAAACTATTATGTCTAAAATAAGTACTCTTCAAGTCGAGAAAGTAAATACGCATATTGTCAATTGGTTAATAACCTATGCTGAAAACGCAAAAGTTAATGGTTTTGTTGTGGGAATTTCTGGAGGAGTAGATTCGGCTGTTACCTCAACACTTTGTGCGCAAACTGGATTGTCAACCTTGTGTGTAGAAATGCCTATTCATCAGGCGCCAAGTCACGTAAGTCGAGGTCGTGAACATATAGAACAATTGAAAAAAAGATTTCCAAATGTTACAAATGTTGAAGCAGATTTGACAACTATTTTTGATGGTTTCAAAACTATTGTTCCAATAGTATCCGATTCGGATAAGGTAAATTTGTCTTTGGCCAATACTCGTGCCCGGTTGCGAATGGCGACTTTGTATTATTTTGCTGGAATTCACGGTCTTTTGGTAGCTGGTACAGGAAATAAAGTAGAAGATTTTGGAGTTGGTTTTTATACAAAATATGGTGATGGAGGAGTAGATTTGAGTCCAATTGCAGATTTGATGAAGTCGGATGTTTATGCTTTGGGCAAATATTTGCAAATTCCAAATTCAATATTAGAAGCGTCACCAACCGATGGATTATTTGGTGATGATAGAACAGATGAAGATCAATTGGGTGCTAGTTATGATGAATTGGAGTGGGCCATGCTTGAGGAAGAAAAGGGCAAAATCAGCGAAAATTTTTCAGGAAGAGAAAAAACCGTTTTCGATATTTACAAAAAATTGAACACTATAAATCAACACAAAATGAATGAAATCCCAGTTTGTATTGTGTCAAACGATATTAAGTAGTATTTTCCTAATATTTTTTGTGAGTTTAATAAAATTTTCATTAACTTTACTAATTCGTAAAATTGGGTAACTCTAAAAATTAATATTATGATAAAAGTTTGTTTAGCAAATAATCATCCAGTAGTGCATTTCGGGGTAAAATCGTATTTTAAAGATCACGATACTATTTCGATAGTTGCCAATGTAGGGAATTTTTTAATGGTAAGAGACATACTCCTGACTAAGGAGATTGATGTGTTAATCTTGGATCTTGAATTAGAGGGTCTTTCTAGTATTTTTGAAGTTAAAAATATTTTGAAAAATTTTCCAAAAACAAAAATCATTATATTTAGTGATCTTTCAGAACAAATTTATGCGCCAAATGCTATAAAAGCGGGTGTTTCTGGATTTGTTTCTCAAAAAGAAAAATTAGAAACCTTAGGTCAGGCAATTGTAAAAGTGAATCAAGGTAAAATAATAATTGACGAAACCGTTAAGAAAAACCTTGCGCTGATTGCTAAACAAAACAAGAGCGAGCGTTTATACCGTAAACTTTCCAATCGTGAAGTTGAGGTTTTACGCTATTTAAGTGATGGTAAAAAGAATAATGAAATTTCTAAAATCCTTGGACTTAACGAAAAAACAATAAGTACTTATAAATTAAGATTGTTGCAAAAATTAAACGTTACGAACCTAGTAGATTTAGTAAACAAGGCAAAAACCCTAGAAATAGTTTAACTATAGCGAGACATTACTCTACCCAATTTTTTTGAAAAAGAATTAATTAGTTTATAGTAATCCATTGCCATAGATAAAGGCTCTATATTATCTGAATCCGGTTCAGAAGATATAGAGCTTTTTATTTCTTCTATAATTTTATCTACTAAATACCAACGCATAGTCAAGATGGTTTCAGAAACATATTGACTAATTGAATCGGCTTTAGTTTTTGGAAAAATATTTTGCCCTTCCCAATTATGCAAAACTACGCGTTCATCTTCCATTAAAATATCAGTTACTTCCTGTGCAAAGTCAGGCTGTAAGTGCATTAAATACAACTCTATACTGAAGTTTTCGTTTTGAAGGTAATAATTTATCAAATTATTAAATATATCCCTAAATAAAGGATTTGCCAACTCGACTTCATCTTCCTGCAAGCTCAAATAGATTCTTTGAAAAACTTTGTATTCTTTCTTTTCAATTACATTTTCTATTTCGCCTACTTCATTTGCTTTTAAAAGAACATCTTCAAACACTTCCGTTTTATTTCCATAAAGCAAAAGAATTTCAATGATTTTACGTTCTAAACCATAGAGAATATCAATTTTTTGTACCTGGGCTGGCGCTTCATTTTTTACTACTTCAAAAGCTTTTTGATCTTGTTTTTGTTTTTTTCCAACCTCAGCAACATCTTTTTGAACCAATTGTGCTAAAGTGCTTACCAAAACCTGCTCCGAAATATCCATAATTCGAGAACATTCCTGAATGTAGATTTCGCGTTGTATTCTATCTGGAATCTTGGAAATACTCACCACCATATCCCGAATTAAATCGGCTTTTTTTATCGGATCATTTTTGGCATCATTCATCAACATAGATGCTTTGAATTGGATAAAATCTTTAGCATTTTCATCTAAATATTTAACTAATTCCTCATAAGGGGTTTTCTTGGCAAAACTATCAGGATCTTCTCCGTCAGGAAACGAACATACTTTCACGTTCATTCCTTCCTCCAGAATCAAGTCTATTCCCCGAACGGAAGCCCGCAATCCAGCAGCATCACCGTCAAAAAGAACTGTAATATTTTTCGTCAATCTGTTGATTAATCGAATTTGGTCTGGCGTCAAAGCCGTTCCAGATGAAGCAACTACATTTTCTATTCCGGCTTGATTGAACTGGATTACATCCGTGTAACCTTCGACCAAATAGCAATTATTTTGTTTGGCAATAGCTTGTTTGGCTTGGAAGATTCCATACAAAACTTTGCTCTTGTGGTAAATATCACTTTCGGGCGAATTGAGGTATTTTGCAGCTTTTTTGTCGTTGGTCAAAATTCTTCCTCCAAAACCCAAAATCCTTCCCGACATACTTTGAATAGGAAACATTACACGTCCTTTAAAACGGTCGAATGGTCTGTCATCTTTAGGAATTGTCAATCCTGTGCTTTCTAAAAATTCTAATTTATATCCTTTTCCTAAGGCTTCTTTGGTTAAAGCATCCCAAGTTTCGGGTGAATATCCAAGCACAAATTTCTTAATAGTTTCGCTTGTAAAACCTCTTTCTTTGAAATAGGAAAGACCTATAGCTTTGCCTTCTTCGGAGTGTAAAAGTGTATTGTGAAAATAATCTTTGGCAAATTCAGAAACCAAATACATACTTTCGCGAACATCGGTATTGGCTTTTTCTTCGTCGGTTTGTTCCGTTTCTTCGATTTCGATATTGTATTTATTGGCTAAATATCGAATAGCTTCGGGATAGGTAAAATGCGAGTGTTCCATTAGGAAAGCTACAGCATTTCCGCCTTTTCCAGAACTAAAATCTTTCCAGATTCCTTTTGCAGGCGAAACCATAAACGATGGAGAACGCTCATCTGAGAACGGACTCAAGCCTTTGAAATTACTCCCAGCGCGTTTCAATTGTACAAAATCACCAATAACTTCCTCAACTCGAGCAGTTTCGAAAACGATGTCTATAGATGCTTTTGAAATCAATTTATATATTTTTGAAAGCCAAAGTTACAAAGTTTAATTTTACTAAATTATCTATTGTAACAAATAAAAACTTAACTTTAATTAAATTTAAATCTGTAGAGATAAAGACATAAAAATATTGATTCTATTTTTAGATACATCTCACAAGAAATTATTCTTTTGATTTTATACCTAATGTTTCATAGTTTTACGACTCTCAAAGTATTAATTTATAACGAAATAAATATTAACTTGCATAATTGTTTTCCAAATTACAATAATCACTTTATTGCCCCCTAAAATGATTATATGAGCAGAACCTATAATCAATATTAAAATGAATCCAGAAGCATATAAATTGTCTGATGCAATAAATTTTCAGCAAGAATTCAATGATATTTTATCATTCATTTCTGAAATATGCGAAGTACCTCATGTATTAATAAGTCAAGTAGATAATGAAGTCCCTATTATTAAGGCTCAAATAGGTCTGGAACTCAAATCTATTCCTCAAGAAATTGTATTAAATATCATTTCTGTTATTGAACAAAATACAATTATAACAGTTTCAAAAAATAAAGTTTCTACAAAAAAATCCTTCGAATTCTTTATTGGTTTCCCTTTATGTAATGATGACAATCTACCTGTAAGAACCCTTTGCCTTTTTGACGTAAAATCCCGAAAACTTTCCTCAATCCAATTAAAAACTTTAAGTATTGCTGCAAAACAAATTCAATCTTTTTTAAGTCAATTTCAGAAAAACCAAGATCTTCTGAAACTGTTAAAACTAAAAGAAACCCAATTTCAATTATTTATTGACAATTCAAAAGAAATTTTTTACGAACTTAATACAGAAGGAGTCATCATCTATGTGTCGAATAATTGGACTACTTTTCTTGGCTATGAACTCGACGAAGTGATAGGTAAAAGCATCAGCTTGTTTTTGCATCCTGAGGATTTGGAAATAGTTACTGCTTTTTTAAATAATAAAATTGAAATAGGGGAAAATAAAATTACCTATAGAATCTTGCACAAAGAGGGTCAGTACACCTGGCACACTTCTAGTTTTAAATTATCAGAAAAAAATGGGGAAATTATTTACATTGGAAACTGTAGAGATATTACGGAACACATTGAAATACAACAAAAAATATTGCAACAAAAAGAATTTTATGAAAAAATACTAGATCAAGTCCCAACAGATGTAGCTGCTTTTGACCAAGATCACAGATACCTATATCTGAATCAAGCTGCCATAAAAGACAATGAACTTCGAAAATTCATTATAGGAAAAGATGATTTTGAATATGCAAAACACACTGGAAGGGATGATTCCTCGGCAAAAAAAAGACGTGCAAAGTTCTTGCAAGCTATGGAATTTAAAAATTTGATTCAATGGGAGGACTGCATCACTAGTCCATATACCGGCTTGACTTCTTATCACACCCGAAAATTGAATCCGGTTTTCCATAAAGATGGTACTTTTGAAATGATGATTGGATTTGGAGTTGACATCACCCAAAGCAAAAAAGCACAAGAAGAAATCCTTAAAAGCAAGCAACTTCTGAGTAGCATTATGGATAATGTTGCTGTCGGAATATTGGTGCAAGGGCCTGAATCTGAAATTTTGGAGAACAATAAAGCCGCTTGTGAAATGCTAGGTCTTACCAATGATCAATTGATTGGCAAGACCTCGTTTGATAAACTTTGGAAAATAATTCACCTTGACGGTTCCGATTTTCTTCCTGAAGATAATCCTGTGCCTATGGCAATTAAATTATTGAAACCGGTAAAAAATGTAGTTATGGGTGTTTATCGCCCCATTTCTATGGATATGGTTTGGCTTTTAGTTGATGCCATACCGGTATTTGATGACTCAGGAATATTGCTATATGTTGTATGCTCGTTTAATGATATCACTGAACTTAAAAAGATTGAAGACAAATTAAAAATAAGCAATGAGCGCTTTACATACTCTAGCGAAGCTACTTCGGATGCTATTTGGGATTGGAATATATTAAATGACGATATTTTTGTTGGAGCCAGCTATTCTAATCTATTTGGGCACAAGTTTAAGGACAATATGATTAAAGGTCAAGTATGCGAAAATTTTGTGCATCCAGAAGATAGAAAATCCTGTTTTATAAACTTAGAGAATACTTTAAGAAATAAAACTATTACTAAATGGTCTGATGAATATCGCTATTTAAAATCAGATGGAAGTTATGCTTATGTTCATGATAAAGCAATAATAATTAGAGATGAAAAAGGTAAAGCAATCCGAATGATTGGAGCAATGCAAGACATCACTAACAAGAAAAGACTGGAAGATGAATTGAGGCAAAGTGAAGAGCAGTTTAAAGGAGCCTTTGAACATTCGCCAGTAGGAATGGCATTAGTTGACATTGAAGGATATTATACAGAAGTAAATGATATACTTTGTGAAATGCTAGGTTATTCTAACCAAGAAATGAAATCATTAACATTTCAAGAAATAACATATTATATTGACTTAGAAGTTGACTTAGAACATAAAAAAAGTTTAGATTCGGGCAACACTACCAACTTCAACTCTGAAAAAAGGTTTATTAAAAAAAATAATTCTCTTGTATGGACATACAATTCTGTTTCATTGGTGAAAAATAGTAAAAATGAAACCTACTACATCGTTCAAATCATTGACATCACAAAAAGAAAAGAAATAGAGCTTCAAAACAAATTATTAATCGAAGAGAATAATAAAAACAGAACCATTCAACTTAATGAGGCTAAAAATATGTATCGTTTTTTAGCAGAAAATTCAGTTGATTTAATATGTTTACATAATTTAGACACTTCATTTCAATATGTTTCTCCTTCTGTCATAAACATCTTGGGATATACTCCTGAAGAAATGGTTGGAAAATCCCCTATGGATTATGCTCATCCTGAAGAATTAAAACACCTCCAAGACAGTTTTATGGGTTTTATTGACGAGAAAGTAAACGACTTCACGATTGCAAGATTTTTGAATAAAGATGGAAAATATATATGGCTGGAAACCAAAGCCAATATTATAAAAGAAAAAGGTGTAAATACAGGATTTCAGTCTAGTAGCCGTGACGTAACGACAAGGAAAATTGAAGAAGAAATTATTAAAAAAACCTTGGAAAAAGAAAGAGAACTCAATGAATTACGATCAAATTTAGTCTCTACCGTTTCCCACGAATTCAGAACTCCAATGACTACCATAAGAACAAGTGCTGAACTGATTTCTATTTATCTTGAAGGTCAAACTTTTGAAAAAAAACCACGATTAGAGAAACAATTAATGACGATTACTGGAGAAATTGATAGAATAGTTGAACTGATGAATTCAGTGTTAACCATTTCAAGAGATGATGCTGGAAAAACTAACTTCAACCCTGTTTCAGTTGATTTAAAACAACTTTGTATTGATGTAATTGAAACTAGTTTTGATAATCAGAAGGATGGAAGCAAAGTGCAAACATTTTTTAAGGGAACTAATTTTCGTGTTTTTGCAGATAAAAATTTGATGGAATACTCAATTTTCAATTTATTAAATAATGCTTTCAAATATTCTGTAGGTTCTGGAAATATCCTAATGAACCTTTTGACGACCTCATCAAAAGTTGTTCTTGAAATTATTGATTTTGGAATAGGAATACCTGACGAAGACCAACCTAAATTATTTAATACTTTTTTTAGAGCAAGCAACACCAATGGAATATCAGGGACAGGTTTAGGGCTTTATATTGTCAAAACCTTCACCGAAAAAAATTCAGGAAATATAAAATTAGAAAGCAATTTAGGAAAAGGAACTAAAGTAAGCTTGCAATTCCCTTTGCAGAAACCTTAAAAAAGGGTTAAGTCATTCATTATTGATGGTGAAATAAATTAAAATAAACAATTAGTGAAATTGTTTGCGATTTCTGAATTTGAAGTAAATGATTGATTCCAAAGGCGGATTGAAAGTGTTAAAAAGTTCTATAAATACAGAAAAATGAGACTGTTTCTGATGTAAATATGATCAAATTATAGTGTTGTGGATTTATTTATAGAACAGCAAAAAAGACTGATGGAACAAATGTTGCTGGGGTGTTTTAGCAGTAAGAATTGAACTAGTGAATCGATAAAGAGGCGCTTCATTCCGAATCAAAGTGTATTTTATGAAACTTTTATTTTGGCCAATTCAAAATGTTGTAGAAGTTTATTTTTGGTTTAAAATAAGTGTAATAGTCAAAAATAGTTGATAAAGAAGTGGTAAGTCGTATAAAACGAATGTTGTAATATTTCTAATTAGATTACATGAAAATTAAGAAATTAATTAAACTTTTTTATAGTCATTTTTAAAAAAAGAGACATAATATACGGCATAGGGTTCGTCTTTTTTTGACAATCTCAATTTCTTAAAACCTAATTGGCGCATATTAATATACAATACATAATTGTAATTTTCTATCGAAAGAGAAATTATACTTAATGCTATAGTAATTATAAATAAAAAAATATTCCAGAGAGAATTTATTTCAAAATAATCAGTTAAAAAGGAATAAATTAATATGGTTAATAGGCATAAAAAGATGTTTATCGAAAAGTTTCTTTTTTTTAGAAATCTAACATTTGAAATTTCATTCAAGCTAAAAACTTTTTCTCCCTCTTTATGATTCATAACAAAATGATTTTCATACAGACTAAAGAGTGACGTTTTTAACATGCCATACTTCGTGTTTTGAGCTTTATTTTCAAAAATTGTATTCATAATTTTTAGGAAATATTATTTATTTCTATTCTGGACTCAAGCAGCTCATTAATTTCTTCGTCATTATCTCCAAATAACAATAATAAAATATAATTCAATAAACTGCAAAATGGCAAGGCATATATTCTATATCTTGACTCAAAAATATAATGTAAAATGATAAAAAAAATATTTTAACGTATGCTTTAAAAAAAAATGCACATAAGTTAAAATGCCATACATAAAACAATTCTGAAAAGATTTAATCCCCATAACTAAGAGTCATATAGAGTAATTATGTTTTATATTTTATAAGGATTTTATATAATCTCGTCTAGTAAGATCAATATAAGTATTAGTAGTTGCCGAAGAATAAAAAAACGAATTAAATCCAGTTTCATTCACTAAAAAATTGATGTTTCTTTCAACTAAATCAATAAGTTTAATGAGATATTATTTATGGGTAAGTTTCCTGATTTTTTTATCTAACGTTGATTTGCTAAAAAAAGGAAAGGTAATTAGTCAGTGATGATTTTTGATTTTAATAAATTAATAAACACTGGAAAACTCATTTACTTCTTGAATAATAACTTAAAAAGAAGCAAGCTTTCAAATTATTATATCTTGACGCCATAATCGTTTCGCTATTATTGTAAAATCAAGTATTTAACAATTTTTTTTCAAATAACCACTTTTAAAAACCGAAACAAAATACAAGGCATAAGGCACATCTTTTTTGGACAATCTCAATTTTCTGAAAGCAAGGTGGTTCATATTAATAAATAACACATATGTATAATTCTCGATCGAAAGAGAAACTAGACTTAATACTATAGTTAAAACAAATAATAAAATATTGCTAACAAAATCTCTAACACAATAGTCGGATATAAAAGAATAAATAAGAAGTGTGAATAACAAAAACAAGATATTTTTGAAGAAATTTCTTTTTTTTTGAAGTCTCACATTTGTAATTTCACTCAAATTAAAAACTTTTTTTTCGTCTTTGAGTTTAATGACTATGTGGCTATTATATAATGTAAATAAAGGCGTTTTGAGAACGTCATCCCCGATTTTATCCGCGCTTCCCAAAACTAAACTCATACTCATGACTATTACAAAATAATACAAAGTAAATCTTGCATAAAGCAGCCTATTAGTTACCTAAATACTTTTTCCCCCGAAAAACAATTTAATAAGCTGCAATATGACAAGATTATTTAAACATCTTGGGACAAAACTATAATTTCACATTGAAAAAAATTAACAATTAATTAATATCTTAAAAAAAAATACTCATAAGTTATTTATATGCCCGAAAACAATTCGAACAAGCCCTAATCAATATCAAAGATTGGTTAAAAGATTAATCCTGTAAAGATTTTATATAATCTCGTGTTGTAAGACCTACATAAGATTTAAAACTTGTAGAAAAATAAGAAAATGAGTTAAACCCTGTTTCATCAACTAAAAACTGAATATTCCTTTCCCCTAAATCAATAAGTTTAATCGCATATTCCAATTTAAACTCTCTTATATATTGAGTAATATTTTTATTGGTAAGTTTTCTAATTTTTTTATCTAACGTTGATTTGCTAATAAAAAGATGAATTGATATTTCCTCAATACTAATTTTTGATTTTAAATTTTTTAAGATGAAGTCATCTACAGATTCCAGAAAATCTTTTTTGGATAATTTTATTGTTACTTTAGAAAACGGATCCGGTTTGTATTTTTTTTCAATATTATTCCTAAGAACTAGTAAATTTTTGATTTTAAAAATCAATTCGTTTGCCTTGAAAGGCTTCATTATATAGTCATTAACCCCGTTTTCAAGCTGCTTGTACTTGACTCCGTCATCCATATTTGCAGTAATTATTATAAAAGGAATAGCGTTGAATTTGCTGTTTTTTCTAATTTTTGTAAACAATTCTCCACCGTCCATATGCGGCATCATCAAATCACTAATTATGATATCTGGCAAATAATTTTGCAGATAATCAAGTGCTTCCAAGCCATTAGTAAACCAATTCACTTTGAAATCACTTAACTGCAAAACCTCTGAAATTGAACTACCCAAAGCTAGATCATCTTCTATTAGCAGTATTTCACTTTTTTTAAATTTCATTATACGAAAATAAGTTACCATATTTTAAATTATAAGTTTATATTTTTAAATCATAAGTAATTACTCTTTATGCTTATTAATATCAAAATATCTTTGGAGGTATACAATTACTCCATAAAGTTACGCAATTATTATGAAAAATCTTCTGTTAGGGATCTCAAATGCTAATAATCATCTTTTAAAAGAAATTTCGATTGACGAAGCGTTAAATTTGTGTATTACTGCAATTGGTAAAAGTCAGGATATTGACAGATGTTATATTTTTAAAAATGAGACCGAGAACGAAAAAGTGAAGTTATTTTACATCTACGAATGGTGCAATGAAGGTATTGATTCCTATTTGGGCAGTCCAGACTTAAATGGGCTTTCTTATGACAATTTTCCGGGACTATATCAACCTTTGAGTAACGATATACCATTATATGGACTGGTCAAAAATAGCGACAACAAATTATTCGTAGAAACGATGGAAATGCAAGGAATAAAATCCTATCTTTTTACGCCTATATTTTCTGAAAACAAATTTTGGGGTTGGATTGGCTATGACGATTGCAAAACAGAACGAGAGTGGGCTGATGAAGAGGTTAGTGCATTGCATACTGTTGCTAAAAATATAGGGATTCGATTAAATCAAGATCAAACCAATGCAAAATTAGAAGCTCATTTAGACTTATTTGATTTTTATCTAAAGGGCTCTAATCAAGGTATGTGGGAATGGAATATTATAACAAATATAGCTACTTTTTCTTATAATTATGCAGGAATGCTAGGTTACCGTTTAGAAGAAATAGACCAAAATTTCGAATTTTGGAGAAAAAATGTTCATCCAGATGAAATTATCCAAATTGAACTTGATCTAAGAGATTACATAAATGGCAAAACCAACAGTTATGGTGGAATAAAAAGAATGAAACACAAACAAGGCCATTATGTGTGGATAAAATATTCCGGTTTGGCTATAAGAAATGTTATTGGAAACCCCATTAAGATTATTGGAACACATATAGACATTAGCGAGATAAAAGAAAAAGAACGCCAACTAGAGTTATCCGAGGAAAAATTTAGATTTATTGCTGAAAACACGACTGATCTAATTACCCAACGCTATAATGATGGAACTTTCTCCTATGTTTCGAACTCTTCTAAAGATATCATTGGATATAATCCCGAAGAATTGATTCACCGTAGTCCTTATGAATTCATACACCCAGATGATCTGGGCCTAATGCAAGATTCTAGCCGAGAAATTCCAATAAAATTAGAACTAATAGCCACAACTTATCGATTCAGGAAAAAAGACAACAACTATATTTGGCTAGAAAGCACCTCAAAAGTTATCCTTAATAACAAACAAGAAATTATAGGAATACAATCTTCCTCCAGAGATATTAGTGAAAGAATAAATGCTGCCGAAGAAATGAGATTAAACCTTTTAAAAGAAAAGGAACTCAGCGAATTAAAAACGAAGTTTGTTGCTATGGCATCACATCAATTCAGAACTCCATTAACAATTATATATTCTAATGCAGAACTTATTGATATTAAAAGCAAGACAAATCTAAGAAAAGACACCAGTTACTTAGAGCTAAATACTGAAAGAATAAAAAATGAAGTAGATAGACTTACCGAATTGATGAATAATATTCTAATATATGGAAAATATGAGTTAGAAGAAACAAAGAAAGATTTAAAAGAAATAGATTTTGTTATCTTTATAAAGAATATAATTGAAACTTATTTTAATAATGAAATTGATGGACGTAAGATAAAAATTTCAATTAAAGGAGAAAAACAAAAAATTAGTACCGACGAAACCTTATTGATTCAAATTGTTACTAACATTATAGGAAATGCCTTTAAATATTCGGCAGGCAAACCAGAACCAGAACTAATCATAAATTATTTGGAAAATAAAATCAAACTCGAAATAATAGATTTTGGTATTGGAATTCCAGCAAAGGAAAAACAACATTTATTTACTTCCTTTTTCAGGGCTACAAATACTAGCACAATTGTGGGATCGGGATTGGGGTTAACGATAGCAAAACAATTCACCGATCTACTTAACGGAAAAATATCTATAAAAAGCAGAGAGAATTTTGGAACAACTATAACATTGATACTCCCTTATGAACAATAATAAAATACTCATTGTTGACGATGAACAGGATCTAAGAGAGACTATTACAGAACTACTTATTCACAACAATTACAACGTAAAAGGTGCTGCCAATGGTCACGAAGCATTAAAAATTTTAGATGAATGGATTCCAGATTTAATAATAAGCGACATAATGATGCCTATTATGGATGGCTATGTATTTCACGAAATAGTCAAAGAAACCAAGATTCTGAATCAAATACCTTTCATTTTTTTGACCGCAAAAAACAATTCTGATGAAGTAGAGAAATGTACCTTAATGGGAGTGGATCATTTCTTGTCTAAACCTTTTAAAATCGATGATCTAATAAAAATTATTGAAGTGAAAATTGAAAGATTCCTTAAAATAAAAAATGGGAATAGTAATCCAAACTTTAGCAATAACAAATACTTTTCACATGAAGTAAACACTCCTCTTCATGGAATTTTAGGTTCGATAGAACTTTTAATCAAACACAAAGAAAATTTCAAAGAGAATGAAATCAATATGTTTTACGATTCAATTAAAACATCCGGTATTAGGCTAAACCGAACATTAAAAAATTCTATTCTTTATGATAATTTAAACAACGATAAACTTGATTTTATAAATGATTCATATACTGAAATACTAAATGAATTTTTAAAGGTCAAGAAAAAAATTACCGAAATTGATGAAACTCAGCTGGAAAGAATCCAATTTGATATTGATGAATCTGATATTAAAATAAAAGAAGAATATTTGCATTTCATTCTTTTTGAATTATTGGATAATGCCTTGAAGTTCTCAAAAATGGAGGAGAAAATTATAGTCTCTGGCAAAAAATATAATTCCGAATTCTATGAATTGACTATACAAGATTATGGAATTGGATTTAATGAAACACAACTAAAAGAAATCAATGCATATCAACAATTCGATCGTGACAAGAGAGAGCAGCAGGGATTGGGTTTAGGCCTTTTTATGAGCAAGACCTTTATGAAAAAAACAAGTGGCGTTTTTAGTATCATATCTCAAAAAAATGTGGGCACAACAGTCAAATTATTTTTTCCGTTACACATTAGTCAAACCGATATTCCCGTTCAATAATTAATTCAAAATTAGTCTGTAAAACTATGATTACAGCCTAATTTTGAATTTATAATAACATTTGGTAGAGCCTAATTGAAATCAAAGCGAACACCAAGCGAAATGTTGTTTTGATCTACTGCATTATTTTTGAATAATGGATTTAAATCGTATTTCAAATACAGACTGGTTTCTTTGTAGCCAAGGTATGTGCTCAGGCCATAAATAAAATCATTAGTATTAAAATCGCCTTTGGTTTTTATCCTCACTTTATCCTCATCAATGTTATAATACATTTTTTGTTTTGATTTGATGCGGAAACCGCCATAACCTCCAATTCCGAAACGAACGCCTTTGTGAGAAGAAAAACTTGAATTTCCGTAGTTTGATTTATTGCCCGAAAAATCAAATTCTAAATGTAATGGAGCAACCAAATAGACATTTTTGAAACTTGAATCTTCTAATTCATAAGGGAAAACTTCAAGATTGGTTTGGCTATTTGGAGCCGAAACGAAATAGCGATTATCGGTAGGGCGAATGTTATTGTACATTACCGAAAACCCATATTTCAGATGCAATAAATTATGGTTTTTGAAAATTCTGGTATTCTCAGTAAATCCCCATTCGAAGAAATGAGATTGCCAATAATAGAAATCCGAGTTGGCAACGGCTTTATTTGTCACAAGATTATTGGCTCCAAAAGCAAGGACAAACTGTGAAGTAGTTCTTTTTTCGGGTTTAGATTCCTTAACAAAATCCTTATCTCCTTTTTCCCATTTTAGGATTAATTTAGTTGGTTTTTTTATGGTGTCTAATCCTGTAATTTGTCCGTCAACTTTCTGTTGGACTAAATTTTTAAGATTTTCCTGCTCTTTAGCCACTCTATCTTCGATGTTTTTAGCTCTAGTTTCGGCTAATTTTTGTTTTTTAGTTTCAGCTTCTTCTTTAGTGATTTCGCCATTTTCCAATGCTACATTTACAGCTTCAACCTCGATTTTTAAAGCCGATTTTTCTTCTTTTGTAATGTTTTCAATCTTGGTCGAGATTATTTTCACTTCTGATTCAAAGGTTTTCTTCGCCTGCTCGCCTTTCTGGTTCGAGTCTTGTGCTTGCATTTTGCTTATGCAAAGAAGGATAAATACTGTAATGTAAAAGATAATTTTTGTCATGATTTTAAGATTTTAATTGTTCGATTTTTGATTGATGATGATGATTATTGATTGTTTCTGTTGACCAAAGCTTCTTTGGCTTCTTTGTATTTTTGGGTTATGGTGTTTAATGCTTTTTCTCTAAATGAAACCTGCAATTCTCCGTCAACTTGATTTAATAAATCGGTTGAATTTATTTTTAATGTAGATGTTTTTAATTCTGATTTTTGGGTTTTTTCTGCCGAAGCTAGTAAATTGTCAATGTTTTCGTGGATTACATTTTTATTTTCTTCAATTTGTAAGTTTAGATTATTGAGTTGAATTTCAGCTACAGCATTTTCCTGAGTTTTAAATGTTGGATTTTCAACATTGCTTTTAGTATTTTTTTGAGTTTGAACCAATGGTTTTGTTTCTGACTTTAATATAGTTTTAGAAAAATTAGGCTCTATTTTTATTGACTTAATTTCAGTTTTTGAACTTTCTTTTTGGCTTGTGTTATCAGTTAGAACAGTATTTTTTTTAATGTCAATTGCATTTTCTTTTTGATTAAAAAAAATTGTTGTAATCAATAAAAACCCAATAAAACTGGCTGCAATATAAAGCCAACTGAACTTGCTTTTAGGTTTTTGCAACGCCTGTTCGCTATCGGTAGAGTCTGCTGTTGAAAGCATTGAATCCAGCTTATCCCAAGCCATTTCTGTTGGTTTGATTTCACGAGAATTCAATTTTTCCTTGAATTGTGTTTCTAATTTATGCTGTTCCATTGCTATAATTTTTTAGCGTCAGTATTTGCTCTTTCAATATTTTTCGAGCGTGTGACAATTGCGATTTCGACGTTCCTTCGTTAATGCCTAGCATACTCGAAATTTCCTTGTGTTTGTAGCCTTCTATCGCATACAAATTGAAAATTATTTTGTATCCGTCGGGTAAACTGTCTATTAAAAACTGAATATCTTCGACAGAAAATTGACTTTCAATGTTGTTAAAACTGTCCTCAAAGTAATGTTCCTCTTCCAGAAAACTAACTTTTTTATGAACTCTGATTTGCGAAATACATTCGTTGACCATAATTCGTCTAATCCAACCTTCAAAACTTCCTTTTTTTTCAAAATTTTTCAAATTGGTAAACACTTTCATAAAAGCGGTAATCATTATGTCTTCGGCTTGATGAATGTCCTTTATATATTGCCGGCACACACTTAACATTTTCGGGGAAAATTTGGCGTAAATCTTTTGTTGGGCAGATCGATTGTTCTCGATTGCCAAACGAATGTTTTCATTTTCTTCCTGGTTAAAGTGAATTACTTTCAATTTTGTTTTATAAAGTGTTTCTATAAGTAAGACGAGTTTGACTGCAAAAAGGTTGCATAGACAATGAAAGTTTTTAGATAGAAAATAAAAACTTCAATATAATCAGGACTTGCGGAGGTATAATTTTATTTAAAAAAATTATTTTTTCCTTTCGATAACATAGTTTACCATCAAGATCAATGCGTCTCGAAACTCGGATTTCGGATAATTATTTAAAAGTAATAATGCTTCTTGCTGAAATTCGGCCATTTTTTTTTCGGCATAAAGCAATCCGTTATTGTCTTTTACAAAAGCGATAACTTCTTTCACCCGTTTCTTGTCTTTGTTGTGATTTTTGATGGAATTGATAAGCCACGTTTTTTCTTTGGAAGTACAACTGTTTAAAACATGAATTAAAGGCAAAGTCATTTTTTGTTCCTTAATGTCAATCCCTGTTGGTTTACCAATGGCATCATCCGTATAATCGAATAAATCGTCTTTGATTTGAAAAGCCATCCCGATAAGTTCTCCAAATTTGCGCATATTCTCTACCTGAATGTCATCTTCAATCACTGATTTTGCTCCCAAGGCGCAACAAGCCGCAATTAAAGTAGCGGTTTTTTTACGGATGATTTCGTAGTAAACGTCTTCGGTAATGTCTAGTCTTCGGGCTTTTTCGATTTGGAGTAATTCGCCTTCACTCATTTCGCGAACGGCAACCGAAATAATTCTAAGTAAATCGAAATCGCCATTATCAATGGATAATAACAAGCCTTTTGAAAGTAAATAATCGCCAACAAGTACTGCAATTTTGTTTTTCCAAAGCGCATTAATAGAGAAAAAACCTCTTCGACGATTGCTGTCATCGACCACATCATCGTGAACTAATGTTGCGGTGTGAATTAATTCGATAACACAAGCCCCACGGTACGTTCTTTCGTTTACAATTCCCGCCGAAACCATTTTGGCAGTCAAGAAAACAAACATCGGACGCATTTGTTTTCCTTTACGATTGACGATATAATACGTGATTCTGTTGAGCAAAGCCACTTTAGAAATCATCGATTCATAGAACTTTTTTTCGAAAAGTTCCATCTCGTTAAAAATGGGCTGCTTTATTTGTGAAGTGATATTCATTTAGAATCCAAATATACTATTTTCGGTTAAAATAACGTTATCTATTTTATGTAAATGAAAATGTTTGTTTGATTATTTTTTGATTTATAACGATTTCAATTAAAGTCCCGCTTTTGGTTATAATGTACTAAAATAGCTAAATTTCAAAAAAATATTTTAGGCTTATATTTCTTACGTTATTGAATATATGTTAATTAATGTTGATTCAGAAAGTGAAGTTCATTGATGATTTTCCATTTTTAAATATTTTGACATTTATTAGTAAAAATTTAATACCCCTAATTAAACCTTATAATGATTCCTTTATCAAAGAAATGAACCTTTAAAATCTTAATTTATTATGAAAACAAAATTTTTATTATTCGTTACAATGTTATCCGTTGCTGTTTTTATTGGTTGTAATTCCAATGAATCTGTTGATGGAACTACCACTTCAGCAGCAATTACAGCTGATGAGACAGTCATAAATGCCGAAATCGATGCCACAGTTGATGATGTTTCTATCATTGCTGAAGACCAATTTGATATGCAAAAAAGTTCGGGTGCCAAAACTAGTGCTGGAATGAAAAGTATGTTGCCACTTTGTGCAACAATCACATCAGTTTTGGCAAATGATACTTGGACAAGAACCGTTGATTTTGGCACACAAGGTTGTGCATTGCCAAACGGAAATAGTGTAAAAGGAAAAATTATCATTAGTTTTTCTAAAAATTTTGCAACTCCAATAAGAACGATTTCTTATAAATTGGAAGGGTTTTATCACAATGATAAATTAATTGAAGGCAGCAAAACAATTACTCACGAACTAAAAACTTCTGATTTATTATCTGATATTCATCCTGTAACTACCCATTCTATAGATGTGAAAGTTACTTTTCCTGACGGAAAAATTTATTCAAGAATTGGAACAAGAGTTCGTGAAATGGTTGAGGGATTTGCGACAATGACCAATTGGGAAGACTATGTTTTCAAAGTTTGGGGATACCATATTACTGCTTTTCCTAATGGTTCAAAATACACTTGTACTACTCAAAAAACAACTCCACTTCTAATTAAAATGAGTTGCAAAATGCCTTACCCAGTTTCTGGTGTTGTTGAAATTGTAAAAAATGATGCTACAGCAACGTTAGATTTTGGAAATGGAGATTGTGATAAACTCGCAACCATTACTGCACAAGGTGTTTCAAAAGAAATAGTACTGAGAAAATAGAATCCTGACCCAACAGCCCTCTTCACACGAGCGACAGCGAACTGGCCAAGTAAAGGAGAGGGAGCTTGGAAAGAAGACCAAATTTATATTCGATAAAAAAAGGAGTTCACCGCAATAAACTCCTTTTTTTTATGCTTCTTTATTGGCCAATTGACCACAAGCTGCATCTATGTCTTTGCCGCGGCTTCTTCTTACTTTTACAACGATTCCATTGGCTTCAAGTGCTTTGATATAAGCATTGATTGACTCTTCAGAAGCTTGTTGAAACTCGCCATCATCAATCGGATTATATTCTATTAAATTGACTTTACAAGGAACATATTTACAAAATTTCACTAAAGCATCTATAGATTCTTTAGTGTCATTGATTCCTTTCCAAACGACATACTCGTAGGAAATTTTGCTTTTAGTTTTCTTATACCAATATTCTAATGATTCTCTCAACTCAGCCAAAGGAAAGTTTTCACTAAAAGGCATAATTCGAGAACGAATTTCATCGATTGCAGAATGCAAAGAAACCGCCAATTTGAATTTCACATCATCATCGGCCAATTTTTTTATCATTTTTGGAACACCTGAAGTCGAAACCGTGATGCGTTTTGGCGACATCCCCAAACCTTCGTTTGAAGTAATCATTTCGATGGCTTTCATCACATTGTTGTAATTCATAAGCGGCTCGCCCATTCCCATAAAAACAATATTCGACAAAGGACGATTGTAATACAAACGGCTTTCTTTATCGATAGCAATTACTTGGTCATAAATTTCAGCAGGTTCCAGATTTCGCATTCTTTTTAAGCGTGCTGTGGCGCAAAAATTACAATCCAAACTGCAACCCACTTGGCTAGAAACACAAGCTGTTGTTCGAGTATTGGTTGGAATCAAAACGCTTTCGACTACAAGACCATCGTGCAAACGAACTGCATTTTTTACTGTTCCGTCTTCACTTCGTTGCATCGTATCGACCTTAATGTGATTGATAACAAAGTGGTTTTCGAGCATCGTTCGAGTCGCTTTTGCCACATTGGTCATATCATCAAAATTATGCGCACCTTTGCTCCACAGCCATTCATAGACTTGGTTTCCACGAAAAGCTTTATCATCATTGGTAACAAAAAAATCACGTAATTGTTCTTTTGACAAGGCTCGAATGTCTTTTTTCTCCATCATCGTGCAAAGTTAGTTACAAATTTGAATAATTTTGAATTTTTCTGACGCTCAAAATTTTATTTTGTAACTTTGTTTTTGTAAAAATGAAATGCTATGGGACTTCCAGAATTAAAACAGAAAATTCAAATGCAAATCGAAAATGCGGATGAACGTTTATTGCGTATCGTTTCTTCGGTTTTTGATAATTATTTGAATGTAGATGAGTTTGTTGAAACTACTATTGATAGTGTTTCTGAACCAACTGTTGCATATGATGTGTCAGGAAAACCTTTGACATTAAAACAATACAATGAGGAAATCGACAAAGGAATTGCTGATTTTGAAAATGGAAGATATATTTCTCAGGAAGATTTAGAAAAAGAAATAGATAGTTGGTATGATGAGTAAATTTAAAATAATTTGGTCATCAGAATCAAAAAAAGATTTAAAAAAAATTAAAAATAATGTTTCAAAATCTAAATTGATAAACATTTCGATAGCGCCTAAACAAATAATCTTTGGAGAACAATTTCAAATTGATGACTATCGAAAGGATTGCAGAAGAATAATCGTAGGCAATTACAAAATTTTATATCAATTTAAAAACAATGAAATCAGAATAGTCAAAATTTTCAACTCCCTTCACGATCCAATAAAAAGTTTACTTTAATGCACTTCATTTCCCAAGATTTAGAAAATTATATCGAACAACATTCTGAAAAAGAACCTGAATTGTTGGCCGCTTTAAACAAAGAAACCTATCAAAAAGTTTTGTTGCCACGAATGCTCAGCGGTCATTTTCAAGGACGTGTTTTAAGTATGTTGTCCAAATTGATACGTCCCGTAAATATTCTTGAAATAGGTACTTATACGGGTTATTCAGCTTTGTGTTTGTGCGAAGGTATGCAGGAAAACGGAACGCTTCACACGATTGACATAAAGGAAGAATTGGTCGATTTTCAGCGCAAACATTTTGACAAATCACCTTGGGGAAATCAAATCGTACAACATCTTGGCGAAGCTTTAGATATTATTCCAACTTTGGAACTCAAATTTGACTTAGTTTTTATTGATGCCGACAAGGAAAATTATATCAACTATTTTGAATTGATTGTGCCAAAAATGAACAAAGGAGGAATTATTCTTTCGGACAATGTTTTGTGGAGCGGAAAGGTGCTCGAACCCTTAAATCCAAAAGACATCAGTACCAAAATAGTATTGGAGTACAACCTTTTATTGAAAAATGACCCGAGAGTGGAAACGGTTTTGTTGCCCATTCGTGATGGTTTGACGGTGAGTAGGGTTTTGTAAAATAACAGATTTATAGTTAAAAACGAATGCCCTAGCCCTGATGGAAACGGTATCCTTTTTCTGGCTCCTTTAGCCAGGAAAAGATATAGTGTACAGCGGGAATAGCTCCGGAAAATTAAGCTGTAAAATTTCTTTTTTGGAAAATTTGATACAATTTGAATGTCAAAAACCCAAATATTGCACCAAACAAATACCCAAAAATAATATCTAAAGGATAATGTAATCCTAAGTAAATCCGGCTATAAGCGAAGATTAACGGCCATAAAAAAAGCAGCCAAAAGTATTTGAAATTCGTCTTGAAAATCAGGTATAAGAATGTGGCAACTGCCATTGTATTGGATGCGTGTCCAGAGAAAAAACTAAAAGAATTACGGGATTGTACTATTCGAATAATGGAATTTATTTCGGGATTGTTACACGGGCGAAGTCTTTGAAATCCATTTTTGAACAAGTTGGTAATTTGGTCAGTAAAAACCAATAAAACAGCCACAAATAAAAGTAAATGCAACGTTTTCTTTGTCCCCAATTCCTTGAAAATCAGAAATAACAGAAGTGAAAAAAGCGGAATCCAAGAAGTTTGTTTGGTGATAATTAACCAAAGTTCATCATAAGTATTTGAACCTAGACTGTTTAAATAAATAAATAATTTTTCGTCGAGCGATAGGATTTTATCCAACATTATTTTTTACGTTTTATAGGTCCGATAGCCTCTTCAATTTCATCCTCCTTATGGGATTCGTCTGTTGCTGAATCCGTTTTGAGTTTGTCGATTTCAACTGAAGATGGAGATAAATTTTCTTTTACAGCAGTAGGATTTTCGTCAACAATACTACTTTTTACTTTGTCAATTTCTGACGAAAAATTATCCGAAATTCCTTTTAAAGGATCCGAGTCTCCGAGCAAATTTGTTTTGGCACTATTGATTTCTTTTGTGATATTGTTGGTTAAATCGCTCAACATATTTTGGTCGAAACCATTGGCTTCTGCACCTTTTTGAATTTCGTTTTTGATGTCGTTGGTGGCATTTTTTAATTGTGCCATCGCTTTTCCCATTGTACGCGCCATTTCTGGAACTTTATCAGATCCAAAAAGCATTAGAACAACAAACATTATAAAAATTAATTCGCCTCCACCAATTCCAAACATAATCTATTTTTTAAGTTGCAAAGTTACAAAGATGTACAGATACAAAATAGTGTAATTTTAAATAAATTAACATTAATCAAATTTTGATTTTACTTCTGCCTTTGGCCAAGTATTATTTGTCAGATCGATATCTGCTGTTTCTAGCTTTGGATCTATCTGAATCGTTTTAATTGCTTTCTCGGTTGCAAAAACTCGTTTAGCGGTCTCATTATTTTTTCTCCAAATTTGTGCTGGAAATTTAAAATTTTCTTTGGTATTGTCATCATAAGTTATCTCTACTATGATAGGCATTAGCATTCCTCCAGGTTTGTTAAACTCTACTTCATAGAAATATTTAGGAGTCTTCATACTTGCTTTTTCTTCAGCCGAAAAATTTTGATTCACATAATCCGAAAGTAATTTAGCAGAATCCAATTGGAAAGCTTGTTTTTTGCCAAAACTTAAATCTACATTATTCTCAGAAATCAAGTAGATGTAAGGTCCATTTTCTTTGCCAAAACGTCTTTTGTTGATGGTTACATCTTTCAATTCAGTTGGTGCATTCTCTGTAACATAGTATTGTTTCACCTCTTTAATGCCAATATCAACATAGTCTGTAGTGTAAAACCAACCACGAAAAAACCAATCTAAATCTACTGCCGAAGCATCTTCCATAGTTCTAAAAAAATCTTCGGGAGTGGGATGTTTGAATTTCCAACGATTTGCATATACTTTAAACGCATAATCAAATAATTCTCTTCCCATAATGGTTTCTCTCAAAATATTTAGACCTGTTGCTGGTTTTGCATAGGCGTTGTTCCCAAAATCGATAAGGCTTTCTGAATTAGACATAATGGGTTCTAAGAATTTTTTGTCTGAACTCATATAAGGAACTATGCCCTTTGGGGAACCACGCCTAGAAGGGAAGTTAGTTCCTAACTCTTGCTGAGCCATATATTGCATAAAAGTATTGATTCCTTCGTCCATCCAAGACCATTGACGCTCGTCTGAATTGACTATCATTGGAAAAAAATTATGTCCCACTTCGTGAATTATAACTCCAATCATTCCGTTTTTGATTTGTGTACTCGTCACGCCGTTTTCGTCAGGTCGCCCAAAATTCCAACAAATCATTGGGTATTCCATGCCTTGATCTTCAGCCGAAACCGAAACTGCTTTTGGATATGGATAATCAAAAGTATGAGATGAATAACTTTTTAAAGTGTGTGCTACGGTTAAAGTTGAAGTTTCTCCCCAAAGTGGATTGGCTTCTTTTGGATAAACCGATTCTGCCATTACTATTTTTCCATTCAATTGCACAGCCATTGCATCGTAAATGAACTTTCTGGAAGTTGCAATTCCAAAATCTCTAACATTCTTAGCGCTAAATTTCCAAGTTTTTTTCTTGTCTGAAAATCCTTTTTCAGTAATTTCTGCTTCCCCTTGTGTGACAATAACAACGGGTTTGTCAAATGTTTTTTGAGCTAATTCATATCGTTTAACTTGAGCAGCAGTAAACACTTCGTTTCTATTCGTCAATTCACCAGTTGCATTCAACACATGGTCAGCTGGAACAGTAATATTCACATCAAAATTCCCAAAGGGTAGTGTAAATTCTCCACTTCCCCAAAACTGCATATTTTGCCATCCTTCAACATCGTTATACACAGCCATCCTCGGATAAAACTGAGCGATTATATAAAGTTTATTTCCGTCTTTTTCGAATAATTCATAACCAGATCTGCCTCCGTCTTGTCGGTAATTATTAATGTTATACCACCATTTTATAGAAAAAGATAATTTTTCGCCTGACTTCATAGCCGCAGGTAAATCGATACGCATCATCGTTTGATTGATGGTGTAATTCATCGGGTTTCCTTTAGAATCCTTAATATATTCGATGTTAAATCCACGTTCTAATTCTTTTTTTAAAAATTTATTAGCAAAATTATTTGGGGTAAATACCTCTTGTGTTCTTTGGTTTTCTGCCAGTGGAGATAGTGAATTTTTTGCAGCTTGGTTTTGGTCTAATTGTACCCATAAATACGACAAAGTGTCTGGCGAATTGTTGTAATAAGTGATAGTTTCTGAGCCACTTAATCTAGAATTTTTGTCGTCCAACTCAATGTCAATTTTATAATCGGCTTGTTGCTGATAATAGGCAGGTCCGGGAGCGCCTGATGCTGTGCGAAACATATTAGGAGTTGCCAATATATCATACATTTGACTGAATTTATTGGCGTCATAACTTCCTGATTCTTTTGTTGGCTTTTGTTCAGGAATGTTTTGTGACCAAGCAAGCATTGGAAAAATAAACAGTAGTATGATAGTATTTTTCATAGAAAGAAAGTTCTTTGTGATTTGAGCCATAATTATTGATTGGGAATTAATATTTTAACGATTTGGAAGTTATTGAATTGGTTAAAAGAAAACTTTTTTTCACCTCCAAAACAGTAACATTAATCATATTTTGTTGATCAGAGAACAAATCAACTAAGACAGTGTTGTAAATTTCAAGAGAATTTATTTTAGAAATATTTCTAATGTTCCAATAGCAAACAAGTTCTTCACCATCTATTTCTTTACTCAAAAAACTTAAAGATCTAACTTGTCCATTTACTTTTATTGAAAAGCAACTGGATAAATATTCTTCTAATAACAATTCTTCAGAACTATTATTTTCGTTTTCGACAGAGATTTTCTTTTTGTGTTTTTTTTCAAGCGCTTTGTTCAAATCGTCGATGTGTATTCGAGAAGTAATTTGTAGCATTTTCTTGTCCGAAGCATAATTTATTTGATACAAAGCCATGTGAAATTTATGGACAGTAGAAGCAGTTAATGTAAATAAAAGTATTGGTAATAAAATAGATATAATTTGTTTTTTCATTTTTCAAAAGTAGTGAAACTTATGGGTTTATCATTTTTTGAATCAAAAATTAATTTGTTTCAAAACCTTGTTTTTTATCTGTAATAATTTCGTTGTATTTGACTGCCAGTTCTCCCATTTCAAATTCTATTTTTGTTTTGTTTTTAGATTTTAAAACTTCTGAAATTCTGCTGTCTTCCACACAGTAATACTGAAATCCTTTGACGTATTCCGAAGGGATTTTTAGTGTTTTTGTAAAATAAGTGTCGTCAAAAAGCGAACCCAGTAGCACTAATAAACGCTCTTTCTTTTCAACTTCGAGTTCTTTTTTGAGCATTGTGGTTCTTCCACTGATAGCATTCAAAATAGGATCAACAGGCATTGAACCTCCCAAAATCCCTAATAATTGAATAGGTTTGAAATCTCCAGCAGTTTTTAGTCTCCTTTCGGCAGGGGTGTATTTTTTTATGCCTTTGGGAGAAATTCCCAATGCAACTGCATTTATTTCAGGATTTTTATTGATAATTACTTCATCTAGTTCTGTGATTTTTGAAACCATTTTAATGATTATAATGTCTGGTTTCAAATCTTCTTCTTCGATTATCTTTCGGTGATATTCTAAATTTACTGAAGTGAATACCAATAAATCATCGGCTTTCGCCAGAATAAAAAACTCTCCATTACTGTTGCTAATAGTGCTCTTTTCATTCACCAAATTAATAATACTAACTCCAGCTATAGTGCGTGATTCTACAATTATTTTTCCGTGAATTAATTTCTCGCCAGCAGTTTGACCAAAAGTAATTTGATGTAGAAATAGCAAAAAAAGTATCAGTGTATTATTCGTTCTCACTAGCAATAATTTCAATGTATTTTGTTGCCAATTCGCCCATCAAAAACTCAGTTGTTGTTTTGTTGTTCGTTTTTAATATTGTTGTAAATTTATCGTTTTCAACGGCGTAGTATTTAAAACCTTTTACATATTCCAAAGGTATTTTTAAAATGCTTACAAAATGATTTTGGTCAAACATATTGTCTATGAGTTGTATATATGACCATTTTTTTTCCACTTTAACTTCTTTTTTGAGCATCGCAGTTCTTCCAGACATAAAATTTAAAAGAGCATCACCAGCTGTGGATTTAGCAGTGTATAATTTTTTTTCTACCTGAGTTAAATGTTTAATGCCTATTGATGAAATCCCTAGAGTAACGGCATTAATATTGTCATATCTTTTTATGACTACTTCCTTTAATATAGTAATGTTCGCTTCCATTTTTACAAGAAATAATTCTTCTTGAAAATGGTTTGACTCCAAAACAATGCAATTTTCTTTGAGCTGAATTGCCGAAAATAAAAGAGTATCTCCTGGTGTTGCAGTTATCGAAAAATAGCCGTCCTTTAGGGTTATCGTCGATTTTTCTGTCTTTAGATTGATGACATAAACCCCCTCGAGATCCATACTATTGGCATTGATTTTACCGTTTATTACAATTCTAGGAGATTCTTGAGCCAAAACTGTGTTGGCAATAAAAACAAAGAACACACAGATTCCTAATTTCATTAATTGGATGAATCATATATTATAAAGTTGTAAAATTATTCCAATGTCTTCCAAATTAAATATTAAGGACTTTATAAGAAAATGTTAATTATAATTTTTGAATTGCCACACTAAAAGCACTATTTCATATCTTTAACCCAAACTTATTTTGTTGAAACTATGAGTAAAAATATAATTATAGCCAGTACATCTACGCTTCACGATGGTGATTATTTAGAGTATTTATTACCCGAATTAAAAATCCATTTCGAGAATTGCAAAACGATTTTGTTCATTCCTTTTGCAAGACCAAGCGGTATAACTCACGAGGAATATACTGCTAAAGTAGCATTGGCTTTCGCCAAAATAGGAAAGGTAGTAAAAGGAATTCATCAATTTGATGATTATTCTATTGCAATCAAAAATGCTGAAGGGATTTTTACGGGTGGTGGAAATACTTTTTTATTGGTTGCTCAATTGTATAAAAAGGATTGTATGATTGCGCTTACTGAAGCTGTCAAAAATGGCACACCTTATCTAGGAACAAGTGCAGGAAGTAATATTTGCGGACTATCAATGCAAACAACTAATGATATGCCTATTGTTTGTCCGCCAAGTTTTAAAACATTAGGAGTGATTTCTTTTAATATAAATCCACATTATCTAGATGCTGATTTGCTATCCAAACATATGGGAGAAACTAGAGAAACAAGAATAAACGAATATCATTCGTTCAACAATGTTCCTGTTTTAGGATTACGAGAGGGAAGTTGGTTAAAAGTGACAGGAGACAAAGTGGTTTTAAAAGGAAATTTGACCGCTCGCCTCTTTTTACAAAATCAAATTCCGGTCGAAATTGAAAGCGAAACAGACATAAGTTATGTAAAATAAAAAACCCCAAACTTTCGTTTGAGGTTTTTAGAGCGAAAGACGAGGCTCGAACTCGCGACAACCAGCTTGGAAGGCTGGAGCTCTACCAACTGAGCTACTTTCGCAGTACAACGGTGCAAATATACATAACAAGTTAGCTTCTTTGCAAGTTTTTTTTTGAAATTCTTACTAAATGGCATTATTTTTTTATAACCATTTTAAAACTAAATCATTATAAATTCATTATTTTTATATCTTAACATCATTCTTAAATTATTCAGTGACTACAGATGCTTATTTGATAGACAATTCAATTTTTCTAATAATTTCAACTTTTGTAAAACCAAAGCACAAAAACAATTTAATTTTAAAAATATATAAAAATGAATAAATTTTTATTTTTTCTATTAATTTTTACTTTTTTTAGTTGTGATAAAGAGCCGAAAAAAAAAATTGTGGCTCCAATTCCTACTTCAATTCCTGTAATTCTAGCCGTGGGTAAAGTGGTAACAATTGACAGTCTTTTGCTAAAACCTTTCCATAGTAAAGTGCTAGAAGAGTTCTATTTAGCTGCAGGTTATAAGTCTGTTTGGCAATCAAATAAAAACAGGGCAACTATTTTAGAACAACTTTCTAATTCCGATGACGAAGGTCTAAATTCGGATAATTATAAAGTAAATATTTTAAAGAAATTCGAAAAAAAATATGCCACTTTAAAAGATAAAGAAAGAGCAAGTTATGATGTTTTGCTTACTCATTGCCTTCAAAAATATATCTTGCATTTGAGCAATGGGCAATTGAATCCCAGAAATTATTATAGAGATTGGGATTTAAAGGAAAATGCAATTGACATTAACAAAACGATAGCTTTAATGCTAAAAAGTGATTCGGTTCAGTATAAAATCGAACAATTAAAACCCAATTATATTGTTTATAAAAGTTTGAAAAAGGCACTCAAAATCATTAACTCTTTTCCAAATGATGATTTTAAAGCGATTGAAATAGCCAATAAAATTGTGTTGAACGATACAAACCCATCATTAATTGAGATTAAAAAAAGATTGATTTATTGGAAACAGATGAAGCCAATAGACAGTCTTTCTAGTATTTACGACAGTATAACCAAAGAGGCGATGAAAAAATTCCAAATTCGTCATGGTTTAGCCGCTGATGGAATCATTGGAAAAGGAACAGTTGAAGCTCTAAATTTTTCAAAAAGGAAGCGAAAAGAACAAATTCTGGCCAATCTCGAACGTTGGAGATGGTTTCCAAAACAAATGGGAAAGGAATATATAATTGTAAATATTCCAGATTACAAATTGATTCTGGTCAAAAATAATGATACTTTGAGAACTCATAAAGTCATTGTTGGAAGAGCTAAAAGGGCAACTCCTGTGCTTTCGTCAAGATTAAGTAATGTGATTTTGAACCCTACTTGGACTGTGCCGCCTACAATTTTGCGGGAAGACGTGATTCCTTCTATTTCTAGAAATAGAAACTATTTAGCTCAAACCAATATGAAAGTTTATGACAGCAATGGAAATGAAGTTTCTTTCAATAATTGGAAACTTTCAAATGCTAAGGGGTATCGTTATGTGCAAACGCCAGGAACTTTTAATTCCTTGGGGATGGTTAAATTCTCTTTTCCAAATAGGTTTTCGATTTATTTGCACGATACTAACCATAGAGATTTTTTCGGAAAACAAAAGCGTTCCTTGAGTTCAGGTTGTGTGCGAGTGGAAAATCCGTTGAAATTGGCACAATATCTATTGGCCGATGAAGCTAATTGGAATATAGAAAGAATTACCGAAACTCTGAAAAACGGAAAGACAAAGGCTATTAAAATAAACAATGAAGTTAACGTTCATGTTTTATATTGGACCGCTTGGAGTGAAAACAATACTTTAATTTTTAGAGACGACATATATAATCTTGATGCCGATTTGTTTCAAAAATTAGGACGATAAGACAGCAATTTTCTCGAAACTTCTTGATGGATGGTAAATAAAAAGGCAAGATTTGTTTTTTATTGTGTTGACAATTCCTGAAAGTAATTCATGTGGAATGGCAGGACAACCTTGACTTCTTCCTAATCTTTTGTTGGATTTAATATAAGAATTTGACACATAATTTGCCGAGTGTATAACTACGCCTCTTTGTCTAGCATTGTCGTTAATACCTTTTTCTATACCGTCAAGTTTGAGCGACATTCCGTGTTTTCCTTGGTAAACTTCACCAGTAAGATAAAAACCCAAACTGCTTTTGTAAGAGCTGTTGGTATTCGAAAAGCTGTTTGCATATTCCTCTCCAGTATTTCTTCCGTGGGCAACTAAGGAATTGTATAAAATAGTATTGGTACTCAAATCGATTACCCAAAGCCTTTTGATATTTGATGATAAGCTAAAATCCACTAAGGTCAAAATGTCCTTTTGGATTAATCCTCTCTCCTTTAGTGAATAATATCCTTTTAAGGCTTCCTTAAAACTTTCGAGATTCGGAAGGTTGAAATTATTGGAATTCAGGTGGTTATAAATTGTTTCGATGTTTGAATCTGAACTTGGGCTTAAAACACTTGCGATTTCTGGTTTTTTTGGTTTTACGGTTTCAGTAATAATTATTTCACTTGAAAACATTGAAAAAATCAAAAAAAATATATGGGGAAATATCTTATAAATCATTGATAACGTTTGGGTTAGATATTGGACTTGGGGCTGCAAATATACAACAGAAATATAATTTACCGACCAATTTTAAGAAATAAATATGAATTAGATGCTAATTTAGAGGTGTTTATAACTTATAATATATGTATTTTTTTGTTTTTTGTGTTAATTTTACTATTTTTGCTTAACTATTATCTTAATTTATGCCGAAAATTTACCCTTCTTTTTTCCTTCTTCTCGTTTTTATAAGTTTTGATACTTATAGTCAAAAGAAGACCATTCAGGCTAAATTTTCTGCAGAAAACATTACTATAGATGGCAAAATAAATGAAGAGATATGGAAAACAGCGCCAATTGCCACTGATTTTATAATGTTTGAGCCTGATAACGGCAAGCCAATTAGCGAAAGTAAAAAAACAGAGGTTAAAGTTCTGTATGATAATAATGCAGTTTATGTTTTGGCCGTTTTATACGATGACGAACCCAATAAAATTTCTCGTGAATTAACCAATAGAGATGAGTTTGGTGTTGCTGATGTTTTTTCGGTTTCAATCAACGGAAATAATGACGGACAACAAGATTTTCGATTTTTTGTAAGTGCAGCTGGAGTTCAAATGGATTGTTTGGCTACAGAAGGAGGTGAAGATTTTAATTGGGATGCGATTTGGGATAGCGAAGTAAAAATAACCGATTTTGGCTGGGTAGTCGAAATGAAAATCCCATATGCTGCGCTTCGTTTTTCAAAAGAGATCAAACAAACCTGGGGTATAAATTTTAAGCGAGATATTTTACGTGGTGCGATAGATCAAAGTTATACTTGGAATTTTGTGGACACCAAAATAGGTGCTGTGATTGTTCAAGCGGGGATTTTAGAGGGAATCGAGAACATAAAAACACCAACACGTCTCTTCTTTATTCCTTATTCATCTGCTTATTATCAGAAAGATGATTTTGCCTCGGATAGTACTTTTAAAGTTGGAATGGATATTAAATACGGCATTAATGACGCCTTTACGCTAGATGCTATATTAGTGCCCGATTTTGGTCAAACAAAATTTGATAAAGCCATTCTTAATCTAGAGCCGTTCGAACAACAATTTGATGAAAATAGATCCTTTTTTACTGAAGCGACCGATTTGTTTTCTAAGGGAAACCTGTTTTATTCCAGAAGAATTGGTGGGAGTCCCATAAAAGACATTTATACTCTTCAGGATGAATTAGCAGCAAATGAAGAAATCATAAATTTTCCCAGCACTGTCGATTTAATAAATGCTGTGAAAATTTCAGGTCGAACAGAAAAAGGCCTTGGGATAGGCTTTTTGAATGCTGTCACTGCTAAAACGGAAGCCACAATTTTAAAAACAATTACAAATACAAGTGTTGACCCGATTACAAACTCAACAGCGACAACAACTACAGAAACCACTCGAGAAGAAGTTGTACAACCTTTGACAAACTATAATGTTTTTGTCCTCGATCAGCGTTTTAATCAGAATTCATCGGTTTCTTTTATAAACACAAATACCATTAGAAACGTAGATTTTCGAGATGCCAATGTTTCAGCATTATTATTTGATTTGAACACCAAAAAAAACGCCTATAAATTATCGGGTGATTTTAAATACAGCAGTATCAAAGACAATGATTTTTATACTCTTTTGAATAATGGTTTAGAAAATTATAATGGTTTCAAAACCCAATTGAACTTTGCCAAAACTAGCGGAAAATACAGGTATATGTTTTCTGGAAAATACCTATCCGAAAATTATGACGTCAATGACTTAGGAATTATTTTTGTTAATAATTACCGTTCGGGTTATGGAGAAATGACCTATAGAATTATTAATCCAACTAAGACTTTTAACTCACTAAAGATCAACCAAAATATAAACGTTGAAATACATAACACTACTGGAAAAACCCAAGAAGCTTGGTATCAGGCTGTGTTTGCTGCTATTAATAAAAAAAATCAAATTTGGGAAGGGAAAGTACAGGTAAGTCCATTTGATAGGTATAATTTTTATGAACCAAGAGTGCAGGGTAAATATGTTTTTGTGCCCCAGAGCATCGTTTCTTATTTGTACTTTGCCTCAAACGATAACAAAAAGTTCACTATCGATATTGATGGCTCAATTGAAAAATTTAATGAGGAAGGCAGAATTATATACATGATTTCACCGGCAATTAGTAACCGTTTCAGTGATAAATTTTCGTTGTCTTATAATCTAATCTACACACGAAGAGTTAATGATCGTGGTTGGGTAGGATATGTTGGTGATGATGTAATTTTTGCAGAGCGCAATCGTGAAATAGTGGATCATTATTTTACAGGGAAATATTCGATAACAAATAAAATGTCCTTTAATCTAGTAGCACGATACTACTGGTCGTATGCCGAGAACCACGAATTTTTTACGCTGGAAGACAATGGTAAATTAACGACTAACTCAACTTATTCCGAAAATAAAAACAGGAATTTTAACTCTTGGAATTTCGATTTTTCGTATTCGTGGTGGTTTGCTCCCGCAAGCGAAATATCAGTTTTGTATCGAAATTATGCTGTAGAAAGTACCAATCTTGTGCAAAAAAACATGCAAACAAACTTAAACAATGTTTTTGATACTAATCTGACTTCCATTTTCTCGGTTAGCCTTAGGTATTATATTGACTATAATTCCTTGAAAAGAAAGCACTAAAACGTTATTGTTTTAAGAAAATTCTGCATATAATTTACATTCATTATTTATTAGTTTATTTCTACTTTATTTGTGTAAAATAGTAGTTTTAGTAACACACTGTTTTTTCATAAATACTTTATCTTTGCATAAAAATATAACAAAATGAGCAAAAAAGTAATCCTTATGATTCTTGATGGTTGGGGAAATTCTCCAGATCCAAAAGTATCTGCAATAGATAATGCCAATATCCCTTTCATCAAAAGTTTATATACAAAATATCCTGTTGGGCAACTTCGAACAGATGGTTTAAACGTAGGTTTGCCTGAAGGTCAAATGGGAAATTCCGAAGTGGGACATATGAACCTTGGTGCTGGTAGAATTGTGTATCAAGATTTAGCCAAAATCAATTTGGCTGTAGCCAATAATTCCTTGGCACAAGAACAAGTGCTTGTTGATGCCTTTCAATATGCTAAAGACAAAAATGTAAATCTACACCTTCTTGGATTGGTTTCTGATGGTGGTGTGCATTCTCATACTTCACATTTACGCGGTTTGATCGATGCAACACAAGCTTTCGGATTGAAAAAAGTATTCGTTCACGCTTTTACCGATGGTCGTGATGTGGATCCAAAATCGGGAGCAACTTATATCCAAAATTTAGAAAATTATATTGCAAATACTTCAACAAAAATTGCTTCGGTGGTGGGAAGATATTATGCAATGGATCGTGACAAGCGTTGGGAAAGAGTGAAAATTGCCTACGATTTATTGGTAAACGGAACTGGAACACATTCTAAAAATGTTGTAAAAAGCATCAAAGAAAGTTATGAAAATAACGTAACCGACGAATTTATCAATCCAATTATTGCCGTAGATGAAGACGATCAACCGTTGGCTACAATAAAAGAAGGTGATGTTGTTGTTTTCTTTAACTTCAGAACTGATAGAGGTCGCGAATTGACCGAAACACTTTCTCAAAAAGATTTCCACGAGCAAAACATGCACAAACTCAATTTGTATTATGTTACACTTACCAATTATGATGAAACATACGAGAACGTAAAAGTAGTTTATAACAAAGACAACGTTACAGAAACTCTTGGCGAAGTCTTAGAAAAAGCCAACAAAAAACAAATAAGAATCGCCGAAACTGAGAAATATCCTCACGTGACTTTCTTCTTTTCTGGTGGTAGAGAAATACCTTTTGAAGGCGAATCAAGAATCTTGAAAAACTCTCCAAAAGTGGCAACTTACGATTTGCAACCAGAAATGAGTGCTTTTGAATTGGCAGACGCTTTAGTTCCCGAACTTGAAAAGGGCGAAGTAGATTTTGTTTGTTTGAATTTTGCCAATGGCGATATGGTTGGTCATACTGGCGTAATGAGTGCAGCAATTCAAGCTTGTGAAGCGGTTGATAAATGTGTAGAAAAAGTGATTACTGCGGCTTTGGCCAACGATTATACAACATTAATTATCGCCGATCACGGGAACTGCGAAACGATGATTAATCCTGACGGAAGTCCGAACACAGCACACACCACAAATCCAGTGCCAATTATTTTGGTTGACAAAGAATTGAAATCTATAAAAGACGGTGTTTTAGGAGATTTAGCTCCAACTATTTTAGAATTGATGGAAATTGAAAAACCTGTAGTTATGACTAGATTTTCACTTTTGTAATAGTTATAACCGAGTTTGTATAATGAGTCCCGCAATTTGCGGGACTTTTTTATTTACAATTGGTCAAATTATAATATTCTTTGTCAATCCATTCCTGATGGTTGGGATGGGCTATTTTGACCATTTCGTCAACACGTTGTCGCAGTGTTTTTCCGTACAAATCGGCAATGCCATTTTCAGTAATAATATATTGAATATGAGAACGAGTGGTAACCATACCAGCTCCTTGTTTCAAAAAAGGAACAATTCTGCTATCGCCATTTTTTGTGATCGAAGGCAAGGCAATAATTGCTTTTCCACCTTCGCTCAACGAAGCGCCTCGAATAAAATCCATTTGGCCTCCAACTCCAGAATACATTCTTGCCCCAATAGAATCTGCGCAAACTTGACCAGTTACATCTACTTCTATGGCTGAATTGATGGCTACCATTTTTGAATTTTTTCGAATTCTAGCCGTGTCATTTACATAAGACGACTCTTTCATTTCGACAAAAGGATTGTCGTTTACAAAATCATACAATCGCTTAGAACCAATTAGAAATGTGGCTAAGGCTCTTCCTCTTGATACGCCTTTGTAATTGCCATTAATTACATTGCTTTCGATTAAATCGATCACCCCATCCGAGAACATTTCGGTGTGCAGTCCTAGATTTTTATGATTGGTTAATTTTGATAAAGCTGCATTTGGAATCGAACCAATTCCCATTTGTAATGTGCTTTCATCTTCTATTAGGGAAGCGATATAGTTTCCTATTTTGTCTTCTAATGGGGAAGTTTCTTCTATTGAGTGGCTGTAAATGGGCGTATTAACTTCCACCATGAAATCTATTTCGGAAATATGAAGAATGCCGTCTCCAAAAGTTCGTGGCATTTGCGGGTTCACTTGTGCAATGACAGTTTTTGCGCTTTCAATTGCAGCTAAAACTGCTTCAACTGAAACTCCCAGAGAGCAATATCCGTGGCTATCTGGTGGTGAAACATGAATAAAAACCACATCAAGAGGCAATACTTTTTTTCTAAATAAATTAGGCAATTCACTCAAAAAAACAGGAGTATAAGAACCATTTCCTGCTGCCAAAGTATGTCTGACATTGGAGCCAATAAAAAAAGAATTCACGTGAAAACTATCAGCAAATTTTGGATCAGCATATCGGGCTTCTCCCTCAATATGCAGGTGACAAATTTCAACATTTCTTAATTCGGACGCTCTTTCTGTTAGTGCGTTTGCCAAAATCGTTGGAGCTGCCGCCGCCGCATGAAGGTATATTCTGTCACCCGATTTTACAATTTTTACTGCTTCTTCTGCGGTAATATATTTTTCCATAATTGCTATATTTGCAACAAATGTATAGAAATATTGAAAAGTAGAATATGATAAAACTCATATTCTAAAAACACAAATAAAAGTTAAAAACCTATATTCAATAGTAATACTATTATATTTGCAATAATTATTATTGATAATTTAATTTTAGAATTATGAAAAATCTATATTCATTAGTTTTGTTTAGTTTACTATTTTCTCAATTTGGTTTGGCTCAAATAGGAAGTAAAGAAAAAAACGAGGAATACACGGACTTAAAAGAAGCATTATTAGAGCCAGAATTGGTGGTTCGATTGAATTTGAGTGGTCAAAATATTGATTTAGAGAATCAAAATTTCGGAGTTTTTAAAAACTTAGAATATTTAAATTTAAAGAACGATCATTTAAAATCAATCCCCAAATCGATTTCCCAGCTTGTTAAGTTAAAAGTACTTGATTTAAGTGGAAATGACTTTATAGAACTTTCAGATGATTTTTATAAACTTGCAAGTTTGGAAGAATTGTATTTAAATGATGAGAAAAACATCAATTTGCCAATAACGCTGAGACTATTGGGGAAACTTCCCAATCTAAAATCATTACATCTTGAGAATGACAATTTGAATTCTCTTCCGGTAGAAATTAAAAGCCTTCAAAATCTAGAATTTTTGTACCTGAATCAAAATAGTTTTAAAGAAATACCAAAAGAACTTAAAGGTTTGGATCATTTGCAATATTTGGATTTAAAACACAATAAAATAGCACCTACACTATTTGTCCCTGAAAACATTAATTTTGGATTCAAAATTAGTTTGTAATTGTGAAAATTATATAAGTTAAAAAATCAATTAATAGAATTATAATAAACAATGGATCAACTTTCATCAAATATCAAAATTCAAGTCAACGAAAAACTCTTTGTCAAAGACCCTGAAACCTCGGCTTTAGGTAAAAAAATCATTCAAGAGAGTATTCTTTTGATCGACAGTGTTGGTTTTGATGAGTTTACTTTTAAAAAATTGGGAGAAAAAATTGGTTCTAATGAAAGTTCCATTTATCGCTATTTCGAAAACAAACATAAATTATTAGTGTATTTATCTTCTTGGTATTGGAGCTGGATGGAATATAAACTAGTATTTGCCACGACAAATTATTCTAATCCTTTTGAAAAACTAAAAAAAGCAATTTCGATAGTCACTGAAAAAGTAGAAGACGATCAAAACACGATACATATAAATGAAGCTGTTTTGAATAAAATCATTATTGCAGAGCATACTAAAACCTTTCATACTAAAGAAGTAGATCAAGAAAACAGTGAAGGATTTTATTACATTTACATTAGAGTCATTAATAGATTGACATCCATAATAAAAGAGGTAAATCCCGACTATTTGTATGCCAAAAGCCTTGCCTCTAGTATTGTTGAGGGCGCAATGCATCAACATTTTCTTAAGGATCATATGCAGGCTATTACCGATTGTAGTCAGTCAACAAGTCCAACTCATTTTTATTTAAACCTGATCGAAAACATACTTAAAAAATAGAACTATGACTTCATTAAAAAGACTATTCAACCTTTTAGAATTGGACAAAAAAGATGTTTCACAAATCTTTTTTTACGCCATTTTTGCTGGAATCGTTAGTTTATCCTTGCCATTAGGTATCCAGGCTATTGTAAACTTTATTCAATCGGGTCGAGTAAGTGCATCGTGGATTGTCTTGGTAATCTTTGTGGTATTGGGCGTTGCACTCGTAGGGATCTTATCTTTAATGCAATTGCGTATCACTGAAAATTTACAACAAAAAATGTTTGTGCGATCTTCATTCGAGTTTGCTGCTCGTTTACCAAAAATTGAATTTAAAGAGCTTTATGGTCATTATCCTCCAGAATTAGCCAATCGTTTTTTTGACACATTAACGATTCAAAAAGGGACTTCAAAATTGTTGGTGGATTTCTCAGCAGCTATTTTGCAAATTGTTTTTGGTGTAGTTTTATTATCCTTATATCATCCTTTCTTTATTGTATTCGGGCTTTTATTATTAGTTCTTTTGTATGTTATTTTTAGATTTTCATATTTCAAAGGAATTCAAAGCAGCTTAAAAGAATCCAAAAATAAGTACAAAACAGCAGGTTGGTTGCAAGAAATTGCTCGAAACAATTTTAGTTTTAGAAATGAGCTTAACTATGATTTTGCTTTAGAAAAAAATAATGGCTTTGTAAAAGATTATTTATACAGTCGCGAAAATCATTTCAATGTCATCAAAAGACAATTCAGTCATCTTATTATTTTCAAAGTAATCATCACGGCAAGTTTATTAATCATTGGAGGTTACTTGGTTTTGAGTCAAGAAATGAATATTGGACAATTTGTTGCAGCAGAAATCATCATTTTGTTAGTAATCAATTCCGTTGAAAAAATTATTCTTGGTTTAGAAACTTTCTACGATGTTTTGACAGCAGTAGAGAAAATTGGTCAAGTGACTGATATGGAATTAGCGGAAGAAATTACAGTCGAAAACAAAAGTTGCTATACCAATATCAGTCTTGAAACCGAAAATATGGAGTTTCAATTTCCAGGAACAAATTTTGGTATTCTAAATAATATTAATTTAAAAATTGACTCAGGTGAAAAAATTATAATCGATGGAGAAAATGGTTCCGGAAAAACGACCTTGATTCGAGTGCTTTCCGGTTTATTACACCCTACTTCTGGAAACTTTTTTATCAATGACGACACCTTTAGGAAAATAGACATTAAACAATTCCGTTCCAGAATTGGCAGTATTATACAAGGAGAAACTCCGTTTGAAGGAACAATTCTTGAAAACATCACTTTCAATGATAAAAGTATCAGTACCGAAGATTTAAAATGGGCAATTGACGGTGTTCAACTTACAGGTTTTATAAAAACATTACCGAAAGGACTTGACACTAAAATATTCCCAGAAGGTAAAGAATTATCCTCTTCCAATGCACAAAAAATATTGTTGGCAAGAAGTATTATTCACAAACCCAATATTTTATTTTATGAAGAACCGACCGATAAAATGGATGTAAAAGTGGCCAATGAAATCATTGACTTTATTACTTCCGAAAAAAACAAATGGACGGTAATGGTCTCTTCACAAAATCCATATTGGCTTACCAAATGTACCCGAGAAATTACGATGCAAAAAGGGACAATTCTTTCAGACACCAAAAAATAAGAGTATGCTAAATATATCCAACAAAAATTCAATTAATAATACGGCTCTTGAAAAATATTCTACCGTCAAGAATTTGAGCAACCGACCACATTATAAAATTTTGAACAGAATAATACTTGTAGTTTCCATTATTGGTATAATTGCACTTTTCTTGCCTTGGACACAAAACATATCGGGTTCTGGAGCGGTTACGACTTTAAAACCCAATCAGAGACCGCAATCTATTCAATCCGTTATTTCGGGTCGAATAGAAAAATGGTATGTTCAAGAAGGAAATTATGTGAATAAAGGAGATACGATTCTATTTATTTCAGAAATAAAAGAAGATTATATGGATCCTAATTTGGTTAAAAACACTAAAAATCAAGTGAACGCCAAAAAACAATCCTTAGAGTCTTATGGTTTTAAAGTAGCAACACTCTCTGTTCAAATACAAGCCATTGAAAGAGAAAAAGGTTTGAAACTCAAACAAGCTGATAATAAAATCAAACAAGCTAGCTTGAAAATAAAAAGCGATAGTATGGATTTAGTCGCAGTAAAAACGCAGCTAAAAATTGCTAATACTCAATTCAATCGTTCTTTACAATTAAACAAAGAAGGACTAAAAGCTTTGTCTGATGTCGAAGAAAAACGTTTAAAACTGCAAGAAGTTGAAGCTAAAATCATCACGCAAGAGAATAAATTTTATACCAGTAAAAATGAATTTATCAATGCCGAAGTAGAAATCAATAGAATAACTGCCGAATATTCCGAGAAAACATCCAAAGCACAAAGTGATCAATATACGGCGTTGAGTAATCAATACGATACCGAAGCACAAGTAAGCAAATTGGAAAATCAATACGCCAATTACAGCATCCGAAATGGAATGTACTACATCAAAGCGCCACAAAGTGGTTACATCAACAGAACACTACAATCTGGAATTGGAGAAACTGTCAAAGAAGGAACACCAATTGCTACGATTATGCCGTCCAACTATGATATTGCTGTAGAATCTTTTGTAGATCCAATCGATTTACCTTTAATTAAAAGAGGAGAAAAAGTAAGAGTTTGGTTTGATGGTTGGCCTACAATCGTTTTCTCTGGATGGCCAGATATGTCTTATGGGACTTTTGGAGGAGAAGTTGTAGCAATAGAAAACTTCATCAGTGACAATGGGAAATTTAGAATCCTAATAGCACCAGACAAAAATGAAGCTTCTTGGCCTAAACAATTAAGTATTGGTTCAGGTGCACAAACCATAGCATTGCTTAATACCGTTCCAGTTTGGTTTGAATGTTGGAGAACACTTAATGGCTTTCCGCCTAATTATTACAAAGGAAAAGAGAAACCTGCAAAAGAAAAGAAATAATGAAAAAGCTTATTTTATTACTAATCGTATTTGGAACGACAGTTTACAGTCAGACTAATGCCGAATCCTCTTTGCCTTCCAATCTCAAAGAAATAAGTTATAACGAGTATTTGGGTTTTGTAAAAAAGTATCATCCGTTGGTGAAAAATGCCAACTTAGAAATCAGCAAAGCCCAAGCCAACTTGATGATGGCACGTGGCGGATTTGATCCAAAATTGGAATTGAATTATAATAAAAAACAATTTCAAGGAACCGAATATTATTCGATAATGAATAGCAGTTTCAAAATCCCAACTTGGTACGGAATAGACATAAAAGCAGGATTTGATGAAAACGAAGGCTATTATCTTGACCCCCAAAACAAAACCCCTAGCAACGGATTAACTTCCCTCGGAATTAGTGTTCCTCTTGGACAAGGATTACTAATTAATCAAAGAATGGCCGATTTGCAAAAAGCAAAAATTCAGGTCAAATTAAGTCAAGCACAGCAAAAACTAGAAGCCATTGCTGTTCTATATGATGCTTCGGTAGCCTATTTTAATTGGAAAAAAAATTACGAAGAATATTTGCTTTATGAAAATTACAGTACCAATGCCCAAAAGCGATATGAAGGAATTGAATCTTTAATAAAACAAGGAGACAAACCCGCAATAGACAGCATTGAAGCAGGAATTGTTGTTAAAAACAGATTGCTGGCACTTGAAGATTCAAAATTAAAATTAACAAAAGCAAAACTGGAATTGTCCAATTTTCTTTGGCTAGAAAACAACATCCCACTAGAATTGGCAGATGCCATAATCCCAGAAAAAAAACTAGGGCAAACCATTCAGGAAACACTCAATATTAGCGATTTGGTCAATCAAGAATTATCCTTAATTAATCATCCAAAAATTGAAGCACTACAAAGCAAAATCGATATGTTGACTGTAGAGAAAAAAATGAAAGCCAATATGTTATTGCCTAAAATCGATGTAGGATATTCGTATTTAGCACAACCCAATCCGACTAAACCTAACAGTACTGACAATTACAAAGTAGGTGTCGATTTTTATTTTCCTTTATTTCTACGAAAAGAAAGAGGCGGTTTGAAACTAGCACAATACAAAATCCAAGAAACTGAGTTTACACGAGATCTTGAAAAAGTACAATTAACAAACAAAATAAGCGCTCAAAAAACAGAAATTCAGTCTCTGACCAAACAACAAAAATTAATCAACAACCTGGTCACGGATTACGACACAATGCTAAAATCCGAGGTGCGATTATTTACATTAGGAGAGAGTTCTCTCTTTCTTATTAACACAAGAGAAAACAATTTGGTGAGCGCACAACTTTCTCAAATCGCTTTAGAAAACCGATTTTACACTTCAAATTCGGAACTCTATAAAATTATGGCGAATCCGAATTAAATAAGTATTAAATTGTATTTTTGCCGTCAGAAAACAGAATTATGATTATCCAAAAAACAAGAGAAGAAATAGAATTAATGCGCGAAAGTGCCTTAATCGTTTCGAAAACACTCGGAATGATAGCTTCCGAAATCAAAGAAGGAGTTACCACATTATATTTAGACAAAAGAGCCGAAGAATTTATTCGCGACCACGGGGCTGTACCAAGTTTTCTTGGATTATATGGCTTTCCGAACTCGCTTTGTATGAGCCCAAATGCTCAGGTAGTTCACGGAATTCCGAACAACAAACCATTAGAAAGTGGCGATGTTATTTCGGTTGACTGTGGTGCTTTCAAAAATGGTTTTCACGGAGATCACGCCTATTCATTCGAAATTGGTGAAGTTGCCGAAGACGTAAAAAAATTATTGCGTGTTACCAAAGAATCGCTATACGTTGGAATCCGAGAATTTAAAGCCGGAAACCGTGTGGAAGATGTTGGGAATGCTATTCAAAAATATACCGAAAGTCACGGATATGGAGTGGTTCGAGAGCTTGTAGGTCACGGTGTTGGTCAAAAAATGCACGAAGACCCCGAAATGCCCAACTACGGAAAACGTGGTCGTGGTAAACTTTTTATCGAAGGAATGGTTGTCGCTATTGAACCAATGATCAATATGGGAACCAAAAACATCAAACAACTCAAAGATGGTTGGACAATCCTTACTGCCGACGGAAAACCTTCTGCACATTTCGAACACGATGTAGCCATAATTGATGGAAAACCAGAATTGCTTTCGACTTTTGCTTATGTTTATCAAGCTCTAGGAATCGTGAGTAATGAGGAAGATGAGTTTAGAAAAAACCCACTTGTTTTATAATGAAAAAACTTTTTAAAAAAATCCTTAACAGGGTACCTCGGCCATTATTAATTCGTTTGAGTTATGTCGCACGACCAATTATCGCTTTTACTTTAAAAGGAACTAATTTCACCGATCCTATTGACGGAAAAAGTTTCAAATCAATGTTGCCTTATGGCTATGAAAAGCAACGAAACAATGTGCTTTCTCCAAGCACACTTTCGTTGGAAAGACACCGTTTGCTATGGTTGTACCTAAACGAACAAACCGATTTTTTTACAGCAAAAAAGAAAGTATTGCATTTTGCACCCGAACAAGCTTTTTATAAATTGTTTCGAAAGCAAAAAAACCTCGACTACACTACAACCGATTTGTTTTCGCCTCTTGCCGATGTAAAGGCAGATATTTGCAATTTGCCATTCGAAGACAATCAATACGATGTTATTCTTTGCAATCACGTCTTGGAGCACATTCCAGACGATACCAAAGCGATGCAGGAATTGTATCGTGTTTTGAAACCGGGTGGAATGGCAATTCTTCAAATCCCACAAGATTTAAAAAGAGATGTGACTTTTGCCGATGATACAATTACCGATCAAAAAGAACGCGCCAAAATCTTTGGACAATACGATCACGTTCGTATTTATGGTCGCGATTATTTCGATAAACTGCGAAGCATTGGTTTCACTGTTATCGAAGAGGATTACACTAATAAAATTGCTCCTGAATTGGTGGAGAAATATTGTTTGGCCAAAGGGGAAATTATTCCCGTTTGCTTTAAATAATTAACCACTAAATCCTAAATGTTGCTGGTTGTTAATTCTCCACTTGAATCGAAAATTTAACGACTCCAAAATAAATATAAAATGGAGTTAGAGGTTAGGGGGTGTATTCTTTTTAAATGCAAATTGGTGCGTCTAAAATATTCTCAAAAAGTGCAATTGGCTTTCTGAATTGGAAAATACTCCAAAAAAAGTATTTTTAGTACACGGAGAAAACGAAGCATTTGAGGAACTTGGTGAAAAAATAAAAGAAAAATATGGGTTTGATTGTGTTGCTCCAGCAATGAATCAAGAGTTTGAATTATAGTAGTTTGGTGTGTTGGTCTTTTAATGAAAATTTTATTCATGGAGTCGTATTTATGCGTAATTTTGCATTATGAAATTAAAAAGTCACATCAGTTTTTTACTTGCTATTTTCTTATTGGTTTCCAATATGGGATTTGCAATTGATGTGCATTATTGCGGTGGAAAAGTGGCTTCGGTTAAGCCCATTTATTGGAAAAATTATGAATCCCTATTAGCAACAGAAGAAAATTGTTGTGCTCCTGAATCTTATAGTATTGTTGAAAAGAAAGAAAGTTGTTGCAAAGACAAAGTAATTCATTTTGAGAAAAAACAAGAAAATGTTACCATAAATTCAATCACTTTTCAATCCGATTTTATATTTCTATTCGAAGAATGGAGTCCTATCGTTTTTACTGAATTTTCAAATTTCGAAGACAGTCGCATTATCTCCTATTATTGTGATGCTAATGCTCCGCCACTTTTCAAATTATATCATCAATACATTTTCTACGCTTGATTTTAATGTTTTTATAAAATCTATCCTTATTTTTTGGTTAGAAATTTCTATTAAAAAACATTAATTATTAATTTATGAAAAAACAAATTTCAATGCTTTTATTGGGCTTGTTGTTTGCGTTTAATTCCTATTCGCAAGACACATTACAGGCTGTAAAAGTAATTTCTAAAAGCAAAGGCTTGCAAAAATCTTCTAAGATTACTGCTAATACTACATTGGTAACCAGCAAGGAATTACTCAAAGCTGCTTGTTGTAATCTTGCTGAGAGCTTCGAAACAAATCCCTCCATCGACGTCAATTTTTCGGATGCACTTACGGGAACCAAACAAATCAAAATGCTGGGATTAACCAGTCCGTATTTGATGATTGCCGAAGAAAACATTCCTTCGGTTCGAGGTGCTTCGCAAGCGTATGGTTTGTCATTTACGCCAGGAACTTGGATAGAAAGTATTCAAATTACAAAAGGTGCTGGTAGTGTTGTCAATGGATACGAAAGTATTTCAGGACAAATCAATACTGAATTAATCAAACCCATAGGCAATATTCCTTTTTTTCTGAATGCTTATGGCTCTACTGATTCTAGGTTTGAATTAAACACTCATTTCAACGCTAAAATTTCGAATAAATGGTCAAGCGCTTTGTTTGTTCACGGTAATACAAGAATAGCCAAAAATGACATGAATGATGATGGCTTTCTAGACAATCCATTGGCTAAACAAATCAATATTTTGAATCGTTATCAATATTATAATGCCGAAACTGGCTGGGTGAGTTTTATCAATTTAAGGTATATGAATGACAAGAAACAAACTGGCGAAATCGACTTTGACCCCGATGTAGATAGAGGGACAACAAATTTTTGGGGTTCAGAAATCAATACCGAACGCTTTGATGTTTCGTCTAAAGTAGGCTATGTTTTTAAAGAGATGCCATATCAAAGTATTGGTTTTCAAAATGCTTTTAACAGTCACAATCAGGAATCTTATTTTGGTTTAAATCAATATAATATCAAGCAAAGTAGTTTTTATTCGAACTTGATTTTCAATTCGATTATCAGTAATACGATGCACAAATTTGCCACAGGTTTGAACTTTACTTACGATAAATACCAAGAATTTGTCCATGTAAATGATTACAGTAGAATCGATAATTCGATTGGTGCTTTTTTTGAATATACGTATGATAATGATTCTAATTTTAGTTTAATAGCGGGAGGAAGAGTGGATAATCACAATCGTTTAGGGATATTTATAACACCTCGATTGCACATTCGCTATAATCCTTGGGAGAAAGCAGTTCTTCGTGTTTCGGCAGGAAGAGGAAAACGAAGTGCAAATATTTTTGCCGAAAATCAACCGCTTTTTGCGAGTGCAAGAACCTTTGATATTTTGGATACTAACGGAAAAATTTATGGTTTAGATCCAGAAATCGCTTGGAATTACGGTCTGAGTTTTAATCAAAAATTTACAATCTTCGGAAGAAATGCTGATGCTGGTTTCGATTTTTACAAAACTGATTTCACAAAACAAGTCGTAGTCGATTTATATACTGCGCCAGCAACTCCAGGAATGCATCAGGTTTTGTTTTATAACTTAAACGGAAAATCATATGCTAATAGTTTGCAGTTGGACTTTAATTTAGAATTTGTAAAGCATCTTGATTTGCGAACTGCTTACAAATATTATGATATACAAACCGATTATTTGAGTGGAAGAAGCGAAAGACCTTTGCAAGCCAAACATCGGTTTTTTGCCAATTTAGGATTTGAAACTCATATCGCAGAGAAGGGTAAGCAGTGGAAATTTGATTTCACCTATAATTGGATGGGCGATCAAAAATTACCTGAAACAGCTTCGAATCCTATAGAGGATAAACTTCCGGAGTATTCGCCTTCGTTTTCTTTGATGAATGCACAAATTACTCGAACTTTTTCATCTGTTTTTGAAGTGTATGTTGGTGGAGAAAACATTGGAAATTACAAACAAGAAAAAGCAATTTTGGGCACCGAAAATCCTTTTGGTCCCACATTTGATGCTTCAATTGCCTATGCGCCAGTTTTTGGGCAAATGTATTATGCAGGGCTTCGATTTAAAATTAAATAAAAACAATGTCAATGGCAAATATCAATTTCAATAACAATAAAAAAATTAAATTATGAAATCAACGATTCACGAACACCAAAAAAACAATTTTAAAATTGTGAGTAAAAATCTATTTTTAGGAATGATGTTAATAGTAGTAACACTTTCTGTACAAGCACAAGATAAAAAGAATAAAAATGCAAAATATACAATAGCTGTAAATGGTAATTGTGAACAATGTCAAAGACGAATTCAAAAAGCGGCTTTTTCTGTCACTGGAGTGAAAATGGCAAGTTGGAGTATTGAAACTCATAAATTAGACATTACTCTAAATGAAGAAAAAACTTCAATTACTGAGGTAAAAAAAGCTGTTGCAAAAGTAGGTCATGATACAGAAGGGGAAAAGGCTACCCAAGAAGATTACGACAATCTTCATGGCTGCTGCAAATACGATAGGGAAGAATCTAATAAGTAATTTTTGAACAGCTCAAAAGACCTTTTCGATTTATATATGAAACTTTTCAAATCAAGAGGGTTTTATTAATTATTTATTAAAAAAACGCAAATCCATTGTCTAGATAGTGCTGTTTTGCTAAATTATAATTACTTTCACGACCGAGAATTTTTAAAACATTTTTATGAATAATTTTGATTGGAAACAACTGATAAATCCTGAGTTTTATATATTGATGGAGTTTGGAGGGGTAGAAATTGGTTTGTTTGTTATCCTTTTTATAATTTTTGCCGAAACAGGATTGTTTGCAGGTTTTTTTCTACCTGGAGACAGTTTATTGTTCTTGGCAGGGATTTACAGCGAATTATTGACTCGTCAAATATCAGTGGGTAATGATTTTGCAAATGTAGTATTGCTATCTGCTTTAGTTTCTGTTGCAGGAATTTTTGGTAATATGGTGGGCTATTGGTTTGGAGTAAAAGGCGGGACATACCTCTATAAAAAAGAAGATACTTTTTGGTTTAAGGAAAAATATCTTTTGCAGGCTAGGGATTTTTTCGATAAATATGGTGGGAAAGCGATTATTTTCGCAAGATTTTTGCCCATTTTTAGAACCTTTGCACCAATAGTTGCTGGGATTGCATCTATGGACAAAAAGAAGTTTATGTTCAATAATATTTTGGGTTCAGTTCTATGGTCTTTTAGTATGATTTTTGCGGGTCATTATTTATCGGCTTTGTTTTTGGATAAATTCGGTATTGATTTAAAAAAACATATAGAATTAATCGTCATAGGAATTGTTCTCGTAACAACCATCCCGGTTTTATGGAAGTTGTTGAAAAAAAGAGTTCATATTTAAAATATCTTTTCACAAAAAAATCCGAAGCTTTAAAACTTCGGATTTTTTATTAAATTTTACTTCGTACTTCGTATGTCGTACTTCAAATTACATCATTCCTGGCATCCCACCGCCCATTGGCATTGGTCCGCTTTCTTCTTTGATGTCAACCAAAGCACATTCGGTAGTCAAGATCATTCCTGCAACAGAGGCAGCATTTTCTAAAGCCACACGTGTTACTTTTTTAGGGTCGATGATTCCAGCTTTTAGCATATCTACATATTCGTCAGTTTTGGCATTGTAGCCAAAATCTCCTGAACCTTCAGCAACTTTTGCTACAACAACAGAACCTTCAAGACCAGCATTCTCAACAATAGTTCTCAAAGGAGATTCAATCGCACGGGCAATAATTTTGATTCCTGTAGCTTCATCAGGGTTGTCTGCTTTTAAATCTGCAAGGGCGTTTTTAGCTCTTAATAAGGCAACACCTCCACCAGCAACAATTCCTTCTTCTACAGCAGCACGAGTAGCGTGTAAAGCATCGTCAACTCTGTCTTTTTTCTCTTTCATTTCTACTTCAGAAGCAGCACCAACATAAAGAACAGCAACTCCACCAGCTAATTTAGCCAAACGTTCTTGCAATTTTTCTTTGTCATAATCAGAAGTTGTAGCTTCCATTTGACCTTTGATTTGGTTTACACGATTTTTAATCATTTCGGCATCACCAGCTCCACTTACAATTGTAGTATTGTCTTTGTCAATAGTTACTCTTTTTGCAGTTCCTAACATTTCGATAGTAGTGTTTTCTAAAGTATATCCTCTTTCTTCAGAAATTACAGTTCCACCAGTCAAGATAGCGATGTCTTCTAACATAGCTTTTCTTCTGTCGCCAAAACCTGGAGCTTTTACAGCTGCAATTTTCAATGCACCACGCAATTTGTTTACAACCAAAGTTGATAAAGCTTCTCCATCAACGTCTTCAGCGATAATCAATAATGGTTTTCCTGATTGTGCTACCGGTTCTAAAACGGGTAACAATTCTTTTAAAGAAGATACTTTTTTGTCATACAAAAGAATATATGGATTCTCTAATTCAACCTCCATTTTTTCAGCATTGGTAACAAAATAAGGTGAAAGATAACCTCTGTCAAATTGCATACCTTCCACAACATCAACATAAGTATCAGTTCCTTTGGCTTCTTCAACAGTGATAACTCCTTCTTTTCCTACTTTTGCGAAAGCATTAGCAATCAATTCGCCAATAATTTCATCGTTATTAGCAGAAATTGAAGCAATTTGTTTGATTTTCTCAGAATCACTTCCTACTACTTTGGCTTGTTTGGCAAGGTCAGCAACAATGGCTTCAACAGCTTTGTCGATTCCACGTTTCAAATCCATTGGGTTTGCACCAGCAGCCACATTTTTCAAACCTTCTTTTACGATAGCTTGTGCCAAAACGGTTGCAGTTGTTGTTCCGTCTCCTGCTAAATCATTGGTTTTAGAAGCTACTTCTTTTACCATTTGAGCGCCCATATTTTCTAATGGGTCTTTCAATTCTATTTCTTTAGCAACGGTAACACCATCTTTAGTAACGGTTGGTCCACCAAAAGATTTTCCAATAATTACGTTACGACCTTTTGGTCCTAGAGTTACTTTTACTGCGTTTGCCAATGCATCGACTCCACGTTTCAATCCGTCACGTGCTTCAATATCAAATTTTATATCTTTTGCCATTTTTATTTTTAACTTTTAATTGTCTTAATACTTTAATTATACAATCGCAAGAATATCATCCTCGCGCATTATCAAATAGTCTTTTCCTTCTAATTTTAATTCTGTTCCAGCATATTTTCCGTAAAGGACAGAATCGCCAATTTTCACAGTCATTTCGTGGTCTTTTGTGCCTTTACCAACAGCAACAACGGTTCCTTTTTGTGGTTTTTCTTTTGCAGTATCTGGAATGAAAATTCCTGAGGCAGTTTTTGTTTCAGCAGCTACAGGTTCGATAAGAACACGGTCTGAAAGCGGTTTAATATTTAACGCCATAATGATAAAATAAATGTTATTATTAATTTAATGATAATTGGATTTCAGAAATTATGCCAATAAAGAAAAACTGACATTTTTTCTTAAAAAAAATGCCAGCTTTGACAGGCTGGCATTTAGTATATTTTGTATGTACTACTTATTATTTTGCTGGCTCAGTCGCAGGAGCAGGTGTCATTGGGGCAGGAGTTGCCGCTTTTGGCGTAACAGTTTCTGTTTTGTCAATGATTTTTGAATCAGTTCCTAATGAACCGCCAAAACTTAAACTAGAAAGTAATATCAATAAAATTAATATTCCGCCTAATGTCCAAGTACTTTTGTCTAAAAAGTCAGTAGTTTTTTGTACACCACCAATTTGTGTTGACCCGCCTAATGAAGAAGAAAGCCCACCACCTTTAGGGTTTTGAACCATTATTACTACTACAAGTAGGAAGCAAACTATTGTTATTAACACTAAAAAAATCGAAAATGTGCTCATTGTTTAATTATTATTTTGTTGTAAAATCTTAATATCCGAGATTCGGTCTGCAAAGAAACTACTTTTTTCTGGATATTTCAAAATTAATATCTCATAAGCTTGTATAGCGCGTTGATATTTTTTTTGCTCCAAATAAACCCTTGCTAAAGTCTCAGTCATTAAATAAGAATTATCTGATTTATTTTGATCAATTTGAATTACAGAGTCTAAACTTTGTTTTATTGGAGGAATCTTCGGGCTGGCTTCAATAAACTTATCAATCAACTCGGCTTTTTTCTTTTTTTCTTCTTCTAATGGAGCTGTTTTAGAAAGCGCTATTATTTCTTTTTCTCTAACGATAGGTTGTGTTCTGGCGAGTTGAAGCCATTCTTGAAAGGAATGTTTTTCCTCTTTAGAAAACCCTATAGGCTTTCCAATTTCCAGATTTTCTTCTGCCAATTTTGTCGTTGATTCTTCTTTAACTGCCGAAGCGCCTTTTATAGTAGTAAGAATAGATTGTTCTAATGTATTTATTTTGGGCTCTAGACTAATTTCGGGCTTAATTAATTCATAATGGGTTACACTGATGTCATGAAGTTCGAGTATTTTTTTGTCGTAAAAACCTTTTTGTATGGCCACAAAAGTATCAGATGTGATAAAATCGAACAAAACAGTTCTGTCGGTGGTGTGCGAAGCAGCAACTTTCAGAGCATAATTGTATCTGAAACTATTTTCATTAAAAAGTCCTTTCAATCGCAACGCTCTAGCACTTTGAAAATACGGAAATTCATCCAGCACTCTACCCAAAGCATCTGTTTGCTTCTCGTTGACAGCATCGGGTTTGTTAATTAAATAAGTATAATCGGTTACGTTCATTTTCAGATTTTAGATTTCAGATTTCAGATTTCAGATTTCAGTTTCCAGTTGCTAGCTGAAATCTGCTATCTGTAAACTGTGTTTACCATTTAGCCAAAGATTCGTTGAATATGTCTTGTGTGATTCTTTCGAAAATAATTTTTACAGCGGCATCTAAATCAGTTCCGCTAAGTTGCTTATCTGCTCTATAATCGTAAAAAAAATCGAATGTTTTATCAAAATCATCGGCTTCTTTATTTTTATTGGTAAATTGAACTTTTACTCTAATAGTCAATCTATTTTGAGCCGCTTGAATATCGGCAGTGGCCATCATAGGTGTAATTCTGTAATCTGTTATTTCACCTTCATAAGTTAAATCACCTCCATTTTTCACCAAATTCAAATTGGTTTGATTTTGGATAAGATCCTGCAAAGTCAATGTAAAAGTTCGGTCAATTCCAGGTTGTACTAACTCGGCATTATTTTGGAAAAAATTTACTTGAAATGTGTTAGCATCAATTTTTCCAGTTCCTGTGAAGTTGTAAACATTGCAACTGTTTATTGAAAATAGTATAATTAGAAATAAAAAAGGATATGTTTTTTTCATAAGATGTTTAGTCAATTCCAATTTTTGAAAGGTGAACTCTATTTTTTTTCAAATATACTAATTTGGAATTTGGAATTTATTTATAGGTCAAATTGTTTTATTTTTCGATACAAAGTTCTTTCGGAAATTCCCAATTCATCAGCGGCGGCTTTTCGTTTTCCTTTGTTTTTTTCTAATGATTTTTTAATCATTTCGATTTCTCTTTGTTCTAATTTCAGAATTTCTTCTTCCTCTACAGTTTCGGCAAATTGAAACTCATCATCGTTTTCTACGAAATTTATATTTTCATTTTGATTCGAAAATTCAGGTGAAAAAACAGCATTACTTGGTTCTTCTTCAAACGAAATTTCGCTTTCGGATTCTTTTGAGCCGTATATTTTTTGAATTAAATTCGTGTTGATATCTTGCACTTTTGCAGAACCGTTTTTCATTAATTCCAAAGTCAATTTTTTCAAATCATGCAAATCACCTTTCATATCAAAAAGCACTTTGTAAAGAATATCCCTTTCGGTCGAAAAATCATTTTCGGCTTTTTTATCCTTGATTACCGAAGGTAAATTACTCGCTTCCGAAGGCAAATAGGATTGCAAAGTTGTTGCTGTAATATCGCGATTGGTTTCTAAAACTGAAATTTGTTCGGCTACATTTCGCAATTGACGAATATTTCCGCTCCAGCGAAATTTTTGCAATAATTGCACCGCGTTATCCTCTAATTTTATGGGAGGCATTTTGTATTTATGGGCAAAATCGGCCGCAAATTTTCGAAACAATAAATGAATGTCATCTTTTCGGTCACGCAATGGCGGTAAAGTAATATCCACAGTGCTCAATCTATAGTACAAATCTTCTCGGAATTTCCCTTTTTCGATGGCATCAAATAAGTTGACATTGGTGGCAGCTACAATTCGCACATCGGTTTTTTGAACTTGTGATGAACCTACTTTTAAAAACTCACCATTTTCTAGAATTCTCAATAATCGAACTTGGGTTGTCAACGGCAATTCACCCACTTCGTCTAAGAAAATAGTTCCGCCGCTAGCGACTTCAAAATAACCTTCACGAGTAGAAGTTGCTCCTGTAAAAGAGCCTTTTTCGTGACCAAAAAGTTCACTGTCAATAGTTCCTTCGGGAATTGCGCCACAGTTTACAGCAATATATTTTCCGTGTTTTCTGTGCGAAAGCGAATGAATAATTTTTGGAATACTTTCTTTTCCAACACCACTTTCACCAACGACCAATACCGAAATATCAGTAGGAGCTACCTGAATGGCTTTTTCTATCGCGCGATTGAGTTTCGGGTCGTTCCCGATAATCTCGAATCGTTGTTTTATTGATTGAACTGTTTCCATATTTTTTTGTTTAAAGGTTTAATTGTTTAAAGGTTTAAAGTTGTTTGGGTAGAATCCTATTAAACAATCTTAAACTATTTTAAACTATTTAAACTTTTTTAATTCTTGGTTTTTGTCAACGTATCTTTTGCTGGTGCTGTTTTTTCTACTTTGTCTTTTGGAAAATAGGTTCTAATGATATAGAAAGTCGAACCAAATCCAATAATGAAAGTAAGTATGGTAATAATTATATTTTTTTTGGTCATTTTTTTGTTTTTTTACCACAAATTACACAAATTTTCACAAATTTATTTATAGAACTAATCGTTTGTGAGTTAGTGATTTATTTTGAAAATTAGCAATAATTCCAATTTGAGAACTTGCAAGTTTTATATAATTTAATGTTTGTGCAATATGTTCGTTATTGATTTCTTTGACTGTTTTTATTTCTAAAATTATCTCATCATAAATAATAAAATCAGCGTAAAATTTATGAGGAAGTATATTTCCTTTGTATTCGATTGAAAATTCTTTTTCTCTTTCAAACGGAATGTTTTTATTTTTAAATTCAATTTCCAAAGCATCTTTATATACAACTTCCAATAAACCAGGGCCTAAAATCCGATGAACTTCCATACAAATACCAATTATAATATAATTCTCTTCTTGTTTGTAATATTCCATAAATTTGATACTTGGTTTAATTTGGTAAAACAGTATTTACTAAAATTAATTTGCGAAAATTTGTGTAATTTGTGGTGAAAAAAATTAATTCATCTCACTCAAACTAACTGCTTCCCCAATCAAAGTTCCGCTGGTGCAACTCGTGATTTTTACATTTACAAATTCACCAATTTTATAATCTTCTTTTGGAAACACCACCACAATGCTTTGGGAATTTCTTCCTGACCAATCTTTTTCAGATTTTTTCGATGCTTTTTCTACCAAAACTTCCACGATTTGTCCCACGAATTCCTGAGTTCTTAAGGCGCTGTGACTTCTTTGTAGATCGACAATCTCTTGTAATCTTCGCGATTTTGTGGTTTCGGGAACGTCATCTTCCATTTTACGTTCGGCTAATGTTCCCGGGCGTTCGGAGTATGCGTACATATAACCAAAACTGTATTTCACGTGTTCCATCAAACTCAAGGTGTCTTGATGATCTTCTTCGGTTTCAGTTGGAAAACCTGAAATTAAGTCTTGTGTAACGGAACAATCTGGTATTATAGTTCTGATTTTATCAATCAAAGTCATATACTCTTCACGAGTGTGCAAACGGTTCATTTCCTTGAGAATTCTGTTGCTTCCTGATTGAACTGGCAAGTGAATGTGGTTGCAAATGTTTGAATGTTTCGCAATAACGTGCAAAACACTTTCGTGCATATCCTGTGGATTGGAAGTCGAAAAACGGATGCGCATTTTTGGAAAACCAACAGCCGCCATTTTGAGCAGTTGATCAAAATCAACCGCGGTTGCTTTTTGTATTTCAGAAGCATTGTCGAAATCTTTTTTCAATCCTCCACCATACCATAAATAGCTATCTACATTTTGGCCTAAAAGTGTAATTTCTTTAAAACCTTTGTCCCATAAATCCTGAATTTCCTTCTTAATACTTTGTGGCTCACGGCTGCGTTCGCGACCTCGGGTAAAAGGCACTACACAAAACGTACACATATTGTCGCAACCCCGAGTAATGGAAACAAAAGCCGAAACGCCATTCGAGTTCAATCGAACGGGAGAGATATCGCCATAAGTTTCGTCTTTGGATAAAATAACGTTGATGGCATCGCGACCTGCTGAAACTTCGGCCAATAAATTGGGTAAATCTTTGTAGGCATCAGGACCAACAACTAAGTCCACAATCTTTTCTTCGTCAAGAAATTTTTCTTTCAAACGTTCTGCCATACAGCCCAAAACCCCAACTTTCATTTTTGGATTCGTGCGTTTTACGGCATTGTATTTTTCCAAACGTTTGCGAATAGTTTGTTCTGCTTTGTCGCGAATCGAACAGGTGTTTACCAAAACCAAATCGGCTTCTTCAAGGATTTGTGTGGTATTGTATCCGTTTGACGATAGGATGGAAGCCACGATTTCACTGTCCGAAAAATTCATTGCACAGCCGTAACTTTCTATAAAAAGTTTTTTTGTATTTTCAGGTTTGTTTTCTAAAACTAGACTTTCGCCTTGCTTGCTTTCTTCTATAATCTTTTCCATAGTCACTTTCAAAAGTGTGATTTTATTAAGGATGCAAAGGTACAATTATTTGAATGAATATGACAAGATGTCAGATGAAGAATTAACAATGTTTTAAGTGGTTGTGAATTACGAAAAGTTTCATTACAAAATAGGACCTTTTTGTCGTGGCGTAAGTAATCTCCTGTTTTAATGTTTGCGTGAAAAGTGTATTGATTTGGATTTTTATCAATAACTTCACATTATTGATTTGGATTTTTATCATTTATATAGTATTTTTGCCTTGGATTTTTATCAAAGTGTATGTATTTAGAAAGAAAAATTGATGTTGAATTAGAAATTTGGAAACAATTGCCAAACAGAAAGCCACTGATTTTAAGAGGTGCGAGGCAAGTTGGCAAATCTTCTAGTGTGAAAAATCTATCTACGAAATTTAAGTATTTTATTGAAATAAATTTTGATGAAAATCCTACCTATGCTACTATTTTTGAGAAAGGATTAGATCCTGCTGGGATTTGTGAACAACTTTCGGTAATTTCAAATACGCCAATTATCGAGGGAGAAACATTATTATTTTTCGATGAAATTCAATCTTGTATTCCTGCAATTTCTTCTTTGAGGTATTTTTATGAAAAAATGCCCAATTTGCATCTTATTGCTGCGGGTTCATTATTGGAGTTTGCATTATCTGAAATCCCATCTTTTGGAGTTGGAAGAGTCCGCTCCATTTTTATGTATCCACTTTCCTTCGAGGAATTTTTATTGGCAAACAAGGAAAATGGATTAGTTGAAGCGTTGAATAAGGCAACAACAAAAACAGCTTTCCCCGAATTATTTCATCAAAAGTTGAAAACTTATTTGAAAAAATTTTTAATTATAGGAGGAATGCCCGAAGCTGTGAAAACCTATATTTCTAATGGAGATATGTTGGAAGTTCAAAGGGTTTTAGATGATTTAATACTTTCGATTCAAGCAGATTTCGTAAAATATAAAATTAGGGTTTCGCCAGCAAGAATTCGGGAAGTATTTGATGCTGTAGTGAAGCAAGTTGGAAATAAATTCAGTTATTCCTATCCAAATGCCACATTAAACAATGTTCAGATTAAGGAAGCATTAGTTCTTTTAGAAATGGCTGGGTTAGTCTATTTTGTTACACATTCGGCAAGTAATGGCATTCCTATTGGAGCGGAAATAAATTCTAAAAAAAGAAAAATTTTGCTTTTTGATACAGGAATATTCCAAAGAATTCAAGGTTTAAATATTGCGCAATTGCTTATCGAAGATGACTTCAACAGCATTAACAAGGGGAATATTGCCGAATTGCTTGTGGGTTTAGAGTTGATAAAAAACACTTCTTGCTACGAAAAAACGCATTTGTATTATTGGCAGCGAGAAGCTAAAAATAGCCAAGCTGAAGTAGATTATGTCATTCAAAAACAAGATAAAATTATTCCAATCGAGGTAAAAGCTGGAACTAAAGGCAGTATGCAAAGTCTGTATTTATTTCTTGAAGAAAAAAAACTAGACTTTGGAATACGGCTGTCATTAGAGAATTTCTCTGAAATGGAAAAAATAAAAATTGTTCCGTTGTATGCAGTTGGAAATTTATTGACGAGTTGATGATTGTAAAACCAAACCCTTTCAAAGTTCAAAACTCTGAAAGGGTTGCTAGGTTTATACTATTATTTTCAAACTACCATTTACCGAAAAGGATAGGACATAATATTACATTTTAAATCAACTAAACTATTTTTAAAATCATTTTTATTCAGCCGAAACTAATTTTTTTAGGCTGTTATATACTGCTAGCTCAACATCGGCGTGGTTTTTTGAATTGCATTGTTCTAATAAATCGTTCACTAAAGTTGGATTTACAATTTGTTTTTTTTCTATTTTTAAAAGCAGTTGTTGTGATAAATCGCTTAAACTTTTTGATAATGGTAAAAGAGGCTGAATAAGCGGTGCATTTGAACTCAACTCGATCAACTCAGCATTGACATTAATCCATTTTTTAAAATAATCAGTTACTAAAAGCTGGTTTTCTGAGCTTTTATTTTTTAGATAATTAGTTACTGCTGCGTCAAAGCCTAAAGCATCTTTGGCGTCTGGCGTACTAGCATCGGCAAAAAGGGTAAACGGTGAATAAGTTTTATATTCTGTGCCTTCATTGTTTCTGGAATATAGTTTCAGCGGTTCACAAATATTGGAAAAATCCTCCAAAGCAGTATTCGTTTGATTGTTGCTGATGTGTCGCAATAGGACTTCTTTGTTTCTGATATGAGTGATTCCTAGCTCTTCTAATTGCAAAGAAATAACGTTCATTCTTTTGCGTAAGCTAGTCATATCTGTGATGTTTTCATTAGACCATAATCTTTCGGCTATGGCAGCTGTTCTTGGCCAAATTCTAGAGTCTATGGTTGTTGGAGTTACCAATTCGCTCCATATTGGGGCTTCTCCACCCAAAATTCTTGCTTTTTCTTCGGTAGTAAGCGTAATGTTTTTTGGCATTGGATCATTCAAATAATGATTTTCGACCCCCAACATTAAATCAATATAATAGCCGTTAGACAAAACCGTTTTATAGCCGTTTTTCACTGCATTTACGAGAGATTGTCCCGCTGCGATTCCTTCGTTTGAACCTTTCCAAGAATGAATTATGGCCTCTTTTGATAGGTTTTTAGTCATTATTTCTTCCCAGCCCATCAATGTTTTGTTGTGTTTTTTCAACATTGGAATCAATTGCATCGTAAAATAGGTTTGCAATTCGTGATTGTTTGCAAAATTGTTTTTCTTTTTGAATTCCTGAATTTTTGGATTCGAATCCCAATCTTTTCCTTCGTTTTCGTCTCCGCCAATGTGGAAAAAATTTCCTAAAAACAATGGGCAAACTTCATCGAAAATTTCACTCAATAGTTGATACGTTTTTGGATTTGAAGGGTCCAATGTTGGGGTAAAAATTCCTGAATTTCTTTCGAGAGAATAGGTATTTTCATCAAAATTGAGTTTGCTTCCCACTTCAGGATAAGCGGTTAGGATAGCTGATCCGTGACCTGGAACATCAATTTCAGGAACAACCATAATGCCTCTTTCATCAGCATATTTCACTATGTTTTTGATTTCTTCTTGCGTATAATAATTTCCGTCTGAGGACAATTGGATCAGTTTGGGATGATTTTTCAATTCGATTCTCCAGCCTTGATCATCGGTTAAATGCCAATGAAAAACATTCATTTTCATAGCTGCCATCGCATCCAAATTTCTTTTGATAACATCTACAGGTTGAAAATGGCGAGCTGCATCTATCATCAATCCTCGCCAAGTAAATCTTGGAAAATCCGAAATCGTAGCCGTTGGGAAATAGTAAGAAGTGCTATTATTTTGAAGTAACTGCAATAGAGTTTCCAATGCGTGAATAGCTCCTAAATCGGAATTAGCATTGATAGTTATTTTGTTAGATTGAATTTCTAGTTGATAGCTTTCATCTTGGTTTATTCCAATTTTTCCAGATTGTGAGCAATTTATTTGCAATTGTGCAGAGGGGAATTCATTGATTTTGGTCACGAAACCTTGATTAAAAAACAGTCCGGTTCTTCCGTCTAATCTTCTTAAGAACTGTGATGTTCGGGCAAAAATTCGAGGATTTGGATTTCCAGTAATATTTACTTTAAAATTTTTGTCTAAAGCAAAACTGCCATTTGTTACGCTAATAGATTGTGGCCAAGGCATTAGATTTAAGGCGTCGGTTTTGACTTGGGAATTTGCTAAAAAGCAAGAGGCAAATAGGATGAAAATGTATTTCATTTTTTATATGTTGTTTTTTGATAGATTTTTAATAATCAAAACGTTTAAAAGCTTCGATGGCTTCATACTCGGCAAGACCTAAATCGTCATACAGTTTTGCAGTGTTTTTGTTGCGATCTTCGGCTCTAACCCAAAATTCTCGTGGATCATTTCCTAGAAACATTACTCTGTCTTTTTGAGATTGATGGTACAAAATAGCGTGTTTTTTGATGGTTACTTCGTCTGGACTCAATGGAACCGCCATGTCTATTTCGTGTAAGTCCCATTCGTGCCAAGCGCCTCGATATAGCCACAACCAACAATCATCCATATATGGATTTGGTTTGAGTTTTTTCAGGGCAGCAAAAATGGCATTTAAACAGACTTCATGAGTTCCGTGTGGATCAGCAAGATCTCCAGCTGCAAAAATTTGATGTGGTTTTATCTTGGCAATAATGTCGGATACCCGTTTAATGTCTTCTTCACCAATTGGGTTTTTCTTTACCTGACCAGTTTCATAAAAAGGCATGTCTAAGAAATGGATGTTCTCGTCTTTTAATCCAATGTATCTTACTGCAGCAAAGGATTCGCGTCGTCTAATCAATCCTTTTAATTTTCGAACTTCGAGTAAATCTACTTGATTTTCAGATTTCTTATTTAAGAAATCTATTGCGGATTGGAAATTTATTTTGCTTTTCTCTTCTCCCACAAAATCATAGCAAACTTCGGCAAATTTGAGTGCTTCATCATCCGTTACAGCAATGTTTCCGGAAGTTTGATACACTACGTGAACGTCGTGACCTTGTTTTATTAATTTTGAAAAAGTTCCGCCCATTGAAATCACATCATCATCGGGATGTGGACTAAAAAGGATCACTCTTTTTTTGGCTGGATTGGCTCTTTCGGGTCTGTTGCTGTCGTCTGTATTGGGTTTTCCACCTGGCCAACCCGTAATGGTGTGTTGCAATACATTAAACATGTTAATGTTCAAATCATATGCAGAACCGCCAGATGCCAAAAGATCAGACATTCCGTTGTTGTTATAATCTCTATCGGTGAGTTTTAATATCGATTGTTTTGTTTTTTGGCAAAGCCAAACAATTGCTTTGCTTTTTAATTCCTGTGTCCAAATACATTCTCCAACGAGCCAAGGGGTTTTATATCGCGTCAATTCTGAGGCTGCAGATTGGTCTAAGATAAAAGTGGCATTGCTGTGATTTTGCAAAAATGTAGCTGGAACTTCGGAGCTAATATCACCTTGAATGGTTCTTTTGATAATGTCGGCTTTATTTTGTCCCCAAGCCATCAACACAATTCTTTTAGAACGAAGAATGGTTGAAACGCCCATTGTAACTGCTCTTTTTGGAACGAAATCAATGCCATTAAAATCGAAAGAAGCATCTACTCTAGTAATGTGATCCAATGTAATAATTCGAGTTCCTGAATTGATGTGGGAACCAGGTTCGTTGAAACCAACGTGACCTGTCCTACCAATTCCTAATAATTGAAAATCGAGTCCACCAGCATTTTTAATCTTCATTTCATAATCAATGCAATATTGATTCAAATCTTCAAAAGCTACAGTTCCGTCGGGAATATTAACATTTTCAGCCTCGATATCAATGTGATTGAATAGATGCTGGTGCATAAAATAAAAATAGCTTTGATTGTTCTCTTTTGACATTGGATAATATTCATCCAAATTAAAAGTAATCACATTGCTAAAACTAAGCCCATCTTCTTTGTGCATTCTAACTAATTCTTCATACACTTTTATTGGAGATGATCCTGTTGCTAAGCCCAATACGCAAGGTTTGTTTTTTGCTTGTTTGGATTTTATTAACTGTGCTATTTCTTGTGCAACAATTTTAGAGGCTTCTGCTGAATTTTTGAAAATTTCGTTGTGGATTTTTTCAAATCTAGTTTCTTCAAATTTACCAGGGCTTTTATAGCTAATGTCAGGTTTAATTTCTAAAGCAGTTTTCATGATTTTATTTTATTTTTTACTAATTTAAAGAATAAATTTTTATAAAAGGTTTTAAACCCACTAATTCAGATTTATTTCGCTTTGTTTTTAAAGTTAGTTACAGCGTAAATTTAACATTAATCTCATTCCCAAAAAAATAAATTCTCCCAACTGTCTAAAAGTTTCAACCAACGACAATATTTAATCCATAATGCGTATTTTGAAAACGTTTTCTTTTTTTTATATTTGTAAAAAGCCTTTTTAATTGCCAAATTGTTTAAAGTTGTAAAAATGTTTTTATAGGAATTCACCAGAGAGAAATTAATTAGTTTGGTAAAAAGTGAGTAAAATAACGGACATGAAATTTGAAATAAAACTTCAAAACCATTTTTGGTTTTGGGGCATTTATTTTTTACTCAACTTCTTGCGTTGGGGAGCTTATTTTAACGATTATGGTTATTCTTTTAAATCCAACTTAGTTGAATTTGCGCTTCATATTCCTTTGGTTTATTTTAATTTATTTGTTTTGATTCCGCATTATGTGTTAAAATCTCACTATTATAAATTTGCTATAGCTTTACTGTTGAGTTTAATGGCGGTCTATTTATTGAAAACAGGAATGACCTATTATATTATTTCTGAAAATATTTGGCCAGAAGCCAATAGAGATTACAAACCTTTCGAAATGAATCATATTGTGGCCGTTTGTATTGGCGAATTGTACGTTTTGGCAATGGCGTCATCGGTATATTTGACACTGACTTGGTTAAAAGAAAGAGATCGAAACAGAGCTTTGAGGGAAGAACAGTTTAAAATAAAATTGAAATACCTGAAAAACCAGATTCAGCCTCATTTTTTCTTTAACACCCTGAATAATTTGTATGCTTTGTCACTTGAATCGTCAGACAAAGTTCCGGATGTGATTATAAAATTGTCAAAATTGATGGAATATGTTTTGTACGACATCGAAGGAACCAAATTTGTTCCTTTAATCAAAGAAATCGATTATATCCAGAATTATATTGAAATTGAAAAACTCCGATTCGAAAACGTAGAAGTAACTATAAATATAGAATCGAATATTGATGATGTAAAAGTTCCTCCTTTATTATTTATTTCGCTACTGGAAAACGCCTTTAAACACGGGGGTTACAACAATAGTAAACTTATAATAAAGATAAATTGTAAACTTGCTGATGGTTTCTTGAATTTTGAAATCATAAATAATTTTGTACTTTCACAAAGTGTAAAAAGCTCAAACGGAATTGGTTTGACCAATACCAAAAAGAGACTTAAATTGATTTTTAAAAATAATTTCACTTTAGAACATCAAGTGAAATTCAACTATTACATCATTCAATTGCAAATACCTATATATAATGAAGATTAAATGTGTATTGGTTGATGATGAACCTTTGGCTATAAAAGTCTTGCGAAATTATTTCGCAAATTTTTCAGAATTTGAAGTTATTGCTACATTTAACAATTCATTAGAAGGATTGGATTTTATCAATAACAACGCTGTTGATGCGGTATTTTTAGATATCAATATGCCAATGATGACCGGTTTCGAATTAATAAGTTTGATGGAAAATAAACCAAAAGTAGTCATTACAACCGCTTTTAGAGAATTTGCCGCCGAAAGTTATGACCTTGAAGTTTTAGATTATTTGGTAAAACCCATTCCGTTACCTCGATTTATAAAGTGCATCAATAGAATTACTACTGAATTCAGCCTAAAAAATAATCTTAAAATAGAACCACTTCGAGTTGATTCACACATTTTTATCAAAGTCGATAAAAAAATGGTGAAAATAAATATTGACGAAATCCTTTTTATCGAAGGTATGAAAGAATATATAAAAGTGGTGACCATCGATAAAACCTATATTACCCATAAATCCTTGACCTCCTTGTCCGAAGAATTGCCCTCAGAGCTGTTTATCCGAATCCATAAATCCTACACTATCGCCATAGATAAAGTAAAATTTATCGAAGGAAATAGAATTCAAATACATTCCTATGCAATACCCATTGGGCGAAATTACAGCAAAGACGTAAAAAGCAGAATTTTAGAATAACTATCTTATCCTTACTATAACTACCTTAAATGACTGGAACATTATCAAATAATAACTGTAGCCAAATACAGTAATTTTTTTTCGAATATATTGTTGAAAATAGGTGCAATTAGTTGTAACATATATTCGTTTAAGATTTATAAAATTCACTTTTAAAACCACTAAAAGTGCAATATTTAAAAAAAACTTCTACTTTTGTCCCAGAAAAATAGAACTATGGCAAAGAATTTAGTAATCGTTGAGTCCCCTGCGAAGGCAAAAACAATCGAGAAATTTCTAGGGAGTGACTATCAAGTCGAGTCGAGTTATGGGCACATTGCCGACTTGCCATCCAAAGAAATTGGTGTTGATGTAGAAAATGGTTTCAAACCAAAATACGAAGTTTCGGCCGATAAAAAAGCATTGGTTACTAAGCTCAAAGGACTTGCCAAAAAAGCCGAAATGGTTTGGTTAGCAAGTGATGAGGATCGCGAGGGTGAAGCAATTTCTTGGCATTTGTCCGAAGAATTAAATTTAGTAAAAGCCAAAACCAAACGTATTGTTTTTCATGAAATTACCAAAACTGCCATTCTAAAAGCAATCGATAATCCAAGAGAAATTGATTATAATTTGGTCAATGCGCAACAAGCTCGTAGGGTTTTAGACCGATTAGTAGGGTATGAATTATCTCCAGTTCTTTGGAGGAAAATTAAAGGAGGACTTTCGGCAGGACGTGTACAATCGGTTTCGGTTCGATTGATAGTCGAAAGGGAACGCGAAATCCAGAATTTCAATCCAATAGCTTCTTATTCGGTTGTTGCCGAATTTACAAATGAAGCTGGAAAATCATTCAAAGCCAAGCTGCCAAAGAATTTTAGCACCAAAAAAGAAGCCGAAGATTTCTTGAAAAAGAATATTGGTTCTAGTTATAAAGTTTCAGATCTTGAAACAAAACCAACAAAAAAATCACCAACTGGCCCTTTTACCACGTCTACTTTGCAACAAGAAGCCGCTAGAAAATTGTATTTGCCTGTTGGAATCACAATGCAATTAGCACAACGTTTGTATGAAGCTGGACTCATTACTTATATGAGAACAGACAGCGTGAATTTGTCGAAAGACGCGATGGAAGCAGCACAAGCCGAAATCATTAAATCCTACGGAAAGGAATTTTCGAAACCAAGAACTTTTGTTAATAAAAGCAAAGGTGCTCAAGAAGCTCACGAAGCGATTCGTCCAACGGATATGTCGCGACACACCGTAAACATTGATAGAGATCAAGCGCGTTTGTATGATTTGATTTGGAAAAGAACCTTAGCTTCGCAAATGAGCGATGCTGAATTGGAAAGAACTAACGTTAAAATCGCAGCTAATAATCATAGTGAACTATTCTCTGCATCAGGTGAAGTCTTACTTTTTGAAGGTTTCTTGAAAGTTTATCTTGAGGGAAATGATGACGATGAAGAGGAACAAGAAGGAATGCTTCCGGCAATGAAGGTTAACGAAAAATTACAAAACAATTACATCACAGCCACCGAAAGATATTCTCGTCCAGCGGCAAGATATACCGAAGCTTCTTTAGTAAAAAAATTAGAGGAATTAGGTATTGGTCGTCCTTCGACTTATGCACCAACGATTTCCACAATTATCAACAGAAATTATGTAGAGAAAGGAAATCTTGACGGACAGGAACGCAATTATACACAACTGATATTGCAATCCGGAAAAGTAGACGAGAAGTTGCTAAAAGAAAATACGGGTTCTGATAAAGGAAAATTAGTTCCAACAGATATTGGAACCATTGTTACCGATTTCTTAGTCAAAAATTTCGGAAACATATTGGATTATAATTTCACTGCAAAAGTGGAACAAGATTTTGATGAAATTGCCGAAGGAAATATCGAATGGACAAAAATGATGCAAGAATTCTACGATAAATTTCACCCTACTGTGAAAGATGTAGAAGCCAATGCCGATAGAGAAAGTGGTGAAAGAATTCTTGGAAAAGATCCTAAAACTGGGAAACAAGTTTCTGTTCGTTTAGGTAAATTTGGTCCAATGGCACAAATTGGTGAAGCGGATGATGAAGAGAAAAAATTTGCCAGTTTGATGAATGACCAAAATATTGGAAACATCACTTTGGAAGAAGTTTTGGATTTATTTCTGTTACCAAAAAACTTGGGTACATATAAAGAGGAAGAAGTTGAGGTGAGCAACGGTCGTTTTGGACCTTATGTTCGTCACGGAAGTGTTTTTGTTTCTTTGCCAAAAGGCGAAAACCCATTAGATGTTACTTTAGATAGAGCTCAAGAATTGATTGATGAAAAAGCACAAGCAGATGCTCCAATAGCGACATTCAAAGGTGAACCAGTTCAAAAAGGAACAGGGCGATTTGGACCATTTATTAAATGGGGTGGCATTTTTATTAATGTAAGCAAGAAATATAATTTTGATAATTTGTCTCAATCTGATATTATTGAATTGATTGAAGATAAATTGCAAAAAAATATAGACAAAGTTTTGCACAATTGGACAGCAGAAGGGATTTTAGTCGAAAAAGCCCGTTGGGGAAGATCGGTTATTACCAAGGGGAAAATCAAAATTGAATTGAGCAAAGATATTGATGCTACTAAATTGACTTTAGCTGATGTTCAAGAAATGATTGCTAAGAAAACTCCAGCAAAAAAAACAGTACCTAAAAAAGCTACCGCAGCTAAAAAACCTGCCGCAAAAAAAACTGTGTTAAAAAAGAAGTAAAAAAACACTAAATTCCAGTTTCTCCTTCCTCTCCTTCGGAGAAGGTCGGGGTGAGGAAAAAGATACAAAAATATGGAATTTGATTTTCTGAAACCTTTAGATAGTGAAATCCTTCAGTTTATTGAGGAAGTTTCTTCTCAGCAATTGGGAAGTAAAGTGATAGTGCATACTGCTGATGATTTTCCTGATTTAGATAAAATTAAAATAGCAATCATTGGTGTTTTAGAAAACAGAGGAGAAAGTAATCAAACGGAAGAAATAGATTTATCACACATCCGCAAAGAATTATACGGTTTGTTTCCTGGAAATTGGGATGCTTCGATTGCAGATTTGGGTAATATTCTTGCAGGAAATTCGATTACTGACACTCATTTTGCATTGCGGAAAGTGGTTTCAAGCTTAATTAAAAAGAAAATCATTCCTATTGTTATAGGAGGCTCACAAGATTTGACTTATGCGCTTTATAGAGCTTATGATGAATTGGAACAAATGGTAAACTTAGTTTCCATTGATAGTAAATTTGATTTTGGCAAAGAAAGTGATGCTGTTTCGGCTACTTCCTATTTGACTAAAATAATAATCGAGGAGCCCAATAATCTATTTAATTTTAGCAATATCGGGTATCAGACCTATTATAATTCGCAGGAAGAAATTGATTTAATCGATAAATTATTTTTTGAAGCGTATCGTTTGGGAGATATTTCTAACAATATATCAATTGCGGAGCCTGTATTTAGAGATGCAGACATTGTGAGTATTGACTTAACTTCGGTGAAATCATCCGATTCTGGTAATAATAGTCCATTTACTCCCAATGGTTTTAGTGGAAAAGAAATTTGTGCGCTGTCGAGATATTCGGGAATTAGTGATAAGGTCTCGCTTTTAGGTATTTTCAATCATAATAATTCCAACGAGGAATCCGTTTTAATAGCCCAAATTATTTGGTACTTTATCGAAGGGTTTCATTACCGTTCGAATGAGTATCCTTTTGGAAGTCGAGAAAACTATATAAAATACATAATTCCTCTAGAGGAAGAGTTGATTTTTTATAAAAGCAATAAAACCGATAGATGGTGGATTGAAATACCTTTTATTTCATATGGCAATAATAAGTTAAAGAAAAGCTCGTTATTACCTTGCTCTTATGAGGAATATTTAGGAGCTTGTAATCAGGATATTCCTGAAAGATGGTGGAAAGCTCAGCGAAAAAATATCCTCTAAAGCAACGTTGAAGGACTCCCAAATTTTTTAAAAGAGATTAAATAACTCAAAAAGTTTCTGATCTATTGATATGTAAATTCTTATAAAAAATAATTTTTTGTGTTTTTTATCGTTATTTTTGGTGTTTTATCGATAAAATATTTTTTTCTTTCCGTTTTTAATTTTAGTTTTGGACTTAGAAATAAATAGTACTCTAAATAATTGTTTTATTAAAGAATAATAAATAGGTTTACAAACTGAATAATAATGAATAATTAACCCTATTGATATGAAGAAGTTTATTGCTTTTGCTGCAATTTTAGCATTACTAATTGGATGTGGTAAGATTTCCGACAAAGGAGAACTAGTCGGAGTTAAAGGTGCTAAATGGCATCCTGAAAAACCTTATGGTATGACATTAGTTCCTGGTGGTTCTTTTATAATGGGAAAATCCGATGCGGATGTTGCCAATGTAGGTGATGCAACGACAAAAACTGTTACAGTTCGGTCTTTTTATATGGACGAAACGGAAATTACAAATAGAGAATACCGTCAATTTGTAGAATGGGTAAAAGACTCTACAATGAGAGTTCGTTTAGCTATATTAGCCGATGAACAGGGTATAAAACCGGGTGCTGGATCAGCAAAAGGCAAAGGAAAAAATACTGGAAGTATTGGTGATTTTGCTTTTAATGATCAAGATCCAGAAAAAATGACCGCCTACGATAAATATATGTACGACAACTATTATAGTATAGGTACAGCTGACGATATTTACGCAGGTAGGAAACTCAACCGAAAAGTAAAACTGATTAAAGATACAAAATCATATCCAGACGAATTTTATACTGAAGTTATGGATTCAATGTATTTGCCTCTCGAAGCTTCCTATAATGGTTTGAGAACTATTGACGTAGATAAATTAAAATTTAGATATTCTTGGATGGATATTCAAGCTGCTGCTAAAGCAAAAGTGGGAAAAAGAAAAGATTTTATTAGAACAGAACAAATAAAAGTATATCCCGATACAACCACTTGGATTAAAGATTTTTCGTATTCTTATAACGAACCAATGCACAACGATTATTTTTGGCATCAAGCTTATGGTGATTATCCTGTTGTGGGTGTAAATTGGCAACAAGCTAAAGCATTTTGTGCCTGGAGAACATTGAATAAGAATATCTATATCAAATCTAAAAAGAAAGGTCGTGATCAAACCAATAATTTCAGATTACCTACTGAAGCAGAATGGGAATATTCGGCCAGAGGTGGTTTAGAATCGGCTACTTATCCTTGGGGTGGTCCTTACACTAAAAACGATAGAGGTTGTTTCCTTGCTAATTTCAAACCAATGAGAGGAGATTATGCAGCAGATGAAGCTTTATACACTGTAGAAGCAAAATCATATGAACCAAATGGCTATAACCTTTATAACATGGCAGGTAACGTTGCAGAATGGACAGAATCTGCATATGATCCAAACGCCTACGAATATGTTTCTTCAATGAATCCAAATAACACTGATACTTCAAACAAACGTAAAGTAGTTCGTGGAGGTTCTTGGAAAGATGTTGCTTATTTCCTTCAAGTAAGTACCAGAACTTTTGAATATGCCGATTCAGCTAGAAGTTTCATCGGATTTAGAACAGTTCAGGATTATATGGGAACCCAATCAACTGAAAAATTAAAGAATAAAAAGTAACCCCTACATAAATTAAAACAAATTAACCTAAAAAAAAACATTATGGCATTGATAAGTAAACAAACGATGAATTTTGCATACGGAATGGGAGCAGCAGTAGTAATTATTGGAGCTTTATTCAAAATTACCCATATCGAATGGGGTTTTATAACTGGAAATTTAATGCTTACAATAGGTCTTGTCGTTGAAGCTGGTATTTTTGCACTTTCTGCATTTGAACCTGTAGATAAAGATTTAGATTGGTCTTTAGTTTATCCTGAACTTAAAAATGGTGAAGCTAGAAAAAAAGTAGCTAAAGTTGAAGATTCTTCAGAAGATGCTCAAGGCTTATTGTCTAAAAAACTAGACGCTATGCTTAAAGATGCAAAAATTGACGGAGAACTAATGGTAAGTTTAGGTAATAGCATCAAAAACTTTGAAGGTGCTGCAAAAAGTATTATGCCTACAGCAGATTCTATTGCTTCTACTAAAAAATATAGTGAAGAATTATCATTGGCCGCAGCTCAAATGGAATCTTTGAATAGTTTGTATAAAATACAAATTCAAAGTTCTTCAAGAAATGCTCAAATCAATGAGGAAGTTGTAGAAAATAATTTAAAATTGAAAGAACAAATGCAATCATTAACTTCTAACTTGTCATCATTGAACAATGTTTATGGAGGAATGCTTTCTGCAATGAATAATAAAGGATAATTAGTTCAGACTTATATAAAAAAAATTAACTAATTATTAGAGAAAATATGGCAGCAGGAAAATTAAGCCCTAGACAGAAGATGATCAACCTAATGTACCTGGTTTTTATCGCGATGTTAGCATTAAATATGTCCAAAGAAGTATTATCAGCATTTGGAATTTTGAACAATAAAATTATTGAATCCAATTCAATCACAGATGGTAGAAATGAGTCATCATTTCAACAATTATCCCAAAAAGCAGTAGACCAACCAGGTCAATTTGGCGAGAAAAGAGCAAAAGTTGAAAAAATTAGAGCTTTATCTAAAGAATTTAATGATTATATAGAAGGAATCAAAACGACCGTTACTACAAAATTTGAAAGAGATGCCGAAGGAAATCTTCCTTACGAAGAAATGGACAAAGGCGACTTGATTGACAGAATGTTTTTTACTGGAGACAAGGTTTCTGCAAAAGGTAAAGAGTTTTTAGACAAAATCCATAATTTTCCAGCTCAAATAAAAGCTATTGGAGGAAGTTCAATTGCTGAGTTTGAAATGAAAAAAATAGAGAAAAGATTTGCAACGAATCAAGTGTATTCTGAAAAGGCAGGAGCTAAATTAGATTGGATTGATTATAACTATAAAGGTTTTCCTCTTATAGCAACAGTAACCAAATTATCTCAATTGCAAGCGGATATTAAAACTACCGAAAGTGATGTAATGACTGGAATGTTTCAATCTGATTTGGTTGCAGCGGCTTCACTTACAGCTTACCAACCGATTGTTGTTCTTGAGAAATCAGTTTTCTTTCAAGGAGAAGCAGTTAAAGGAAAAATTATTTTGGGTAAATTTGATCCGTCATTAAAAGCTAAATCAGTAGTGGTTAATGGAACAAGTGTTCAAGCACAAGCTGGACAAGCTAATTTTTCTTTCGGTTCTGGAAATATTGGAGAACACCCAATAACTGGTTCTTTCAATTTTGATGAAAATGGAAAAGTAATTAGTTTGCCAATTAAAGATCAATATGTAGTTGTAGCCAGACCAAAATCAGCTACTATTTCTGCCGATAAAATGAATGTAGTGTATCGTGGAGTTGTAAATCCAATGACGATTTCATTTGCAGGAATATCTGCCGATAAAGTCTCAGCATCTGCTCCAGGATTGAGTTCTACTGGAGGTGGAAAGTATAGTATGCGTCCAGGTACTGGTACTGAAGCAGTAATAAATGTAACAGGAACATTGCCAGACGGTTCTAAAGTATCTGATAGAAAAACTTTTAGAATTAAAGGAATTCCGAGTCCAGCAGGGACAATTAGAGGAGAAATGGGTGTCGTAAAAGGACCTAAATCAAGTTTAGAAATTTCGACAGTTGGAGCTAAATTAGTTGATTTTGATTTTGAGGTTGGCTTGGATGTTGTTGGATTTAATTTTAAAGTGACAGGAATGCCTACAGTGGTTGTTCAAGGAAATAAATTAAATCAACAATGTAAATCTGTTCTTTCAAAAGTAGGAAGAGGCGATCAGGTTACTATTTCAGAAATTAAGACGAAATTGGTTGGAGCTGGTAGTTATTTATTGCCAAGAACTGCACCAGTAATTTATGAAATACAATAAATAAGGAAGTTTGATACAAAGCTACTTCAATAACTTATAATGAAATTATGATGAATACGAGAAATTTTTTAATAGTTGTTATTTCCTTTTTTGGGAGTGTTGCTTCTTATGCGCAACCTAATTTGCTCAATGCAAAAATTCCAGAAGAAATCGGACTAAAGTCAGATGCACAACTCATTTCAGACAATGACAGACCACTAGAATATGGCTATGTTGATGATAGAGATGTTTTGATGGGTAAAACAGTTTGGGAAATTATTGATTTAAACGAAAGAATTAATTTTCCTTTGTATTTTCCAATTGATACAGCAAACATTGGTCCTGACAGAAGATCATTATACGATGTTTTGACAAAAGCTATAAAAAACGGAGAAATTACAGAGGTGTATTCAGATAGTTATTTCAACACAAAAAAATCATACAAAGACATTAAAGCTTCTTTGACTCGAATTGACACCACAGATGCAGGTAGAGAACAAATTAATGCTGGTCAACAAATTTCTCCAGAGTATATTGTTAAGCAAGATCTTACCGCTCAAGATGTTACACAGTATAAAATCAAAGGATACTGGTATTTTGATAAACGACAAAGTGAATTGAAGTATAGATTATTGGGGATTTGTCCTATAACTCCAGATGTTTATACTATGAACAGTGAGGAAAAAGATTATATCGAATTGTTCTGGGTGTTTTTCCCAGCTTCACGGGATGTTTTGCATGAAGCTAAAGCATTCAATGATAAAAATTCGGCCATGCCAATCTCTTTCGACCAGATATTAAATTCAAGGCGTTTTAATGCTGTTATTTATCAAGAAGAAAATGTTTATGGCGATAGAGCAATTGTGAGTTATATGAAAGATAATGCACAAAATCAATTGCTTGAAGCGGAACGTGTCAAAGAAAAAATTCGTGATTTCGAAGAAGATATGTGGAATTATTAAATTTCATTTAAAACTTTACATAAAGAACTCTTGCCATAATAGCGAGAGTTCTTTTTTTATAGGTATATTGATTTAATCTTATAATCTTCAAACTCCCAACTCCCAACTCCCAACTTCTAACTTCCCACTTCTAACTTCCCACTTCAAATGGTTGATTATTTAATAATAGGTTCAGGATTAGCAGGCATTTCGTTTTCCGAAATGGCTCTGTTAAACCATAAGTCTATTTTGGTAATGGATAATAATTCCCAGAATTCATCAAAAATTGCAGGCGGTTTGTATAATCCTGTAATTTTAAAACGATTTAGCGAAGTAGGTCACGCCAAAGAGCATTTGTTAATTATGAATGAATTCTTTGCAAATTTAGAAAGAAAGCTTGATTGTAAAGTAGATTATAAATTACCTATTTTAAGAAAATTTTTTTCTATAGAAGAGCAAAATAACTGGTTCTCCGCTTCCGATAAATTGAATTTGGCTCCTTTTTTGTCAACGAATTTGATTTCTAGAAAGTATTCGGCAATAGATTCACCTTTTGGATATGGCGAAGTTTTACAAACCGGTTATGTTGACACGGCATTTTTGTTGAGGAAATACAAAGACTATCTTATAACGAATAAATTGTTTGTGGAAGAATCATTTGATTATGCTCTTTTACAAGAAGAAATCAATGGTATTCGATATAAAGATTTTCAAGCGAGACACATCATTTTTGCCGAAGGTTTCGGGATGCATGCCAATCCTTATTTTAATAATTTGCCATTGGATGGAACAAAAGGAGAGCTTTTTGTCATCAAAGCGCCAGCATTAGATTTAGATGTTATTATGAATACTAGTGTGTTTATTTTGCCTTTGGGTAATGATTTATTCAAAGTAGGGGCAACTTATAACTGGAAAGATAAAACCGACATTCCAACCGAAGAAGGAAAAGCCGAATTAATCGAAAAGATAAAAGAAATAATCAAATGCGATTTTGAAATTATAGACCATTTAGCTGGAGTTAGACCAACAGTAAAAGACAGAAAACCATTGGTTGGAACTTACTCAAACAACAATTCGATACATATTCTCAATGGTTTGGGAACACGTGGTGTAATGCTTGGCCCAGCTATGGCAAAAGCGTTGTTCGAAAATATCGAATACCAAAAGCCACTCGATAGAACAATTGACATTCGGAGGTTTAATAAAAAATAGACGATTTATTTTTTATATTTCTTATCAAAAGACACAAACATATTGATGTAAATGTTCCTTGACCATCTCAAAACAAAAGGGAATAAAATAATATTCGATATCAGAATTGCTATAAAAGTTGTTTTTAAACTTGAATGAATAAAGAAATATGTAATCACAAAAACGGCTATACTTAGTCCTACATTTAGTCCATAACTCACATACATTGCTCCATAAAAAAAAGAAGGCTCAATTTGATATTTAAGCCCACAATGGCTACAATTTTCATTCATTTTTAGAATTTTAGAAAAATGTAACGGATTTTTGTCCAAATACATACTCTCATTCTGACATCTTGGACAACTTCCTGTTAAAATACTATTTAGTTTGGATCCTTTTTTTAACATTTGCAAAAATTTTTAGCGAAGGTACGATTTTGTACTTCCCATAATGTAACATTATTAATAAAACATGCTTAACATACACAATTTGTCCGTTTCTTTTGGAGGAACTTATTTATTTGAAGAAGTAACCTTTCGATTGGGTGCTGGAGACCGAGTAGGTCTTGTCGGGAAAAACGGTGCTGGAAAATCTACGATGCTTAAAATCTTGGCCAAAGATTTTGCTCCAGATTCTGGAGTAATTTCTCAAGAAAAAGAGGTTCGAATGGGTTTTTTACGTCAAGATATTGATTTTGAGCAAGGAAGAACCGTACTCGAAGAGGCTTATGAAGCTTTCATAGATATTAAAATTGTAGAAAAAAAATTAGAACAAATCAATCATCAATTGGTTACTCGAACTGATTACGAAAGTGAAGAATACAGTCAAATTATTGAAGATTTGTCTGATTACACCCATCGTTTTGAATTGTTGGGCGGTTATAATTATATTGGAGATACCGAGAAAATCCTTCTTGGATTGGGTTTCAAAAGAGAAGTTTTCAACGATCAAACCGATACTTTTTCGGGAGGATGGAGAATGCGTATCGAATTGGCCAAATTATTATTGCAAGCCAATGATGTTTTACTGCTGGATGAGCCTACGAATCACTTGGATATTGAAAGTATCATTTGGTTAGAAGGTTTTTTGCGTAATTATCCTGGAGTTGTGGTGATTGTTTCGCACGATAAAATGTTTTTGGATAATGTAACCAATAGAACCATCGAAATTTCTCTCGGAAAAGCGTATGATTTCAACAAACCGTATTCAGAATATCTGGAACTGAGAGGCGAAATCCGTGAAAAACAATTGGCTACACAAAAAAACCAAGCCAAAAAAATTGAAGAAACCGAAAAATTAATTGAAAAATTCCGTGCCAAAGCTTCCAAGGCATCAATGGCTCAGTCACTCATCAAGAAATTAGACAAAGTCGAACGCATCGAAGTGGATGAAGACGACAATTCGGTTATGAATATTTCATTTCCACTTTCAAAAGAACCAGGAAAAGTAGTTATTGAAGCAGAAGATGTGACTAAAAAATATGGTGACAAAACCATTTTGAAAGACATTTCTCTTTTGGTCGAGCGAGGTAGCAAGATTGCTTTTGTTGGACAAAACGGTCAAGGAAAATCGACTTTTATGAAAGCTATTGTCAACGAATTTGAATATCAAGGTAGTATCAAATTGGGGCATAATGTGCAATTGGGTTATTTTGCTCAAAACCAGGCTGAATATTTGGATGGCGAAATCACTTTACTACGAACAATGGAAGATGCTGCAACAGATACCAATCGTTCGAAAGTTCGCGATATGTTGGGCTCCTTCTTGTTTCGTGGAGATGATGTCGAAAAGAAAGTAAAAGTACTTTCTGGAGGTGAAAGGAATCGTTTGGCACTTTGTAAATTGCTGTTGCAACCCATCAATGTTTTGGTAATGGATGAGCCAACGAATCACTTGGACATTAAATCTAAGAATGTTTTGAAAGCGGCTTTGCAAAAATATGAAGGAACCTTGCTTTTAGTTTCGCACGACAGGGATTTTCTTCAAGGAATGTCGAACATTGTTTATGAATTCAAAGACCAAAAAATAAAAGAATATTTAGGCGATATTAATTATTTCTTAGAACAACGCAACCTTGAAAATATGCGTGAAGTAGAGAAAAAAGACATCGATAAATTATCTCCTCAATCTCAATCTCAAAAGACCAGTAGCAAAGCTTCTTACGAAGACCAGAAAAAAGGAAAAGCGTTGCAGAATCGTTTGAGTAAAATCGAAAGTCAAATCAAACAATTGGAAAAAGACCTTTTGCACGACGACAAAATGTTGGCTTCTAATTATGATAAAAACATTGAAGATGCAGCTTTTTTTATGGCTTACAACAAGAAAAAAGCCGATTTAGATCAACTGCTTTTAGACTGGGAAATTGTTCAAGAAGAAATTGAGAAAGCAGGTTTATAAAATCAGTCCAATCGTTTTTGAATGTTGAATTGCTTCGCTACTATGGGTGAAATAACAGGTCGAAACGTTCAGACTTTCTAGGTTTTTCATAACAATTGAGACCTTTTCTTTTTCATTTGCTCGTGTTTTTCGGATGTAAACCGCTATCACATTTACTGGGAATATTTTACAAATGGCTTCATATAAAAAAGGATCATTTTGAGAATCATCACCTAATAAAACATATTTTAGATTGGGATAAAATTCTAGAATATGTTTTATCTTTTCGAATTTGTGATTGTGGTTCCCTCTTCCTGACCAAAAAAAATCGGTTAGGCTAGTTTTAATGTCTTTTAGCAATAAAACTGCTTTTGGTAATTTATGGATTTCGGTAAATTTCACAATAAAACGATACAAATTCCATTCACTGCTAGAAACATAAAAAAAAGCATTTTGTTCCTCATTAGTTGTTCTTCCTGAACTGCTCAAAGCTTGATAATGAGCGACAACATCTTCAAATACTTTTCGAGAATTTACGTTTCGAAACAACAAAATGTAGAGTTTTCGCAAAGGATTCATCGTATAGGAAACTAAAAAAGTATCGTCTATATCCGAAATAATTCCCAAATTTTCTTTTTTGGGACGAATGTAACTTTCTTTGACTGCTATAGTTTTCTGGTCGTGAATGATACTTACCTCATAGTCAATCCAGCCGTGGCCTACATTTGGATCTACCGGAATGCAAAATTTAAAATGGCCATCAATTAGTGTTTTGGTGTGAATTGTGGTGTTATTGTGTTTCAAATACACATCGGCATTTGAGTGTGTTTTTAACCTGAACAACCGGATAATTGATGTTGCATTTTTGAATTTTTTCTTCTCAAAAGCATAATCCTTAATCTTAGTGGGTTTGAAAACGTGTCCCATCACAATTAACTCCTCCTCATTGGCATATCCGCGGTATAATTTTAGAATAGGCTCCATTTATTGTCGTAATTTTGTAGTGTGTTAAAATTAGTCGTTTTTAACCAATAAAAGGATTAAAACTTTGAAAAAGAATATATTATTGGTTGCAAATCCAGTTTCTGGAGCTGTTGATAAATCTGTTTTTATTGATGCTGTTGCCACTTATGCAACAAAAGAAAACCTGAATATTATTCTTTATAAAACTACTGGACAGGATGATGTTTCAAAAATTAGAGCGCTTTATAAAATCAATAAACCCAAAAGAATTATCATTATTGGAGGAGACGGAACCATAAAGATGGTGGCTGACGCAACAGAGGATAAGGATGTTATTCTTGGTATTTTACCTGCAGGTTCGTCCAATGGTTTGGCGGTTAATTTAGATTTAATGAGAACTCTTGAGGATAATCTAGATATTGCTTTTCATAATCGGTATATTGAAATGGATACAATAGTAATCAATGGCGAAAAATGTTTTCACTTGAGTGATTTGGGGTTGAATGCGGAATTGGTTAAAAACTACGAAAAAAGCAAAATCCACGGCAAATGGGGTTACTTTTTGCAATCCATTAATACATTATTGGATATTGAAGTTCCGTTTAAAGTTACCATTATTGCAAACAATCAAATAATTGAATCTGAAGCGAGAATGGTTGTTGTTGCCAATTCTAAGAAATATGGGACAGGAATTGTCATCAATCCAGGCGGTATTATGAATGATGGCATGTTCGAATTGGTGATTTTGAAAAATCTAGATTTATATATTTTCGGTGAATTTATTATGGGAAATACACCTTTGAATCCTGATGATTTCGAAATTATTTCAACAGATGAAGCAATCATAAAAACTAATTTTCCAGTAAATTTTCAGATGGATGGCGAATATTGTGGCTTTGAATCGGTACTGAAAATCAGCATTTCACCCAACAAAATTAAAGTAGCAATTCCTTGATTTGTCCTTAATTATTTAAAGGGATTTCGCTCTTTCCATTCCACATCTGGTTCTAGATAGCAATAGACTTTTTCGAAAGCTAAGTCGGCAATTGGATTGCTATGTTTTGCAAAACTATACATTTTCAGAGGCTTAGCGCCAATAGAACTTTTTATTTCTAAAGCTGTTCGGGCAAAAATAATTTCTTTAAAACCTTTGTTGATAGAATAAGCAACCATGTCATAAAGCATATTCAAATACAGCATTTTTTCACGTTGAATACTGTCATCATAACCTAAAAAGTAAGTGTCCATTACCTCTCCATTTTTGATGATTGTATTGAAGCCAATTAATTTATTATCAAGAAAATAGCCGTAAAAAAGGAACTTGTCTTTGAGTATTTCTTTAAAAATTCTGAAATGGTTTTTAGCTAAGAAAAAGGTGTTGAAATGTGCATTTTTAGCAACGTGAAAATACAAATCATAGATAGTGTCTTCGTGCTTTATAATATCTTCCAGATGCATTTTTCGTTTTTCTACACCATCGGCTTTTTTTCGAGCACGTTTGTATTGGTCTCGGTATTTTTTTGACAAAGCATCGATATAATCTTGTTCTGATTTCCAGTGATTTGGAATGTCAAAACACATATTGGGTTGAGCCGAAAATTGAAAATAATCTTTGAATCCAGCTTGATGAAACGATTTTAACTCTTCTTCTTGAAAGTCTTTATAAGTGGTTATGTGAACTTTTAATCCTCTCTTTTTGAAAATGGTTTGTAGCTTTTCCGATGCCGTTTTTAAGGAAAGTAGAATTTCAACTTTTTCAATTGTATCAGAAAACGAAAACGCATTTTCGCCTGTGAGCATATTGTTGCCAATAATCAGTATGTGAGAACAAAATCTTTTTAAAATTGTATTTCGAATGGCATTTTTTACGCATTGATCCCGCTCTCCGAAAGATTCTAATTTGTTCAAATCTAAAAATTGTGAAAGTGAAATGCCAACCAATTTGTCTTTGTCAAACAATCCGATAAAGTGGCAAAACATATTGGATGGAGCTGATTTTTCTAAAACCTCTAAGTATTTTTTGCTCATAAAGATGTTCTCAGTAGCAAAATCATTCCAATTAGCTGGAAGTTCTGTAACCGATGAATATATTTTTATGGATAGTGGTGTTTTCAAATAAAAAAAATCGCTCACAAATGTAGAGGGATTGTATTGTAATTAAATGTTAAATTATTTCCAGCCACAAATTACGGATCCCATAATTGTCAAAATGACAATCCAATATCCAGCTTGTATAGCCATATATTTCCATGATTTTTGTTCAAATAAACCATTTATGCAAATAATTGGTAAAGCTAGGAAAATGCCTGTAATACAACCGTGAAGTGCGCCGTGTTTGAAAGTTCGAAAAGCATCGCCATAATCCGCCATAAAAGCTAAATAGGAGGGTTTGGCAGTTTCTGCTAATGCAGGTCCACCTATCATTCCTATAGCTCCCATTTGATGGATAACTATTGCGGGCATTAAAAAAGCTATCATAAATGAATAAACAAATGAGAGGCCGAAAATTTTTAACATATTCCCTTTCTCACTCTGTTCTTGGGTGAAACCCGCTTCTTTCATCCAAATTGTTCCAAAAACTTTTGGATTGTACCATACAAATCCTACTACAAATGAGGAAAAAGCTGCAGTTAAAATTGCTAAGAAGTTAAATTCCATATTATTATGTTTATGGTTAGAATTTCAAATATACTATTTTTTTGTTTTAGTAAAGAATCATTTTTTTTTAAATAGAAATTATTATGAATAAATATTTATAAGAATAAATTTATAATTTATATTAATTATGTGTATTTCATCGTTTATTTTTGCTTGTTATCTATTTACTGTCTAATTTAGCTTGCACATTAATCAAATAAAGGACGTCATGAGATATACATATACATTATTCTTACTATTAATGTTTTCGTTGATACTGAAAGCAGAGGTGTCAATTGCTGAAAAGAATGCGTTAACTCAATTGTATAATGCAACAAATGGAGCAAATTGGACTTCGAAATGGGATTTAAAAGCGCCAGTTTCATCGTGGTATGGTGTAAAAGTTCAGGAGGATAAAGTTGTTTCAATACAGTTGCAAAATAATAATTTAGTTGGAACTCTTCCTAATTCCATTGGAGATTTGAAATCTTTGGAATTTCTAAATTTATCTTTTAATAGAATATCAGGATCAATTCCAGCTTCCATAGGAGGATTAAGTTCTTTAAAAACATTGTCAATGTTTATGAATTCTCTTTCTGGAAATCTGCCTTCCGAAATTGGGAAATTAAGTAATTTAGAGATCTTGTCCTTATATAATAATGATATCGATGGTCAAATTCCTTCCTCAATTTATGAATTGAAAAACCTGAAAGTGTTGTATTTAAATAGTAATAAACTTTCAGGAACATTAAATCCTTCTATTTCAAATATGGTTAGCCTTCAGCAGTTAAGTTTATTTGACAATAGAATGAATGGACTGGTTCCATTTGATATTGCAAAGTTGAATAATTTAAAAGAAATGAATATTTCGTACAATCAGTTTAGCGGATTTGTATCTAAAGACTTAGCCAAATTAGATGTTTTAAATATGACTATGATAAATGATAAAGGAGTAGCTCAAGCCTTAAAAGTTTCATTAAATAAAAATACAGCCATTGTTTCAGAAGAATAGTTTTTTTTATAATGTTAATAATTTTCAAACCGTAAAGTACTTCTTTACGGTTTTTTTTATTTCTTATAACAAGTGTATGCTTAAAAAAACTGCAACTCTTTTTTAGTATAAGTACTTTCAAGTCAGTGAAATACATTAAATATGATTTTTTTTTTATTAATCCCTTGTATTTATTAAAATTCATCGTATCTTTGCACCCGAAACAACGCGGGATAGAGCAGTAGGCAGCTCGTCGGGCTCATAACCCGAAGGTCACAGGTTCGAGTCCTGTTCCCGCTACTAAGAAAAAGTGAGTAAAAAAACGGTTTAGATCAATCTAAACCGTTTTTTTTTATGTCCAATTTAAATAAGTGTCTATCTGTAATATTTATGTATTTTATACTTTTTATAATGGTTAATTTGCTTACTTTTGCACCGTTTAAAAAATGTAGTATTTCTATCAGAAAGATTTGAATTATAATAAATTAGACTTGATAAATCTCTTTCCAATAAATTGGTTTTTGTTTTTCAAATAGTTAGAAATATTTATAATAAATTATATTCAAAGAATGAATAATAGAAATAATTTAAAATATTCTAATTGATATATCTATTTTTTTTGAACAATTACATACAAAAATTGAGACTAAAAACGATAAATTTCACAAACAACATGAACAAAAAAATTGACAATTTAGCCGCTGACAACATTAGAGCATTAGCCATATCGATGGTAGAAAAGGCAAATTCAGGACACCCTGGAGGAGCAATGGGAGGCGCTGATTTTTTACACATTTTATATTCAGAATATTTAAATTTTGATCCAACGGAGATGAATTGGCCTTTCAGAGATCGTTTCTTTATGGATGCGGGACACTTATCGGCTTTGATGTATTCACAATATAGTTTATTAGGAAATTATTCAAAAGAAGATTTGCAAAATTTCAGACAATGGGGTTCTGTAACTCCTGGACATCCTGAAGTAGATGTTCTGAGAGGAATAGAAAACACTTCTGGACCACTAGGACAAGGACACGCAATGGGAGTTGGAGCTGCAATAGCTGCCAAATTTTTAGATGCTAGATTCGAAAGTTTATTTACACATAAAATATACGGTTTTATCACAGATGGAGGAGTTCAAGAAGAAATTTCTCAAGGAGTTGGTCGAATTGCTGGACATTTAGGACTGAATAATTTTATCATGTTCTACGACTCGAATGATGTGCAACTTTCTTCTATGACTGACGAAGTTACATCCGAAGACACAACAATGAAATATGAAGCTTGGGGATGGAAAGTCATCAATATCGACGGTCACGATCACGAGCAAATCCGAAAAGCATTAGACGATGCCAATGCAGAAACCGAAAGACCTACTTTGATTATTGGTAAAACCATTATGGGTAAAGGTTGCGTTTTGGCCAATGGTGATATGTACGAAGGCGAATGCGAATTGCACGGAAAACCAATTGGTGACACTAAAGCCGATTTTACACAAACCTTAATCAATTTAGGAGCCAATCCAGAAAGTTCTTTTGATATTTACGAAGATGTTCAAGCGTATTATTCAGAAGTATTGGCTAAAAAAGTGGCGAATGCTGCAATAAAAAAAGAGACTATTGCTGCTTGGAAAAAAGCAAACCCAGCTTTGTCACAAAAAATGGAAATGTTCCTTTCTGGTGTTCTTCCTGATTTAGATTTGAGCCAAGTAGTTCAAAAAGCAAATGTGGCTACAAGAGAAGCTTCTTCGGCAGTATTAGGATATTTAGCAGAAAATTTAGAAAACGTAATTGTTTCTTCAGCGGATTTATCCAACAGTGATAAAACGGATGGTTTCTTGAAAAAAACGACTGTTCTGCAAAAAAATAATTTCAAAGGTGCTTTTTTACAAGCTGGAGTTGCTGAGTTGACAATGACTGCTATCGCAAACGGAATCGCCCTTCACGGAGGAGTAGTTCCTGTGGTGGCTACATTCTTTGTATTCTCAGATTATATGAAACCAGCTATAAGATTGGCTGCCATTCAAGAATTGCCAGTGAAATATGTTTTGACTCACGATTCATTTAGAGTAGGAGAGGACGGACCAACCCACCAACCCATTGAGCAAGAAGCACAAATGCGTTTGATGGAAAAAATCAAAAACCATTCAGGTCACCAAAGTTTATTGGCACTTCGCCCTGCCGATGCTATCGAAACTTCAGTAGCTTGGGATATGGCTTTGAAAAACACTACGACACCAACCGCTTTAATACTTTCAAGACAAAACATTAAAGACATTCCAGCAACAGGAGCTTCAAGATATCAAGAGGCAACAGAAGCTAATAAAGGAGGTTATTTAGTGAAGTCAACACCAAATCCAGATATTACTTTATTTGCCAACGGTTCGGAGGTTTCTACACTTATGGATGCTGCAGCGATTTTGGAAAAAGAGAATAATTTGAAAGTGAATGTAGCTTCTATCATCTCTGAAGGGTTGTTCAAACAACAATCAGCAGCATACCAAGAAAGCGTTATTCCTAAAGGGAAATTAGTTTTCGGGCTCACCGCTGGACTTCCTGTAAACTTAGAAGGATTGATAGGCGATAGCGGAAAAGTGATTGGATTAGACCATTTTGGTTATTCGGCACCAGCAAGTGTTTTGGATCAAAAATTTGGATTCAATCCTGAAAGTGCTTCAAAAGAAATTCTAAAATACATCGAAGAAAGTAAATAATAAAACCTGTTGAACTTTACTATTTTCCGCAATTCAGATATTGTTTGTTGCCAAGACGGATTTGATTTGGCTAACTTTTTTGCTGATTTTAAAAATCAAAATAACTAGAATAAGTTCAATCTTTTTAATAGAAAACCCTATAAATCTTATGATTTATAGGGTTTTTATATTTTAATTTCTTTAATTGAAATCGATAAACAGGTTTTGGGATTGATCCAAAACCATGGCTTCTATACGTACTAAATAAAAAAAACTCCATTATTTCTAATGAAGTTTTTTGTGGGCGATGAGGGGTTCGAACCCCCGACCCCCTCGGTGTAAACGAGGTGCTCTGAACCAGCTGAGCTAATCGCCCTTTCGGGTTGCAATTTCTTGCGTTATTGCGAGTGCAAATATACATCTCTTTTTTATATTCACAAGCAAAATATTAAAAAACTATAAAATTTCTGCAACAACAAAGGTACTTCCCCCAAGAAAGATCAAGTCAGTTTTTGAAGCGTTTTGTAATGCTTTTGTGTAAGATTCTGAAACAGAATTATATGCTTTTCCTTTGAGTTTAAATATTGCCGCTTTTTCTTGTAGAATTTTAGTATTTAATCCGCGTGGAATATTGGGTTTGCAGAAATAATAAATGGCATTTGTTGGAAATAATGGCAATATTTCATTTAAATCTTTGTCGTTTACCACTCCCAAAACAATATGCAGAGTATCAAATTTTTCTTTTTGGATTTGCTTCATCACGATTTCCAATCCATTTTTGTTATGAGCGGTATCACAAATGATTTTTGGAAACGTACCCAGTTGTTGCCATCTTCCAAGAAGTCCAGTGTTTTTAACGACATTCAATAAACCAGTAATAATATCTTCTTGCGAAATAATAAATTCTTTTTGTGAATTTATTATTTCAATGGTTTGGATCACCGTTTTCTTATTGTGCATTTGATAATCTCCTAATAAATCTGAAGGTGTATCTACAGTTATTAATTCCGAAGCAAAATAAATTTCCGATTGATTCAATTTTGCTTTCTCCAAGAAAACAGGTTTTGTTTCATTCGTATATTCGCCAATAACAACTGGTATTCTAGGTTTTATAATTCCTGCCTTTTCAAATGCAATTGCTTCAAGTGTATTTCCTAGGAATTGAGTGTGGTCTAATCCAATATTTGTAATCACTGAAACTAGCGGTGTGATAATATTAGTGGCGTCTAATCTTCCGCCCATTCCCACTTCGATAATGGCAATGTCCACTTTTTCTTTGGCAAAATATTCGAAAGCCAAACCCACCGTCATTTCGAAGAAGCTCATATCATTGGCTTCAAAAAAAGTTTTGTTTTTAGTAATGAATTCACATACAAAATTTTCTGAAATTTCAATTCCATTAATTTTGATGCGTTCCCTGTAATCTTTTAAATGGGGCGATGTGTATAAACCCACGGTATACCCCGCTTCCTGAAATATCGAAGCCAACATATGCGAAGTGGAACCTTTGCCATTGGTTCCTGCAACGTGAATGCATTTAAGGACTTTCTCTGGATTGTTTAGATGATTTGCCAGTAAATAGGCATTTGTCAAATCTTTTTTATAAGCCGAAGCGCCCTGAAGTTGGTACATCGGCAATTGATTAAACATCCAGTTTATGGTTTCTTGATAGTTCATTTTTCTAATAAAATAAGGGGTATTTAAAATATTTTTCGTTTTTTTTAGTTTAATAGTAGATCGAAAAGTATCTTTAGTGCAAATTTCAAATAATTTTTAGAATTAATGAGTAAAATAATAATATATGTTTAGTTTAATACAATTACAAGCCGATACTATCGCAAATGCCACTTCAAGTGTTGTTATAGAAAAAATTGCAACAAATAATGAAATATCCGTTTTAGAATTTATTTTAAAAGGTGGGTTTTTCTTAATTCCAATTGCATTTCTCTTATTTTACACTTTTTATTTGATTATAGAACGTTATTTATTCATTCATAAAGCGTCAAAAATAGATCCTCTTATGATGCGAGATGTCAGAGATAATCTTAATTCTGGCAAGCTGGATAGAGCATTGTCAATCGTCGAGAGAAATAATACATCTTCTGGAAATGTTATAAAAGAAGGAATTTTATTAATTGGCAGGCCTATAGCAGAAATTGAATCGAATATGGATCGCGCTGCCGATATAGAAATTGGCGAAATGGAAAAACATTTGGGACAACTCGGACTTATCGCTGGGATTGCGCCAACATTAGGATTTATCGGAACCATTTCGGGAGTAATCAAAATATTTTACAGTATTTCGGTTACCGAGAATATCAGTATTGGCAATATTTCGGGAGGATTGTACGAAAAAATGATTAGTAGTGGTGCTGGATTGTTAGTAGGTATTATTGCTTACAGTGGATACCATTTATTGAACGGAAAGATTGATAATTTTGCTTTGAAAATTCAAAAGCAAATACTAGAATTTGCTAATATTATTCAAAAATCATAGAGATGTCAATAAAACGAAAAAGAAGATTCCACGCCGAAGTCGCCACGTCTTCGCTGAGTGACATTATGTTTTTCTTGTTGTTGTTTTTCCTGATTATATCCACTTTGGCGAATCCAAATGTGATTAAGATGACATTGCCAAAAGCCAAATCTAACGAGAAAACCAACAAACAATACATTAGTTTATCCGTTACCGAAGACAAGAAATTCTACATAGACAAGCAAGCTGTTGCTTTCGAAGAATTAGAAATGACTTTAATGACCAAAATGAACAATGAAAAAGATCAAACCGTTATTGTTAGAATTCCCTTCAATTTACAAGTTCAAGATTTAGTTGATGTGTTACAAATTGGCGTTAGAAATAACTTGAAGTTTGTGATTGCTACTAGTCCAAAATAAATGATTTGTCATTTATTTGGGGCTCAACGGATTGAAATACGTTGATAAGAGATCTGTCGTTCCTACGGAACTCAACTCAACTTTATATTCCATTTCAACGGATTAAAATCCGTTGCTACAAAATGTGTCGTTCCTACGGAACTTTTATAATATTTATCTTCAAGAGCCATAGGCTCGACACATTTTGTAGGGACTCAACTTTATATTCCATTTCAACGGATTAAAATCCGTTACTACAAAATGTGTCGTTCCTACGGAACTTTTATAATATTTATCTTCAAGAGCCATAGGCTCGACATATTTTGTAGGGACGGATTTTAATCCGTCCAAAATGAAATTGAATAGAAAAAAAAGAGCCATAGGCTCGATCAATATAATTTCATTTCATAGCGTTTTTATATGGAAATGCCTCGGTTTTAAATTCCGAGGCATTTTCTATTTAAATCTGTGTCAATCCGCTTCCTCGTCCCAATTTTAATTCAAATTGAAATTATAAACAATCTTGCCCACTTGTTTCTCCGGTGCATCGCTGCTGGCATCCCATCGGGTATTCATTGCGGCAATTCTCGCTTGATCCAGTAAACATTTTGCAGTATTGGTAGTTCCTTTTATTCCGGCAATGGCATCAATGGTTCTTCCATTTCTATCTACAGAAACTTCGACAACCACTTTTCCAGATTCATTACAGGTATATTTTGGAGCAGGTTTCGAAATAGCTTTTCGGTTTCCTAACGAATAACCACTTCCATTTCCAGAACCTCCGCCACTTCCTGCGCCGTAACCACTTCCTGTGCCAATTCCGTTGCCAGTTCCATTTCCTCCACCGGTTCCGCCGCCAGAGCCTCCTGATCCATAATATCCGTTTGAGCTTAAACTCCCGTTCGCTTTTCCTTTATTTCCTGCGGTTTTATCATCGCCGTCACCGCCTTTATTAGAGCCTTTCATAATACTAGACAGAGCATCATTGGTATTGTTAGAAACCCTTGGTTTTACCACAACTGGTTTTGGTTCTTCTTTTAAAACGGGTGTTGGTTTTAATGGTTTTTCTTTTTGCGGAATCACTACACTTTCTTCGGTGGAATTTTCCTGAGATAAAATAGATTCGTCAGGTGTAGATTTTGCAGGCGTTTGTTTGGCTTGGTTTTTTACGTTCAAAACTTCACTTTTATAATTAGCTCCTGAGCCAAAATCGCTATCGCCAAAGTTTACCGTAACGCCACCGCCGCCGCCGCCGGCACCAATCAATTCTTCTAAATTTGAGGGTGGCCAAAAACGGATGAAGAATAAAATCATCAATAGTGTTCCATATAAAAGTACGGATATTGCTAATGATTTCTTTTGGTCAGATGAAATGGTGGAACTCATTTAAATTTAAAATTTAAGATACTTTAGTAAAACGTTGAAAATTACTAAAAATTATTAGAAGTAGAAAACATTAGGTGCTATGGTTTATAAATTTCCCCAGAACTATGATCCATTTTTGCACCTGTTACACTGCTCAAAACATTGGTTTCATCTCTTAATTTCAAAACGCCAAGCAATGCAAAGATTAAAGCTTCCTTGAATTCCAGAATTTTTCTTGACGGAATAATGAGTTTCATTTCAGGCAAATGGAATTGAATTCGTTCCATTAAAAAATCATTATAAGCACCACCACCTGTAGCTAAAAGTTGTCCAGTTTTATCTTGCAAAGCCAAAGCGATTTGCAAAGCTACGTGTTCTGTAAAAGTTCGTAATTTGTCTTCAATTGGAATTTCGTAACTTTCGATTATTGGTAAAACAACTTCTTTTACAAACTCAAAACCCAATGATTTCGGGAATTTTTGTTGGTAATATTCCAATGCGTTTAATTTATTCAATAGATCAGTATTGATTTTTCCTGTTCTGGAAAGCTGCCCTTTATCGTCATAATCCAGCCCCAATTTGTTGGCATAATAATTCAAAACCGTATTTACTGGCGAAATGTCAAAGGCGATTCGTTTGCCATTTAATTCGAAAGAAACATTCGAAAAACCACCCAAGTTCATACAATAATCGTATTCCGAAAACAGAATTCTATCGCCAATGGGCACCAAAGGTGCACCTTGACCACCCAATTTTACATCTTGAACTCTAAAATCGCAAACTACAGTTTGATTTGTTAAAGTAGCTATTTCAGGTAAATTGCCAATTTGTAAAGTCAAACCATTTTGAGGTTGGTGCAAAATGGTGTGACCGTGAGAACAAACAGCATCTAGATTTTCAATTTTATGCTTTTCGATAAAAGAGGATATAATGGAAGCAAGAAGTTTTGTGTATTCTTTGTTTAATTTTTCCAGTTCAATTTCAGAATAATCTACAGCTAATTTCAGATGATTAATCCAACTTTGGCTGTAGCCAATGGTTTCACTTTCAATAATTTCGAAAGACCAATTGTTGTTTTCTAAATAGAATTTAATATGGGCTAAATCAACACCATCAAGTGAGGTTCCCGACATAACTCCGATAACGTTGTAGTTATTTTTTTTCATTAGCCAAATTTACAGAATTAAAAATTTATCTTTGTTGAAATTATTACAAAAATCACAACTTTTATTTCAAATAATTATGGACTTTAATCTGACCGAGGAACAATTAATGGTGGAAAAAGCCGCTAGAGATTTTGCTAAAACTGAATTGTTACCCGGTGTAATTGAACGTGATGAGCATTCTAAATTTCCGACCGAGCAAGTAAAAATGATGGGGGAACTTGGGTTTTTAGGAATGATGGTTGACCCTAAATATGGTGGTTCAGGATTGGATAGTATTTCCTATGTTTTAGCCATAACCGAAATTGCAAAAATAGATGCTTCGGCAGCAGTAATTATGTCGGTAAATAACTCTCTGGTTTGTGCCGGAATGGAAAAATATTGTAGTGAAGAACAAAAAATAAAATATTTAGTTCCATTAGCCAAAGGAGATGTTATTGGCGCTTTTTGTTTGTCTGAACCAGAGGCTGGTAGTGACGCAAGTTCTCAAAAAACTACGGCCATTGATATGGGAGATCACTATTTATTGAATGGAACCAAAAACTGGATAACCAATGGAGGAACAGCATCAACTTATTTAGTAATGGCTCAAACAGATGTCGAAAAAGGACATAAAGGAATCAATGCTTTTATTGTAGAAAAGGGATGGGCAGGTTTTGATATTGGTCCCAAAGAAAAAAAAATGGGTATTCGTGGATCTGACACACATTCCTTATTATTTAATGATGTAAAAATTCCAAAAGAAAACAGAATTGGCGCGGATGGCTTCGGTTTTACTTTTGCGATGAATGTATTAAATGGAGGAAGGATTGGGATTGCATCTCAAGCATTGGGCATTGCCACTGGAGCTTATGAATTGGCTTTAAACTATTCGCATGTGCGTAAAGCTTTTGGCAAAGAAATATTCAAACATCAAGCAATAGCCTTTAAATTGGCCGATATGTATGTAAAAATTACCGCAGCCAAACTATTAATTATGAAAGCCGCCTGCGAAAAAGAGGAAGGCAAAGATATTGCACATTCGGGTGCGATGGCAAAATTATATGCTTCTGAAATTGCATTAGAAGTGGCTAACGAAGCAGTCCAAATTCACGGAGGAAATGGATATGTGGCGGAATACCACGTAGAACGAATGATGCGCGATTCGAAAATTACTCAAATTTATGAAGGAACTTCAGAGATTCAAAGAATTGTGATATCAAGAGGATTGGTTTCGTAGAATAGTTTTAGATACTGTTTTTTTTCTATGTCACTTCGAGTTTTTTTAAAATTGTAAATTTTGAAAAGTATCGTTAAGATTTAACAAAAAAACATTCAAACTGACGATTTAATCAAACAAATTAAACCATTAAGATGTTAAGGAAATTAAGCATTGTTAAGCTTAACGAAACTTATTTCTTAATGGTTTTTATATTTAAAAATAGCTACATTTACTTAAATATTTTTTATGTCCGAAGAACTAAAATATTGGTATTTGCGTGATCACAAGTTGTTTTGGACATTGAGTATGTCACAAATTAAACAATTGTGCATTATTGTTGGCTACAAAAAAGCAAAAAAAGGCGATATTATTTATTTCTCTTCCTCTGATGTGCCTCGTATATTTTTACTCAAAAAAGGAAATATCAAAATTGTGGAGATTGATGAAGACGGAAACGAAACCATCAAGGACATTATTCAAAAAGGGGATTTGTTTGGCGAATTAACTTTAGAAAATGATAAAAATTCCAACGAATACGCCAAAGCACTTACTGATGAAGTCGCTATTTGTAGTTTCTTGATGTCGGACTTTGAGAACTTGATGTTGCAAAATCCCAATTTGGCTTTGACGTATACCAAGTTTGTAGGACTTAAAATGAAACGCATCAAAAACAATTATTCCAATTTAATGTCTAAAGATGCCAAAACCCGTTTGTTTACATTCATAAAAGAATGGGCAGAAAAAGAAGGCAAGAAAGACGGAAATAAAGTCACTATCGAAAACTACTTAACCCAAGCCGATATTGCTCAAATTATTGGTACTTCTCGCCAAACCGCAACGCAATTACTAAACGAAATGGAAGAAAATCAATTAATTTTTTATACTAGAAAAGAAATTTTGATTGATGATATTACCAAATTATAATTCCAACTATTTTACCGCCATTGTAAACTAGCCGACAAATGTTGTTTTTGATTCTAAATATCTTTGCTAAAGAATTTATAAATCAACATTTTAAATCTTATCACAATGAACAAACCAATTTTTATTCTGTTTCTGTCATTTTTAACAATGACAATTGCTGCTCAAACTTCCACCAAAAGAGCAACAGCGTTCAATCTTGAAAACAAAATTGCAATTCAAGGTTATGATCCTGTAGCTTATTTTAAAGGAAAACCATCAAAAGGGAATAAAGAAATTTCAGCAACCTTTGAAGGAGTAATTTATAATTTTTCATCGGTTTCAAATAGAGATACTTTTCTAAAAAAACCTATGAGTTACGAACCCCAATTTGGGGGTTGGTGTGCTTATGCAATGGGAAGTTCAGGCGATAAAGTCACAATTAATCCAGAAACTTTTAAAATTATTGAGGGTAAATTGTATTTGTTTTACAATGCCTTCTTTAACAACACCTTGAAAAATTGGAATAAAGACGAAGTGAATTTGAAGAAAAAAGCAGAAACTAATTGGAAAAAAACAATAAACTGATAAACATGAAAACACTTACTTGGATTGTCCGTATTGTTGCAGCAGTAATTTTATTGCAAACCTTATATTTTAAATTTTCTGGAGCTGATGAAAGTGTCTTTATTTTCACAAAATTAGGAATTGAGCCTTATGGCCGAATTGGTTCTGGAATAGCCGAATTGATTGCTGCTATTTTAATTTTAGTCCCTAGAACTACTCTCTTAGGTGCTTTATTGGGTTTGGGAGTACTATCAGTAGCCATTTTTTCTCACCTATTTGTTTTAGGTATCGAAGTGCAAAATGATGGAGGAACGCTTTTTATTTTAGCAATAATTACCTTTCTTTGTTGTTCATTTTTGGTTTTTCAAAATAAAAATAAGATTTCAGATTTATTAAAGTATAAATTTTAAATATGATATTATCGTACATAAATAATAATCTTGATGAATTGATTGACCTACTCAAGCAATTGTCGAATGACGAGTATTCGAGTCCTTGCGCGCAATTGAGTAATTCCAGTATTGGCGAGCACATAAGACATATAATAGAGTTGTTCCAATGTCTCGAAAATCAATATGAATCGGGAGTGATTAATTATGATGACCGGCGACGAAATGTTTTAATCCAGACCGACACTGATTTTGCTATTCAACAAATAGTGCAAATCCAAAATAATTTAGACAAGGAGAACAAAAATATTGTTTTAAAACAAAAGATTGAAAGCCACGAAATCACAACCGAAAGTAATTATTACAGAGAATTACTCTATAACTTTGAGCATTGTATTCACCATCAGGCCTTGATAAAAGTGGCTATTTTACAACATTCAACTATTACAATCGATAAAAATTTTGGAGTTGCTCGTTCCACTATCGAATACAGAAATCAATGTGTACAGTAAGTTTCGTTGCTTCGAATGGCAAAACTATCATCACCTCAAATCGAGATGAAAAAGTAATTAGACCCAGTGCCATTGAACCCAAAAATTATTTAATAAACAACAAAAACATCATTTTTCCAAAGGATTCAAAAGCAGGTGGAACTTGGTTCGCCGTTGATGAATCTGGGACTGTTTTAGTTTTATTGAACGGAGCTAATGAAAAACACCATCATCGACCACCTTACAGAAAAAGCCGTGGATTGATTGTTTTGGATATGATTAGTAGCTTGTCTCCAATAGTGTTTTGGAAAGAAATAGATTTGGCCGACATCGAGCCATTTACCATAGTTTTATTCGAAAATAACAAACTTTTTCAATTGCGATGGGATGGAGGTGACAAAGAAACTACACCATTGGATGTGAAAAAGAATCACGTTTGGTCGTCAACAACTTTATATCAAAAAGACATTAGAAAAATTCGTTCGGAATGGTTTTATGCTTTTTTAGAATCGAATCCCAATGCTTCCGAAGATGAAATGCTTTATTTTCATCGCTATACCGAAGAAGAGAATCAAGAGAATGGTTTGGTTGTGAATCGCAATGAGATATTGCGAACTTTGAGTATTACACAAGCAGTTTTAGAAGAAAATAAAGCAACTATTTTGCATTATGATTTAATTGCGAATAAAGATTTCGAAACCTCTTTCATAACAATTTAAGTTATTCCAATTTGAAACTTCAAACTTTAAACTTCAAACTTTTTTTTCACAAACTTACTCATTGGGAATACTGGCCTTTCCTGGTGGTCTATATTCCTATTTATTTTCTTTGGATATATTATTCAATTAGAGCGAAATCTCTATTTTTCTTTAATGCTTCTAATCCAACGATAAAAAATGGAGGGTTTATAATGGAGTCCAAAAAAGCAATTTACAACCTTATTCCACAACAATATTACCCTAAAACTGAATTGATACTAGAAGGAACTAGCTTGGATGAAATTCTGAAAACCATCGAAGATTCGGGTATAAAATATCCATTGATGGCGAAGCCAGATATAGGATTGAGAGGTTCTGCCGTCAAAAAAATTCACAATTCACAAGAATTAGAGTGCTATAATCAAAAAGCTAATTTTGATTTCTTGGTGCAAGATTTAATTCCTTTCGAAAAGGAAGTGGGTATTTTTTATGTGCGTTATCCTCCCGATGCGTCGGGAGAAAAAACGGGAAGAATTACTGGAATAGTATCTAAAGAATTTTTAATTATTACTGGCGATGGCTTTTCTACAACCGAAGAGTTAATTAAAATAAATCCACGCTACGAATTGCAATTGAAAGTTTTAAAAAAAGAATATGGAAAGAAAATGCTGGATATTTTACCAAAGGGCGAAAAGCTAAATTTAGTTCCCTATGGTAATCATGCTCGTGGTGCAAAATTCATTGATTGTAGTCATTGGATTAAACCAAAATTGACAGAAACCATTAATGAAATGTGTTTGCAAATTCCGGGTTTTTATTTTGGAAGATTAGACATTATGTACAACAGTTGGGAGGAATTAGAGCGAGGTGAAAATTTTTCAGTAGTAGAGTTGAATGGAGCTGCCAGTGAACCAACTCATATTTATGACCCAAGACATTCTCTTTTTTTTGCTTGGAAGGAATTAGCACGGCACATTACTTATATGTTTGAAATAAGTGCTGAAAATCATAAAAAAGGAATCCCTTATTTAGCTCATAAAGTGGGAATGAAAGAGTACAAGCTACATTTGGAACAAAGTAAAAAGATAGTTAATTTTTAAAGTTTGGCCACGAATTCACGAATTCATACAAATTAATTCGTGAATTCGTGGTAATATAATTATGACAACACTCAAAAACATATTTTTTGGTTTTATTGTAAGCTTTCTGGGTTCATTACCTCTTGGCTATTTGAATATTATTGGGGTTGAGGTTTTTTCTAAATTGGGAATTAATTCATTAGTTTTTTATTTATTAGGAGTGATTCTAGTAGAAGCTATTGTTATTTATTGCACCGTTATTTTTGCAAACCAATTGGCAGAAAACAAAAAATTAATGAGGTCAGTTGATTTTTTTGCGGTCTTTTTTCTTTTATTGATCGCTTATTTATTTTATGCCCATTCCAATCAATCGACCGAAGAATCTAATTATTTAGAAGAATATATTCATTTCTCTCCCTTTTTTATCGGAATGGTTTTGTGTGGATTGAATTTTCTTCAAATCCCATTTTGGATGGGTTGGAATTTGTATTTATTGAATACTAAATCTATTTATTTAGAACGAAAACTTAAATTTTATTATATTTTAGGGACTTTGGTTGGGACTTTTTTCGGGATGCTTTCTGTTATTATTTTATTGGATTCATTGTCTCAAAAAATACTCGATTATTCAAAATGGATTATTCCAATAGTGATTCCTTTGTTTTTTGTTGCCTTGGCAGTTTTTCAAGGATTTAAAGTTTATAAAAAATATTATCGTAAATTTTAATCTCTTTTACTAAACGGGCATATTTATATCATACCCCAAAATAAAATAATTGTTGTCGTTGAATTGAAAATCGCCAATAACAGTCCATTTGAGTTTTTAGGTATGTTCTTTATAGGAAGGAACGTTGTCTTTGATAATAAAAGTCAAACGCAACGGATATTTTTTACATCGTGAATTCGCATAAATTTAAACAGCAAATTAACCAATCCTTTCCCTCTGTATTTTTTGTCAATGCAAATGGATCCATACTGAAAATTGCTTGCTGAATTTATTTCAAAATCCAAAAAAATTAGCTTTGGAAACAAACTATTCTTATATTCGAAAATGGGATATTAACTATAGAAATCTCAGCTTTCGGCAAAGATGTAGCCGATAGTTTTGTTGTTGTCTTTGGCAATAGACAAAGCCTCTTTTTTGATAACATAAGTTAGTTATTAGACAGAATAAAGTGCTGTAAAAAGCCGGATTTCTTTTCCTCATCTGTTAAATTTGAAACAAGATATAGTTTTTGAAAATTTTGATTTTAATGCTTTTTTTTATGTGGATAAGGGTTAAATTATTCTAATGATTAGAAGATCTACAAGTAGTCTCCAAGTGATATTTCTTATTACATATTAAATTTACGTATTATGTATCTTAACTAAATAATGCAGTGTAGTAGGCTACTCATATAAAATATATCCTTTGTCTTTTGCAACGTTTATTAGCTGAATTGTTGAGTTTACTTCTAGTTTTCGCATACAATTTTTTCTGTGAGTTTCAACAGTATATTGGCTGAGAAAAAGTTGACAAGAAATTTCTTTAGAGGTTTTTCCTTTGGCAATTAGCGATAATATTTCTAGTTCTCTTGTAGTCAATTGTGTCTTGTCTTTTTTGAAAGTTATGTGTTCGCGGTCAAGGAGCGGAAAATAATTGCAATTTTCCTTGATAGTTTTGATACCTTCAATCAACTGATCAGATTCAAAGCTTTTAGATAAATATCCTTTGACTCCAATTATTTTAAGTTCTTTAATTAGCTCAATATTCTCATATTGGCTCAATATCAAAATCGCTACATCAGGGTAAAGTTCTACTATTTTTTTTGCAGTTTGAACACCATTCATTTCCGGCATATTAACGTCAATGATAGCGAGATGAACTTTTTTGTGTTGTAGAAGTTGCAACAATTGAAAACCATTTGAGGCGTCGCCAACAACGGTTCCTAGTTGATTGTCTAAAACAATGTTTCTGATACCCGCAAGAATAAGTTTGTGGTCATCGGCAATGGCTATATTGTAGTTTTGGTTTGCAATCATTCTAAAGGGATTTCAATTATTAAAGACGTTCCTGTACTATTGCTATCGATATTTATTTTTCCGGATAAAAAACTGACTCTTGATTTTATATTTTCAAGACCACCATTGTGTTTTTTGTAATTGATGTCAAAACCAATTCCGTTGTCCTCAATAATTATCATCAAAATTTGTTTTTCAAAGATAAGTTGCATTACTATTTTTGAAGCAGCGGCGTGTTTGAGCGCATTGGTGTATGCTTCTTTGATGATTCTAAATATTTGTATTTGGATATCTTTCTCAAAGTTAATCTCTTTTTCAATGTTAGTATAAAGTTCAAATTCAATATTAGAGATATTTTTTTTGTAAAAAGCAATTAGATTTTCAATAATATGCATCAGATTGTCTCCAAATCCATCTGTTTTCATAAAGTGACTTAGATTACGAACTTTTTCATATAGCATCACTACATTTTCTAATATTTCTTTTTGTTGTTGCTGCTCGATATTGCTTTTGTATAAATGATTTTCGAGCTGCAGTCTAAGCCCGGTGATGTCACTTCCTATTTCGTCGTGTATGTTTCTGGATAAACGTTCTTGTTCATCTGACTCAATTGTAAGTATTTTTTTGGTTAAAATATAGTTTTTATTAGTAGTGGCAATAATTTTTAGAGCAGTTTCTTCTTTCTCGATTTTGAATTTATAAACAAAGAAAATTGTTAATAGAGACACTTCAATAAGCAATCCATTGATTATATTACCTGGTCTAAAAATGGGCAAATGATAGGAGTTCAAAACATTGAGCAAATAAGAAACAAATCCATAAAAAAGGAAAATAAACGAAATTCCAAAAAGTAGAAAATATCTCTTCTGCTGGAAGATACCAATCAAAACAATAAAAAAGATGCTGGTTATTATTGCATAAATCCAAAAATTAAGCAATAAATTAATGGTTTGAATAGGGTATAGATTTGTATTGGGTAAAAATACGGGAACTAAAATTAAAACTATAAAAAGCACTAAAACATAATTTAATACTCTAAAATAAGTATTAAATTTTGGAAAATGAGTTTCTAAATTTACATAAAGTGCAAAAATTTTGGCATAGAAAAAAATCGACAATCCCATGTAGAAATCCTTATTTACATAACTCCAAAAATTAAAAAAAGCTTTCGGAATTTCAAAAAAATCAAAATGAAAATCAGAAATTTGAAACAAAATGATGCAAAGAATATAAAAAATACTGTATATGTACTGTCGTTCTTTGATGATTAAATACATACATAAATTGACAAAAAGTGCAAAAAGCAACAGGCCGATGTATTTACCCATTAAATAGCTAAAATCGACCTCGTATAAAAGGAAGTCCTCTGGCGTGGTAATATCTGTTGGGAAATAGGTGTTTTTAGAAATTGTAGGCGAGACTTTTACAAAAAGTGTCCTGCTTTTATTTTTCTCCAAGTAAAACGGAAAAGAAACTGCTCGAACAGGGAACATTCTCTCCGAGATAGACAAATGCATAGAAGATTTGCTTTTATAGGCAAGTTTATTACCCACCAATTCGTAGAGTTCAAACTCAAGTCCGTTATTATAAAAGCTCCACAAAAATTTGTTGTATTGGCTTGATTTGTTGACCACATTTACCACCAGCCAATAGCTACAGGTTGAAATTCCAGAACTAAACGCTGTATTTGGTGTTTGCGATCTGAATTTTCCAGCATTAAATTTCTGCACAACTTCTTCTTGAGATAGGTTATCGCAATCTTCTATATATTGATAGTAGGCAGCAAGATGATTGTAGTCATTATTAAAAACATAAGGATTCAGAGGGGTAGCATTTGCTATGCCTATGAAAAAAAGGGCGCTACATAAAATTATCTTTTTAAGCATATACAAATTTAGAGTTTTAAATCCTGATTTAAATACCAACTTATTGGTATTGTGTAAGTTTTTGATATAGGCTTATTTTAAAAAGCCCAAAATATAATTATTTTCTTCTAAGATCTTAAAACTCAAAATATAAAAATACCTAATAGTAGGTATTTTTTTTTAGACTCATTCTGTTTAAGTTTGGTTTTTAAATGGTTATGTTAATTTTCTAAAGATTTTAAATTCGATGGACAAAGAAATTAATGTATTGAGTAAATCCGAACTGAGGGTTTTGTCGTTAATCTGTGCAGGCTTAACTAGCGAAGTAATTGGACTAAAATTAGAAATAACAAAGAGCACAGTTCAAACACATCGCCGCAATATGTTACGGAAGACAGGTTTTAATAATACACAACAAATAGCTGGCTGTAAGGGAAGGATTTGTGAAATGAATTTTAAGTCTGTTGTAATAAAATAAAAAAAGATTAATTAATGAAACACTCAGTATTATGAAAAAAATTAAATTGATAGTTTTTATGTTTTTAGCAATCACTGTAAATTCCTGTGACAATATGGGAGAAGACTTAGGGGATTACCAAACAGAAAGTGGCAGCGGGACAGGGGCAGGAACTGGAACAACTGGAACTGGATCAAGCGGTGGTATATATAATGGTAGTAAGCCTACTGGCAACTATTGGAGTAGAAATGATGGTGCTGGAATAGCATATCTGTCATTGTCGGGCTCTACTGCTAAAGCTTGCTCCGGGGGTAAAGAAACAATTGGAACTTTTAATTCTTCTAAACCTTCTATGACTTTTACTATCGGGACAGATGTCATTGAATTTCCGTTGTTATTTATAAATGGAAAGTTAATTGTAGGAGTTCCAAACCAAGCTGTGACCACAAATAACCCAACCCAATATGTTGCATCGTCAAATTACCCTTGTGTTACTGGAGGAATTACTGGTGGCGTGCGTCCTAAAGGACAATTCAAAATAATTATCAATAAGCCTACAGGGAACTGTAGCAGCTCAAATACTAATTTATACCGTTCAGCGTGGGCGGCTGGAACTGTTGTAACTAGTAGTTTCAACTCAGATGGAATTCAATCTGGTTCCATCAGGGTAATTAATCAGGGGCCTGGTCCATTATTTATAAATCCTGAAACTAGTTGGACTTATTTATCTTTAAGTGGCCAAAGCAAATTAAACTGGGAATTCTTCCCAGATGCATCTCAATGGCCATCTAGTTGTTCTCAAATTGGCGAATCATTTATTGATTTTGAAGGTCAGATAAAAACTATTATTATTTGGTAAGTCCATTTATTTTAACATCAAAATTTAGTAAAACAAACGGTAAGCTCAGGAACAACTAAAAACGAGGAGCACTCTGAAAAGCCTCGTAAGTAAGAAAATTAAAAACAACGTAAATTATGAAATTAATAAAGAAATTGCTATTTTTAAAACTTGTAAATAGAAAAAAATCATTATTATTGATTTTCTTCTTTTTTGGAATTTTTTCAATTCAATCTCAAGTTCCAGAATTTGTAAAAAATGTTTCAGGTATACTTTTAGCGATTTTACCGAATATAATAACAAAAGTTATTTTATTTCCAACGATAAGGATTTATGGGTTACCAACGGGAGTACAGCCAATACTGAATTTATTGCAACACTAACCACAGGTTTTTCATACATAAAAAGTGTGCATCTAGGAAAAATGTTTATTGAAACATCTGCAGGAGAACTTTGGATTTCTGATGGCACAACAACTGGTACTAAAGTTTTAAAAACGGGATTCAAAGACATTTATAATGATTTTGTTAAAGTTGATAACTTATTGTTTTTTAAAGCGGCCATAAAATCTGTTACAAATACTAATGCAACAAATATCGAATGGTGGGTTACCGATGGTACTGCACTAGGTACTAAAATGATAAAAGACATCAATCCTGGAGATTTTGGTCAAGATTCACCCACAAATTATATGGTTTATCGGAATAAACTTTACTTTTTTGGATATAGTGAAAGCGGAGGAAGAGATTTTTGGGTTACAGATGGGACTGATCTAGGCACTTACATCCTAGCCGAATCGGATTATCTTGGAACTATTCTATTGGACTATGATTTAATAATTTATAAAGATAAAATCTATTTTACCTTTCATAATCGGGCATTAGGTATAGAACTTTGGGAATCTGATGGGACAGCATCAGGTACTAAATTATTTAAAGATTGTAATCCAGGAAGAGATTCCTTTAATTTAGGATTGTCAGGTTGGCCAAGTTCTTTTGTGATAATCAACAATAAGTTATTGTTCTTCGCATACAATCCAAATGATAATTCTGGCAGAAAGTACCTTTGGTCATCGGATGGCAACGCTGCCAATACAATCGCAATTAAAAAACTTTGGAATATTGCGACAGCATCAACTGAATGGACATTGTATAATAACTTACTATATTTTAAAGCTGTGACTGATGATTCTGGAGAGGAGTTATGGGTAACTGACGGAACAGAATCTGGGACTAAATTAGTTAAAGATATAAATACAGGACCACAAAATTCCTCAATTGATAAAATTACAGTAGTTAACAACAAGATAATTTTTAATGCATTTGAAAGCACAAACGGTAATGAATTATGGGTTAGTGACGGGACCACGCTTGGTACAACACTTTTAAAAGACCTTTACCCGGGTAATCGAAGCAGCCGCAATTATGATTCAATTTTTACAGTAGGCAATAAGGCATATTTAATTTCAAAAACGGGGCTAAACAACTTCCAATTAATCGAGACGGACGCTACAACAGATGGTACAAAAGTTATTACGCCTCTGGACGCTACCAACACCTCTTCCCCTCTTGGTGAGGGAACAATAAGTAATAAGCTGTACAAAAATTTCGGAATCCTTTTTTTTAATGCAAAATTTACCACCGACGGCAGCGCATTGTACAAGCTAGGAACTAGAACATTAAGTAGCGATTTAAAATTAGTTCACGACCCTTTTCTAATTTATCCAAACCCTGCATCAACTACATTGAATCTGAAATATCTCGGCAACAATCAAATCGATAAAATCATCATCACCGATTTATCAGGCAAAAAAATCTTGGAGCAAACCCAAAATACTAACCAAGTAGATGTTCAAAACTTAACCACAGGAATTTATATTGTAAAGGCTTATTCAGGTAAAGATAAGTTTCAAACCAAGTTTGTGAAAGAGTAAAAGAGAGTTAGAAACGTATAAACTTTACAATTCCTATCGATAAAGAAAATCAAAAACAACAAAAATTATGAAAAAATTAAATTCAATTATTCTAGTAATATTATCCGTAGTATTGTTTTCTTGTAGTAAAGAAGATGAAAGTTCTGATTTGCCCACTGAAACTATTAAGATTGAAGACGACTTAAAAATCAATTTTGCGGACTTAACAGCTGTAACCATCGAAGGAGAAGCTAAAGTTGATGCCGGGGGCAATTTTAGCACAAACACAACCAATACAGTTGCTGAAAATCTTCCTTTATTATTTATAAAGGATAATGAAATTATGTTTGGTTATTATTCGAAAACTGGATTGAATAATTCGATATCTACAAATGATATATTATTGTTTTATTTCACACTCCATCCAGAAATTGCGCTACAAGGTTTTCAAAATACCGAGTTGTTAACAAAAATAGAACAGCATCCAAAATATGATGAGTTAAAGAGTCTTATTAAAACTTCTTTAAATGCAAATACTTCGCCATTTAAAAATACATCTTTTGTCAGTTTGTTAAATAAAACTGGTTTAGAGATAGGTATTGCAAAAAGACAAGCCAAACAAAGCAAAATCAGCAAGACACTTGCAGATACTTTTAAATTCAGCTATACAAGAAATGGGACTGTTGAATGGAATAAAAAATTTCCGTTATATGCAACTGTAGGGATGGAAGTGGTTGATGCAGCAACAGGAGTTTCTGTTTCCGGACCTCAAATTTTTGATAACCAAGGCCTTGTTTTTTCTATAAGTTCAGCGGCGGAGTGGATATATGATTATTTTACAACAGAAAATAGTGAAAACATCAGGGCGTTTAAATTTCCAAAAGAAGGTAAATATGAACTTAGATTTACAAATGGTATAGATAACTTTGGAACTAAAGCTTTAGAAGAGAAAGTCGACTTAATTAACCGTTATAATATTGGGGTAAATATTCTTTCATTTGCAATGCCTGTCGGGATTAAAAAGTTGTTGGTTAAAAATGATTGTAGAGATGCTACAATCGATATCTTTAAAAACATGAAACTATCTGCTTCAACATTTGTGATTACAGATGAATTAGCTAGGGATAAGTTTGTTTATAATCTAGCAAAGGATGCTTATGCTGTTTCCGTCAAATGTATTCCAAGTTTTGAAAAAAAATATTTGGATTTCATTGAAAACATTACCAGTACCTATTTAAATAAGCTTGAAGAAGCTTCAACTCTATATCTTTTGCTCAGAGATTATGCTTTTTCAGACATAAAAGGAAAGGAAACTAGAAATTATTACGACGGCATTTCATTTGGAGAATTACAATTAACAAATACAACTGGGATGCAGTTTATTACTCCTACTGGAACTGAATTTTCAGGGCAGGCAAAAAGTGAGCATACTTATACTGCAAGTGTGAATGAAACAACATTTAAATATTCAATAAATACGAGTCTTATAGGACAATCAACTATAACACTAGATCCAGCCAGTAAGGAATATGCTATTGGTTTACCATTTGAGGTTAACAAAATCAATTCTGGCGATTCAACACTAAAAGGAAACAAAATTATTCCTACTAGTATTGAAGGGAAGTTAGCTGCAACTTTTGTTATGGGCACACAAGAAACAAAATTTGAAATCAAACCAGCATTTAAAAATTCTGGATTATCTTCTGAATATGTTAATTTGAAAATAATAGACTCAATTTCAATTTATAAACAGGCATTTAAAGGGAAATGGAAGGTAAGGTATTTTGACGGAGTTAACGGCATAGAAAGGTTTTGGGATTTGGAGTTATTTGAAGATGGAACAGGAATTGTTAAAAATCCAGATCCTAATGTAACTTTAGGTTATGTTAAGTACCCGATGCGTTGGAATATTTCAGGGAACGGTCCTTATTATTATAACGAGTCTGGCTGGTGGAATTTTCAGTTTGGTTTTAAGGTAACTTATCCTGTAATTAAATATACTGTAGAAAGTGGGGACGGTAAACCTGCAACAACTTTAAATCCAACATGTGGCAGTTGTATCAATAAATATATAACAGAATACACTAAAAATTAAATTTTAAGAAATTTCTTTTGTTCACTTAGATTATTGTTTTAAATCTCATTTCAATCAGAATTAATTTTTTAGTTTAAAGGATTGTCGAAAACACAAAATCTATTTTAAAATTCCATCTTGTTTTATACTTGATGGAATTTTTTTAATTTAGCCAAAAAATATATTTTGAAAAACATTATCATTAGTGGAACTTCCAGAGGAATTGGTTATGAATTGGCTATACAATTTGCCACTGCAGGTCATAATGTCTTAGCGATCTCCAGAAAAACACCACAAGCTCTTATTGAAAACCAAAACATCACGTGTCTTTCCATCGATTTGTCTGATGAAAACGAAATGCAGAAAGTACAAAGTTTTCTTTCCGATTCGTGGAAGAACGTAGATATAATAATCCATAATGCTGGAAGTTTGTTACTGAAACCTTTTTCGGAAACATCTCAAGAAGATTTCGAGAATATATATAAAGTCAATGTTTTTGGCGTTGCCAATTTAACACGTGCGTGTCTGCCCTATTTGCAAAAAGGAAGTCACGTTGTAACCATTAGTTCAATGGGTGGAATACAAGGAAGTTTAAAATTTGCTGGTCTAGCAGCTTATAGTTCCAGCAAAGGCGCCGTGATTACTTTGTCGGAATTATTGGCAGAAGAATATAAAGAGAAGGGGATTTCGTTTAATGTTTTGGCACTCGGTGCGGTTCAAACCGAAATGTTACAAGAAGCATTTCCGGGTTACGAAGCCCCAATTTCGGCAAAGGATATGGCCAATTATATTTTTGACTTTGCCTTGACCGGAAATAAATATTACAACGGAAAAGTGCTTCAAGTTTCATCCACTAATCCATAGCCAGTCAAGTATGAGTTATGCGTTATTTGTTAGACGTTGGTAGTCTCATGAATATGTTTACTTCTAACTTCCCACTTCTAACTTCTAACTTCTAACTTCTAACTTTGAGCGAAACCCTTTCAAAATATATCCCTGAACACGCCGTAAAACCAGTTTTTGAACTGATTGTAGCCAATCAAGTGCATCTCAAAATTGTGAATGAACGGGTAACTCGTCACGGAGATTATCGAAAAGGGTTAAGCGGAAAACACGAAATCACGGTCAATGCCAGCCTAAATAAATACAAATTTTTGATTACGTTGGTTCACGAAATTTCACATTTGGTAGCGTTCGAAAAATTTGGAAGAAACATCAAACCTCACGGGAATGAGTGGAAATATTCTTTTCAGCGATTGATGATTCCCTTTATTCGTCCCGAGATTTTCCCCAATCATTTGTTGCCATTATTGGCGCGGCATTTCAAAAATCCGACCGCAAGCAGCGATACAGATGCTACATTGTCATTGGCTTTGAAACAATTTGATTTGCAAAACGATAAAAATTATATTTTTGAAATTCCTTACAGCAGTATTTTTAGAATTCACAACGGAAAGATTTTCAAAAAAGGAGCTTTACGAACCAAACGATACGAATGTGTTGAGGTAAGTTCAGGGAGAACTTATCTTTTTAATCCAAATGCTGAGGTGGAATTATTACCGAGTTGATTATATTTGTAGCATTAATAAAAAATGAGATTTCTTAAATCCCACAACACTATGAACAAAAATTATTACGCAATATTGATGGCCGGTGGAGTTGGATCTCGTTTTTGGCCAGTGAGTACAGCTGAATTTCCAAAACAATTTCACGATATGTTGGGTGCTGGTGATACTTTAATCCAGAAAACTTTCAGTAGATTATCGAAATTGATTCCAGTAGAAAATATTTTGATTTTAACGAATGAGCGATACAATTCGATAGTTTTAGAGCAATTGCCAATGGTAAAACAAGAGCAAGTTTTACTAGAACCAGCGATGCGAAATACAGCCCCTTGTATTTTATATGCTTCTCTTAAAATTCAAAAACAAAATCCTGATGCCGTTATGGTGGTAGCTCCTAGTGATCATTGGATAGAAGACGAAACAACTTTTGCAGAAAATTTGCAGCAATGTTTCGATTTTTGTTCCAAAGAAAATGCGTTGATGACACTTGGAATTCAACCCACCTACCCAAATACAGGTTTTGGTTATATTGAATTTGATAAAACTGATACTAATCCAATAAAAAAAGTGTCTCAATTTCGTGAAAAACCCGATTATGAAACTGCAAAATCATTTTTGAAAAGTGGTAATTTCTTGTGGAATGGTGGAATTTTTATTTGGAGTGCCAAGTCAATCACCGAAGCTTTCGAAAAGTTTCAACCTCAAATGAACACTTTATTTCTAAAAGGTTTGGAAAGTTACAACACACCTGCCGAAAAATCATTTATCGAAGAAAATTATGCCTTATCCGAAAATGTTTCTATCGATTATGCCGTAATGGAAAGTGCCAATAATGTGTACGTTCTTCCGGCTACTTTTGACTGGAATGACTTAGGAACCTGGGGACAGCTTCACGAAAAACTAGATAAAGATGAAAATAAAAACGGGGTTATTAATGCAAAAGTTGTTTTAGAAAATGCCTCAGGTAATATCATCAGGTCTGATGCCGATAAGATCATCGTTGTTGATGGTTTGCACGATTACATTATTGTGGACAAAGAGGGAGTTCTACTCATTTACCCTAAAAGTAAAGAGCAAGATATAAAACGAATAACAGCTTTGGCAAATAAGCTTTAATTTAGATATTCATTTATGAGTATTACTCAGTTGGTATAAAAGATTACGCAAATTTCAAAACGGGTTCTATCTGAAAACATTTTAGATAGAACTTTTTTTATTCCTTTAAATAAGCTTCTCTAACTTTTTTGAATAAATTTGAAGAATATACAAAGTCAACAACGGCTTTATTATCTGTTCTGAAAATCTCTTCTTTTGTGCCTTCCCAAGTTTTAACTCCATTTTTTAAAAACAGGATATTCTCACCAATTTCCATCACTGAATTCATATCGTGGGTGTTGATTACTGTTGTGATGTTGTATTCTTCGGTAATTTCACGAATAAGATTATCAATCAGAGTAGCTGTGTTGGGGTCTAAGCCTGAATTGGGTTCGTCGCAAAACAAATATTTAGGATTGTTTACGATGGCTCGAGCAATAGCGACACGTTTTTGCATTCCACCTGAAATTTCAGAGGGTAATTTATGATGAGCATCAACAAGTGCTACTCTTTTTAAAACGAAATCAACACGATCCTGAATTTTATGTTTGTCGTCATTGGTAAACATTTTTAGCGGAAAACCAACATTTTCTGATACAGTCATCGAATCAAACAATGCACCTCCTTGGAAAAGCATCCCGATTTCGGTTCTCAGTTCTCGTTTTTCATTGGATTTAAGATCAGAATAGATTCTGCCGTCAAACGAAATTGTGCCAACTTCAGGAGTGTGAATTCCGAGTAATGATTTAAGTAAAACTGTTTTTCCTGAACCACTTTGACCAATAATCAAATTTGTTTTTCCAGTTTCGAAAACCGTAGAAACTCCTTTAAGAATCTTGGTATCACCAAATGATTTTTCTATGTTTTTTATTTCTATCATTAGGTTAAAAGTAATTGCGTTAAAAGATAATTCACAAAAATAATCAAAACCGATGTCCAAACAAATGCGACGGTGCTCGCTTTCCCTACTTCAAGAGCACCGCCTTTCATATAATAACCATGAAATGAAGGTACAGATGCCAAAAGTATTCCGAAAATAAAAGTTTTAATAAAAGCGTAGGTTACGTGAAAGGGCATAAAATCACTTTGAACACCATTTATAAAATCTATACTCGTTCCGAATCCTCCATAAACTGTGGCGATATAACCTCCAAAAACTCCTAAAAACATACTGATTCCTATCACAAATGGATAAAGTATTATGGCAATTAATTTTGGAAAAACAAGGTAGTTTAAGGAGTTTATTCCCATAACTTCTAAGGCGTCTATTTGCTCTGTAACTCTCATAGAACCAATACTTGATGTGATAAAAGAACCCATTTTTCCAGCCATAACAATCGAGATGAATGTTGGTGAAAATTCTAAAATTACAGATTCTCGGGTGGCATAACCAATTAGATTTTTTGGAATCAAAGGGTTGTCTAAATTTAATGCCGTTTGTATTGCCACAACACCTCCAACAAATACGGAGATAAAAGCTACAATGCCCAATGAGTCTATAATTAATTCATCAATTTCTTTGAAGATTAGGTTTTTCATCACAGACCATTTCGTCTGTTTTCTGAAAATTTCTTTCCACATTAAGAAATATTTTCCAATTTGGGATAAATAACGGAGGAGCATCATTTGTTGAGTTTTCAGTTTACTAGTAGCGGTATTCGATCAGGAATATATCTACGCAAAAATACTGTATTTTGTTGGAATTTCAGATTTTGTTTTTAATTTCGAAAGGACGAAATATTAAAACAATTTCTCCTTCATTTTCTGCAAACGATATTTTCGGATAAATTTTGCTTGTTCGGGATTGACTAACATTGGTTTTTTTGCCGATTTAGCTTTCCAAAAACCTTGGATATAATCAATAAATAGCAATGGTTTTTTCTTCATCATTGCCAATTTCGCCGAAGCAATTGCAGTAATCCAAAAACCGTAACCCAAGCTGTAAAAGGCTTCGCCTTGTTTGTATCGGGCCGTTTTGTTGTAATTTGCCCCAGTTGGTTTTAGGTGTTTTACGTGCAGACTTTTGTCGGTGACGACTTTCCAATTGTAGAATTTGCAAAGTAATTCGTCTACGGTGTCCCAACCCATTGCGGGTTTTAATCCACCTATTTGTTTAAAAGTTTCTTTTCTATAGGCTTTCAATGCCCCTCGAATGTGGTCTTTGTCGGTTAGGTTTTCCAGAACCCAGTCGCCATTTTTTTCGATGTAACAAAAGCCGCCTGCCATTCCAATTTTGGAATCCGTTTGAAAATGATTAATGATAGTTTCGAAATAATTCGGAGGAAAAATCAAATCGGCATCGAGTTTTACAATGATATCGTAATCATTATCCAAGGTTTCTAGTCCTTTCTGAAAAGCTTGAATGACCTTGCTTCCTGGCAAATGTATCGCTTCAGAAGTTTTGTTTACCAAACTGATATACGGATTTTCTTTGGCGAATTCCAAAACAATTTCGGCAGTTTTATCAGTAGAATTATCGTTAACCACCACAATTTTTGAAGGCAAAAAAGTTTGCGAAATCAACGATTGCAAAGTCAAAGCGACAAAAGCTTCTTCGTTGTAAGACGGAATGACGATATAGTATCTCATAAGTTTAAAAATTCCAATTATTTGAATTCCAAATACAAATAATCTCGATACACTATTATGGGAATTAGAGGATTTGTTTTTGGGATTTGTTTAAGCTCTTTCAGCATAAACGATATAATATCTTGGCGTAAAAAATCGCAATAATGGTCGGAACCCAATTTTCTTTACAGGATGTGTAAATTTTTCCCTGTCAATAATTTTCCAACCTGTTTTTTCTAAAAGCCAGTCCAATTGCCAATCTTCAAATTCGTGGTAATGCCTGTCCCACATATCGGTTTTGCTACGATAAGCTGATGAAAACCACAAGCGTAATGGAATAGAAATTAACAATTTGTCACATTTTACATTTTCTAATACTGTGTAAGGATTCAACAAATGTTCAAAAATTTCAAAAGCGGTAAAAACAGTGTAATCTTCGTTTTGCAATGCTGTTTGATTGTTGTCGATGTCTTCGCCTGTGGTGTTTTTTACGGTGTATCCGTTTTTTACCATTATTTTTGAAAAAGGGTTTGGAACGCCTAAATCAAAAATAGTTTCAGATGTGGAAATGTATTTTTGTATAAATTCTAAAGTATGTTTGAATCTCTTATTCGGAAATGTTTTTTCGTACATAGTCATTGCGAGGAACGAAGCAATCTCACGTTCTTAATTTTGATTAGTTTTTACCTTGAGGTCTAATATCTATAAACAAATGCGTTGACATTCATTCCTGCGCCAACGGATGCAAAGATAATAACATCTCCTTTGTGTATTTCCTGATTTTCGATTTTTCCTCTAATTAGCAAATCGAATAGAGTAGGAACGGTTGCTACACTGCTGTTTCCTAGTTCGTGAATACTCATTGGCATGATGTCTTTTGGGACTGATTTGCCGTATAATTTGTAAAAACGGTGAATTATAGCTTCGTCCATTTTTTCGTTGGCTTGATGAATCAGGATTTTTTTTACATCATCAATACCTAATCCGCTATTGTCTAAACAGCTTTTCATCGCTGCAGGAACATTACTTAATGCAAATTCGTAAATTTTTCGACCAAACATTTTTATGTACTTAATATCTGGGTTTACCTCTGGATTGTATGATTTTCCAAAAAACAAATAGCCAGCTTCATCATTTGCAAATGTGGCACTTTCGTAGGATAACATTCCTGTTTCATCGTCAGAAGCTTCTATAATTGTTGCTCCAGCTCCGTCAGAATAAATCATAGAATCTCTGTCGTGATCGTCAACTACTCTCGAAAGGGTTTCGGCTCCAATTACCAAACAACGTTTTGCCATTCCCGAAAGTATAAAAGCATTGGCTTGGAGTACGCCTTCTATCCATCCTGGACAGCCAAAAAGAATGTCGTAAGCCACACATTTTGGATTTTTTATTTGTAATTTATGTTTGACACGGGTGGCCAAACTTGGAATAATATCCGATTGATTTGTGCCAGGTTTTACATCACCAAAATTGTGTGCAAAAATAATATAATCTAAGGTTTCAGAGTCAATTCCAGCGTTTTCAATCGCTTTTTGTGAAGCTAAAAAAGCCAAATCAGAGGAACATTGGTTTGGTGCAGCGTAACGCCTTTGTTCGATTCCTGTTATGTTTTTAAATTTTCCTATTACGACTTCATTTGGATAGGCAAAAGGGCTGCCATCTTCATTTAAAAATACGTTTTTGTCAAAATCAATATTGGCAACTTTTACTTCGGGAATGTAACTTCCTACTCCGGTTATTTTAATTTTCATTGGAAATAAATAATATTAGGCTAATTTAGAGATAAAAAATGATATTTTTAGATAAAATTCACTATGCGTGCATATAATTATTAAATAGCTTGCTTTTAAATGAAATACTGATAATTTGTTATGAAAAACATTAAAAATATTACATTTTTATTTTCATTACTGTTGCAATCGAGAGTGCTCTGGTTTTCATGTTTTCGGCTGTTTGTCCTGCAAAATTTTCATCTATAGTTGTGTTGAAATAATTGAGCCAAATGGCAAAATGTTCATCCGAAAGTTTGGATTGTTGGTTTAAGTCGGTATGAATTTGGAGCACATTTTTTCGAAAGCTTCCTCTGTCAAAGAGGATTTGTTCCCAAAAATCGACCAACTCTAATAAATGGGAAGCTAAATCTATTTTGGCTACTTTGATAAAAATATAACTGATTTTGCTGTCGGCGAGTAATTTCAAATAGAATTCACTCATCAATAAATGCAAATCTTCTCGGGTTAGAATGTCTCTCATAGTATTATCAATAAAAATGTCCCGATTTCTCGAGACATTTTAGATTTTTATTAGTTTTCCATATACGCTTCAATTGGTGCGCAACTGCAAACTAAATTTCGATCGCCATAAGCATCGTCAGCTCTACGAACAGTAGGCCAGAATTTGTTTTCTGCGATATATTCCAATGGGAAAGCGGCTTGTTCTCTTGTGTATGGAAAATTCCAAACATCGGCAGTCAGCATCGCTAAAGTATGTGGAGAATTTTTCAAAACATTATTTTTGTCTTCCAATGTCGAAGCTTCAATTTCTTTACGAATCGAAATCATTGCATCACAAAAACGGTCTAACTCTTCTAAGTTTTCGCTTTCTGTTGGTTCAATCATCAAAGTTCCTGCCACTGGGAAAGAAACGGTTGGTGCATGAAAGCCATAATCCATCAAACGTTTGGCAATATCTGTAACTTCGATTCCTTTTTGTTTGAAAGGACGACATTCCAAAATCATTTCGTGAGCTGCACGACCCATTTCGCCTGAATATAAAGTATCGTAATGCCCATTTAGTTTTTCCTTGATATAATTGGCATTCAAAATGGCTATTTCAGTTGATTTTGTTACACCTTCTGCACCCAACATCGAAATATAGCCGTAAGAGATCAAACAAACCAATGCAGAACCCCAAGGCGCTGCTGAAATTGCAGAAATAGCATGCTCTCCACCAGTTGCAATTACTGGATTTGTTGGTAAAAAGGGAACTAAATGTTTCGCCACACAGATGGGTCCAACACCGGGTCCGCCACCTCCGTGTGGAATAGAAAACGTTTTATGTAAATTCAAATGGCAAACGTCAGCGCCAATGGTTGCAGGATTTGTCAATCCTACTTGTGCATTCATATTGGCACCATCCATATAAACTTGTCCGCCATTTTCGTGGATGATTTGTGTGATTTCACAAATGGCACTTTCAAAAACACCGTGAGTAGAAGGATACGTTATCATCAAGCAAGACAAATCATCTTTGTGCTGAATGGCTTTTTCACGTAAATCTTCTACGTCTATATTTCCGTTTTCCAATGTTTTGGTAACAATAACTTTCATACCAGCCATTGCCGCTGAAGCAGGATTGGTTCCGTGTGCCGAAGAAGGAATAAGCGCTACATTTCTATGGTGGTCACCACAAGATTGATGATACGCACGAATTACCATTAGTCCTGCATATTCTCCTTGAGCACCCGAGTTGGGTTGCAAAGTTGTTCCTGCAAAACCAGTGATTACGTTTAATTGTTGTTCTAGTTTGGACAGCATTTCTTGATAACCTTGCGCTTGATCTAGTGGTGCAAAAGGGTGTATGTTGTTCCAATTCGCATAACTTAATGGAAGCATTTCTGAGGCTGCATTCAATTTCATCGTGCAAGAACCTAGAGAAATCATCGAATGATTTAGAGATAAATCTTTACGTTCTAATTTTTTGATGTAACGCATCAAATCCGTTTCTGAATGATGTTTGTTGAAAATATCGTGTTCCAAAAACCCTGAGGTTCTCGCTAAATTAGAAGGGAAATGATTCGTTTCAGATATAGTTTCTATTGCAGTTGCCTGAGTATTATTTGCGGAAGCGAAAATAGAAACTATTTTATTTACATCGGCAATACTTGTAGTTTCATTCAAGGAAATGGAAACGGTATTTTCGTTGATATAATAGAAATTGATTTCGTTATTCTCGGCAATTTCTTTTACTTTTTTGACATCGGTTTTTACAACAATGGTGTCAAAAAAAGCAGTATTGGTTTGTTGCAATCCTATTTTTTGCAATTCGTTTGCCAAAGTCGCAGTTAAGGCGTGAAGTTTATTGGCAATATATCGCAACCCTTTTGGGCCATGATACACCGCATACATTCCAGCCATTACCGAAAGTAGAACTTGTGCTGTACAAATATTAGAAGTCGCTTTGTCACGCTTAATATGTTGCTCGCGAGTTTGTAAAGCCATTCGAAGCGCACGATTTCCGTCAGTATCAATTGTTACGCCAATAATTCTTCCAGGCATGCTACGTTTGTATTCATCTTTTGTAGCAAAATAAGCAGCGTGTGGCCCGCCATAACCTAACGGAATCCCGAAACGTTGCGTAGTTCCAAGAACGACAGCAGCTCCCATTTCTCCCGGAGGGGTAAGTTTTGCCAAACTCAAAATATCGGCAGCAACGGCTACTTTTATTTCATTATTTTTTGCTTTGGCAATAAAATCAGAATAATCATAAACTTGTCCAAATTTTCCTGGATATTGAAGAATCGCTCCAAAAAACTCGGTTGAAAAATCAAAATTTTCGTGGTTCCCAATTACTAATTCAACTCCAATTGGCGCAGAACGTGTTTGTAAAACCGATAAAGTTTGGGGTAATATTTCCTCGGAAATAAAGAATTTATTGATGTTGTTTTTCTTTTGGTCACGAGAACGAACGTCAAACAATAAAGCCATTGCTTCGGCGGCTGCAGTTCCTTCGTCAAGTAGGGAAGCGTTTGCTATTTCCATTCCTGTGAGTTCGATAACCATAGTTTGAAAATTTAAAATTGCTTCGAGACGACCTTGAGCAATTTCAGCTTGATATGGAGTATAAGCGGTGTACCAACCCGGATTTTCGAAAATATTTCTTTGAATCACAGCAGGAATAATCGCTTGATTGTATCCCAAACCGATGTAGGATTGAAACATTTTATTTTTATTTCCCAATTGTTGAATATGATTTGAATACTCATATTCTGTCATTGCTGGGTCTAAATCTAGTGGTTTTTTTAGGCGAATATTATCAGGAAGTGTCTCATTTATTAGTTGGTCTATCGTTTCGGCTCCAATGGTTTTCAACATTTGTTGAATTTCACTTTCTCTTGGTCCAATATGTCTTAAAGCAAAAGCATCTGTTTTCATGTAGTGATAATAGTGTTGTTTTTTGAGACGCAAATTTATGGATTATTATCAAAAAAAGGGGTCATTAGGCGATTCATTTTTGTCTATTTTTCAACTAAAACGTTCTGTTATTAACAGTTTTGTTATTTTTGTTGAATGAAAGTTTTAATAAAATTTTTCGATTTTTATATTAACAGCAGTATTCACGTGGCTTTTGCCGTATTTTGTCTCCTTGAAATTACTATTATTTCAAATCGCCTGAATTCAATAAGCAATTTTTCGATTTGTGTTTTTTTTGGAACTGTTATAGGGTACAATTTCTTGAAATATTATGCAGTATTTAAAAGTAGAAATTATCGTTCAAACAAATATTATTCAATTCTTGCTGTAACTTTTTTGGCTGTGATTGGATTTTTATACTCTTTTTATTATCTAAATTTTTCTGTTCAAAAACTAATCTTGATCTCAGGATTATTAGTTTTGATTTACCCTTTTTTGAGAAAACTGGGTTGGCTAAAACTTTTCTTGGTCAGTTTTGTGGTTACTTTTATCACGGTTTATATTCCGTTTCAAAATTCAAAGTGGTTGCCATTAGAATTCTATACAAGTATATTTCAACGTTTTTTTATACTAATTAGTTTGCTTATTCCATTCGAAATAATGGACATTAAAACCGATGATAAATCCTTGAATACTTTGCCACAACAATTTGGTATTGATAGTACTAAACTCTTTGGAATTTTAGTGGTAATCCCTTTTATTGTTTTAGAGTTTCTAAAATTGCATCCCAGCTATTTAGTGCTGCCAATAGGAATTAGTACGGTCACTCTGATAAATTTTACAGAGTTGAAAAGGAACAAATACTATACTTCTTTTTGGATCGAAAGTGTTCCGATTTTTTGGTGGCTGCTATTAGTTTTATTCCAATAAAAAACCGAAGCATTACTACTTCGGTTTCAATCTATATTCTACAATCTTTTTAAATCAACCCCGCTCTTTTCAACAAAGCATCTGGTTTTGGTTCCTGACCTCTAAAACGTTTATACAATTCCATTGGCAATTCGGTACCTCCTTTAGAAAGTACGTTGTCTTTGAATTTTTTAGCCACTTCTTTATTGAAAATTCCTTTTTCTTGGAAATATGCAAAAGCATCAGCATCGAGAACTTCAGCCCATTTGTAACTGTAATATCCAGAGGAATAGCCACCAGCAAAAATATGTGAAAACGAAACCGACATACAATTTTCGGCTACATCAGGATACAAAGTCGTTCCTTCAAAAGCTGTTTTTTCAAAAGCTTTTATGTTGGTGATTTCGGTTGGATTGTTGCTATGGAAAGCCATATCCAATAATCCGAAACTAATTTGACGCAAAGTGGCCATTCCTTCCTGAAAACTCGCGCTCTCTTTGATTTTTTCTACATATTCTTGCGGAATGATTTCACCAGTTTCATAATGTTTGGCAAACAATGCCAAAGCTTCCGGTTCGTAGCACCAGTTTTCCATTACTTGACTTGGCAATTCTACAAAATCCCAATACACCGATGTTCCAGATAAACTTGGGTAAGTTGTATTGGCCAACATTCCGTGTAATCCGTGACCAAATTCGTGGAATAAAGTCGTTACTTCGTTGAAAGTTAACAGTGATGGTTTGGTTTCTGTTGGTTTGGTAAAATTGCAAACATTTGAAATATGTGGTCTTTCGTTTTTGCCGTCTTTAATATATTGCGATTTGAAACTTGTCATCCAAGCACCATTTCGTTTGCCTTTTCTTGGGAAGAAATCCGCGTAGAAAATTGCCACGAATTCGCCAAATTCATCTTTGACTTCATAGGTTGTTACTTCTTCGTGGTATTTATCGATGTCGAAAATTTCGGTAAAAGTCAATCCGAATAATTTATTGGCAACAGTAAAAGCGCCGTTCAAGACGTTTTCTAATTGAAAATAAGGTTTTAGTTTTTCGTCATCCAAATTGAATAATTTTTGTTTCAATTTTTCGGAATAATAGGCGCCATCCCATTTTTCTAAATGATCAATTCCGTCCAAATCGTTGGCGAAAGCAGTTAACTCTGCAAATTCTCTTTGAGAAGCAGGTTTGGCTTTGGCTAATAAATCATTCAAAAACGATTTTACTTTATCAGGATTTTGCGCCATTCTTTCTTCTAAAACAAAATGAGAATGGGTTGTGTATCCTAATAAATTGGCTCTTTCAAAACGCAATTTGGCAATCTTCAACGTGATTTCCTGATTGTCAAATTCGTTGTTCTGAAATGCTTTTTTACCCGCAGCAATCGCCATTTCTTTTCGCAATTCGCGGTTGTCGGCATACGTCACAAACGGAATATAACTTGGGAAATCCAAAGTGAAAATCCAGCCTTCCAACTCTTTGCTTTTGGCCAATGATTTTGCAGCTTCAATGGTTCCTTCTGGAAGTCCTTTTAGATCTGCTTCATTGGTAATATGCAATTGGTAATTGTTGGTTTCAGCCAAAACATTTTCGCCAAAAGTCAGTTTTAGTTTGGCTAATTGTGTATCGATTTCACGAAGTTTTAATTTTTTTTCTTCAGAAAGTAAAGCGCCATTTCTAGAAAAACCTTTGAATTTTTTGTCTAATAATGTCACTTGTTCCGTAGTTAGTGTTAAACTATCTTTTTGGTCGTAAACTGCCTTTACTCTTTTAAATAAATCTTCGTTTAGCGTAATATCGTTGCTGAATTCGGTTAATAAAGGGGAAACGTCCTGTGCAATTTTTTGCATTTCGTCACTGGTTTCGGCTGAATTCAAATTAAAGAATATAGAGGATAATCTGTCTAATTCATTTCCCGAAAAATCCAAAGCAACTATTGTATTTTCAAATGTTGCAGCTGCTGGATTGTTGACGATCACATCAATTTCTGCTTTGGCAGCAGCAATGTTTTCGATAAAAGCGGGTTGGTAATCTTCCATTTTTATTTGAGAAAATGGAGCTGTATTGTGTTTGGTGTCGAAATGTTGAGTAAGTATTTTCATTTTGTTTTTGAAGGGACAGGTCGCGACCTGTCCGTACCGTATTTGTTTATTTGTTTATTTTTTTAAGCTTTCAGAAGCGATGATTACGGCTTCTTTCAATCCGGTTTTGTAGGCTATGATTTTGTCCAACACCTTTTTGTCCGAGCTTCCAATGATTTGTGCCGCAAGAATACCAGCGTTTTTCGCTCCATTTAAGGCAACGGTTGCTACAGGAACACCACCCGGCATTTGCAAAATCGACAAAACAGAATCCCAACCATCGATAGAATTGCTAGATTTTACAGGAACTCCAATTACAGGAAGTGGCGACATCGAAGCTACCATTCCCGGTAAATGTGCCGCTCCACCAGCACCGGCAATAATTACCGAAATACCGCGTGTATGTGCGTTTTTGCTGAAGTCAAATAGTTTTTCGGGAGTTCTGTGTGCCGAAACAATATCGACTTCAGTTTCTATATCAAATCCTTTTAGTATGTCGATGGCTTCTTGCATTACGGGCATATCGGATATGCTTCCCATTATTACGGCTACTTTGCTCATTGTTTTTTATTTTTTTGTTTCAAGTTTAAGGTTTCAAGCTGCTAACTGCGACTGAAAACTGATTACTGACGACTGATAACTCTTATCGTATTCTTCACATCCTCTGCAATTCGTCTCGCTTCATTAATGTCTTCATTTACAATCGTAACGTGACCCATTTTTCTAAAAGGACGGGTTTGTTTTTTTCCGTAAATATGTGGAGTTACTCCATTCCAACCTAAAATGGTTTCGATGTTTTCGTAAATTACATCTCCCGAAAAACCTTCGGCTCCGGTAAGATTGACCATGATTCCGGCTGCTTTACTGTCGGTATTTCCTAAAGGTAAATCGAGAATGGCTCGCAAATGATTTTCGAATTGCGAGGTATAACTGGCTTCTATACTGTAATGACCTGAATTGTGTGGGCGAGGAGCCACTTCGTTTACCAAGATTTCATCATCCTCGGTTTGGAACATTTCAACTGCCAAAAGTCCCACGTGGTTGAATTGTTCGGAAACATTAAGCGCAATGGCTCGGGCTTTTTCGGCTACTTTTTTGTCAATTCTAGCTGGACAAATTACATATTCTACTTGATTGGCTTCGGGATGAAATTCCATTTCAACAACAGGATAGGTTTTGATTTCGCCCGAAGGATTGCGACAAACAATAACTGCCAATTCATTTTTGAACGGCACCATTTGCTCGGCAATACATTCTACGTTGGGCAAATTATCTAAATCTTCGATGCTTCGAACAATTTTCACTCCATTTCCGTCATAACCAAATTCCGTGCATTTCCATACGAAAGGCAATTGGATTGCAGATTGTTGATTAACGATTTCTGATTTCAGATTGTCTAAATTGGAAAATTTTTCAAATGGAGCTGTTGGAATGTTATTTTCGTAATAAAACTGTTTCTGAATTCCTTTGTTTTGGATTAATTTCAAGGTTTTTGGCGAAGGATATACTTTTTTGCCTTCGTTTTCCAGTTTTTCCAATGCTTCAAGATTGACCAATTCAATTTCAAAAGTCAAAACATCTACTTGTTTACCAAAATTATAAACGGTTTCAAAATCCATTAAATCACCTTGAAAGAATTTATTACAGGCGATTTTGCAAGGTGCTTCGTCGCTTGGATCCAAAACATAAGTTTGAATATCGAATTTTCGGGTATCAAACAACAGCATTTTGCCGAGTTGTCCACCACCAAGAATGCCTAATTTAAAATTGGAAGAGAAATAATTCATCTTATCTATATTGTTTATTGTATTTTTAATTTGGTTAAAAATTCATCTGGAGTAAAAACTTTGATTTCTGAAAATTTAAAATCTTTCAAATCTCTAGTTATGATGCAATCCATAGTGTTTATTGATTGTGCAGCAGTAATTTGAATAGCATCTTCGAAATCTTTGTGACTGGATTTGAGGCTTTTTTTCAAAATAGACTCCGTAACGGCAATTATCGAAATAGTATCTAATAAATCTTCTATGATAGAGCGTAATTCTTTTTCATCAACCACCCTTTTTGCTATATAATGCATTGTGGCTATCGAATGCGAAGAAGAATACATTGTGATTTTATGTCGCTGGCAATAGTCGAAAATTGAAATTGCGTTTTTTGAAAACGGAAATCTATTAGCAACGATGTCAACCAAAATATTGGTATCAAGGAAAATATGTTTAAAATCCATATTTTTCTCTGTAATGTTCTTCTTTTACTTTTTCTTCATCAAAATCGGGGGGAAGCGTAATCCTACCGATCAGTTTTTTTACTTTCGGATGAATATCATCTGCAATTTCTGATTTTTCGGTAAGATTTTTAAAGTAGCTTTCTACCAATTCAGACAAACTTCTACCGGTTTTTTTGGCATACGATTTGGCATTTTCAATAACCGTTTTTTCTAACGATAAAGTGAGTTTAGTATTCATATACGTAAAGTTTTTACAAAAGTACGTAAATTAATTATTTCTGTTTGTTAATTTTTTTCAAAATCTCTCTTCCAACAGCTTTATAGGCAGCAGAATGGTTGGTGTAATCTTTGTCTAAAATGACTTTCAATTCAGGATGAATCCAATCAAAATGATGGCCTAATAAGTGTAAAGTCCGAATAGAATAGCATTTCGAAGCCACTTTAGCATCGCCTATCAACCAGTCGAAACAACTTTCTGTAATTTGTCGCAACTGATTTTCGGTAAGCTGAATTTCCTTTTTCTTAAAATGAGAAATTGCCAGTAACATACAGATTTTAGACAAGGCACGAATCGCACTTTTGTCGGTTGCATTTTTGATGTTGGTACAGAAACAATCCAAATGTTCTTGAAGCCATTCCAGTTTGTCATAACATATTAGTTCCAGAATCCAGCAGGCTTTTGCCGCGTTGTTGTTAGAAGTCAGAAAACAAAGTTGAATTAATTCAGGAAAAAGCTCTGGGTTTTCAAGCAATTCATTCGCATATTTATGTCTATTTGACTTGTATCCAGTCACAGAATCAATTTTTTTTTGGAAATCGGTGCTCATTATTTTTAATTTTGATTTAAAAGTACAAATCAATTGTCAATTGTCAATTTCGAAATCCCTATCTTTGCAAATTATTTTTAAAAAGAAAAAAAGTGATACAACTCCACGATAAACAATTTGTTCCGTTTATTTCTGCTCAAGAAATAGACTTTGCTATTGCTAAAATAGCTGCACTAGTTGAGGATGATTTTGCCGAAGAAACACCTGTTTTTATTGGTGTTTTGAATGGTGCTTTTATGGTCGTTTCTGATTTTATGAAGCATTATAAATCACCTTGCGAACTAAGTTTTATTAAATTGGCCTCTTATGAAGGAATCGCTTCAACAAATGAAGTTAAACAATTGATAGGATTAGATAGAGATTTAACAGGGCGAACAGTTATAGTTATCGAAGATATTGTGGATACTGGAAATACTTTGGTTGCCTTGAAAGAATTATTAAAGCAACAAAATGTGAAGCATTTCAAGGTTGCAACGCTTTTTTTTAAACCAGAAGCCTTAGTAAACGACATCAAAATAGACTATGTTGGAATCAGAATTCCTAACAAATTCATCGTTGGATTCGGATTAGACTACGATGGTTTAGGTAGAAATTTGCCTGAAGTTTATCAATTGAAAGATAATTAATTAAATTCTATAACCACAACACAATTACATAAAATGATTAACATAGTTTTATTTGGAAAACCAGGTGCTGGAAAAGGTACTCAAGCAGAGTTTTTAAAACAAAAATATAATTTGATGCATCTTTCAACGGGAGATATTTTTCGATATAATATCCAAAATGATACTGAATTAGGACAATTGGCCAAAAAGTATATGGACAAAGGAGATTTAGTTCCTGATGCCGTTACAATTAAAATGTTAGAAGATATTGTAAACAAAAATCTAAATTCAGCAGGATTTTTGTTTGACGGTTTTCCAAGAACCTTGGCTCAAGCATTAGAATTAGATGATTTTTTAAGTAAAAAAGATTGGAAAGTCACAGCCACAATAGCACTCGAGGCAAATGACGAAATCCTAATAAATCGCATACTAGAAAGAGGAAAAACTAGTGGAAGAACTGACGATCAAGATGAAGAAAAAATCAAACATCGTTATCAAGAATACAACGAAAAAACGGCTCCTTTGATAGAGTATTACAAAAAACAAAATAAATTTTATCCTATAAACGGGATTGGTTCAATTACCGAAATTACAGAGCGTTTAAGCAAAGTGATTGATAATTTATAAAAGATTATGGTTCATAGTTGATCGATTCTAAATCGATAACATAACTATCAACAACAAGCATTAAACAATAAATGGAAATTCTAATTATTCTTTTTTTAATTATCCTTAACGGAGTATTCTCAATGTCTGAAATTGCGTTGATATCGGCACGAAAAAACCGTTTGGAAACAGCTGCAAAAAAGGGAAGTAAAAATGCACAAATTGCGCTAGATTTAGCCAATTCGCCCAATAAGTTTTTATCGACGGTTCAAATAGGAATAACACTTATTGGAATCCTTACTGGTATTTATTCTGGCGATAAAATTACACACGACGTTCAGCAATTTGTGGCTAGTTTCGAAATTTTAAAACCATTTGCTACGACAATCGGTGTGGGTATCGTTGTGGTGATTTTAACTTTTTTTTCTTTAGTTTTAGGAGAACTATTGCCTAAAAGAATAGGGTTAAATCATCCTGAATCTATTGCTAAAGCAGTGGCTTTTCCAATGAAAATTATTTCAATAATAACAGCCCCATTTATTTGGTTATTGACTCATTCGACAGAGTTTTTATTGAAGGTTTTACAAATTAAACCTACAGCCGACGGTAAAGTAACGGAAGAAGAAATTAAGGCTATCATCAAAGAAGGAACCGAAGGTGGCGAGGTTCAGGAAATAGAACAAGATATTTTGGAGCGTGTTTTTCATATTGGAGATAGAAAAATAAACTCTTTGATGACACATCGAAAATCAGTTGTGATGTTGCCGTTACACTCCAATAAAAATCAGGTAAAGGATTTTATGCTCAAAGAATTGCATAGTATTTATCCTGTTTGTGGAGAAAATCACGATGACATTTTGGGTATTGTCAATTTAAAAAATATTTTTTCAAATTTTGACAATGATAATTTCAATTTATCAGAAATTATGACTGATGCGCCTTTTATGATGGAGCAAACTACTGCTTACAAAGCCTTGGAAGAGTTTAAAGACTCAGGAATTCATTATGCTTTGGTTTCGGATGAATATGGAGTTTTTCAGGGTATTATTACTTTAAATGATATTTTAGAAGCTTTGGTTGGTGATGCATCTGATTTTAATAAAGATGATTTTCAATTAATTGAGAGAGAAGACGGAACGTGGTTAGTTGATGGACATTATTCGTTACACGATTTCTTGACCTATTTTGAGTTGGATGAATTAATAAATGATTATGAAGTAACTACAGTTAGCGGATTAATAATGACTGAACTTTCTCATATTCCAAAAGAAGGAGAAAAGTTGGTTTGGCAAAAATTTGAATTGGAAGTCATTGATATGGATGGCGTGAAGATTGATAAAGTGATGGTGAAAGCCTTAAAGGGTTAAAATTTGGTTTAAGTGTTTAAGTGTTTAAGGTTTGTTGATATTCTTCAAAACTTTAAACTTTTAAACTTTTAAACTTTTAAACAAAAAAAAATGACAGAAGGCAATTTTGTAGATTACGTAAAAATATTTGTTTCTTCCGGAAAAGGGGGAAAAGGATCTACGCATTTGCATAGAGAAAAATTTATCGAAAAAGGAGGCCCAGATGGAGGTGATGGAGGTCGTGGAGGACACGTGTTTCTTGTTGGAAACAAAGGACTTTGGACATTATTCCATTTGAAATTTGCCCGTCATATCAAAGCAGGATATGGGGGAGACGGAAGTGGAGATAGAAGTACAGGTGCTGATGGTGACGATAAATACATTGAAGTCCCACTGGGAACTGTGGTAAAAGACAAAGAAACAGGCGAAACTTTGTTTGAAATTACCGAAGATGGCGAAAAGCAAGTGCTGTGTCGTGGTGGTAAAGGTGGTTTAGGAAACTGGCACTTTAGAAGCTCTACAAATCAAACACCAAGATATTCTCAGCCCGGTTTACCAGGAATAGAAATGGACGTTATTTTAGAACTTAAAGTGTTGGCCGATGTAGGTTTAGTAGGTTTTCCTAATGCTGGAAAATCGACTTTACTGTCTGTTTTGACTTCGGCGAAACCAAAAATTGCCGATTATCCGTTTACAACTTTGAAACCCAATCTTGGAATCGTAGCTTACAGAGATTTTCAATCTTTTGTTATTGCCGATATTCCTGGAATTATTGAAGGTGCCGCCGAAGGAAAAGGTCTTGGACATTATTTCTTACGTCATATTGAAAGAAACTCTACTTTACTGTTTTTAGTTCCTGTTGATACACAAAACATCAAAGCCGAATATGATATTCTAGTCAACGAATTGACAAAATACAATCCCGAAATGCTCGACAAAGAGCGTTTGTTGGTCATCTCAAAATGCGATATGCTGGACGATGAACTCAAAGCGGAATTAAAAATTCAATTAGACAAAGAATTTAAAGGCATTCCTTATATGTTTATTTCCTCTATAGCCCAACAAGGTTTATCAGAGTTAAAAGATAAACTTTGGAAAATGTTGAACGATTAAAAAATCGATATTCTATATAAATAGGTGTTCTAGAAATAGAGCGCCTTTTTGTTTTATTTGTTATAAGTATCAAACAAAAACTGCAAGGTTTCTGGGATGTTATTGGCTTGTATTTTTGGATAAATTACAATTGAGTTTAGCCAATTTTCTATGATTTCATCAAAGTTGTCACCCACTTCATATACTACAGGAACGCCCATTTTTTTTAAAGCTGCAGCATTACATTCTTGTTCGTAATGATTCCGAATTGGGATGCTTAATATTTTTTTTTCAAGAAATAGTGCTTCGGCTGGAGTTTCAAATCCACCACCGGTAATAATCCCGTGGCAATGAATCAAACTTTCGTTAAATAGTTTTTGATTGACAGGGAAATAAGTGATGTTTCCAACGGTTTGTTCTGATTGAATATCATTCAAAAACCAATGAAATTCAACATCCGAAAGTTTATTAAACGCTTTTTCCAAACAATCTTTTTGAAAGGAAGGTAAATAAACCGTGATGTGTTTTAGATCTTTGGGTTCAGCTTGTACAATTTCATCCTTGATAATTGGAGAATGAATAAAGGAATCGTATTTTTCAAAATGAAGCCCAATATGTTTGGGTGAAGATGCATAATGTTTGAGAATCATTTCGCCCATAATGCTTCTTTTTTCTGGTCTTGGTGTGTTTTCTGAAACAAAACTGGCTTGATGACCAAACTGCACTGATTGAGCTTTTTGCATTTTGCAAGCAAGTGATGTAATAGAATCAAAATCGTTGATGACCACATCATAGTTTTTTAAAGGCAATGATTTTGCGTCTTTATACATTGTAAGGGGTTGAATATTCTTGGCAATATCCCAATAGTTCAAACCGCCACATTTGCTATAATGCAAACTACAACCTTCACTTTTGAATTTTATAGGCAAGTCAACATTCAAACTGGCATTATTTCCACTCAAAAAGAAATCTACTTCCCCAAATTTTTGCAAATAAGGATACAATTGAGTCGCTCTGCTGATGTGGCCGTTACCTGTGGCTTGTATAGCGTAAAATATTTTCATTGATTTAGATTATTTCAGAAGTGATATACTAAAAAAAGATTTGATTAATTAGATAAAATTTTGGCAACAATATCATTGATTTCTATGTCTTCTTTAATTTCTTGCAGTACATAGTCTGATTTTTTATAGTAATAAATTTTCCACTTCTCTTTTTTGTATTCCAATGCGGTAAGGTTTTCGACCCAATCGCCACTGTTTAGATACATCACTTTTCCTTGTTTTGTTTTAACTATTTTCTTTTGAGGCATATGAATGTGACCACAAACGACATAACTGTAGTTTTTTTCGATAGCAATTTCGGCTGCAGTAGTTTCAAAATTGGATACAAAGGCAACTGCTTTTTTTACACTGTTTTTTATGGCTTTCGAAAAACTTCTCTTTTCTCTTCCCAATGAAACTAAAATCCAATTGACAAGACTGTTAATCAAAATCAATAAATCATATCCTTTTCCACCCAATTTGGCTAGAATTTTTGCATACCCTTTTGTAGACGAATCGAAGACATCTCCGTGAAAAATCCAGGTTTTCTTTCCGTCTAAATCCAAGATTAATTTATCAACCAACTCTAGATTTCCTAAAATAAAATCCGAGTATTTTCTTAATGCTTCGTCGTGATTTCCAGTTATGTAAACCACACGAGTTCCTGAATTTGACATTTTAATGATATAGCGCAACACCTCCATATGTGATGCTGGAAAATAACGTTTGCTGAAACTCCACATATCAATAATGTCACCGTTTAAAACTAAGGTTTTTGGGTTAATGGATTTTAAATAGTGTAGTAATTCTTTGGCGTGACAACCATAAGTTCCAAGGTGAACATCACTTAAAACCACTAAGGGTATTTTTCGCTTTTGTTTCATATGATGATATTTATGGCTTTTTTATCGGTCATATGTAATTGCTTTGCCTGTTCGCAGAAGCTCGAGTCACGCATTATTATAGGTGTTGGCGAACAATTTAAGGTAGTGCTCATTTCATAAAAAGTTTTTACGAAAGTAAGTGGACAATGTTAGGTGAATGTTTCTTTAGTATTAAGGTTGAGTTTGTTTATTATCCAAAAATATTTCACGGTCCTTTTGTAAATTTCCTTATTTTTGAACGATGAAAAAATTTTTAACTTTCCTTTTGTTATTTCCACTCCTAATTTGGTCACAATCCGATTATAGCAAAGCCGAAAAATTATTTGAAGCCAGAAAATACGATCAAGCGCAACCTATTTTTGAAAGTTTTTTAAAAGAGAATCCTTCGCATTTAAAAACCTTAGAATATTTAGGAGACATTGCGGGTCATCAAAAATCTTGGGATAAAGCCATTGTTTACTACCAAAAGCTGAAACAATTGAAACCATCCGAAGCCAATTATTATTTCAAATACGGTGGTGTACTTGGAATGAAAGCTAAAGAATCCAATAAATTCAAAGCTCTTGGGATGATTGGTGAAGTGAAAGAATCCTTCGAAAAAGCGATTGAACTGAATCCAAAACATATCGAAGCGCGTTGGGCTTTGGTTATGATATACATTCAATTGCCTGGAATTGTTGGTGGTAGTGAAACAAAAGCGATTAAATATTCGAATGAATTGCTTAAATTGTCACCAGTTGATGGTTATTTATCAAGAGGTCAAATCGACGAACATTTTAAAAGATTCACTGCTGCAGAACAACAATATAAAAAAGCAATTGCTTCAGGAAGTACAAAAGTTGGCGGACAAATGTTGGACAATTTGTATAAAAACAAGATGAAAAAATCTGTAAAAAAGAATTAGAAATATGAGAACTCATTTTATTGCCATTGGTGGAAGTGCAATGCACAACTTGGCTTTAGCTTTACACAACAAAGGATATCAAGTTACGGGAAGTGACGATGCTATTTTTGAACCATCGAAAACGCGTTTGACCAAAAAAGGAATTTTACCTGCTGAAATGGGTTGGTTTCCTGAAAAAATTACAACAAATATTGAAGCTATAATTCTTGGAATGCACGCCAAAGCCGATAATCCCGAATTGCTAAAAGCTCAGGAATTGGGATTGAAAATTTATTCCTATCCAGAATTTTTATACGAACAATCCAAAAACAAAACCCGCGTGGTTATTGGTGGTTCTCACGGAAAAACGACCATAACTTCGATGATTTTGCACGTAATGCATTATCATAATATCGAAGTGGATTATATGGTGGGAGCACAATTGGAAGGTTTTGAAACGATGGTTCATCTTACCGAAGATAATGATTTTATCGTTCTCGAAGGCGACGAATATTTGTCTTCGCCAATAGACCGAAGACCTAAATTTCATTTGTATCAGCCCAATATTGCCTTGATTTCCGGAATCGCTTGGGATCATATTAATGTTTTTCCAACCTATGATTTCTATGTAGAACAGTTTGAAACTTTTATCGCCAAAATCACCAATGGCGGAATCTTGGTGTATAACGAAGAAGATTCAGAAGTAAAACGTGTTGCCGAAGCAGCTTTGAATCCAATTCGAAAAATGCCTTACTCCACTCCAAAATACGAAGTGAAAGACGGTGTTACACTGTTAGAAACCCCAGAAGGAGCAATGCCAATCGAGGTTTTTGGAGAGCATAACTTGAATAATTTGGCTGGAGCCAAATGGATTTGCCAGAATATGGGCGTTGACGAAGCCGATTTTTATGAAGCGATTGCCAGTTTCAAAGGAGCATCCAAACGTTTGGAGAAAATTGCAGAAGGAAAAGGGAAAGTTGCTTACAAAGATTTCGCCCATTCGCCAAGCAAAGTAGCAGCAACCACAAAAGCCGTAAAAGAACAATATCCAAATAGAACTTTAGTAGCTTGTTTGGAATTGCACACTTACAGCAGTTTGAATGCCGAATTCCTAAAAGAATACGAAGGTGCATTGGAACATGCCGATGTTGCTGTAGTTTTTTATTCGCCAGATGCAGTAAAAATTAAGCAATTGGAAGAAGTGACTTATGAGCAAATAGCCAAAGCCTTCAACAGAGAAGATTTGATTATTTATACGAATCCAAAAGATTTTAAAGACTATCTTTTCAGTCTCAATTTCGATAACTCCGCTTTGTTATTGATGAGTTCCGGAAATTATGGCGGATTGAATTTTGATGAGGTAAAAGAATTAGTAATCAAATAGCAGGTTTCAGATGGCAGTTTAGCAACTACCTGAAATTTGCAAACTGCAAACTAAAATATGGAACAAACTAATTTCCCCATAACGAATTGGTCCGAAGACGATAAACCACGCGAAAAACTGATGCTGAAAGGCAAAAGTGCTTTGAGCGATGCGGAGTTGATTGCCATTTTGATAGGTTCTGGAAGCCGGAACGAATCGGCGGTGGGATTGAGTAAAAGGATTTTGGCAAGTGTCGATAACAATTTGAATGCGTTGGGAAAATTAACGCTTTCGCAATTGATGAATTTCAAGGGAATTGGGGAGGCCAAAGCCATTTCGATTATGGCTGCAATGGAATTGGGAAGACGAAGAAGGGCAGAAGATGCGGTCGAATTGAAGAAAATTACCTCCAGCAAAATGATTTTTGAGTTGATGCAACCCATCATTGGCGAACTCCCGCACGAAGAATTTTGGGTTTTGTATTTGAACAATTCGAACAAAGTGCTTTCGAAATCGCAGCAGGGCAAGGGCGGAATCACCGGAACGATGGTCGACGTTCGATTGGTTTTTAAAACCGCACTCGAATTGAGTGCAACTGCATTAATTTTGTGTCACAACCATCCTTCGGGAACTTTGACTCCTAGCGATGCCGACAAGCAAATCACACGAAAACTAAAAGCTGCTGGACAAAATATGGACATTCAGGTTTTGGATCATCTTATTATTACCGAAAATGGATTTTACAGTTTTAATGACGAAGGAATTTTTTAAGAAATAAACACAATGAACAACAATATTACAGACGTCTTTTTTGATTTGGATCACACACTTTGGGATTTCGAAAAAAACTCGGCATTGGCCTTTGAAACCGTTTTTAAAATGCAGAAATTAGAATTGGATATGAGTAAATTCCTCCATTTTTATGTACCCATAAACCGAGAATATTGGGAAAGATACCGTAAAGATGAAATTTCCCAAAAAGAATTGCGTTATGGCAGATTGAAAGATACTTTTGACTTGGTAGAATACGCAGTTTCAGATGATTTAGTTGAATTATTGTCGGTTGAATACATTCATTTTTTACCAAAATTCAACCACTTATTCGAAGGGACGATTGAAATATTGGATTATTTGAAGCCAAATTATAATTTGCATATAATCACGAATGGTTTTGCTGAAATTCAAGAAAACAAATTGAACAATTCGTATATTACACATTATTTTAAAAGTATCACCAATTCAGAAATGGCGGGAGTTAAAAAGCCAAATTCCCTTATTTTTGACTATGCTTTAAATTTAGCAAAAACTACAAAAGAAAACAGTATTATGATTGGAGATTGTATTGAAGCCGATGTTCAAGGAGCTTTGGATGCTGGATTGGATGCTATTTTGTTCAATGAAAATAATACATTCGTAAAAGAAAATATAAAGCAAGTGAACCATTTATTAGAATTAAAAAAATATTTATAAAATTATGAAATCGCCCCTAAACGCAAGTTTGTCAAAGCAAACACCAATAATTAAAAGGCGATACCATATTTGACCACTGAAAAATTAAAATTTACAAATATGAAAACAAGAATCCTATTCCTGATGTTATTTATGGCGAGCTACGGTTTTTCGCAAACGGTCAATGATTATATAGCGGTAGTTATTCCAATGCGATATGAACTTCAAAAAACAGAAAATCAGTATCGACTTCAAACACTTACTAAAATTAATTTGCAAAAAGCTGGTTTTCAAGCTTTTTATGCTACAGAAACCATTCCGGCAGAAATTACAGATCGTTGTAGTCTTTTGTATCTTGATTTAGTAAAAGATAGTGGTTTCTTGGTTACGAAACTTTATGTAACATTTAAAGACTGTTATGGTACAATAGTTTTTCAATCTGCCACAGGAAAAAGCAGAGAGAAAGAGTTTGAAGCTGCCTATTCTGAAGCTTTAAACAATGCATTTAATAATGTTTATGCCTTGAATTATACCTATAACGGAAATACTAACTTTGCCCCAAAAGCTCGTATTACTGCTCAATCTCTTCCTGTTGTAACAGCACCTTCAGTTGTAGTTCCTGCCCCTTCAGTTCCAGCAGTAGCCGTAATTCCAGCAGCATCATCATCAGTAGCTGTTCCAGTTATAGCAGCATCAACATCTAAAAGTGAAACTAAATCTTCCGAAATTAATAGTTCAGATTTACTATATGCACAACCCACTTCTTACGGTTATCAACTGATTGACAGCGAACCGAAAGTAGTTATGAAAGTTTATAAAACTTCAAATCCAGCCAGTTTTATGGCTAAAAAAGGGGATATTCAAGGTGCTTTAGTTTCTAAAGATAATCAGTGGTTTTTTGAATATTATCAAAATGATAAATTAGTTTCCGAAAAAATAGACGTTAAGTTTTAGTTCAGATTTCAGATTTCAGATTAAGATTGTTAAACATCTATGTAGAAAAAACGAAAACGTCTTGATTTCTTAAGACGTTTTCGTTTTTTTTTGCTACCTGCTACCTGCTACCTGCTACCTGCTACCTGCTACCTGCTACCTGCTGCCTGCTACCTGCTACCTGCTACCTGCTCAATGTCATTAAGTTAAGGGGTTTTGTCGATGATTTTGTCATTCTGACGAAGGAGGAATCTCGTGTTAGTTGCTCACGTTTGTTGAGATTCTTCCTTCGTCAGAATGACAAATAAAGCTTAACTTAATGACATTGTGCTACCTGCTACCTGATTTAATACCCATATTTATCTTTCCAACGGTTTTTTAAAAATTCTCTGGTTGAATTTTCTCTCGAATTGTTTCCGGGATTATAAAGAACTGTTTCTTTTACAGCATCAGGCAGAAATTCCTGTTCAGCAAAATTATTGGCATAATCGTGTGAATATTTATACTCTTGGCCATAACCCAATTCTTTCATCAACTTGGTTGGAGCGTTTCGCAAATGAATAGGAACAGGCAAATCGCCCGTTTGTTTGACCAATTGTTGTGCCGTTCCAATTGCTAAATAGGAAGCATTACTTTTGGGTGAAGTCGCCAAGTAAACAGCACATTGGCTCAAAATAATTCTGCTTTCGGGATAACCAATTATGGCAACAGCCTGAAAAGTATTATTGGCCATAATAAAAGCCGTTGGATTGGCATTTCCTATGTCTTCACTGGATAAAATCAACATTCGCCTGGCGATAAATTTTACATCTTCGCCACCTTCAATCATTCGAGCCAGCCAATACACCGCACCGTTGGGATCACTACCTCGAATCGATTTTATAAAAGCCGATACAATATCGTAATGCTGTTCTCCACTTTTGTCATACAAAACCGTATTTTGTTGCACTAATTCAAAAACTCGGTCGTTTGTGATTTCAATTTCGTCTTCATCCGAAGCGTTTACGACCAATTCGAAAATATTCAATAGTTTGCGTCCATCGCCGCCGGAAAGTCGCAATAGCGCTTCTGTTTCGGTTAGTTTTATGTTTTTTGTTGCCAAAAATTTGTCCGTTTTCAAAGCGCGGTGCAATAAAGTTTCTAAATCGTCTTTGGTAAACGCATTTAAAATATATACTTGACAACGAGATAATAAAGCGGGAATTACCTCAAAACTCGGGTTTTCAGTAGTCGCACCAATTAGGGTTATCCAGCCTTTTTCGACCGCAGCCAATAGGGAATCTTGTTGCGATTTACTGAAACGATGAATCTCGTCTATAAATAGAATTGGGTTTTTGGTAGTGAAAAGCCCGCCACTTTGTTTGGCTTTTTCGATAACGTCACGAATGTCTTTTACTCCCGAATTGATAGCACTCAAAATATAAAAAGGACGTTTCGATTCTTGGGCAATGATTTGTGCTAATGTTGTTTTTCCGGTTCCTGGAGGTCCCCAAAAAATGAGCGAAGGAATTATTCCTTTCGCGATTTGTTGTGTCAATGAACCATTTGGGCCAACCAAATGCAATTGACTTATGTAATCTTCTAATTTTTGTGGACGTATACGTTCTGCCAGAGGTGCTTCCATTTCTTGGTTATTCGTTTAATCGGTTAGTTGTTTAATCGAAATTTTGAACCTTCAAATTTATGATTTTGCAATTAGAAATCTTAGATATTCTGATAAACTTATTTTGTCTGTTTTCTATTCTCTTTTTAGAATATGACAAAATAGCACTAAATTGCTTTTGGATACATTTTTGAGTAAATCTAAAATCAGAACTCTAAACTCTAAAATTTTCGATGAACGACAATCAATTCAAATATTCCAATTCCGTTATTGCATTACCACTTTTTTTTGTGTGGTTCTTGTGGTTTGTGTATTGGCTGCAAATCAAATTTGATTTTGATTTTTTCGAATATGGAATTTATCCTAGAACAGTATCAGGATTGCAGGGAGTTTTTTTTAGTTCTTTTATTCATTCTGATTTGCAACATTTATACAATAATTCAATTCCATTATTGATTTTGTTGGCCGCTTTGAAATATTTTTATTCAAAACAAACTTATGCTGTTGTTGGATTTGGGATTGTATTTTCTGGAATTATTACTTGGATAATTGGCAGAGATAATTATCACATTGGCGCCAGCAGTTTGATTTATGTTTTTGTCAGTTTTATTTTTTTTAAAGGAATTCAAACCAAGTATTATCGTTTGGTTGCTTTGTCTTTGACAGTGGTTATGGTTTATGGAGGCTTGGTTTGGTATATTTTTCCAAAAGTGGACGAGCAAATTTCTTGGGAAGGTCATTTGGCGGGATTGATAACAGGTTTTGCACTTTCGTTATTTTACAAAACGCCAGAATATAAAAAGATTATTAAATACAATTGGGAGCATCCTGATTTTGATCCGATGGAGGATAAGTTTATGCAACGATTTGATGAAAACGGCAATTTTGTTAATCTTCCAATCATTGAGCCAGAAGAAGAATTTCCATCTTATTATTCTTCAAATTTGTCTGTTGATTACACAATTGTTGAAAACGAAAAAAATGAATCAAAACCGGAGCCTTGATTCATTTTCTAATATTTGTAAAATCTGCAACCTGCAATCTGAGATCTGTATTCTCTAACTTCTCTGTCTAACGGCTTCATATAAAAAAGCACCACAAGCTACGGAGACATTCAGCGAACCTATTGTTCCGAACATTGGTAATTTAGCTTTTTCGTCTACAATTTTAAGAACTGATGGATTGATCCCTCTATCTTCAGAGCCCATAATGATAGCAACGCCTTCTTTTAAATCGATGTCATAAATATTTTGGTCCGTTTTTTCAGTGGCGGCAACAGTTTTAATTCCTGAACCTTGCAAGTAAAAAATAGCATCTTTGATGTGTTCTACTTTGCAAATGGGCACATTGAACACAGCACCTGCCGAAGTTTTTACGGTGTCACCATTTACGGGAGCTGATCCTGCTTTTTGAACAATGATTCCGTTTACACCTGTGCATTCGGCAGTTCTGATAATGGCGCCAAAATTACGAGCATCTGATATTTGATCTAAAATTAAAAACAAAGGTACTTTTCCTGATTCAACAGTAGCTTCTACTAAGTGCTCTAAGTCAATAAAGCCTATAGGAGAAATTGATGCCACAGCACCTTGATGATTATTGGGTGTTAAACGATTTAATTTTTCAACTGGAACATAAGAGAAATTCACGTTGGCTCGTTTCATAACTTTCATCAAATCTTTCATCAATTCGCCTGAAATTTCTTTTTGTATAAATACTTTATCGACTTCTTTTCCTGCTTGAATTGCCTCAACAATGGCTCTAATTCCAAATATTAAATGTTCTTTTTCCATGGTACAAAGATAGTTTATGTTTCAGAATTTAAGTAATGATAATAAAAATTCTTGTTGTTTTAGATATTATCATTAAATCAGGAATAATTTGAATTTTTTCTTTCGTAAAGTGATTGTTTTCTGTTAAATGTATTGATATTGAATAATTATTATAAAAAATTAAATTATGTTTGTAGACAAAATTTTTATAAATATGAAAAGAATTTTATTATTATTTGTTATGCTGATTTGTATGTCGGGGTTTTCTCAATCAAATAAGCAAAAGATTCAGTCACAATTGAATACTGAAATGAAAAAATTTGGATTAACAACCAAAGACATTGCTGATTGGGTTGTGGAAAGTGAAGTTACATCTGAAACCACTAAAATCAATAATTATTACATTGTTCAAAGATATCAAGGAATTGAGATTTTTAATGCGCAATCCAATGTCTCAATGAAAAATGGTAAAATAATAAACATAAGCAATAATTTTAAAAAGAATGTTGCCCAGAAAGTGAATGAAACAACCCCCGCTTTATCTGCTTTAGAAGCTATTGAGAATGCATATTCTCGATTAGGAATAAATAACTCAACTTCATTTTCCATAGTAGAAACTATAAATGACAAATCCTTCAAATTGAGTGACGGAATTCAGGAAGATTTGATTAGCGCTAAATTAGTTTACCAATCTACAAAGGATGAAAAACTAAAATTAGCATGGGCATTTCAGTTTTATTCACCAGACGGAAAACACTTATGGGATTTAAGAATTGATGCGCTCAATGGAGTGTTGTTAGAAAAGAATGATTTGACTATTAATTGTAATTTTGGATATGTAAAACAAACTAGATATCCAGCCAATTATCCATTTAATTTTAATGAAAGTACTGTTTCAAAAACGGTTACTTCCCCAGTAGGTGTAAATGCGGGTTCTTATCGAGTGATTCCTTATAATTATGAGAGTCCCAATCATAGCCCGTTTCAATTAATTACCTCGCCAAGTAATACTATTGCGTCACCGAATGGCTGGCATAATTCAAATTCATTATCGGGTACAAATTCGGCACTTATTTATAGTTATACAAGAGGTAACAATGTTTTCGCGCAAGAAGATGCCAATGGAAATAATGGAACCGGAATAAGTCCAAATGGGGGAGCTGCATTAAATTTTGATTTTGCATATGGAGGTCAGACTTCACAACCTACTGATTATTCATCTGCATCAACTACAAATTTGTTTTATATGTCAAATATAATGCACGATGTTTGGTATCAATACGGTTTTAATGAAGCAAGCGGAAATTTTCAAAAAGACAATCTTGGAAGAGGCGGGATAACATCTTTTATTGGAGATGATGTTTTGGCTGATTCTCAAGATGGTTACTCACAAGCAACTGCTACCTTGAATAACGCTAATTTTTCTACACCGAATGATGGAAGCAGACCAAGAATGCAAATGTATTTGTGGAATGATGGTGCGCCACCTACGAATTTTATTACTGTAAATTCTCCAGCCTCAATAGCAGGGCCAAAAATAGCAACGTCAAATGTTTTTGAAGGTACCGATCGCATCCCTGTTCCGGTTTCTCCGAACGGTATAACCTCTGATTTAGTTTTATATAAAAATAATCCTACTCCTCCTGGATACAATTCTGCTTGTCAAGTTCCTTTAAATGCTGCTGAATTAAATGGAAAAATAGCATTAATAAAAAGAGGCGGATGTTTCTTTAATTTAAAAGTAAAAAACGCTCAAGATGCTGGTGCCAGAGCTGTTATTGTTATGGATACAATTCCCAATAATCCAACCAGACTATCTATGAGTTCAACGGGTGTCGTAGGCATAACGATTCCTGCAGTTTTTGTAACCAAAGAAATTGGGGATGCCTTTATTGCAGAAATGGTAAATGGCTCTGTTAATATAAAACTAGAAGTTCCTCCGGGCTTGTATTTGTATGCAGATTCAAGTTTTGACAATGGAATAATAGCCCATGAATTTGCCCATGGCATTTCGAATAGATTAACTGGAGGGCCTTCAAATACAAGTTGTTTAACTACTCCAGAACAAATGGGAGAAGGATGGTCAGACTGGTTTGCCTTGATGATGCAATTAAAAACGGGTGATTCTGGTGAAACAGCAAAAGGTATAGCGACTTATGCAATTAATGAAGCTACAACAGGCGGAGGGATTAGAAATCATCCTTATTCTACCAATATGACTATTAATCCTTTAACTTTTGCAGATACAAACGGGAAATCCTTTATAGATCCAGAAGATAGTATTGAAAAAGTATGGGTGCACGCTGTTGGTGAAATTTGGGCTGCTACACTTTGGGATTTAACCTGGGCGTATATTGGTAAATATGGGTTTAGTTCCAATATTTATACTGGAACAGGTGGTAATAATAAAGCAATGCAATTGGTTATTGATGCGATGAAATTACAACCTTGCAATCCTTCCTTTATACAAGCAAGAGATGCTATAATTGCAGCTGATCAAGCCACTACAGGAGGTCAGGATTATTGTATGATATGGAAAGTTTTTGCTAGAAGAGGTCTGGGTGTAAATGCTTCATCTGGCGATAATAGTGGGGACAGAACGAATATTGCAGCAATTAATGATCAAGTTGAAGATTTTACGGAGCCTAGTGCAGGTGCTAATTGTACATTATTGTCAGTAAATCAATTTATTAATAATGATAAAATTAGTGTTTATCCAAATCCTGCGCCTAGAGGGCAGCTTAATATCCATATCAATGATTTTGTTGGTAAGATCAATATTCAAGTAGCTGATTTAAATGGTAGAATTGTCTATAGATTAAATGATTCTAATTTTAATATTGAAAAAGCTATCAACTTAAATTCGTTACAAAAGGGAATATACATTCTTAAGGTTACTAATGAAACAATAAACTACACTGAAAAAATAATTATCAAATAAAATTTTTCACAGGTACATTATAAATCCTCGATACTCTGCGTCGGGGATTTTTATTGATATTTATCTTGATTTGTCTTTATGTTTTTATGATATGTAATTTGATAGATAAAATGCTTTTTTCATACTGAGTACACTTCGTTCAGAAAATAACTTACTTTGTTTGTATGATTTAAAAGTGTTGTATGCTCTATCTTACTATTATGCATTTTATTGTTCAATCGCTTCATTTTTCTGATTAAAACGTATATATTCAATTATTAACTCGTTCGTTTGTGCGTTTTTAAGAAGTATTTATCTAAAAATTAATTTGATAATTAACTTATCTGTACAAGATGGTATTCTTTAAGCCGTTTAATGTCAAACCTTCTTTTTGAATTAACGATATATTTAAATTTATGGATACGATTTGCATTGATGATTAAGAATATATATCCATCTTACGAATCAATTTTATTTAATAAAATTTATTGTTATCAGCAATTTTTGATCAATGACTACTTGAAAACGTCAATGTTTCTATGAGTTTTTTTTATATAATAATTTAGAACAATGTGGAAATTATTAACATAAAAAAACCATCCCGATTGGGATGGTTTTAAGTTTGATAAAAAATAAAGTACTTTATTTTTTATTGTTTAATCTAGCGTGTTGAATTGCTGCTGCTATCTTGTTAGATGTTCTTGCATTTGCAACAGTTGCACCTTTACTATTTTTCAAAGTATAAACTCCGTTGTTAACTACGATAGTAACTACATAATCGTAAGGCTCATTGTTAGCACTTTGAACATATCCTAATGCTTTTGAAGTGAATGCAAACTCAGCTTCTTGATTGAACGTTCCGGATACTCCACCACCTCTACTGTAATCCACAGATATTGGAATTGTAAATTCAGGTGTGTTCATAGCTGGAAGACCATGATTGTCATACAAATCATAAAAAATATGATAAGTGCCATTTTTGAATTTAGCAGGGGAAACTGTTAATAGTTCTGGACAACCGCTAGCGGCAGCTTGATAATTTCCTATATCATTATAATTGGCATCCAATACATAGAAATCCATGTCATATCCTATACCGCATAAAGTTTTTGCAGTTGTACCATCTACGAATCCCTTTTGAAAATTAAATTTCAAATCCAAATTATCGGCTAAACCATTAACAATAGAGAATGATATAGTACTTGCAGGAATTGACGCATTAGAAATATCTACATCACCACCTATTTCTAAAACGAAAGTTTCAGTTGTTTCAAATACCGCATCATTTATGATATTAATATTTCCTGTTACAGATTTAGTATAAGCCTTAATTATAAGATGCTCATCAAAATCAAAATCCGCACCTCTTGTTGCTGTTCCAGATTTTACCTTTACATCTAGATAAATATCTACTGGTTGAGCATTAGATATATTAACTTTATATTGATATTTACCTTGGTTTTTTTCATTAACTGTTTGTGTTGCTGCTAAAGGAGCAACAAATTGAACAGTACCCACCACGTTTTGGGCAACCTCGATGGTACTTTGACCTGTTAAATCTTCCTCATAACAACTTACAAAAAGTAGAGAAGTTAATAAAACTGCTGTAAACAAAAATTGTTTATTTATATTTTTCATTTTTATTTATTTATTAGTTAACTACTCTTTCTAAAGCTTCATAAAATTCACGAGGTCCAGTAGCACCAGAACCAGTATAATAACCGTATGTTCTATAGATTCTGTCTTTACTATTAACATCATCTTTGGTTACTGTGTTTTGAGGTCCTGCATATCCACAAGATTTTACCATGTCAGTAGGGTTGGACGCACAAGTAATTAGCGGCCAGCCGTTTAGTAACTGAACTTTACCATTATACGTCTGTGGTGAAGACACTACACCAGCACCATTAATTGTGAAATAATGTGTATTTGCATCACTAGCAAATAATCCTGCATAACCAACATATCTGTATGTAGTTGCATCTACTGATTCAATCACACGAATATCGCCGTTCCAACCACCATTGCTAACACCAAGTCTCCAATAGTTACTATCGATAACTTTGTATGTACCCGCAAAACGTGTTCCTACAGCTACTTTGGTGGTTTTTGCATTTGAATGAACATCGCCATTAGAGGTTGTTGTTACATATCTTAATGTCCAAGCATCCCCAATAATTAACAAGCTATCATCACTTGGCAAAGCAGCACCATTAACAGTAATACCTGATCTCAACTCGTTATAGGTCACATTAAAATCTATAACTTGATTTTTTGGTGATTCAGCAACATCTATTGTTTTATACAACAATTCGTTGCTTTTTTTACCAGCAACGTTTGTAAAAGATTTGTATATTTCAATTTTTGTCGTTGTTATATCACCTTGAAACCCAGTAACTTTTACGGGATATTTATAGTCATTACCATTTCCTACGACATAGCCTACTAAACCCGAATTTACAGTTAATAAGCCACCTGTAGCAGCTCCTCCTGTTAGTGTGTCACTGTCTTCTTCACATGAAAAAAGACCAGCCAAAACTAAAAGGGCTAAAGAATATAATTTAAATTTTTTCATTTTTTTCATTTTTAAAAATTAATTAGTTCATCCACCAAAGACGTGATGTTAATTTGTCACCACCTGTTAAAGTTCCTACAGCAGCATCATAATTTACTTTGTTTAAGGAATTTTCGGTATCGTTATAAAATAATCTTGATGGAATAGTAGGTACGCCAGGAGCTGCATCGAACACTGGTGATAAAGCAGGTAAACCAGTTCTTCTCCATTCAGTCCAAGCTTCAAAACCTTGGCCAAAAAGAGCAATCCATTTTTGATCTCCAATTTTAAGTCTTGCATCAGCTTGATTTGTAAATTCAATGTTTGGTAGAGCAACATAAGCTGCTGCACTTGCTGTAATTCCGTTAAATGCAAAGTTAGCCGTAATTCCATTTTTATAATGAGTTAGTGCTGCTGCATTTCCACCAGAAACGTATCCTTCATTAATTGCTTCAGCTAGTAATAATTCTGATTGCGCATATGATAAAAGTACTCCTGGTAATGTAGCACTTAAATAGAAAGTACCCAAAGGTGAAAAACCATTATAGTTACCAGGATTTTCAACTCCTGGAATATTTCCTACATAAAGGCCAGCATTATTTTTTCCTGCGAAAACAGGCAATCTAGGATCAGCAAGGCCTTGTAATTTTGCAACTAAAACAGAACTCATTTTATATTCAGATCTCGTACCAAAAACAACTTGCTCGTAAATTGGATTAGCATCAGGTTGTGCCGCGATATACTTTATTTGTGCACTATCACTGTTAGATGACATTAAATTACCAGAAGTCGCTAATGCTTGAATCTGACTTCCAACATTCATACCCGGAGCTTTAGAAATTCTCATTAAGACTTTTAATTTTAATGAATTTGCTAATTTTCTCCATTTTGATGCATCACCACCATATATTAAATCAGAAGAAGCAGGAATACTTCCAGTTCCGTTTGCTAATAATGCGTCAGCTTTTGTTAAAAGATCTAAAATCCCTTTATAAACAACTTCTTGGCTATCATAAGCAGGCTTTAATATTGAAGGATTACAAGCTTCTGTATAAGGAACAGGGCCATAAAGATCGGTTAAGATTTGAAAAGTGTTCGCTTGTAAAACTAGAGAAATCCCTTGAATGTTTGTATTTTCCTCTGATTCTGCTAAAGTGTACATAGATTTTGCATCAGCTATAACACCAGTATAGAGTACATCCCAGATGTCATTAATTACTCCTCTTCTCGGAATGTATCTTTCTTCGTCATTGTATTGTACCTTAGATACGTGTTGAGCCCAACACATACCCATATCACCTCCACGTTGCATATGATACACTGTGTTTTGGTTAACTCTTATAATATTACCCAATAATAAATGAGCAGGAACTGCAACAGGATCATTTGGAGTTGTGTTTACTTCTTCGAAGTCTTTATCGCAACTTGCATTAAATAGACCAAGAAGCGCTATAAATAAAATTGATATTTTTTTCATAATAGTTTAGTTTTAGATTTAAAATTGAACGTTTATATTAAATCCGATAGATCTTGCTGATGGAATTTGTCCAAACTCCTGACCTTGATTTCCATTGGTACTACTAAATCCTGTTTCTGGATCTATATGTGGAGCTTTCTTGTATAATATTGCTAAATTTCTCGCTACTATTGAAAACTTGAAATCTTGAATTGGTGTGTTTTGCAACAGTTTCTTTGGGATTGAATATCCTAAAGATAATTGTCTTAGTTTAACATAACTAGCATCAAAAATTGCACTTTCTTCAATGGTATTACCATATGCTGATTGATTAAAGGATTTAGCACTAACAACAACATTATTTGGAATGTATCCACCAGCACCATCAGACATAACACCATTACCAACTACGCCAGTTTCACGACCAATCAAGGATTCTTCTAGAGTACCAGCATACCTACCCCAAGCATAAGTCATAGAGTGAACATCTCCGCCAATTTTAGCATCAATTAATGTGCTCAAATCGAAATCTTTGTATTTGAATGTAAAATTTGCTCCACCTGTCCAATCTGGGGTAATGTTACCTAATATTTTTGTAGCAGATTCAATTTTAGGTATTCCATTTTCATAAATTACATTTCCGCTAGCATCTTTTTCAAACCCTCTTCCTACTAAGGAACCATAAGGTTGACCAGCTCTAGCCTCTAAATTAATTCCCCATTGGCCACCTAGAATGTAGGTGTCTAAAGCTCCTAAAGAAACAACTTTATTATCATTTTTGGCAAAGTTTAAATCAATATCAAAAGTAAAATCTTTACTTTTGATAGCAGTTACGCCTAATTGTAATTCAAAACCTTTGTTTTCCATTTCAGCAATGTTATCCCAAACACTAGTAAATCCTGTTGCAGAAGAAACTTGAATTGGAACTAACAAGTCAGAACTTTCCTTAGTGTAGTATGTTCCAGAAAAACGCAATCTATTATTAAAGGCATTAAAATCTACACCTACTTCTATTCCTATAACCGATTCTGGTTTTAAGTTAGGATTAAACTGAGTTGCTGGTGAAGAAGCTTGATTACCAAATCCATTGGTAGAAAGATCAAACGTTTGGTTCAAGTTATAAGCACCTAACGCGCCAGTACCCCCAACCTTAGACCAACCTCCTCTTAATTTAAGGTAATTTACTGTATATTCTTTCATATCTAAAATTTCTGACAAAACTAATGATCCAGAAATTGCAGGATAAAAGAAAGAATTGTTTGCTGTAGGTAATACACTAGCCCAATCGTTTCTTCCAGAAAAATTGATGTATACATAATCTTTGTATGAAATCTCCCCAAAACCAAAAACGGAGCCAATTCTTATTTCATTGTAATCATTTCCTGAAACCGCAGTTGTACCTGATTTTATATTTGATAAATTATAAAAGTTTGGTAATTCTAAACCAGTAATTGAACCAAAGTTTTGTGTTCTTACTCTTTTCATTTTATTTCCACCAAAATTAATGGAGAAATTAATATCATCAGTAAGCTGTTTTTTGTATCCTATAATAGCTTCAGTATTAATCTCAGAAAACCTTAAAGCATTTTCAGCATAAGTACCATCGGCAGCACTGTTTGAGCCAATTGCTTGTCTATTTGTTGTTAATTGAGAATAATGGTCTAATGAAACTTTACCAGTGGCAGAAATACTATTTGAAACTTGATATCCCATAAATGCAGCACCAGTCAACCTGTCTCTGTCATAAGTATTAGTATTGGTATCTAAAATCCAATATGGATTATTTTGAAAATTGGTATTCCAGTTTAACGGAGTTCCTTCTGCAGGTGTTCCCTCTGGTGCAAGTGGAAGATTTCTCCAATTTTTCAAGTCTGTATACTTAACATTTCTTGCGGACCAAATAAATTGTTGAGCAGCATTCTCATTATCATAACCTCCTGTTGGCAAATTATTACTTTTATCATTAAAATAATTCAATGTAACACCCCCAGTTAGTTTCTCTCCAAGTTTAACATTGCCATTTAAGCTTACATTAAATTTTTTGAAGTCTGTATTATGAAGCATTCCTCTCTCATCAGAATTACCAATTGACATTCTAAAATTAGCCTCATCTGATCCTGCAGATAAGGATATGTTATTCGATTGAGAAAGACCAGTTTCATAGAAATCTTTAACGTTATCTTTGTGTGAAATCCAAGGAAGAGGGGCGCCTCCTACTTTATAAGAATCCCATTGAACAAAAGATAATCCTTTGTCCAAAGCGGGGCCCCAACTTTCATCTACACCATCGTTATATCCTCCGCCAGCACCATCAACAAATTCAAAATAATCTGATGTTGATCCTTGGCCATAAGAATTTTGATACTTAGGCAATAGTAAAGGGTTTGTGAAAGTTGTATTTGTATTAAAAGAGACTACACTCAGCCCTTTTCCTTTTTTACCAGACTTGGTTGTAATAATAATTACACCATTACTTGCTCGAAGACCGTATAAAGCTGCTGCATTAGGTCCTTTTAAAACTGTAATGCTTTCTACATCATCTGGATTGATACTTGCTACACCGTTTGGCAAATCACGTCCACCACCGTCATCAGCATTACCATAAGATGTGTTGTCAAAAGGAATACCATCAACCACAAATAATGCTTGGTTGTTTCCTGTAATAGTAGAGTTTCCTCTCAATACAATTCTTGATGAAGCACCTACTGCACCAGAACTATTTGTAACTTGAACCCCAGCGATTTTACCGCTTAAAGCATTTACCAAGTTAGTTTCTCGTGCTTCAGTTAGGCTTGAGCCTTTAACACTTTGAGCAGCATAACCAATAGCTTTCTCTGATTTTTTTATCCCAAAAGCTGTTACTACAACGCCTTCAAGTTCAAATGCATCACTTGCCATTTTGACATTGATTGACGACGAACTGGCTGAAACTTCTTGAGTCTTCATCCCAATAAAGCTAAATATCAAGACTTGGCTTGATGTTGCTTTGATAGAAAATTTTCCATCAAAATCTGTTTGTGTTCCAGATTTAGTTCCTTTAACTAATACACTCACGCCTGGTAACGGCATGCTTGTATTATCAGAAACAACTCCTGAAACAACTCTGTCTTGCGCAAAAGTGACTTGCGCTACAAGTACTAATAGTAGTACTAAGAATCCATTGAACTTTAGTTTCATTTTTAAATATTTTGAATTAGTTGGACAAAAATCTTAATAATTTGTTAACTTTCCTAACATTTACATTGATTTTTTATGCTTGCATACGAATTTTAACATTTTAACAGATAAACGGTCTTTTGTTATATTAAATGTTTTTTTACAACTTAAAATTTAATATTGTAATTTATATTAATAATCGTGTTTGAAAACAGGAACTTTTCGCTTTTGTTTCTGCCATTTGATAAATTTAATTTAAGATTTCCGTTTTTTGTTCGCAAACCTATTCCGAGTCCAATACCAATTAGGTTAGTTTCGTAATTAGAGGAATTGTCTTTATAGTATCCATAATCTAAAATAGTATGGAGATACAATTCGGGAGAAATAATATATCGGTATTCACTAATTATAGCTGTCATGAAATTTGCTTGTAAACTATTTTCAGCAAAGCCACGTATTGATTTTGTTCCGCCAAAACGGTATAGTTCGTTAATTATATAGGTTTCGCTGTTTAAGAAATAATTTTGATAATTTATGTTAATACAATTTTTCGGGTTCAAATATAAATTATGCATTGCGTTTATGTTAATATAAGTTTGGCTGCTTTTGCTAGCAGTTTCTGCTAAGGCTGTTGTTTCTCTATTTCCAAGTCCCATTACAATTGAAATAGTTGTTTTATTAGGAAAGGTTGAATTGTTGTAATCTAGTCTGGAGTATTCTAGATTTGCAGTAAAAAACGAATTGGTGTAATCGCTAATGGTGTTGTTGGTGTTTTGAATGTCGCTAGATTCTGTCGCTTGATAACCCAAATAGATTCTGGTTTTATAATCTATAAAATATCCCAAATCGATATTTGTTTTGGTGTTTTGAAAAATACTATCTTGTTTAAAAATGTGAATTTGCGCTTTTAATCCAATTGGAGTTTTAAAAATATATGGCAAATCGATACTCGCTTTAAAAGTTTTTTGATTGTTCCCGTCACTTTTCCAATAGAGCGAAAACTGCTCTCCGGCCTTGATTGTGTTTTCTAAAATTAAATCCAGATAGCCGTTGAAGGTTAATTTATCGTTATCATTGTTGGCAAAGCCGATAAATCCATCAAAAATGTTGGATTTCCTTTTTTCTAGATACACATATACGTTGGTGGAGTCTTTTGTAAATAAAATTTCTGGAGTTTTAATTTGACTCACAAATCCAATTTTCCCAAAATCATCTTGAATTTTTCTAACCACATCTTGATTGAAAGTACTGTTGTGGTATTTTCGATTCAGTTGTTTTAAGTGTCCTTTGGGGAAACTATTTTTTTTATTGTTTTCGCTGAATTTCACTACAATTGCATTTAATTGTCTTTGTTGTCCAGATTCAAATTGTAATTCTGCGTATAAAGAATTATTTTTCCTTTTGATGTTGGCCAATTTTAGTTTTGCAAAGGCATATCCATTTTGCTCTAATTTTTGTAAAATGCTATTCAAAAAAGATTCTGTTTCGCTGTAAGGAAGAATCAAAGTATCTTTTTTTTTGTCAAATGAAACTAAGTCGATTATTTCGCGATTTCTACCTATATATATATATATAAATTTTATCTTTTCGCCTAAACTAAATTTTGCAACAAAAATTGAATCATTTTTCCTTGTGTTTTCAAGCAATTGGTTTTCTAGGTAACCATTTTTAGATAGTCTTTCGGACATGGAAGTAACCTCGTCATTAATGGCTTTCGTATTAGTATGAATTGAATTGTATTTTATAGAATCAATAATTTTATTTTCAGAGGGAGAGTTTCCAGTTATTTGTAATTGAAAATTTTGGGAAAAACAATTCGTCCCAAAGGTAAAAAACAGTATAATGAAAGTTAAGAGTTTCAAATTTGTCAAATGTTTTAATAAATGTAACGCAAATATCTATTGTTTGTGATAAAAATCATAATGTTAAATTGTCTAATTGAAATAGTTCTAAAAGTATTGTTTTATTTCGCATTAAGAATGTTTGTTAGTGTTTCTGTATTTCATTAATAAACAAATATTTACTTCTTGTAAAATTTAATTAATTATGGTTTGTTTAGAAAAAAATAATTACTACATTTGCAACCCCGTAAAAAGCGGGAAGTTTAATATATTAGAAATTTTTAGTATTAATTATGCCAACAATTCAACAATTAGTAAGAACAGGAAGAACTCAGATAACTAAGAAGAGTAAATCGGTTGCTTTAGATTCTTGTCCTCAAAGAAGAGGGGTTTGTACGCGTGTTTACACTACTACACCAAAAAAACCAAACTCTGCAATGCGTAAAGTAGCGCGTGTACGTTTGACAAATGGTAATGAGGTAAATGCCTATATCCCTGGAGAAGGACACAATCTACAAGAGCACTCGATAGTATTAGTTAGGGGTGGAAGGGTAAAAGATTTACCAGGAGTTAGATATCACATCGTTCGTGGTGCGCTTGATACATCAGGTGTAGCGGGAAGAACGCAAAGAAGATCTAAGTATGGTGCTAAACGCCCAAAAGAAGCAAAAAAGTAATTTGAAACGTTAGAGGTTAGGTGTTGTTTGTTAGGTGCTCGCATCATAACTCATAACTCATAACTGATAACTTTCTAAAACAAAAAGACATGAGAAAAAGAGCGGCAAAGAAAAGACCACTTTTACCAGATCCAAGGTTTAACGACCAATTGGTAACACGTTTTGTAAACAACTTAATGTGGGACGGTAAGAAATCAACAGCCTTTAAAGTATTTTATGATGCAATTGACATCATCGAAACAAAAAAGCAAGATGCAGAAAAACCATCACTAGAAATCTGGAAAGATGCTTTAACCAATGTTATGCCTCACGTAGAAGTACGTAGTCGTAGAGTAGGTGGAGCTACATTCCAAATTCCAATGCAAATTAGACCAGATAGAAAAATTTCTATGGCTATGAAATGGTTAATTCTTTATTCAAGAAGAAGAAACGAAAAATCAATGGCTCAGAGATTGGCTTCAGAATGTTTAGCTGCGGCTAAAGAAGAAGGAGCAGCTGTTAAGAAAAGAATGGATACTCACAAAATGGCAGAAGCTAACAAAGCTTTCTCTCACTTTAGATTTTAATTCTTAAGAAAAATGGCTAGAGACTTAAAATATACAAGAAATATAGGAATTGCTGCTCACATTGATGCTGGTAAAACAACAACAACGGAGCGTATTTTATTCTATACAGGAAAATCACACAAAATTGGTGAAGTGCATGATGGTGCTGCAACAATGGACTGGATGGCGCAAGAGCAAGAAAGAGGTATCACAATTACTTCTGCAGCTACAACTTGTGAATGGAATTTTCCAACTACACAAGGTAAATTATTACCTGAAACATTACCTTATCACTTTAATATTATTGATACCCCAGGACACGTTGATTTTACTGTTGAAGTAAATCGTTCTTTACGTGTGCTTGATGGATTAGTTTTCTTGTTTAGTGCTGTTGATGGTGTTGAGCCACAGTCAGAAACGAACTGGAGACTAGCAGATCAGTACCACGTACCGCGTATTGGTTTTGTTAATAAAATGGACAGACAAGGATCTAACTTTTTGATGGTTTGTCAACAGGTAAGAGATATGTTGAAATCAAATGCAGTTGCTATTACTTTGCCAATTGGTGAAGAAAATGATTTCAAAGGAGTTGTTGATTTGGTTAAAAATCAAGCAATTGTTTGGCATGAAGAAGGTTTAGGGGCTACTTACGATATTGTGCCTATTCCAGAAGATATGCTTGAAGAAGTGAAAGAATACAGATCGATTCTTATTGAGGCAGTAGCCGATTATGATGAGAAACTGCTTGAAAAATTCATGGAAGATGAAAACTCTATTACAGAGGAGGAAATCAACATTGCATTAAGAGCAGCTGTTATGGATATGGCTATCATTCCTATGATTGCTGGTTCTTCGTTCAAAAATAAAGGAGTTCAATTCATGTTAGATGCTGTATGTAAATATTTGCCATCACCAATGGATAAAGCAGGTATAGAAGGAATTCATCCTGATGATGCTGAACTTTTAGAAGAAGATCAAACTAAAATTTTACGTAAGCCAGATGTAAAAGAGCCTTTCGCTGCTTTAGCATTTAAGATTGCTACTGACCCATTCGTAGGTCGTTTGGCTTTCTTTCGTGCTTATTCAGGAAGACTTGATGCAGGTTCTTACGTTTTGAATACTCGTTCTGGTAATAAAGAAAGAATTTCTCGTATCTACCAAATGCACGCTAATAAACAAAACCCAATCGATTATATCGAAGCAGGTGACATTGGGGCGGCAGTTGGATTTAAAGATATTAAAACTGGAGATACATTGTGTGATGAAAAACACCCAATTATTCTTGAGTCTATGAAATTCCCTGCGCCAGTAATTGGTATTGCAATTGAACCTAAAACAAAAGCTGACGTAGATAAAATGGGTATGGCTTTGGCTAAATTAGCCGAAGAAGATCCAACATTTACAGTTAGAACTGATGAAGCTTCAGGGCAAACAATTATCTCAGGAATGGGAGAGTTACACTTGGATATCCTTGTAGATAGAATGCGTCGTGAATTTAAAGTTGAAGTAAATCAAGGTGAACCTCAAGTTGAATACAAAGAAGCATTTACTAAAAAAGCACAACACAGAGAAACTTACAAAAAACAATCAGGTGGTCGTGGTAAATTCGGTGATATCGTATTTATTCTTGAGCCAGCAGATGAAGTTGACGGTAAGCAGGTAGCTGGATTGCAATTTGTAAATGCAGTAAAAGGTGGTAACGTCCCTAAAGAATATATTCCATCTGTAGAAAAAGGTTTCCGTGAAGCTATGAAGCAAGGTCCTTTAGCAGGATACCAAGTAGATAGTTTGAAAGTTACTTTATTGGATGGATCTTTTCACCCTGTCGATTCAGATGCACTATCTTTTGAGTTAGCTGCAAGAATGGGTTACAGAGAAGTGGCAAAAGCTGCTGGTGCAATTGTTCTTGAGCCAATTATGAAAATGGAAGTGATAACACCTGAAGAAAACATGGGAGATATCGTAGGTGATATTAACCGTCGTAGAGGTCAAGTGAATGACATGGGTGACAGAGCTGGTGCAAAAACCATCAAAGCAGATGTGCCATTATCAGAAATGTTCGGTTATGTTACAACATTAAGAACGCTTTCATCTGGTAGAGCAACATCTACAATGGAATTTTCACACTACGCAGAAACACCTTCCAATATTTCGGAAGCAGTTATCAAAAAAGCAAAAGGAAACGCTTAATCTTTAAGAAAATGAGTCAAAAAATCAGAATAAAATTAAAATCTTACGATTATATGTTGGTAGATAAGTCTGCCGAGAAAATTGTAAAAACAGTAAAAAGTACTGGAGCAGTAGTAACAGGACCAATTCCGTTGCCAACTCACAAAAAACTTTTTACGGTGCTACGTTCTCCACACGTTAACAAAAAAGCGAGAGAGCAATTTGAAGTAATGTCATACAAGAGATTGATCGACATTTATTCCTCTTCATCAAAAACAATTGATGCCTTGATGAAACTTGAGTTGCCTAGCGGAGTTGAAGTAGAGATCAAAGTTTAAATAGCTTACTAGTAAGAAAAGGACGCTGTTTTTGAGTGATAAATATTTTTTTGGTTTGTGTGTAAATAATGTTTACTTTTGCACCACTAAAAAAATAGGGCTCGCTTAAAAGCTGCGTTCTATATTTATATTTAATAATTAATAATTAATATTTATGTCTGGGTTAATCGGAAGAAAAATTGGCATGACAAGCATCTTTGACGAGAACGGGAAAAACATTCCTTGTACTGTTATTGAAGCTGGACCATGTGTAGTTACCCAAGTCAGAACCAAAGGTGTTGACGGGTATGAAGCGTTGCAACTTGGTTTCGATGACAAAAACGAGAAACATTCCACAAAAGCGGCCGTTGGTCACTTTGCGAAAGCAGGAACTGTAGCTAAGAAAAAAGTCGTTGAATTCCAAGATTTTGCAACAGAACAAAAATTAGGTGACGTTATAGACGTTTCAATTTTTGAAGAAGGAGAATTTGTAGATGTACAGGGTGTATCTAAAGGTAAAGGTTTTCAAGGGGTTGTTAAACGTCACGGTTTTGGTGGTGTTGGACAAGCAACTCACGGTCAACACAACCGTTTAAGAGCGCCAGGTTCTGTAGGAGCTTCTTCTTATCCATCTAGAGTATTCAAAGGAATGCGTATGGCTGGAAGAATGGGAGGAGACAATGTAAAAGTTCAAAACCTTAGAGTTTTAAAAGTAGTGGCTGATAAGAACCTACTTGTTATTAAAGGATGTATTCCTGGATGTAACAACTCTTATGTAATCATTCAGAAGTAATGGAAGCAAAAGTATTAGATTTCAACGGAAAAGATACTGGAAGAAAAGTGCAACTTTCTGATTCAGTATTCGGTATAGAACCAAACAATCACGCAGTATATCTTGATGTAAAGCAATATCTTGCTAACCAACGTCAAGGAACGCACAAAGCTAAAGAAAGAGCTGAAGTAGCGGGAAGTACTCGTAAAATTAAAAAACAAAAAGGAACTGGAACTGCTCGTGCGGGTAGTGCAAAGAATCCATTGTTTAAAGGTGGTGGAACAGTTTTCGGACCAAGACCAAGAAGTTATTCATTTAAATTGAATAAAAGCTTGAAAAGATTGGCAAGAAAATCTGCTTTCTCAATTAAAGCAAAAGAATCGAACATTATCGTTCTTGAAGACTTCAATTTTGAAACGCCAAACACTAAAAATTTCATCAACGTTTTGAAAGCTTTAGAGTTGGATAATAAAAAATCTTTATTTGTGTTGGGCGATTCGAATAAAAATGTATATTTGTCGTCACGCAATTTAAAGGCGTCTAAGGTGATAACTAGTTCAGAATTAAGTACTTACGACATTCTTAACACAAATAGTTTAGTGCTTTTAGAAGGTTCTTTAGAGTTAATTGAAGAAAATTTAAGCAAATAATAGGATATGAGCATCATAATTAAACCTATAGTAACAGAAAAAGTAACCAAAGAAAGTGAAGTTTTAAACCGCTTCGGATTCGTTGTTGACAAAAAAGCAAACAAAGTACAAATTAAGAAAGCTGTTGAAGCTGCTTATGGAGTAACTATTTTGAGTGTTAACACGATGAACGTAAGACCGGATAGAACTACAAAATACACTAAAAGTGGTCTTATCAGTGGAAAGACAAATGCAATCAAAAAAGCAATTGTACAAGTACAAGAAGGAGAAACAATTGATTTTTACAACAATATCTAAGATAGAAAAATGTCAGTAAGAAAATTAAAACCTATTACCCCAGGTCAGCGATTTAGAGTTGTGAATGGTTATGACGCCATTACAACTGATAAGCCGGAACGCTCTTTGATAGCGCCGATAAAAAACTCTGGAGGTAGAAATAGTCAAGGAAAGATGACCATGCGTTATACGGGTGGTGGTCACAAGCAGAGATATCGTATCATTGATTTCAAACGTACAAAAGAAGGAATTCCAGCTACAGTGAAATCAATAGAATATGATCCAAATCGTACTGCGTTTATCGCATTATTAGCATATGCTGATGGTGAGAAAACATATATTATTGCTCAAAACGGATTGAAAGTAGGTCAGAAATTAGTTTCTGGTCCGGAATCTCAACCTGAAATAGGTAATACTTTACCATTAAGCAGAATTCCTTTAGGAACTGTAATATCTTGTATCGAATTGAGACCAGGACAAGGAGCTGTAATCGCTCGTTCTGCTGGGACATTCGCGCAATTAATGGCAAGAGACGGAAAATATGCAACAATTAAAATGCCTTCTGGTGAAACAAGATTAATCTTGTTGACTTGTTCGGCTACAATTGGAGCGGTTTCTAATTCAGACCACCAATTAGTTGTATCTGGTAAAGCAGGTAGAACAAGATGGTTAGGAAGAAGACCTAGAACAAGACCAGTAGCAATGAACCCTGTCGATCACCCAATGGGTGGTGGTGAAGGACGTTCTTCTGGAGGACATCCAAGATCTAGAAACGGTATACCTGCTAAAGGTTATAGAACACGTTCTAAGAAAAACCCGAGTAACAAGTATATTGTAGAACGTAGAAAGAAATAATAAGATATGGCACGTTCATTAAAAAAAGGACCTTTCGTTCATTATAAGTTAGAAAAGAAAGTTGAAGAAAACATTGCCGCTGGTAGTAAAGGAGTAGTAAAGACTTGGTCTAGAGCTTCTACGATTACTCCAGACTTTGTTGGACAAACAATCGCAGTTCATAACGGTCGTCAATTTGTACCAGTTTACGTAACAGAAAACATGGTAGGTCACAAATTAGGAGAGTTTTCACCAACTCGATCTTTTAGAGGTCATGCTGGAGCAAAAAATAAAGGTAAAAAATAAGAAGCAATGGGAGTTCGTAAAAGAGAAACAGCAGATGCAAGAAAAGAGGCTAACAAGTCATTGGCTTTTGCAAAATTGAATAACTGCCCTACTTCACCTAGAAAAATGCGCTTAGTAGCAGATCTAGTAAGAGGTCAGAAGGTAGAAAGAGCACTAAATATTTTAAGATTTAGTTCTAAAGAAGCTTCAAGAAAATTAGAAAAATTGGTTTTATCTGTTATAGCCAACTGGCAAGCAAAAAATCCTGACGCTAATATGGAAGAAGCAGGCTTATTCGTAAAAACTATCACTGTAGATGGTGGAATGATGTTGAAAAGACTTCGTCCAGCTCCACAAGGAAGAGCACACAGAATTAGAAAACGTTCAAACCACGTAACAATCGTGTTAGGATCAATTAATAATAACACACAAGCAATTTAATAAAGATGGGACAAAAGACAAATCCAATTGGAAATAGACTTGGTATCATCAGAGGATGGGACTCTAACTGGTATGGTGGAAATGACTACGGTGATAAACTTGCCGAAGATTTCAAAATCAGAAAGTACATCCATGCTCGTTTATCAAAAGCTAGTGTATCAAAAGTAATCATCGAGAGAACTTTGAAACTTGTAACCGTTACTATCACTACTGCTAGACCTGGTATCATTATCGGAAAAGGTGGCCAAGAGGTAGACAAGTTGAAAGAAGAACTTAAGAAAGTTACTGACAAAGAGGTTCAAATCAACATCTTTGAAATCAAAAGACCTGAACTTGACGCGTATCTAGTTGCTACAAGCATCTGTCGTCAAATCGAAAGCCGTATTTCTTATAGACGTGCGATCAAAATGGCTATTGCTGCTACAATGCGTATGAATGCAGAAGGCATCAAAGTTTTGATTTCTGGTCGTTTGAATGGTGCTGAGATGGCACGTTCAGAAGGTTTCAAAGAAGGTAGAATTCCTCTATCAACTTTCAGAGCCGACATCGATTATGCTCTTGCTGAAGCTCACACTACTTATGGTAGAATGGGTATCAAAGTATGGATCATGAAAGGTGAAGTTTATGGAAAGAGAGATCTTTCTCCGCTTGCAGGAATGGATAAAAAACAATCCGGAACTGGTGGTGGTAAAGGTGGCGATTCTCCGAGAGGAGACAGAAAGCCTTTTAATAAAGGTGGAAAACCAGACGCTCGTAAGAGAAAGTAAATTTTTAAATTAAAGAAAAATGTTACAGCCTAAAAGAACAAAATACCGCAAGGTACAAAAGGGTAAAATGAAAGGAAACTCTCAAAGAGGGCACGAACTTTCTAATGGAATGTTTGGTATTAAATCTGTTCATGAAGATGGAATGTTCTTAACCTCACGTCAAATCGAAGCTGCGCGTATCGCTGCAACTCGTTTTATGAAAAGAGAAGGACAATTATGGATCAAAATATTTCCAGACAAACCTATCACAAAGAAACCTCTTGAGGTACGTATGGGTAAAGGTAAAGGTGCAGTCGAATATTGGGCGGCCGTTGTTAGACCCGGAAGAATTATGTTTGAAGTTGGAGGAGTACCTTTGTCAGTTGCAAAAGAGGCATTACGTCTTGCAGCGCAAAAACTTCCTTGTAAAACAAAATTCGTCGTTGCTAGAGATTTCGAAGCATAATTAATTATATATTATGAAACAATCAGAAATAAAAGATCTTTCTGCAGCAGAGTTGCAAGAAAAATTGAACCAAACTAAGAAAGCATATGCTGACTTAAAAATGGCTCACGCTATATCTCCAATTGAGAATCCGCTTCAAATTAGAAGCGTTAGAAGAACAGTTGCAAGATTAGCTACAGAACTTACTAAAAGAGAATTACAATAATTCTAAAGATGGAAGAAAAAAGAAATTTAAGAAAAGAAAGAGTTGGGGTTGTTACTTCAGACAAAATGGATAAATCCATTGTTGTTGCACAAGTAACAAAAGTAAAACACCCACTATACGGTAAGTTCGTGTTGAAAACTAAAAAGTTTCATGCACACGACGAAAATAACGACTGTAACATTGGAGATACTGTAAGAATTAGCGAAACGCGTCCTTTAAGTAAAACCAAATGTTGGAGGTTAGTTGAAATCATTGAAAGAGCTAAATAATTATGGTACAACAAGAATCAAGACTAAAAGTAGCAGATAATACGGGAGCAAAAGAAGTTTTAACTATCCGTGTTTTAGGAGGTACCAAAAGAAGGTATGCCTCTGTTGGTGACAAGATTGTAGTTTCTATCAAAGATGCTGCTCCAAACGGAAACGTAAAAAAAGGAGCTGTTTCAACTGCAGTTGTTGTACGTACCAAAAAAGAAGTGAGAAGAGCCGATGGTTCTTATATCCGTTTCGATGACAATGCATGTGTCCTTTTGAACGCTGCAGGAGAAATGAGAGGAACTCGTGTTTTTGGTCCAGTAGCAAGAGAACTTCGTGAAAAACAATTCATGAAAATTGTATCATTAGCACCAGAAGTGCTTTAATTATTTTAAGATGATAAAGCTAAAAATAAAATCAGGAGACATCGTAAGAGTAATTGCTGGAGACCATAAAGGTGCTGAAGGTAAAGTGCTACGTGTTTACCGTGAGAAAAATAAAGCAATTGTTGAAGGTGTAAACATGGTTTCAAAACACACGAAACCAAGTGCAAAAAGCCCTCAAGGTGGTATTGTAAAAAAGGAAGCTTCTATACAAATTTCTAACATATCTCTAATTGATCCTAAAACTAAGGAAACAACTAGAGTTGGTATTAGAGTTGAAGGAGATAAGAAAGTGAGATTTTCAAAAAAATCTAATCAAGTACTATAGTAATGGCATATATACCTAGACTAAAAGAAGAGTATAAGAACAGAGTAATATCTGCTCTTAAAGAGGAATTCGGATACACAAACGTAATGCAAGTTCCAAAATTGGAAAAAATCGTTTTGAGTAAAGGAGTTGGTGCAGCTGTATCTGACAAAAAACTAATCGACTATGCAGTTGATGAGTTAACAAAGATCACTGGGCAGAAAGCAGTATCTACAATTTCAAAGAAAGACGTTGCGTCATTCAAATTGAGAAAAGGGATGCCTATTGGAGCAAAAGTTACTTTGCGTGGAGAAAGAATGTATGAGTTTTTAGATAGACTTGTTACTTCTGCTTTGCCACGTGTTAGAGATTTCGGTGGAATTAAAGCCACTGGTTTTGACGGAAGAGGAAACTACAATCTTGGTGTTTTAGAACAAATCATTTTCCCTGAAATTGATATTGATAAAGTAAATAAAATATCTGGAATGGACATTACTTTTGTAACTTCTGCAGCTACTGACAAAGAAGCAAAATCGTTATTGGCTGAATTAGGTTTACCTTTTAAAAAGAATTAAGACATGGCTAAAGAATCAATGAAAGCCCGCGAGGTGAAGAGAGAAAAAACGGTAGCGAAGTATGCTGAGAAAAGAAAAGCTTTGAAAGAAGCTGGAGATTCTGTAGGTTTGCAAAAATTACCAAAAAATGCTTCACCAGTACGTTTGCACAATCGTTGCAAATTGACAGGTAGACCAAGAGGATATATTCGTCAATTTGGTATTTCACGTGTAACATTTCGTGAAATGGCAAACAACGGATTAATTCCAGGAGTTAAGAAAGCTTCTTGGTAATCAAACATTTATAAATTGGTTTCAGGTTCAATAGAATAGTTCTGTCGAAAACCGTTACCGCAAATCAATACAATATGTATACAGATCCTATTGCAGATTATTTGACGAGAGTTAGAAACGCTGTGGCTGCAAACCACAAAGTTGTCGAAATTCCAGCATCTAATCTAAAAAAAGAAATAACTAAGATCTTATTTGATCAAGGATATATCTTAAGTTACAAATTTGAAGACAACTCTGTTCAGGGTTCAATCAAAATCGCTTTGAAGTATGATAAAGATACTAAAGAGTCAGTAATTAAAGATATCCAAAGAATTAGTAAACCAGGTTTACGTAAGTATTCAGGTTCTTCAAACATCCCAAGAATCCTTAACGGATTAGGAATTGCAATTGTTTCAACTTCAAAAGGTCTTATGACTGGAAAAAAAGCAAAACAATTGAATGTAGGTGGTGAAGTAATTTGTTACGTATACTAATTAAAAGACTTATAAGAGATGTCAAGAATAGGTAAAAATCCCGTTGTAGTCCCTGCCGGAGTAACTGTTGAAGTTGCAAATGGTATCATTACAGTAAAAGGAAAAAATGGTCAACTTACACAGGAATACTCAGATGTAACTGTAACAGTTGAAGGAGATCAAGTTCAAGTGGACAGATCATCTGATCACAAAGACCAAAGAGCAAAACACGGTTTGTACAGATCTTTAATCAATAACATGATTATAGGTGTAACAGAAGGTTTTACAAAATCTTTGGAATTAGTTGGTGTAGGTTATAGAGCTTCAAATCAAGGTCAAAAATTAGATTTAGCTCTTGGATTTTCTCACAATATTGTTTTAGAAATAGCTCCAGAAGTAACTTTGGAAACTATATCTGAAAAAGGTAAAAACCCAATTGTGAAGTTAACATCATTTGACAAACAACTTTTAGGTCAGGTTGCTGCGAAAATCAGAGGTTTCCGCAAACCAGAGCCGTACAAAGGAAAAGGCGTTAAATTTGTAGGTGAAGTATTAAGAAGAAAAGCAGGTAAATCAGCGTAAAAAATAACATTATGTCATTAACAAAACCTGAAAGAAGACAGAGAATCAGATTCAGAATTAGAAAAACAATTAGTGGTACTGCTGCTAATCCAAGACTATCTGTATTTAGAAGTAACAAAGAAATTTATGCTCAACTTATTGATGACGTAAACGGAGTTACTTTATTAGCTGCTTCTTCAAGAGAAAAAGAAATAGAAAAAGGTACAAACGTTGAAGTTGCAATTGCAGTTGGAAAACTTGTTGCAGAGAAAGCGTTAAAAGCTGGGATTGAAGTAGTAACTTTCGATAGAGGAGGTTATTTATATCACGGTCGTATTAAATCATTAGCGGAAGGCGCGAGAGCGGCTGGACTTAAATTCTAAGATAGTATGTCTAATAGTAAATACAAGAATGTAGAGCTAGTAAAACCAAGTGGTCTTGAATTGAAAGATCGTTTGGTAAGTGTAAATCGTGTTACTAAAGTTACAAAAGGTGGTAGAGCTTTCGGTTTTTCTGCTATTGTAGTTGTAGGTGATGAAAACGGAGTAGTGGGTCACGGATTAGGAAAATCTAAAGATGTTTCTGAAGCAATTGCGAAAGCAGTAGAAGATGCTAAGAAAAATCTAGTTAAAATTCCTTTGAATGGACAATCTGTTCCTCACGAACAAAAAGGTAAATTTGGTGGAGCACGTGTATTCTTAATTCCAGCCTCTCATGGTACTGGAGTTATTGCAGGTGGAGCTGTTCGTTCAGTACTTGAGTCAGTTGGAATACATGATGTATTGTCAAAATCTCAAGGATCATCAAATCCTCACAACGTGGTAAAAGCAACTTTTGATGCTTTATTACAAATGAGAAGTGCTTATACTGTTGCAAAACAAAGAGGCGTTTCTTTAGAAAAAGTTTTTAAAGGTTAATTCAAGGAAATTATGGCTAAATTATTAGTAAAACAAGTTAGAAGCAAAATCAACTGTCCTCTTACTCAAAAAAGAGGATTAGAGGCTTTAGGTCTTCGTAAAATGGGTCAAGTTGTAGAACACGATTCAAATCCAACTATCCTTGGAATGATAAATAAAGTTAAACACTTAGTTTCTGTAGAAGAAGCTATATAACAAATACGTTATGAATTTAAGTAACTTACAACCGGCTGAAGGGTCAACACACAATCAAAATAAAAGATTGGGTAGAGGAGAAGGTTCTGGAAAAGGTGGTACTGCATCACGTGGACACAAAGGAGCAAAATCTCGTTCTGGATATTCTAAAAAGATTGGTTTTGAAGGTGGTCAAATGCCACTTCAAAGACGTGTACCTAAGTTTGGTTTCACAAACATCAATCGTAAAGATTACGAAGGTGTAAATCTTGATACACTTCAATTATTAGTGGATAATGGTATTGTAACTAATGCAGTCGATATGACTGTATATGTTGCTAACCGTTTGGCTACTAAAAATGAAATCGTTAAGATTTTAGGAAGAGGAGAATTGAAAGCAAAATTAACAGTAACTGCTCACAAATTTACTGCTACTGCAAAAGCTGCTATCGAAGCTGCTGGTGGAGAAGCTGTAATCCTTTAATTTTTCGATAAAGATGAAGAAATTTATTGAATCATTAGTTAATATTTGGAAAATCGAGGAACTGAAAAACAGAATCGGCGTTACATTGTTGATTCTTTTAGTGTATCGTTTTGGAGCTCATGTTACTCTTCCAGGTATTGATGCTACACAATTGACAGGTTTAGCTGGGCAAACAAAAAGCGGTATTGGTTCTATCATTGACATGTTCTCTGGTGGTGCTTTTTCAAAAGCTTCAGTCTTTGCTTTAGGTATTATGCCTTATATTTCTGCTTCAATTGTAGTTCAGTTAATGGGAATTGCGATTCCGTATTTGCAAAAACTTCAAAGCGATGGCGAAAGTGGTAGAAAGAAAATTAATCAAATTACACGTTGGTTAACAATTGGTATATCTTTGGTTCAAGGGCCTAGTTACATTTATAATCTGTACAATCAATTGCCTAAAACTGCATTTTTATTAGGATATAGTTCTATTGAATTTGTCTTTTCTTCAGTAATTATTTTGACAACAGGTACAATATTTGCAATGTGGTTAGGTGAAAAAATCACTGATAAAGGAATTGGAAACGGAATATCACTATTGATTATGGTAGGTATTTTGGCAAGATTACCACAAGCTTTTATTCAAGAATTTGCTGCCAGAGTTACAAATAATAACGGTGGTCCAATGTTATTGGTTGTTGAAATTATTGTTTGGTTATTAGTTATCATTGCTTGTATATTGTTAGTAATGGCAATTAGAAAAATTCCTGTACAATATGCTCGTCGTACTACATCAGGAGATTTTGAAAAAGATATGATGGGTGGTAACAGACAATGGATTCCATTAAAATTAAATGCAGCTGGTGTTATGCCAATCATTTTTGCTCAGGCAATTATGTTTATTCCTGCTGCTGTAGCAGGATTGTCAAAATCAGATGCTTCACAATCTATCGTTAGTACTTTTAGTGATATGTTCGGTTTTTGGTATAATTTTGTTTTTGTGACTTTGATAGTTGTATTTACATTTTTTTATACCGCAATTACAGTTCCTACTAATAAAATGTCTGACGATTTGAAAAGAAGTGGTGGTTTTATTCCAGGTGTTAGACCAGGAGTTGAAACTTCTGACTTTCTTGACAAGGTGATGTCTTTAATAACTTTCCCTGGTTCATTGTTTCTTGCTTTAATCGCTGTGTTCCCAGCTATTGTAGTTAGTCTTATGGATGTACAACAATCTTGGGCAATGTTTTTTGGAGGAACATCATTGATAATTATGGTTGGTGTTGCAATCGATACGATTCAACAAATCAATTCATACTTGTTAAACAAACATTATGATGGTTTAATGAAAAGTGGCAAAAATAGAAAAGCAGTAGCTTAATCTTATGGCAAAACAATCAGCAATAGAACAAGACGGATCAATTATCGAAGCATTGTCAAATGCAATGTTCCGTGTTGAGTTAGAAAATGGACATATAGTAATTGCTCATATATCTGGAAAAATGCGTATGCATTACATCAAATTATTACCTGGTGATAAAGTGAAACTAGAAATGAGTCCTTACGATTTGTCAAAAGCAAGAATTACTTATAGATATTAAAGATATTCAAAATGAAAGTAAGAGCATCAGTTAAAAAAAGAAGTGCCGAGTGCAAAATTGTACGAAGAAAAGGCAGATTATACGTAATCAACAAAAAGAATCCTAGATTTAAACAAAGACAAGGATAATTATGGCAAGAATAGCAGGGGTAGACATCCCAAAAAACAAAAGAGGAGTTATCGCTTTAACCTACATCTTCGGAATTGGTAAAAGTAGAGCAGTTGAGATTTTAGAAAAAGCTCAAGTTAGCCAAGATACAAAAGTGCAAGATTGGAATGATGATCAAATCGGAGGAATTCGGGATGCTGTATCATTTTTCAAAATTGAAGGTGAACTACGTTCAGAAGTTTCTTTAAACATCAAACGTTTAATGGATATTGGATGTTATAGAGGTATACGTCATAGATCTGGTCTTCCATTAAGAGGACAAAGAACTAAAAACAACTCTAGAACAAGAAAAGGAAAAAGAAAAACTGTTGCCAACAAGAAAAAAGCAACTAAATAATAAGTAATATGGCTAAAGCAACTGCAAAAAAACGTAAAGTTATCGTTGAATCAACGGGAGAAGCTCATATTTCTGCTACCTTCAATAACATCATCATTTCTTTGACAAACAAAAAAGGTGAAGTTATTTCTTGGTCATCAGCTGGTAAAATGGGTTTCAGAGGTTCTAAAAAGAACACTCCGTATGCAGCCCAAATGGCAGCAGAAGATTGTAGTAAAGTAGCGTTAGAAGCTGGACTTAAAAAAGTGAAAGTTTATGTAAAAGGACCAGGAAACGGACGTGAGTCTGCTATTCGTTCTTTGCATAATGGTGGAATTGAAGTTACTGAGATTATCGACGTAACACCAATGCCTCACAATGGATGTCGTCCTCCTAAAAGACGTAGAGTTTAATACTCAAAAATAATTATAGTATAACCTAGATTGAATTTCGATTATTGAAGGATAAGACCTGAATTCATAATCTCAATCTTAAACAATTTAAAATGGCAAGATATACTGGTCCTAGTACAAGAATCGCTCGTAAATTTGGCGAAGCAATTTTCGGAGACGATAAAGCTTTCGAAAAAAGAAATTACCCACCTGGACAACACGGGATGGCTAAAAAAAGAGGAAAAAAATCTGAATTTGCTATCCAGTTAATGGAAAAACAAAAAGCTAAATATTCTTATGGAATTTTAGAAAAACAATTCAGAGGTTTGTTCAAAAAAGCATCAGCTACTAAAGGGGTTACTGGTGAAGTTTTATTACAATTGTGTGAAGCAAGATTAGACAACGTAGTTTTTAGAATGGGAATTGCTCCTTCTAGAAGAGGTGCCCGTCAAATCGTATCTCACCGTCATATCACTGTTAACGGTGAAAATGTAAACATCCCTTCTTACCACCTTAAACCTGGTGATAAAGTTGCCGTTCGTGAAAAATCTAAATCAATAGAAGCAATCGAACGTTCTTTATCTAATTCAAGTCATGTTTATGAATGGATTACTTGGAACAACGATTTAAAAGAAGGTACTTTCGTTTCTGTACCTGCTAGACTTCAAATTCCAGAAAACATTAAAGAACAATTAATCGTAGAGTTGTACAACAAATAATAATTGACTTAGTCGAAATTTATGGCAATATTTAATTTTCAGAAGCCCGATAAAGTTATCATGATCGATTCAACCGATTTTGAAGGTAAATTCGAATTTAGACCTTTAGAACCTGGTTACGGATTGACAGTTGGTAACGCACTTAGAAGAGTTTTGCTTTCAGCATTAGAAGGTTATGCAATCACGTCGGTTCGTATCGAAGGTGTAGATCATGAGTTTTCTACTATCTCAGGAGTTGTTGAAGACGTTACCGAAATTATTCTAAATCTTAAACAAGTACGTTTCAAACGTCAAATCGAAGATATAGATAATGAATCAGTTACTATTTCAGTTACTGGTAAAGATCAATTAACAGCTGGTGATTTCCAGAAATTTATTTCAGGTTTCCAAGTTCTGAATCCAGAACTTGTAATCTGTAATTTAGATCCTAAAATCAAACTACATTTCGATTTAACTATCGAAAAAGGTAGAGGATATGTTCCTGCTGAAGAGAACAAAAAACAAAATGCCGCAATTGGAACTATATTTACTGATTCTATTTTTACTCCGGTAAAAAATGTTAAGTATGCTATTGAAAACTTCCGTGTAGAGCAAAAAACAGATTATGAAAAATTAGTTTTTGAAATCAAGACTGATGGTTCAATCAATCCAAAAGATGCCCTTACTGAAGCTGCCAAAGTTTTAATTCACCATTTCATGTTGTTTTCTGACGAAAGAATTACTCTTGAAGCTGACGAAATCGCACAAACAGAATCGTATGACGAAGAGTCATTGCATATGAGACAATTGCTTAAAACTAAGCTTGTTGATATGGATCTTTCTGTAAGAGCATTAAATTGTTTGAAAGCGGCAGAAGTTGATACACTTGGAGATTTAGTATCTTTCAATAAAAATGACCTAATGAAATTCCGTAATTTCGGTAAAAAATCTTTAACTGAACTAGATGAACTAGTAGCTATTAAAAATTTGAACTTCGGAATGGATTTAGCAAAATACAAATTAGATAAAGAATAATCTAAACCTTCAAAGGTTTAAATTTACATAGCAATGAGACACGGAAAAAAATTCAATCACTTAAGCAGACAGACTGCACATAGAAGTTCTATGTTAGCTAATATGGCTTGTTCTCTTATCGAGCACAAACGTATTAACACTACTGTTGCAAAAGCAAAAGCGCTTAAACAATTTGTTGAGCCATTAATAACAAAATCTAAAGCTGACACGACTCACAACCGTCGTATCGTTTTTGCTTACTTACGTAGCAAATATGCCGTAACTGACTTGTTCAGAGACGTAGCTGCTAAAGTAGGTGACCGTCCAGGTGGATACACACGTATCATTAAAGTTGGAAATCGTTTAGGAGATAATGCTGATATGGCAATGATCGAATTGGTAGATTTCAATGAACTTTACAACGGTGGTAAAAAAGATGTTAGAAAAGCAAAAAGCCGTCGTGGTGGAAAAGCTAAAAAAGCGGATGAAGTTGTTGAAGCAGCTCCAGTTGCAGAAGCAGAAGCTCCGGCTACTGAAACTCCATCAGAATCTGCTGAATAATTATGAAAATAATATTTCAATAAAAATCAAGGATAAACTTTTATTAGTTTGTCCTTTTTTTTTGATTTTTTGGAGCAAAACATTTATAGTTTTTTAACAACCATTTCTCCCGCTTTCCGTTGCAAACGAAGTTCACTGAACTCCATTGAAATAAGCGTTAAGTGAAGTAATCTTTTTCTTTTTAAAGGAAAAAGAAAAAGGATTTCCACTTCAATCGGGGCTATTTAGAACTTTTTATTTTCATAAGAAACTCTTCAAAAAAACATAAATTTTCAAAAAACTTTGCATTCACTGTTTTAAAAAATTAAATTTGCAAACAAAAATATTCAATCTCGTCTCCCCTCTCCTTTGGAGAGGGGTTGGGGTTGAGGAAATAACAATAACTACGACGAATGAAATACACAACACGAAAAAGCGCCATTCTTCTATTAAGTGACGGAACCATTTTCCACGGAAAATCTATCGGAATTTCGGGAACTACTTTTGGTGAAGTTTGTTTTAATACTGGAATGACGGGTTACCAAGAAATATTCACCGATCCATCTTACTTCGGACAAATAATGGTGGCTACCAATGCACATATTGGAAATTACGGGGTAAACGATAAAGAAATCGAATCAGATAGCATTAAAATTGCTGGATTGGTTTGTAAAAATTTCAGCTTCAATTATTCTCGTGAAGATGCCACAGGAAGTTTGGAAGATTATTTTAAAAAACAAAACCTAATCTGTATTTCTGATGTGGATACCCGTGGGTTGGTGAGTTATATTCGCGACCACGGAGCTATGAACTCAGTAATTTGTACCGATGACACACCAATCGAAGAACTAAAAGCGGCTTTGGCAAAAGTTCCAGATATGAAAGGATTGGAATTAGCTTCTAAAGTTTCTACCAAGGAATCTTACTTTTTTGGAGACGAAAATGCAACCTATAAAATTGCAGCTCTAGATTTAGGAATTAAAACCAATATCCTTCGTAATCTTGCCAAAAGAGATTGTTACATCAAAGTTTTTCCATACGATTCAAAATATTCAGAATTAGCGGCATTCCAACCAGACGGTTATTTCTTGTCTAATGGGCCTGGTGATCCAGACCCACTTTTTGGTGCAATTGAAGTAGCAAAAGAAATTTTGGCAAACGATAAACCATTATTTGGAATTTGTTTAGGACACCAAATTATCGCTTTGGCCAACGGAATTTCTACATATAAAATGTTCAACGGACATAGAGGAATCAATCATCCTGTGAAAAATATGATTACTGGTAAAGGCGAAATCACTTCACAAAACCACGGTTTTGCTGTGAATAAAGAAGAACTAGACAATCATCCAGATATGGAAATCACGCACCTTCATCTTAATGACGGAACGGTTGCTGGTATGCGAATGAAAAACAAAAACTGTTTCTCAGTACAATACCATCCAGAAGCAAGTCCTGGACCGCACGATTCCTCTTATTTGTTTGATCAATTTGTGGAAAATCTAAAAAATTAAATTCTTAATTTGAATTTTATATATCAAAAAAGCTGTCAATTTTGACAGCTTTTTTGTTTTTACTTATTTTCTGAAGTCGGTAGTTTTTTGAATTCCTCGTTTTTGGTCAATATAAAATCCATTAAACTCAAGGGGTTGTTGTTCAAAATAGTTTTGGATTTTGGATCGGCATCACAAAATTCTAGAAATAGAGAGACTTCTTCCGGTTTTAATTTTAATGTATTTATAAAAAAGATTTCTTCGTAATTTGTTTTGGCCAATTCCTTAAATTCAATTTTTGAATCAGGTTCTCTTTTCATTTCTTCTTTCTTTATAAATAAATCTAAAATCATTCTGCCGATTCTCATCAAATCTGCTCCGTTTTCAATTGTTCCGTCATTAATTTGTCTATTCCTATATTTTCCTTTTTCTAATTTTATTTCATCGGCCACTTCTTGACTGAAAAGTCCCTTGGTGTTAAAAGCTATTTTTGTAATAACAACTTCTTCAAGGTCCACTGGTTTTTGAGTTATTTTAATTTCGATATTGTTTTTTTTGACATCCTCTTTTTCTAAAAACAACCTTTTGTAATAGTGGTTTTTAGAAACAAATACTAGCATATCTTCAGCTTTCGCTACAATTGAAAATTCTCCATTGGTGTTTGTTATTGAAGTTTTTCCTGATACTAAATTAACAACTTCTATGCCCTGAACTGGGACATCATCGCATAAAACGATTCCCTTTAAAGGTTTGTCGGTTTGTGAATAACAAAAAGGGAAAGTAAATAACAGAATTAAAATTAGTAGTTTTGCTTTCATTTCTTGGAATAAGTTATTTGTAAAACTATTCAAATTATTGCCAAAGAATTCAAAAGTTGTCTATAAAGTTTTGTTAATACTAGAAATGAAACTTGTATTGTATGATTGAATTGTTATTTTTGTTTTAGGTTAAAACAATTCTGTTTCTTGATTCATAAAGTGTATATTTGGTCAAAATAAATCAGGTCTATAGTGCACTGAATTAATACAGTTCATGATAATTTAAAATTAAATATATTTAAAAAAAAATGCTTTCAAAATTAATACAAATGAAATCCATAAATAATAAAATAGCCCTTACTTTTTTTGTTTTACTATTTTCAAGCGGAATGGCAATGGCGCAAGAAATTATCAAAGAAAAAGCCGTTGATACTATAAAAAATGTAAATTCAACCCAAAAACTAAAAATTGATGGTGTAATTGCAAAAGTGGGTGATTACATCATTTTAGATTCAGATATCGACAAATCTTACTTAGAAATTTCTAGTCAGGGTAATTCTATTAAAGATATTACCAGATGTCAGATATTAGGAAAAATAATGGAAGACAAATTGTATGCACATCAAGCCGTTCAAGATAGTGTTAAAGTTACGGATTCAGAAGTGAAATCGATGATGGATGAAAGGCTAAGTTATATGGTAGAACAAATTGGTTCTATGGATAAAGTGGTTAAATACTACAAGAAAAATACTGAGGAAGAATTTAGAACCTATTTCTTTGATATTTTGAAAGAGCAAAAACTAACTTCTGAAATGCAAAAAAAAATCATTGATGAAGTAGAAATCACCCCTGAGGAAGTTCGTAATTTTTTCAAAAAAATTCCAACAACTGATTTACCCGTTTTTGGAGCTGAAATGGAAGTAGCTCAAATTGTTGTAACTCCAAAAGTATCCGATGCCGAAAAACAGAAAGTGATTAATAAGCTGAATGAATTCAAAAAAGAGGTACAGGAAGGAGGGTCTAGTTTTGCAACTAAAGCCGTTTTGTATTCACAAGATCCAGGGTCAAGAGCTACAGGTGGTTATTATAAAATGAACAAAAAAACTCAATTTGTAAAAGAATTTAAAGAAGTGGCCTTTAGTCTACAAGAAGGAGAAATATCAGCACCTTTTGAGACTGACTTTGGGTATCACATTATTTATGTCGAAAAGATTAAAGGACAAGATATTGAATTGCGTCATATACTATTGATACCAGCAGTAACTCCTGATGATTTGAAAGAAGCAAAAGAAAAGATTACTTTAATTAGAAAAAGAATCGTTGATAAGGAAATTACTTTTGCTCAAGCTGCAAAAACAATGTCCGACGAAAAAGAAACTAGAACTAATGGAGGTGCTTTAATCAATCCAAAAACTCAAGATACTCGTTTTGAATTGACCAAAATGGAGCCTAGTTTGTATAGCCAGATTTCCAATTTGAAAGACAATGAAATTTCTTTACCATTATTAGATGAAGATCAATCGGGCAAGAAAAAATTCAAGATAATTACAGTTACGAACAGAATTGATTCTCACACTTCTGATTACGCCACGGATTACATCAAAATTAAAGACTTAGCTTTAAAAGAAAAACAATTTAAAGCAATCGGAACTTGGTTTGACGATAAAATCAAAGACACCTATATAAAAGTAAATGGTGAATACAGAGAGTGTACTTTTACAAACAATTGGCTAAAAAAGTAGTATTAAGATTTGAGTATTAAGTAGTAAGACTATTTCTAACTTCTAATCTCTAACTTCTAACCTCCAACTTCAACTATGTCAGACGTAGCAGCAATACATAATTTAGTTCAAAAAAGAAACGAACTAAAAGCCGAAATCGCAAAGATTATTGTGGGTCAGGATGCTGTCGTTGATCAAATTTTGCTTTGTATTTTCTCTGGAGGACACGCACTTTTGGTAGGAGTTCCCGGATTGGCAAAAACTTTGATGGTTAACACACTAGCGCAAGCGCTTGGATTAGATTTCAAGAGAATTCAATTCACTCCAGATTTAATGCCTTCGGATATTTTAGGAAGCGAAATATTAGACGAAAATCGGCAGTTCAAATTCATAAAAGGGCCTATTTTTTCGAATATTATTCTAGCGGACGAAATCAACAGGACGCCGCCAAAAACTCAGGCTGCTTTACTCGAAGCAATGCAAGAAAGAGCCGTTACAATTTCTGGACACAACTATAAATTAGATTTGCCCTATTTTGTTTTGGCAACTCAAAACCCAATTGAACAAGAAGGGACTTATCCCTTGCCAGAAGCACAATTAGACCGTTTTATGTTTGCCATCAAACTGGATTATCCTTCTTTTGAAGAAGAAGTTCAGGTTGTAAAACGAACAACTTCCGATTCAAATGCTACTATAAATCCATTGTTTACTGCTCAAGAAATTATAGATTTTCAACACTTGATTCGCAGAATTCCAGTTGCTGATAATGTAATAGAATACGCTGTCACCTTGGTTAGTAAAACCCGTCCTGATAATGCTTTGTCTAACGAATTTGTGAAAAATTATCTCGATTGGGGAGCAGGGCCAAGAGCATCGCAAAATTTAATTTTGGCGGCCAAAGCCAATGCAGCATTTAACGGAAAATTTTCTCCAGACATTGAAGATGTAAAAGCCGTTGCTACGGGAATTCTTCGCCACAGAATCATCAAAAACTACAAAGCCGATGCCGAAGGCATTACCGAAGAAATGATTATTGATAAGTTAATGTAGTATTCCTTTTTCATTGGAGTCCAAAACCAACTATTTTGTGTTTTAACACTAAATATTGGCATTAAAATTAAAAACTAACAAAATTTATCACCCTCTTTAATGTTGATTATTTAATTAATCAATCTGATTTTTAGAATTTTTCAATAAAATACATATAATTTATTTAATGTGTAATTATCAGGCATGAAACAGCTTATTGTGCTAATATTTTTTAAAACTCATCATAAATTCTTAAATTTGTAACGCTAAAAAATAATCGTTTAATTTATATGATTAATCGATTATTTTAATGTAAAAAACCAAGCTTAAAGAATACTTAATATACCAAAAACACTTGGGCATTTGATTTTGAATTAATCAAGAAATGATGTCTATAACAATCAAACTATTATGAGCATTTATAAGGATTACATCCAAGAGATTGAAGAAAGAAAAAGCCAAGGGTTACACCCAAAACCAATTGATGGTGCCGAATTATTAAGCGAAATCATTGCGCAAATTAAAGATTTAGATAATGAACATAGAGAAGATTCTCTTAAATTCTTCATTTATAATATTGTTCCAGGAACTACTCCTGCTGCCAATTTGAAAGCTAATTTTTTAAAGGAAATCGTTCTTGGTCAATCCGTAGTTGCTGAAATTACGCCTGTTTTTGCTTTAGAGTTATTGTCGCATATGAAAGGAGGAACTTCTATATCCGTTTTACTTGATTTAGCTCTAGGTGATGGTGTTGCCATTGCAAAAGACGCCGCGGAAGTTTTAAAAACACAAGTATTTCTTTATGAAGCAGATACAGATCGTTTAGAGGCTGCTTTCAAAAGCGGAAACGGAATAGCTTCAGCTATTTTAGAGAGCTATGCTAAGGCGGAGTTCTTTACTAAATTACCCGAAATAGCAGAAGAAATTAGGGTGATTACCTTTATTGCTGGTGAAGGAGATATTTCAACTGACTTACTTTCTCCAGGAAACCAAGCACACTCTCGTTCAGATCGTGAATTGCACGGTAAATGCTTAATTTCTCCAGAAGCTCAAGTTCAAATCAAAGCTTTATCAGAAGCGAATCCTGATAAGAGCGTGATGTTAATCGCCGAAAAAGGTACTATGGGCGTGGGTTCATCAAGAATGTCTGGTGTAAACAACGTGGCACTTTGGACAGGTAAACAAGCAAGTCCTTATGTCCCATTTGTTAATTTTGCTCCAATTGTTGCAGGGACAAACGGTATTTCTCCAATTTTTTTAACTACTGTAGATGTTACAGGTGGTATTGGTTTGGATCTTAAAAACTGGGTTAAAAAACTTGATGAAAATGGAAACCCTGTTCGTAATGAAAGTGGTGATCCTATTATAGAGGAAGTTTACTCTGTTGCCACTGGTACGGTTCTTACAATCAACACAAAATCAAAGAAATTGTATAACGGCGATAAAGAATTAATAGATATTTCTAAGGCATTTACGCCTCAGAAAATTGAATTTATAAAAGCGGGAGGTTCTTATGCTATCGTGTTTGGAAAAAAATTACAAACATTTGCATCAAAGACTCTAGGTATTGATATTGTGCCTGTATATGCTCCGTCAAAAGAAGTTTCTATTGAAGGACAAGGTCTTACGGCAGTAGAAAAAATATTTAATAAAAACGCTGTTGGAACAACTCCGGGTAAAGTTTTACATGCTGGTTCGGATGTTCGTGTTACCGTAAATATTGTTGGTTCACAAGATACAACAGGGCTTATGACTTCTCAAGAATTGGAGTCTATGGCTGCTACAGTGATTTCGCCAATTGTTGACGGTGCTTACCAATCAGGTTGTCACACGGCTTCAGTTTGGGATAATAAATCTAAAGCAAATATTCCTAGATTGATGAAATTCATGAACGACTTCGGATTAATTACAGCTCGTGATCCGAAAGGGGTTTATCACGCAATGACCGACGTAATTCACAAAGTATTGAATGATATTACTGTAAATGAATGGGCTATCATCATCGGTGGTGACTCTCATACAAGAATGTCTAAAGGTGTTGCTTTTGGTGCTGACTCAGGAACAGTTGCGCTTGCACTGGCTACCGGTGAAGCTTCAATGCCAATTCCTGAATCAGTAAAAGTGACTTTCAAAGGAGAGATGAAAAGTTATATGGATTTCCGTGATGTGGTTCACGCGACACAATCTCAAATGCTTAAGCAATTTGGTGGAGAAAATGTATTTCAAGGTAAAATTATTGAGGTTCACCTTGGAACTCTTACTGCTGACCAGGCTTTTACGTTTACTGACTGGACTGCAGAAATGAAGGCTAAAGCTTCTATCTGTATTTCCGAAGATGCTACTTTGATTGAATCACTGGCGATTGCGAAGAGTAGAATCCAGATTATGATCGATAAAGGTATGGACAATCATATACAAGTGCTTAAAGGGTTGATTACTATCGCTGAGAATAGAATTGCTGAAATTAAATCAGGAGTGAAACCAGCTTTAACTCCAGATGCAAATGCTAAGTATTATGCTGAAGTTGTGGTCGATTTGGATCTGATTGCTGAACCAATGATTGCTGATCCTGATGTGAATAATCCCGATGTTTCTAAACGATATACGCACGACACCATCAGACCATTATCTTTCTACGGAGGAGTGAAAAAAGTAGATCTTGGATTTATCGGTTCTTGTATGGTTCACAAGGGAGATATGAAAATCCTAGCTCAAATGCTTAAAAATATTGAAATTCAAAAAGGGAAAGTGGAATTTTTAGCGCCGCTTGTAGTTGCACCGCCTACCTATAATATTGTAGATGAACTTAAAGCTGAAGGAGATTGGGCAGTTTTACAAAAATATTCTGGTTTCGAATTCGACGATACTATTCCTAAAGCTGCAGCACGTACAGAATACAAAAATATGTTATATCTAGAGCGTCCAGGTTGTAACCTTTGTATGGGTAATCAGGAAAAAGCGGCCAAAGGAGATACGGTTATGGCAACATCTACGCGTCTTTTCCAAGGACGAGTTGTTGAGGATACAGAAGGTAAAAAAGGAGAGTCTTTGCTTTCCTCTACTCCGGTTGTGGTTCTTTCTACAGTTCTTGGTAGAACTCCTACAATTGAGGAATATAAAACGGCAGTAGTGGGTATCGATCTGACAAAGTTTGCGCCTTCTCATAAGTTATTAGTTAAATAATTCACATAATTTGTTAATTATAGTTTAAAAGCCTGAGTCCAATGATTCAGGTTTTTTTTTGTACTCTATTTTTTTGTAACTTGTGATAATTAAAAATAGATAACAAAATAAATATATAAATTATGGCATTTGATATAGGAATGATCGAAAAAGTGTACGCAAATATGACTTCTCGTGTAGACAAAGCACGGGAGCTAGTTGGACGCCCACTAACATTGACAGAGAAAATTTTATACAGCCACCTTTGGGAAGGACAACCTGCTGCAACTTTTAAAAGAGGGGTTGATTATGTAGATTTTGCTCCAGACAGAGTAGCTTGCCAAGATGCAACGGCTCAAATGGCATTATTGCAATTTATGCACGCTGGTAAGAAAACAGTTGCTGTTCCTACAACCGTGCACTGTGATCATTTAATTTTGGCTAAAAATGGAGCCGAATTTGATTTAGCTGCAGCCAATTCGCAATCCAAAGAAGTTTTCGACTTCCTTTCTTCAGTTTCTAATAAATACGGAATTGGTTTTTGGAAACCTGGTTCAGGAATTATTCACCAAATCGTTTTGGAGAACTATGCGTTCCCTGGAGGTTTGATGATTGGAACCGATTCACATACTGTAAATGCAGGTGGATTGGGAATGTTGGCTATCGGTGTTGGTGGAGCTGATGCTGTTGATGTTATGTCAGGAATGTCTTGGGAATTGAAATTTCCAAAATTAATTGGTGTAAAATTGACTGGAAAATTATCGGGTTGGACTGCGCCAAAAGATGTAATCCTAAAAGTAGCCGATATTCTTACCGTGAAAGGCGGAACGGGTGCTATTGTTGAATATTTTGGAGAAGGAGCAACTTCAATGTCTTGTACCGGAAAAGGAACTATTTGTAATATGGGAGCCGAAATAGGAGCGACTACTTCTACATTTGGTTATGATGAGTCAATGAGAAGATACCTTTCTGCAACAGGTCGTCAAGATGTGGTTGATGCTGCCGATAAAGTGGCTTCATACTTGACTGCCGATCCAGAAGTGTATGCCGATCCAGAAACTTATTTCGACCAACTAATCGAAATCAACCTTTCGGAATTAGAGCCACATATTAATGGTCCTTTTACTCCAGACAGAGGAACGCCAGTTTCTAAAATGAAAGAAGAAGCTGCTTCAAACGGATGGCCAATAAAAGTAGAATGGGGATTAATAGGTTCTTGTACCAACTCTTCTTACGAAGATATGGCTCGTGCCGCATCAATCGTAAACCAAGCTGTAGAACACGGAATTACTCCAAAAGCGGAATTCGGAATCAATCCAGGATCGGAACAAATTAGATATACGATCGAAAGAGATGGAATCATAGCCACTTTCGAAAAAATGGGAACCAAAGTTTTTACCAATGCTTGCGGACCTTGTATCGGGCAATGGGATAGAGCAGGAGCTGACAAGCAAGAGAAAAACACAATCGTTCACTCTTTCAACCGTAATTTCTCCAAGCGTGCCGATGGTAATCCAAACACGCACGCTTTTGTAACGTCTCCAGAAATGGTTGCTGCATTGGCTATTTCAGGAAGATTAGATTTCAATCCGTTGACGGATACTTTGATTAACGACAATGGTGAAGAAGTGAAATTGACTGCGCCTTTTGGTGATGAATTACCAAAAAGAGGTTTCGCAGTGGAAGATAACGGATTCCAAGCACCAGCTGCTGATGGTTCTAGTGTTCAAATTTTGGTAAGCGAAACATCAGACAGATTGCAACTTTTAGCGCCATTCGAAGCTTGGGATGGAAAAAATATTTTGGGAGCCAAATTATTAATTAAAGCTTTCGGAAAATGTACCACCGACCATATTTCTATGGCTGGGCCTTGGTTGCGTTTTCGTGGGCATTTGGATAATATTTCAAACAATATGTTGATAGGTGCAGTGAATGCTTTTGGTCAAGCAACTAATAAAGTTAAAAACCAATTAACTGGTAATTTCGATGCAGTTCCTGCTGTAGCGCGCGCTTATAAAGTAGCTGGAATCCCTTCAATTGTTGTGGGAGATCATAATTATGGCGAAGGCTCTTCTCGCGAACACGCTGCAATGGAACCTCGTTTCTTGGGTGTGAAAGCAGTTTTGGTAAAATCATTCGCCCGTATTCACGAAACCAATTTGAAAAAACAAGGAATGTTGGGGCTTACTTTTGCTAACGAAGCTGATTACGATAAAATTCAAGAAGACGACACCATTAACTTTGTTGACTTAGTTGATTTTGCTCCAGAAAAACCATTGACATTAGAATTCGTTCATGCTGATGGTTCTAAAGATTTGATTTTGGCAAACCATACTTATAACGATAGCCAAATTGGCTGGTTTGTTGCTGGTTCAGCATTAAATTTAATTGCTGCTGCGGGAAAATCATAATTTAAAAAACAATAATTATATCAAAAATGCCCAAGGAAACTTGGGCATTCTTTATTCGATAATTTGTTAAATTGACTATAAAGAGTCTTTTAAAAATTGCGAAATTCATATTTTAAGATTAAATTTGTTTTTAGGTTGTACTTAATTATTAAGTTTTGCCGTTAAAGTAAAATAATTATTCATTTTTTTACAGAATAATTGTGGTTGTTGTTTCACATTCAGAATTCCAGAAACAGTACAATAAAGATTTGAAATTTAAATGATGTTTATGAAGTATTATAGTTGCCTTTTTTTGATAGTTTTCTTTAGTAGTATGAGTCTTTTTTCGCAGGAAAAGTACAAGAAGCATACTGTTTCTAAGGGTGAAACCATCAGTGAAATTGCACAGAAATATAATGTAAAACCATCGGCTATTTATGAACTCAATCCTGACGCTGTAAACGGAATTAATTGGAAAACGGTTTTGTTGATTCCAACCAATACTAAAAAGAATAGATCGGTTTCATCACCTGCAACTGCAAGCAACCTTCCTGAAAAAACACACGAAGTGCTTCCCAAAGAAACGCTTTACGGAATTGCAAAACAACACCATATAATTATTGAAGATTTGTATAAAATCAATCCTAATCTGGAAAAAGAAGGGTTGAAAATTGGACAAACCATCAAGATTCTTCAAACGGCTTTAGAAGATTTTGCAGTAGCAAAAGAAACTAAAAAAACAAGTGAAGATAAAAAGCAAACCGTTTCCAAAAAAAATAATCCAAAAGAAGAAATAGTAATTGCCCCAAAAGCAGAAGAAAAAACAGAATTTCCAACTCAAGGAATTGAATATGAAATTTTGCCGAAAGAATCTTTGTATTCTATTGCCAAAAAATACGGAATCAAGCTTGCCGATCTACAAAAAGCCAACCCAGAATTAGCCAATAAATCCATACAAGTTGGTCAAAAACTTAATGTTCCAGTAAAAGTAGATACTAATTTAAGACTTGTCGCCGAGAACAAAGAAATGATTTCTAAAAAAGAAGCTGCTGTTGCACCACAGACCATAGTTGTGAAAAAGGAATCAGAAGTTGCAAAAACAATTCCAGTTCTAGCACAAACTACAGACGATACTAAAAAATCATCAACCGTTATCACTCACGAAGTCTTACCTAAAGAATCGTTATATTCCATTTCTAAACAATACGGAATTTCACTTTCTGACTTGAAAAAAGCCAATCCTGAATTAGGGAAAAAATCCTTGAAAGTGGGTCAAAAAATTAGTGTTCTAGTAAAATCGGATACTAATTCAAGTCTTGTTGCCGAGAATAAAGAAGTGAAATCTCCAAAAGAAATTGCAGTTGTTCCACAAAATATAGAAGACAAGAAATCAGAAACCGAAATTTCTCACGAAGTTTTGCCGAAAGAAACTAAATACGGAATTGCCAAACAATATGGTCTTAAGGTTGCCGAATTAGAAAAACAAAATCCGAATATTTCAAAAAAATTATTGGTGGGTTATCTGCTTAAAATTCGTACCTCAAAATTAATACAGAAAGAGATTGCAATCGAAAATGCAATAGCTCTTGAAGCTGAGAATGTCACAGAAAAATTTGAAAATAAAGAGTCAAATATAGTGCGCGATGCCACTTTTGTAGATCAACTAATTTCAAAGGCTTCCGAAAATATTGGGACTCGGTATCGATCTGGCGGAACAACGACAGACGGTTTTGATTGTTCCGGATTGATCTGTTATACTTTTAGTAGTTACGATATTAAGTTACCTAGGTCGTCTATAGAAATGGCTTCTTATGGTTCTAAAATTGATGCTGAAAATGCTCAGAAAGGCGATTTAATTTTCTTTAAAACCAATGGAAGAAGCCGGATAAATCACGTAGGAATGGTGGTCGAAGTGCTAGATGGCGAAATTAAATTCATCCATTCTGCAACTCACGGTGGCGTGATTATTTCTTCTACCAAAGAATCCTATTACGAGAAGAATTTGGTTCAGGTGAATCGAGTCTTATAAGCACTTTTTAATTATATTTTTTTAAACTCTCAAGGCGGCTTGGGAGTTTTTTATTTTAAACATTTGGTTGAAATTAGAATAATTTTTAATTATTGATATAGTTTTTATCTATCGTAAAAACATTTTCGATAGTTTATTTTTTATAAATTTGTTTAATATTTTTAAAATCATATAATTATGGAAAGTAATACTAATGTGGAAGGAGGAGGGAAATGTCCTTTTTCAGGTGGTGCTGTAAAACAAAGTACAGGCACACGAAACAATGATTGGTGGCCAAATCAATTGAACTTGAGCATTCTTAGGCAACACTCTTCTTTGTCCAATCCGATGGGCGAAGATTTTGATTATGCAACCGCTTTCAAAAGTTTAGATTTGAATGCTATTAAGCAAGATATTTTTAAGCTGATGACCGATTCCCAAGATTGGTGGCCGGCCGATTATGGTCACTATGGCCCGTTTTTTATTCGAATGGCGTGGCATAGTGCGGGAACGTATCGAATAGCTGATGGTCGAGGTGGAGCAGGTTTTGGTACGCAACGATTTGCGCCACTGAACAGTTGGCCTGACAACGTGAATTTAGATAAAGCTCGTTTATTACTATGGCCTATTAAACAAAAATACGGCAAGAAAATTTCTTGGGCTGACTTGATGATTCTTACAGGAAATTGTGCGCTGGAATCGATGGGTTTCAAAACTTTTGGTTTCGCTGGCGGACGCGAAGATGTTTGGGAACCTGCCGAAGATATTTATTGGGGTTCCGAAGGAAAGTGGTTGGATGATAAACGTTATACAGGTGACCGTGAATTAGAAAATCCTTTGGCCGCTGTTCAAATGGGGTTGATTTATGTAAATCCAGAAGGACCTAACGGAAATCCTGACCCACTAGCATCTGCCCGCGATATTCGGGAGACTTTTGCTCGTATGGCAATGAACGATGAAGAAACGGTTGCTCTTATTGCTGGCGGACATGCTTTTGGGAAAACACACGGTGCTGCAGATCCAAATCAATATGTTGGGCCAGAACCTGCCGCTGCTGGTATTGAAGAGCAAGGCTGTGGTTGGAAAAACTCCTTTGAAAGTGGATTTGGAGAACACACCATTAGTAGCGGTCTCGAAGGTGCTTGGACTACGACACCTGCTAAATGGAGTCACAATTATTTAGAGAACCTTTTCGGTTTCGAATGGGAATTGTCGAAAAGTCCAGCTGGAGCACATCAATGGAAACCAAAAGGTGGAGCAGGAGCAGGGACAGTTCCAGATGCGCATAATCCATCGAAAAGTCACGCGCCAACAATGCTTACTTCTGATCTTGCCTTGAGAGTTGATCCTGTTTACGAGAAAATTTCAAGACACTTTCTCGAAAATCCTGCTGAGTTTGAAGATGTGTTTGCTCGTGCGTGGTTTAAGTTAACGCATCGTGATATGGGACCTATTGTACGTTATTTAGGTTCAGATGTTCCGAAAGAAGAACTAATTTGGCAAGATCCAGTTCCTGCTGTAACGCATTCACTAATAGATATTAATGATATTATTGCCTTAAAGGAGAAAATAGTAGGTTCAGGATTGTCAGTTTCTGAATTAGTTTCTACTGCTTGGGCATCGGCATCGACTTTTCGAGGTTCGGATAAACGTGGTGGAGCAAATGGAGCTCGCATTCGTTTGGCTCCGCAAAAAGATTGGGAAGTGAATAATCCATCTCAATTGTCGAAAGTTTTAGGAATACTTGAAGGAATTCAGTCAACATTTAATGCTGCTCAATCTAACGGAAAGCAAGTGTCAATTGCCGATTTAATTGTTTTGGCTGGATGTGCAGGAATTGAGAAAGCTGCCAAAAATGCTGGTCAAGCGGTTACAGTTCCTTTTACACCCGGAAGAGGCGATGCTTCACAAGAGCAAACCGATGTAAAATCTTTTGCAGTGCTTGAACCAGAAGCAGATGGTTTCCGCAATTATATGAAAACAAAATACACTGTTTCAGCTGAGGAAATGTTGATCGACAAAGCACAATTACTAACTTTGACTGCTCCTGAAATGACGGTTTTGGTTGGTGGTTTGCGTGTACTGAATACCAATTTTGATTATGCTGTAAATGGCGTATTTACCAATCGTCCTGAAACTTTGACGAATGATTTCTTCTTTAATTTGCTGGATTTTGGTACAACTTGGAAAGCTTCTTCAGAATCTCAAGATGTTTTTGAAGGTCGCAATCGCAAAACTGGAGAATTGAAATGGAAAGGGACTCGTGTCGATCTTATCTTTGGTTCGAACTCAGAACTTAGAGCTTTGGCAGAAGTTTATGGATGTGCCGATTCTCAAGAGCAATTCGTAAAAGACTTTGTGAAAGCTTGGAACAAAGTAATGAATTTAGATCGTTTCGATTTGGTGTGATTCTTTGTTCTATTATAACCAAAAAACTCTCAAGGCGACTTGGGAGTTTTTTTGTGTCATTGCGAGGAACGAAGCAATCACATTTGTTGTTGCCAGAATCCGCAATAGTTAGCGCAGTTTTGCAAACTGTGCCTATTCCAATTGACAATTCACATATTTATAATCTTGTTGCTTCTTCGATGTTTATTGTTTGCTCTCGCTCGTGGGCACAGTTTGCAAAACTGCGCTAACGTCAAAAAGAAGATTTATTGTATATATAGGACGTCGGGGTATTTTTCAATTTCGTTTTTTTTGAAAATATAATTTTCTTCAATTATATCTTTTCTACACAAATTTCCTTGTCCGTAATTTTGGAAAGAGATAAGTGTAAATACTGTTAAAATTTTGATTTTCATTATCTACTATTTTTTATACTTTTTGCCAATTTGTCTTTAATCGCTACTTTATAGTGAATATAAAACTAGATTTGGGTAAATTGACGTATGTCTGTTTCGTTTTATATTTCTCTCAAATGTATAAATTTTTTCTTATATTTTAAATATATAATTGTCGTTTAAAATGGAATGCACCGTTCCTATGGAACTCATTCATAACGGATTTTATTTTTTCAACGGATTGAAATCCGTTGCTACAAAAGAAGTCGTTCCTACGGAACTTTGCGGCAGAGAACCGTAGGTTCGTGTCATATTGTAGAGTTGGGATTTTTTCCAATTATAAAAATAAATTAAGCAGAAATGGAGAGCCATTGGCTCGGTTTATATTTTTTATCGTCATAAAAATTAAGATATAGGTAAAGTGTTGTTTTTGAAATTGTCATCTTTTATTGCGATTATCATTGAAATCCAGATTCGCGTGAGGGATTGTAGTGGAGCTCTTTTTTCTTTTCAATTGCCACGGGTTTAAACCCGTGGCAATTGAAAAGAAAAAAAGCGGGAACGAAAAGCCCGACCCGTAGGGGCACGCCCAAATGAAACTACTTTTTCATCTATTTTCTGAAATTTCCAAAAAAAGTATATCTTTAGCCAACCAAAAAAACCAAATCAATATGCAAGACAACAACGAAGAACATTTTAAAAGAGAACTCGGATTACTAGACGGAACAATGCTCGTTGTGGGCTCGATGATTGGTTCGGGAATATTCATTGTAAGCTCGGATATGGTGCGCCAATTGGGTTCTGCGGGCTGGCTCATTGCGATGTGGGTGCTCACAGGATTTATTACCGTGATTGCTGCTGTTAGTTATGGCGAGTTGAGTTCGATGTTTCCTAAAGCGGGCGGACAATATGTTTATATCAAGGAAGCGTACGGAAAACTGATTGGGTTTTTGTACGGTTGGAGCTTTTTTGCGGTGATTCAAACCGGTACCATTGCCGCTGTGGGTGTGGCTTTTTCTAAATTTGCAGCTTATATATATCCACCAGTGAGCGAAAAAAATATAATTTTTGAATTGGACGATTTCCAATTGCACGCGGCTCAAATAGTTTCGATAATCACCATTATTTTATTGAGTTATATTAACAGTCGTGGAGTGAAAAACAGCAAGATTTTGCAAACAGTCTTGACGGTTATTAAAGTTGCCTCTATTTTTGGATTGATAATTTTCGGATTTGTGTCAGCCAAAGCCGAAGTTTGGGATGCCAATTGGGCCAATGCTTGGACTTCTCAATCTATGAATGTCGATACGGGTTCTTGGCTTCCTATTAGTGGCGTGGCTTTGATTTCGGCTATGTCGGCGGCATTGGTGGGTTCGTTGTTTTCGAGTGTGGCTTGGGAAGGTGTGACTTTTATCGCTGGTGAAATCAAAAATCCTAAACGAAATGTAGGATTGAGTTTGTTTCTAGGAACTTTGATTGTAAGTTGTATTTATATTTTGACCAATGTGATGTATTTGGCAGTGGTTCCGTTGCAAGACATTGCTACAGCTGAATCGGATAGAGTAGCGGTTGTGGCTTCACAAAATATTTTCGGGAATATTGGAACCTTAATTATCGCTTTGATGATTATGATTTCGACTTTTGCTTGTAATAATGGATTGATTATGGCGGGTGCAAGAGTGTATTATACGATGGCGCAAGACGGTTTGTTTTTCAAAAAAGCGTCTCTTTTGAATAAAGCGAGTGTTCCGGCTTGGGCATTGTGGGTACAATGTTTTTGGGCTTCGGCTTTGTGTTTGACCGGGAAATATGGCGATTTATTGGACTTTGTTGTTATCATTGTTTTGGTGTTTTACATCCTGACCATTTACGGAATTTTTATCCTTCGCAGAAAAATGCCCGATGCCGAAAGACCTTATAAAGCTTTTGGTTATCCTTTTTTGCCGGGACTTTATATTGCTATTGCCAGCGCGATTGGAATTGCTTTGTTATACACAAAACCAGATACTTGTGGTTGGGGCGTTTTAATAATGTTGATAGGAATACCGATTTATTATTTGACAAAACAGAAAGAGTAGTGTTCAGTATTCAGTTCTTAGTGTTCAGTTATCGGTAATAAAAAATCCGTCTCGTTATTTAATAACGAGACGGATTTTAATTTTTAGGGAGAATTAAGTCTTAATACTAATGAAATTAGGAGTAAACCAGATCTTTCAAGGCAGTTTCTACATCTTCAAAAGGCAAATTCCAAGCATCGGCAACACCTTTGTAAAGAATTTTACCATTGGCAACGTTGAGTCCTTTTTTCAATTCTTCGTTTTCGGCACAAGCTTTTTTCCATCCTTTGTTGGCTAATTGTAATGCGTAAGGCAAAGTAGCATTGGTCAACGCTAAAGTAGAAGTATAAGGAACAGCACCAGGCATATTCGCCACGCAATAATGAACAATGTCGTCGATAATGAAAGTTGGATTTTCGTGTGTTGTTGGGGTACAAGTTTCGATACAACCTCCTTGGTCAACGGCAACGTCAACTACTACGGTTCCGGGAGCCATTAATTTTAGCATATCACGGGTAATCAAATGTGGCGCTTTTGCACCTGGAATTAAAACCGCTCCGATAACCAAATCCGCTTGAGAAATCGCGTCGCGAACATTATAATGATTCGACATAACTGTAGTTACATTGGCAGGCATCACGTCAGACAAATACCGTAAACGTGGTAAACTTACATCCAGAATGGTGACTTGAGCACCAAACCCAGCAGCCATTTTTGCAGCTTGGGTTCCTACAATTCCACCACCTAAAACAACAACTTTTGCAGGAGGAACTCCGGGAACACCTCCAAGAAGGATTCCTTTTCCTTTCATCGGTTTCTCTAAATATTTAGCCCCTTCTTGAATTGCCATACGACCCGCCACTTCTGACATAGGTACTAATAATGGCAAACTACGATCTGATTTTTCAACTGTTTCATAAGCCAAGCAAACCGCTTTACGTTCCATCATAGCATAAGTTAAAGGTTCAGAGGAAGCAAAGTGGAAATAAGTAAATAGCAATTGGTCTTTTTTGATAAGCGGATATTCAGAAGCAATAGGCTCTTTTACCTTGATAATCATTTCGGCAATTTCATAAATAGCTTCAATGGTTGGTAAAAGTTTGGCTCCGGCTTCTTCGTAAGCTTTGTCACTAAAACCACTGTTCTCTCCTGCGCTTTTTTGCACATAGACAAGATGTCCGTGTTTTTTGAATTCGGCTACACCTGCTGGGGTTAGTGCAACACGATTTTCGTTGTTTTTGATTTCCTTAGGCACTCCAATAATCATAATATTTTGTGTATATAGTTAGAACATTAATACTTAACAAAGATACTGTAGAAAGAAATTATTGTGTTTATTGGTATTAAATTAAGAAAATATTATTTTTATTTGGTATTTTTGAATAAAATATTTCTGAATCGAATGGGTTTTGCGTTTATAAAACGAAAAAATATCTGATTTATAAATTTGAAATACTACTCATTTAATCATTTTGCACTATGATTTTAGACGAAACCGACAAAAAAATCCTGCGTCTCCTCCAAGTAGATGCGCATTTGACTTTAAAGGATATTGCCAATAAAATAAATCTTTCGCTTACGCCTGTACACGATCGAGTAAAGCGTTTGGAAAAGGAAGGGATTATCGAAAAATACGTTTCGATTTTGAATAAAAAGAAATTGGGCAATAATCTAATGGTGTATTGCCAAGTCACGTTGGTCAAACAAACCTACGATGTTTCGGAAGGATTCAATCAGTCGATTATGAATATGCCTGAAGTGGTCGAATGTAATTTTATTTCAGGAAGTTTTGATTATATGCTCAAAATCATCTTGTCTGATATGGAAAGTTACCACAACTTTCATCAAAAAAAACTATCAGTTTTACCCGAAGTTTCGTTGATTAATAGTTTTTTTATTATTTCGGAAGTGAAGTCCACAACGGTTTTGCCGATTTAAAAAAGTTAACAGCATATTCGTAGATTTTTTAAATAATCTGCGAATATGCGGTCTTTTTTTATCCAATTTTAGGAGTTGATTTAAAAGATTATTCGGATTATTTCTCCTCTTTTATTAATCATTTCCATTTGAACGCTTTGGTTTTCGGCTTTATTATTCAAAATTTTAGAAGCCGATTCTATGTCTTTAATTTTAACATTATCAATACTCAGGATAATATTTCCTCTGAGTTCTTCTTCGTATTGTTTCAGATTTTCGTTGGTAATCGATTTAATTTTTACGCCACCATCCAAATGAAACCTTGTTTTTTCTGCAGCAGTAATGTTTTCTAATTCTATCCCTTTGAATTCCGTGTTGAAAAACTCGTTTTTACTTAAAATGACAGGCAGCACTTTATTTTTTCCTTCTCTAATAAAGGTAACATCCACTTTGTCATTAGGCCTTTTGGTATTAATATAACCCGAAAGATCGGCAAAAGAGGCTACTTTTTGGTTGTCTAATTTGATAATAATATCGCCTTTTTGCAAACCTGCTTTTTCGGCACCTGATTTTTTTTGTACTTTATTGATGTAAAAACCTTGGGTTTCAGGAACACCCAATTCTTTTGAAGCCATAGCATTCAATTCGCCACCTTCAACACCAAGAACGCCTCTTTGTACGTTTCCAAATTCCATTAAATCCTCAATTATTTTTCGGGCATTATTGGATGGGATTGCGAAAGAATAACCTGTATAACTCCCCGTTGGAGAGGAAATCATTGTGTTGATTCCAATTAATTCGCCACGAGTATTTACCAATGCACCACCGCTATTTCCGGGGTTTACAGCCGCATCGGTTTGGATAAATGATTGGATTCCACTGGTGTCTAGATTTCTGGCTTTAGCCGAAATAATTCCTGCAGTTACGGTAGAAGTTAAATTATAAGGGTTTCCAACAGCCAAAACCCATTCGCCAACCTTTACCTCATCCGAATTGGCGAAAGTCGTGTAAGGTAATTTTTCGTCGGTAGTAATTTTTAATAAAGCTATATCCATTTTCGAATCGGTTCCAATCAGTTTTGCAGGATAAGATTTCTTGTTGTTTAGGGTGATTTCAATTTCCGATGCGTCTTTTATTACATGATTGTTAGTCACGATATAGCCATCTTCCGAAATAATTACACCAGAACCTGTACCAACTTGTTCCTGCAATTGATCGCCTCTGTAACCGTAGAAATATTCCAAAATAGGATTGGAAATACTTTTTCGAGATACATTTTTTACGTGAACTACGGTGTGAATGGTTTTATCGGCAGCTTCAATAAAATCTACAGCTTCAGCGGATAAGCCAACATTTCGTTCATACGAATTTGAGGCTTGGGTTACGATTGAATTTTTTGAAAAATAACCGTTCTCGTCAAATAACAATTTATAAGAACCTAAAGTCACGGCTCCACTTAACAGTGATACTAAAAAAAGGCTTGAAAATCGTTTCATAGTTTTAAATATATTTATTTACAACGTAAAGTTATACATTTTGATATTTCAAAAAAACAGTTTAACGCTCGTTTAACACTCTTTAACGTATCATTAATATTTGTACTTTTGTAACTCTTAATACAATAATACAATGCAATTAGAATTTTATAAATACCAAGGAACAGGAAACGATTTTGTAATGATTGACAATCGTTCAGGATTTTTTCCTAAAGAAAATGTACAACTCGTGGCACGTTTTTGTGACAGGCGTTTTGGTATTGGAGCCGATGGACTTATTTTATTAGAAAATGATGAAGTCACCGATTTCAAAATGGTTTATTACAATTCCGATGGAAATACAAGTTCGATGTGTGGCAATGGCGGTCGCTGTTTGGTGGCTTTCGCCAAAGATTTGAACGTGATCAGAGATAGTTGTACTTTTATCGCTACCGATGGTTTGCATCACGCCAGCGTTGCCAATGACGGAATTGTTTCTTTGCAAATGATTGATGTGACCAATATCAAAATAGAAACCGATTATACCTTTATGAATACCGGTTCGCCACATCACGTGCAATTGGTGGAAGATTTGGAACATTATAATGTAAAAGAAAACGGGGCGGCTCTTCGCTACGGTTCGTTATACGGTGCAGCAGGAAGCAATATCAATTTCGTAAAAAAAATCAATGAGGATACTTTTTCGCTTCGAACATACGAAAGAGGTGTTGAGGATGAAACTTTAGCTTGTGGAACTGGAGCTACAGCAGTTGCCATTGCAATGAATGCTACAGGACAAACCAACGCTTCTTCGATTAAACTAAATGTGGAAGGCGGAAAATTAGCCGTTTCTTTTGATAAAATGGGTGATTTGTTTACCAATGTTTTCTTGATTGGTCCGGCAGAATTTGTGTTTAAAGGAGTGATTGAGATATAAATTTTCTTCTAACCTCTAATTTCTAACCTCTAACTTTCCAATGATCACACTAAAAGGCGAAAACATCTATCTCCGAGCACTCGAACCCAATGATTTGGAGTTTGTGTATGCGATGGAAAACGACCAAAGTATTTGGGAAGTAAGCAATACACAAACACCTTATAGTCGGTTTTTGGTCAAGCAATACCTCGAAAATGCACAACAAGATATTTATGAAGCCAAACAATTGCGATTGGCGATTTGTCAGGATGAAGATTTTCCAGCAATTGGATTAATCGATTTGTTTGAGTTTGATCCAAAGAATAATAGGGCAGGAATTGGCATCGTGATTCAAGGAACTGAAAACAGAAAACAGAATATTGGTTCTGAAGCTTTGGAGTTGTTAATTCGTTATTCTTTTTATCATTTGAATCTGCATCAATTGTATGCAAATATTAGTGCCGAAAATGAAGCTAGTATAGCTCTTTTTACTAAATTTGGATTCGAAAAAATAGGAACAAAAAAAGATTGGACTTTAGTCAATGGTATGTATAAAGACGAAGCTATTTTTCAATTAATTAATACTAAATTTTAAAAATTTCAATTTTGAATTTAAAAAAAATCTTAACCATCGCATCTGTTGTTTTAATGTCAGGATTACTGATTTACGGATTTATCTTGGCAAATCAAGTCTTTTCTAAAAACACCAAGTTTTCAGAAAGCGAACTTTATGTTTATGTGCCAACAGGTTCAACTTATGAAGATGTAAAGAAAATAATTGCCCCTTTTGTCGAAAATATGAATCGTTTTGAAATGGTAGCCAATAAAAGAAGCTATCCTGAAAATATTAAACCAGGACGATTTTTATTGACCAAAGGAATGAATAGCTATGATTTGGTCAAAGCGATGAGGAGTAATGTTCCTGTAAAACTGGCATTCAATAATCAAGAAAGACTAGAGAATTTTGCAGGAAGAGTGGGGTCACAAATCGAACCGGATAGTTTGACTTTATTGAACACCTTCAAAGATTCTATTTTCTTAAAAGAAAATGGTTTTACCGATGAAAATGTTTTAGTGGTTTTTATTCCTAATACATATGAAGTATATTGGAACATTACAGCCGAGAAATTTCGCGATAAAATGATTAAGGAATACCGTAATTTCTGGAACAAGGAACGCATTGAAAAGGCCGAAAAGCAAGGTTTAACTCCTGTTGAAGCGACAATTTTGGCATCAATTGTACATAAAGAATCGGTTAAAAAAGATGAAAGACCAAGGATTGCAGGCGTATATCTGAATAGAATGAAGCTAGAAATGCCTCTTCAAGCTGATCCTACAGTGATTTTTGCCAAAAAGAAGAAAGACAATGATTTTGACCAAGTAATCAAAAGGGTTTTTTACAACGATTTATTTCTAAATTCCCCATACAACACTTATAAAGTTATTGGACTTCCTCCTGGGCCAATTGCTATGCCTGATATTACGGCTTTGGATGCGGTTTTGAATCCAGAAAAGAATGACTTTATTTATTTCTGTGCCAGCGTAGAGCGATTTGGTTACCACGAATTTGCCGCGACTTTGCCAGAACACAATTTGAATGCCAAAAAATATTCCGATTGGATTAACGGTCAAGGGGTAAAAAGATAATTTTGAACGGCAAAAAACAATTTTATTTTTTGTTTTTGTTGGTGTTCCAAAGTGTTTTGGCACAAAATTCATTCGATACTTTTCTAAAACCTTCCGATTCTTTAAACCTGAAAAGGCAAAATTCGGTATTCATTACCGAAGCAGTTTTGGCTTCTGGAGCTTTGTTGGGATTGAGCCAACTTTGGTATGCCGATTATCCCAAATCTGATTTTCATTTTATTAATGACAATTCAGAGTGGGTGCAAATAGATAAATTGGGACATCTTTATTCTTCGTATCACATTGGGCGATTTAGTGCTGAAGCATTGAATTGGAGCGGAGCGAGCCAGAAAAATCAATTGATTTATGGAGCTAGTTTAGGATTTGTATTCCTGACAGCCGTTGAGGTTATGGATGGCTTTTCTGCTGAATGGGGAGCTTCGATGGGCGACGTAATTGCTAATGCTTCGGGGACTGCTTTGTATGTTTCTCAAGAATTAATTTGGAACGAACAACGCATCACACCAAAATTCTCTTTTCACACGACTGAATATGCCAATTTCAGACCGGATTTATTGGGAAAAACAATACAAGAAAATATACTAAAAGATTATAACGGACAAACCTATTGGTTTTCGGCGAATTTGCATTCTTTTTCCAAAAAATCAAAAATTCCAAAGTGGTTGAATCTTGCATTGGGTTATGGAGGAGAAGGATTAATTGGTGAAAACGACAATAAAAATCAGCTTATTTTTCCTATAAAACCGGAAAAAGACAGACAATTTTACCTAAGTTTGGATTTAGATTTGACAAAAATCAACACAAAATCACACTTTTTGAAGACCGTTTTTTCGGTTTTAAATTCGGTCAAAATCCCTGCCCCTACCCTTGAATACTCGCCTCAGCGGGGATTTAAATTTCATACCATCTATTTTTAGTATTTTTTAAATAGCTTATAATCAGACTTTTATTTTTTATTGTATATTTGCACCGTAGAAATATCACAACGGGACAGCGTTTTGAAGAAAAACAATTTATGATAAACAAATGGTCTTTTTATACAAGTTTGACTATAATTATTGCTTTTTTAAGCTCAGGTTTTAAACCTTTCAAACAAGATTCCAATCAATGGTTTCTTACTGATGAAACAGAGGGGGCGCATTACTTATTTCCCTCTCTAAAACAAGAAGAATGTTCTAATTTGAATGTTCCTTATACAGGAAAATTCTTCATAGGTTACAAAGAAGCAATCGCCTTCAAAGAATCACAAGGAAAGTACAGAAAAATTAATTCTCTAGGATATATGGGGAAATACCAGTTTGGAAAGGAAACTCTAAAAACAGTTGGTATTCACGATAGTAGTCGGTTTTTGAATAGTCCAAAAATGCAAGAAAAAGCATTTGTGGCTCTAATTTCAAAAAATAAATCGGAATTAAAAGATATTATCCAAAAACACGAAGGTCAAATAATTACAGGTGTCCTTGTTACGGAGTCTGGAATATTGGCTGCGGCGCATCTTGGTGGTGTAGGTTCGGTAAAAAGGTTTTTTAGGCACAAGGGGAAACGGTATTTCAAAGATGCTTATGGAACCTCGATACGAAGTTATATGCGAGATTTTGGAGGGTATGAAACTTCTGGAATTGTAGCTGATTGTAATGCAAAAGTGAAGATATAAAGTTTTTGGTTCTATAAAATTTATAACCACTTCAATTGAGGTGGTTTTTTTTATGTCGTTTAATCTTTTGAAATCCTTTCAATCTCCTTTGGCTTTTAACCAAAATTTTAATATTTACATTTTATGAATAATAAAAATAGTAGGTCGATTGTGCAAATCTACTTGTGTTTTTTTCCATTCTGAAGCTCGCATTGTTTTGATAAATTCTGTTGGCATAGTAATGTCTGTGGCCACACAAATATAGGTCGATGGATTCAAGGCTTGAATAATATCCTCCAACATTTTATTATTTCTATAAGGTGTTTCAATAAATATTTGAGATTGATTTTTATCCTGAGATAATTTCTCTAAATTTTTCAGAGCTGTTTTTTTCTCGGCTTTGTCAATAGGAATATATCCATTAAAAGCAAAACTTTGACCGTTCATTCCAGAAGCCATAATCGCCAATAAAATGGAAGATGGACCTACTAGCGGAATAACTTGAATTCCTTTTTCGTGAGCTAATTTTACAATCACAGCACCAGGATCGGCAACGCCAGGGCATCCGGCTTCACTCATTAAACCTACGTTTTTGCCTTCTAAACAAGGCTGTAACATTTTAGCGTGTTCAGAAATTTCGGTGTGTTTGTTGAGCGAACTTAATCGCAAGGAGGCTTGAACTTTTTGTGGTTGAATACTTTTTATGAATTTCCGAGCGGTTTTTTCGTTTTCTACAATGTAATCGTCAATGAAATCAATGCTTCTTTTTATAGTTTGAGGCAAAACATCATTGGGGTCACCTTCTTCTCCTAATGTAGTTGGAATTAAATAGAGTTTTCCTAAAGAAAGGTTTGGTTTCATTGTATACTAATTTAGGTATCGGGTAGGCTTTTAATTCTATTAAAAATAATCAGGGATGTTTCTCAATGAGTTTTTTTGCAATTATATCACAAGTTTCGTCTAGCATTTGATATACTGTTTCAAATCCGTTTTCCACTCCATAATAAGGATCAGGAACATCTACATTTTCATTGGGAAATAATTCATTCAAAATGAGTTGCACTTTCGTCTTATGTTCCTTATTATTGGTAAGACGAACAACATCTTTATAATTGGAAGAGTCCATTACATAAATATAGTCAAATACTTCAAAATCAGTTGTTGAAAATTGTCTTCCTTTTTGTCCTGAAATATCAAGTTTGTTTTTTTTTGCAATAGCAATAGAGCGTTCGTCAGGTTGGCGGCCAATATGCCATGGTCCTGTTCCAGCAGAATCTACTATAAACTTTTCTTTCGGGAGTTTTGAGGCTAATATTCCTTCGGCTAATGGAGACCGACAAATATTGCCCAAACAAACCATTAAAATTTTGATGGGCATAAAACGTTTATAGCGTTAGTTTTTTATTGATGTCTTCGACAAATTTTTTGAATTGTTTATCGGTGGCAACTAAATTGTCAACGGTTTTACAAGCGTGCAAAACGGTTGCGTGATCGCGATCACCTATTTGTGAGCCAATGTTTGCCAAAGAAGCTTTGGTGAATTTTTTAGCAAAAAACATGGCCAATTGGCGGGCTTGAACGATATGTCTTTTTCTGGTTTTAGACTGAAGTGTTTCTAAATCTAATTGAAAATAATCGGAAACTATTTTTTGAATATAATCGATAGAAATTTCCCGTTTTACATTTTTTACAAATTTCTCAACAACACTTTTGGCGAGTTCTAAGGTCACCTCTTTTTTGTTGAAAGACGATTGTGCAATTAAGGAAATGATGGCACCTTCTAATTCTCTTACATTCGATTTAATGTTTCGGGCAACATATTCTATGATTTCATCAGGAATTTCAACACCATCACGGTATAAAATATTCTTGAGGATAGAAATTCTAGTTTCATAATCTGGTTGGTGCAATTCAGCTGATAATCCCCATTTGAAACGGGATAACAATCGTTGTTCTATATCTTGCATGTCAACAGGAGCTTTGTCCGAAGTCAAAATTACCTGTTTGCCGTTTTGATGCAAATAATTGAAAATATGGAAAAACACATCTTGAGTTCCTGATTTTCCTGAAAGGAATTGAACATCATCAATGATTAAAACATCAATCAATTGATAGAAATGAATAAAATCATTTCTATTATTTTTCTTTACCGAGTCAATATATTGTTGTGTGAAAATTTCGGCTGAGATGTATAAAACCGTTTTTTCTGGATATTTATCTTTAATTTCAACGCCAATTGCGTGCGCTAAATGCGTTTTGCCTAAACCAACACCGCCAAAAATTAATAACGGATTGAATGAAGTTCCACCTGGTTTATTGGCTACAGCCATACCTGCTGAACGTGCCAATCTGTTAGAATCTCCTTCAAGAAAATTATCAAAACTATAATTTGCATTCAGTTGTGATTCGATTTTTAAATTTCGAATCCCTGGAATTACAAATGGATTTTTTAATTCTGGGTTAAGGTTTTTATATGGAGCATCAACATCTTGCGGTTTCATAGGCACACGATTTGCACTAGGCAATTGTTCAGTAAACGGTTGTTTATTGCCATAAGTATTTTCCATTTTGATTTTATAGAGTAACTTTGCATTTTTACCGAGTTCTTTGGTTAGTGCGACTTTTAATAATTTAACATAATGTTCTTCTAGCCATTCATAGAAAAATTTACTAGGGACTTGAATGTATAATGCATTATCGGTAAGCTCAACTGACTTAATAGGTTCAAACCATGTTTTATAAGCTTGGTCTGCGATATTGTCTTTTATAAAAGATAGGCAGTTTTCCCATACTGATTGTGCAGTCTTGTTCATAAATTTGGTTAAATTATTTCGTTTTGGTAATGATTTTTAATGAAAAATAAGTTTGAACTTATCTTTTTTTTCGGGATAACAAATATGTGAATAAATTTAGCTAAAAAAAAATATTTTAGATGTAATTTTTACAAAATATTATCGTATGGGGCTTTTTTAATTTTAATTTTTTAATATTTAATTCAATGGAATATCACCAAACTCAAATCCGTGTTCGCTATTCAGAAACTGATCAAATGCGAGTAGTTTATCACGGGAATTATGCTCAATATTTTGAAATAGGGAGGGTCGAATGGCTCAGAAACAAAGGGATTTCGTATAAATGGATGGAGGAAAACGGAATTATGCTTCCGGTGGTTTCCTTGACGATGAATTACAAGAAACCGGCACGGTATGATGAACTTTTAACATTAAAAACTATTCTTAAAAATAGAACAACTGTTAAGATTGAATTTGACTATGAACTGTATAATGAAAATGAGGAGTTATTAACAACGGGCAACTCAATTTTAGTTTTTGTCGACATGAAAACAGGCAAACCGATAAGTCCACCTCAATATATTATAGACATTTTGAAAAGAGTTTAACGATTGGATAAATTTTTTGTTAATTTGGCAAAAACAACTTTATTTTTAGATTTTTCAGAGCCGTTTTATTTTCACTTCAAACATAGTATTAAAAATGTCGAAAATTATTTCGGCATTTTTTTTTCGGGTAATAATTTCGATTTCACAACTCATTTCCATTTTTTGCGAGACTATTTCTGTGTTTTTTTCTTTGATTACTCGCATCACTTTGTTGATGTTTTTATAATCGAATGCAATTTGAAAATGGATGTTAATTGTTTTTTCGATTATTTCGGCAGATTCCAATGTCATTTGTGCCGCAGTTCTATAAGCTGAAATCAACCCGCCAACACCCAATTTGACACCTCCGAAAATCCGAACGATTACTATTAAAACATTTGTAACGCCAAAAGATTGAATTTGACCGTAAATAGGTATTCCCGCTGTATTGCTGGGTTCTCCATCATCATTTGCTCTGTATAATAAGGTGTCGGTGCCAATTTGATATGCATAACAATAATGTACTGCGTGGGGATGATGTTTTCGTAAACCGTCAATTATGGGTTTTACTTCTGCTTCAATTTGGATTGGAAAGGCGTAACCAAAAAATTTGCTGTTTTTTTCTTTAAATAGAATTTCATCCGATGGAAAAGCTATGGTTTTATAAACGTCTTCCAAATTCAATAAAATTTGGAATTAAAGTTATCTTTGAAAGAGTTATTGAAATTTTACTTTTCACAGCTCAAATTCTTTTTTCTTAAATAAATCGACTACATCTTCCTGTCCTACTTGCAAATTCCAAACTTGAATACCTAGCGAAAGTGCCGCATCAGTATTTTCTTTTTTGTCGTCAACGAATAAAGTGTGATTGGGAGCTAAATCGTATTTGTTTAATAAATAATTAAAAATTTCGGCATCGGGTTTTCGCATTCCCATTTCAAATGAATAATATACTTTTTCAAAACATTGATAAAAATCACTGTAAAATGAAACTCCGCTTTCTCTTTCGAAAGTTTCAATATGAATGGCATCGGTATTACTCAATAAAAATAAGCGGTATTTTTTAGTAAGTTTTTGAAGAAATTCCAATCGGCGCAACGGAAAATCGAGAAGGACAGCGTTCCAAGCCGCTGAAATTTCGTCGATAGAAGCATTTGGAACATGCTTTTGAATACCTTGAAGGAAGTCTTCTTCTGAGATTTGTCCTTTTTCAAATTGTAAATTTAATTGGTTCAAATCTTCATTCCATTGAGATAATCCCAATTTTTTAAGTGCATTGATAGACCCTTCTTTATCTAAATTGATAAAAACATCTCCAAAATCAAAAATAATTGTGTCAATCATAATTTCTAGAAATTATAAGTATGTCGTTTTCTATGGAATGTTTCTCGGAGTTTTTCAAAGCTAAAATCGGAGCTTTAATTCCAGTTGAAAAGCTTTGATTCCCAATAAACACTCTGGCTTCATCCCAAAGATTTTCGTTAATAAAAGTTTGCAAAGTTTGAGCTCCGCCTTCAATAATTACGGATTGAATTTGGTTTTTATACAATACATTTAGTATTTGTTCCGCCAGATTTTGTTTAAAATCGATTATTTCAAAGGTAGTGTTTTCTTCATTAATTCTGGTTGATGAATTCGAAAAAACGATGGTTTTCACTTGATTGTCAAATATATAATTTTCTTTTGGGATTCGATTGTTCTGGTCCAAAACAATTCTAGTAGGATTTTTTCCTGTCCAATCTCTTACATCCAATTTTGGATTGTCATCAATAACTGTGTTGGTTCCCACAAGAATCGCCTGTTCTTCACTCCTCCATTTGTGAACTAGTTGACGCGAAAATTCATTGGTAATCCAGACGGGTTTTTGTTTGTTGTCATTCAGGATTTTGCGACAAATCTCCAAGGGTGCAACAAAGCCATCCTTAGTTTCCGCCCATTTCAAAATCACATAAGGTCTTTTTTTTTGGTGAAATGTAAAAAAACGTTTGTTTAGTTCGTTACATTCCGCTTCGAGAACGCCAACAATTACATTTTTTCCGGCTTCGATTAATTTTTTGATGCCGTTTCCAGCTACTTTCACATTCGGATCAACCGTTCCGATAACCACATTTGGAATCTCATTTTCGATAATAAAATCACAACAAGGTGGTGTTTTTCCGAAATGACTACAAGGTTCCAAACTCACATAAATAGTCGATTTTTTCAACAACGATTTGTCTTTTACAGAATTCACGGCATTGACTTCGGCGTGCGGTTCTCCTGATTTTTTGTGCCAGCCTTCGCCAATGATTTTGCCATCACAGACAATAACGCTTCCCACCATCGGGTTTGGGTGTGTTGTTCCCAAACCATTGTTGGCTAATTCGAGACAACGACGAATGTATTTTTCATTGGTTTTCACAAATGCAAAAGTAGTGTTTTTGTGTTTAGGATTTAGTTTCAAGATAAACGTGTGTATTATTTCGCCACTGATTCACTGATTTTAAATGTATTTAATCTAAAAATGAATGATTTTAGTTGTTTTGCTGAATTTTCTTTTAAAATCATAAAATTGAAATTTATAAGATAAAAATCTTTGTATCTGTGGCTATTTTGAAAACTCATATACTTCCTTAGATTTAGTTTTGAATCTTTGGATTAATCCAATAAACAATACTTATTTTTGTGCAATTAAAATCAGTATTGTAATATTATGAATAATTGGATCATCAGAAAAATTGAAAAGAGAGACAATGTAGCGGTTGCTCATTTAATACGGATGGTTTTTGACGAACTAAACATTCCCAAAGTGGGAACCGCTTATGCTGATCCCTATTTGGATTTAATGTTTGAGGAATACAGTAAACCAAAATCAGTTTATTTTGTGGTGGAGCACGATGGCAAAATCATTGGTTCTGCCGGAGTTGCGCCATTGGAAAACGAAGCAGAAACTATTTGTGAATTGCAAAAAATGTATTTCTTGCCAGAAGCACGTGGTCTAGGAATTGGAAGCCAAATGATGGCAATTTGTTTGCAAACAGCCAAAGATTTTGGTTTCGAAAAATGTTACCTGGAAACAATGCCATTTATGCAGGATGCCCAAAAACTGTATAAAAAAGTGGGGTTTGAATATATTTGTTCTCCTATGGGAAGTACGGGACATGTTTCTTGTCCGGTGTGGATGTTAAAGGAATTATGAAAATTTAAATATTGATTGTTTTGAATGTTGAATAATCAATTTTGATACTAATGAATTGCCGTTGGTTTTAACCAACGGATTTTGAAATAGAATTTTGTTGGCTTTAGCCAAAATTTTACTAAATTTTGGCTAAAGCCAATAATTGTGTAACATCTTATATCCAGTTGGTTAAAACCAACGGTAATTGAATTATGAATATTAAAAATTATAGAACGCATTTCATTCAACAACTTTCGGCAATTTATGACATTGGCGAAGCTGAAAGTTTTTTCTATTTGATTTTGGAAGAAAAGCAAAAACTCAAAAGAATTGATTTGGCCTTAAATCCTGATTTGACTTTTTCTGATGAAGAAATTGCGCTTTGGAATTCGATTTTAGTACAACTCAAAAAGGAAATTCCGATTCAATATCTTTTAGGGAAATCGAGTTTTTACGGTTTAGAATTTGAAGTCAATTCATCTGTTTTAATTCCAAGACCTGAAACCGAAGAATTGGTCGATTGGATTATTGAAAGTAGGAAGTGGGAAGTGGGAAGTGGGAAGTTTGGTATTGGAAGTCAAGATATTAAAATTCTCGATATTGGAACAGGAAGTGGTTGTATCGCGATTTCACTAGCCAAAAACATTCCGAATGCAGAGGTTTTTGCCATAGATATTTCGGAAAAAGCATTGGCAACAGCTCAGAAAAATGCTACAATGATTCAAGTTGAAGTAAGTTTTATAATAACCGACATTTTGAAAATTAACAATTTAGAAAAACTTCCCCCTTCCCACTTCCCCCTTCCCATTTATTTTGACATTATTGTTTCGAATCCGCCTTATGTTCGAGAATTGGAAAAAGAGGAAATTAAGAAAAATGTTTTGGACAATGAACCGCATTTGGCACTTTTTGTAGAAGATGATGATGCGTTGATTTTTTATAGAAAAATAGCCGAATTAGCCCAGAAAAACTTATCTCCAAAAGGACAATTATTTTTCGAAATCAATCAATATTTAGGAAAAGAAATGATTGATTTGCTCGAAGAAATGGGTTTCAAAAACGTTGAATTGCGAAAAGATATTTATGGTAATGATAGAATGATTCGAGGCACGAGGTGAAAGGTTTGAGGTACGAAATAAGAAGTTAGAGGTAAAAAGTGAGAATTACGATTTTACCGAATATTTTTCACCTCTTACCGCTACATTCGTATCTCGTACTTTTCCATTATTCGTATCGCAACGCCTCAATAGGATCTAGTTTAGACGCTTTAATGGCAGGATATGAACCTGAAACGACAGCGACAATAAAACTAATGCCAAAGGCTACAATTATGGCGTCCCAAGGAATTACAAAATCAAATTCCATTGCTAATGCTATAAGGTTTCCTATTGAAATACCTAATAAAACTCCAACAAGCCCACCTAATTGCCCAATAAGTAAAGTCTCTATGAAAAACTGGAAGGCAATTGTGCTTTTTTTGGCTCCCAATGCTTTACGAACACCAATTTCTCGTGTGCGTTCGGTAACCGAAACAATCATGATATTCATCAAGGCAATAGATGAGCCTAAAATTGTAATTAGTCCAATTACAAAGGCGGCAATTTTTAAATAACCTGTCATATCTTCAATTCTATGAATCAAATCGTCACTTCTTGAAATAGCAAAATTATTGTCTTTTACTGGACTTAATTTTCGAACTCTTCGCATTGTAATTATTGCATTATCAACTGCTTGCTCTAATAATTGGTTTTTACTTACCATCGCACTCACGGTGTAATTAATATTTGGTGCAGTAAACAAGGAACGAGCCACTTGAATAGGAATTAAAACTCTTAAATCTTGGCTGTTACCAAAGGTAGAACCTTTCTCTTTTAACACTCCAATCACTTTAAATTTGGCTCCTCGAATTGAAATGATTTTGTCTATTGGGTTTACATTTTTTAGCAATCCTTTTTCAAAATCGGAACCTACGATGCAGGTATAAGTATTGTTTTGGATGTCGAAACCCGTAAAATTTCTTCCCGAACTGGTTTCTAGACCTGAGTTGACCATAAAAAATTCATCCACTCCAACAATTTTATTTTCTGGGTCAGTTTTGGTAGATTCGTATTTTATTTCGGCAATAGAAGTTGCTGTAAATGAAATGGATGTTTCGGTTAGAGGATAGCTGTATTTGTTTTTGAAAGCTACTGCTTCGGGATAGGATATAATAGGATTTATTATTTCTCTTTCGTCGCCACCCCGTCTTCTTGATGTGTTTTCGTATTGAGTGATGTTGAAAGTATTGGCTCCCATTGAAGCAAAATTGGATGTCAATTTATTTTCTAAAGCAGCAATTACCGTCAAAATAACAACTAAGGCCATAATTCCAATGGCAATAATCAACACGGTTAGTATGGTGCGCAACAATTGGGTTCTGATGGAACCAAATGCAATTCGGACGTTTTCTCTAAATAATTTAAACATAGTGCTTATTTGACACGAAATTACAATTTTTGTTACAAGTTTGCTTTAGAAGATGTGATATTTATTTTAAAAACAAGATATTTGCAGAGCGAAAAGGAAGTTAGAAGTCAGAAGTTAGAAGTAATATTGCTTCCCGCTTCCATCTCCCTGCTCCCAGCTTCCAACTCCTAAACTTCTAACTTTAAAAAATGGCTCAGAAACCAAGCATTCCAAAAGGAACAAGAGATTTTTCACCTGCTGAGGTGGCAAAACGTCAATATATAATAGCAACCATAAAAAGTAATTTCGAGAAATTTGGTTTCCAACCCATAGAAACCCCTTCGTTCGAAAACTCTGAAACCCTGATGGGAAAATACGGAGAAGAAGGTGATCGATTGATTTTTAAAATTTTGAATTCTGGGGATTATTTGGCGAAAGCCGATTCAACTTTATTGCAAAATAAAGAAAGTAATAAGTTGACTTCAAGTATTTCCGAGAAAGCTTTGCGTTATGACCTAACAGTTCCTTTTGCACGTTACGTAGTTCAACACCAGAGCGAAATTGAGTTTCCTTTTAAACGTTATCAAATCCAACCTGTTTGGCGTGCTGATCGTCCGCAGAAAGGGCGTTTCAGAGAGTTTTTTCAATGTGATGCTGATGTTGTAGGTTCAAAATCGTTGTGGCAAGAAGTAGAATTGGTACAATTGTACGATTCGGTTTTTACGCAATTAGGTTTAGAGGGTGTGACGATAAAAATCAATAACCGAAAAATCCTTTCGGGAATTGCTGAGGTTATTGGTGCTAAAGACAAATTAATCGATTTTACGGTGGCTTTGGACAAACTCGACAAAATAGGCGAGGACGGTGTAAAAAAGGAAATGATTGAAAAAGGAATTGCAGAAGCGGCGATAGAAAAAGTACAACCTTTATTCAATTTCACAGGAACCATTTCAGAGAAATTAGAAAAACTTTCTGCTTTACTAGCTGATTCGGAAGAAGGAATGAAAGGTGTTGAAGAGTTGCGTTTTATTTGTGACAACGTAACAAATCTTAGTTTGAATAAAGCCATTTTAGATTTAGACGTAACCTTAGCTCGCGGATTGAATTATTACACAGGAGCTATTTTTGAAGTTGCTGCACCAAAAACGGTTTCGATGGGTTCTATTGGTGGTGGCGGAAGATACGATGATTTGACCGGAATTTTTGGATTGAAGGATATGAGTGGAGTAGGGATTTCTTTTGGTTTAGACCGAATTTATTTGGTTCTCGAGGAATTGAATTTATTTCCAGAAACGGTGACTTCCACATCAAAAGCTTTGTTCATTAATTATGGTCAAAATGAAGCGTTTTATTCGATGAAAGCCATCACGAAATTACGTAGTTTCGGAATAAAAGTAGAGCTTTACCCGGATAATGCGAAGGTAGGGAAGCAGTTTCAGCACGCCGATAAACGCGGCATTCCGTTTGCGGTAATCGTTGGTGAATCAGAAATGAATGAGGAGAAATTTGCTTTAAAGAATTTAGTTTCTGGCGAACAAGTTTTGCTTGATTTTGAAGGTTTGAAAGCGGCTTTGGTATAAAAGGGCTAGTTTTTTAAATAAAAAAATGCCTCGAAAATTTTTCGAGGCATTTTGATTTATAAAGTAAGTTATGCTTTTTTAGCACAACAACTTTTACTAGTCTTTGCACTTTTTGCTTTTTCTTCTGCAGTACAAGTTGCTTTTTCTTCTGCAGTACATTTTTTTGCATTAGCCTCTTTTTTTACAGGAGCTTTTGCGGCTGGTTTTGTTTCTTGTGCACTAACACTAATTGTGAAAAGAGCAATTGCTAAAAAGGTAAATAATTTTTTCATTTTTATTGGTTTATTGTTATAAGATCGAAATGACATCAAAAATCGATAACAAATATATTAAGAAAAGGGCATACAAAAGCACTAAACAAGTTAATGTTTCCTTAATAAATCTAGCTTTTAATCTTGCAGGTTTTTCCAAAATAATAGTTTTATTTAACGATTAATTTTTTACTTAATTCACCCGTTGAGGTTTTTAGTTTTACTATATAAACTCCTCTGCTAATCGTATTAATTGGAATTTGAATATTTTGTTGGTCTTGATTTTCAATTTTCCAATTGGCGATTGATTGCCCGTTTATATTGAATAATGTAACTTTTAAAACTGAGACATCCGCAATAGAATTTTTAATTACGATTGTGTTGCTGTCTTGTATATGAGCAATCTTTATTTCGTTAGTATTACTTTTATTTTCCTCAACACTCAAAGTTTTATCTGTATTTGATGATTTGTCTTTAAAACGTAGTGAAAAACGGGTGTCATATACTCCAGCAAGCAAAGTGATTTCAAAAGCATTTTTTTGAATCTCGTTGTATGTTTTAGTTTCATCATCATAAATGTAAACCTTTTGTTGCCCATCAAAGTTTTCGAGTGCATCGATAGTGAATGTAACTTTTCCTTCCACATCTGTTTTCACACCAAGAGGGTAGGAGGAGTCTTCTTTGAAATAACCTTCTCCTTGAATTACCAATTGTTTATCGCCATTGAGGAAATACATATCGTTTGAAAATTCGTCTAAGCTTATTCCATCATAACCATAATCCATTCCGCTAGTAGCTTTTTCGTTCATAAAACCTAATAATACTTGACGGTGGTAATTATTGTTTGAATTGAAACCTAATCGCACTTTTTTATAAATGTCTTTTTGAATAGTATCATTTGAATTGTTGTTCCAATGATCAATTTCGGTTGTTTTGGATGTTTTAGGACGAGTTTTGTAAATGCTGTTTGAGTTGACAACATCGTCTTCTTTGAAGAAAGCTCTTTGGTTATTGTTGAAGATTATTGTGCCTCCAGAACCAAGTTTGCCATTTACAAAAAATCCTTGTCCCACAGGAATATATCGTTTTGGAATCCCTTTTATGCTGGTTCCAGATTGGCTAATAAATTCTACTGCGGCTGATACTGGAGCCACACCACCTACTAGGTTTTTCACACCGTAGCCTCCTTGATATTCTTTTAATACGTGAGTAGTATTGGTTGAATAGTGTTCCCAGAAATACAAAGTTCCGTCGGTTGCGTCTAATGAACCTACATTGTCGTTTATGAAAGCGTCAGCATCTAAAGCAGATGGATATGGATTACCGGTTAATAATAATTGGTCAGGTAATACACTATTCGAGTTAATTAAACCGTTGTTAGGTTTCCCTACAAAAGTGTAGTTTGTTCCCACAGTTCCGCTTCCTTTCATTGTGAAGCCTAGTCCAACTCTAATGGGAGTTGTTTCTAATATTTTGTTCCAATTGGCATACGCATTGGCTTTATTGTCAAAAGTGTATAGCCAATAGCGAGCGATACTCATAGCTGTTGATGTGTTACCTGCAATACCATCATAGCCACCAATCCAGCTGATATTTCTTGGAGTAGCATTGAAGCCATCCTTCATCATTCCAGCAACAGTATAAGGGGTGTTGTTCGCAGTATTGTTAATAGGACTCACTGGCGAAATCCAATAGTTGTAATTGTATTTATTGGCTTGGCCTTGTTGGTCTCTTTCAATCGAACCACTACTGGTTACATCTAAATCGCAATCGAGTGTTTGAACCAATTGGGACATTCCAACTAGATCTATTTTGCCATCTAATTTTAAGTAATTGGTAACCTCGATTTTAGTATCATTAGAAGCTGTTATTGTATTGCTATTAACCATTAAACCTAAAACTGTTTTATTACCAGTTGAGGATACATTGTGTGATGTTTTTACGATATTCCAATCGATTGTCCCTTCAATAAGCGATACACTATTGGGTAAATCTTGTACCGTATGGTTCAACCATGTTGCTGCAGTTTGCCATGCTCCATTTGAATTTGATTCATAAGGAAGCGGTGCTGTTTGACTGTCAACGGTGGTTAAATTTTTCAGTGCTGCAGTATAATTGTTATTAGAAATATCTTTAGCATTGGTAAAAGTGTAGGTTGACATTGGGTAATAGGCACTTAAATTAGCCCACGGAATAATTTTAATATCATTTAACGTTATTGTATTTGGTATAATATTTCCACCAGTTAATGTGGCGTCTCTACTAATTTCTTGATTCATTACATAACGCAGTTGTTTTTCTGTAAGGGCAACTTTCCAAACGCGAACTTCGTCAATTCCTCCGTTGAAGAATGAAGTTGGAGTTACACTGTCGGCGGCGGCAATAAGGAAAGATTTTGTGTTTGCTGGAACAGTGCTCATCGCTTTAGTAACATCAAGAACACCGTCAATATACAATTTAGCTTGGGTTCCATTAAAGGTTACTGCAACATTATGCCATATTCCTGAAGGAATTACAACTGATGAGGTAATAGTTTGTTTGGTTCCATTCATCCAACTCATCTCTGTTTTTCCAGCACTATTGATGCTTAAGTCATATCCTGTAGTAAAAGCATTGTCTCTTTTGGAAAGGATAGTTTGGTTAGTGCTGTTTCTTTTTATCCAAGCTGAAACAGTAAATGAATTGTTAAGGTCTAATACTTTGCCCGAATCTAGATAATCATTTATACCATCAAAAGAAATGGACCGTACAAAAGTTTTTTCTGGTGCAAAACCAAAAGTGATGTATTTGATACCATCAAAATCATAATCAGTTTCTAAATTAGCTCCGTTTGCTCTCATAATTCTATATTCCGCTGTTGGGTCAAAATTAGGCGTGCTTGAAATAAACATTAAATAATCTCCAGGAGGAGTTAGCGTCGCTGAAAGCATAGATGTAGGAATGGATACTTTTGCTGTTGGCACGTTTCCGCCAGTTTCTACCACTTTCCAAGTTCTGCCCACAGAAATAAAAGTGACTTCACTTATTAATGCCGGAGTTATTCCAGCACTCATATTGACTTTTACTTCGGGTTGTGCTGCTAATGTACCTTGATTATTTCCCCAAACGAGGAATTTTTTGTCGGTGTCAAAGGTGTTGGTATTTAATTTATTTGTAGCGGCTATATCTGATAATCCAATAGTAATGTCATCTAGGGTGTTCACAGTTTTGGATTGTTTTTGATTCAATTGCGAATCATCGTCTCTACCAATACCAGTAATATCATAATTATAACCCGTATTTATAGTCGTATTCCAAATGATGTTTGCCGCTGAATCTATATAGTTTACATCATTAAGTCTTGTTGATAAACTAACACCAGAGTTATTGGTGCTAGCTATATCGTGCAGAGTTATTCCGTATTTAAGACCTAAATAGCTTTGTATCTTTTGTTGGTTTAAAGCACTGTTTGGAGCAGTATAAGCAACAATTTCCGAAAGCCTACCGTTTAAAGCTGAGTAAGCTCTGCCGCTAATTCCGCTTCGACCTGTTCCTAAATAGAAAGGCAGATTGTTGTATTCATAAAAGTTCAATTCGTTACCAGTTCCTGTATCCCCAGTTCTACCTGTTGTGTTGTCAACTTTTATTCCATTTTTATATATTTCTGTTTGAGTACCGCTTGCATTGGTTTTTACATTTATAATGAGGGGTTCATTATATGTAACTGTAGTTGATGTAAATGCTCTACCATAGGAGTCAACTCCTGGCGCAGGTGCACCAGATCCTGGAGCATATGCTCCTACATTGTGTGCAATAACTTCGGCAGGCGAGTATCGTGCTGTAGTGTTTCCTAATCCTAATCCAGTAGGGTCTTCATGAAACGTTCTTTCGTCACTTTTTGCTCCCAAAGGAATTTGCCTTCCAGTAGTTCCAGTTGTATTTTGTACAACATCATCGCTATAAACCACTACAAAATAGTCTTGCGAGTACAAACCGCCTTTTCCATTCATATAATCTTTATTGCTTGCATTAAAATCAATAACTGGATTAAAATTTATATTTCTTAGAGCGTTATCGCGAAAGGTTGGTGCATCAGTTACTAATGCTTTTACATTTTCTTTATTTACTAGATCGGCTCTAGTGGTATCATAAGCTTGATCTTCCCAAGTTGTTAGAGAAGTTCCATCTGGAACTGATATACCTGCATTTCCTTTAAACCAAAGACTTAAATTTTGATTAATTTTTGCAGGAGCGATTGGAGATAGGGCTAATGCTGTCATAGCATCTCCTTCTAAGGAAACATTATCAAAAGCAACACCATTGTCGGTATTATTGCTTTCGGACTTAAATTGCACCCTAAATCTGACGTTAGATTGATTTTTGAAAGTGACATCATCTAATGTCGTGGTAGCCCTAATAAAGCGATTTGGACCAATGCCTACTGGGGTAAAAGCTAGTGTTGCAGTAGCACTATTATTACTCCACCCATTACTTCCTAATGCGTTTACCGAAGTAGAGTTGTACCAATTGATCCCGCTTCCGCTGGCTCCTAATTGCATAAATGCACCTCCATTGATAGAATATAAAATTCGCATACCGTCTCTGTCTGTTTCAGTATCGTAGCGTATGTCAATATTGAATAATAAATTTTGATACCCTGTAAAGTTATAAACCGGACTATCAATTTCTATAACTGAATTATTGCCGTAATCATCGTAATTATCAAGTCTCCAAAAAGAATTTTCGCCTATCTCTGCTACTGTTGCCGGAAATGAAGATGTCCACAGCCAAGAACCATTTGTAGTAGTACTGTTTGTCCAAGAACCATTTGTTTCATCAAAATCCTCATAAAAAAGTGTATATTTTCTCGAAGCTGTTGCTTCGACATAAGTTACAGTTATGTCTGCAAAGCTGGAGCCACAAGTGCTCGTTATAGTCCATCTAAAAACATAATTTCCTACCGTAGTTACTGTCGCTGTAGAAGTTCCACTTGTGCTATTGCTAAAAGTTACGGTTCCTGAAGGTCCAGAAATTTTAGTCCAAGCGCCTGAACCTGTGCTAGGGGTATTACCTCCTAATGAAGTTGAAATAAGTGATCCAGTTATAGTCATTGCACTTCCTACTGTTGCAAACGATCCTGAACTTACTACTTGAGTTTTAGAAGTATTTGTTGTGCCACACGAGCCTCCCGAAGTAGTAAGAGTTAAAGTAGCTGTTCCTGTGTATATTGCAGGCGGAGTCCAAGTTGTTGTATTTGGGGTAGTTCCAAGATTATTATTAAATGTTCCTCCAACACCACCATCAGTCCATATTGCACTTGTTGCTGAGCCGCCATATGAGCCTCCTAAGGCCACTGAAGTTGCTCCTTGGCAAATAGTTGTTAAAGCTGCTCCGGCACTGGCTGTTGGTCCGCTAACTAGTTGTGTTTTTGATGTTGCTGCTGTACAAGGACCTCCAGTTGCTGTTAAAATTAGAGTTGCTGTTCCAGAAAAAGCTGCAGGAGGAGTCCAAGTAGTAGTATTTGGAGTAGTTCCCCCATTGTTGGTAAATGTTCCTCCAGAAGTTGTTGACCATATTGCACTTGTAGCACTGCCTCCGTAAGAACCGCCTAAAGCAACTGTTGTTCCTCCTATACAAATCGTGGTTAGAGCATTGCCGGCTCCAACTGTTGGTCTTGCATTTACAACTTGATTTTTAGAGGAAATAGCGGTTCCACAAGACCCGCCAGCCGATGTTAAAACTAACGAAGCTGTTCCTGTATAACCTCCTGGAGGAATCCAAGTAGTTGTACTTGGTGTAGTTCCTGTGTTGTTTGTAAATGAGCCTCCTGAAGTTGTTGACCAAATTGCACTTGTTGGTGAACCAGTATAAGACCCACCTAAGGCTACAGTTGTTTCTCCTTGACAAATTGCTGTAAGAGCACTTCCTACACTAACTGCAGGAGTGCCATTTACGACTTGAGTTTTAGAAGCTGTTGCCGCTGTACAAGAACCTCCAGATGTTGTTAAGATTAAAGTTGCTGTTCCTGAGAAACCCGCTGGTGGAGTCCAAGTAGTTGTATTTGGGGTAGTTCCTCCATTATTTGTAAAAGTTCCTCCAGAAGTTGTTGACCAGATTGCGCTTGTAGCTGCACCTGCGTAAGTCCCGCCTAAAGCTGCTGTAGTTCCACCTTGACATATAGCTGTAAGAGCACCTCCTGCATTGGCAGTTGGTAAAGGATTTACTGTAAAGGAAGTTCCACTTGTTGCAGTTCCTCCTGGGGTAGTTACCGAAACAGTTCCAGTTGTTCCTGATCCAACAACAGCAACTATAACCGTTCCTGAATTTGAGGTGATTGAACTCACGGCTGTACCTCCTATCGTTACGCTGGCTGCCGTAGCTCCTGTTAGATTTGTACCATTAATTGCGATTGAGTTTCCTACACAACCGCTAGTTGTACCTAAGCTTGTTATGGTTGGTGGACTTGAAACTAGAGGAGTGTATGTTAATGATACATCATCTATGGCTCCGTATCCTTTTGGGTTGGCAGCATCGCATCTGAAAGTAAAAATTAAATTTGTTGTTGTACCTGCCAAGCTATTCGGTAATGTCGTATTTTGAGAAGTAAATGTTGTAACATTTGAATTTGGATAAGGCCCAAATTGCAAAGTTCCTGTCGGTAAATTTCCATCTGTTGGAGTGTTATTGTCGGTATAGACACTAACATAATCATAATAAGTACTGGATGAATAATCAGCAACTGCTTGTTTGTATGTAAATGATAAACTTATGTTTGTTGCACCTGCAGGTATAGTAATACTTTTATAAATATGAACAGTTCTGGCATTAGAGGTTGTACCAACATTTGTTGCACTATTCCCAATTAGTGCGCACCGATTACCTGTAAAACCAGATTGACCGGTTCCGACATACCAAACTCTGGAAGTATTTGATCCGTTAACGTCTATCCATCCATTTGAAGCAAATGTTGTACCTGTTTCAAAACCTCCATCTCCAGTTGGGGAAATCAAAACGGTTTGTGCGTTTGTGTTTGTAATAAATAGAAAACTAATTATTACTAATAAATAAAACATTGAATAATATGTACTAATCTTTTGTTTTGATTTTTTATAGTTTTCATATTTATTTTTTTGAGCCACACACAAAAGGCTTATCAATAAAAAAACTAGGGTAAGACATGCTTTTGCTATTAGAGTATTTTTTTTCATATTTTTAGTGCTAAAAGGATGAATAGGTGCTTTTATGTTTGTTTATTTTTTTTCAACTTAGAGTTTAGTAATAGAATAGAATTCAATTACTAGATTCTTTTGGTTGTCAAACATAAAAAATATATTTTACTTTTTAACGTTAAAATGCATTATAAATCGATAAAATACACAAATAATAAATATTTGTAAGTATAATATGTATGTTTATCAATAAAAAATAATATTAGTATTTAATAAATTTTTTTAATACAGAATACAAAAAAATATCCCGCTCAATATTTTGGGCAGGAATAATTTTTTAGAAGATAACGAAAATTTTTTCTTTATTTTTTTGCCAAGATTTTGGACACGGAACTTATCTGCAGATTTTTGATAATGAATGTATTGCATTTTACTTTTCAGTAGAGTCAAAAAACGGTATCGGTTTTAAAAATTTGAGCAGTACATTTCTAACTTTTTCGAATAGTGCAAGTATATTTTTGAATTATTCATCAAATACAATTACTTTTTTACTGATTTCCCCAACAGAGGTTTTTAGTTTGGCAATATATACGCCGGAACGTACTGTTTTAATTGGGATTTGGATGTTTTCTTGTTCCTGATTTTCAATTTTACAAGTGGATATCGATTGACCTAGGATAGTATAAAGAGTTACTTTTTCAATCGTAAAATCGATTGATTTGTTTTTAATTTCAAGGTAATTTCCATTTTGAATATGGAATATTTGAATGGCCTCTGTTAATGAATATTGATTCACTTTAAGTGTTTTGTCTTTGAATCTTAAAGAAAATCTTGTGTCATAATTGCCAATTGGTAAATCGACTTCAAATTTTGTGATTCGGATATCGTGATAAGTATCAGTAAGATTATCGTAAATATAAATGGATTGTTCTGGTTTGAAGTTTTCTAAAGCATCAACAATAAAACTTACTTTTCCCTCTAATGCTGTTTTTACGCCAATAGGGAAACAAGCATTTACATCAAAAAAGCCTTCGCCTTGAATTACTAATTGGTTTTCGCCATTCAAGAAATACATATCATTTGGAAAATCATCTAAAATGTTACCATCATAACCATAATCCATTTTGTTTGTTGCTTTTTCATTCATAAAGCCTAATAATAATTGGCGATGGTAGTTGTTGTTTGCATTGAAACCTAAACGAATTCTTTTTAATGTATCTTTTGCAATTAGGTAATTATTATTAGGATTTGCGATAGTATTTGTTTTATTAGTTGCTTTAGTTTTGAACATTATGTTTGAAAGACCAGTTTCGTCTTCTTTATAGAAAGCTCTTTGATTATTATTAAAAACAACAGTTCCGCCAAAACCCGTTTTTCCAGTTACAAAAAATCCTTGTCCCACAGGAATATATTGGTTTGGCGCTCCTTTTGAGGGTGTTCCCAATCCGCTAATAAAATCTACATCTACAGAGCTAGGAATAGATCCTGAAGCAACACCACCTACTAAATTAAGGGTAGCATATCCACCTTGATACTCTCTTAAAACGTGTGTGTAATTTGTTGAGTAATGTTCCCAAAAATATAGGTTTCCATCAATAGACCCAATATTATCATTTATAAATGCAACCGCATCTAATGCTGATGGATATGGATTTCCGGTTAATAGCAATTGCTCAGACAAAACAGTATTGGAGTTTATTAAACCATTATTTGGTTTTCCTAAAAAAGTATAATTTTGGGTTGTGCCTTCGGCTCCGCTTCCTTTTAGAGTAAACCCTTGGCCCACTCTAATTGGCGTTGTTTCTACTATTTTATTCCAGTTCGCATATGCATTAACATAATTGTCAAAAGTGTATAACCAATATCTTGCTAAACTTATTGGTAAAGTGGCCGATCCATTATAGCCTGCTATCCAATTTATGTTTTGTGGTGTTGATGTAGTTCCATCTTTTAGCATCTCTGCAACGGTGTAATCGGTATTGTTGGCAATCGTATTAATTGGACTTACAGGAGAACTCCAATAGTTGTAATTGTATAAATTATTTTGTCCCTGTTGATCTCTTTCTATTGATCCAGAGCTAGTTGTGGATAAGTCACTCTCTGTGGTTTGAAGTAATTGTGATTTTTCAACCAAATCTATTTTTCCGTCTAGTTTTAGATACCAATCATTCTGAATTTTAGTGTCATTATTCATCAAGATGGTTTTTCCTGAGTTTACAATCATACCCAAATCTGTATTGTTTGAGGTTTCTGTAATGTTGTGTTGAACTATTACTATCGACCAATCTTGATCCATTATATCCAATCCCCTGATTTCTTTTGTAGGGCTATTCACTGCAGTTGCAAAATTGCCAGTTCTCTCAGTTAGGAAAGGCATTGGTGCTTGTTGCACAAAAATATTTTTATGGTTGTAAATTTTAGTTCCAGTCAAATCTGTAGTGGAAGTTGTTAGATCATCGATGATATCATCTTTGTAAACATCCATTCTGTAATAGCGCAATAAATTGGTAAAAGGCAAAGTGTTTGTGGGTACTAGAATTTGGGCAATATTTTTAGGAATGATTGCTCCCCTAATTTTTGAATCGGTATCTTGAATCTCTTGGTAAACCATTCTTTGTAATTGTGAATCGGTTAAGGCCACATTGAAAACACGGACTTCATCGATTTTCCCTTTAAAAAATTTAGCATTTGTACTTGGGTCTTTTCCAATGGTAAGCAGAGAAGTATCAGTAGCTATTGCTCCTGTTGCTGCTTGTGTAGCCACAACAACTCCGTTTAAATATAACTTTATATCGATGCCATTATAAATTACACCTACATTGTACCATTGCGAAACGTTAAGAGCTGTATTGTGGGTAACTGTTGTGCTGTTTACAATTGCTTGTAGTTTTTTTTCGCTGTTAATTCGGATTTGAAATTTTTCTTGTCCCACAACAATTCCATCAGTTGAAAAAGCTGAATTCAAATCAATCCAAGCCATCATCGACGCATTGGCTAAGCCACCAAGAATTGCTGTACTTTGACCGTAATCGTTACGGCCGTCAAAGTCTAAAAACAATTTGGTATTTAAATCTCTTGGAGAACCAAAATAGGCAGTATTAGTATCAAAAGTATCCAAAATACCATCTTTGTCTATGTCGGTTGTTCCGTCAATAATGCCGTTGTTGTTTGCGTCTAAAGTTTTATAATCATAAATTAAAACGGTATTGGCAATGTCAAAAGAGGAGCCATTTGATGTAGTGTCTAAATAATCAGGGATTCCATCACTATCGGTATCTAGCAGAAAGGTTGTTGCTGGATTTGCAGTTGCTGTACCTTGATTTAAATTTCCGTATTGATTTGCTCCGGTTCCATAATCATAAATGTCCAAGATTCCATCGCCATAAAGTTCGCTAGAACCATTACCGTCAGTATCTTTGCTTCTAAAAGCTTCAGTTTCTGGTCCATCTCCTCTTCCATCACCGGTAATATCTCCATCACCATTTACAAAACCAGTGGCAGCATTTGTATTGCCAGCTCCAGATTCGTCCACATCAAAAAGAGAATCGTTGTCGCTATCCAAATCAATATAATTTGAAATTCCATCACCGTCAGAATCCAAGGCAGGAAGGGCTGCTGTAGATTCGGCACTATCGTGAAGCCCATTCCCATTTGAATCAACCCAAGTTGCATCAATTTTTCCTTTTCCGTTACTGATATTTCCCAAACCTGCTTCAATGACATCTTCAATACCATCATTATCGGCATCTAAGTCAAAAACATCGGCAATACCATCTCCATCTCTGTCACATAAAGTTTGTGTAATTAAGATATCGTCCAGCGCTAAGTCATTTCCTAAACCACCTGTTTCGTTGTTTATAAATATTACTTTGAAAGCATTTACATTCAAAGTTAAATTTGAAGTAAATTGATACCAATCTCCTGCTGAATTTCCATTTGTTGTAGGCGCAATTGCACCAGTACTTATGGTAGACAAAACGACATCATTAATGTCCCTGAATTCCACTTTAATGTTTGGTCTTAATCTGGTGGCGATTCCAGGTGCATCTGTTCTATCCAAATTTATAACCCAAAAACTATAGGTAATGGGTATGTTTGGCAGAGCACCAGTAATTAGGGCTGTATAGAAAATACCTGGCGTATAGGAAGCATTGAACAATGCCATTCTTCCATTTGTGTCACCACTAGTATGGTCGCCTCCCACATACCAATAGGTTGCAGCCCAAGAAGCTATTTGTGCACTAGACCCTACGGTGTATTCTCCATCATTCATACTAGTGTCACTCAAAGTTGGACAATCTGCTGTATTTGTACCAGCAGTTCCATCAGCATAGCAATAGGTTGTAGTTGCGTCATAAGTAGTATTGATAGTTGTTCTGGATCCTGTTCCAAAGTTTTCGTCCAAGAATTTATAATTTACATTATATCCATTTGCATTTTTGCAATTTGTTTCTTCGGTTACGTCCAAAATCCCATCATTGTCATCGTCAATATCTACATTATCATAGATGCCGTCACCGTCACTGTCAAAAAAAGTTTGTGTACCTGTTCCTTCGAGATTGAAATTATAAGGATTTTCGTCAGTGTCATTATTCGCAATTGCAATTGTAGCTGTTCTAGTTCCAGTGGCACTCGGATCGAAAGTTACCACAAATGTTGTACTTGCTCCTGATGTAAGAGTTGCACTTGGATTTGTCGTAATGTTAAATTCACTAGCATTAGTGCCAGAAATAGAAATTGTTCCAATTGTCAGGGTATTGCTACCCGTATTTTGAACAGTAAAAGTTTTTGTTATTGTTCCCAAACTGGCATCTACAGAGCCAAAATTTGTCCAATCAGTTATGCTTGGCGTTGAATCTCCATCGACAATAGTTGTTGCGTTGCCAAGGATATTGATTTCTTGTTCTGTTCCTGTTCCTTGAATAGAAAAATCATAAGGATTTTCGTCAGCATCATCATTTACAATTGAAATTGTTGCCGTTCTAAGTCCAAGAGCACTCGGGTTGAAGCTCACCACAAATGTAGTGCTGGCTCCAGCTGTGACAGTTGCACTTGGATTTGTTGTAATTGTAAAATTAGCCGCATTGGTTCCTGAAAATGAAATTGTACCAATGGTTAATGTAGTTCCGCCAGTATTTTGAATGGTAAACGTTTTTGTAGTTGTTCCAGAACTGGTATCGACCGAACCAAAATCAGTGAAATCAGTTAAACTTGGAGATGTATCGCCATCAACAATAGTGGTTGTATTTCCTTGAATATTTATTTCTAGTGGAGGAATCCAAGTAATTATTACTTGACCTCTAAATCCGTTGCCACCCGTTCTAACTGCAGCAGTGTTGTCATTTCGTCCTCCACTACCGCCTCCACTTAAAGCTGTGGCTGCAGTTCCATTTCCATTACTAGCTTTACCTGCGGCTCCATTACCACCACTACCATTACCACCAATTCCAGCATTGATTCCTGTGGTTGGGGCTGCCCCAGAACCTGTACTTCCTGCTCCACCACCACCACCGCCGCTAGTTCCACTAGTTCCAGAAACAGCATTACCAACTCCACCTGCACCACCAGTATAGGTAATTCCAGTTGCGGCAGTTGCGCCAAGGCCATTGAGTGGAGTAGTAGTGCCGTTTACATTCCCTCCATTCCCTCCAATTGCGGTAACTGGAACAGTTGATGCAAATGTGGAGGTTCCGCCTGGATTACCATTGCCAGCCGAAACACCTGTTCCTCCTGCACCCACTGTAACAGTGATAGAGGCTCCAGGAGTTACTGTAATAGTAGTGTTTTTGGTATATGTTCCGCCACCGCCACCGCCACCTGTGGATCTATTTAGAGTTGTACATCCACCACCAGCGCCACCAGCGCCCCATGCTTCGACAGTTACATTAGTAACACCAACAGGAACGATAAATGTGCCAGAAGTTGTAAAGGTTTGTGTTTGTGAAAATCCCAAATTGGCAATAAAAAGACACCCGTAAATAAGGTATTTTTTTATGCCAATGTTGTTAGTAGTTTTCATTTCTTTTTTTGAGTAAAAAGGATGGAGAATTAGTTAGTTTTTCTAATAATTAGGATTGGTTTTTTTGAATTTAATTTTGGCTAGTCTTATTTTTATAGACAATCTAATTATAATTGATTTATGCCCCAATTATTTAACTTAAAGATAGTGAACATTTGTTTTTAATACGATAAAAAAACATTTTTTATCGTTGAAATACATATATTATAACTTTGTGTAGGAATAAACAACTGTTAAATTATTTCAATTATTTTTGTGCAAATATGAAAGGTTTGTAGTTTTTTTTATGTGGAGTTGGAGCGAGTATTATAAATTAAAAAAAAACTACTTTTTTGGGGAGTTTCAATTTTTTTGCGATACTGTTTTTTTCTCAATACTCTTTTTTGAGATTTTAAATTTGGCACTTTATATACCACAACAACTATTATTTATTCAATTTTTAATGTTTTGATGTTCTTGATTTTAATTTTTGAAAGTATGTTTAGAGGGTACAAGTGATCCTATAAAAACAACATTTTTTTAATTTTTTTTCTTGGTCTGTTATTAATTGGCCCCATTGGTTTAATTCACATAAAAAAACAGTTCAAGAAATTCAAAAAATGAATAACTTGAACTGGTATTAAAAAAAAACTAAAAAAAACTAAAACTTCAATTAGGGATGTTTTTTGGAGTTCACAGAAGTGATTACTTTTGTGGCTTCAATATTTTGTTGAAAATCTTTAAATTTTAAAAAGAAAGAAGACAAACCAATGATCGTTACAAACGAAACATAATAACCTATTCCACCAGTACTTATCAAAGGTATTGTAGTAAAAGTTTCTATGCCAAGGCCCGCAAAAATTGCAAAAATAGAACAGATGCAAAAAGTTACTTTATGATATTCTGATACTTTATTTTTCATTTTTTTCTGAATTTAAATTGTTTTTAAATATTTTTAACCCGTAGTGTTTAATTGGCTACTTTCTTGTTTATTACTTTATTATCGTTGGATGTGATTTGAACAATTAAAACTTGGTTCGCATATTTTAAACTTTCAATACTCGTTTCATTTGCATTAACTTTTGTTTTTTCGAATAATAAACGACCTCTTATGTCATACAATTTTACATTGTCAATAAATGTTCCATTTGATTTGATGTTGATGTTTCCATTTTTTTTGAAAACTACTAAACTATTTTCGTCAAAAACTACAGTGTTGGTTCCTAACGTTTTTTGGTATTTTAATGAAAATCTTGAATTTGTTGCTCCAGTTGGCGCACTAAATGTGTATCCGCCATTTTTTAAATTAGTTTCAGTTCCAGTTTCATTGTCTTTCAAGATAATATCTTGGCTTCCTGAAAACAAACCCTCTACGTGGTCTATAGCAATAGTGTAATTTCCAGGGTTTGTTGCTTTGAAACTCAATGGCACTTCATCTGTTCCATCGAATGGTAAGGCACGACCTTGAATTACATAATCGGTATTGTCCAGAACCGAATTTAAGGCAATAGCTCCATCGTTGTAATATTTTCCGTCAAAATCGTCTACACCTTGAGTTGCTTCAGAGACATAACTCAGTGCCATTTGAGAAAAGTTTCCAATTGAATTGGTTGCGTTTAGCCAAATTGTACTTCTTTCGACAACTTTTGTTTTGAAAAATTGATTTGCATTATTCGCTATTCTCTGTCCATTATTGAAGGTTACTGAGGTTGCCGAATTCAGAGCTTCTACAAAGAAACCTTGTCCAGTTTGAATAATTCCATTAGGATTTACAACTTGGGCTCCCCCATTAGAAGTGAAAACTCCATTAACCCAAGTACAATAAGTTGGATTAGTTAATCCATTTGTTTTTCTCCAGAAATATAAAGTTCCTGTAATTTTTGTATTGTTATCCGCAACAAACTGAGTCATACTGATGGTTGATGGATAAGGGTTTCCAACTAAATTGAATCGTTTTCCTACACCTCCATTTGTTATCGTAATCGGAATTATTCCATTATTAGGAACACCTGTGAAGCTTCCGTTCCAAACCGTTGGAGTAGTTGGATGGTTGTTTGAAATACGGATTAAATACCCCTTGCCTAAAGCAAAATTTGTTGTTGCTGGACTTGCAATTTCCGTATACAAATTGGTAGATGTGGTATAATCATAAAATCTGTTCGAACTTGTTGCTGGAGAAAACGATTGTAAAAATAAGCTGGTATTATTAGTTACCGGTGATGACCAAGCAGTATAATCGAGACGAATTAAAGCAGAACTATTACGTTTAACTATAATATTTCCTGAATTAGCTGCATTTGAAGTCTGTATCAAATTGGCATTATTATTCAAAGTGAAACTTCCAGAACTTACCGTTATCGCACCGTTTAAGGTTACATTATAACCTGAGGGAATGCTTACCACGGCGTTGTTATTTACGGTTAAGGTGCAAGCATTAATATTTGTCGAAACGTTATAATTACCAGCAATAATTGCTGTAGTTGAGCTTGTTGGTGCTCCATTTGACCAAGTAGTTCCATTCCAAGTAGTCGTTGAAGAACAATTAGTAGTTATTGTAAATGTTTGGGCAACGGTTGCTATAGAACAACAAGAATTAAAAACCGTTACATTAGCAGTGCCAGAACTTGAAATGTCTGCAGCACTAATTGAAGCAGTTAATTGATTTGCACTTACAAAAGTAGAAGTTCTGTTGGCTCCATTCCATCTTATCAAAGATTGACCATTAACAAAGTTACTACCATTTACAGTTAAAGTGAATGCTGTTTCACCACTAATAGCGGTGTTTGGTGAAATTGTGGTAATTGTTGCTTCCGGAACAGTAATAGTTACAGAGGCAACACAAGTCGATATTTGCCCGTCAGCGTCAGTGACAGAAAGAGTTACAGCTTGAGTTGTATTTGCGTGACTACAATTGAATGTGTTTGGCGAAACAGTTATTGCGGTAATTCCTATATCATCTGATGAACCATCATTAACATCTACGGGAAGAACGGTCAATGACCCAGCACTGTTTAGTGATAAAGTTGCATTTTTACAAATGGCGACTGGAGGTGAGGATTTTATTTCAAGTATCTTGAAATTATCGAATCTAAACCCTTTAAAAGTAGTATTGTAGCCGTGAGCTCTGTTATTAGAGTCAGTTCTAAAAATAAATCGGAACTTCACGCTGGCTTTATTAAATAATCCAGAATTTTCTGTTGCGCTGATGTAGTATTCTTCGAGTACCCACTTGTCGAATTTATCTCCGTCATATATGGGTAGTCCATCGGGTTGAAAGGCTTTATCTCCTGTTGTTTTTGATGTTGTTGCAAGAGTAGTTGTATAATCTGTCACGGAAGTCGTCGTGCCAGGTTTGGTGTATTTTCCATCCATGGCAATCCAAGTTGTACCTCCATCTGGTGATCCTTGTAATTGGACATAGTCAAAACTTCTTTCTAAATCCCATTTTGCATTAAATTGTATCGCAACTTGTTGTTTTCCAGCCAATGATATTGCAGCTGTTTGAGTTAAATTTGCAGTAGTTATTGCACTAGCATATGCTGCAGCAGTATTTGTTGTAATGCCCGCAGTTCCACCAAAACCGTCAGTTGTAGTTATAGCCCAAGATGCTGTTCCTGATGCTGTCCATCCAGCACCAGTCAATGTGGTTGGGTCAACTAATGATGTAAATAAACTTGTTGGATTGTAATATTTTTCTAAGCGGGTTTTATAAATAATATACGTTCCATTTGAGAGTGTAACTTCAAATACAATTTTCTCTTTAGCAGCTATTGTTGGGCTAAGAGTGAAATTTACACCAAGATTTCTTTGTTCTAGAACGGTCATTCCTGATTGTTCTGCCACATTAGTAACGGATAATATGTTTGATGATATAGGAGTAACAGTAAGGGTGAAATTTCCATCTGTTTGACCAACTCTTTCTAATCCAAAGCTTAATGCTCCGCTAGTAGTGCTTATGTCTGATTTAGTTAGATCATGCAATTTTGCATAGACACCGCTATAAAAACCAGCAATAAAATTCATTCTCATGGCTCTTTTAGCAATGGTAGGAATTTGAGAAGGAAGTGGCCAAAATCCACCCTCACCAGTAGGAGCACCATTTTCAGGTGTCCAACACAAAGTATTTTTGCCAGAACCTTCGCTCATCCAATCATTACAGTTTCCATTGTTCCAGTAGCTAATGTTCGGACTTGAGCCATAAGCATATCTGCTGTATTGTGTCATATCGTGAGAATATTGATAATATTCGTTTTCTCTGCCATTGGGAACTCCAGCATTAGCAGTATTATTATTGGTGTGGTAAAAGGCAGCTCGTCCATGTAAAGCAGCATTTTTGTAGGCGTGATGGTTCACAGAAGTTTTAAAATTATGAAGTAAGAAAAAATCTTTTATTGAAGTAGTTTCAGCTTCTGAGAATCCAGCAGTTCCTCTGTATGTGTCGTCGCATCCAGCAGGTGATGATCCTTGGTCATCATAACCCCAGTAGGTGCCCCAGTTTCTGTTTAAGTCAATACCGTCTAAGTAGATTGAACATGGTACTGCTACTGTTCCAGTTACTCTTCTGTTTTTTCGTTGCATTCCGCCGCCAGTTGGAGCTTGTTGTTGATTATAGGCAAGTCCGTCAGGATTTACAATTGGAATAAAATAGAGTTCGTGATTGTCAACTAGATTTTTAACGTCTGGATCAGTGGCATAGTTTTCTAAAAGATACCACATAAAGTATGTAAGGTTCATTAAACTAGATACTTCTCTAGAATGTGTCATTCCAGTATATAAAGTTTGAGGTTTCGTTCCAGTGATGTTTGAGTTTGAAATTTTAACTACATAAACTGGTCTTCCGCCAATTGTGAGCTGATTTGTAGGAGAAGCATTTGCTTTTGCCGTAATTAAATTGGGATACAAACTTCGCATCAAGTCCAACTGAGCATTTGTTTCATCGACAGTTAGGCATCCTCCAAAAGAAGCTCCCAGTTGAAAATTAGTTGGAACGGTCCAATCAATTTCAGTTTTTTCAAATCGGTGCGTAATATTTCCGAAAGAAGTTGCTTTAAGACTAGTACTTTTATTTGTGCTTTTGATTTTGTTAAGTTTTTCAGTTCTTAAATTTACTTTAGCTTGCGGTAAATTTTTTACAGCACGTTTAGCATAAAAATTTTCCATATCGTCAATAACAACCTGGTAAGATGTTATTTTATTTATTTTAGATGCTTCATATGTAGAAACTTCAATCAGTAAATCACCGTTTGAGTCAAATTGAGAACCACAATCTAAATCGAGGCCAATGCTCCCCAACTTGTTCATTAATTCTGGTGAGGGATTAGAAATTTTAATTTTTTTGTAAACATCATTTGGAAGGTTCTTTCGAATATGCGAATCATGGTTTTTTTGTGAATACAAAAACGAAGTGAAAAATAGAAGCGGTAGTACGATATAAGTAATTCTTTTCATAATAGGGGGATTTTGAGCTTCAAACCTAAAAAATATTTTTTAATAAACAAAATTAAATATCGTTTAAATACATATTTTAACGCTAAAATACAGTAAACGTTTATATATATATTAAAAATATTACAAAATAATAAAACGATGAAGTTGTTTTATAGAAAAATTAAATTGTTATGCCGTAACAATTTTTTTATCAATTTCTAATTTGGCTTGAGTTCAGTGTAGAGAATGATTATATCATATTTTTAATTTTTTGAAAATTAAAAAGGGATATTTTTAAGGAGAACTAATAGGTTTCTTAAACTCGGATTATTTGTTTATCTAAAGAAGTAGTATTAACAAAAAACTATACTTCTTTTTTTGGAAATTAATTATTTCTTGTTTGGGCCATCTCTAGTAGTTCTTTCATTGTATTTGGCATCGTGAACATTACTAGATTTTTAGAAATTGTTGATAAACTCTCAAAAGCTATAGCGCCTATATAGCAATCAGCAAGATCAAAACTATAGACTTGCCATTTTTCACTAGTTTTTAGTAGAATAGAGTCTATACAATGAAGTCCCTCCAAACACGGAATTTTTTTAAAATCTTCATCAATGCCTTTTCCTAACCCCTTGACAAAGGCTTCTTTACGTGTCCATGAGGTGTAAAAAGCGGTTTTTTTATTAACAGCTTTTTGAATAGATGAAATTTCGTTATCATTAAAAATATCTGGAAGAAGTGGTATAAAGTCAAAATTTTCAGAAACATATTCAATATCTATCCCAACCATATTACGCGAAATTGCTATAACTGCAAAGTCTTCAGAATGTGATATATTGAAATGCAACAAGGGATGAGAGGCTAAATAGGGCTTTTTATTGGGATGATAATCAAGATAAATAGTTGTAACATCCAATTTAGTTTGAGCTGCTAGAACAAATTTTAAAATCGACCTGCAAATAATAAATCTATTTTGGTCTTTTTCCTTATAGTAACGTTTGGCTCTGTTGCGTTCATCGGGAGTAAGAAAATTGATTAAGTCGTTTGTTAATTCATTAAAATTAGGTAAGTAGAGAGCATAAATTATTATATCATCATTACTTAATGAATATTCTTTACTAAGAGATAATTTTTGTTCGTTAATATTTTTATTTGAAATAAAGAGATTAAATGTTGGCATGTCTTTTATCTAGAATATCCTGAAGCATTCTTGCTAAGATTTTGTCGTGTGGCGCTATTCTCATATCAAAATTATCAGCAGGTATGTTGTGTAATGTAACACCCATTGATGCCGCTTTTTTCCATCCCAAGTGTGTTGGGGCTAATTGATGATCCATATGATCTTTTGATCGAAATAAATCTACTTTTAAGCTTTGTGGCTTAAGGTGATATTTGTCAAGAATCCCGTGCATCATAGAAGTTGCTTCTACGAATCGTTCTAGCGCTAATGCATCTAGTTCAGACATTGTGTTGTTTTCATCAAATTGTCTTTTTAAGAGATACTCTTTTTTTGCATTAAAACGCTTCTTAAAACCATCCCAACTTGTGAGCATTTCTTTTAAAAACGTTAGCCTTCTTCGTGTACGATGATAGTATCTAATAAGTTTTTTTTGCTTATGCGTTTTATAATAATAGGAGGAATCAGCATAAGAGTCAACTAATAAAGTCAAGCTAACTTCTTTTCCTAGTTCCTGCAATTGTCGGGTCATTTCAAAAGCAACAATTCCACCAACACAATATCCCGCCACGGCATAAGGGCCATCCGGATTTATTTTTACAATAGCTTGAATGTAATGTGCTGCCATGGCTTCGATTGACTCATGCCAATCATCAAAACCATTAGAACCAATACCTTGAATCCCATAAAATGGTTGGTCTTCATCAAAGTGTTTACTCAAGTTCGCAAAATATAAAACATCAAGTCCTCCTCCGTGAACCATAAAAAGAGGTACTTTGTTTCCGTTAGATTTTAATGGGACTATACAATCTGAATAAATTTGGCTACCCTCATTTAATAATCTAGCAAACTTTTCGACGGTTGAATATTCAAATAATACTGATAAAGGAAATCGTTTACCAGTATTTTTCTCTATTTCCGCTACAACTTTTACTGCCATAATTGAGGTTCCACCCATTTCAAAAAAGTTGTCATCTATTCCAATATCTGATACTTGTAGAATTTCACCCCAAACTTTTGCGATTTTTTCTTCGATTTCTATTCTAGGTTTTCTTAAAACTGGAGCTGAGTCTGGGCGAAAATATTCTGGAATAGGTAAGTTTTTTTTGTCAATTTTTCCATTTGTTGTCAGTGGAAAATCATTGACCCACATAAAAATATTAGGAATCATGAAGCTAGGTACTATTTTAGAAAGTTCTTCACGTACATTAGGATGTTTTTCGTTACTATCTTTGGGTTGAAGATAAGCAACAAGACGAGGTTCAGAAGTGTCAAGTTTACTCAGTATAACCGAAGCTAGTTTTATTTGAGGTATTGCAATTAGTGCAGCCTCAATTTCGCCTAATTCTATACGATGCCCATTAATTTTGACTTGCTCATCAAGGCGGCCAAAATATAAAAGATTACCATCCGGCAACCATTTTGCCAAATCTCCGGTACGATACATTTTAGTATCGGTATCGAAAGGGTTCGGGACAAATTTTTCCGAAGTTAAATCCTCTCGATTAAAATATCCTCTTGCTACTCCATTTCCTCCTATGAAAATTTCCCCTACCTCATTTGCTGGCAAAAGCTGCCTATTTTCACCTAAAATATAAATTTGGGTATTTGAAATTGGTTTGCCAATGGGAATGCTTTCGCTAGAAGGTGTAGCCTCAAAAGTATTGAATTCATAAATAATACAACCCACAGTTGCTTCGGTTGGTCCGTATTCATTAACAATAATAGCATCGATGCTGGATGACCTAAATTGATTAATATGATAATTAAATAATGCTTCACCTCCAATAATATACTTATTAGCGAGTTGAGGTCTGGCCTCTTTATTTATAACGGAAATTAATATGCTTATGTGCGATGGAGTTAGCTTTATGAAATTAAAAGGAGCGTAATTAAATAAATTAATATCATCAAAAATTTCTAATCCAGTTCCTGAGCTAAGAATCAATTTTTTACCAAATATTAGGGGAAGAAAAATCTCTGTTATACTGGCATCAAATGATAAAGAAAGGTGTGCGAAACATCCAGAATTATTTGAATTTGTATCAATATAATGACTAACACTTAATAGATAATTTAATAGGTTACGATGTTCAATCATTACTCCTTTGGGATTTCCTGTACTTCCAGAAGTATAAATAATATAAGCTAAGTCGTTTGGGTTTAAAGATACTGTGGAGGGAGCATTATCAGCATATTTTGCTTTAGAAACGAGAAAATTGTCAAGTGCAGCTTGATTAAAAGTGAATTTACAGTTGCAATCGTCTTGTATATAACTAATTCTTTGCTGTGGATATTCAGGATCTATAGGTACGTATGCTGCACCAGCTTTTAGAATACCCATAATGCAAACAATTAACATTTCGCTTCGTCCTAGCATTATACCTACTAAATCCCCAACAATTACATCCTGTTCGCTAATCAAATAGTGAGCAAGTTGATTAGATAGTAAATTAAGTTCATTATAAGTAAGTTTCAGATCCTTGAATACGACAGCTATTTCATTTGGTATTTCATCAACATGTTGCTGAAATAAATCTACAATTGTCTCTGTTAGTGGATTCTTTATCTCAGATATTGGTTTTTTCATAAATGGTATAATTTAAATTCCTTACTTTTAATTTAGCATCCTTTATGTGTATAATAAAAAATTAAATATTGCTATGTCTTTCATCTAAAATATCCTGAAGCATTCTTGCTAAGATTTCATCATTTGGAGGATCTACAATAGCAAGATGATCACCAGGAATGTCATGAATATTGACTCCTTTCAAAGCTGCTTTTTTCCATCCCAAGAATATTGGGTCTAATTTGTATTCCTTATCATCTTTTGCTCGGAATAAATCTACTCCGCAGTTTTGTGGTTTTAGCTGATAGCGATCAACAATTTTGTTAACCATACTACTAGCGACTGTAAACTCTTCAAGTGCCAATGCTTCCTGTTCAGACAAAATGTCTTTTTGACCAAAATACATTTTTAAGATATGCTCTTTTTTTGCTTGGGTACGTATTTTAAAAGCCTTCCAACTCGTGAGCATTTCTATTAAATAACTTAATCTTTTACTATTATTGTCATAAATTCTCATCAGTTTTTTTTGCCAAGAAGCAGTATAATAATAGGATAAATCTGCATAAGTGTCTAATAAAGCAACAATACTTACTGTTTTGCCTTGCTCCTTTAATTGGCGAGCCATTTCAAAAGCAACGACACCTCCAAACGAAAATCCAGCTAATGCATATGGCCCTTTCGGATTTATTTTTATGATTGATTCTATATAGCAAGCAGCCATATCTTCGATGGATTCAAACCAATTATCATATCCATTAGGTCCAATTCCTTGAATGCCATAAACGGGCTGATCATCATCAAAGTGACTCACTATATGTATGAAATTTAAAACATTGAGACCAGCACCATGAATTATAAAAAGAGGAGGCTTGGTGCCTTGAGGTTTAATAGGTACTAAATGTTCTGAATAAATTTCTCTATCGGTGTTTAATAGTTTAGCAAGTTGCTCGATGGTAGAATGTTCAAATAATGCAGATAGTGGTAATTTCTTCCCAGTTTGCTGTTCTATTTTATTCATTACTCTAACAGCGATTAATGAATGTCCACCTATTTCGAAGAAATTACTGAAAATATCTATTTTTTCTCTCTTTAAGCTTTCTTTCCAAATAGTTTCTACTATTTTTTCAGTCTCTGTTCTGGGCTCAGTATATTGAACTATTTTATTTGATTTATAGTTTAATAATGCCTTACGGTCGATTTTTCCACTCAGTGTCGTTGGTAGCTTTTCCAAGATGTTAAAGTCGTGTGGTACCATAAAAGTCGGCAGTTGTGCGGCCAATTCATTTCGCCATAATCGAATCTGATCTTGTTCATTTGTGATTTCATAATCGGCTTCAATAAATGCAATAAGAATGTCAGTTTCAGCTATAACAATAGCTGATTTAATCCCATCGATAGACAATAAAGCTTCTTCTATTTCGCCTAATTCTATTCGGTAACCTCTCACTTTGACTTGGTGATCAATACGTCCAAGACACTGAACATGGCCATTAGGTAAAAGTTTTCCTAAATCTCCAGAAAGGTACATTTTGCCACCTAATTCCCGATTGAATGTGTTTGTCAAAAAACGTTCATTATTGAGATCAGGCCGATTCAAATAACCTAGAGAAACTCCATCTCCGGCTATCACTATTTCTCCTACTTGTCCTTCATTTACAGGCTTTCTATTTGCATCTAATAAATAAACATTTGTATTTGCAATGGGCGTGCCAATGGTTATTGGATTATCATTTATTGTTATTTGAGTAAGAAAGGAGCATACTGTAGTTTCTGTTGGTCCATAAATGTTCCACAATTCGTTACATCTTGAAAGTAATTCTTTAGCCAAAGGAATTGGTACAGGTTCTCCGCCAATCAAAGCCTTTATATTCAACGGTTCTTTCCAACCCGAATCTATTAGAATGTGCCATATACTCGAGGTTCCCCACATCATTGTGATTTTATCCTTAGCAGCTTTTTCTAACAATAAATTTCCATCCCTTCTAGTTTCCTCATCAACAAGAACTACGCAAGCTCCGTGAAGTAGAGGTAAGAAAATTTCCATCACCATTGCGTCAAATGAGATGGTAGTTATCGAAAATATTTTATCAGTTGCAGATATACCTGGTTCTTTGGCCATCGAATACACAAGGTTGATAACATTGCAATGTGCAACTTGAACACCTTTTGGCTTTCCGGTAGATCCCGATGTGTATATGATATAAGCAGCAGATTCAGTAGGAACCATAAGATTTATGGGTGCTACAGGTAAATCGACCATTGATTCCAAAATAGTACCAATAGAGAGAGAAACCGCTTTATTTGGAAAGTTTCTTTTTGAGTTTAAACCTATGTAAAATGCAGCATCTGAATCTTCAATCATTATATTGAGTCGCGCATCTGGATAATTAGTGTCTATAGGTACATAAGATGCACCACATTGTAATACAGCAAAAAGAGAGGTAATTAATTCGGGAGTTCTTTCTAAAGAAATAGCTACAATTTGACCAGGTCGTAAACCTTGTGACCAAAGATAATTCGCCATTTGATTTATCATTGTACTTAAATCGCCATAAGTAATTTGCTTATCTTCAAATTCAAGTGCTATTGAATTAGGATATATTTCAGCTTGTTTAGCAAAAAGTTCATGTAATGTGCTCTTTGGATAAGACATTTTTGGCCCGCTTATTTCGAATTTTTTGCTTGTATAATCTTGAAATGTAATTTGTTCCAATGTTTTTGATGGGTCTTCAACTATCTTTTGTAATACTTGTTCAAAAGACACCATCATTTTCTTGATAGTTTCTGGTTTAAAAAGAACCTTGTTAAAAGACCATTCTAAAACAAGATTTTTTTCGCTACCGCTCGCATTAAGAAAAATTTCGAAAGTTTCGAAAGATCTCGTTGTATTTATTAATTTAAAATTAAGATTTGAAAAGGCAACGTCATCAGTTAAGTCTAAACCCATATTAAACGCTACAGGAACTAATGGTATTCTTGACGGATCGCGAGCAACATTAAGTTTTTGTAAAAGCTGTCCGAAGCTTAGTTGTTGGTTATCGTAAGCATCAAATAGTTCTATTTTACGTTGATTTAGATAGTCAATAAAACTAATATTTGGCTCAGGAGTACTTCTTAAAGGAAGTAAATTTACACAATGACCAACTAACTCATTCATACCAGTTACAGGCTGTCCCGCTGCAGGAACCCCAACGGCGATATCGTTTTGACCAGTTAATTGACACAAATAAACCTCGAAACTAGCTAAAATAGTTGTAATCAAACTAGTGCCAGCAATCAAACCTATTTTTTTTAATGAAGCCACGAGTTGTGCGTCTAATGAAAAATCTAAACGCTCGCTTTCATAAGTACGAATCGATGGTCTCGGATTATCAGTTGGAAGATTTACTACAGGAATAGATTGCTCATACAATGAGAACCAATACTTTTCTATTTCTTTGTATTCATTACTATTTATAAATAATTGTTCCTCCTCTGCATATTCACTAAAAGCAATCGAAACGGGTAATAGCGGTGTTTTATTTTCAATTAGCGCGGAATAAATTATCCCTAATTCTTCCAATATAACACCTATAGACCAACCGTCACAAATAATATGATGGATGTTTATTATTAAACTATGCTTTACATCAGAAATCTTAATTAAACTAACTCTTAATAGAGGACCATTAACAAGGTCAAAAACATAATGGGCTTCCTCGTTTAGACAATGGTCAAATTTGTCAATTTGTGACTTTTTTTCAAAATTTGATAGATCAAGATTGGTGATAGCAATCGGTAGATTTTTGAAAATGGACATTTGAATACCATCATTGCTAAAAGTTGCACGGAGTGACTCGTGACGATTAACCAAAGTTTGAAATGCTATTTTCATCACTTTACTATCCAATAAGCCATCAAAATCTAATGCATACAATAGGTTAAAGGCTCTGTTTGCATCATTTCCACCGAAATAACAAGAAGTCCATATTTCAGACTGCGATTTTGTAGTATAGATTACGGTTTCAATATCACCAGAAAGTGGAATTAGTTGATTTTTATTATGAGTATTTGATTGATCATTCATTGTGATGTCTAAATGTGGTTAAGTACTTATTTTGAGGCCTAAATGTATGTATATAATTTATATTTATAGGTATCTAAAATGTTCGCTTGATAACTAAAAGTTATGTTCAATTTTTTTTATCTCTCTATTGGAAACAAAATTATTTTATTTCTTGAAATTATAGATTTTAAAAATTTAGATGTATTAGGTTTGCCCTTAGTTATATTAAATTTTGTTTTCTTTGATTAATAATTTGGCGAATTTTTCAATAGTTGAATGTTTAAATACAGCAGAAAGAGGAATTCGGATACCAGTTTTTTTCTGAATTTTAACGACTATGGTTACTGCAATAATAGAATGCCCTCCTATTTCAAAAAAGTTACTAAAAATATCAATACGTTCTTTTTTTAGATTTTCTTCCCAAATTTCCGCTACTAACTTTTCTTCATTTGTTCGAGGCGCAGTATATTCTTGGTTGCTTTCCGAATTGGATTTATATTCTAATAAAGCTGTTCGATCTACTTTATCATTAAGTGTAGTTGGCATTTTTTCTAAAATATGAAATTCGTGTGGCACCATAAATGCTGGTAATTGTGAGGCCAATTCATTTCGCCATAATCGAATCTCATCTAATTCGTTTTCTATTTCAGAATTTGTAATAATAAATGCAATAAGAATATCGGTTTTAGCTACAACAATAGCCAATTTAATACCGTCAATTGCCATTAAAGCAAGTTCTATTTCCCCAATTTCAATTCGATGACCTCTCACTTTAACTTGATGATCTATACGCCCAAGACACACAACTTCATTGCTTGGGAGTAGTTTTCCTATGTCGCCTGAAAGATACATTATGTCACCTTTTTTATTTGTAAACTTATTCGGAATATATTTTTCGGATGTTAACTCAGGTCTTCCTAAATACCCTTTTCCAACTCCAAGTCCACCAATAGCAATTTCTCCCACGGTGTTCGGCGGCAGCAGATTTAACTGGTCATCGACTATATAATATTGCATGTTTGCAATAGGGGCTCCAACGGAAATCAATGTTTCTTCGGATTTTATATGTTTGCAAGAAGAAAAAATAGTGACTTCTGTTGGGCCATACAAATTCCAAAGTTCATCGCCTCTTTTTAATAGTTCCTTAGCAACCGGTACAGGAAGCGGCTCTCCACAACACCATATCTTTATAGGTAATTTTTTTGACCAACCAGCATCACAAAGCATCTGATAGGTGGTAGTCGTACCAACCATTAATGAAATTTTTTCCTTTTCTAGCATCTCATACAACAGGGTTCCATCTTTCGATGTTTCGTGGTCAGGTAAAACTAAAGTAGCTCCTTTGAATAGAGGAAAAAATAATTCAAAACTCGCAATATCAAAAGAAATTGTTGAGATAAATGGAACTCTATCAGTTTCTTTTATGCCAGGTTCATTTTCTAATGCAAAAAGTAGATTGACTACGTTTCTATTGGATATTTTAGCTCCTTTTGGTTTGCCAGTAGAACCGGATGTATACAAAAGGTATAATATATTTTCTGGGTTTACCTCGGTTGGAAGTTTTGTTGAAGGGTATTGCTCTAATGATGCCATAGCATCATCTATTAATAAAGTATTGGAGCATTTAGGCAAGGTCAAAGACAGCGCTTTACTGGTTAGCAAAAATTTTGCTTCTGAGTCTTCTAACATATATTCAACTCGCTTTGCTGGATATTCGTGATCTAGAGGTAGATATGCTGCTCCACATTGGATAATTGCTAAAATGGAATATACTAATTCTGGACTACGTGGATAAGAAACTGCGATATAATCTCCAGATTGAACTCCTTGGGCAGATAAGAAATGCGCAAACTGATTCACTCTAATATGCAAATCGTGGTATGATATTTTTGTGTTATTGTATTCAAGAGCAACATTATTAGGAGATATCTCGGCTTGTTTACACAGCAATTCTGACAATGAAATGTTAGGATATAACGTTTCTGTGTCATTCAATTTGTTATAAATGTTTGTATAATCCTGAAAAATAATCTCTTGTAATGACTGAGCGGGGTTTTCGACTACTTTTTGTAATATCTGCTCAAATGCTCTCATCATTTTTTTGATGGTTTCGGGATTGAAAAGATTTTTATTATATGACCATTCAAATACAAGATTTTTATCTTTACCTGTTACGTTTAGAAAAATTTCGAAAGTTTCGAAAGATTTAGGATTGTTTTTCAACTCAAAGTTAAGATTTGAAAAAGAAACGCCATCTGTTATCCCAAGATCAACATTAAAAGTGATAGGCACGAGAGGTATTCGTGAGGAATCACGGGGTACATTGAGTTTTTGTAAAAGATGACCAAAGCTTAGATGTTTATGATCGTCAGCGTCAAAAAGTTCTGTTTTTCGTTTTTTTAGATAGTCTATAAAACTGATATCCGGAGTGGGATTACTTCTTAAGGGTAATAAATTCACACAATGACCTATTAAATTATCCATCCCATTTGTAGGCTGTGCAGCTGATGGAACACCAACAACCAAATCATTCTGACCCGTTAATTGATATAATAGCACCTCAAAACCTGCCAATAAAGTTGTGACAAAACTAGCACCAACGCTCAATCCTGTCTTTTTTAATGATGCCGATAGCTCAGAATCTAATGTAAAGTCTACACGAGCGCCATAATAAGTTCGTGGAGATGGTCTCGGATTATCTGTAGGAAGATTAACTTCAGGAATAGATTCCTTATATAAATTGATCCAATACTGTTCTATTTCTTTGTATTCATTACTATTAGAAAATAATATTTCATCATTTGCAAAAGCACTAAAAGCGGTCGATTCTTCTAGTGTTGGTGTTTTATTTTCAACTAAAGCGGAATAAATTATCCCTAATTCTTGCAAAATAATACCTATCGACCAACCGTCGCATATAATATGGTGTACTGTTAATATCAAACTATTTTTAACATCAGAAAATGCAATCAGACCAACTTTAATCAAAGGGCCATTAACAAGGTCAAAAATATAATGGGCTTCTTCATTTTTATAATGCTCAAATGCATCAATTTGAGACTTTTCATCCAAACTGGATAGATTGAGTTTGCTAATAGTTATAGATAGTTGTTTGAAAATAGACATATAAACACCATCTATGCTAAAAGCAGCACGAAGTGACTCGTGGCGATTAACCAAAGTTTGAATTGCAAGTTCAATTGCTGGAGTATCCAATGAGCCATCAAAATCTAGTGTGAACGACAGGTTATAGGCTCTGTTTGCATCATTTTCTCCGAAATAACAAGAAGTCCATATTTCAGATTGTGATTTTGTAGTATAAATGACCTTTTCTATTTCTGGACCTGCAAATGGATTAAATTGTGGGTTTTCTTCTAACTTGTTCATTGGTTTTTTTATTTTTTATTATAGGTATTTAAAAGTCATAAACTATTGTGATTTTTTAAACAACTTTTATTATTATTTGCTTTCTTCTGCTTTTTTCTTCAAATAGATATAAATTCTTTTATAATTAATGCGAATCAAGGGTTAAAATATTAAGTTTATAAAAGCGGAAGCGATTTTGCCAAAGATATGAATCAACAGTCCTTTGGCAGACCTCACTTTACTAGCTCTTTGAATATCTGTTTTTTGAATTAGCCAATTAAATAATGACTCAATAGGTTGTCTAACTCTTGATACTGCTGTCGAAAACAAGTCATTTGCAGCTTTGTCTCTATTTTTAATTTCTTGACACTGCCCTTTGATACCCTTGACTGGTGTCATCATAATTGAGTTTTTTTCTTGCTCTAATTCAGAAAAAAAATCTTGTTTATTATATATTTTATCTCCAAAGAAATTTCTGTTAGTTTTCTCAGACCAAGCTTCTTTGAAAACAGTTAAATCATTTACTGAGGCAGGAGTTATTTGAATTTCCTCAGGAAAAGGGATTTTATTTAAACGTCTAAAAGCCAATGCGTGTAATTTCACACCATAATAATACAGGTTTTTAGTAGAACAATATCCTTTGTCGGTTAGTTCTTTAGCCACTTTTGCATTACGCTTTCCTGAACAAGTGATTATTGGCATTGAATCCAGTAAACTTTGATCAGCAAAACAGTCAGAGGGTATAAAATCTTCAAACAACGAAGATGTAAAACGTCTAAAAGCTTCCGACAATTGGTTAAGCCGATTAGAAAAAGCAGTATATGAACCGAGTTTTGGAAACCAATCACGCAAATAATCACAAGCATAATTGTGAATTTGTTTGATGCTAAAGCGTTGTTCTTCTTGAACTGCAAATAGATAAATGGTCATAATTTCTTGGTCTGTTAAATCTTGCTTATCGTTGTTGCTAAAACGTTCGCAAGTATATTTTAAATCTTTTTCAAATCTGTCGCAGATTATTGAGTAGATTTTTATTAATTTTAGGCCTTTAGGCTGATTAATCATATATTTAAATGTGCGTTAGATACACTATAAATATACTGATTATCAGCTTATTAAACTAATTATTTGAAAGATATTTCTTTCCTTTTTATGCTTTTTTCAACCCTTGATTCGCATAATTATCTAAAGTTTATTGAAATTCTTGTTTTTTATATGTTCCAAATATAATATTCCTTAAAGTGAAAATTAGGATAAACGCAACTTTTGGAACGAATCGGTTAAAGGTGGGTTCTAAAAATTGATTTTTTTGATTTTTATATAAAACAAACCCCATTTGTTTTATAGAAACTATTTTTTATCAGGCAAACCTAAATATATTTTTAATTTTCCGCCTCTAAAACCTAGTTATTTGGATAATTATCTATTTGATTGTTAGTTTTTTATATTTAAAATGTTTAGTCTAACTACTTGTTCATATCGGAATAAATTGTAGGTTAAATTGATTAATCCAATTATTCCAGTTGCTCTTACGATTCCTATTGATTTCAATTTTAGACCATTCATACTTTGCTCCATAAAACCAAAAACGTGTTCTACTCTGGCTCGTGTTCTTGATTTTTCGGTGTTGCTTTTCTTTTGTACATCGGTTAACGGATTATTTCTGTACCCTTTTTCGTGAACTTTATTTATCATTTTATATTTCGTAATTGTTGCTTCTTGATTTTCGCCTGTATATGCACTGTCAGCATACAATTCTTGACCTTCATCGTTTTGGTCTAACAAGTCATCGGTAGCTTGAGAATCGTGAACCGAAGCACTCGTTACAACAAAAGTGTTGATGAATTTACTTTTTGTATCCACTTTAGCGTGGTTTTTATAACCATAAAAATTCTCGTTGTTTTTCTTTGTCCAACGAGCATCAATGTCTTTGTGTGATTTTTTGTGGGGTTTGTCATTCCATAAGTCATCGCCTTCTCCCTTTTTTATCTTATCATTTTCCTCACGAGTATTGCGTTGGCGTGGTGCAATTGTAAAACTGGCATCTATCATTTGACCCTCGTTTAATATCAACTCTTTGGTTTCTAAAAAACTTTTAAATTGTGTAAACAAATCTTCTATAAGTCCTGATTTTGTTAGGTTTTCTCTAAAAGCCCATACTGTTTTCTCATCTGGAATTTTGTCTCCTGTATCTAATCCTAAAAAGTTTTTAAAACTTGTTCTGTCCAATATTTGGTATTCTACTTGCTTATCTCCAAGTCCGTAATATCGTTGTAAAATTAAGATTTTGAACATCAGAACTACATCAAACGGTTTTGCTCCGGCATTATTTTTCTTGGTTGTGTTTAGAAGTTTACTTTCTAATAACAATCTAAACATCTCAAAATCAATAATATTACTAATTTTATCTAACGGATTACCAATTTCCGACAATTTTTCAGCAGAAAATTGCTCGTCAAACAATGATTTCTTTCCTGTCGATTTGTATATTTGTTTACTCATACTTTTATCTGTCTTTTAAGTAATGAATATACGTATAATTACTTGAAAATCATATTTTTAATTTATAGAACTCCCCTAAAGTACTTTTTTATAAATTAATTTTAATATATCCTCCATTTTTACTAGAATCTTCGATAAACCAAGCTGGGTTTCCATCTTCATCTCGTCCCAATCTTGCGCCGGGAACTGGCGATTCATCTGCTATTATTTTTTGTTTTTTTTCTTGTTTAACAACTCCATTTTTTTCAATTTGATTTTCATTCTTTAATTCAATTGAAACTTGAGGTTCTGTTTTTAAACCTGAAATTGAAAAAGTTTCATTTGTCGAATTGTTTTGATTGGTTTGTAATAAATCTATTTTTTGACTCAAAAGTTGAATTTGTTGAACAATTTGTTCTAATGAGATTTGATTTTGATTTGACGATAATGGAATGTTATTTTTTAAAGAAAAAGACTCATTATTTTTGTCTAAAATCATTTCTTCCTCTTTGGTATGATTAGAGAGTCCTTCTTCAGGTGTGTTAGTGACGATATAATCGGACAATAGCAAGGGTGAACTAAATGCTTCATTAAGCTGTCTAAATGTGATGGGTAAATCAAACTCTTTTTTAAATCTACCTGCTAATTGAGTTAGCGCTAATGAATCTAAACCTAGTTCTAGAAAAGTAGTAGAAACTGTATCAAACTCATAAATGATACCAGATACATTTTTTATGGTTTCTGAAATCTTAAGAAGTATTACATCTTTTCTCGAATCTTTTGTTTTGACACTATTGTTGTCAATACTTGCTGAGACTTCTGGTACATCAGAAACTGGTGATAGGTTTAAAACTTTAGGGTTTTTAACTACATTTATAGGATCTATCCAACAAAGTTTACGATCAAAAACATAACTTGGTAAATCGATTTTAAGCCTTTGTTGTTGATGATAAAAGGCATTCCAATCGGGGTCAATTCCTCTAAGCCACAGCTCACCTAAAGTACCGAGTAAGGAATGGTATTCGGTTTCTTGATTTTTAGGTAAGAGTAAACTTGTAAAGGCAGGAATTATTTTACCAGTTCCTTGTTGTTTTGTCAAAGTAGTTAACGTTTGTCCTGGCCCCACTTCTAAAAACATAATGTCTTCTAATTTTAATAATGTGTTCGCAGCATCAGAAAATCTTACAGTTTTGCGTAAATGGTTAGTCCAGTATTTTGGATCGATGGCTTCTTCTTCCAAGAGCCATGTCCCTGTAACAGTCGAAACTATTGGTAAAAATGGCTTGTTTAAATGTATTTTTTTTACCTCTTTTTCAAATGAATCCAAAATTGGGTCCATCATTTTTGAGTGAAATGCATGACTTGTAAATAACAACTTGTTTGCAATCTCCATCTGTTCTAATGATTTTGCAAATTCATTAACCTTTTCATCTTCACCAGAAACAACGCATATAGCATTAGAATTTATGGCCGCTATCGACAGGGTGTCTGGAAGAATATTTTTTAATTTATCTTCAGCTAGCCTTACGGATAACATGCTTCCCCCGGGAAGCTCACTTACCAATCGACCTCTTGTGGCTATTAAATGCAATGCATCTTGTAAATTAAATATTCCAGCTAAGTGGGCTGCTACAAATTCACCAATACTGTGGCCGCAGAATGCAGTAGGCTTAATTCCCCAACTTAACCAAAGTTGCGATAAAGCATATTCAGTGACAAATAAAGCAGGCTGTGTGAAACGAGTATCTTTCAATTTTGCCTCGGCTTCGGGTGTAACTATTTCTGGGTATAAAATTTCACGAATGTCTAATTTTAGTTCGTCCAATAAAAACTCAGCACAAATATCTACTGCTTCTTTAAATATAATTTCATTTTTGTAAAGGTTTATTCCCATTTGAGAAAATTGAGATCCTTGTCCTGGGAATAAAAATACAAGTTCGTTTGGAGCTACTTTTAATATGGAAGTTTTTATAGTATTCTTTTCATTAGAAAGCATTTCTTGGCTTGCATCAACGCAGTTGCTTGATAATAGAAAGTTTCTATGAATAAAAGTGTCACGGGTTTTATTCAGTGAATAGCCAACGTCTGCCAATAATGAATCGGGTTTTGATTGAAGAAATTTACCTAATTCAGTTGCATACCCTTTTAAGCTATTTTCAGATTTGGCGGACCACATCAGTAATTGGAGTGGTCGACTTGAACTTGAAACTTTTTGCTCAGTAGGATATTCTTCAACAATAAGATGTACATTAGTTCCGCCAACTCCAAACGAACTTACACCGGCTCTTAGAGGTGCATCGGAATCCCAATTGCGTAATTTAGCATTTACAAAAAACGGACTGTTTTCAAAATCTATAGCAGGATTGGGTTTTTCAAAACCTAGTGAGGCGGGTATAAGTTTGTTGTTCATGGCCAAGATTGTTTTAATCAATCCTGCTACACCAGCTGCTGCAGTAAGATGACCCATATTAGTTTTTATAGATCCTATTGCGCAATAACCATTTTTAGATTGTTTGCCATATGCTATTTTTAGACCTTCAATTTCTATAGGATCACCAATAGGAGTTGCAGTTCCGTGTGTTTCTACATAACTTATAGAATCTGGTGTAACTTTTGCATCAAAGAGCGCCTCACTAATTGCAGCAGCTTGTCCTTCGGCACTTGGAGCGGTAAAACTTCCTTTGTTGCCTCCGTCATTCGAAATCCCTATCCCTTTGATTATCCCATATATTTTGTCACCATCATTGATAGCACTTTCCAGACTTTTTAGGAGCACAACTCCAGCTCCGTCACTAAATACAGTTCCTTTACCTGCTGCGTCAAAAGCGCGACAATGACCATCGGCGCTTAACATTGAACCTTCTTCATACAAATGGCCACTAAAAATTGGCGCTGTTACACTTGATGCCCCAGCTAGTGCAATGTCACACTGCCCATTTCTAATGGCTTGTACAGCTTGTGCAATAGCAAGTAGAGAAGTGGAACAAGCGGAATGAATACTAACAGCTGGACCTTTTATATTCAAGTGATAAGCAGTTCTTGTAGCAATATAATCTTTGTCGTTAACAGTTTCTGCTTGGAAATACCCTATTTGATCTAAAATTTCATTGTCAGGAAGTATATTTTTCTTGTAATATGTATTCGTTCCGGTACCAGCATAGACACCTATGCGCCCATTATAATGTTTTGGTAAATATCCCTTTTGCTCAAGAGCCTCCCACGAAATTTCCAAAAATAATCGCTGTTGTGGATCCATTACTTCGGCTAACTTGGGGTTGATTCCAAAAAAAGCAGCATCGAATGTATTTGCATTTTGTATAATTCCTCGAGCACCTACATAAAGGGGATTATTTCTTATTGATTCTGGAATACTTACATCAATTTCTTCAGATTTAAAAAAGGAAATCGTTTCTTTTCCTTCTTTTAAAATGTCCCAAAGTTCTCCAACGGATGCTGCTCCTGGGAATCTTCCAGCCATACCAATAATGGCAACATCACTTGAAGATTTTTCATCTTCCCTTTTCGAGTAATCAATTACGTTTTGCGACTTATTTTGAACGGCTAAATATTCAGATAATGTTGCAATGGTTGGGTATCGATATAAATTTGAAACGGATATATTTTCACTAAGGCATTTTCTCAGTATAGTTACTATTCGTTGTGTTAAGATCGATGTTCCTCCCATTTCAAAAAAATTATCGTCTATACCAACAACTGGCAGCTTAAGTTCTTCAATCCAAACTTTTGCAATTTCTTTTTCAATTGCTGTTCGTGGTTTTCTTAAAAGTGGTGCTGAATCTGGTCGAACATATTCTGGAAGAGGTAAGTTTTTTTTGTCAATTTTACCATTTGGAGTTATCGGAAATTCATCTATCCAAATATATCTAGAGGGTAATAAAATTTCAGGTAAAATTTTTGAAAGTGCATTATGAATTTGCTTTTCATCCTTTGATAGTTCACTAGATTTCAAATACGCAATAATTTTAGCTTCATTTCCTAAATAATCACTCACAATTACTGCAGATTGTATTATACCATCAATACTATTAAGTGTAGCTTCTATTTCACCTAATTCTATACGATGACCTCTAATTTTTACTTGATGATCTATACGACCTAAACATTGCAATTCACCATTTGGTAATAGCTTCCCTAAGTCTCCAGTACGATACATAATAGAATTAGGCTCAGTCGAAAATTGATTTGGAATGAATTTTTCAGCGGTAAGTTCAGCGCGTTTCCAATAGCCTTGTGCGACCCCATCTCCACCAATTACTATTTCTCCAATTGATCCTGAGGCAACTGCCTGTCCTACTTCGTCTAATAAATAGATTTGAGTGTTTGCGATAGGAAATCCAATTGTAATTAATTCATCATCTGCTTGAATTTGTTTTACAGCCGACCAAATTGTTGTTTCTGTTGGACCATACATATTCCAAAGTGAATCACATCTTGAAATTAGCTTTCGTGCAAGATTCAATGGCATCGCTTCGCCACCACAAAGAGCTTTTAACGTTAGTGGGTTTTCCCAGCCTGAATCAAGAAGTAATTGCCAGGTTGTTGGTGTGGCTTGAAGGATTGTAATTCCTTTATTTTGTATAAAATCTAATAAGAGCTGGCCATCACGCGTAGTTTCGTAATCAACAAAAACCACTGTCGCTCCTTCTAGTAGTGGAAGAAATAATTCTAAACCCGAAATGTCAAATGAAATAGTCGTAATTGATGCTAATTTGTCATTCCTATTGATCCCAGGTTCAGCGCTCATGCTACTAAGAAAGTTAACTAAATTTTTATGAGTTACGGTAACTCCTTTGGGTTTACCCGTGGAGCCTGAAGTATAAATGATGTAAATAACAGCTTCGTTCGAAACGGCAACAGAAATAGGTAGGGAAGAATATTGGTCTAGTTCCGATAATAGGTCCTCGATCCATATCATTTTTGAATGATTCGGTAGTGAAGTTGAAATTGATTTTGAAGTTAGCAAAAAATTAGCTTCAGAATCTTCGAGCATAAATTCTAAACGTGTTGTCGGAAATTTTGAATCTAAAGGTAAATAGGCAGCTCCACATTTTAAAATAGCAAATAATGAAGCGGTTAATTCCGGTGTTCTATCTAAAGAAACCGCTACGATTTGGCCTGGTCGCAAACCCTGAGACCAAAAATAATTTGCCATTTGGTTTGCTATTGTATTTAATTCGGCATAACTAACTTGCTTATCTTCAAATTCAAGTGCTATTGAATTTGGATGTATTTCTGACTGCTCTGTAAAAAGATCATGTATAGTACTATTTGGATACGCCATTTGGGGTCCTCTTATTTCATTTTCAATAGGATTGTTATCTGGGCTTTTCATTTTAAGTACATTAAAATTAAATTTATTTACTGTTTTTTAATAAGTTAATAATAGGCTACTTATCATGGTAAATCAACACAAAAAAAAGAAAAATATTTCACTAATACTTGCATTTTCTATATAAAGCTATAAAAATCGTTGAATAGCATATTTTTATATTAGGTCTATTTTTTTTTATAATTGACAATAAACTTTTGAAGTTAATTATTTGGGGTAATTTTTTTAAGCAACTACTAAATTTTTTACAGATGAATATTTTGTTTGATTTATCCTTAATGGTTTATTTTTTTTCCTTCGGATCAGACCAGTTTTCTAATCCGTTTTGTGTTTTGAAAATTAAAATTCAACTTTTGTTACAATTATATCTTTCTCAAAAAAAATATGTTCAATTGTGGAAATATTTCTAGATAAAGGTTTTTTCTTGTTTTTTGCATAAATAGTTTAAAGCCAGCATAGTACTTGTTAATTAAAATATGAAATATCTAATTAAACGCCCTAATTATTATGGAATAAAAACAATATTCACATATATTTTAAAATTTAAATAAAAAGAGTTTGCCAGTACAATTATTTAAATAAAACAACGTTATTTTGTAAATATTAAGTAGTTCATCGAAGATATATGATTATCATCCTGATTTTTTTTTAAAACATAAGTAATGTCTTATAATGTTTTTTTTAAAAGGAAACTATTAACATTATCATTGTGTTTCCCGTATTGCTTAACGTAAGTAAAATATCATTAATAATACTATTTTAGTGTATTTAATCGGATATATTAGAATTTTGTCGGTTTTATTTTTTTAATTAAATAATTTTGTATTAGAAATAAATGCAAATTAATTAAAGCCCCCAAAAATCGTGAAATCTTTAAATTTAAATATTACAAACCTACTTGTAATAATGATGTTGCTTTTTTCTTTTAAAGGTATTAGTCAAACTACTCAAGCAAATGCTAATGATACTATGGAAACCTTTAATGCATCTGGTGACGATGCAACTGGTAGTTCTGGTTCAGTTACTTATTCAATCGGGCAAGTATTCTATACTTATATTGGAGAATCTGTTTACGATGTAGCCCAAGGAATTCAACAAGAAGAATTAAGTCAAACTTTAGATACTCCAGAAAATAGTGTTGAGCCCAAAGCAGAAATAGTCATTTTCCCAAATCCAACAACAGATTTTGTTACTGTAAATATGGAAGGAATTGAGTTTAAAAGTGGACTGCAATCATACCAACTATATGACTTACAAGGTAGGCTTTTAAAACAAAACACAATTGATCAAGCTGATACTCGGATTGATTTAAATGATCTTAGTTCCTCTATTTATATACTCCAAGTATATGTTGATAACAAAATTTTGAAAACGTTTAAAATATTAAAAAAATAAAATTATGAAACTTATACTTACCATACTATTATTTGTGACTGTTACGCTTAATGTTTTTGCACAGGCACCAGAAAAATTGAGTTATCAAGCAATTATTCGATCACAAACCAATAGCTTGGTAAAAAATTCGGATATAAGTCTGAAAGTTATTGTGCATCAAGGTGCTACAACAGGAACTAAAGTTTATGAAGAGACTCATTTAGTTAAAACAAATAACAACGGTCTAGTTTCTCTTGAAATTGGAACAGGAAATATTGCATCAGGCACTTTTAGTGCCATAGCTTGGGAAAAAGGACCCTATTTTATAGAAACACAAGTGGATGCTACTGGTGGGACAAATTATAACATTATTGGGATTACACAACTTTTGAGTGTACCTTATGCGTTACATGCAAAAACTGCCGAAAGATTAGTAGGTGCAACTGGAACAAATACTTCTAAAGCAGTAGTTATACCATTTACTTCCTCCAGAAGTATTGCTGCTTCTGACATAAACAATATTATTGAATGTACAACATCATCAATATTAACATTAACTTCTGACTTTGGAAGCATGTTAGTAGGTGATACTATTAATTTAGAAGCTCATAATGGAGCTGTTTTAACAATACAAGCATCCTCAGGCGTAACAATTAACTATTCGAATCTTAGTGCGCTGTTTACTAGTACAACTGGGAACGTAAAATTTGGGTTGCTAAGAAAATCAGGTGTAAATGCTTATATAATATCGGGACAATGAAACATCTAATCTATTTTTTACTCTTTTCAAGTGTAGTTTTTTCGCAGAACTACAACTATGGTATTGATGAGCCTCAAAAACAAGTACTTCCGGTATTGCCAATAGTAAATAACCAACTAGAAGAAATTGAATATTTTAAGGCTTATTTATTACCTATAACTAAAAAAGCCACTTTGCAAGTTGCTTTAGATACTTATGGTTCAGTACGATTAGAAAAAGGGGATTACTCAGGAGTCAATATTGTTATGCGAAGTAATCAAAGGTTGTATGGACATCCTTCCATAACAAAAGTTTCTACGATAACTGTTGCTGCAGGAAGTACCAAAGTATATTTAGAAAGTTTAACTCCTACTAATATTCTACTTCAATCTGGCAGTGTTATTTCAGGTTGCACTTTCAAATCTATTAAATACAGTAATTTGATTGGCGCAAATGTAATGTTTGAAAATAATTTGCTGATAAATTTTCTTTCTGCAATAAAAATAGATTGTAGTGGTTCAGGTTATTTTAGAAATAATAAAATAATAAGACATCAAGTTCATGGTAATTCTCCACAACTTGTTATGAAAGGAAATAGCACAACTCCTAGTTATGGAAATGTTCATTTACATACAAATTTTTTAACACCAGCTGGTGAAACGACTGATATAGATAATCTACAATCAGCAACTTTTGTGGGTTTGGATAGTGAAGCTTGGAATCTAAATGGTTTAGGTACTAAACCAATGTTTTATGCTAAAAATATGGGCGATGTAAAAATCGCAGATTTTGGTGGTGCAAATAGTTATTCTTCTGTTCAAACACCTACATTTGATATAGATGCTAATAATTTATTATTTTTTCATAAATATATTAAAGGTGAGGGTAAAAGTGGCTCGCCAACTATTTCTTCAAAAACTAATGTCCTATACTACCAAGGAAGACATGATGATTATGTAAGAAAAGCAGGAACAATTATAGGATACGATTTTAAAGCTTATTTTATTGATGACCTTCCATATAATGGTATTGCAGATAACGATATTACTTACAATGGAATTGTTCAAAAATCAATTGTTCAAAATTCAACTCAGTTAACAAATCATATTATAGGAACGCAACATACACCTTGGGTAAGACCAACTTGGGAAACTTTACCAGACCCACTTGGTGCAAATTGGAGAACTCAAAGAGCAGGAAAACCTGATAGTAGAGCGTACATCCAAAATTTAATTGATACAAATGGTATTGCTGAGCTTCCAGAAGGCGTTTTTTATATTGGTTCTACCTTAAATCTAATAGTCGATGGATTAAAAGGAATAAAAGGTTCAGGAACAGGAAAAACAGTGATATGTGGTTTAACAGATGATTTTCCTTTAATTACACTTTTTGAATCACCGACAGGAGATAATAATTTTAAATTAGATTTTTTAACTTTGCAGGGAGGCAGTGTTGGGTTATATTCACCAGATGAGATAAGACAACTTGCTTTTTTAAATTCTAATTATGTTGTTTTTAGAAATCAAAATTATGGTATTCATTTGTATTGGAATTTTGGGCTTGACAATGTTTTTTTAAATAATATAAGTTTTGTAAATTGTAATATAGGATTTTTTCAAGAACCTAAACCTACATATGATTTTGAAAACGCAGGTTATGTAGATAAAGCTGTTTTTTATAACGGACAGTTTATAAATTGTAATACAGCAATTTCAATGAGAGCTACTAGAGCAAATAATTTAAATGCTTGGATAAACTGTAAGTTTGACAATAATGATTTGGCATTTGATATTTATAGTCACAATTTTTCATTTGCTGCTAATTGTGATTTTACCAATCATAAAGGTTCAAATATTATACGTGATAGCCCTTTATCATTGTATAATTGTAATTTTTATAATAACAATACAACAGATGCTATAATCAGAAGTTGGGGAAGTTTTATTGAAGGATGTAATTTTAGTGATAATATTCCTTTATTTTCATTAACTACTACACATTATAATAACCAGAATTATATACTTAACTCAATAATAGCAGGAAATGTTACAAGAACTTACGGAAAGACACAAGCTGTTTACGTAAATAGTAATTTCTTATCAAATCCTACTTTGAGTAAGTTGTTAGTAAATATTAATGATAATATTCCAACCGTAATTATTAACTCTAAGCCAAATCCATACCCTCAATTCTTAGTGACGCAATAAAAAAAACAACCCAAAATTATAAAATTTTAGAGGTTCAGATTAACAACAATTAATCGGAACCTCATTTTTTTTAAATGAACTAGATCTCTTACTATATTTGTCAAAATGCTGAACTTCGAAAGCGCTAAAAGTGACAAAAAACAATCAAACTTTTATAGAATTCTAATTGGTGTTAATAAAAAACGAAATTTTTCCACTACTTTTCAATTTTAACACCAACTTTTGATTTAGAGATAATAGGCATCTTCTTCTTTGTTTTATAAAGCCGAAATCGATTGAACTGTATTTTATCGATTTTTAAAATCCTTTGAACAGATTTATTATTGTAGTAAGAAAATCTTATATATTTTTGAAAATGATAATAGATAAAGAAGCAAAAATGAGGATATTTTGTGTTTTGTAAACACGCAGCACTAATTGAAACAATAATAAGAAATTATTTTTGTTCCATTTTTGAATAAATTAGTGTGCAAAACGCGACTTAGCCTTGATTTGAATAACCCTTTTATCCATTCAAAATATTATTTATCTAATTATCAATAATTTTCAAGAGTAATTGGATAGTTTATATGGGACTGTCGTTGGGGTACCCTTATTCAATTCTTAAAAAATGCTTACAATTTTAAGAAATTAATTTACCAATCAATTGAATTATAATGCACCAAATATACCTAATTAATGTAAAAAACTAGAAAGATGAAAACAGGAATAACCTTTAGTGCCTTCGATTTGTTACACGCAGGGCATGTAAAAATGCTTGAAGAAGCAAAACTTCATTGTGATTATTTAATTGTGGGCTTACAGACTGATCCTACTTTGGACCGTCCAACAAAAAATAAACCTACACAAACTGTAGTCGAACGTTACATTCAATTGAAAGCCTGCAAGTTTGTGGATGAAGTGGTTCCTTATGCTACTGAGCAAGACTTGGAAGACATCTTGAAGTCATTCACCATTGATGTCCGCATTGTGGGTGATGAATACAAGAACACAGATTTCACTGGCAGAACGTATTGTGAGGACAAGGGAATCGAACTTTTTTTTAATACTAGAGACCATCGTTTTTCAAGTACAATTCTTCGTCAAGAAGTGTATAAAAAAGAACTTTCAAACATATACTAATGAACACTAGATAATGCATTTGTATTTGAGCTCTATGGTAATGTCTAATTTGATTATTATTCAGAAAGATCAAAATTGGATAGAGAATATTTTATCCTTTTGCATTAAAGGGAGTATAGTATTAAATATATAAATATATTTGAAGAAAAATTAATATACAATGAAAATAAAAAATATCTGTTGTCTTGGCGCTGGTTATGTTGGTGGTCCAACGATGTCGGTTATCGCGTTAAAGTGTCCTGAAATTAAAGTGACTGTGGTCGATTTAAATGAAGCACGAATTGCTGCTTGGAATGATGAAAATTTAGATAATTTACCAGTCTATGAACCCAGATTGGCCGAAGTTGTTGGTGAAGCCAGAGGGCGTAATCTTTTTTTCTCTACAGATGTTGATGCTGCAATTGATGCTGCAGATATGATTTTTATCGCAGTAAATACGCCAACTAAAACTTACGGAGAAGGGAAAGGCATGGCTGCAGACCTTAAATTTGTAGAATTGTGTGCTAGACAAATAGCCCGAATAGCAAAAAACGATAAAATTATTGTCGAAAAATCAACATTACCTGTTCGTACAGCCGAAACCCTCCAAACCATTCTGGACAGTACGGGAAATGGTGTACATTTCGAGGTGTTATCTAATCCAGAATTTTTGGCTGAAGGAACTGCTATTGAAGATTTATTTAATGCCGATAGGGTACTAATAGGGGGGAAACAAACTCCTAAAGGCAAAGAAGCAATTCAAGCTCTGGTTGATGTGTATGCACATTGGTTGACACCAAAGCAAATATTAACCACTAATGTTTGGTCTTCTGAATTGTCTAAATTGACAGCAAATGCTTTTTTGGCACAACGCATATCTTCTATTAATGCACTTTCGGCTTTGTGTGAAGTTACAGAGGCTGATGTCGACGAGGTGGCCAATGCCATTGGAACGGATAGCCGTATAGGACCTAAATTTTTGAAAGCCTCGGTAGGATTTGGAGGTTCATGTTTTCAGAAAGATATCTTAAATTTGGTTTATTTGTGTCGCTTTTTTAATTTACCAGAAGTTGCCCATTATTGGGAGCAAGTAATTATATTGAACGATTACCAAAAATCGCGTTTTGCCAAAAAAATTATCAGTTCGTTATTTAATACCGTAAGCGACAAAAAAATTACTTTTTTGGGTTGGGCGTTCAAGAAAGATACGAATGACACCCGAGAGTCTGCAGCCATTTATGTAGCGGAACATCTAATCGAGGATGGTGCTCAAATACATGTTTATGACCCTAAAGTTTCTGAGGCAAAAATTAAAGCCGATATGAGCTATTTATGGGAATTAAATGGGCTTACAGAGCAAAAAATAGCATTAAAATTGAAACAAATTTTTGTTTATAAAACTCCTATGGAGGCTTTGAATCAGGCTCACGCTGTTGCGGTAATGACCGAGTGGGACGAATTTAAAACCTACGATTGGGAAGGTATTTATACCAAGATGTATAAACCCGCTTTTGTATTTGATGGTCGTAACATTCTTGATGTAGAAAAATTAATAGCAATTGGTTTTCAGGTCAAAGGAATTGGGAAAGGGTAACCTTCTTAATTAAAAAAAAATTATTTTTAACGATTTAATTCCATCACTTGAAAAATATTTTAATAAAATTAAAACGACATCCTAAGTACAATACAATCGTTAGTTGGGGAAAGTTAATTTCGATAACTGGCGGTGCTCAAATTATTGTGCAGGCTGTGGGGTTTGCCTCAGGTATTTTAATTATTCGTTTATTACCAGTTCAGGAATATGCCTATTATACTCTGGCAAATACCATGTTGGGAACAATGGCAATACTCACGGATGGCGGTATCAGTACTAGTGTATTGGCTCAAGGAGGAAAAGTATGGCAGAATAATGAAAAAATGGGAATTGTTTTGGCTACCGGTTTAGATTTAATGCGGAAATTTGGAATTGTGAGCCTATTAGTATCTGTGCCAATTTTATTTTATCTTTTAGTACATAATGGAGCTAGTTGGTTAACATCCTTACTCATTGCATTAGCTTTAATTCCAGCTTTTTACGCTGCTTTGTCAGACTCTGTGCTTGAAATTATACCTAAATTGCATCAAGCTATACTTCCTTTGCAAAAAAATCAAGTTGAAGTTGGTTTGGGCAGGTTATTATTAACAGCTTTGACATTGTTTCTATTTCCTTGGGCATTTGTGGGTATTTTAGCTTCTGGCATTCCTCGAATTTGGGGTAATTTTCAATTGAGCAAGATGGGTTATGAATATGCAGACAAGAATCAACAACCCGATAGAGAAATACGTCTCGAAATTTTAGCTTTAGTTAAGAAAATTATGCCAACTTCTATTTACTTTTGTGTGTCTGGTCAAATTACTATTTGGCTAATTTCAATTTTTGGAAATACAACTTCTCTAGCACAGCTGGGTGCTTTAGGCAGAATTAGTATACTATTATCTGTTTTGGGCACAATAATTGGAACATTAATAATTCCTCGTTTTGCAAAATTGGCATTGGAAAAAAAAATACTATTACAACGTTTTATTCAAATCATGTTGATACTAATTGTATCGTCAAGCTTGATAGTTTTGTTCGTTTACTTTTTTCCAATTCCAATACTTTGGATTCTTGGTAAAGACTATAAGAGTTTAAATTACGAACTTGTGTTAAGTTTTGTTGGCAGTTGTATTGGTTTGATATCTGGAATTGCATTTTCTTTGTATAGTAGTAGAGGTTGGGCATTGCCACCAGTTGTGTTAATTACTATTAATTTGTTGGCAATAATTATCTTTGCTAGCTTATTAGATTTAAGTAGTTTAAAAGGAGTTTTGTATTTAAATATAGCTTTGGGTTTAGTCGCATTATTGCAAACTACTTTGTTCAGTGTATTCAAAATCATACAAATAAAAAAATAATAGCTATGAAACGACCAAACATAGTCGCTTTAATAAATATTAAAGTTCGTAACTTTGTTCAAAATATTTCTCTTATTTTATTTAAAGTAAGAGGTATGCAGGCGGGTAGTGGTACCCAAATTGGGAAAATGAGGTGTGATTGGCCGAACAAATTAATTTTAGGTAGCTATTGTGAGATACAAGATGATGTTGATTTTAGATTATGGCACCCCTTTAATGATAGTTCATATATTAAATTAGGGGATAAAGTGTTTATTGGTCACGCTTGTGAGTTTGTTTGTAATACTAAGATTGTTATTGGTAGTAACTGCTTAATTGCTAGTAAATGTACAATTAATGATACAGGACATGAGTTTAATCGTAATGCAAATATTAATTTGCAACCAATAACAAGTAAAGAAATTATTATTGAAGATGATGTATGGATTGGTACATCGTGTGTTATATTGCAGGGAGTTACTATTGGTAAGGGAAGTATTATTGCAGCAGGATCAGTAGTAAACAAATCAGTTCCATCATACGAAATTTGGGCTGGTGTACCTGCGCGTTTCATTAAAAAAAGATAATATAATATTTTTAAAATGAATTTTTTAAAATGAGTTATAATTTTTAAAAATATTAATTAAAATTTCTAATAATTAAAAAAATATAAAATATGTTTCTATCAGTAATAATACCCACATACAATAGATATGATTTATTGAGAAAATGTTTGGATAATTTAATGCCTGATGTTCAGACTATTGATTCAACAAAATTTGAGATAATTGTAAGCGATGATAGCAAACAAAACGAAGAAATTAAAAATTTAAAAAGCGAATATCCTTTTGTTCATTTTATTTCTGGACCTCAAAAAGGGCCTGCATCAAATAGAAATAATGGAGCAAAACAAGCAAAAGGAGATTGGCTTGTTTTTATTGATGATGATTGTCTTCCAGATCATGACATCTTATTGTCATATTTAAATGAAATTAATAAAGGAGTTTATAGAGGTATTGAAGGGTATATAAATGCAGATAGACATAGAGAAAGATTTGATGAACAATGCCCTATGAATTTAACTGGAGGTTGTTTTTGGACTTGTAATATCGCAGTTGAAAAAGAAGTTTTTAATAAATTAGGAGGTTTTGATGAAGGTTTTCCATTTGCAGCTCTTGAAGATACTGATTTTTATGAAAGACTAAAAGCGGTTGTAAATACTACTTTTATTGCAAGTGCAAAGGTAATACATCCGTGGCGTAGAGCTGATAAATGGGCCAATTATAAAAAATGGATAAAATCTCATCAATATGCAATTAAAAAAGCAAATACTCCAAAGAATTTTAAATATCGTGTGAAAAGAATAAATTTGTTTGTTGGATCTTTTTTTAAAAATGGTAAGAATTTGTTAGAATATAAATTTAAAGGATTTTATTTTTATCTTGAGATTTCTTATTGTCATTTTTTATTGATTTTTTATTAGATTTTATTTTCTAATATAAATGTAACAATCATTTACAACAGTCCAAATTAGAAATGAAAATTAGGAAGACAACTTTTAAAATTACGATACTATTTGGCAAATTTTAAAAAGTTTTAAAAATAATTTTAATTAATTTACATTATTTTTGAATTTGATATTTTAAAACAATTTGACTGTTTATAATTTTAATTTTTTTTGAAATGCATTTTTTTTGATAAAATAGAAATTAAATTTTTCAATTTTCTTGCAATTAGAAAAAGTAAATTAGTTATTTTTTTTAACACAACCAGAAAAAAATAATTTAATATAATATTGAATCAACGGATTTTGAATTAATTTTTGTTAAATTGAATGATTTTTTAAAAAATTATCCTCTAAAATATTTAAGAAGCTTTTTGATATAATAAAAATACAAACCTTTTTTAGAACATTAAACAAGTTACATAAAAAATGAACAAAATTAGTCTTATAATTCCTACATATAAAAGAATAATTGATTTTCAAAGAACACTTATATCAGTATATAAACAAATTAATGACATTGATGAAGTCATAATTGTAATTGGACCAAATGATATTGAAAGTTTCAATTTAGCAATACAATATAAAGGTCTTAATGACAATTTTAAAGTTATTCAAATTCAAAAAGCAAGTGTGGTAAATGCTTTAAATTGTGGTTTACTTAAAAGTACTAAAGATATTATTTGTTTGACAGATGATGATATTGTACTTCCCGAAGGATGGGCAAAAAGAATTAAAGAAGGATTTTTAAATGACCCTAAAATGGGAGCTTTTGGAGGCCCTGATAAACTAACTGATAAAAACCTTGATTCTAAATATGGATATAATCCTGTAAAAGAAGTTGGTGTATTTAAATGGAATACTATGGTAGGGAATCATCATCTTGGAATTATTAAATCACCATCAGAAGTTGATGTTTTGAAAGGAGTAAACTTATCTTTTAAAAGAGAAGCATTAAAAAGCATGTGTATTGATAGTTTTTTAGAATTTAAGGGAGCTGAGCAATGTTGGGAGATAGATTTAGCTCAAAGAATCCAAGCAAATGGGTTTAAAATTATATATGATAATGATAATTTTTTATACCATTTTATTAGTCAACGTGAATCCTATGATAAAAGAGGGGATATCTTTTCTGAATTGAATTACAACAAAACACTCAATATAAATTATGTTTATGCAAAATTTAGACCTTTATATGAGATATTTTTTTTAATTTTTAAACAATTTTTTATAGGATCCAAAATTCAGCCTGGTATTATAAGAGCATTTTTTATGATTAAAAAGAACGGTTTAAAAGTCGTTTATTTGCCATTTAAAAATTGTATCCCTATTTATTTAGGACTATTTGGAGGTTTTAAAAAAAGATTCAAAAAGAAATAAAATTATGGAATAAAATAAGATATAATTTTTTTAGTTAATTATAAATTTAATTTTTATGGCCAGTCTTAATTATTTATGGATAAATCGTTCAAAATATAAATTTTTTAGTAAAGTATTTTTTATTTGTTGGGTAAAAAGAATTTTTACTTTACAAGATGTTATTTTATTTAATTTTCGAAGAAGAAAACTTGTCAGAAAAGGTGCTAAAATATCTGATACTGCTGAAATGGGGATAGCCAAAATTGGAGGAAATAAAAGAAATTTAACGGTTGGAGAATTTTCTTTTATTGGTAGAGTTGAGATTGCCTTGCATGATAAAGTAACTATAGGAAAATATGTTTGCATCAATGATGGTGTAGTTATCTTAAGTGCCTCACATGATGTTTTGGATTCGTTCTGGCGTCATAAAAAAGCTCCAATTTTTATAGACGATTATGCTTGGATAGCTACGAATGCAATTATTTTGCCGGGTGTACGAATTGGAAAAGGGGCAGTTGTGGGAGCTGGTGCTGTAGTAAGTAAAAATGTAAACGACTATGCTATTGTAATAGGTAATCCAGCAAAAGAAATAGAAAAAAAGAGAATAGAAGTTTTGAATTATAATCCTTGTGAATTTCTTGCCACAAATAACGCTTGGTTAAAATGATATTGTTTTCTCATCCCACATTAAACGCAAATGCAAAAGCCTTAATAAATGGTTTACACAAAAAAAATTTTTTATTTAAATTATATACTTGTGTTGCTATTTTTCAAGGTCAATTATTATTCAAATTAGGTGAACAATCTAAATTAAAAGATTTAAAAAGAAGAAGTTTAGATAAATCGTGGCAGCCTTACACAAAATCAAAATCTTTTTATGAGTTTGGTCGTTTATTGGCTTCAAAATTACATTTAGACTTTTTATTGTCCCACGAAAAAGGTTTTTTTTGCATTGATAAGGTGTACCAAAAACACGATAAATGGGTGGCAAATAGTTTAGTTGCGGCCAAAAAAGAAGGAATTACAGGGGTATATGCCTATGAAGATGGGGCTTTAGCCACTTTTGCTAAAGCAAAAAAATTGGATATAAATTGTATTTATGATTTACCTATTGGTTATTGGAAAAGTGCTCGTTTGTTAATGCAAAATGAATTTGACTCCAATCCAAATTGGTCTGAAACACTCACAGGGTTTAATGATTCTCAAACCAAGTTACATAAAAAAGACCAAGAACTATCTTTAGCTGATATTGTTTTTGTAGCAAGCAGTTTTACCAAAAAAACATTAGAAGAGTATCCTGGAAATTTACCAGAAATAAAAGTTATACCTTATGGTTTTCCAGAAGTTAGTCAAAAAAAAAAATATCTATCCCTAGTTAATCGTAAACTAAAAATTTTATTTGTTGGTGGTTTATCGCAACGAAAAGGACTTTCGTATTTATTTGAAGCTGTAGAAGGATTACAAAATAAAGTGGAGTTAACTATTATAGGAAATAAAGCTGTTCCTAACTGCAACGCATTAAACATCGCTTTAGAACAACATCATTGGATACCATCATTGTCTCATGATCAAGTGTTATCTTGTATGCGCGAACATGATGTTTTTGTTTTTCCTTCTCTTTTTGAAGGTTTTGGTTTGGTGATTACAGAGGCAATGTCGCAAGGGGTTCCCGTTATTACAACAGATCGTACAGCAGGGCCGGACGTAATCAAGGATGGCGTGGATGGATGGATTGTGCCAGCAGGCTCTTCTGAGGCAATCAAAGAAGTCTTCACTAAAATACTTGAAACACCAGAAATTGTAGAACAATTCGGACTTGCTGCTCAACAAAAAGCTCAAACTAGACCATGGGCGGTTTATGGTCAAGAGATGGCAGATGCACTTTCATCGTTAAAGCAGGTATAAAAAAAGAGTGATGAATACAGTTTCAGATCAAGCGGTAATTCCGAATTATAATGCAATAAAAATAGCCATTTGGTTGTATTTTTTACTTTGGATTTTTGAAGGAGCATTAAGAAAATGGATTTTACCTAGCTTAGCTACCCCTTTGTTGATTGTTCGTGATCCAATTGCAGTTTATATTATAATTAAGGCTTTAAATTTGAATGTAAAATTTTTAAATCCTTATGTAGTTTTAAGTGCAATTTTTACATTATTAGGATTGGTAGTAACACTAACTTTTGGTCATGGGAATCTATTTGTAGGGCTGTATGGAGCAAGGATTATGATGCTACATTTTCCTTTGGTTTTTATCATTGGTTCTGTTTTTTCAAAAGAGGATGTGCTAAAATTAGGTCGTGCGATGTTGGTTGTCAACATCTTGGTAACATTAATTGTTTATTTTCAATTTACAAGTCCACAATCCGCTTTTATTAATATCGGAATTGGAGGGGAGGGAAGTGCCGGTTTTTCGGGGGCAATGGGCTATTTTAGACCTTCTGGTACTTTTTCATTTACCTCAGGGTTGTCTATTTTTTATTCTGCAGTGTCAGTATTTATATTTTATTTTTGGTTGTCCAAAGAACCTTGTCCCAAAATCTTACTTTATGCAAGTACTACAACATTAGTTATAGCCCTACCGCTTACCATTAGCCGAGGTGCAGTTGTTAGTGTACTCATAGTTGGTTTGTTTGCCATAATGGCTTCGGTTACCAGTGCCAAAATGATGTTTAAAATAATAATAGTAGGTGTTGTATTATATTGTGTAATACTTATTTTACAGCAATATTCAACTTTATTTAACTTAAGTTCAAAAGTATTTATGCATCGTGTTGATGCTGCTAATAAAAGCACTAGTGGAGGTGGTTTAACAGACTCAATTTTGTTAAGAATGTTAAATGATTTTATGCAGCCAATTGTTGATTTATTCAATCAACCGTTGTTTGCGGGTAATTTGGGTATGGGTACCAATGCTGGAGCAAAAATGTTATCTGGTAAAGTGGATTTCTTAATTGCAGAAACAGAGTTTAGTCGTTTGGCGGGAGAACAAGGAATTATTTTTGGAGGGGGACTAATTATTCTACGTCTATTTTTTGCAGCCAATATTGCTATTCAATCATGGAATTTACCAAAAGAAGAAAAATTACTCCCCTTTATTATTTGCGGAGCCGCTTGTGCTGCAATTGCACAGGGTCAATGGGCGCAACCTAGTATTTTAGGATATGGTGTCAGTATGGCAGGCTTAGTAATGGCTAGTTTGAAAAAAAATGAAACTCCTTCAGAAAAAAATATTTTATGATTAAAGAAATAATTTTAATAGGAAATTATAAGCCTGACAACCAGTTCAGTATGAGAATTTTCGAGGAATTAATGGCTGAGGGATATGCAAAATCAAAACTCCAAGCGCGTGTCATTCGTCCTTATAAAATATTTAGAAATTTAGGCTTCAAAAGTCCTATTTTGCAAAAATGGTTTGGATATGTTGACAAATTCCTTGTATTCCCCTTTCAACTTTATTATATTCGTAGTTTAAATTTTATTTTATCCAAGCGAGTTGGCTATCACATTTGCGATCATTCTAATGCCTTTTACCTCTATTTTTTACCTAAAAATAAAACTATAATAACCTGTCACGATGTTTTAGCAATTAGAGCTGGATTGGGGTTTACTGACACCTATTGCTCAGCAACAAAATCAGGTAAAGTGTTGCAAAAAATTATTTTAAAAGCCATATCTAGAGCCAAGAAATTAGCAGCAGTATCTGAATTTACATTGAATCAATTAACGGAGATTGATACACTACCTCGTCTAAATAAAAAGTGGATTTGCATACACAATGCTATTTCTAAAAATTTTGAAGCTATGGAAGTGAACCAAGTACAGGAGATACTTAGTAAATATCAACTTCAAAATGATAAACCTTTACTATTGCATGTTGGTTCTGATTTGGTACGAAAAAATAGAAAATTATTGATACATTTGATTGATGAATTGCAAGACGATTGGGATGGTCTTTTGGTTTTAGCGGGAGAGCCATTAAATATTGAACTACTTAATTTAATTGAAAAATTGAAAGTTAGCGATAGGATAGTGCAATTAGATCGTCCTACAGATATAGAAATTATTGCCTTATACTCGATTTGTCAAGCTATGGTTTTCCCATCTTATTCCGAAGGTTTCGGATGGCCTATTATTGAAGCGCAGGCTTGTGGAGCACCAGTTATTACTAGTAATAAAGCACCAATGATGGATGAGGTGGGAGGTAATGCAGCCTTGTATGCTAATCCTGATGATGTGATTTCATTTGCAGATCAATTAAGGAAATTGAATAGTGAACCATTCAGAAAAAAAGTAATTCGTTTGGGGTATATCAATACTAAACGGTTTGATTTTGAAAATACAATACGGCAGTATATAGAATTAATAAATGATTAATTATGTTTTTACTAAAAATAATAACTGTTTTATTGCCTTGGTCGTTAAAACGATTGATGTTGGTTCGTTTTTTTAGATACGAAATTCACCCATCTGCTAGAATAGGACTTTCCTGGATTTATCCAAAAAAATTAGTAATGGATAAGAATTCTAAAATTGGACATTTCAATGTTGCTTTACATTTAGATTTAATTTTTATTGAAAAATATTCCAGCATTGCACGTGGAAATTGGATTACAGGATTTCCTACTAATACTAATTCTAAACATTTTTTGCATCAAGAAGACCGTAAATCAAATTTAATTATTGGTCAACATTCTGCTATTACTAAAAATCACCATATCGATTGTACCAATGAAATTAAAATTGGTCGTTTTGTAACGATTGCCGGGTATTCTAGCCAATTATTGACGCATTCCATTAATTTAGAATTGAATATTCAAGACAGCCATCCTATAACAATAGGAGATTATTGTTTTGTTGGAACTGCATCAACTATTTTGGGTGGAGCATCTTTACCAGCCTACAGTGTACTCGGAGCAAACTCATTATTAAATAAATCTTTTACAAACACTTATCGACTGTATGGAGGGAATCCAGCGAAAGAGATTAAAGAATTATCTAAAGAATTTAAATATTTTAATAGAGAAGTAGGATTTGTTTATTAGTAACAAAATCTTAGATTCCATAAAACTTAAAATTGAACAATGAAAGTAATCCATTTTATTGCTGGTATAGATAAAAATAAAGGAGGTACTACGGAATACATCCGATTAGTAACTTCTGAGTTAAAAAATTATCTTGAAATAATAATTGCCACTGGAATCTCACCCGATCCAATAGCAATCAATGGAGTTAAAATTAAATTTTTTGACACCAATATCATTAGGTGGTTTTTGATGTTGAAAGAGTTTCGTCAATTTTTAGTTGACGAAAAACCAGATATAGTCCATATCAATGGTATTTGGAGTCCTGAAAATTATGGTTTTCAGAAGCAAGCTCAAAAATTGGGAATTAAAGTAATTGTATCCCCTCACGGTATGTTGGAACCCTGGATACTTGCGAACAATCCTATTAAAAAAAAGATAGGCCTGTTTTTTTACCAAAAAAAAATCATTCAAAGTGCTTTACGAATCCACGCTACTGCTCAGATGGAAGCAGTTAATATTCAAGCTCTGGGTTTCAGTAATCCGATTAGTATCGTTCCAAATGGGATTGATTTAAGCGAAATAAAAAAGGCTAAGGAACAGTATGGGACCAAAAAAATAGTTTATTTATCTCGTATTCATCCTAAGAAAGGTATTGAATTACTTCTAAAAGCTTGGCGTAACAGTGATACAAAAGGTTGGACTCTGGAAATTGCGGGGAGTGGAAAGTCATGGTATTTAAAATCGCTTGTCCAGAGTTCAAAAGACCTCGACAATGTTAGGTTTGTTGGAGCCTTATATGGTGAAGATAAATGGGATTTTTTACGGTCCGCCGATCTTATGATTCTACCTTCATACAGCGAAAATTTTGGAATTGTAGTTGCTGAAGCTTTAGCCGTTGGTGTTCCTGTGATTACTACCCGAAAAACTCCTTGGGAAGATTTAGAAATACATCAATGTGGCTGGTGGATTGATTTATCAGTTAACAATTTAGAAAACACTTTAAAAAAAGTATTTAATACCTCTACTGAAATTTTAGAGACAATGGGAAATAATGGACGAAAACTCGTAGCAGAAAAATATGACATCAAAACGGTGGCTTATTTATTATGCGATTTATACAAAAAAATGCTGGATTAAATTACTTAATATTACAGAAGGCATTTCAGGTAAAAAGGGAAAGTATTTGAAACACTTTTCTATAAAAATAGAAGATTTTTTATATTTGTAATGATGGTGATTTTATTTAGAATTCAATTTAAAATTTATGGTACAACCGCACCATATTTGCAACAATTTATTTTTTTATAGGTAAAATATATTTTTTACTAGTTATAACAAAAACAAAAATTTATGAAAGTAGTACATATAGTTAATTCAATTGATAAAAGCTCTGGAGGTCCAGCCCGATCGGTACCTCAAACTTGTGTCGAATTGGCAGAGCTCGACACAACTATCGAATTGATAACACAGGAGAGTTCTGATATGGTAAAAGTGGCAGATAGAGCAAGTTTAACTGTTCGCTTTTATTCTATTTGGAAACTCTTTCTTTATGGTTCCAGATTATCTCCTAAGGATGTAGACATAATTCACCTCCAACATATTTGGAATCCCTACATTCAAGTGATGGCTTTTTGGGCTTATCAAAAAAAAATACCCTATATAATAACTACAAGAGGCATGCTAGAACCTTGGATTATGGCTCGTAACTCTTGGAAGAAAAAAATCGGTATGTTTTTATATCAAAAGAAGGCTATCCAAAGAGCATCATACATTCACGCCACCGCTCTTATGGAAGCCAATCATATCAAAGAATTGGGGTTTAACAATCCCATTTGCATTATTCCAAACGGTATTGATTTGAGCGTTATAAAAGAAAAAAAACAAAACTATGGTACTAAAAAAATGGTATTTTTGTCGCGCATTCATTCCAAAAAGGGGATTGAACTTTTGTTAGCAGCTTGGTGCAATAGTCAGACTAAAGGCTGGTCTTTAGAAATCGGAGGTGAGGGAGATCCAGATTATATGAAAAAATTAATAAGTAGCGTTAAGGAATATAAAAACGTACATTTTGTAGGGGCAAAATACGACAAAGATAAATGGGACTTTTTGCGATCTGCAGATGTATTGGTTCTTCCCACCTACAGTGAAAATTTTGGAAATGTTGTAGCTGAAGCTTTAGTAATTGGAGTTCCAGTTATAACCACTACAGGAACTCCCTGGGAAGATTTAGAGACCTATAAATGTGGGTGGTGGATTGATTTGTCGGTGGAAAATTTAAAAAATACTTTAGAAAAAGTCTTTTCTACACCACCTGAAATTTTAGAAGTTATGGGAAATCAAGGACGAAAACTCGTAGCGGAAAAATATGACTTAAAGGAAGTGTCAAAAAAGATAGTTGATTTATATAAAAAGGTTCTCAATGAAAAATAATACATTGGATTTATCTACTTACAGTCATTCTTTTAGTTTAAAGAATAAAATTTCGAGATTGGTTTGGAACTTAGTTTGTATAATTTTGTTTCGAACTTTTGCTTCTAGGTTATTTAAAAAATGGAGAGTTTTGGTACTAAAATGTTTTGGTGCTAAAATAGATTGGTCCTCCCATATTTATGCCTCAGTGAAAATATGGGCACCTTGGAATTTAGAAATGGGAGCAAATTCTAGTTTAGGACCCAATGTGGATTGTTATAATCAAGGAAAAATTAGTATTGGTGTTAATACGGTAATTTCACAAAAGACCTATTTGTGTGCTTCTACGCATGATTATGCAAAAAACGATTTCCCTTTGATACTAAAACCAATCAAAATTGGAAATGGAGTATGGATTGCTGCGGATGCTTTTATAGGTCCCGGAGTACGTATTGAAGATAATGCGATTATTGCAGCTAGATCTGTTGTAAACAAAAGTGTAATTGAAAATACTATTGTAGGAGGTAATCCTGCGAAACTAATTAAATTTAGAACAAATGAATAATTGTATTTCAAAAAATTAGTTGTTTAATAAAAAAGATATAAATAATTTGGAAAATAAATTTAGCATAGTCATATTAACTCATAACGAAGAAGGCACATTATTAGATTGTTTAGATTCTATAAAATGGTGCGATGATGTTGTTATTATAGATAGTTACAGTAGTGATAAAACTTTTGAAATTGCAAAAAAAAATGGATTAAGAGTTTTTCAAAATAAATTTACAGACTTTGCTCAACAGCGTAATTTTGCAAATGATACTATAGATTTTAAATATGAATGGGTGTTTCATTTGGATGCAGATGAACATTTTACAAAAGAGTTAAGAATAGAATGTAATAAAGTTATTGATATTTATCAATTTGGTGCATTTTTGGTACCGGCAAAAGAAATACTTTGGGGTACTTGGTTGAAATACTCAGCGGGAACAGTCTATCAAATGCGATTTCATAAACTTACAGATGCTCGATTTGAACAATATGGACACGGGCAAAGAGAATGTAATCTTAAAAAAGGTTTAGGAAAATTAGAAAATGCTTACGAGCATTTTTTTTTCAGTAAGGGGGTTAATCAATGGGTCATTAAACATTTAAAATATGCCTCTGAGGAGGCTGAAAATGAGCAAAAGGTGAACTTGAAAAAAATATCTTTTGGTAAATTAATCTATGGAGAGTCACACGAAAAAAGAAGAGTACTTAAAGCATTGAGTTACAAAATGCCCTTTCGGCCGTTATTTAAGTTTTTTTATATGTACATACTTAAATTAGGTTTTTTGGATGGTAAAGTAGGATTTAGATTTTGTGTTATGAAAAGTATTTATGAGCAATTTATTATTTTAAAAAAAGTAGAATCTAAGTCAAATCAATTATAATAATAGTTCTTTTTTGGGAGCTTGGCAAATGAGAAAATCAAATTTTATAATATTTATTTTTAGAATTAATATTAACAATTAAATTCAGAAAAATATAAAACAAACTAATATGAAAAAAATATTAATAACTGGAGGAGCTGGATTTGTTGGTTCCCATTTGTGCAAAAGATTATTAAATGAAGGAAATGAAGTGATTTGTCTTGACAATTACTTTACAGGAGCCAAATCGAATATAATTGATTTGTTAGACTATCCTTATTTTGAAATGGTACGCCACGACATTACAGAGCCTTATTATGCTGAGGTCGATGAAATATACAATCTAGCTTGTCCTGCATCGCCTGTTCATTACCAATACAATCCTATAAAAACGATAAAAACTTCTGTAATGGGAGCTATTAATGTATTGGGACTAGCAAAACGCGTCAAGGCAACAGTGCTGCAAGCCAGTACAAGTGAAGTGTATGGTGATCCTCTTGTACATCCCCAACCCGAAAGTTACTGGGGGCACGTAAACCCAATAGGTATTCGTTCTTGTTATGATGAAGGCAAACGCTGTGCCGAGACTTTATTTATGGATTATCACAATCAAAATAATGTTGCCATCAAAATCATACGTATTTTTAATACCTATGGACCAAATATGAATCCAGCTGATGGGCGAGTAGTGTCCAATTTTATTGTTCAAGCCTTACAAGGAAAAGATATTACCATTTTTGGAGATGGTTTGCAAACCCGCTCGTTTCAATATGTAGATGATTTGGTAGAAGGTATGATTAGGATGATGGGTTCAGATCCTGCCTTTTTGGGACCTGTAAATTTGGGAAATCCAAATGAATTTACGATGCTCGAATTGGCTCAGGCAATTATAGAATTGACGAATTCCAAATCAAAAATCATTCATCTCGATTTACCTCAAGATGATCCCAAACAGAGACAACCCGATATTACTTTAGCTAAAGATAAACTAGAAGGGTGGGAGCCTAAAATACAATTGCGTGAAGGGTTGGTTACAACCATCAGCTATTTTGACAAGCTATTGTTAAAATTGTAGTCTGTTTTTTTATTGAAACCACGATTTATTTACAATATGTTTTACTCTATTAGAAAATAGCTGTTACATTTATTAATGTTTTAGTTTTACTATTGGTTCAATAAATAAAATATATAATATGCTCTAGTTGAAATAAATATACTAGTGAAATGATTAATTAGAAATTAAAAAGGGTAGTTCAGTTTGAACTGCCCTTTTTTAATTTCTAATTAAAGGCGCATTTCTATGCCTTTTGAATGTTAAAGATAGTTTTTTTGTGTTTTTAACGAGTATTGCTGTGTTTCATCGAAAACATTTTTTAGTAGAATACCTTTGATATAATTTTGATTTCGAAAAGGAGAAAGATTTTTACTTCAATAAATATTTATTATGAGAATTACAATTATCACAGTATGTTACAATCGTAAAGCGACTATTGGAAAAGCTATCAAAAGTGTATTGAAACAAAATTATCATGATGTCGAATATATTATAATTGATGGTAATTCTACAGATGGAACAAAAGAAATTATTGAGTCTTATGGAGATAGGATAAGTCAATATGTTTCAGAACCTGATAAAGGGATGTATGACGCTATTAACAAGGGAGTTAAATTGGCAACTGGCGATGTTATCGGCTTGATGCATTCTGATGATGAATTTTATGACGAAAACGCTATCAGAAGAATTGCAGCTCGTTTTGAATATGAACCAAATTTAGATGGAGTTTACGGGGATGGAGTTTATGTTTCAAATGATAAAGAAGAGCGATTGATTCGTGACAGAATAGGAGGTATTTTTAGTCTTAAAAAAGTCAAATCGGGATGGTTGCCTTTGCATCCTACCGTTTATTTAAAAAAATCGATAATCGACAAACATGGTTTGTACAACCTTGATTTTAAAATAGCTTCTGATACAGAATTCTTACTTCGTTATATTTACAAGCATAAAATTAATATGGGTTATATTAATGCATATATTGTCAAAATGAGAATGGGCGGAATGAGTACTAGCATAAAACGAGCTTTCGAAGTTTTGTATGAAGACTATAAAATTTACAGATTTCACGGTTTAGCGGCATTTGCAGTTGTCTTTCTTAAAAAAACTATTGCTTTAAGGCAGTACTTAGTTCAACTATAAAATCTGTATTTCTAATCCTTTTTTTTGTTTTTAAAAAAGGATTTTTTATTACTGAATATTCTTTATTTTTGTTATTATAAAATAAAAATTAATAATACTAACTTTTAATCACTATGAAAAAAATCCTACTAACAATTGTCATATTGTTTTTATTGATGCTACAGTCTTGCACCACCAAGAAACAGATGTTGTATTTACAAGATTTAGATAAGTATTCTAATTCGACTTTAAATTATGCAGCAACAAAAATTCAACCCAATGATATCTTAAAAATAGACATAAGTGATCTCAATCCTTTAGTAGCAGCACCTTTTAATCTTCCTGTATCTACTAGTGCAAATGGTTCAGTTGACTTAATGAAACTATCAGGATACTTAGTTACCCCTCAAGGAAATGTTACTTTGCCTATTTTGAATGAAGTTAGTGTGGCCGGTATGACTCCGACTATGACTGAAAAAAAAATTAAAGAACGTCTTATAAATGAAGGGTATTTGGTAAATCCTACTGTATTTGTTAGAGTCCTAAATAACAAATTCACGATTTTGGGAGAGGTAAATTCACCAGGTGTAATTCCTTTTACAGAAGAGTCTATTAGCCTTTTAGATGCAATTGGATTGGCAAGAGATCTTACTTACTCGGCAATTAGAAAAGATGTAAAACTTATTAGAGAGTTAAACGGAAAACGTCTAGTTTACCATATTGATTTAACTACGGCTTCGTGGATGTCAAATCCTGATTATCGCATCAGACAAAATGATGTTATTGTCGTAACACCTAATAAGCTTAAAGTTAATAGTGGTGGTCTTATCAAAGATCCAATACAATTGTTGGGAATAACAGCATCTCTTTTATCACTCTTCTTGTTATTTAAACTGCAATAATACGGATTTAAAAAAAATAAATAAATTTCAAAAATGGCTTTAATTAAGTAATTTGATTGAAATTATATCGTAATTTTAATAAAAAACTTGTCGTTATTGAGGGTTTGATGATATGAAATATGATAAAATATCTTTCCTCTTACTAATGCTAATTTTTTTAGAAATTTCTACAAATTAATTAAAATAATATGGATTTTAAAAGTGAATTTTTCAAATATTTCTTGCATTGGAAATGGTTTGTTCTTAGTTTGATTTTGTGTTTGGGTATCGCTTTTTATTTTATTGTAACAATTACGCCAACATACCAAACTTCGGCCTTACTCTTTATTGATAAAAAGCAAGATGAAAAAACGAAAATAATTTCGAATAGTTCTAATAGTTCCGAAGAAACCAGTAAAGAAGATAATTTAGAAGAAGAAATCAGGCTAGTTACATCGAATGATTTTTTGATGAAAGTGGTTAAGGTTATGAATTTAAATATTAGTTATTTTGAAATGGTGTATAAAGTACAAAGTAAATTTGTAAATGAAGTTCCTTTTATTGTAAGGCCAACCATCGATAATGATATATTACCTCAAATTACTTACACGATAAAAATAAATAAACAAGGTTTTACTTTGACCGACCCCAATACGGAAAAAAGTTTTGTTGTAAATGGATATAAAGGAACCCAACTTGTAGATGGTTTGCCATTTAGAATTTTATTGTCTCCAAAAGCGATGAAAAACCCTTCGGATTATTTTGATAGTGAATATTTGGTGAGTTTAGAACCAAACGATGTAGCTCAAAAGAAATTGAAGAAAGCGCTTATTGTAGTGTCTGAAGAAGACTCGAAAGGAACTATAGAAATAAATCATATAGGATCAAGCCCAGATCGTTCAAGAAAAATTTTAAATGAGATTATAGTTTTGTTGGATGAAAATATTGTTATGAATAAGCAAAAACTATACGTAAATACAGTTTCTTATTTAAATCAAAGGATAAAAAGTTTTACCAAAGAAAAAGATTCTATTGAGAGTGTGAAAGAAAAGTTTTTACAAAATAATGACATCTTAGTGATGGACAATTATATTGTAGAAAAAACGGCAGATAGAAGTCAAAAAAATGAAAACTTTAACCTTAATGAAAGACAAATATCATTAACTAATTATGCAATTAATGACATCAGAAATTCTAATGGTTTAAAGCCTTTGGGGACAGATTATAAGTTAGAAGCTACATCAATAAATCAAATGCTTTTGAATTATAACACAAAACTTATGGAGAGTGAATTAATATTACAAAGAGCACAAAAAAACAATCCTACCTACATAGCTTTAATGACACAACTAAAATCTCAAAGACTAGAAATTTTGAATACTTTAGAAAGTTATTTAAATAGTTTAAAACAAACTAATAGAGCAAATAAAACAGAACAAAATGTTGCCAACTCTAAAGCGAAAAGCATCCCGACAAATGATAAAATTTTGGGAAACATCAACAGTAATTTAAATACGAAGGAGGAAACATATACAGCATTATTACAGAAAAGGGAAGAAGCTATTTTGAATGGCGCGATTTTAGAGTCTAATTTAAAGACTTTAAATTCACCGGTAACAAATTATACACCCATTTTTCCGCAGCCCAAGTCATTTTTGTTAGGTGCTTTTTTATTAGGTCTACTACTTCCTTTTGGAATTATTTATCTCAATTTACAATTAGACTCCAAAGTGCATAATGAGGATGATATTCATAAAGTAAATGCAAATATACCTTTTTTAGGATTTATCCCTAAAGCAAACCCTAATGATAAGTTAGACAATACAGCAAATTCTCGTTCTCTTATAGCAGAGGCTTCACGAACTTTAGTTTCTAATATATTTTATTTATTACCAGGAAAAAATGAAAATATAGGGAAAGTAATACTGTTCACTTCTTCTATTCAAGGAGAAGGAAAATCTTTTTGCGCCTTTCATAATGCTATAACATTAAGTAATCAAAATAAAAAAGTTTTGCTAATTGGTGCCGATTTAAGGAATCCGCAACAGCATGAATATTTTAATTTAAATAAAAATGAAATTGGTCTAGTAAATTACTTGTTTGATAATAGTATTGATTGGAAAAGTTCATTAAAAAAAGACACTAATTTTTCTAGCAATCTCGACATCCTTATAGCAGGAGAAATTCCCCCTAATCCAACTCAGTTATTAACCAATTCTAATTTTGAAACATTAATTGAAGAGGCAAAGAGCCTTTATGATTTCATTATTCTAGATACTGCTCCTGTGCAAATGGTGTCTGATACGCTCAATTTTAGTCATTTAGCAGATGTAACAGTATATGTATCGAAATTCAATTATACAGATAAGAGATCATTAGTTCAGTTAAATAAATTTATTAAAAAAGAACAATTGAAAAATGTTGGTATTCTTATTAACGAAGTCAATTTAAAAAGTTCATACGGTTATAGTTATGGGATCAACTATGGGTATGAATATCAAGAAAAAAAAGTAAAAAAGTCTTGGTTCAAAAAAGCCTAATTTTCTTTTTTCATGTATGAATTATAAATTATGCAATAGATAAGGCTAAATAATTAAATTCATATAAGAATAAAATGTCAAAAAAAAGAGTTCTTTTAATTTTTGTTTTTGTTATTGCTGCGGTTTTTTATTTTTCATGGTTGCCAGATCCAAGTTTTAAAGACGAAACCTATTTGCCTAGATGGCTTTTGAAATGGAGTGATCATTATTACAATTTGCGTACTGCAATTCCTTTTTTAGCTGTAGGTTTCTTATTAGAAACTTATTCGCAGCAAAAAAGTTCAAACGAAATAAATTACAGTAAAAATTTGAATTTTATTCAAAACTTAGGAATAGCAACAATTATAGTTTGTATAGCCGAAGGCGGACAATTTTTAATTCGAAAAAGGAATCCAGATTTAATGGATGTTTTTTATGGAATTCTAGGAAGTTTAATTGGAGCATTTCTATTCAATTTATATGTCAGATTAAAAGATTAACAATAAAAGATTAACAAATGCGAAATAGACATAAATTTACCTTCATAATTTGCTGTGCTGTCATTGATATGATAGCCATGATATTTGGTACTATGCTATTTTTGAAAATAGCCGCAGTTGAAAAAGTTGGTTTGAATGTTTTGTTTCTCGATAAAATGATTCCTATTACAATCTTAAGTTGGTTGTTTTCAGTTACTTACTTTAAATTGTATCGAGTGGATGTTCTTTTTAGTTTAGAAGAATTTTTCGGCAATAGTTGGCGTGCTTTCTTTACACAAAGAATCTTATGGTATATTTATATTTATCTTTTTCAAGATAACATTCTATACTTTTTCGGAAGTAGAGCCAATTTATTTCAATTAAGTTTTTTGCTGTTCTATTTTTTGATATCCAGAATTTTGTTTGCACTAATAACAGGAAATATAAAAAGATGGGTTGTAAAGCGTTATACAGTAGCGATTTGGGGATTTAATAAAACGAGTATTGAATTAGCGTCTCATTTGGAGACCCATTCGTATTTTATCCATTTTATGGGTATTCTTAATGAAAATTCGTCTGAGAATTATACAACAAATGAAGAATTTAGTTTAGCACTTTCCGATGCTATTATTAATGCATCAGAGAACAATGTCAATGAACTATACATTGTATCTAAACCCGATTTAATTTCTGATTTAAATTATTTCTTTGAACTTGGTGATAAGCATTGTATGCGTTTGAAATTTGTTCCTGATTTTTCACTAATCTCAAAAAAACATTTTAGTTCCAGCCATTTAGATAATTTTCATGTTATAAAGCCTCGATTTGAGCCACTTCAGAACGCCTATAATCGTTTAGTTAAGAGAATATTCGATCTTGTTTTTAGTAGTTTGGTCATTGTTTTAATCTTGTCGTGGCTCTATCCTTTATTAGCCTTCCTTATCAAAAGACAAAGTAAGGGGCCAGTTTTATTCAAACAAATGCGAACAGGTAAAAAAAACGAACCCTTTTGTTGTTATAAATTTCGGAGCATGTATATAAATGTCGGTGATGAAAGTCAACAAGCTAAAAAAGGAGATGATCGTGTAACCCCAATTGGCAAATTCCTCCGTCGAACTAGTTTGGATGAATTCCCGCAATTTTTTAATGTATTTATGGGAAATATGAGTGTTGTTGGGCCACGCCCTCATATGATAAAACATACCTCTGACTATAATGACCATATTAATAATTTTATGGTTCGTCATTTTGTCAAGCCAGGGATCACAGGTTTAGCACAAGTCTCGGGTCTTCGAGGCGAAACTAAAACTGTAAATGATATGATCCGACGGGTTAATAAAGATATCGAATATGTACAGCGTTGGAGTTTAATCGCTGACATTAAAATTTGTTTTTGGACAGTTATTGTAACTTTAAAAGGAGATAAAAATGCTTTTTAAACTTAAATAATAAAATTTATGGGCATATAGCTTTCAATTTTATTGGTTTACTTACAGGTATTTATGTAACTATCTTTTTTATTGGTAAAGAATTGTATAAATAGTATACAAAACGCACTATTCTGCAAAAACAATTGAATCGATTTTTGAAATTGTATGATGAAATTAAAAAAAATCAATAATTTGGATTCTATTGAAAACCAAAGCTTAAACGCAAGCATATAAGTTTTTTTAATTTGTATTTTTCACAACTTATCACGTGGATTATTAAGAATCCAAATGCAAATATGGGGTTTTTAAAAATTAGTATGTAGATCCTGAAGTTTATTATGGGATTAAAAAGTTCATTATAAATTAAAATATTTGATTTACTCTCTAAAAGTATAAATGAAAACAGCATTTCATTTGTACCTTTTTCCTTTTAAAGGGTATTGATATTTAATGTCCGATTTATAAAATTCTTCACTTGGGTTTTTTACTAAAAATATTTAAAGTCTATATTTTAAATCTTAATTTCAATAAAAAAACCCTTAAACAATTGATGTTTAAGGGTTTGTTTTAGTAGCGAGACCGAGATTTGAACTCGGGACCTCAGGGTTATGAATCCTGCGCTCTAACCGACTGAGCTATCTCGCCATATTTCCAGATGAAAACCATCTTTCAATGCGGGTGCAAATATAAAAATTAAATTAGAGGTTACAAGCATATATTCAATAAAAAAAAATATTTTTAAAAAAGCTTTTTTATTGGCTTTATATTCTATAAATTTCCAAAAAATTAATACTGCCTAATGGATTCAAAAATACGATACGAAATAGAATTCCCAATAAACTCATCTCCCCAATTGTTGTACCAATATATTTCGACTCCATCGGGTTTGTCAGAGTGGTTTGCCGACAACGTTAATTCTCGTGGAGAGTTTTTTACTTTCATTTGGAATGATTCAGAAGAGAAAGCTAGGCTTTGTTCCAAAAAATCAGGAGAAAAAGTGAGGTTTAAATGGGTTGATGACAACAACAAAGACACTGAATTTTATTTTGAGCTTCATATTTTAGTAGACGAAATTACAAAAGATGTTTCTTTGACAGTTATTGATTTTGCGGATTTAGACGAAGTAAATGAAGCTAAGCTTTTGTGGGAAAATCAGATATCCGATCTCAAACACGTAATTGGTTCGGTTTAGTAATATTGTTATTTATAGCTTATATTTGTCCCGCTTTAATCGCGGGACTTTTTTTTTGAATAATATGATAAATTTTAATGGTTCTATTCTCTCTAAAGATACTAATTTGTTGACTCACAATCGTGCTTTTTTATATGGAGATGCCGTTTTTGAAACAGTTAAAATAGTGAATTCTAAAATTCTTTTTTTAGAAGATCACTATTTTAGGTTAATGTCTTCAATGCGAATTGTCCGTATGGAAATTCCAATGAATTTCACAATGGAGTTTTTGGAAGAACAAATCCTTACTTTGGCTAAAGCCAAAAAAATAGAAAATTCTGCACGTGCTAGAATTACTGTGTATCGTAATGATGGCGGATACTATTTGCCACAAAACAATACTATTTCTTATTTGATTACTATAGAAAGTCTTGAGAATACGCCCTATTCAATTTTTCAAAAAGAATATATTGTAGATTTATATACTGATTTTTATGTGGCAAAACAATTGCTTTCATCAATAAAAACGACAAATAAATTACTAAATATTACGGCAAGTATTTATGCTTCTGAAAATGATTTGGATAATTGTTTGCTATTGAATGACAGCAAGAATGTAATTGAAGCCTTGCAAGGAAATTTATTTATGCTCAAAGGGAACACCCTATCCACACCACCAGTTTCTGAGGGTTGTTTGAATGGGGTTATGCGCAAACAAATATTGAGTCTGGCTCGAACTATAGAAAATTTAGAAGTTATTGAAGAAGTAATTTCTCCATTCGACCTGCAAAAAGCCGATGAATTGTTTATTACAAATGTGATTAAAGGAATTCAGCCCATTACGAAATACCGCAAAAAAGAGTTTACGATTGATTTTTCGAAGCTAATTGTTCAAAAATTGAATAATACGATAGAATGGTGATTAATTGAATGTTGGATTTTCAGGAGCATTGACCCAAACTAGATATTCTCCGCCTAACTCCATAATTTGTTTTTTCCAAAAGTGGCAGGCTGATTTTCCAATTATTTTATTTTCGTAGTTGTTTTGGGTGATAATCCAAGAGCTTTCTGCCATTTCAGTTTCTAACTGGTCTACATCCCATCCTGTATATCCTAAAAAAAATCGAATGTTATTCTTGTTTATTTTACCGTTATTGATTAACTCCTTTGTAATTTCATATTCACCTCCCCAATAGATGCCATTCGATATTTCTATGCTATTCGGAATTAGATTGGGTACATTATGTATAAAATATAGGTTATCCTGTTCGACAGGGCCACCGTTGTAGATTTTGAAAGATGCTTTAATGTCGGGAACCAAATCATTTATGGTGTATTTTAAAGGTTTATTAATGATAAAACCTACCGAACCTTTATTGTTGTGATCCGCCAATAAAATTACAGACCTATTGAAAGACAAATCTCCAATTATAGAAGGCTCTGCAATAAGTAGTTTTCCTTTTTTTAATTTTTCTGAAATCATAGGTTATATTTTAATTAAAACTAAGAAAAAAAGATAATTCAAACAAAATTTAATCGATAAAAAGTATAAAAAAACCTTCCATAGGAAGGTTTTTATTATATTTAAGAAAGCTTAAATTAGTTTACAGCTCCTTCTAATTCAGCTCCAGCTTTAAATTTTACTACATTTTTTGCAGCAATTTGTATTGTTTTTCCTGTTTGAGGATTTCTACCATCTCTTGCAGCTCTTGCAGAAACTGACCATGATCCGAAACCTACTAAAGATACTCTTCCACCTTTTTTCAAAGTACTACCTACGTTTCCTAAAAATGATTCTAAAGCTAGTTTTGCAGCAGCTTTTGTAATTCCTGCATCAGCAGCGATAGCGTCGATTAATTCTGATTTGTTCATAATGTTTAGTTATTAAATGTTGGTTAAAAAAACTTTGTTAATAATAACAAAATTAGTAGGAATATGTTCCCTTACAAGCGTTTTGATTAATTTTAACTTGTTTTGTTGATAACTTGTTTTTTTTGTTCATAAACCAATGTAAATTCTTCCTAAACACCCGTTTTATTGGTATTAATACGCCTTTGCATTTTCGGAAAAAGCTATTCCGTTCAATAATTCTCTTACATTCATCTTCTTTTTTCCGGGAAATTGTATACTATTCACCTCAATAAACCCATCTTTCACTGCAATTTTCATTTCTTTTTTACTGCAAATCAAACTGCCAACTGCCATAGAATGCCTTTCAAAAGTCATTTTTGCTTCGTGAATTTTTACATTCCATTCTTCGTTTTTGTCCTGAAAAAAACACCAAGCCGATGGATATGGACTCAAACCACGAATTGAATTATGGATTTCCTGTGCCGATTTTGTCCAATCAATTTTGCAATTTTCTTTATTTAATTTATAAGCCGTTTTTATTTCTAAATTATCTTTCTGAATAGTTGTTGTAATATTTCCTTTTTCAATCAATGCTAAAGTCTCTAAAACGGTCACGCTTCCCAATTGCATTAATCTATCATGCAAATGTCCTGCATTTTCGTCAGCAGCAATTTCAATTTCGGAACTTAAAATCATTGCTCCAGTATCAATCTTATCATCGATAAAGAAAGTGGTCACTCCAGTTTTGATGTCTCCATTTATTATAGCCCAATTTATTGGGGCGGCTCCGCGATAATTAGGTAATAAAGAGGAGTGAAGGTTGAATGTGCCTAATTCGGGCATTCTCCAGACCACTTCGGGTAACATTCTAAAAGCAACGACAATTTGTAAATTGGCATTTAAAGCTTTCAATTGGGCTAAAAAGCCTTCGTCTTTCAAATTATTGGGTTGCAATAAAGTAAGGTTGTTGGCCAAAGCATATTCTTTTACATCCGAATATTTTATTTTTTGACCACGACCTGCGGGTTTATCTGCTGCGGTTATAACGCCTACAACATTATAATTGTTCTTAATTATGGTGTCCAAAATGCCAACTGCAAATTCGGGCGTTCCCATAAATACGATTCTTAATTTTTCCATAATGATTATTTTTAGTCCAGAAATTAAGATTGTAATAAATGACTTCTGTTTTTTTTAGTTCCTACTCCCTCTCCTTTATGGAGGTTTGGGGTGGGGATTTAAGTGAATATTTATTATTGGGTTTAATAGCGATTTTATTGTTTTCCAATAAGTTTTGCAAAGCAAAGATAACTTCGTCTTCGCTATTTTTTGTTAGTTTTTGAATTTCTCTTGAATTCAATGCTTGTATTTTTAATAATGCAATGATTTTTTCTGAAACCACAGAACCATCGTTAGATTTCTTTTTTTTGGAAATGCAATACGAACAAATTCCACAATCAGTTTCGGTTTTTTCGCCAAAATATTCCAGAATCAACTTGCTTTTACACACTTTCTTCTCATTGATGTATTTCAAAATCGATTCGAATTGGGCTACTTTTTGTTTGTTTTGGGTTTCTAGATATTTCGAAACTCGATTTATCGTTCTTTCGTCTTCGCGAACTTCGTTGAAAATAATGGTGGCATCATTACTTTTTTTGTGATAATCAATGATTTCAAGATTTTTCAATTTTTCAAAAACAGAAAGGATTAACGCTTCATCGCAACTAGATTTTTTGGCTATTAACGATAAATTAATGGGAGTTTGCGATTCATAAATTCCCGGATACGTTCGAAGTAAGGACAAAATAACAGGTTCTTCATTAGAATTCAAACTCATATAGCGAATGACTTCTTTGGATTCGATAATAAATTGCATCGTGATTCTCTCGGAATATTCTTGTGACATACTCAAAATGCCTTGACGGTCTAAAAACTGAATGGCATTGAAAGTTTTCAAGGTTGGAAAGCCATATTTTTGGCAAAAATGATTCAAATTGAATGAAAATTGTTCGTTGATTCCTTCGCCATAAGCAATTCGGAAATAGGTGCATAATTTGATATAAATCTGGGTAAGAATTATTTTATCCGGCAATACATTAATGAATTGATTTTGCGCTTGAATTTTGTCAGATGGGCTGGTGAGAATAATGGCAAATGCTTTTTGATCATCTCTTCCGGCGCGACCAGCTTCTTGATAATAACTTTCGATACTTTCGGGAAGGTGAATATGAATGACCGTTTTTACATTCGATTTGTCAATTCCCATTCCAAAAGCATTGGTGGCAACAATAATTTGAGCTTCTTCATTCATCCAAAGGCTCATATTTTTCTCTTTCTCCTTAACGGATAATCCGCCGTGATAAAAAGTAGCTTTGAACCCTAAAGATTGCAATTGCGAGGCAGTATCCGAGCACGATTTCCTATTTCGGACATATATTATAGAAGGTTGTGGATTCTTCTTTAATATTTGCTCCATTCTATACAGTTTGTCTTCGACTTCAAAAACCATATAGGCAATGTTTTTTCTTGCAAATGATTTGGTGAAAATCGCTGAATTTTCTAATCCTAATTGAAGAATGACATCATCGAGAACTGTTTTTGTTGCCGAAGCGGTGAGTGCCAGAAATGGAACTTTTGGAAAATGAGTTTTTAAGTTGGAAATTTTTAAATAAGCAGGACGAAAATCGTGTCCCCATTGGGATACACAATGTGCTTCATCGATAGCAATCAAATTGATAGGTAGGTTTTTGATGCGTTCCAAAATCCAATCTGATTGTAATCTTTCTGGCGATAAATACAAGAATTTATAATTTCCAAATTCGCAATTGTCCAAAAGAGTAATCATTTCGTCCGATTGAATTCCGCCAGTTAATGCAATAGCTTTGATGTTGAGGTTTTGCAAACGTTGCACTTGGTCTTTCATCAAGGCTACCAAGGGCGAAATGACCAAACAAATTCCGTCTTTCATTAAGGCTGGAACTTGAAAACAAATTGATTTTCCGCCACCTGTTGGCATCAGCCCAAAAGTATCTTTACCATCCAAAACGGAATTGATAATTTCGTCTTGTGGTGACCTAAATTTGTCGTGTTTCCAATATTTTTGAAGAATTGCTAATGCTTCAGCCATTAAAAAAAGTTGTTGATTAGCTTTAAAAAATTAAAAACTCAGCAATTAAAACTCCTAAACTATTTAGAAATTTCATCTAAGATAAATAAAATTCTGTTATTAAGACTGTCTTTTGGAACTTCTATGAGTTCGTAACCATAATTTTGATAGGTTTCTGAAAGATGGTTGTGAATGAGTTTTGCTTGTTCAAAGTTTTCGTAACGCGCTTCGTCGCTCACATATATTTCCTCCCAAGGTGGAAGAATAAAGATTTTTGTGTATAAATTTTCACGACAAGCCAAGTCAAAATGAGTGGGATAACTGTCGCCAATATAGTGCATATAGGCTAGAACATCAGGAATTCCTCGGTCAATAAAAACAATTTTGTGGGTTTCTTCTATAGCGCTTTTGAATTGGTTTTTTCTGCCTTCTAATAACAATTCACTGAAAAGTAAAGGATTTTCAAGAAACAACTGTTCGATGCCTTGTTTTTTTGCTTCTAAAGTTACTTGTCTAGAAATTTCGGGATAACAGCAAAAACCTTTTTCTATCAATCCATCGATGATGGTGCTTTTTCCAGTTCCAGGGCCACCTATGATAACTATAATTTCTTTGCTCACGTTTTTCAAATAAGGTGCAAATTTACCTAAAGTTATCGGAATTTCGAAACATTATTTTTTAGTAATAAATGGAGTTCAATAAATAATTTTTACCACATAGAAGTTTATCAAAGAGTACTATTTATAAAGTTTTTCATAGGTATTTTATTTACTCATAGCTATGAACTCTATGTTGAGCAACTGCCCATTTTTATTAAGAAAAAAGATTGTTTTTCTATGCGGTTTTAACTTTTTGATAAGAATTAAGTTCAGTGCTTGAGTTTCTTTCTTTTTGAAAATAATTCAATCTAAATTTATTTTTTAATTTTCTAAACTCGGTATTCTAAAATCTGCAATCTAAAATCCAAAATGTAATTTCAAAACTGTATATTTGCCTTTATTTTAATTTTAGAATGGAATCAGAAAAAGAAAAAGAAGTCAGAGAGTTTTATGAACGATTAAAAGCAGAGTTGGATTTGAGTTCAACTTGGCCGTCAATATATTTGTATAAATTTATTGTGCCTTCTGAAAAGGAAAATGTTCTTCGTGTGCAAGAAGCTTTTGATTGTATGGGAGCAGTAATAAAAACTACAAAATCCAAAACCGGTAAATTCACAAGTATTTCTGTCGATGTTATGATGAAAGATTCTCAAGAAATAATTGATAAATACATTGAAGTTTCTACTATAAAAGGTATTATTTCCCTATAAATATGAATACAAAATACGTAAAAGAAGTTGCAAACGATGTCGTTCATCATTTGGAGTATAATGCAGAGCGATCTCATTTGATTATTCCAGAATATGGTCGTCATTTGCAAAAATTGATAGATCAAGCGACTGTCCTCGAAGATAAGGAAGAGCGCAACAAAGCGGCAAAATACATCATACAAGTGATGGGGAGTTTGAATCCCCATTTGCGTGATGTTCCTGATTTTCAGCACAAATTATGGGATCAAATTTTCATAATGTCCGATTTTAAATTGAATGTTGATTCGCCATATCCAGTTCCTACCCGTGAAGTATTACAGTTGAAACCAGATGTGCTACAATACCCACAAAACTTTCCAAAATACCGATATTATGGTAATAATATTAAGTATATGATTGATGTTGCCAACAAATGGGAGGAAGGCGAAATGAAAAATGCTTTGGTAAAAGTAATTGCCAATCATATGAAAAAATCGTACTTGAGTTGGAATAAAGACACCGTAAAAGACGATGTCATTTTCGAACATTTATTTGAATTGTCTGGTGGAAAATTGAATATGCTACAAAGCACCGAAGAACTTTTGACTACTACTGATTTATTGCGAACCAACAAACGAGTTTCCAATAAAATTACTCCTGCAGGACCACCAAAAATTCAAAGCAACAAGAATAGCAAGACAGGAAAGCCAAATCCTACGCATAAAAATCAAAATAGAAAACCTTTGTAAAACTGTTATGTGTTATAAGTTATGAGTCGGTCCGTGGACAACTTCTAGCTTCTAACTTCTAACTTCTAACCTAAAAAATATGGGAATTTTCAAAATAGAAGGCGGCGTTACCTTGAAAGGTGAAATCACGCCACAAGGAGCCAAAAACGAAGCATTGCAAATATTATGTGCTATATTATTGACTCCAGAAAAGGTGACCATCAATAATATTCCAGATATAATAGACATTAACAAACTGATTACCCTTTTGGGAAATTTAGGGGTCAAAATCCAAAAAAATGGAGCGGGTTCTTATACTTTTCAAGCCGATGATGTAAATGTAAATTATCTCGAAACGGATGCTTTCAAGAAAGAAGGCGGAGCACTTCGAGGTTCTATTATGATTGTAGGGCCACTTTTGGCTCGTTTCGGAAAAGGATATATCCCAAAACCAGGAGGAGATAAAATTGGACGAAGAAGATTAGACACCCATTTCGAAGGATTCATCAATCTTGGAGCTAAATTTCGTTACAACAAAGAAGAACATTTTTATGGAGTAGAAGCTCCTGAAGGTTTAATTGGAGCTGATATGTTGCTCGACGAAGCATCGGTAACGGGAACTGCTAACATTGTTATGGCAGCTGTTTTGGCCAAAGGAACCACAACTATTTATAATGCAGCTTGCGAACCTTATTTGCAACAATTGTGTAAAATGATGAATGCTATGGGGGCCAACGTTTCTGGAATTGGATCGAATTTATTGACTATTGAAGGTGTAGAAAATCTTGGCGGTTGTACACATAGAATCCTTCCAGATATGATTGAAATTGGAAGTTGGATAGGATTGGCAGCAATGACCAGAAGCGAAATCACCATTAAAGATGTAAGTTGGGAAAACTTGGGATTGATTCCAAATGTTTTTAGAAAACTGGGAATCACCTTAGAAAAAAGAGGGGATGACATCTACATTCCAGCTCATACAGACGGATATCAAGTAAAAACCGATATTGATGGTTCTATTCTTACCATTTCAGATGCACCTTGGCCAGGATTTACACCCGATTTGTTGAGTATTGTTATTGTTGTTGCAACACAATGTAAAGGTGATGTTTTGATTCATCAAAAAATGTTCGAAAGTCGTTTGTTTTTCGTTGATAAATTGATTGATATGGGAGCCAAAATCATTTTGTGTGATCCGCACAGAGCTGTTGTAATTGGTCACGATTTCAAATCAAGACTGAAAGCTACCACAATGTCTTCACCTGATATTAGAGCAGGAATTTCGTTGTTGATTGCTGCACTTTCGGCCAATGGAACAAGTACTATTCAAAATATTGAACAAATTGATAGAGGTTACGAACGCATCGACGAACGATTGAGAGCTATTGGCGCCAAGATAGTTAGAGCTTAATTTTATTCAATATAAAAACGCTAAACCTCAAAGGTTTTTTTCAAACCTTTGAGGTTTATTATTTTAACTAAAATGACAAACGAACAAACTGCGGTAAAAGCCACTTACTTTAGTATTGTAAGCAATACTTTATTGGCTTTGATTAAAGGATTGGCTGGTTTTTTTGGGCATTCGTATGCTTTGACTGCAGATGCAATCGAATCTACAACAGACATTTTTTCTTCTTTTTTAGTTTTATTTGGAATCAAATATTCGAACAAACCTGCTGATGCAAATCATCCTTACGGCCACGGTCGAGCCGAACCATTAATTACTTTTTTAGTGGTTGGTTTCCTGATTACTTCCGCAACCATTATTGCTCACGAAAGTATTACCAATATTGGAGTTCCACACAAATTGCCTGAATCTTGGACGCTAATTGTTCTTGGAGTCATCATTTTATGGAAAGAATATTCATTTCGTTTGGTAATGAGACGAAGCAAAGAAGCCAATAGTTCTTCGTTGAGAGCTGATGCTTGGCACCATCGAAGCGATGCAATAACATCGGTGGCGGCATTTATAGGAATATCAATTGCCTTATTTTTTGGAAAAGGCTACGAATCGGCTGATGATTTGGCGGCACTTTTTGCCTCAGGATTTATTTTCTATAACAGTTATAAAATTTTCAGACCCGCTTTAGGAGAAATAATGGACGAAAATTTATACGACGATTTAATTGTCGAAATCAGGAAAGTTTCTCTTAAAGTCAATGGGGTTGAAAGTACCGAAAAATGTTTCATACGAAAAGCAGGAATGAAATACCACGTCGATTTGCACGCCATTGTCAACGCCGATATCACGGTGAGAGAAGGTCACGACATCTCGCATTTATTAAAAGATACTTTACGCAGTGAAATTCCAGAATTAGGACATGTTTTGATTCATATTGAGCCTTCTTATTCTTAAAAATTTATATTATTTCTTCTTTAGTTTCTCTTTAAAAAAATGAATGGTTCGTGTCCAAGATAAAGTAGCTGATTTTTCGTCATATCGTGGAGTTGTATTGTTGTGGAAACCGTGATTGACACCCTCATAGAAATAGGCAGTGTGCTCTACTTTATTTTTCTTGAGAATAGCTTCAAATGCAGGCCACCCTTCGTTTACTCTGGTGTCTAAACTGGCATACTGTAATAATAGCGGTGTAGTTATCTTTTCGGCATCTTCAGCTGTGGGTTGTCCACCGTAATAGGGAACGGCAGCAGCCAATGTTGGGATTTTTACCGCCATCATATTGGCAATCCAACCGCCAAAACAAAATCCAACCACGCCAACATAACCATTACAATCTTTATGTGATCTTAGGAATTCGTAGGCGGCAATAAAGTCTTCTAGCATTTCTTCGCGAGTCCGTTTTTTTTGCAATTCTCTTCCTGCATCATCATTTCCGGGATAACCGCCCAATGGCGACAAGGCGTCCGGAGCCAAGGTAATAAATCCTTCGACAGCCGTTCTTCTTCCTACGTCTTCAATGTAGGGATTCAGACCTCGGTTTTCGTGTACAACAATAATTCCAGGCAGTTTTTTCTTGGCTCCTGTTGGTTGAGATAAAAGTCCTTTGATGTTTCCTCCGCCTTTTGGAGATTCGTAAGTGATGAATTCAGATTTCAGTCTTGGGTCATCCGATTTTACAGTAATCGAATCGATATAATTCGGCGTCATAAAACTAAGAAGCGAGGGTAGTGTTATGCTTCCTACGGCAAAAACGGACAATTTTTCGATAAACTGTCTTCTTTCGATTTTATTGTGAGCATAGTCATCATACAAATCAAATACTTCTTGACTAATCTCCGCTTTGGTCAATTTTTTCATAATACAGGTTTTGGAAGAACCAATTTAGAAAATAAAATGATTATCACAACATTATTATCGATTTCGCTTAAAGAATATAAATTATTTTTTGGGGTACTTCTTTAAGCAATATCCTCTAATTCTCCCGGAAAGGGTCTGTAAGCATAATATTGCAATACTTCTTCAATAGCCATTTTCAAAGCATCGTTTATTGGAAGTAAAGTGGTTCCCATTCGGTAATCAATTTGTGCCAATTGCATATAATAATCGGTAAAAATGGGTACATAAAGTCCTTTACTAATGGCTTCTTCGGTGTTGTTGTAGCTTTCTAGTTGGTCTTCTTTTATGATTTTGCAGGTTGCCAATCGCAATTCACCATATTTATCTCTGTTGGCGGCATAGCCAAAAAGGCGACAAATTAATCCGCGATAACGATAGTTGCTACAGCTTCCGTTGTATTCTTCTAAAAGTGCTAAAGGTCTGTATATGTGGCAAGTTGTGATAGAGGAGTTGTCTAGTTCTAATAAAACTTCTTCGGCTTTTCCATTCAAAAACAGATGAAATGCCCAAGGCAGAAATTCCAATGGAGACGCATCAATATCCGGTTTAGAACAGCATTTGCCACAGCCTACAAGACAATGCAAACTAGTTTCGGATTTAAAAACAGAAATTTCTTTTTCAAGACCTAAAAATAATTCTTCTACCAGCCGAACTTTTTGTTCAATCGCCATTTTTTTGGAAAGGTAGGCTATTATAAATAGCTAGGAGTAGAATAAAGTTTTATCTGTATTATTTGTTGATTTTATTTTTGTTTGAAATATTTAAATAGTCCAAAAGCGGAGACTATAGTCCAACATCCTTCCAAGATTATAAAAGGTAAATATTTCATTAAAACGGAGGCAAAACAAGCTAATCCTGCACCTATAAAATTCATTTGCAAATAGACAAAACTGTCTTTTTCGAGTTTGTTATTTAAATTTAAAAAATAAGCTATCAATAATATTGTAACGCCTAAAAATCCGATTGTATCTGTTGTTGTCATTTTTTTATTTTTATTTTGAACTAAAGTTTCAAATGTAAGCCTATTTTTTTGTTTCAGATTTACATATTTATTAGATTGAAATATAACTTGTAAATTATTGTAATCTCATTAAATAGATGCAATTTGGGGCATTTATTTATCTTGTTTGTCCTTATATTTGATGTAAATAAATGTGTTATGACAAAATTATCTTTTTTTAAGTTTAAAATAGTTTCTGGAATATTTTTATTGGTTGCGTTAATTTTTTCTCAAGTTGTTAGTTCGCAGACTTTCACTGACAGTAATTTGCCAATTGTTATTATTACTACGGATTTAGATAACAATAATCAACCACTGCCAATACTTGATGAACCAAAAATTTTGGCAAGTATGAAGATTATCAAACATCCCGATGGAAATAGAAATTTTCTTTCGGATGCTAATACAGCTACTTTTTTAAATTATAATGGTAGAATTGGCATAGAAATTAGAGGTTCGTCCTCGCAGGAATTACCCAAAAAAGGCTATGGTTTAACTACTTTAAAAACGGATAATACCAACAATAATAATGTTAGCTTACTGGGAATGCCAAGCGAAAATGATTGGATTTTGAATGGATTAGCCTTTGATCCTTCACTTATAAGAGATTATTTGTCTTATAATTTGTCCAGACAAATAGGCGAATATGCAACACGAACTGCTTATTGTGAACTTGTGATTAATGGGGAATATCGAGGATTGTATCTCTTACAAGAAAAAATAAAAGCGGGTACAGGTCGGGTGAATGTGTTAAAAATTGCTGCTGCAGATACTGCTTCGCCAAATGTAACAGGCGGCTACATCACAAAATCCGACAAAACTACTGGTGGAGACCCAATTGCTTGGACTATGAATTCCTATGCAGGCTGGACTGATTTTATACACGAATTACCAAAACCTGCGGCAGTTACCACCGAGCAAAACTCTTATATATACAATCAGTTTTTGAAATTAGAAACGACATCACAAACTAATAATGTTGATTTAATTTCAGGTTATCCTTCTGTGATTGACATTCCTTCATTTGTCGATTTTATGCTTGTCAATGAGTTGGCTTCGAATGCAGATGGGTATCAATACAGTACTTATTTTCACAAAGATAGAGCTGGAAAATTAAGAGCTGGACCTATTTGGGATTTCAATTTAACATACGGTAACGATTTGTTTCTTTGGGGATACGACAGGAGTCATTCTACTATTTGGCAATTTGCAAACGGAGATAATGAAGGAGCCAAATTCTGGAAAGATTTATTCAATAATCCCACATATAAATGTTATTTGTCTAAAAGATGGAACGAATTGACCAAGACCGGACAACCCTTGAATTATTATAGTTTGACACAATATATTGACGAAACAGTTGCTTTAATTAGTGAAGCTAAAGTCAGAGAAGAACAAAAATGGGCTACCGATGTTTATCCAGCAGTTCATTATTCGCCAACTGAAATTAGTAATTTAAAAACTTGGTTGTCGAATAGAATTTCCTGGATGACAAGTAATTTGGGGTCTTTTGCAAATTGCAGTACAGTTTCAATTCCGCAGCTAGTTATTACCAAAATTAACTATAACCCAAAGGGTGCAACAAGTACCGAAAGTGATTCTCAAGAATTTGTCGAGATTAAAAACACAAGCAATACATCTGTTAATTTAACTGGAATTTATTTTAAAGAATTAGGACTGAGTTATCAGTTTCCTGCAAATTCATTGGTGGTTGCTGGTGGTAGTATTTATTTGGCTAGTAATTCATTGTCTTTTCAGGCCAAATATGGAATTGCTGCTTTTGGACAATTTACCAGAAATTTATCCAATAGTTCTCAAAAGATAGTATTAGCCGATGGTTTTGGAAATACAATTGATTCTGTAGAATATTTCGATGCAATGCCTTGGCCAATCGCTGCAGATGGAACAGGAAACTATTTGCAATTAATTAGTACCGAAATGGATAATAATTTGGCTTCAAGCTGGATGTCTTCAAATAATAGCTTGGCGACAACTTCGTTTGATGAAACTACAACAATAACTATTTATCCAAATCCTGGAACTCATTTTTTAAATATCCATGCAACAAAACCAATGAACGGTATTAAAATTTTTGATGTTTCTGGCAAATTAATTTATGATTTAAAACTAAAATCGGACTCTTTAAATATGGATTGGAGCGAGTATTCTAAAGGGGTATATTTTATTTCGATTTATGATGACAAAGGATCCATCACCAAAAAAGTTATCAAGCAATAATTATTTATCCGAACTTAAAATTATATTTTTTTTTACATTGTTAAAATATTTTTATACATTTGTTTAATAAATATTTGAAAATGATAAACAACGTGTATAATGTCAAGACTGTTTTTAGTATTAAAGATCTTGAAAACTTATCAGGAATAAAAGCTCATACTATTCGAATTTGGGAAAAAAGATATAATGTCCTTCAGCCAATGCGTTCTGATACCAACATTAGGAATTATGATTTGCAGAGTTTGCAAAAATTACTAAATGTAGTTTTGTTAAATGATTATGGTTATAAAATATCAAGAATTGCGGAGCATTCAACAGAAAAAATTGAGCTTCTAGTTAGGGAAATTATTTCTGAAAAAAGCACAAAAAACCATGCTATAAACGCTTTTAAAATGGCTATGATTAATTTTGATCAGGCTTTATTTTTTAACACCTATAATAGGTTACTTTCTGAAAAAAGCTTTCGTGATGTTTTTTATGAGATTGTAATTCCTTTGATGCAAGAAATTGGTTTACTATGGCAAGCTGGTACTATTACTCCTGCTCAAGAGCATTTTATAACTTTTTTGATCAAGCAAAAACTACTGTTAAATACAGAAAAACTCCAAATTCTTGAACCAACAAAAACCGATAAAGTATATGTCCTTTACCTTCCTGAAAACGAAATTCATGAACTAGGTTTAATGTATTTGAATTATGAGATTTTATTAAATGGGTACAAAACAATTTATCTTGGTGAAAGTGTGCCTATAGAAAGTTTGAAGGATATGAAAAAATACTTCGACACTATTGTTTATGTTTCCTATTTGACGGTTGAGCCAACAAAAGACGCAATAAATAACTATATTGAAGAAATTACCACTAATATAATTGACTCAAATTCACGTGTTTGCTTCCTTGGTAGAATGATTGAATTTATTGATACAAATAATATTTCAGACAAAATATCAGTTTATAATTCTATTTCGGATTTAGTTGAAGAATTATAATTTATTGTTAACTGTGTTATTTTTGTTTAATTTATTATTACATTTGCTAAACAAATGAAGAAATCAATCACAATTATCGGTTCTGGATTTTCGTCACTAGCAGCTTCGTGTTATTTGGCGAAAGAGGGTTTTGATGTTACAATTCTCGAAAAAAACAGTACTGTAGGAGGTAGAGCAAGACAACTTATAAAGGATGGATTTACATTTGATATTGGTCCTACTTGGTATTGGATGCCCGATGTTTTTGAAAAATTCTTTGATGATTTTGGTAAGGAACCATCAGATTACTACCATCTTGATAAATTAAATCCTGCTTATGTCGTGTATTTCGATAAGTTAGATACTATTCAAATTCCTGATAATTTAAATGATATATTCGATATTTTTGAAATTCAGGAAAAAGGAAGTTCCAAACATTTAGAATCATTTTTGAATAATGCCAAGCATAATTATGATGTGGCCATCAAAGATTTAGTTTACAGACCGGGTATTTCGATTACGGAATTAATTACACCAGTTACAATAAAAAAAGCCAATCAGTTTTTTAGTACAATTAGAACTTCTGTTCGAAAAAATATTAAAAATAATCGTTTGCAACAAATAATGGAGTTTCCTGTGTTGTTTTTAGGAGCAAAACCTTCGAATACACCTTCTTTTTATAGCTTTATGAATTATGCAGATTTTGGTTTAGGAACTTGGCATCCCAAAGGTGGCATGTACGAAGTAGTAAAAGCAATGTACCTTCTAGCGTTAGAATTGGGTGTTAAAATCAAAACAAATCAGAATGTAGAAAAAATAAATGTTGAAAAAGGTGTGGTGAAAAGTGTAGTTTCAAATGGAGAAATACTATATTCCGATGTGGTTTTAAGCGGAGCTGATTACCATCATACCGAAACTTTATTAGATGAAAAATACCGAGGATATTCCGAAAAGTATTGGGATTCAAAAATATTTGCTCCATCTTCACTTTTGTTTTATGTTGCTTTTGATAAAAAAATAAAAGATGTTTCGCATCATACTTTGTTTTTTGATACCGAGTTTGATGTTCACGCCAAAGACATTTATGATGATCCCAAATGGCCTGAAAAACCATTATTTTATGCTAGTTTTCCAAGTAAAACTGATGACAGTGTTGCTCCAGAGGGACAGGAAGCTGGTATATTCCTAATTCCAATTGCCCCAGGAATTGAAGATTCTCCTGAAATAAGAGAAAAATATTTCAAAAATATAATAGAAAGATTTGAAACCTTGACAGACCAAAAAGTAATAGAAAGTATTCTCTTTAAAGAAAGTTTTTGTGTGAAGGATTTTATTAATGATTATAATTCATACAAAGGAAACGCTTATGGATTGGCTAACATTTTGACTCAAACTGCTTTTTTGCGACCAAAGATTATCAGTAAAAAAGTAAAAAATTTATTTTTCACTGGACAATTAACTGTTCCTGGCCCAGGTGTTCCACCATCAATAATTTCGGGAAAAATAGTTTCCGACTTGATTAAAAAAAGTTTTGATAAAACGAGTCTATAATAAGTTGGTTTTTTAATTTTGAATAGGAAGCTTAATTTTTGAACTTATTTTGCCTAAAAGAATTCCTTTTGTGTAACAATTGATAAATAGTATATATTAAATGAAAAAATTATTTGATGATGTTTCTTTTAAATGTAGTGTCTTAGTGACTAAAAACTATAGCACTTCGTTTTCTATGGCAGTTCACATCTTAGCACCAAGTATTAGAGATGGTATCTATAGTATTTACGGTTTCGTTCGCTTTGCCGATGAAATTGTAGACTCCTTTCATGGTTTCGACAAACAAACTTTGATAGATGATTTTGAGAAAGATTATTATAAAGCACAAAAATTTGGGATAAGTTTAAATCCGATCTTAAATTCTTTTCTACAAACGGTAAATAAATATAACATTTCGGATGATATGATTCAATCATTTTTGAAGAGTATGAAAATGGATTTGATAAAATCTGATTATCACAGCAAGGAAGAATATGATGAATATATTTATGGTTCTGCTGATGTAGTAGGTTTAATGTGTTTGAAAGTTTTTGTAAACGGTGATAATGATAAATATGAACTGTTGAAAGATGAGGCAATGCGATTGGGTTCAGCTTTTCAAAAAGTTAATTTTTTGCGAGATTTGAAAGACGACAATTTGGTTTTGAATCGAAATTATTTCCCAGGTGTCGATTTAAAGTCCTTTGATGAAAATTCTAAAGCTATGATTATCAAAGAAATTGAAGAAGATTTCAGAGTGGCATTACAAGGAATCAAAAAATTACCTTTAGAAGCAAAATTTGGTGTTTATACGGCCTACGTATATTATAAAAAATTATTAAAAAAATTAGAAAATACACCTTGCGTAGAAATTAGGAATTCAAGAATTAGAATTTCTAACTATACTAAGGGACTCTTATTTGCTAATTCTTTTGTAACTTACAAATTGAAATTAGTTTAACTTTTATACCTTTATAACAACTATAAAACGTTCTCAGGATGATATCTTTTTTAATTTTTTTGGCTACTTATTTAATAATGGAATGTATAACTTGGTGTACTCATAAATTTGTAATGCATGGTTTTTTATGGTATTTACACGCGGATCATCATCAACCTAAATACGCTCACATTTTTGAACGAAATGATTTGTTTTTCGTAATTTTTGCTATTCCAAGTATTCTTTTATTTTACTTTGGAGCATCCGCAGGTTTTGATTATAGATTTTTCATAGGTCTAGGTATTTTTGCTTATGGTTTAAGCTATTTTATTGTTCATGACATTTTTATCCATCAACGATTTAAGCTGTTCAAGAATACCAAAAACAAGTATTTAATAGCGCTTCGCAAAGGTCACAAAGTGCACCACAAACACTTAGGAAAAGAATATGGAGAATGTTTTGGGATGCTTTTCGTGCCTTTCAAATATTTTAAAATTTAAAATGTCTTTATATCTTTTTCTAAATATAGCCTCCTTTCTGGTGCCCTTTCTGTATAGTTTTGAAAACAGAATGAAGTATATAAAACGTTGGAAGGCCGTTTTTTCTGCTATAATTATAACTGCAATATTCTTCATTATTTGGGACATCATTTTTACCAAAATGGGGGTTTGGAGTTTCAATCCACGCTACCATTCAGGAATTGATTTTTTTGATTTACCCATAGAAGAATGGTTGTTTTTCATCTGTATTCCTTATGCGAGTATCTTTATTCATTTTGCCTTTCACTATTTTTATCCAAGAGTTTCTCTTTCGGACAAAACAGTGAGAATCATATATTGGATTTTAATGGCGATTCTTTTGCCAACCATTTTTGCTAATTACGATAAATTATACACTGCTGTCAATTACACAGTTTGGGTGCTATTATTAACGTACACCGTTTTTAAAGTTCCTCACATTTTGAACACCTTTTTTATTAGCTTCCTGATTGTTTTATTTCCATTTTCTATAGTCAACGGAATACTAACCGGAAGTTTTATTGACGAACCTGTAGTGTTTTATAATAATGCCGAAAACTTAGGAATTCGTTTAGGAACAATCCCAATAGAAGATATTGGATATGCCTTTTCGATGTTGTTGATGAGTTTGGTTTTGATAAAAAAAATAGAAAAAAAGTAATATGAAAGTATACACAAAAGAAACGGTTCAACACGTAAATGCAAGTGTCGAAGAATGTTGGACTTTTTTTTCAAGTCCAAGAAACTTGCAAAAAATCACCCCCAAAGATATGGGTTTTCAAATCACGGATTTTGATAATAAACCAATGTATGCCGGACAAATTATTCAATACAAAGTTTCCCCGCTTTTAGGTTTGAAATTGAGTTGGATGACGGTAATCACTTACGTGAAAGAGAATAGCTATTTCGTCGACGAACAGCGCTTTGGTCCCTATGCTTTATGGCATCACAAACATTTTTTTGAAGCTACTGAAAACGGTACAAAAATGACAGATTTAGTTCATTATGCTTTGCCTTTGGGTTTTCTTGGTCGCATAATGAATTCATTGTTGGTGAAAAATAAATTGAAAGAAATTTTTGATTATCGATGTGTAAAAGTGGATGAAATGTTTAATTCTAAAAAATGAGTAAACCAGAAATAACCTTTTTTTGGTTCCGTAGAGATTTGCGTTTAGAGGATAATATTGGTTTGTTTCACGCATTACAATCTCAATTTCCAGTAATTCCTTTGTTTATTTTCGATGAGGCAATTCTAGATAGTTTACCCAAAAATGACGCTAGAGTTGGTTTTATTCACGATTCACTTTCTAAAATTAATGTAAAACTTCAAGCGTTTGGAAGTTTCCTTTTGGTCAAAAAAGGAAAAACTCACGAAGTTTGGCAACAGCTTATTCAAGAATTTGACATCAAAGAAGTCTTCTTCAATAAAGATTACGAAGCTTATGCGATCAAAAGAGATTGGGCTATTTGTGAATTATTGACAAGTAATAAAATAAATTCTTTCTCCTTCAAAGACCAAGTGATATTTGAGGAAAAAGAAATCACAAAATCCGATGGTTTATCTTATACAATTTACACACCTTATAAAAATAAATGGTTAGAAAAATACAATTCAATGGCTCCGGTTCAAGAATATGATGCTTCTGATAAATTTTCTAATTTCTATAGAGACGCGATGAATCCCTTCTTTACTTTTCCAACATTGGAGCAAATAGGATTTGAACAAAGTACTATAAAAGTCATTCCTCATAATCTCAAAAATGTAACTAATTACCACGAAACTCGTGATTTCCCGGCTTTGGATGCTACTTCACATTTGTCGCCACATTTGCGTTTTGGAACAGTCAGCATTCGGAAATTAGTGAATTGGGCAGCGAAAAAAAACGATGTTTTTTTGAGCGAATTGATTTGGAGAGAATTCTTTATGCAAATTTTATTCAGCTTTCCAAAAGTGGTTTCACACAATTTCAAATCATCTTACGACGGCATTCAATGGCGGAATGACGAAGAAGATTTCAAACACTGGTGTTCTGGCACAACAGGTTATCCAATGGTCGATGCCGGAATGCGTGAACTCAACGAAACCGGTTATATGCACAACAGGGTTCGAATGGTGGTGGCGAGTTTTCTTTGCAAGCATTTATTAATCAATTGGCAATGGGGCGAAGCTTATTTTGCTCAAAAGTTGTTGGATTTTGAATTGTCTTCCAATGTTGGAAACTGGCAATGGGCTGCTGGAACGGGTTGTGATGCTGCGCCTTATTTTAGGGTTTTCAATCCAGAAATTCAACTTAAGAAATTTGACGAAAAAGAAATATACATCCGAAAATGGATTCCCGAATTCGATTTGGGTTACTGTAAGCCAATGGTTGAACACGCATTTGCTAGAGATCGCGCTATCGCTACTTACAAAGCAGGAATTTTGAAGTGATTTTTTTAAACCATAAAGAATATTAAAAAATCAAAGTTTTTATTTCTCAATGAACCTTAAATGTCTTAATGGTTTTACTTTTTTTTACTTTAAAAAATTATATATTTTTACAGTTTATTTGATTAATTTATTCAACATACCTTGAAATATAAATCCGTGAAAGGGTAGGACTGAATACCAATAGAGGTGTCCTAAAAATCCATCGGGTTTGAATGTTGCCGATTGATATAAGGTGTTATTAATGATTTTGAACTCTAGCCAAGCTTCGCCAGGTAGTTTCATTTCAGCATATAAAACTAATTTGCCTTCTTCTTTATTGGCATACAAAACCCGCCAAAAATCTAAAGCATCTCCCGAATGAATTTCGTGTTTGTTGGTTCTTCCTCTTCTGGAACCCACACCACCACAGAGCTGGTCGATGAATCCACGTAAATTCCACAACCAATCGCCATAATACCAACCCGTTTCTCCTCCAATAGACCAAATTCTATCGATGGTAAAGGCTCTGTTTTCTATTTCTTTTTTGCGTCTGTCGATAAAGCAATCTTTTTTGGGAACTTTTAAAAATTTTGAAATATTACTATTAAAACGGCCACTGACTAATGAATCTTTCCAACTAGAAGCCACTTTGTCTTCATCTACTTTTATTAAAGCTCTAGACAAAGCTTTTTCATAGGACATAGGTTTTACTCCTAATAAATCATTGATTTTATTGTCCCTGCAAATCACTTCTACTTTCATACTACTGACTAAAGCCGAGGCAAGTCTATAGGAAGTCGAAGTGACAAAATACAACCAATAGGAAGATAATTTGGGTGTCATTATAGGAACAGTATAAATCCATCTTTTTAGGTTTTTGGCTTTGGCAAAACCCAACAACATTTCTTTATAAGTCAGAATATCTGGGCCGCCAATGTCAAAACTCTTTCCGTAAGTAACGTGATTCAATAATGATTTTGATAAAAACTCTAAAACATCAGGAATCGCAATAGGCTGACATTTAGTATTCAACCATCTTGGAGTTATCATTATTGGAAGTTTATTAACTAAATCTCGTATAATTTCGAATGAAGCACTGCCTGAACCTACTATAATTCCAGCTCTGAGTGTTGTGGTAGCAAAATTTCCTGTATTCAAAACATCCTCAACCTTTTTTCTGGAGGATAAATGCTTAGAAAGTGATTTGTCATTTACGATTCCGCTCAAATAAATAACTTGTTTTACCCGAGTTTGATTTAATCTTTGAACAAAATTTTCAGCAGAAATCCTTTCAAATTCATCAAAATTAACTGCGGAACTGGACATCGAATGAATTAAATAATAGGCTCCATCAATATCTTCTGGAATGGCATCCAATGTTTCTGTTTTCAGAAAATCAACTTCGATAATATTAATTTTATTTATAAACTCTTTCGGAGTATAAAACCTATTTTTGTCTCTTACACAACAAATGACCTCGTGGCCTTGACTTACTAAAATAGGTAGAAGTCGCTTGCCAATATATCCTGTTGCACCTGTTAAGAGAATTTTCATTTTTTTTTTCTATTTTAACTCTCTAAAGTTAACTCAATTTATTAGATACCAAGCTAATAAATTCTTTTCTTGTTTTGTTTTTTTCGAATGCTCCGTTAAACGATGAAGTTGTGGTCACCGAATTTTGTTTTTGAATGCCACGCATGCACATACACATATGTTGGGCTTCAATCACAACGGCAACTCCCAACGGATTTAGCGCTTCTTGAATACAATTTTTTATTTCATCTGTCAATCTTTCTTGTACTTGCATTCTCCTTGAAAAAGCATCTACAACTCTTGGAATTTTACTTAAACCAACAATTTTTCCGTCAGGAATGTAAGCGACATGGGCTTTTCCAAAGAATGGCAACATATGGTGTTCACACATCGAATACACTTCTATGTCTTTTACGACAATCATTTGCTTGTGATTTTCTGTAAATAGAGCAGATTTTAGAATTTCAAGAGGATCTAATTCATAACCGTGTGTTAAATATTGCATCGCCTTTGCTGCTCTTTCTGGTGTTTTTTCAAGACCTTCACGGTAGATGTTTTCACCTAAATTTTCAATTATGCTTCGGTAGTTATCGGCTAGTATCGACGTGGTTTCGGTATCATATTTTTCTATTTTTTCGTACCCTTTTATTTGTTTGGCTATCATTTTGTTTGTTTTTTGTTCGGTAATAAAGTTGTTTTAGGTGTCTTTTTTATATTTTGAAAGTTACAATACCGTAATCCATTTCAAAGATTTGTCCGGAGATTGATTTTGCATTTTCCGAAATAAGGTAATTGGCCATACTTGCCACTTCTTCTGGTTTTAGGTAGTTTTTCATCGGATGGCGTTCCATCATATTTTCTTTCATTCGATCGTTTCGTAAAATTCCTGCTGCAAGCGAAGTGTCGGTAATAGTAGGAGCAATAGCATTAATTCGAACGAATGATGCCAATTCGGCTCCGAGCGATTTTACCAAACCTTCGACTCCAGCTTTTGCCGTTGCAATACTAGCGTGAAATGGCATTCCTAGCTTTGCTGCCACAGTGCTGAAGAGAAGGATAGATGGATTAGTGCCTTTTTTTAAAACAGGCAGATATTTTTGAATAGTTTTCACCGCACCAATCACATTGATTTCGAAATCATTTCTAAAATCTTCGATACTCAAACTGCCAATAGGTTTTAAATTAATTGAACCCGGGCAATAAATCAAAACATCAATATTTTCGATATCAGGAAGAGTATCTTTCAACACATCTACTGTGTAATGTTTTAGGTTTGTGTGCGAGAGATCAGGAGTATTTCGGCTAATGTTATGTACTATATTGTTTTCTAATTGTTGCAACAAAATGGCATTTCCTATTCCTTTGCTGCCACCAATGATTACTATATTTTTCATATTCTATCTCTTAGAAATTTTATTGTTGTTGATTTGTCTTTGTCTGCTGCATTTGAATCTGCCTTCCTGAAAATCCCTTAGCTTTTCGTGTTTTGTTTTGCGGCCTTGAACTCTTTCACGCCACCTTCTAAAACTCGTGGGTTTCATTTCAATTCGCATTAAGTAGATCACTTCTTGTTCCTTCAAGCCAAATTGCATTAAAATGGAATCAAATGTGGTTCGATCTTCCCAAGCCATTTCAATTATTCGGTCTTTTTCAATGTCGGTGAATTCCTTTTTCAATTTTGGTATTTTTTATATTGATTCACTACGATTTTCGCTTTCAAATCGAACATCAAATTGTATAACCCAAAGAAAGTTCGATTCATATAAATAAAATGTTTTGAACCGCGATTGCCGTTCATTTTTCGCAAATTGGTGTCTTTTGAAAATTGTTCGCCTAATTTTGCAATATTTTCAAAAAATAATTCATCCGAAAAATCGAATGTTTCTGATTGAAAAGGTTGAGTAAACAGAGATAATAAATCGTAAAATAATTGTGTGAAATAGGCTGTTTCTTCCTTGGTATCATCTACTCTTAAGATTTCCAATTCGAATAATTTTTCTCTAAATAGTTCTTTGTTGTCAATGATTTTCTTGTCGATTAATTCAAAATAGGGAATATAAAATTCTTTTGGAATTTGTTTCATACAGCCAAAATCTATTGCCACCAACTGGTTTTCTGGGCTTACCAAAAAATTACCTGGGTGAGGATCGGCATGAACTTTTCTTAGAATATGAATTTGATACATATAAAAATCCCAAAGTGCTTGGCCTAATTTATCAGCGATTACCAGATTGGTATTTTTCTTTGTAAATTCAGAAATATGAATCCCCGACATCCAATCCATGGTGATGATTTTCTCTGAAGAATATTCCGGATAATACGTTGGGAAAACTAAATTTTCTATTTTCTGGCAGGCCAAAACCACCTCTTGGCTTTGTTTAAGTTCTAATAAATAGTTAGTTTCTTCGGTCAATTTGTCTTCTACTTCCTTAAAATATTTATCAGAATCTTTGCCTTGAAGATTAAACATTCTAATCGCGATAGGTTTTACCAAAGCTAAATCTGAGGAAATACTATTGGCAATTCCAGGATATTGTATTTTTACAGCTAATTTTTTGTTGTCTTTCACGGCCATATGTACTTGACCAATACTTGCAGCATTTACGGAAAATGCGTCAAATTCATCAAAAATTTCATAAGGTGATTTGCCGAAATTTGTCTTGAACGTTTTCAAGACTAATGGAGCTGAAAGTGGCGGAACTGAGAACTGCGACAAAGAAAATTTCTCTACATAAGCCTGTGGCAAAAAGCTTTTGTCCATACTCAACATTTGAGCTACTTTCAGCGCACTTCCTTTCAGGCTTTTGAGTCCGTCATAAATGTCTTCGGCGTTATTTTCATTGAGTTTGTCACGATTTAAATCGCTATTCACCATTTTTTCACCGTAATATTTTAAGTAATTGACGCCCACTTTGGCACCGGTTTGAACGAGTTTTGTGGCTCTTTCTATTTTTGAAGTAGGGATGTAGTCTATTGTTTTCATTAGTTATGTTGCATTTTTTCTTTAAAAAGAAATTTTCCTAAATCGATTATGCTTTCAATGGGAGCTATGTTCATCAATTCGAAACTAGCTTTTACAGATTTTTCTATGAAAATATCTGTTTTTTCGAATGAAGCAGATTCGTCTTCTAACCAGAATTTCAGAATCATAAGGAATTGAATCCAAGCTGATTCCTTAATCGCTTTTTCTTGGATATTTTGAAATTTTTCGTATTGGGTTCTCACCTCGTCAGTAATAATTTCCGAAACATAGATTTTGAATTCGGTTCTGAGACTCGTAAGTTGCATCAGATTTTTTAGTTGGTTCTGATGTTCTTTTAAAGTCAAGAGAACATAACTTCTGTTTGCAGACATCATTTCAAAAAGGGTGAAGTAGAAACTCAGCATTTTACTCTTCATATCATAATTTTCATATGCAGGGTCTTTTTGAATCAAGACTATCGTTTTTTTAATAAATATTATATAGATTTCTTTTTCAACACTTTCTAAAGTGCCAAAAAAAGAATAGAAAATGGCTTCATCAAAACCATTTTCTTTAGCAAATAAATAAACTGATTTTGGTCGATCTGATTTTTCTAGTCGATAATTCATATACATAGAAACTATTTTGTCTCTGGTAATGGTTGTTTTTTTAGTTGCCATTTTTTTATAATTTTAAATTATGGTGTAAATATACTAATTGTTTAAGATAAAACAATATAAGTTAAACAAAAATAAATGTTAATGTTTGATTCTATAATTATAATACTTAAATTTGTAATATGAAAAAGAACGTATTAATAACTGGAGGAACAGGTTTTATTGGAAAATACTTAACCCGTTTGTTGATTTTAAATAATTTCTCTGTTTCGATTTTTAGCAGAAGTATTAAACACAATACTGCTGATATTTCCTATTTTCGCTGGGATATTGCAAATCATTTTATAGAGGAAGAAGCGGTTTTGAAAGCAGATTATATTATTCACTTGGCTGGTGAAGGGATTGCCGACCAAAGATGGACAGCCAAAAGGAAAGAGTCAATTGTTCAAAGCAGAGAAAAATCCATTCAGTTGATTTATGACGTTTTGAAAAAACACAATAAAAAATTGGAAGCTTTTGTTTCCGCATCTGGAGTCGGGATTTACGGTGCTGTTAATGGTTCCGAGATTTGTACCGAAAACACTTTAGCAGTTAATGATTTTTTAGGTTCAACTTGTCAAAAATGGGAAGCAGCTGCAGATACAATTGCGAGTTTGGGAATTCGTACTGTAAAAATTAGAACAGGATTAGTATTGGGGAAAGACGAAGGTTTTTTAAAGAAATTAGCCCCAATTTTTAAATACAGATTGGGTTCTGCTTTGGGTTCAGGAAAACAGTACATGCCTTGGATTCATATTGATGATTTGTGCTCCATTTATCTAGAAGCTATAAAAAACAATGAAATGTCCGGTGCTTACAATGCGGCCATCAACGACAATACAAACAACGAAATCTTTTCGATAACATTGGCAAAATGCTACGGATATTCACTGTGGTTGCCCAAAGTTCCTGCTTTTTTGATACAAATGGTACTGGGCGAAATGGCATTAATTATTTTGGCAGGGCGACGAGTTTCTTCGGAAAAAATCGAAAAAACAGGATTTCAATTTCAATTTAATAATCTAGAATTGGCTCTTGAGGATTGTATTGGTAAATGATTTTATTGAACCCAAAAGACAGTTCGAATAGTTACAGTTTCTGCTATTTTCATACTCAATATTTCAGGAATTTTTATATTGTAATCTTTAATATTCACATTGAAATTTGAAACAATTTCCAATTTGTTTTCTATTTTTTTTAATGCAACAATTGTATATATTTTTTTTATTTTGCCGTGTATTTTTAATTCTCCTTTCAGTTTAAATTCCTTGGGGTTTGAGTCTATGATATTCAAATTAAAACCTTCAATTTTTCCTTTAAAAGTAGCTTGTGGATAATGGTCAGTTTCTAAGTATTTTTCGTTAAAATGTTCTTCCATTAAAGACAATTTAAAACGAAATTCTTTCATTGGAACTACACTAGTTAAAGCTCCAGTTCCTATATTTAATTTACTTGAAATAGTTTTGTTTGTTGCCGTAACTTCTTCGTATAAAGGGACCGATGCTTCAAAATGTATGACACCATTAGCCGTTGTCATTTCTTTTTGGGCAAATGAATTATGGACTAGTAAGAATAGAAGGATTGAAATGATTTTTTTCATTTTGCTGCCAATTTAATTACCTAAAGATACCGAATTATTCGAATAATTCTTAAATAGAGCAGCTAATATTTTTAGAAAATTTATTTTATTTTGAATGGAGAATTCTCTTCTTTTATCCCAGTGATAAAATAGTTGGAATCTCCCCACCAAGGGAATGTTTTATACCGTTCTATATATGTTAATTTTACATAATGACCTTCCAATGCTTTCAAATCCTTGATGACTTTTTCATCACTATCTAATACGGAGAAACTAAAAATTTGGGCACCCGAAATACCTTGGCTCAATTCCCCTTCATAGGTTTTGAAAACCATTCCCTTGTTGCTAAATTTTATCAATTCTCCCGAACGAATGCCCTCGCTATACGTTGCATTGTACAAAAATGTAAAGTAGCAAACAGTTGATAATACCAGAATTCCAATAGTAATGACTAAAAATTTTTTCATATAGTTTTTTTAATTTCTTTTATGTTTTATTCCTCGCTTCGGTTTTTTTGCTACAGATTGCTTCGCCTGTTCGCTATTGCTCGAGTCACAGATTAAAAATATTTTTGAAAATTTGTGAATCTGTGGCTGATATTTCTCTAATACCTCTGGGGCTCTGTCCCAAGGTGGTTTAATTTAACTCCAAATTTTCGTCTTTTCCAGCTCTAGTTAAAATGTTGTCAGGAAGTGCTTTCTTGGCTTTGGCTCCCATTTTTTTTAATTTTTCGACACTCGTGATGAGGTTTCCTTTACCGTCAACGAGTTTGTTCATCGCACCTTGGTATTCGACTTTGCTTTCGTCAATCTTCTTTCCAATTTTAATTAAATCAGCTACAAATCCTTCAAATTTATCATACAAAGCACCGGCTTGACGGGCAATTTCAAAAGCATTTTCCTGTTGTTTTTGGTTGGTCCACATACTGTCAATAGTGCGCAAAGTCGCCAATAGGGTAGAAGGCGTTACAATCACGATATTTTTCTCGAAAGCTTTGTTGTATAAAGTCGTGTCTTCGTTTAACGCCAAGGCAAAAGCGGGTTCCATCGGGATAAAAAGCAAGACAAAATCAGGGCTTTCTATTTGATATAAATCGTGGTAATTTTTTTCGCCTAGTTGCTCTACGTGACGTTTGATGGAATTGACGTGTTCTTTTAAAAAGCCTATTTTCAAACTATCCTCTTCCTCGTTGATGTATTTTTCATAAGCAGTCAGCGACACTTTCGAATCGACAATCATCTTTTTTCCGTCGGGAAGATTGATGACCACATCGGGAAAAACGCGACTTCCTTCCGCATTGGTGTGGGATTGTTGCACAAAATATTCTCGGTCTTTTTCCAAACCTGATTTTTCCAGCACGCGTTCCAGAATCAATTCTCCCCAATTTCCTTGCATTTTGCTATCGCCTTTTAAGGCTTTGGTCAGGTTCAAAGTTTCCTTGCTCATTTGAAGATTCATTTCTTTCAGACCCAGAATTTGTTGGCGCAAAGCCGCGTGATAATCAATGCTTTCCTTGTGAGTATCTTCGACTTTCTTTTCGAATAACTGAATTTTATCTTGCAAAGGTGACAAGATGTTTTTCATATTTTCCTTGTTTTGTTCGGTGAACTTGCTGGATTTTTCGTCTAATATTTTATTGGCCAAATTCTCGAATTCCTTGGTGAATTTTTCCTGAAGTTTTTCTACTTCTTCTTTTTGTTCTTTGTTGCGTTGCCAAAGATTTTCAAAATCGACTTCTTTCTTTGTCAATTGAATAGCCAAGCTGTCTTTTTCGTTTCTAATGCTTTCTTTTTCAGTATTTGAAACTTCCAGTTGCTTTTCGAATGTGTTTTTTTCTATTGAAAACTGCTCTTTTTGTTGGTTGATTTGGTTGTTTGAAGCGATTAATTTTTCTTCTAAACTTATTTTTTCAGATTGAAATCGTGCCGAAAATAGAATTTTTCCAATGAAAACACCAATGGCGAGCGCAACAATAAAAAGCAGTAAAAACGGAAGCATATTTAGCATAAAAGTTTTTTATTTATACGTAGGGACAAGTCGCGACTTGTCCGTACAATAGTTTTTTGTGAAAAAGTAAAAGTATGAAATTATTAGAGTGTTTTTGAAATAATATTTTAAGAATTCGTGTGGTAAGGACAAAAAAAGAAGCCAACAAAAAATTTCTTTCTTATTGGCTTCTCAAAAAAACAAAAAAATTATTCGTCTAATTTGATATTTCCTCGATCTTCGTGATTATCGGGATCCGAATTGGGATATCGGTGTGCCGTAATATCCGAGTTGTGGTCTTTGTTTTCAATCATTCTTTGGGTTTCTTTATCTGAAAAAATCTCGACACTAGAGCTTGGTTGTTGGTTCTCTTCACTATTATTTTGTTCCGGATTTGCATCAACATTTCGTGCTCTGTGTACAACTTTTTGGTCTCCACTACTATTGGTTTCTACTTCTGCCACAAGTTTTGTTGCTGTAGGATCATAATTTTCAGGTAGGATTTCATTGCTGAATTCTTCTGGCGTATTTTGCTTATTGTTCATCTTTTTTGAACCTAGATCATTATTTCCCATAGTGGTTGTTTTAGGATTAATAGAGTCAACTTTTATAAAGATATTCTATTTGGCTATGGTAATGCAATCATTTAACATAGCATTTGGTTTGTGGAGAAGGATCTAATGTTTTGTAGCGGTGTAATTTTTTTAGGAAGGAAATAAAAAAGTCCCACCGAAGCAGGACTTAAGATTTTCATCTACGGCATATAGCCTTATTGTGATAAGATTAAAGATTAGAAATTTTAATCATTACAAATATAAATAAAAAAAACTTTAGTTTGAATGAGGAAAACCGTAAAGCAATGAATTATTTTCTCAGTAACTTTAGAAATTCTTACAAAATACAGATTATTATGGCAAAAATATTAGGATTAGATTTAGGGACAAACTCGATTGGGTGGGCGATTGTTGATAAAGATGGAACAGAATTTTCTCTTTTAGATAAAGGAGTTCGGATATTTTCAGAAGGTGTTAAATCAGAGAAAGGAATTGAAAGTTCTCGTGCAGCAGAAAGAACCGCTTTCAGAAGTGCTAGAAAAATAAAGTTTCGTAGAAAATTAAGAAAATATGAAACTCTAAAAGTACTTTCTAAAAATAATATGTGTCCATTATCTGTAGAAGAAGTTATAGAATGGAGAAAATCTGGTTTTAAAAAATATCCACTTAATCCGGAATTCATTTCTTGGTTGCGTACCGATGATGCCAAAAACTTAAATCCTTATGTTTTTAGAGATAGAGCCAGTAAACAAAAAGTTTCTTTATTAGAATTGGGTAGAGCTTTCTATCTTATTGCGCAACGAAGAGGTTTTTTGAGCAATAGATTAGATCAATCAGCAGAAGGTGTTGTTGAGCAACATAAACCTGCTTTTCTTGATATTCTTGAAAATGTTTCAACTATGACGGAACTTCAATTGGAACTAACAGACTATTTCCAAGATCGTGATTTAATTGAACGCAAAGCCACAGATTTGGACGAAGGAGAAAAGAAATTGAAAACCTTATATAATTCATTTGATAAAACGATTAAAGACAACTCAAAAGATTTTGAGAAAACTAAATCCATACTTATTGAACGTTTAAACAAGAAAGAAGATTTAGGAGCTGTTAAACAAAAAATTGGAGAGATTTCCCAAGCAATGAAAGACGGAAATTTCAAGACTTTAGGGCAATACTTTTTTAGTTTATATAACAAAGGAAAAATTAGAAATCAATATACAGCTCGTGAAGAACATTACCGTTCTGAATTTGAAGTTATTTGTTTGGCTCAAGGAATTGACGGAATAATTGCTAATGAAAAACTTCCCGAAAAAAGATATTTTGGATTAGCCAAAGAATTGTATAAAGCAATTTTTTTTCAAAGACCATTAAAATCTCAGAAAGGATTAATTGGCAAATGTACGTTCGAAAAAAGCAAGTCAAGATGTGCCGTTTCGCATCCTGATTTTGAAGAATATAGGATGTGGTGTTACATCAATACCATAAAAATAAAAACTCCCGATGATGAAAGGTTACGATTTCTGTCTAATGAGGAAAGATTGAAAATAATCCCCAAGTTTTTGCGTAAAAAAGACAACTTTAATTTTGATGATTTAGCCAAGGAATTGGTGCCAAGTGGTAGTAAATATGCGTTTTATAAATCATCAATAGCGGCATCGGTCAATTACTTGTTTAATTATAATATGAATTCTTCCGTGAGTGGTTGTGTGGTTTCTACTTCGTTTAAAAATGCTTTGGGAGAGGATTGGAAAACGAAAGTCTATACTTATGAAACTCTGAATAAGAGCGGCGAAAGCGTAACTCGAAATGTAGATTATAATGATTTATGGCATTTAATTTCCGTTTCTTCATCTGATTTATATTTACAGGAATTTGCAAAGGACAAACTGAAATTAGAGGACAAGAAAGCCATTTTATTCAGTAAAATAAAATTAAAGAAAGATTTTGCTAGTTTGAGTTTAACAGCAATCAATAAAATCAATCCTTTTTTAAGAGCAGGATTATTGTATTCACACGCTGTATTTATGGCAAATATAGAGAATATTGTAGATGCCGACATTTGGAAAAATCTTGACGATAGAAGATACATTCAAACTAAAATCGCCGAATTAATAGCCACAAATACCTTTGATAATAATGTATTGGAAATTGTAAACGGACTTATAAAAGAGTGTAAAGTTGGAGGTTTCTACTATTCAAAAGAAGCGGAAGCAACCTATAAATTAGATTTAGATAAAAAGGTAAGTTCATTTGTGAAATTAAATCAAATTGAAGACCAAAAAGAATCTATTTTAAACCAGTTGTTCCCCGTTTATATTGAGCAATTAAAGAAATATGAATTCATAACAATTAAACGATTAGACGAAAAAGTGTTTGATTTTTTAGATGGTCAAAATGATGATGGGCAAGTTTTTTGTAATGCCAAGAATAAGCTTAAAAAACTGTATCACCCATCGGATATTGATGTTTTTAGAAAGCAAATTTTAAAAGATGGAAATGGAAACGAAAAATTAGTTTTAGGAAGTCCGTTAATATCTTCGATAAAAAATCCAATGGCGATGCGAGCTTTGCATCAACTGCGAAAAGTATTGAATGCTTTAATTATCGAAGGGCAAGTTGACGAGAAAACGAGAATCCATATCGAAATGGCTCGAGAATTAAACGATGCCAATAAACGAAAAGGAATTCAGGATTTTCAAAGGGACATAGAAAAAAGCAGGAAAGAGTATATTGAGGAAATCAAAAAAGATTATAAAGCGGAAAGTGGTATAGACATTGAACCGACAGAAGATGATATTTTACGCTATCAATTATGGATTGAACAAGATAGAAAAACAATTTATGAAGAGCATTATACCAATATTAGTATTTGTCAAATTATTGGTAGCGACCCAGATTTCGACATCGAACATACTATTCCAAGAAGTAGATCGCAGGACAATTCACAAATGAACAAAACTTTGTGCAGCAAGCGATATAATCGGGAAATTAAAAAGAATAAAATGCCTGTTGAATTGAGTAACCACAGCGATATTTTAGCTAGGGTTTCACCTTGGCAAAAGAAATATTTGGCTTTAGAATATGATATAAATAATATTTCAAAATCAATTAAAGCGGCAACTACAAAGGAACAGAAAGATAGAAAAATAAGACTTCGCCATAAATTGAATTTGGAAAAAGACTATTTCAAAGGAAAATACGAACGGTTTACTTATACAGAACCAAAAGTAGGTTTCAAAAATAGCCAAATTCCGGATACAGGAATTATAACCAAATATGCCAGTGCGTATTTAAAATCGTATTTTGGTAGAGTAGAAGCGGTAAAAGGCGGAATGGTAGCCGAGTTTAGAAAAGCTTGGGGGATTCAGGAAAGTTATATTAAAGACGGGAAGAAATATTATGAAATCAAAGACCGTAGCAAGCACACACATCATTGTATTGATGCGATTACAATTGCCTGTATGACCAAAGACAAATATGATGTAATGGCGCACGCTTGGGATTTGGAAGACGATTTGGAAAAAAATCAATACAAATTGATGAAGTCAGTTCTTGAACAATCAAAACCTTGGAAAACCTTTACCGAAGATTTAAAAAAGATTGAGGATGAAATTCTGGTTTCCCACCATACACCGGATAATGTAAAGAAACAATCTAAAAAAATCATCAGAATACGAGGGAAAAAACAATTTGTTGCCGAAATGGAAATAGATGCGAACGGAAAAAATGTTCCGAGAACAGACAACAATAACAAAATAATTTTTAAGAAAGATAGCAACGGAGAAAAAATGGCAAGGTTTCATCAAGGTGACACTATTCGTGGTTCTTTGCATCAAGACAGTATTTATGGGGCAATTAAAAACCCATTGCAACAGGAAGAAATACGCTATGTAATCCGGAAAGATTTAGAAAGTATTAAAGCTTCTGATGTGGAAAATATTGTTGATGAGGTTGTAAAAGAAAAGGTAAAACAAGCAATTGCCGCTAAGGTTTTACTGCTATCTTCAAATCCACAACAAAAAAATAAACTTGCTGAAAATCAAAAGGTTTGGATGAATGAAGAAAAAGGAATTCCAATAAACAAAGTTAGATTGTATGCCAATTCAGTAAAGAATCCATTAGAAATTAAAGAGCATAGTTTATTATCAAAATCTCGACACGAACACAAACAAAAAGTATTTGCTCAGAATGATGAGAATTTTGCAATGGCTATTTATGAAGATTTTGATAAAAAAGGAAAAATAAAAAGGTCGTATGAAATGATTAATAATATTGATGCAGGTTCATATTATAAGTTAAGTAATGGAAAAAATAAAATCAACTATGACATCGTAACTAATCCTCACGATAAAACAGGATTGCCATTAAAATATATTCTAAAAAAAGGATTGATGGTTTTGTTTTTTAAAGAAAATACTCAAGAGATTTTAGAATTACCTATTAACGATTTACATAATCGATTATACAAATTAGCTAAATTTGACGCCCAAGGTAGGTTAACTTTTAGAACTCATTTTGAAGCTAGGCAGGCTAGTGATTTAAAAGAAATTTATGATGTAGATTTTGAAACGCCATTTGAACAAATTAGATTACAAGTAAGTAAATTAAATATGTTAGTTGAAGGATATGAGTTTGTATTGTCTTCTTCTGGCAAGATAAATTTCAAATAAGTTATGAATCGATTAGATTTTTTTAGAACTTTAGGTTTAGGTACAACGGGTTTGATAATTCCTAATACTACTTGGTCGCAAAAACCAGTCAAAATATATGATAATTATGTCAAGGGGTTGACGCATTATCAATTTGGAAAAATAAGAAATCAACTTGTTGTTGGTCAAGAATTAGTGCTTAATCGAGAGATAAAAAACTACTATGATAGTTTTGCAGTTGAGGTTTTTTTTGGTAGCCATAAATTAGGATATTTAGCAGCTTATGAAAATATTGCTATTGCTAATATGTTAGAGCAAGGAGTCAATTTTAAAGCTTTTGTAAGTAAGCTAACGAGTAATCCAGATCAAGTTTTTGATGGATTGGCTATTGAAATTTATACTAATATCATATTAGAGAATCCTAAAATTATTGAGACAGATTTGTTGGGAAAAAGAGCTGATGATGCACACGACCAATACAGAAAAGGATTTAGTTTGTAGGTAATACTTGTTTAATTTGAAAAATACAAAATAATGTTGGTTAAAGTTAATGCGTTGTAAGCTGGGATTTTATTGATAAAATTTTAAAAATATAATTCCATTTCAAAAAGTTTGGTGTAAATTTACACCAAACAAAAAACTATTATTATGGCACGACAAAGTATCACTTTAGCCAATCAAAATGATGAGTGGTTAAAACAGCAAGTAACAAAAGAAGAATTTACGAGCAAAAGTGAAGCTGTAAATTATTTAATCACGCAAGCTCGGAGGCAAGAAGATTATGTTGAGTTCGTTAGAATGAAACTTGATAAAGCGGAAAAAAGTGGATTTAGCACTAAAACCAAAGAAGAGTTATTAACTGAAATTAAGAAAAAATTAAATGTTTAGTTACAAACTAAATATTCAAGCAGAAGAGGATTTGACTCGAATTTTTGAATATGGAATGAGTCGTTTCGGAATGCTTCAAGCGAATAAATATTATGATATGCTTTTTGATTGTTTTTCAAAAATAGCATCAAATCCGTATCTTTTTCCCGAAGCTATTCGTTTTCGACAAGGATATAGATATTGTGTTTGTGGAGTTGATACTATTTTTTACAAAATCAATGCCGATACAATAGAAATAATGGCTATCATTGGCAGGCAAAATTTTTAAGAAGTTCTTTGACATAAGTTTTTCGACCTCTTAAACAGCCAAACCACAACTGAAAGGTATGGCATCCGCCCAGCAGGGATGCAGTAGCTTTCAGTTGTGGTTTGATTAAAGATTAGAAAACACGATATTATCCTGCTCGAGTAATAATGTTGTCATCCGGTTGTGGTTTGATTAAAGATTAGAAAACACGATATTAAATAGTTTTTGGGTTGATTTAAACGCGTCGTTGTGGTTTGATTAAAGATTAGAAAACACGATATTTTAGCCACATCTCTGTAGTAGAACCACAAGGTTGTGGTTTGATTAAAGATTAGAAAACACGATATTTTCAGAATTTAATAGAATCATTTTTAAAAAGTTGTGGTTTGATTAAAGATTAGAAAACACGATATTCTTTAAGATTATCTTTGTAAGATTCCCAAGTTGTGGTTTGATTAAAGATTAGAAAACACGATATTCGACGCCAACAGAGTAGCAAAACAATACTGGTTGTGGTTTGATTAAAGATTAGAAAACACGATATTTGCTAAGAAAATAGAAACAGATACGTTGACGTTGTGGTTTGATTAAAGATTAGAAAACACGATATTTTTAAAGATTAAAACAACAACAGCCTAATAGTTGTGGTTTGATTAAAGATTAGAAAACACGATATTAATTAGACAAAATCTTGGAGTAGACACAACGTTGTGGTTTGATTAAAGATTAGAAAACACGATATTGTCAGACCCCAAAGCGCTTGGACAAATTACGTTGTGGTTTGATTAAAGATTAGAAAACACGATATTCTACCCTGAGCTTTATGACAAGTTATTGCAGTTGTGGTTTGATTAAAGATTAGAAAACACGATATTTTAATGCTTTGGGTGATAAATCTAAGACATGTTGTGGTTTGATTAAAGATTAGAAAACACGATATTTTCTTGAGCAAACGAGCTTCATCCCCATAGGTTGTGGTTTGATTAAAGATTAGAAAACACGATATTTGGCAATAGACGAAACCGCCGTGATTATTCGTTGTGGTTTGATTAAAGATTAGAAAACACGATATTAGGAAAGAAAAAAGCGAGGAGAAGAAGAAAGTTGTGGTTTGATTAAAGATTAGAAAACACGATATTAACTGATATCGTCTGCTAAACGAATTAAAGGTTGTGGTTTGATTAAAGATTAGAAAACACGATATTACGAAAAACCATTTTTTGCATTACGTTATGGTTGTGGTTTGATTAAAGATTAGAAAACACGATATTTAGTCCCATTGCAATAGCGCTTGAATAAGTGTTGTGGTTTGATTAAAGATTAGAAAACACGATATTAAGAATAATGAATATGGCAAGAACAACTTAGTTGTGGTTTGATTAAAGATTAGAAAACACGATATTAGTTTGTTCCGAAGACACCGCCAACAGCAGGTTGTGGTTTGATTAAAGATTAGAAAACACGATATTGGAATTCAATTGCTCACAGCATCTAGTTAAGTTGTGGTTTGATTAAAGATTAGAAAACACGATATTACCTTCTAGCTATGAAGGCCACGGATATTAGTTGTGGTTTGATTAAAGATTAGAAAACACGATATTTTTAAAGCCGCAAAACGGACACATTGTATAGTTGTGGTTTGATTAAAGATTAGAAAACACGATATTCTAAGTGGGTAAGAAGATTGCCGCTTGACTGTTGTGGTTTGATTAAAGATTAGAAAACACGATATTCAATTCTATCCCTTTGTAGTCAAAGTCATAGTTGTGGTTTGATTAAAGATTAGAAAACACGATATTTTTCAGGTTTGAAAATGGATGCATATCGTGGTTGTGGTTTGATTAAAGATTAGAAAACACGATATTCCTAGGATAAATAGTCCAAGGACTTGCGGGTTGTGGTTTGATTAAAGATTAGAAAACACGATATTAAAACCTAAAACCGAGTAAACCAACTAATAGTTGTGGTTTGATTAAAGATTAGAAAACACGATATTACTCTTAAAACAACAAATAGAAGTCAAAAGTTGTGGTTTGATTAAAGATTAGAAAACACGATATTCAAAATTGAAATAATGAGTAATGATAAATAGTTGTGGTTTGATTAAAGATTAGAAAACACGATATTCCGACGTAAGTAATACAGGAACGACAGAAAGTTGTGGTTTGATTAAAGATTAGAAAACACGATATTGGGCTTTAGACGTGACATTCTTTACATTAAGTTGTGGTTTGATTAAAGATTAGAAAACACGATATTAGAAAGATTTTGATTGTAAAGTCAATGAAAGTTGTGGTTTGATTAAAGATTAGAAAACACGATATTCAAATCAAAACAGTCAAGCTCAGACTCAAAGTTGTGGTTTGATTAAAGATTAGAAAACACGATATTAAAAACACCCGCACTTGTATAGTAGCAAGCGTTGTGGTTTGATTAAAGATTAGAAAACACGATATTATACTTCGCTTTGCTCCATCCAACCAATGGGTTGTGGTTTGATTAAAGATTAGAAAACACGATATTAAAATCAATATCAGTAGAAGTCGCAACTGCGTTGTGGTTTGATTAAAGATTAGAAAACACGATATTTTTTAAAAATGATTCTATTAAATTCTGAAGTTGTGGTTTGATTAAAGATTAGAAAACACGATATTGGGTAAACTTCGGAACAAAGCAAAATATAGGTTGTGGTTTGATTAAAGATTAGAAAACACGATATTAATTCCTTAAACATTTCGTTCAACCCGCCAGTTGTGGTTTGATTAAAGATTAGAAAACACGATATTTTATCAGGTGTAGAGATGTTGAGAAAGTTGGTTGTGGTTTGATTAAAGATTAGAAAACACGATATTGAGAAGGTGTTGATGGAACCAGGCTCGTATGTTGTGGTTTGATTAAAGATTAGAAAACACGATATTATGCCCGTGGTCTAATAAGAAATAATCTGGGTTGTGGTTTGATTAAAGATTAGAAAACACGATATTGCTTTTGTATGTTCATAATAACAAAATCGAGTTGTGGTTTGATTAAAGATTAGAAAACACGATATTTCGGCAATAACATCGTTAGTTAGTGCAGTAGTTGTGGTTTGATTAAAGATTAGAAAACACGATATTAAAAAGTTGATGGAAAGCAAGTTAAAACAGGTTGTGGTTTGATTAAAGATTAGAAAACACGATATTTTTTTGAATAGAGAGTGCAACTCCAGTAAGGTTGTGGTTTGATTAAAGATTAGAAAACACGATATTAGCGCAAGCAAAAGCAGACGCTGAAGCAGCGTTGTGGTTTGATTAAAGATTAGAAAACACGATATTGTTTAGAAGTAGTAATCGACAAACAAATATGTTGTGGTTTGATTAAAGATTAGAAAACACGATATTAGTTGGCTTGTTACCTTCTAATAATCAAGAGAATAAAGAAGAATATCGTAAAATAAAATGCTCCTTTTTAGCACGTGATAGGCTAGATTGGAGCATTTTTTTGTTTCTAAAGATTTTCAAAAAATAAAATTAACTTTTTAAAAATCAGTACATTTGTAAAAACAACGATTATGAGAGTAGTTATTGAAACCCAAGAGGAATACAAAAGTATGTTGCAAGAAATTGCCACTGCCATAAAAGCAAAAATCACTTTTGAAGAAAAAGAAGTTGATTTTTGGGAGGAACTTCCAGAGCACGTAAAATCTGGGATTCTTGAGAGTCAGGAACAATTCAAGCAAGGAAAATTTTCTACGCACGAAGAAGTTATGGCTAAATACAAAACCAAATATAACTTATGAAAGTTGTTTGGTCAGAAAACGCTGAGACAACTTTTGATTTAATTGTACTTTATATTGAAGCAAAATTTGGTGTTCTGTCTGCAAAAAAGTTTATACGAAAAGTAGATTCTGTAATTCAATCTATTTCTAAGCATCCCTATATTTATAAAAGTTCTAATTTTAATAATAAAGTTAGAAAAGCTACTATTAACAAGCAATGTTCCTTGTTTTACGAAATAAACAAAGAAACAATTCAATTGTCTTATTTTTGGGATAATCGGCAAGAACCAATGATTTAAAACAATTCCAATTGAGTTGGCACATCTACAGCATCTTGTTTGGCTTTGCCCAGATAATTGATAATCATCCCAAATTGCTTGTCGGTAATTCGTAAAACACTGACTTTTCCCAAAGGTGGAACGAGTTTGTTAATCCGTTTTTCGTGAACATCGGCACTTTCGCCACTAGCGCAATGACGAATATAAACTGAAAATTGCATCATCGAGAAACCATCTTTTAGAAGATTGCCTCGAAATTGTGAAGCATTTCTCCGATCTTTTTTAGTTTCTGTGGGCAAATCAAAAAACACGAACAACCACATTATTCGGTAGGCGTTAAGTTCCATAATTTAGGGTATTTGATTTTCTTTCTGTTTCCCATAAAACATTGCTGTAAGGAGCTGGCTGTTTTTTGTAGTGCCACCATCAACGGACTTTTTTCGTCTTTGAAATAAACGGTTCGGGTTAATACTTGTAAAAGTTCCGATTTAATTTTGGTGTTTAATTCCTGTTCTTCGTATTGTTGCATAATCTCAAAAACCTTTTCGTCAACCAACGGTCTAAAAGGTTCCATAATATCATCGGCAAGAGCAAAAGCATTGTATTTGCTCTTGTGATGAATGCCCAAGGTGTTCAATAATCCACTTCCAGATAATGCTCTGGCGGTTGCGGCACGAAGAATTGCATAACCATAATTGAGGAAATTGTTGGGATAATCGCCAAAGCGTTCTCGCCTGAAATTGATGTCATAAGTGTCAAAAAAGGTTTTCCAATATTGAGCAGCTGCCACGCCTTCCATATTAGTAGTGTCACCACTCAAAACTTTGCTAGCCAAGAATTCGAAACTATTTTTATTTTCGGTGATTTTTGCTAAAAGTATGCCTTGATTGGTTATTTTTTCGACAATAGTTTGTTGCCACAATTGTTTTTTTAACGGAATGGAAGCTTCGATTTGGTTTTTGAAGACTTCCTGTTGAATATGGTGGCTGTTGAGGTTGAGAAACATTCCGTTTGGTAAATGATTTTTGGCGCAAATAATTACCGAAGTATTGTTTTCTACCAATAAATTCATTGCGGGTAAACTGAGGTAAATTTCTTGATGATCTAAAACTAAAAATCCAATATCTTCAATGGGAATCGAACTTTCCCTGATTTCAGATTTGATTATTAGTTGCAGGTTTTTGGCAGTAATCGAAGTTTTATTCTCTATTAAAATGGATTTCTTTATCATAATTTGGTTTTTAATAGTTAGGACTGATTTGGAGTTATGTAAATTAAGTTAAAAATAAAAGGAATTTTTTACGGAAAACCGTAAAGTGCTTTAATTTAATGTATTGTGATTAATGTGGTGTTTTTTACAAATTTAATTACAGGATGGTTTTCTCGGAGTTATGCATTTTGTTTATTTTTACACGAAATTTACATTTTAATATGTCCCACCACCATTTCATCCTCCACAAGCCTTACGGTTATTTGAGTCAATTTATTTATGAATTGAAACGCAAGAAAAAACTCTTGGGTGAATTGCACGATTTTCCAGCAGGAACAATGGCTATTGGTCGCCTTGATGAAGATTCCGAAGGCTTGTTAATGCTTACCACCGATGGTAAAATGAGCGAAATTGTTCGAAGCAAAAAAGTAGATAAAGAATATTATGTTCAAGTGGATGGAATCATCACGCAGGAAGCCATTGATGAAATGAAAAAAGGAGTCGAAATTGGTTTCAACGGCACGAAATATATCACCAAACGGTGTGAGTCTTTTATTATAAATGAAATTCCAGCCTTTGGAGCGAGAGGAAAAAAAATAAGAGACGAACGTCACGGACCTACTTCTTGGGCTTCTATCACTGTCAATGAAGGAAAGTTTCGCCAAGTTCGAAAAATGACGGCTGCCGTTGGTTTTCCTACCTTGAGATTAGTGAGAGTCCGAATAGGAAATGTTTTTTTGGATAATTTGCAAGCTGGAGAAGTAAGAGAAGTTATGAATTTTGAATTGTAAGTTATTAAAGCATTTGAACTAATACCTAAAAACCCAAAACCCAAAACCCAAAACCCAAAACCCAAAACCCAAAACCTCAAATATGTTAAATATCGTCCTTGTAGAACCTGAAATCCCCAACAATACTGGAAATATTGGTCGTTTGTGTGTGGGTACCGAAAGCCGTTTGCACCTGATTCATCCGTTTGGATTTGTTATCAATGATAAAAATCTGAAACGCTCTGGTTTGGATTATTGGGTACATTTGGACGTAACCGAGTATGAAAATATAGAGGAATGGATTACCCAAATTCCAGATAAATCCCGAGTGTTCCTGATGAGTTCTCACGCAACAACATCCATTTATGATGCCGAATTTCAAGATGGCGATTGGCTGGTTTTTGGTAAAGAAAGCGTTGGTTTAAGCGAGGAAGTTTTGGCTCAATTCGAAAATCATTTAACCATTCCGATGTCAAAATTAATTCGAAGTTTTAATATTGCCAATTCGGTTGCTTTTGTGGTTGGCGAAGCGAAAAGGCAGATAGCAGGTGGTAAGTAGCAGATAGCAGGTTGCAGTATTGGAGTACTTGATAAATATGGATTTCGAGCCAACTTTGTGAACTCCGTGCGTCATCCTGTGCTTGTCGAAGGGCTTCGCGTCTTTGTGGTTAAGAAGAAATCACAAACTTCCCCTTTTCACTATCAAAAACAATATGTTCATCTTTGAATAAAGTATTGAAACTGCCTTTCATAATCAAATTACAAGGTTGATCTTGTATGGTGTTTTCGGGAGTCATAATGATCATTTCATCGCTCAATTGTATCGCCATATCGATGTCGTGGGTCGAAAATAGAATACATTTTCCCGTTTCCTGTGTTAATTTTTTCAAGAGTTTAAAAAGCACTACTTTGTGTAATAAATCCAAGTGGGTTGTGGGTTCATCCAATATTATTAAAGGCGTGTCTTGTGCCAAAGCTCTTGCAATCAATACGATTTGCAATTGCCCATCACTAATTTCGTAATGTCTTTTATGTATTAAATGACCAATTTGTGTCAGTTCGATTGCTTCGTTTATTTTCGCGATATCATTGTCGGTTAGGGTTCCAATCCAATTGGTATAAGGCTGTCTTCCCAAAGCAATGAGTTCCCAAACCGTCAGATTGCTTGGGGGTAATTTCTCGGTAAGAACAACACTTAAATTTTGTGCCAAAGTCAAAGCGTCCAATTCGTGAATGTCCTTTTCGTTCAAAGAAACTGTTCCTGAAATGGTTTTTTGGATTCCTGTAATAGTTCTTAAAAGTGTTGATTTTCCAATACCATTTGCACCGATTAAAGCGATTAGTTTACCTTCCCTTAAATTCAAGTTTAGATTTTCGGCAATGATTATTGTCGAGCTTTTGGTTTTGTAACCGATGCTTAAATTTGAAGTTGAAAGGATATTTTTATTGCTCATTTTTATTTACAAGATAAGATTTTAAACGCATAGAAACATAGTTTTTGGGAATCTTTAAAAGAGTTTATAGTTGAAACTTGGTTTCAAACATAGAGGAATAAGTTACTTTTCGGGTAAATTTTTAAAATATTCGTTTACAAAAGTTTTCTGCCCATCTTTAAAAATATTGAAACAATTAAAATTGATTAAAATTCCTTTCGGAGCTTTTAAAAGTTTCATATAGGTTAAAAGTTGAGCTTCAAATATAGGGTTTGATTGTACTACCGATTTTAATTCTACAACTAAACAATTTTCGATGAATAAATCACATTTAAAATCTATTTTGAGTTCTTTGGTTTTATAAACTAGAGGAACTTTCATCTCTGTAGAAAAGTTTATTTTTCTTTGTGCTAATTCTTCTTTTATACACTGATGGTAAACACTTTCAAGCAAACCTCTTCCCATTATTTTGTGTACTTCTATTGTGAACCTATGACTTCGTATGTCAAATCATCTAAATATTTTTGTGTTATCATATTTATTTTTTTAAAAAATTACAGAAGCATAGTAGAAAGAATGAGATTGACTATTCTTTGTTTTAGCAAAGCTATGATTTACTGTAATAAAGCGAAGCGTCTTGATAAAAGTAATAAAAACTATGTTTCTATGCGTTTAAAAAAATATTAGTTCATCATTTTACGTTTTCGAAGCAATAACCAAATTACGATTGGCGCACCAAATAAAGAAGTCACCGCATTAATTGGCAAGGTAATATCGCTTCCTGGAAGTTGCGAAATGCTATCACAAATCAACATAATTATGGCTCCCAAAAGCAACGTGCTCCAGAATAAAATAGTGTGATTACTCGTTTGAAAAACCAATTTGGCAATATGCGGAACGGCCAATCCTATAAAGGCAATTGGACCGGCAAAAGCGGTGATGCTTCCCGTCAAAATACTGGTGGCCAAGATGATAATCAATCGGGTTCTTTTGTAGTTCATTCCCATACTTCGGGCGTAGTTTTCGCCAAGCAACAAAGCATTCAAGGGTTTGATATTCAAAAGGCTTAAAAACAAACCAATCACTACACAAACAGATAAAATCACAATCGATGACCAAGACAAATTACCCAGATTTCCTAAAGACCAAAAAGTGAATTTTTGCAATTGCTCAGCGGAGCTGAAATAGGTGAGTGTTCCCACAATGGCACTGGTTAAACTGCCAAACATCAATCCTACAATCAGGATAGCCATTGTGTCGCGCAATCGTTGCGAAACCGATAAAACGGCCAATAAAACCAAGAAACTCCCCAAACTCGAAGCCAATATAATTCCATAAGAAGACAATAAAAATGAAGCTAAAAATGCAGGTAAAAATCCAGCTCCTAAAATTACCGTTGCTACGCCCAAACTTGCACCAGAACTCAATCCCAAAACATCCGGTCCAGCCAATGGATTTCTAAACAAAGTTTGCATCAACAATCCGCTGATGGCGAGTCCTATTCCCACAAGAATTGCCGCAATGGCTTTGGGTAATCTATAATTTACGATGATGTAATCCCAAGTTTCTTTGCTGGAATTTCCTCCCGTCAAGCTGTAGAAAACGTCTTTTATGGGGATAGAAACCGAACCCAAACTGATGTTCAATAACAATAGCAATAGCAGCGACAATGTCAGTATGGTGAATAAAAGGATATTTCGGTTTTTGTGTTGCAAGGATTTAAACCATTAAGGAATTAAGATAATTAAGTTTTTTAAATTAATATAATTCGTGTCTTATTCTAATTTTTGAAAGAAAAAAAGTTTGTAATTAGGTACTAATTCAGGATGTACTATTTTGATCAAATCTTTCAAAACTAAATCGGGGCGAGAAGAGGCTAATTCGAAATAAACAATTCCTCCTTTTGCGCCTTTGTTTAGGCTGTACGAATATACTTTTTTATTTTTAAACGAAGCAAATTGATTGTAATGTGGATTGCTGTCGCTCATTTGTTTCAAACTTGAAAAATCGCCAGGAGCAATCCAGAAATCCGCCTTTTGTGCTTTCTCTAAAATGACTTCAAAGGGTACGGATAAACTTCCATTTCCTTTAGTGTTTGCCCATAAATATTGGGATTGGGCGTCTTTCAAAAACAAGGCTGCCCAGCTTTCGCCCTGCGGAACGTACCATTGTTCTTGATACATTGCGCCACTGAGAACAGTTGGTTTTGTTGTCGCTTTTTTAGCTAATTCCAAAGTAGTCTTATATTCTTTTTCAATTTTTGCGAAGATAGTATCTGCTTTAGAATCCAAACCGTAAAGTGCGCCAAAGAACTTAATCCATTCGGCTTTTCCCAAAGGAGATTGTTCTGTCCAATCGCCGTTGAGCATTACTTTCAAACCACTTTTTTGAAGATTGTCCAAAGTTGGATTGCTATTATTTAAACCAAAACTCACAATCACATCGGGTTTCATATCGATTAAAACTTCGGTGTTCAGATTTTCATTGACTCCTACTTCGCGAACTTTTCCGGCATCAATTAACTTTCGGGTTTTAACTGAAGAAATATAATTTGTATTCGGAAAACCCACTAAAGTATTTTCTACTCCCAATAATTCCAAAGCCGGAATATGTGTTGTTGAGGTTACTACAATCGATTTTAGTGGAATTTGAATTAGCGGAAATTGTTTTAAACTATCTGGAATAATTCCGTTTTTTTCTTGAAGAATATAAGTAAAACTTTCTTTAGCATTTGGCCAAGGATTTGTGATTTTTAGGATGGAAAAACCTGAGTATTTGTAGATTTCCAATCCTTTGGCATATTGAATTTCATTTTTTGAAGAGGCAAGTGTTGTTTCTTTTTTTGTAACTTCTTTGCATTGAATGAACAGCAAAAAGACTAAAAAGTAGAAAGCGCTATTTTGTAAGGATTTCATTTAAGGTAATTTTTTACAAAAGTATCGTTTTTTGTTTTCACAAAAATATACTTGTGTAACTTTTGATACTTTTTAACCATAACAAAGATATTAAATTTGTTAAAAAGGAAGTTATGAGAGGCAATTCAAACACTTTTATTTATGTTGTTGCGGGAATAATTATCTTGTGTTTTCTAGTTGGTTTCGTTTGGTTAATTGTCAAACTTTCGAAGAAGAAGGAGAATAAGAAGTAGTCTTTTTTTAATAATGACCTTTTAGGGAATGTATCAAAATTACATTATCAGCTTGTATGACTTCGTAAACTAATCGATGTTCCTGATTAATCCTTCTGCTCCAAAGTCCAGACAAATGATGCTTTAATGGTTCAGGTTTTCCAATTCCAGAATAAGGTGTTTCTGGAATTATTTCTAAAAGTTGTCGAATTTTTTTTAGAATAATAGGGTTATTGACTTTCTTAAAAAAGTCAAGGTGTTCTTTAGATTTGGGCAGGAATATTATTTCCATATATCATCTAAATTGACTTTAATACCTTTTCCTGCTTTATAATCCTTTCTGTTTTGTTCAATCATTTCAACAAATTCAGGACTATAATCAGTCTCCTCGGATTTGTTTTTAAGGTTTTCAAACTTGATTTTCAATGCTTCCAGAAAAGCTTTTATTACTTTTTGTTCTTCATTGTTTTTTGGATGGACGATAATTGTTTCCATAATGTTATAGTTTACTACAAATATATAAATAAAATTGCAATGATTTTAATTTACAATTGCGCTATCTTTGCCGCCGTATTGAGGTTGCTGTTTTGTTTTTCAAAACCGCATTAAAAGGGAATCAGGTGGCAGATTTCAGATTGCAGATTTCAGATTGTAAAAAATCTAAAATCTAAAATCTAAAATCGAAAATCCTGGGCTGTACCCGCAACTGTAAGCTAGAAAGCTTGTTGTTATCTACAAAACCACTGTTTGGAAGTGGGAGGCTAGAAGGTAGAGGTTAGAAGTTAAATACTTCTTACTTCATATTTCTAATTTCTAACTTTGAATGGGAAGGTAAACAACAAGACGCAAGCCAGGAGACCTGCCTATTACATCGAGTATCAAACTTTCGGGAAAAAAGGTTTGGGTATGGGTCATTCTATGCTTTTCTCCCATTTTTTATTATTAAAAATGTTTTATTAAAATGAACAACAAAATCGTTCGTATTAGTGCGTTATTCGTACTAATGACTAACTGTGTATTTGCGCAGCAAAAAGACAGCAATGCATCCGAAACTCAATTGGATGAAGTAGTAATTTCGGATTCCAAATTTGCTTTGGCCAAAGAAAAATCTGGAAAAGTAATTACCAAAATCACTTCCGCTGATTTAAAAATGAAGCAAGGACAAAGTGTGGCAACCATTCTTAATTCGGTTGCGGGTGTCGAAATCAACGGAGGTCAAAGTGCTGCAGGAAAAAATTTAGGCTACTACATTCGTGGCGGAAAAAGCAATCAAGTCTTGATTCTTATTGATGGAATTCCGGTTACCGATGCGTCGGGAATTAGTCTGGAATATGATTTGCGTTTGCTTCCTGCCGAGCAAGTGGAAAGCATCGAAATTATGAAAGGGGCTTCGAGCACTTTGTATGGAACTGGCGCAGCTACTGCTGTTATCAATATCACTTTGAAAAGATCGGGCAAGAAAGCCATTCAGGGAAATGGGTATATGAATGTGGGAACGTATAACACAGCATCGACTTCAAAAACAATTCCACAGGATTACAATCAAGGGTTTTCAGTAAATGGAAACGCCAAAAAATTGAATTATTTTGCTTCGTTGAATAGTACTGCAACTACAGGAATCTCCCAAATTGCTGAGCCAAATGAAAGCCTAAGTTATGAAGCCGATCGATTTTCGAGAATCAATTATTTAGGGAAAATAGGTTATAAAGTTTCCGATAAATTGACTTTGGATTTCTTTGGAAATTACGACAAAGTGGAAAATGATTATGATGGAGGTTTCGATAATACAGGTGCAAACGACATTAGCCAGAATCATTCCAAATCAGAACAATCTCGATTTGGATTTTTGCCAAAATTCAAATACAATAAAGGAGAATTGGTATTGAATTCTAGTTACAATCAAATTGGTCGCTCTTATGACGAATTTGATTCGTATTCTGGCACGGTTGGCTATTCGAAATACGATTCTAGAAACGTAAATGTGGATGCTTTTAATAAATATGAAATTACTAAATCATTGTTTGTTGTGACAGGAGCGCAATATCAATTTTTTGATATGAACAGTATAACGCCTTATGGCAATATCGCTAAAGAGAGCACTAAATTCAATATGATTGATCCTTATTTGACTGGAGTTTTTACTTCAGATTTTGGGTTGAATGTGAACGCTGGAGCACGATTGAACATTCATAGCGAGTATGGAAATCAGTTGGTTTATAATGTGAATCCATCCTATGATTTCAAAGCGTTTCCGTTGAAAGTTTTGGCATCTTATAGCACAGCTTTTGTTACCCCAAGTTTGTATCAATTGTTTTCTCCATACGGAAATACGGCTTTGACACCGGAAAAAAATACCACAGTTGAAGCTGGTTTTGAAACACGCCTTTTGGATAAGAAGATTATATTTTCTGTAGTAGGATTCTATCGTGAGCAGACTAATTTTATTGGATTTTCATCCGCCTATAAATACATTAATATCGATGGGACGAATAAAGCCAAAGGGGTTGAAACTCAAATCAGTTTTGCTTTGAGTGAAAAATTAAAATGGAATTCCAATTATACTTTTACCCAAGTAGATAAAGCATTGGATCGATTGATTCCAAAGCATAAAGTGAATTCATCATTGGATTATCAAATTGCTACAAGGACTACTTTTAACGTCAATTATCAGTATGTAGATGGTAGAAATGACGCTTTCTTTGATGGAAATACATACGGAACTCAGAATGTAGTTCTTGGTTCTTACCAATTGGTAAACGCCTCCTTGAACTATGAATTAATTAAAGGTATTCTAAACATTTTTGGTACAGCAACTAATATTTTGAACGAAGAATTTGTAGAAAATGTGGGTTATAATACTCTTGGAAGAAACTTCAAATTGGGGATGAATCTCAAGTTGTAATTTCAATATTTAGTTCCATACAAAAAGGCTTTCGGTATTCGAAAGCCTTTTTGTATTTTAGAATTGTCATAAAATCTGTAATCTACAATCTGAAATCATTACCTCAAAACAACTTCCTTAACTACTTCGCGTTTCAATTCTTCGTTAATCATGGCGACAATTTTCGATTTTCCGTGGGTTAATTCTTCTCTCAAAACTGCCGAAGAAAGTTCTACATACAAGGTGCTGCCTTTCAAAACCACATTTTTGGTATAATGATTCACACCGTTGCCCATCAGGTTTTTCCAAGCTTCTCTCACATCAATTTGATCCATTCCGGGTTGCAATTTGTTAGCTTGAATGATGTGCTTTAAAACATCGCCAACGGTACTTTGATTATTTAATCTTTTTGCCATCACCTAGAATGTTTATTGGGGTTGCTTTTTTATAATGATATTGGTTTTTTTTGGTATTCATAAAAACCATCTTTTCGTCTGAAATCGCAATTAATTCCTCTGACCATTTGGCATAAGGAGTATTGTAATCTAGATAAACTTTATCCTTTTCGAACCGAATTTTTAAACTTTCTTGAGTATCGTTTACAATAAAACTGCCGTCTAATTGGGGCATTACTTTCTTACGAAGACCTAAGTTATTTTTGCCAATTTCAAAATAATCATAACTCTCGTTTATCTTATAATCTTTGTCATTCCCATCTTCAAAAACGACTTTTTCGATTTCCCAATAGCCATTTATTTTGGCAATATCATCAGGTTTTATCTTTTGTTGACAAGAGACAAAAAGAAACGATAAGAATACAATGTTAAAAGTATTTTTCATAAAATTATTTTTTTTGGAGCTAAATCCTGCTGTTCACTATATCTCTTTGGCTGACACCGTCACAAAAGGGAATTGTGTAAACAATTCAGCCATCATGGCTAGGGTTTCTGGGATAAAAAGACATTTTATCTCTTCGACAAAGTTACTCTTATTAAATTCCAAAGAAAATAAAAAATAAAAAAACTCACTAAACTTTTTTTAATATTTTTGGTCTTATTCCTAAATACTCAAAATATGTATAAAATAATCTATAGCTTACTAATTGTTTTATTATGTGTTAGTTGCAGTTCGGAAACTCCATTACCAAGTCGAACTCCTCCAGAATCAATCTATTTTCCGCCTATGACTGGCGATGTTTGGGAAACAAAATCTGTTGCTGATTTGGGTTGGAAACAAACTGCTGTACAACCTCTGTTAGATTATTTAGCACTCAAAAACTCCAAAGGTTTCATCGTTTTAGTCAATGGAAGAATCGTTATGGAGAATTATTTCAACGGACATTCTGCTTCTACAGGATGGTATTGGGCAAGTGCAGGAAAAACTTTGACTGCAACTCTTACCGGAATTGCACAGCAAGAAGGTTTGATTAACATCAACAATAAAGTGTCCGATTATATTGGAACCAGTTGGACAAGCTTACCATTGACTAAAGAAAACCTAATTACCAGTAAACATTTGCTTACAATGACTTCTGGTATCGAAGATCTTGCCAATGCTGATGCGGTTGATCCAGCAAGCCTCACTTACAAAGCGGATGCAGGAACGCGTTGGGCATATCATAATGTTTATGTAAAATTGCAAGATGTTATTGCCAAAGCAAGTGGACAAACTTGGACTAACTATTTCAATACTAAACTGAGAGACAAAATCGGAATGACAGGATCTTGGATTCAAGTAGAGAATAATAGTGTGTATTACAGTACTACAAGAAGTATGGCTCGTTTTGGTTTATTAATGTTGAACAAGGGAAAGTGGGAAAACACAACTATTCTAAATGAAGTTTATTTTAACGAAGCCACGAGTACATCCCAAAACATTAATTTAGGATACGGTTATTTGTGGTGGTTGAACGGAAAAGAAAGTTATCATTTGCCGCAATCTCAGCTTCAGTTTAAAGGAAGTTTAATTCCTACTGGACCCAATGATATGTTTATGGCTTTGGGGAAAAATGACCAAAAAATCTATGTTATTCCAAGTAAAAAAATGGTAGTAATACGAATGGGAGAGGTTGCAAATCCAGCCAATCCTACTTTTGCACTATCCGGTTTTGATGAAGAATTATGGGCAAAAATTAGTGCTTTGTACTAAAAAATAATTAATTCCAAAATTACATTTTGGGTTTTAAACAGGCCTTAGAGGTTTTTAAAACCTCAAAGGTCTAGAAGTAATAAAAGAGTTTACTATTAACCTTTTATTCTCATTGTTGTTTATTTTTTCTGCTTTTGAAAAATCCAAAAATAAAAAAACCAGCACCCAACACTAGCAAAATATAATAAAGCACCCTATTTTTGTCTCTAACAACATTCGACAAAACAAAGGATGTTATGCTCAATAAATAAAAAAAAATGATGGGTAAATTTTTAATGGAAGAAAAATTCATTTTGCTTTTATTTAAAGAAACTATCTACAAACTCATATTTATTAAAGACTTGCAAGTCCTCAATTCCTTCGCCAACTCCAATGTATTTTACAGGAATTTTAAATTGGTCTGAAATCCCAATAACCACTCCGCCTTTAGCAGTTCCGTCAAGTTTTGTTACTGCAAGCGACGTTACTTCGGTAGCGGCTGTAAATTGTTTGGCTTGTTCGAAAGCATTTTGGCCAGTCGAACCATCAATAACCAATAAAACATCGTGTGGCGCATCGCCAACGACTTTTTGCATTACTCGTTTTACTTTGGTCAATTCGTTCATTAAATTGATTTTATTGTGTAAACGACCCGCTGTATCAATAATAACTATATCGGCATTTTGAGCAACTGCCGATTGTAAAGTATCAAAAGCTACCGAAGCTGGATCACTTCCCATATTTTGTCTTACGATAGGAACGCCAACTCTATCTGCCCATATTTGCAATTGATCGATTGCTGCAGCACGAAAAGTATCAGCTGCACCAAGAACTACTTTGTAACCCGCTTTTTTGAATTGATAAGCGAGTTTGCCAATAGTAGTGGTTTTTCCAACACCATTAACTCCCACAACCATCAAAACATAAGGTTTTGTTGCATTTGGAATTACAAACTCGGTAGCTTCGCCAGAATTTGTTTCAGACAGTAAACCAGCAATTTCTTCACGTAGAATTTGGTTTAACTCGTCGGTTCCAAGAAATTTGTCTTCGGAAACACGTTTTTCTATTCGGGTAATAATTTTCAGCGTTGTGTTTACTCCAACATCCGAAGAAACTAATACTTCTTCTAAATTATCTAAAACCTCATCATCAACTTTAGATTTTCCAGCAACGGCTTTGGTTAACTTAGAAAAAAAAGATGTTTTTGATTTTTCTAGACCTTTGTCAAGCGACTCTTTTTTATCGGAAGAAAATAATTTTTTAAAAAAACTCATTTGATAAATTATTTATGATTAGCAACTTACGATTATAAAATTGCAAAATCAATTAGGTAATCAACTTAAGAAAATTGCAATGATTGCATACATTTCTGACGGTAAATATAAAAAATAAAAAAGCTACTTCCGAATGAAAGTAGCTTTTCTATATAATGTGAAAGTTAATTATTTCTTTTTCAAGAATTCGTCAACTGCTTCAGGAGTCATAATAGATTCTACGAATGTATATGCGCCAGTTTTAGGAGATTTTACCATTTTGATGGCTTTTGATAATCTCTTAGAAGATGTCTGTAAGGATGCTACGGTTTTCTTTGCCATGATTCTATGTTATTTGTATTTTAATATATCTCAAATGTGACATCTAAGATTATCTTAAAATCTCTAATTATTATTTAATTTCTTTGTGAACAGTTACACGTTTCAAGATTGGATTAAATTTTTTAATCTCTAATCTATCTGGAGTATTTTTTTTGTTCTTTGTTGTAATGTATCTTGAAGTTCCTGCAACACCTGTTGTTTTGTGTTCAGTACATTCTAAAATTACTTGGATTCTATTTCCTTTTGCTTTCTTTGCCATCTTGATGTATTTTTAGGAATGGATTATTTAATAAATCCGCCTGCTTGTGCTTTTTTCAAAACTGCAGCGATTCCATTTTTATTAATTGTTTTTACCGTAGATGCAGCTACTCTTAGAGTAATCCATCTATCTTCTTCTGGAAGATAAAAACGCTTTTTAACTAAGTTAACAGAAAATTTTCTCTTAGTTTTATTCATAGCGTGAGAAACGTTATTTCCTACCATCGCTCTTTTACCTGTAAGGTCGCAAACTCTTGACATTATCTTATCTTTTATCGTTATTCAAAATCAGGGTGCAAAGAAAAGAAAAATAAACCTATTACGCAAAAAAATTATGGCACATTTTTCAAAATTTCTTTTCGCAACATTTCTAAACTCTTTATTGCGGCTCTATCTATCACTTTATCACGAGGTTGGCCAAAATTAAACTCTTCGATTAGTACTTCATTTGGTGTAGCTATTGCTATAAACACTGCCCCAACCTCGGCATCTGAATCACCTTTTGAAGGCCCAGCATTCCCAGTTGTGGCAATTGCATAGTCCGTTTTCATTATTTTTTGAATATAAATTGCCATTTCCCTAGCTACTTCTGCACTTACTACTGAATGCTTCTTTATTAAATCCTCCGAAATTCCTAAAATCGATATTTTCGCTTCGGTTGCATAAGAAACCACGCTGCCTTTAAAATACTTTGAAGCTCCTGAAACTGAGGTTAAAACCTGGGCAATTTTACCTCCTGTACAACTTTCGGCGGTCGAAATTGTTTTGTTTTGTTGTGTCAAAAGTTGGGCAATTACAATTTCAAGGGTTTCGTCATCATCAAAACCTACAATGCTATCGCCGAGTATTTTAGATAATGTTGTCACATTTTTCGAAATGGATTTTTCTAGAAATTCTTTGTCAGTTCCACGAGCTGAAAGGCGTAATCTTACTCGGCCTGGACTCGGTAAATAGGCTAGTTTTATAAAATCCGGTAAATTATTCTCCCAATCCTCAATCGTTTCAGATAATAAACTTTCTCCAATTCCGTAGGTTAAAACGGTTTTATGAATGATGTAAGGTCGCTTGTACTCTATGACAATCTTGGGAATAATCTCGTTTTCGACCAAATATTTCATTTCAAATGGAACTCCTGGAAGCGAAATAAAGACGGTATTTTCCTTTTTCATCCACATTCCCGGTGCTGTTCCCACTTGGTTGTGAAGTACAGTACATTTAGATGGAACTAAGGCTTGATCTTTGTTTATTTGAGTAATCTGACGTTTGTAAAACCCTTCGATAAGTTGGGTAACATGCCCGAGAACCTTTTTATCTACAACTAGTTCGTCATCAAAGTAATCGCAAAAAGTTTTCTTGGTAATGTCGTCTTTTGTAGGTCCAAGTCCACCCGTAATTATGACTAAATCTACGGTGTTTTGAAACTTTGCAAAAGTCTGAAGAATGTGTTGCTTGTTGTCACTAATGGAAATCATTTCGTGAATTTCGACACCGATTCTGTCTAATGATTTGGCTATAAAACCCGAATTTGTATCGACAATTTGTCCTATTAAAATTTCATCACCAATGGTTATTATGGATGCTTTCATTTGAAGTTAGAGGTTTGAAGTGGGAAAATTAGATTTTAGAGGTTTCCAATTATACTGCTATCTGAAACCTGCTATCTGTTTTAGCCCTGATGGAAGTGGAAAGCTTTTTGCTTAAAATCACTATTTTTTCTAAATAAAAAGAGCGACTAGAGGAAGCTCCTTTTTTATTTTTTTTAGAAAAAAAGTGATTTTAAAAAAAACTTGAAACGTACAGCAGGAAAAGCTCCTTATAAATCGAAATCTTTTTTTAATTCCTTAATTGCATCTTTTACTTGATGCTTAACGCTCCTAAAAGTCTCCTTGATTTCCTTAGTTTCACCCTCAGTTTTTGTCCATGCTTCTATCTGAAGTATTTCTTCGAAAGCTACTTTTAAACCCAGTAAATCTAGGGATGGTTTTACTTTATGAGCGTAAGAATAGGCGTGTTTATGGTCTTTCTTTTTGATTCCTTCTTTGATTTCTGCGATATCTTCTGGAATTTCGTTGACAAATAACGTTACGATTTGCAGGACAAATTCCGGGTCGTTATCTGAAAGTGCGTACACTTTTGCTAGGTTGTAATATAGTGCCATTTATTTGATTTGTATGCTAAATAATTTATTTCCTTCTAAAAATCCCTCTAAAATATCTTCTGACTTCACAACTGCAACTCCTTCTGGAGTTCCTGTAAAAATAATATCGCCAATTTTTAATGTGAAATATTGTGAAACATAAGAAATTAGCTCATCAATCTTCCATAACATAAAATCGGTATTGCCTTTTTGAACCGTTTTGCTGTTGCTAGTCAGTTCAAAAGTAATATTTTCTAATGAATTAAATTGACTTTTAGGTAAAAAATCGCCTATTACTGCCGACCCATCAAACGATTTCGCTTTTTCCCATGGCAATCCTTTGGTTTTTAATTCGTTTTGCAAATCTCGTGCTGTAAAATCTATTCCCACACTAATTTCGTCATAATATTTATGAGCAAATTTGGTGTCTATATATTTTCCAACTTTGTTAATTTTTACAATCAGTTCGATTTCGTGATGAATGTCATTTGAAAATTCTGGAATCACAAAAGGATGTTGTTTCAATAAAACCGCCGAATCAGGTTTCATAAAAATCACTGGTTCTGATGGTCTTTCGTTTTTTAATTCCTCAATATGCTTAGCATAATTCCTACCGATACAGATTATCTTCATTTCTTTCAGATTGCAGATTGCAGATTGCAGATTTTCAGATTGCAATCTGAAACCTGCTGACTGAAACCTATTTTGTGTTCAATTTTCTCAATTTTATTGCCGTCAAAACTTTTTTTGTATATAAAGGAAAATCAGCATTTTGAATCCAGCTGAAATAGCCGGGTTCATTTTCTAAAACTTTATCAACTTTTACTCCTTTGTGCTTTCCGAAGGTAAAAATTTCGTTGTCGTCTTTATCAAATGCAATCATTCCAGCAAAATCGGCAATTTTTTTTCTAGTGGTAAATTCCGAAAGTGATTTCATATCGTTTTCCAATTCTGGGTAGCGATCCAATTGGGCTTTCATAATTTCGTAAGTTGCCATCGTATCCGCTTCAGCAGTATGGGCATTTTCAAGACTTTGTCCACAATAAAATTTTAATGCAGCGCTCAATGTTCGTTCTTCTTTTTTGTGAAAAATAGTTTGCACATCGACAGAAACTCGGTTTTTCATATCGAAATCTACTCCAGCACGAAGCATTTCTTCGGCTAATAATGGAATATCGAAACGGTCTGAATTGTATCCCGCTAAATCTGAATCCTTTATCATATTGTAAATCTGTGAAGACAATTCCTTGAAAGTAGGCTCATTGGCTACTTTTTCATCACTGATTCCGTGAATGGCGGTTGATTGTGGTGGAATTGGGATAGTTGGGTTGACCAACCAAGTTTTACTTTCTTTATTTCCGTTGGGAAAAATTTTGAAAATTGCTATTTCAACAATACGATCTTTGGCAACATCAATTCCTGTAGTTTCTAAGTCGAAAAAACAAATTGGTTTGTTAAGCTTGAGCTCCATTTTTTAATTTTAGAATGACAAATATATCTTTTTGAACGTACCGTTCGTCGATTATTTAAAAATTTTTTGGACAAAAAAAAACGACGAGTCTAAAAAGGTTCATTCGCTTGACAATATTTGGGATTAATAAAGTCTATGCTTTCGGTTAAAGATAAAACTTTGTAAATACAAAAAACAGCGTACAAAAAGCCTTAAACCCAAATCTTGTCAAACTGTTGAACGATGTTTTTATTTTTCAAATAATTTTAAAATCCAGTTCAGACAAATTTCGGAATCCATAATTGACCAAGAATGTGGATTTTTCGTACCGTCTAATCGAATTCCTTTCCCTTGACTGACTATCACTCTTGCTTTTTCATTTCCCATTATTTTCAATTGGTTTATCATTGAGATTATATCAATTCCATTCCAGTCATTTAAATCACGATTTCTTTGATTAATTAACCAATCTGTATCCAAATCGGTAAACATTAAAAGGGGCATATTTTTTAAAAACTTTGCGTTACCACCATCTTTTGCTCCATAAGAATAAATGGAATTTTCTATATACTTTTGAGGGAATTTTTCAGGAGAGCCTCCATAAATACTGTCATAATTATTCTTTATCCATTTTGCTTCATCTACTGCTGGTTTATAAATATTTCTTTCTATTTCTCTTTCACAATAATTATAAAATCTTGCTTGGTCTAAAGGTGCGTCTAATGCAAAAACACCTTTTGGAATTAGAAAAAACTTTTCAGGATTTTTAATTGCCTTTTCAGCGTAAGTCAAAGAAATTATTGCTCCATTTGAAAGTCCACCAATTATAAATTTATCATTTGGTATTTTATATATTTCAAAAATTTCACTGAATATTCTACCAAGAATTGCAAATTCTGCTTCTCGGTTATCTGTTCCCCAATTTATTGACGGAACAATTACCAAAATTCCTTTTTCAACTGCAATTTTGTGAAGAGTTATTTGTTTTAATGTGTTTTCGATAATTTCACCGCCTGAAGGCAAAATTACTAATACTCCTATTATATTTTTTTTTGGGACAAATTTATAATAGAAAAGCTCTGTTGCATCTTCATCATTTATATATAATTCAGAAGTGTCAGTTTTGGAAATAGTAATTTTCTCATATTTTTGAGCTGTACAATCAAAAAGTTTAAAAAGTAAAATAATTATTATGATGTTTTTCATTTTCGATTTCTAATAGTAAAATATCGCACAAAAGTCGTTTTTGTATTCTATTTTATTTCAGATTAAAAATTTCTATCCACATCAAATGCTTCTAAATATTCGGCAACACGTTTTACAAAGCTTCCGCCAAGCGCTCCATCAACAACACGATGGTCGTAACTGTGCGAAAGGAACATTTTTTGACGAATTCCAATAAAATCACCTTCGGGAGTTTCGATAACAGCGGGCACTTTTCGAATAGCTCCAAGAGCCAAAATCCCAACTTGTGGCTGATTGATAATTGGCGTTCCAAAAACACTGCCAAAAGTCCCCACATTCGTAACTGTATAGGTTCCGCCTTGAGTATCGTCTGGTTTTAGTTTTCCTAATTTTGCGCGGCCTCCAAGATCATTTACGGCTTTCGCCATTCCCACTAAATTGAGTTGATCGGCATTTTTTATAACTGGAACAATCAAGTTTCCATTAGGCAAAGAAGCTGCCATTCCAAGGTTGATGTTTTTTCTTTTGATGATAGTCTCGCCATCGACAGAAATATTCATCATCGGGTAGTCTTTCAAAGCTTTGGCTACGGCCTCCATAAAAATGGGAGTATACGTTAGTTTTTCACCTTCTCGTTTTTCGAAAGCAGTTTTTATTTTATCTCGCCATTTTACAATATTAGTCACATCGGCTTCGATAAACGACTGAACGTGTGCCGAGGTTTGTACCGAAGCCACCATATATCCAGCAATCAGCTTGCGCATTCTGTCCATTTCGATGATTTCGTCACCACCGTTCAAAGATACGGTTATAGGTTGTGTGATCGGCGTTATGGGTTGTGGTTGAGCAACTGATTTTGGCGCTTCTACTACAATTGGAATTTCAGAACCTCTAGTTTTTAAATAATTTAAAATATCTTCTTTTGTCACTCTTCCTTCTTTTCCTGAACCTGAAATATTTTCTAATTCGGACAAAGAAATACCTTCTTCTTTAGCTATATTTTTCACTAACGGCGAAAAGAATTTTTCGGAATCAGAGAAGTTTGTTGGAGTAGTAACGGTAGCTTTGGCAAATTGCTTCTCCTGTTCGCTGTCGCTCGAGCCAATTGGTTTTTCAATTACAGCAACTTCTTCAGGAACAACCGCTTCTTGTTTTAGAGTTGCTGAAAGGGAAATCTCATCAGTTTCAATAATTGCAATAGTTTGGCCCACTTGAACCATATCATCTTTGGCAAACAATTGTTCGACTAATATTCCCGAAACTTCGCTTGGCAATTCGCTATCGACTTTGTCAGTGGCCACTTCAAGTACAGCTTCATCGATTTCGATTTTGTCTCCCACTTGTTTCAACCAATTCGTAATGGTCGCTTCCGCTACGCTTTCTCCCATTTTTGGAAGCTTTAATTCAAATCTTGCCATATTATTTCCTAAAAGGGTAATTGTAAATTTGTGAGTACAAAATTAGTGATTAATTTTAGTTTTAGACACGAATTAAACAATTTTACACAAAATGTTAAATCTTAAATTTTGATCATTTCACCTCTATCGAAACTGCTGTTGCTTCCAATTATAAAATCAGAAGTTTCAGGGAGAATTTTAAAAGTAAAACCGTTGTTTTTATTGGTTTCGAATGCCTGAATGATGGTTTTGAAATCGAGCTGATTTTGGTCAAAAACAACCTCAGTAGCAACACTTTTCGAAAAGATTTGAGCGGTTTTTTGAAGTTCAACCTTTTTATTGAATTGTTTTTCTAATGTCGCTTTCAGATTTTCATTGTCAGAAACCAGAATATAGTTTTCTGGAGAAAGCTTTGATTTTGGTTTTCCTTGAAACATTTTTATAAAAGAGAAAAATACAATTCCCATTTCCATAAAAACAGAAAACAAAACAGACATTCGAAAATGTTTTTTATAGAAGAAATTCATCGCTTCACGAAATCGCTTCATATATGTTCCGTCTTTCACGGTGCTTTCGCCTTTATAATGAATGACTGAAGTTTCGTGAAAATAATAATTCGATTTTCCCTTTTTCAACGCCATATACGACAAGTCAATATCGTCTGAATACATAAAACAATCTTCGTCGAAACCACCAATTTCATTGTACAAATCTCGTTGCATCACCATAAAAGCACCAACGAGAATTTCGACTTTTCCGGTTTCGTTTTCGGATAAATGTTGAGCATAATACTTCCCAAATGTCTTTGGAAAGATTTTATACAAACCTGTTATTTTAGTAAAAGCTACAAAGGGAGTTGGAGTTCCTCGTTTGCTTTCTGGAAGAAACTTTCCCGTTCCGTCGATGAGTTTCACGCCAATAATTCCTAAGTCTTTTTGTTTTTGGGCGAAAGCTAATACTTTCGTAAAAGTGTCTTCGGCAACAATGGTATCTGGATTGAGAATACAAATGTATTCACCTTTGGCTTCAGCAACGCCAATATTATTTCCTTTTGGGAAACCTGAATTTTCTTTGTTTTCGATGAGTCTCAGGTTTGGAAAACGATTTTTCATCATCGCACAACTATCATCTTGAGAATTATTATCGATTACAATAATTTCAGCATCTAAGTTTTCAATAGCATTTTGAACACTAAGAACACAAAGTTCTAAGAAGTAACGCACATTGTAATTAAGGATTATGATGGATAGTTGCATTGTAGGGAATTAATATAGCAACTTGGTTAAGTCGTCAGGATTTTTAGAATTGTTCCAAAATAAAATTAAGTCGATTTGAGACTTTTCTTCAATGATTTTATAATACAAAGTGGTCTGTTTTGAAATAACCAATGAATAACAATCATTTTTGGAGTTATAAATTCCGAGTTTTGGAGTTTTGGATAATGTTGCTAGAAAATCATAAACTAAATCTTCAAATTTCTGAACTTCAACTTCATTCCATTTTGACAAAATAAAATCTATCTCGTCAAAATAACTATAAGTTGCAATTAGTTTCCATTCAACTTTATAAATCATTTCAAAAAAGGATATCTTAATTTAGTTCTCCTTTTCATTTCTTCATTAGAAATTCCCAGACCCATTTTGCTTTCTTCTAAACCTTTTTTCAACAATTTTTGCAACAAAACTTCTTGTTCATCGGTATTGGTCGGGTCTAGTTTTTCCGTAAAAGTTGTTTTATAATCCGTTTCAGGCTCCTGAATAGAATCCTGCTTTTTATCCATTGAATGTTTCTTTGAATTTTCCATTTTTGAAAGAATTTTAAAACTCAAATGTACTAAATAATCCGAAACAAAAAAAGCTGCTTCAAATCTGAAACAGCTTTTTGGGTATTAATAAACTAGTAGTTTAACTTCGTACTCAACATCATTTCTACTTTTTAAGTTTTTTTGGATTTAGCTTAGTACTAAAAACTCTTAAAATTACAATGCTATCTTTTTCAACAGCATAGATAATTTTAAAACTCCAAATTACTGCATACCTAACTTTTTCGATATTAATTAGGGGTTCTTTTGGAAATTTAAAAGGAAAATCTGGAAGTGAAGTTGCCAAATCATAAATGCCATTGAAAACCAAAACTGCATTTTGAGGACTTTCTTTTTTTATATATTTATAAATTGCTTCTAATTCATCGAATGCTTTTTTTCTCCAAAGAACTTCCATTAACCTAAAATTTTCATTTTCACTTCTTCACTAGAATAGGTTTCTAAGTTTCCTTTGGTTAGACAATTTAATGCATCTTGAATATCAGATACAAATTCTTTTTCAGATATTGAATTTCCTTTGACATCAAAACCTATGATATTTTTTTTACCAAGAGTTTGATTTAATTGCTCAGCTCCATAAATTGTTTCAGGTTCCTGAACAGAATCCTGCTTTTTATCCATTGAATGTTTCTTTGAATTTTCCATTTTTGAAAGAACTTTAAAACTCAAATGTACTAAATAATCCGAAACAAAAAAAGCTGCTTCAAATCTGAAACAGCTTTCTAGGTATTTAATAAACGAAGTCTTTTATTGTCCTGCTTCTTTTTTGGCATCTTGCACCATCTTATCATTCGCCAAAATAGCAAATTCAACACGACGGTTTTGAGTTCTTCCATCAGCGGTTTCGTTAGTAGCAATTGGATCAGCAATTCCTTTTCCAGTTGTTTTGAAACGGGAACTAACCAATCCGTTTGAAGCTAAATAATTCTTAACCGATTCGGCTCTTTTTTGAGAAAGAGCAAGGTTGAATTCGGCACTTCCTGTAATGTCTGTATAACCATAAATTTCGATGTTGGTATCCGCATATTCTTTAAACACGGGAACCAATTTATCTAAATTAGCTTGTGCTTTTGCAGTCAATGTTGCTTTTCCTGTATCGAAACGTACCGCATTTTCATTTAAAACCAAACGAATTCCTTCGCCTACTCTCTCTACATCAGCTCCAGGTAATGCTTGGTCGATTTGTCGGGCTTGTTTGTCCATTTTATTTCCAATCAACGCTCCTGTTCCTCCACCAACTGCAGCTCCAATAAGTGCTCCACCTGCTGTTCCTAATTTGGTATTATTCCCAATAATAGCACCGATTAAAGCTCCTGCTCCAGCTCCAATTCCTGCACCTCTTTGCGTTTTATTTGTATTTTTTAATGAGTTACAACCTGCAAAAAGAGAAGCCAATAAAAACAAACTGCATATTCCTAATATTGATATTTTTTTCATAATAATTTTTACTTTTAATTAATTTGTTTTTTCGAATTGGTACGTAACTTCTTTATTTTGGCCGCCAACATTGATAATGTCTACCAATTGAAACGAAGTTTCGGTTTGATTTGCTACACGCAATACATAACCATCTCTTACTTTTTTTGCTTTTTCTCCAGCATCTACTATTTTCAAAACAAATTGGCCTTCTTTGTTCACACTCCAAACAATTGGAGAACTAAAAGCGGGACAATCCGATTTTGTCAAAGCCATACTTCCTTTATTATTGTTCGAAATAAAATGCCAAGTACTTCCAACAAAACATTTAGAATCGGCAATTTGAAAAGAGCTTACCTTAATATAATCGGAACCGGGATAAGTAACGCTGGTAATAACCCAATCTCCTTTGATGGCTACTTGAGAACTTCTGTCCAACTTTGTACTGGCAACTGGTTCATTTTTTACAGTAGTACTGGTTGTGCCAGATTTACTTTTACAAGCAAAGAACAAAATAGCCAGTACCATCAGTGTAATTGTTTTTTTCATTTTTACAGTCTTTTTAAGATTAAACTTGATACAAATTTACAATGAAGGCTTCAAATAAAGTTTCAAAATAAAAGCTTTTTGTATCAAAATTAACGTTTCCGACAATTTGTCACTTTGTCATCAATTGGTATCTTATTTGAATAAGAATTATGCAATTATAAAACTATAAAAACTACAACTATGACAACTGGAAAAATTAATGTTTCGGTAGAAAACATCTTCCCGCTTATCAAAAAATTCTTATACAGTGATCACGAAATATTCTTGCGTGAATTGATTTCGAATGGAACTGATGCCACCTTAAAATTAAAACATCTTACTAGCGTTGGCGAAGCCAAAGTAGAATATGGCAACCCTATCTTAGAGGTAAAAATCGACAAAGAAGGCAAAAAATTGCACATTATCGACCAAGGTTTGGGAATGACTGCTGAGGAAGTGGAAAAATACATCAACCAAATTGCTTTTTCTGGAGCTGAAGAATTTCTAGAAAAATACAAAGATTCTGCCAAAGATTCTGGAATTATTGGTCATTTTGGTCTTGGATTCTATTCTGCTTTTATGGTCGCCGCCAAAGTAGAAATCATTACTAAATCATACAAAGACGAACCAGCAGCACACTGGATTTGCGATGGAAGCCCAGAATTCACATTGGAACCAGCCGACAAAACTACTCGTGGAACGGAGATTATTTTGCACATTGCCGAAGATTCATTAGAATTTTTAGAAGAGTATAAAATCAACGAATTGTTGAATCGTTACAACAAGTTTATGCCTATTCCAATTAAATTTGGAACTAGAACCGAGAAAATCGAACAAAAGAAAGGCGAATTTGTTGAGTCAGAAAACAAAGACGAAATTTTCACGGAAGTGGAAGTCGATAACATCATCAACAACCCGAATCCGGCTTGGACTAAACAACCAACGGAATTAACGGATGCCGATTATAAAGATTTCTACCGTGAAGTCTATCCAATGCAGTTTGAAGAACCGTTGTTTCACATCCATTTGAATGTGGATTATCCGTTTAACTTGACTGGAATTTTGTATTTCCCAAAATTGGGTAATGATATGCAAATCCAGAAAGACAAGATTCAATTGTACCAAAACCAAGTTTACGTTACGGATAACGTAGAAGGAATTGTTCCTGAGTTCTTGATGATGCTCCGCGGTGTGGTAGATTCTCCAGATATTCCTTTGAATGTTTCCCGTTCTGGTTTGCAAGCCGATGGTGCTGTAAAGAAAATTTCGAACTACATTACTCGTAAAGTAGCCGATAAATTGAAATCATTATTCACCGAAAACCGTGAAGATTTTGAAGCAAAATGGAACGACATCAAAGTAGTTTTAGAATACGGTATGCTTTCAGAAGAGAAATTCTACGAAAAAGCCGGTGCTTTTGTTTTGTATCCAACGGTTGATGACAAATATTTCACTTTGGAAGAATTGAAAGAAAACTTGAAAGAAAACCAAACCGACAAAGACGGAAAACTGGTGGTTCTTTACGCTGGAAACAAAGAAGCACAACACTCTTATATCGAAATCGCCAAAGAAAAAGGATACGAAGTATTGCTATTGGATTCGCCAATTATCTCGCATTTGATTCAAAAAATTGAAGGTGATAACAAAGACGTAACTTTCGTTCGTGTCGATTCAGATCACATCGATAATTTAATCAAGAAAGAGGAAACTACTATTTCTAAATTATCGGATACCGAAAAAGAAAGTTTAAAAACTTCATTGGAAACTTATATTCCTAAAGCATACACAGTGCAATTGGAAGCTTTGGACAGCAATGCAGCTCCATTCATCATCACGCAACCAGAATTTATGCGTCGTATGAAAGAAATGAGTCAATCAGGTGGTGGCGGAATGTTCGGAATGGGAAATATGCCAGAAATGTACAATTTGGTGGTTAATATCAATTCTGATTTGGCTTCGAATATCTTGAATACTGAAGACAAAGCAACCCAAGAAGGTTTGGTAAAACAAGCTTTAGACTTGGCCAAATTATCTCAAAACCTATTGAAAGGCGAAGAACTTACAGCTTTCGTTAAGAGAAGTTTTGATTTGATAAAATAGTCCTCCCCTAACCCCTCCGAAGGAGGGGAACCAAAACCTGCAAGTGAAAACTTGCGGGTTTTTTTGTTTAAAAAAAACAATAATTTGAATAAAGAATCCGAACTTTGAACGTAAATATTAAATATTAAAAAAATGGTCGTTCAAATTGAAACTCCCGCCTTGCTTTTCTCCGCCACTTCCTTGATTTTATTGGCTTACACCAATCGATTTCTGACGATTGCCACCATTATCAGAGGTTTAAAAAAAGCGTACAAAGAAAAAGAAAACAATATGGTTTTGTTGGAAATCAAAAACCTGAACTTGCGACTCACTCTCATTCGCTATATGCAAATGGCTGGCGTATTGAGTTTGTTCCTTTCGGTATTCACGATGCTATTATTGTTTTTAGACGAACAAGAATTTGGTTTTAAATTTTTTGGATTAAGCTTGTTTAGTTTGCTTATTTCATTGGGATTATCGTTTTGGGAAATCAACATTTCAGTGGGTGCACTTCGCGTGCATTTGAGTGATTTGATGGAGAAAAAAGAAGTGAAATAAATACTCTATTAGCAAACAATTAAAAGAATTCATAACCCAATTAAACCCTTTCTCAAAATCTAAGTCCAACTTTTATAGCACTTTAGATTATGGACAAAAACACCCTTTGGTCATTGCGACTCGGATATTCTGCAAAACAAGCAAACACTATCGAAAAAACAGGCTTGAAAAAGTTCTTGGAACTATCTTTTGACACAAAAGTTGAGTATAAAATTCCAAATTTTCTAGAAAATAGTCCAAAATCTTTCCAAGAATTAAAAGAAATCCGAAAAACTTTAAACACAGCAAATCCCGAAGCCAAAAAGGAAATGCTCAAAAAAGAAGTCCAAACTTCCTTCGAAATGAAAGCGTGGTGGATTGATAAAATGGTGGAGGACGAATTTCCGCTTCGCGAAAAAATGACTTGTTTCTGGCACAACCATTATGTCTCCACTTTTCAAAAAGTGAAAGTCAATTATTGGGTTTTTCAGCACAATCAAATTCTAAGAGAAAATGCTTTTGGCAATTTCAAAAGCTTGACCAAAAAAATCATTCAAAGCAATGCAATGGTTCGTTATCTGGACAATGTTGACAACCGAAAAGACAAACTCAACGAAAATTTAAGTCGTGAATTACTCGAACTTTTCACCCTTGGGATCGGAAATTATACGGAAGACGACATTAAAAATGGAGCCAAAGGTCTTGCTGGATTGGGTGTTGGCGAAGAAAATGCCGTTTACCGAAAGATTTTCGAAGATAATAACAGCTTTGTTTATTTTGGAAAAAAGGGAAATTTCAAAATAGACGAAATGATAGACATCATTTTCGAACAACCCAATATTGCGTATCTCATTACTCGAAAGATACTAAAATGGTTCATTTACGACAATCCAAAAGAAGAATTGGTTCATTATTATGGTGATTATTTCAAGAAAATGAAATTTGAAATCCAACCACTTTTGATTAAAATCTTTACCGAAGAATTCGCTAAAAACAATGTAGGCTCTAAAATCAAAAATCCTTTGGAATACAGTTTGCAATTGATGGACGAACTGAATGTTACCAATCCCAATGCAAAACTAATCGCATTTTTTATCAAGGAACAAGGAATGGACTTGTTCAACCAGCCCAATGTGAAAGGTTGGGATGGCGGCAATTCTTGGTTGACTTCGCAGGTTTTCTTACAACGAAATAATGTAGCCGATTTACTTTGCAACGGTAAAAACATAGCTCGTGTTCAAAAAGAAATGAATAAAAATTCGATTATGAGACAAAATTCAAATCGAATGTTGAACGTAAAACTAAATTGGGACAAAAAAGGAAACAACAAGGAAATTATTGCCGAACTCAAAAACCGATTGTTGTTTCAAACCGATGAAAGCGACCAACTAGATTTTGAGCAAATCTTAAAATACGATTTCGACAGCAAAACCGAAGGTTCTGAAAATGCGGTGTTGCGATTGTTCAATTTTATGGTAAAAACTCCTGAATTTCAACTAATTTAATTTTATCATTATGAACAGAAGAAATTTTTTGGCTCTCACAGGAACTTTTACCGGTGGTTCACTTCTTTTGCCTGACTTTTTATACTCTTTTGGTTCCCAAAATAATTTGGTTTTAGGCGAACAATGCGTAGTTTTCGTTCAATTGAATGGTGGAAATGATGGATTAAACACCTTTATTCCGTTTGAAGATGCACTTTATTATGACTTGCGCCCAAAAATTTCACTTTCAAAAAATGAAGTTTTGAATTCATCTAAAGGAATGGCGTTTCATCCCGCTTTGAAAGGATTTGCTAGTATGCAACAAAGTGGCGATTTGTCGGTGATACAAAATGTAGGTTACCCAAATCCCGTTCGTTCCCATTTCCGAAGTCAGGAAATTTGGCAAACCGCACCCACGCATCAGGAATATCTAAGCGATGGTTGGCTGGGTCGTTATCTGGATTTGCAATGCAAGGAACATCAACCCACAGCCGGCATTAATATAGATTCTATTGATAACTTGGCATTGAAAGGTGAAGAACCCAACTCGATTACCGTAAAAGACCCAAACCGATTTGTTACCAAAAACAAACTGGAAAACGACAGTCAATTATCGGATAATCCGCAATTGGATTTTGTTCGAAAAATAGCCAATTCGGTTATCGAAGGTTCCGATGATATTCAGAAAGTATTGACAAATTCGGCCGCTTCAGACGTTGTTTATCCTAAAACGGGTTTGGCAAAAAACCTTGAATGGATTTCGAAATTGATAAAAGGAAACTTGAATTCGAAGGTTTATTACACTTCGCTTGGCGGTTTTGACACGCACGACAACCAACTTACGATACAAAAAAACAAATTGACCGATCTTAACGATGCTGTTTACAGTTTCTATGAAGATTTGAAAAAATCACAACAATTGCAAAATGTGACGATTGTCGTTTTCTCTGAATTTGGTCGCCGAGTAAAAGACAACGGACGAGGAACAGATCACGGAACAGCTGCTCCGATGTTTGTTATTGGCGGAAACAATCGTGGAAAAATAATTGGAAACAACCCCAATCTTTCGGATTTAGACAATGGCGATTTGAAACACGAAATAGATTTCAGGAGTGTTTATGCATCGATTTTGAAAAACAAATTGGATTTTGATTTCACTAAAATTGGAATACAAAACAAAGCCTTGGAGGGATTATTCTAAAAAAAAAACCAAAGATTTTTAGTATTCAAATCATAACTAAACCCTACTTTTACCCTCCATTAAAACAAAAAATTATGTTTGATATTTCAATGACAGAAGGGGTAGGTTATTTAGCATCATTAGTATTAATGCTTTCATTTTTGATGAAAAATATAAATACGTTACGAATAATAAATTCAGCGGGTTGCTTATTATTTGTTGTCTACGGTTTTCTATTGGCAACTTCTTGGCCAATAATTATTTCAAATGCCTTTATATTAGGAGTAAATATTTTTTACTTAGCAAAACATTTTCGTGCTAATTGATTTCTTTCACTATATTTTTAAAGAGAAAAACAAAGTTAATATCTTAGTTTTTCTCTTTATTTTTGCTGTATGAATTCACTTTTCAAATCGGAACCTATAATTTTTGATCTGCCAGATGCAGAAATCATCTATTATCCTAATTTTTTTGACAAAAAGGAGGCTGATTCTATTTTAGAACAATTAACAAACGAAATTTCATGGCAACAGGACGAAATTCGTGTTTTTGGAAAAGTTCATCCACAACCTCGATTGACTGCTTTGTTTGGGAATGAAGGAAAATCGTATTCCTATTCCAATATAAAAATGCTGCCAAATCCTTGGATTCCTCTTTTGCAAAAGATAAAATCGAAAATCGAAAATGTATCTGAAACGAAATTCACCACAGTTTTACTCAATTTATATCGCGATGGAAAAGATAGCAACGGTTGGCATGCCGATAACGAAAAAGAATTGGGCTTCAATCCAATAATTGCCTCCTTAAGCTTTGGAACAGAAAGAATTTTTCAATTGAAGCACAATACGATTTCGAATTTAAAACAAAACATCCCCTTGGAACACGGTAGTTTATTGATAATGAAGGGAGCAACTCAACACTTCTGGAAGCATCAAATTCCAAAAACTTCAAAAATAATTAGTTCACGAATCAATCTAACATTTCGTGTAATTGAATAGGAAATTCGAAAAAAACAGTAGATTTGAAGCAAAATAGTTGATTATGAAATGTGCATAACCGATAGTTAATCTCAAAGTCATTAATAATATGCGAATTACATATGACCGATAAAAAACAATAAATATCAACATATGAATGAAATTATTGCTTATTTCTCTACAATTCCTTCCTTGCATAGAAGTCTAATTCTGGTTGGTGGAATTACTATTTTTTGGCTAATCGAAAATGCTTTTCCTCTTTTTAGTTTTAGTTATAAAAAATGGCAACACGCAGGAATTAATTTTTTTATGACGTTTACAACTATAGCTATCAATTTTGCTTTAGCCTTTTTATTATTAGCCACTTCAGATTGGACAATTGCTAATGATTTTGGTGTTTTGCAATGGTTGCCAGCGATGCCTTTGTGGCTTTATGCTTTAATAGGTTTGCTGTTATTAGATTTTATTGGAGCTTATTTAGTGCATTTAATTGAGCATAAGGTCAAATTTCTATGGCGTTTTCACCTAATTCATCACACGGATACTTGGATAGATACCACCACGGGAAATCGGCATCATCCGGGGGAAAGTGTCATTAGATTTACCTTTACCATCTTGGGTATATTTATTGTTGGAAGTCCAATGTGGATAGTTTTCTTGTACCAAACCATTTCGGTTATTTCTACCCAATTTACTCATGCAAATATTGCTCTTCCAGAAAAATTCGACTCTTTTTTGAGTTATTTCATAGTTTCGCCCAATATGCACAAAGTGCATCACCATTATAAATTACCTTATACAGATAGTAATTATGGTAATATTTTTTCGGTTTGGGATCGTCTTTTTGGAACATTTATATATCTAAAAAAGGAAGATATCGTTTATGGAATTGATACTCATATGAATCCAGTAGAGCATAATAAATTGAATAATTTATTGAAAATCCCCTTCCAAGAAGGTCGTTCTGCAAAAAAAAGCTAAAAACTTTAAAAAAATTTGACATTAGATAAAAAGTAATTATTTTTTTTATTAATATTGGTCAATGATTTAAAAACAAATATTTTAAAAACAAATCCTTAAATAAAATTGAATTAATTTTCACCTAATGAAAAAGAGTAACCGCATAGAATTAAATTGGGAACAAACAGAAAAACTTGTTACGTTTGCCTTAGAAGAAAGAAACCCTTTTGAAATCATCAAAAAAGAATTTGGGTTATCTGAAAAAGAGGTTCTTGAAGTCATGAAGAAAAAGATGCCTGCCGAAAAGTTTGAAATGTGGAAAAAGAAAGCTTTAGCCAGTAAACCAAAACCAAAACCTGCCAAAATAGATGACTTTGACGAGGATTTAGACGGTAAATATTATATAAAAAACAAACTCGATTAATACAAAACTCCTGAATTACAGGAGTTTTTTTTATGGACTAAATTATCTATCAAAATCCTAGATTTTGTGTAACATTTCTAAGCTTTCGAAGTCTTATACCACAATTAAAAACCACAAAATGAAAAAAATAATATTTGCATTTGCATTTGCTGCTGTTCTATGGAGTTGTAAGACAGCTAGTTCTTCAATAACTTCTTCTGCAAAGGAAGAAATACAGGTTAATATCAATCTAAACGAAATCAAGGATGACAAGGTTTTAGTAACTGTTAAATCTCCAAAAATTAAAACTGATGAAGTGACTTACCATGTTCCAAAAACTGTTCCAGGTACTTATTCCGAAGATAATTACGGAAGATACATTGAAGATGTAAAAGCTTATGACAAAAAAGGAAACGCATTGAATGTAAAAAAAATAGATACGAATTCTTGGTCTATTTCCAATGCAAAAAAGTTGGATAAAATCACTTATTTGGTAAACGACACCTATGACATCGAAACAGGAAAAGGTTTTGGAAGTGATGAAATTTTTTCGCCAAGTGGTTCAAACATTGATGCTGGCAAGAATGTAATGCTCAACACGCATTGTTTTGTGGGCTATTTTTCAAATTATATGGCAGTTCCTTATAAACTGACGGTTTCTCATCCAGCAGAGTTTTGGGGTGCTACTTCTATGACTGATTTAGATGCAGCCAATACAACTGATTTGTTTGTTACTTCACGATACGCTGAATTAGTTGAGAATCCCATTATGTATTCAAAACCAGATTATACGTCTTTCAAAGTGGACGATATGGAAATTCAAATTGCTGTTTATTCTCCAACAGGAAAATTTACCGCCGAAAGTATCACTCCAGAAATGAAAACAATGATGATGGCTCAAAAAAAATTCTTGGGTTCCGTAAATTCAACAAAAAAATATAGTGTTTTATTGTATCTATCGACAATGAATAAAGATGCTCAGGGATTTGGTGCATTGGAACACCCAACTGCAACAACTGTCGTTTTTCCTGAAATAATGCCATTGGATGAATTATCAAAAATGATGAAAGATGTAGTTTCTCATGAGTTTTTTCATATTTTGACACCATTGACCATTCATTCGCAAGAAATTCAAAATTTTGATTATCACGCTCCAAAAATGTCCGAGCATTTATGGATGTATGAAGGCGTAACCGAATATTTTGCCAATCTTTTTCAAATCAACCAAGGATTAATTGATGAAGATGAGTTTTACACACGAATGGCCGAAAAAATCGAAAATGCCAGTAAACTCAATGATAATATGCCCTTTACAACTATGAGTAAGAATGTTTTTGTGGAGCCTTATAAAACTCAATATCTGAATGTGTACGAAAAAGGAGCTTTGATAGGAATGTGTTTGGATATAGTAATCAGAGAAAATAGCAATGGCAAAAGAGGAATTCTAGACCTGATGCGTCAATTATCTAATGAATATGGAGTTTCAAAAGCATTTAACGATGAAGAACTTTTTGCAAAAATCACTCAATTAACTTATCCTGAGGTTGGAGATTTCTTAAAAACATATGTTTCCGGACCAACACCAATTCCTTATGATACTTATTTAGCAAGGGTAGGAGTTACAAAAACTACTAAAAAAGCACCAACAAATGTTTTCTTGAAAGGTCAAGTTCCTTACATTACAGTAAATCAATCGACCAAAGAAATTATTGTTATTCCAAACATTGAATTAAACGATTTCTATACCCATCTTGGACTAAAAGGAGGTGATATTTTGGTAGCCATCAATGATAACAATTATACTTTAGATAATATTTATGATATGATAATGCAAAGTGATAAATGGAAAGAAAACGACCCAATTTCTGTTAAAATAAAACGTGATGGAAAAGAACAAATCATAAAAGGAAATGTAAAACTTCCTTATGAAGAAAAAGAAAGTTTTGAAGCAAAAGATACAACAAAATCAGCATTGAAAGAGGCTTGGTTAAAAGGATAAAAAACAAATCAATTTAGAAAAAACCAATTTAGAAATAGATTGGTTTTTTTATGAAATTCTGCAAGCACAATAGCCAATATTTCAAGCAATTTGCTTTATTTTGCAAAAAAAATAAAAACCAACAATGAAAAAATCTATCGTTCTATTCTTTACACTTGTACTTTTAGCTTCTTGTAGCAAAGAAGTTTCCAAAACCAATCTACATTTAACTGGCAATATTAAAGGGTTAAAAAATGGAACTTTATATATACAAAGAGTTGTTGACACTAGTCTTGTTGCCATTGACACCATTAGTATTGATGGGGATTCAAAATTTGAAACCAATATCGATATGAAATCAGCTGAGATGCTTTATTTATTTTTAGACCGAGGTGTGACGAACTCTATGGACAACAACATTTTATTTTTTGCAGAACCAGGAATAATGAATATCGAAACAAATTTAGATTCATACATTTCAAGTGCAAAAATATCTGGTTCTAAAAATCAAGAAAAATATGAAGAGTATCAAAAGATAAACTCCCGTTTTAGGGATGAAAATCTAGATATGATCGAACAAAAATTTCTTGCAATGAAAAAAGGCAACACAAAAGGGTTAGATAGTTTAAACACAAAACAAGATAACAATACCAAGAGAAAATACCTTTTTGCTACTAATTTCGCTATCAATAACAAAGATTATGAAGTATCGCCTTATATCGCTTTGTCTGATATTTACGACATCAATATCAAATATTTAGATACCATCCAAAAATCGATGTCGCCAAAAGTAGCACAATCGCTTTACGGAAAAAAACTGACTGAATATGTTGTAAAAATAAAAAAGCAACAGTAAATTTAGGTTCCATTTTAGCTAAAAACCCGTCTTGTTTCTTCAGAACAAGACGGGTTTTTTGTATAAAAATTTAATCAGAATCTAAAAAATAAATTTTATCTCAAACCAGTAGCTATGGCAGCAATACTAATAAAAATGATAATTAAGCCATAAAAACACAACGTAATTAAAGCCAAAATTCCAATGAATTTGTAATGTGATTTTAAATATCCGAATGAATTGGCAAGTGTTGCCGAATTATTATCTCTTAAAGCAGCCTTCAAATTAGAAGCGAACCTGTTCAAATAATAAATTGGAAAGAAATAAAGCCCAGCAATCAACAAATAAACCACAGTCATCATAATACCAAATGCAGAACTAAACATCCCCATTTGTTCCATTGGCATCATATGGCCAATTGTCGTAAAAATTGCTCCTGCAAAAATCGCAGCCAAAACAATAAAACCAACACCAATATAACCAAGAACAGATAAAAAATAAGCCCATTTTGCTGCTTCTTTTAGAAACCCTTTAGCAGACTCATTCACCTGCAATTCAAATTCTTCAAACGTAGATTCTTCTGATAGATCAACCATTTCTTCCATAATCAATATTGTTTAAGTGATACATCAAATTTAATGAAAATTCTGAGATAATAACAGACTGAACTATAATTTTGACTCTATTCACTTTTATTCTAAAGAATGCAAAAAAAAAAAACGGATCAAGTCTAAATGTTGTGGGGAAATATTAAATTTCGATATTTGTCTTTTTAAATTAAATACAAATGCAAGATTC
>NZ_VJZR01000030.1 GCF_007097365.1 Flavobacterium franklandianum
CATTTTCCTTTGATTTGATTTTCTTGTTCAAAGATAGGTGTTTTTAAATAATGGTACAAGTAACGGATAGTCATATAGAATAAAGCATATGAACACCCTATTATATATTTTTTCTTTCCTTTTTTTGAGAAATTTATATAAGAGGATCGGGATAGACAGGTAGGCTACTCCAATGGCGATATTTGCCATAATGTAAAGCCAACCGAGAGTCTCTGACCATTGCCCACAAATCCATCGCGGCATAAAGCCACCAGAACTGAAAAGATTTTCTACGATTTCAAAAATTTCATTCATCTTACTATCTATTTTTTTGTCCTATCAGCACTCTAGTATCACAGCATCTAGGGTATAACTAACAATTTTCCATATAACGTTTTAGTGGGTTGCCCATAACGTCAGACTGTGAAAAAACGTGCACAATCCTTGCAACAAATATACTAAAATACTTGTAAGATAAATAAAGAATTTGTACATTTAGTGATGTAACACATCCAAGAAACCCCATCTGGAGCTCGTCTGCGACGAGTACCTACTTTCTTTTGTAAACTAAATAAAGCGTTTACAACGCGGTTCTTCAAAACATAGTACCCCAGGGGTTCAACATTTACATTAAAACAAACGGAATTATCTTCTTCATAATTCCTATAACTACTATTGACATAATCCCTTTCGTGAAAAACAATTTCTGCCTCTACCGGATTATAATGTATGTAATTTACACGTTGCTCCATTTTTTCGAAAGTATCTAATATAACGGGATGAAAACCATCTTGCCATAATTTATAATTTTTAGCTCTACCTGATTTCTGATCTTCATAACTAAATTTCCGTAACAACCATTCTCGTCTGCTTACAGGATGCTCGTTGATAGCTTCTATTAGTTTTTTGAGGTAAACTTTTTGAAATCGCGAATAACATTTTGTAGCTCCCCATCAAATGCAGTTACAATTAAATGAATATGACTGCTCATATAGACATAAGCGTAAACACTCAATCCTTTTTCTTTAATACAATAATTTAAGGATTTGTCTAAGATATTACAATAAATTGGTCGTACCAATAAATCTAACCAATCTACTATTGTTATAGTTATAAAAATAGGTGTAGTACTATCAATAACTTTGTGTTTTTCAGATGTTTTTTATTTAAAATATAGCGCTATTGTGGTGATAAACCGCGTTGCAAACGCTACGACTTGAGTATTAATTTTGGTAGGTACTCGTCACAGACGGGTACCAGTGGGATCTGCCAGCTTGGTGTCTTGGCGGTAGCCAAAGTTCTAGTTCCTATAAAAGCTAAATTATGGGTAAGGTGTTTTATGTCCAATAGTGAAGGAAAACACGAGAAAAACCAAGGTGATATTACTCTAAGAAAAAGAGGACACTAAATCCTCTTGATATTCTCTCTCAAAAATTTACGATAACTCCATAGTGTTGACGGCAGGTACTCCGGTTCCGTTCAACAGGAGTTTCATTGTTCGTGCTGCGCATGCAACGAAACTCTAACTGTTGTAGGCATTGCCTGTTTTACTTTAATGTTTCAACTTCTCTATTTTAATTGCTTTTTGCTTTATCCATTGAATCGCAATATCAGCTGGTTCGGTTATATTGGCTGAAGATGTGTTATGTCCTAATGTTGAAAATAATGTATATTCGAAAGGTTTGCCTTGAACTTTAAACGTATTTAGTTGCTCGATACAAAACTTTACCGGAATCTGTATATCCTTCTCTCCAAAAAGCCAAAGTCCTGGAATTGAAACAGCACTTAAAGAAACTTTTGGATTAGTTCCAATAAATTGATACCGATCAGGATCATTCTTTATATGCTCACGAGCGTTTTCCTCTGTATTATTTTCCCAAAAATCGTTATTTCCATTAGTATAGAATTGAAATCTTAGTTGTTCTAAAGTTGTAATCGTAGGACAACTAAATAAAACCATAAATTCTACAAATGGATTTGTGCTTGAAGTAATTGGTATTATCCATCCTGCTTGACTAAAACCAACAAGACCTACAGGAATATTTTTATTCTGTTGGTGAAGTAAGTTTACTGCATTGCTTGCATCTTTCGCCAATAGATTGAGATTAGTTGAATCAATATTATTTGTACCTATTTCAGGTCCATTATATACTCCACCTGATTTTCCAACTCCACGTTTGTCGTATGTTAAAACACAAATACCGTTTTTTGCCAAAAGTTTTGCAAATTCGTTCATTCGAGTTTCCTGACCTGAACCGTGAACAATTACTACTGCTACTTTGAAATTTTTAGGTTTATAGACTGTTCCGTCGAGAATTACTCCTTCACTCTTAAATGTCACATTCTCTATTTTTATTGAGTCTGACGTTTGAGCATCTATTTGATTTAAAGGTGACATTATAATTAACATAAAAAGAAAAATTTCAAAAAGAATTGAAAAATTATTGAATACTTTAACCGTTTCTAAGTCAATCGAAATATGTTTTTTCTTAATCATAATATGTTTTTATAATTTTTTTTAGCATTTTCGGTGGCATTGCCTACAACGTCATACTGTGAAAAAACATGCAAAATCATTGCAACAAATATACTAAAATACTTGTAAGAAAAATAAATATTTTGTGCTTTTAATGATGCAACACATCCAAGGAATATCTTGCAATCAACTTCAGGTTAGCAGTCTAGAAGACACCATCAGCCAGGAGTATTAATTTAGGTAGGTACTCGTCACAGACGAGCACCAGTGAGGTTTTATTGTTCGTGCTGCGCACGCAACGAAACTCTAACTGTTATGCGTTCGTTGTTTTTTCCGAGTAGATTCGATTTTCTGTTTAGTCAATTGTCGAAATATAAATATCTACTTCTGCATTACTCCAATCTTGACTTCTTTCATCATATACTTCAAAATCAAATCCAAACTTTCGTTCTGTGTCAGAATTCCATATTTCTTTCCAAGCATCCGTTACACAGCCCGTCATAACACCTTTTGCAGTAAACTTGCTGTATTCTTGGGTTGGTACCGTAAGTTCTTCAAGTTCTTTAGGCGTTTCTGAATTCTTTTTTACTTTACACCCGATAAAATATGAAAAAGGGGTTGTTTCGTCTTTTTCATAGTCAAAGTAGACAGCATATACTTCATTAGATAATTTTTCCGGAATAACATCGAAAATTTTATCTGTTTCAAATTTTTGCCATAATTCGCCACAATCTTTACTTGATTGCTTGTTTTGGTTCGTTGTTTTACGGTAGAGCTTTATTCCAACTAACTTAAAAGCGTCTTTTTTTTCTATCATAAATAGTATTTTATTTTGATTATTCGTGTTGTTTTACAATGACCGTATAACGTCAGACTGTGAAAAAAGGTGCACAATCCTTGCAACAAATATACTAAAATACTTGTAAGAAAAATAAATATTTTGTGCTTTTAGTGATACAACACTCCCGAAGCTTCGGGACAAGGAATATCTTGTAATTAACTCCAGGTTAGCTGTCTAGAAGACACCATCAGCCAGGAGTATTAATTTAGGTAGGTACTCGTCACAGACGAGCACCAGTTGGGGTCATTGTTCGTTATTCGCACGCAACGGAGCTCTAACTGTTATGCATTCGCTTTTTTTTTAATCGTTAATTCTATTTTTAACGTCCATTTTTTCGTGTAAGATTCTTATAACTTCCATTTCAGGATTTTCAACTCGTTTACAAAATATTAAATGTGATTTCACCTTTGAATATCGATAATCGTTTCGAATAATCCCGAAATCTTTGGTTGTTTCAAAATTTTCCGAAACAAATTCTATTTCGTCCATTATCAAATTATAATATCGGTTCGCTTGTTCAACTGACCAATTTTCAGCCGTATAAATCCAAATATTATTCAAATCTTCTAACGCTTTTTCACTTATAATATATTCCGCCATTACTTTTGGAAATTTTCATTCAACCATTTCAGATTTTCTGCTCGGTTAAAATTTCTGATTTTTCCGCTTTTTTCTCCAAGTTCTAATTCTGCAATTAAAGATTTAGTTTGAATTTCTTCCTGTTCAAAATGTCGCAAAGCAGTTCTTATAACTTCACTTACCGAATTATATTTACCAGTTGCAATTTGTCCGTTTATAAAACTTTCGTAATATTCTCCAATTAAAATTGATGTATTTCGTGCCATAATTTCATGTTTTTTTACAAATATACCAATATATGGTATTTTACAATGAAATTTTTGGTTATTTTACGGTTTTCTGTCGCTCGAAAGTGACGCACAACGTCATACTGTGAAAAAACGTGCAAAATCATTACAACAAATATACTAAAATACTTATAATAAAAACAAAGATTTTGTACATTTAGTGATGCAACACTCCCGAAGCTTCGGGACAAGGAATATCTCCCAATCAACTTCAGGTTAGTAGTCTAGAATACACCATCAGCCAAGAGTATTAATTTAGGTAGGTACTCATCACAGACTAGCACCAGTGGGATCCGCCAGCTTGGTATCTTGGAGGTAGACAAAGGCTACCATAACGGACGAGAAATAGACAGCTGTAAAAACAACATCACCACCATTGTGGTGCATCCTGATCAAGGTAAGAGCAACGAAAACGGCACCCAACCCGAGTATTTTGTGTCGAAATTTACGTATAACAAAGAGAATAATACGTACACTTGTCCGCAAGGTCAAACACTCACCACTACAGGGAGTTGGCACAAAAAAACAGGACGCACCGAAGAAAGTGGTTACCAGTTCCAAAAATATCGCACACCAGCTTGCAGAACTTGTCCAGTAAAAGACCAATGCACCAGTCGTAAAGGTGGAAGGGAAATTGACCGAAGCCAATATGCTCAAGCAGTAGAGGAGAACCGCCAGCGCTACAAAGAAAACCCACAACGCTACCGAAAGAGGCAAGAATTGAAGCGAAGCGGAAATCACGAAAACAAATAAAAAACAATAAAAAATTGAGTAAATCAACGAACATATCTTTGGGACAATCAAGCGAAAATGGGGATATAATTACACCGATTTAATAGGACTGGAAAAAGTAAACGGGGAACATAGCCTTATTATGTTGGTTTATAACATCAAACGGAGCATCAATATCCTTAGTGTTCCCGATTTAATAGCCAAACTCAAAACTTGGAACTCAGCTTACAAGGCAAAAGTCTTGTTTTTTGTAAAAACCACTTACATAAGGCTCTTTTTAGCTAAAATTATTTTTAGAACAAACCAAAACACTTCAAAATATTGCTGGGCTTAAAATTCATTTATAGTAATCTTGTGAAGTGAAATAGTGTTGAAAATGGCGTTTATTCACAGCCTGACGTCCCGCCGCTTTGAGATGGTGTGTGGTTCGTAACCTTTCAACTTTCGGCTTTGCAGAAAAGTTGATGCGAAACGGTAATTCCACTAAATCACACGCTAGCTCAAAACGGCTGTTACCTGCTGGCCTCCTGTCCACCGTGTCGCTGAGGGCTGACTAATTACTCACTTTATCATTCATTTTTTTTGTATTCGTGATTACTTAGTAATGCCATTTATTCTTGATTGTAATTCCAAGATTCTTTTCATTAGTTGGTCAAATTTTAACGGATCTCCATAAATCATAAAACTGGTCATTGCTTCATAATCCCTTTCATAGTCTTTTATTACCTTGTCTGGCGGTATTATACTGATTTTACTTGGAATATGATTATTGTAGTCAAGACCTCTCAATGGATTAAATTTTTCTCTGTGTGCAACAATACTATTGTAGAGTTCTATGTTTTTCAACACCTCAATTCCGTGTTCGGTATCCATCAATTTTTCCAAGTCATATAAATGCCTTGAAAGTCTGTCAATACGGATTTTTTCAACGTCTTGTGAAAATTCTTCGTGAAGCAAAAATACTTTTTCTAAAAACGTTCTTTGTGGAAGCACTGTCGGTATTGGAAAAGGAACTGTTGCAAAACTTTGTTTAGGAAAGTTATCGCTTAAAATTGAGCTGATTTCTCTTTCCTCGATTGGCTCCATTAATGAACGTGAACTTACTTCTATCAAAACCCTTTGGGGTAAATATTCCGATGTGTCAATTACTGAATTGTAATGAATTTCAATTACCTGTGGGTCTTTGTCTGAATCTTTTACTGGTTGAGCAATTAGTTTACATTCGCTAATTGCCTTCCACTCGGTCAATATTTTTGTTAAATCGTCAAGAAATGTAGTTGATATAAATTCACAAGATTCCTTCCTTAAATTTTTGATTTGAGTTTTACTAATCTCTCCCTCAAAACCAAAAAACTTTCTATCAATAGCCAAGTCAATATCTTCCGAAAATCGTTCTATCAAATTCCAACCTTTGCTTAGTGAAGTTCCACCTTTGAAAACAATATTTTTACTGTAAGGCAAAGAGAATGAAGCGTTCAATGCCAATGTTACCCACCAATCTTTTTCAATAGCTACCGAAGGTAAACCCGTTAGTTCTGTTGCCTGATTAAGAATTTCAATTCTTCTTTCCTTTGATAATGTTAGCCAATTGTTATTCATCTAATCGTTTGTATTAAGATTTTATTTATCCAAGCTGATGCAAGTTTGGCATCATTCATTATATTTTCTCTTTTCTCTTTTTTGAGAAGGTTTTGAATTTTTGTGATTGTTTCATCATCTACTTTTGATTGACCAATAGTTTTTAGTGCCTGAATTACCAAACTGCTTATTTCGCCTTGTGCTAATAAATTTTTTGGACTTGTATTTTTAAAAGTAATTATTCTTTTTCCAACTTTAATGCTTCTTGCTGCTCCATCGGTCAGATAAACAACTTTCATAGGAACTTGGGTTGATAAGCCTAGTTTATTTAATGCCTGAACTCCTGTTGGGACAATTCTTGCCTTGTCTCGCCTTGCAATTGCTTTAGCTATATCTTCGGTTGACGGAAACAGAACTCCAAGTTCCTTGTCAATTCTGGGATATAAGTAAATGCCGTGAGCCAAGCGAACAAGTACTTCTTTTTCTTTCAATCGTAACAAGGCTTTCTTGACACTTTCGGGATTACCATAATCCAAAAAATCATCTACAAAAAGAACACTTCCTTTTGGGTGTGATTTCAGCACTTCGGCAATTTTATTTTCTACTATTGGTCGTTCCATTATAATTCATTTCGTCCCAAATTTAATGAATATTTGGGACAACAACTCATTTTTCTGAAAAATTATAAATACTACTTGCACCTGAAATTAAGAAATCGTAGAAGTTTATTCCTTGATATTTACACGTTTCGAGGATGGATAGTAAAATTAAATGATTCTCAATGTTTTGTGGAGTAAGACTTTTACTGATTTTCTTTCTCCATTTAGCAAAAGGTTTAATAGCGTGTTCTGCATTATTATTGTTCCAAGGAATCCCATCAAATTTTAAAAACAAAAATAGTTTCTCTCGGTATTTTAGAAGTCTTTTTTTATATGAAAAAGCTAATTCAGATTCAAACTCTTTAAAAACTACTTTTGAGTAAAATTTTTCTACATCTTTTATATGCTTGTTTAAATGGATTTGTTTCAAACCGTATTTATCAATTGTCTCAATGATGTTTCGAAGCAAATTTCCAAATTCCGTCACAATATTTTTAAATTCTTCATCCAATTGATTTTTCAAAAAATCTTCGTTTAAGTCACGAATTAGATGTACAAGACACTTCTGTTGGTCACATTCTAGAGAATCATAACCTGTATAAAAATCGGAAACCAGAACACCATTAAAATCTTTGAGTAGCTCTTTCAAAAATTCAGGTTCTCTTGTTTCTCGAAATTCATAATAGACGCTGTCATAGTTAGCAAATACCCAAACATACCCGTCAATACCTTTTATTCTTGCAATCGTCTCATCAATATGAATAAGGTTGGAATTCTCCATATTTTTAATAATCTCTTTGTAAGTTGCTATATACTTTTTTGCAATAATTTCTTTGAAACGTGTCATTTGAGTGGTGGAAACACTAATTTTAAAGGAATCTTTCAGTAAATTAATTATACTTTCAGAACTTAATTTGTATTGTATTTTCTGATTAACAGACCATAGCATAAGGTTGTATCCATATTGAGGTAATGTTTGCATATTTTCAACCATAAAGTTACTCTTGCACTCTAGACATCTATAAGCTCCACCTTCATATTCAGCTACCTGCTTTTTAATGCCTTGTTTCATAAAGATTAAATCTATTTGTGTTTTTTTGCTTGAGCGAAATTTTTTAATATTGACACTTTTACATTTTTCACAGTTTTCCGGAAATAAGTTTACTTTTTTGTCAACTTTATTATATCTTTTCGATGCTTCTTTTTTCTTTGTAATTGCTCTGTAAACTTTCTTTTCTGTTCTCAAAAAAATATGTTCTCTTTGATAGTCAAAATATGCTTTTGCATTTATTTCATTAAAATGGTCAATAGCAAAAACCGTTACACCCCATTTAAAAATATTTTGTTGTTTTAATGAATTTGTCAATACTTCCTTATCACTACTACCTGATAAGGATTGAAGCCAATTTTTAATCCTTAATAAAGCATTACAATCTTCAATATTATATTTCAAAAGCTTGCTCTTAAATTCTGAATCGTTCGTCAGTTCCCACTTGTAACGCCAAAATATGCTTTGTAAACCTGACGCTTTTTCATCAGACCAAACAAATCCTAAGTGAAAAGCAATGTCTTTTAAACCATTTGTATAGGTTGGGGTGTAAACATCATTTGATATAAAGCTTAAAATGTTAACTGAATGTGAGATGATAAAATTGAGTTTATCCTGATATGATTTCGAAATATTTTTAGCAATTTGTTTCAATGCTTGAATTTCATACGCCCCATAGTGGTAAACAACAAAATCATTCAGACCGCTAAATAAATCGAGCATTTGAATAAATATATCTTGTTGCTTTTCTATGGTGTCAGCCCAAAACGAATACTCGCATATTTCTTTACCTTCTTTTACAACCACTCCTATCAAATAATAAAAATTCCTATCGGGAACACCTTCAATATCCATAAATATTTCAACTCTTGGTTGAGTCAAATTAGGAATTTCTTGAATGAAAGTTTTTTGTTCACGAATTGCTAATGCCTTTAGTTCGGGTAAAAACTTTCTCTTACGATATGGATTCTTTTTAGGTCTGAATGAGTATGATAATTGTTTTACAGAAAAAACACCTCTATTGTTTTTCTGCTCTATCTCTTTTTCTTTCAAATTACCTAGAAGGCTCAAGTCATCTCTCTCTCGAAGTTTTTCAAGACAGTCTTTACTAAACTCACAAACTTGACAATGCGTGTTTTTATAAAATAAGTCACGGTGAATGGGAATATTGAGAAGAGTGAAAGAAGTTATTTATAAAGAATGCTTTTTTTTTACCCATTATCTCATTCATCTGCACAAAATCCTCGTTTAGTCCAAGTATTCCTAAACTCACATCTTTGTTTGCTTCATTTCGCTAATTTCCAATCCAATTAAAGACGATGTTTCTGTACATAAATTAAAAAACCAGTTTTACCGTAGGCAAAACTGGTTTTTAAAGAACATTATTTTAATCAAAAGAATTCCTCGAGGCTCTGCCTCGGGGTCATAAGTAAAAAAGATTAGTACATTTGTTTGATGAGC
>NZ_VJZR01000031.1 GCF_007097365.1 Flavobacterium franklandianum
GGTATTTTGAAGAAAAATTATTCGATAGGCTAGTAATAGCAAGCATTACAGGGTTATGACTAAAAACGGACAATCAAGTTATTAATTCGAGAAAATGACGGTCAGCAATGATCGTCATTTTTTTTATGTCCCAATCTATTGGACTATTTAATAAATATTAAAAGGTATTATATGCGAATTACAAAATGCTCTTTGGGTTGTTCTCGTCTAAAGAAAACCAATCCCCATTGAAAAGTGTCGATGGTTACAGTTACTCTTGGATGATTTTTTATTTGTTCCCAAGCTTCTTCCATTTCGGACGACCAATGAATGTCGTCGAAAATCCAAAGTGTTTCATTACAAATTGTATGTAATAAAAACTCAAAATATTCTAAAGTCGCAGTTTTAGAATGATTGCCATCGAAGTAAATGAGGTTAGTAGTTAGAAGTTGGAAGTTGGAAGTGGTGAAGTATGTTGAAAATTCGGTTACAACAGATTTTACATTTTTGAAATTGTCCCTCGACTGCGCTCGGGATGACAGTTTTGCTAATTGCAATTGGGCAATTTTTGCCGTTTCTGGACAACCTTCCAATGTTGTGATGGAAGCTTTTGGGTTTCCCAAAGCCAAGGCAGAAGTGGCTAATCCCAACGAAGTGCCAATTTCTAAAATCGTCGTTGGCTGAAAATAATTTGTAATTCGAAACAATAATTCGGCACGTTTTGAACTAATTCCAGCCGTTTTGGCAATCTTGCCAATTTGCCTTGTATTCGATTTAAAAACTTTGGAACCTGCTCCAAAATCAGTTACTTCAATCGTGTTTTTGTTTTCTAGAAGTGAATTTCTATACTCTTTTAAAATAGCATATTGCTTCGCCTGTTCGCTCCCGATCGGGTCAGGTTTTGGTTTCTTGTCATAAAAACATTTGGTAATCAAATTAAACACAAATGGCGAATGCACGGCGTGTTCGTTTTTGGAATTCCAAAGGAATTTGAGGTAGGATTTGATTTGGAATAGCATAGAGATTATATCGCAAAGAAAATGCGAAGATACACAGAGATTATTTAAATTTTAGAAAACTAAAAACTAAACTTTGCGATTATCTGGGATTACTCTGTGAATCTTTGTGAAACAACTTTTATTAAAATGCTAAATTGAATAGTACCCAAAATTTAAAACTACATTTGCAACCTTGGTATTTTTGCTAATAAAAATACCTCTTTTTTATAATGATGATGGAAGCAACAGAAAATAAAACCACCCTAACTTCGGAAGAAATTGACCGATGTATTGCTATTTTGGCACAATTAAATACGGATACGGATCAAATATTTGATATTCCAAAAGAACAGCGAATCGCTTTAATCAAAGCCGCCGGACAATTTTCGCGTCCCGACAGAGATGAATTTGCGAAGCGAAAAAAAGATGGAAAAGCTGTAGCCAAACGCAAACAGGAAAAGAAAGATAGAACGGCTCGCAAAGAAACTGGAATTCGTTCGGCTCGGGAAGCAAGTATTTTTGTTGCACCAAAATTATTGGCTTCGCACGATTTGGAACACAAAGAACAACTGGAACTAGAAACGCCTAGAAATTGCTATGTCTGCAAAACAGAGTTCACGAAAATGCACCATTTTTATGATTCAATGTGTTCCGATTGTGGTGATTATAATTATGCCAAACGTTTTCAAACCGCTGATGTCAACGGACAAATTGCTGTGATTACAGGTTCTCGTTTGAAGATTGGGTATCACATTACATTGATGCTTTTGCGTGGTGGAGCTATGGTTATTGCTACGACTCGTTTTCCAGTGGATTCGGCTTTGCGATTTGCTAAAGAAGCTGATTTTATGGAATGGGGACATCGCCTGAAAATTCACGGATTGGATTTACGACATATTCCGAGTGTAGAAATCTTCTGCAATTTCATCGAACAAAAATACGGTCGATTGGATATTCTGATTAATAATGCGGCGCAAACCGTGAGAAGACCTGCTGGGTTTTATACCCATTTGATGGAAAACGAAGAGCGTCCAATACGTTCTTTACCAAAAGTAGCCCAAGAATTATTATTGGATCATACGAATTGTTTGGACGAATTGAAAGTGTTGACCACTGGTTTTTCGTCGAATGAAAATATGCCAGTGACTTGGCACGGACCCGAACCAGGCATTGGTTTGCGGGCTTCCGCCAAATTATCGCAGATTCCCTATTCGTTTGACAATGCATTGGTCGCACAAGAAGTTTTTCCGGAAGGGGAACTCGATGCCGATTTGCAGCAAGTCGATTTGCGAAAAGTAAACAGCTGGCGATTGAAATTAGGTCAGATAGAAACCACCGAAATGATTGAAGTGCAATTGGTCAATTCGGTAGCGCCTTTTGTGTTGTGCAACCGTCTTTCGGAAGTGATGAAGAAAGACAATACGGGCAAAAAGCACATCATCAATGTTTCGGCTATGGAAGGGAAGTTTTACCGAGATTTCAAGGAAGACCGACATCCGCATACCAATATGGCGAAAGCAGCCTTGAATATGCTGACACATACTGCAGCAGGAACTTTGGCCAAAGACGGCATTTTTATGAACGCCGTTGATACCGGTTGGGTAACCGACGAAGATCCCGCAGCATTAGCCAAAAGAAAACAGGAAGAACAAGATTTTCAACCGCCTTTGGATATTGTGGATGGTGCTGCACGAGTTATGGATCCTTTGTTTGACGGAATCAATACAGGAAAACATTGGTGCGGAAAGTTCTTGAAAGATTATAATCCGATTGCTTGGTAGGCCTTCTAACCCCAGATAGAGGAAATTAGCTATAAGTAAAAAACCACAACAAAATAGATTTTGCTGTGGTTTTTTTGTTGCTGTTGCGCTGCAAAGTTCTCTTAATTTACTGAAATTAATTTCACATCAAAAATAAGGACAGAACCTCCAGGAATTGGACCTTTTGAACTACTTCCATACCCTAAATGAGCTGGTATCAACAACATTCCGTTTCCTCCCGTTTTAAAATAGGGAATTCCTTCTGTCCAGCCTTTTATCACTTCATTCAAACCAAACGAAACCCCTGCGGCACTGCTTTGATCAAAAACAGTTCCATTAGTAAAATAGCCTTTATAAGCCACGGTTACATTTGATGTTGCTGTGGGTTGTGTTCCTGTTCCCGGTTCGTTAATTATGTAATACAAACCCGTAATGCTTCGTTGCGCAGTTAAATTGTTTTTGGCAATATAGTCTTTGATTTCTTGCTCGTTTTTGGCAACATAATCTACATTGTCTTTTGAACAAGAAATAAAAAACGTCAAGATAAGTAGTGCGGATAAAAAGTTTTTCATTGTAACTGTTTTTGTTAAAGCGCAAATATAGTAAAAATTGTTAGGGAACAAATTCTGATTTTACAAAATGAAAAACGACAACATAATTAGATTTTGTTGTCGTTATTTATAGGCACAAGCGTGACGCTTGCGTTAGCGGCAGAAGTAGGAATTATTAAATCCAATCCTTTTTATTGAAAATAATCCAAAGGAATATTAATTAATAAATCGCCTGAAATGTAGTTCTTGGGTAATTTCCTTTGTGGTTTGTGGTCACAAGCACGACGCTTGAGCCTGATCGGAGCATTACTACTAAACTATTGGTGTTTATTATTCATATTACACAAAGATTCTATCCCTCTATCTTCGCACTCAATTCAAACCATCTTTCTTCTCGATCTTCAATTTTATTGTTGATGTTTTCCAGTTCTTTGGCTTTGGCAGAAATATCCGCATCGGCTACTTTTCCTTCGGAGAAAAGTTGTTCGATTTTGGCTTTATCTATTTCCAAATCCTTCATTTCTCGCTCGATTTTTTGGAATTCTTTTTGCTCGTTGAAGGTTAAATTTCCGGTTGGATTGTTTTGTTTCCAGTCTTTCTTTTCGGTTTTGTTGTCTTCTTTTTGGGCCACATCGGCACTGTCTTCATAGGATCTAAAATCGGAGTAGTTTCCGGGGAACGTTTCGATTTCGCCTTGGCCTCTAAAAACAAATAATTGATCCACAATTTTGTCCATAAAATAACGGTCGTGCGATACCACAAGCAAACATCCCGGATAATCCATCAAGAAACTTTCTAAGACGTTTAGGGTTACAATATCCAAATCATTGGTTGGTTCATCCAGAATCAAGAAGTTCGGATTTTGGATTAAAACCGTACACAAATACAGTCGTTTTAACTCGCCACCGCTCAGTTTTTCTACATAATCGTATTGTTTTTTGGAGTCAAAAAGAAAACGCTCTAACAATTGCGAAGCCGAAATCAATCTCCCTTTTGTCAACGGAATAAATTCACCGTATTCCTTGATAACATCAATCACACGTTGGCCGGGTTTTGGGTTGATTCCGCTTTGGGTGTAATAGCCAATTTTGATGGTTTCACCAACGACCACTTTTCCAGAATCCAAAGGAATGGTTCCTGTCAACAAATTCAAGAAAGTCGATTTTCCAGTTCCATTTTTCCCAATGATTCCAATGCGTTCGCCCCGTTGAAAATCAAAACTGAAATTATCCAAAATCACGTGATCCTTGAATTTCTTAGAAATTTTGTGAAGCTCGATAATCTTGCTTCCCATTCGTTCCATATTGATTTCGAGCTCCACTTTATTTTCGCGACGGCGACTTTGCGCTTTTTCCTTGATCACATAAAAATCATCCTGACGCGATTTCGATTTAGTTGTTCTCGCTTTTGGCTGGCGTCGCATCCATTCCAATTCTTTGGTGAACAAGTTTTGGGCTTTGTCCACACTCGAATTTTCGGAAGCGATTCGCTCTTCTTTTTTCTCTAAATAATAAGAGTAATTTCCTTTGTATTGGTATATTTTTCCGTTGTCCAATTCGATGATTTCGTTGCAAACGCGTTCCAAGAAGAAACGGTCGTGCGTCACCATAAACAGCGTAATGTTTTCTTTGGCAAAATAACTTTCCAACCATTCGATCATCTCCAAATCCAAGTGATTCGTAGGTTCATCCAGAATTAACAAGTCAGGACGGTTAATCAAAATAATGGCTAGTGACAATCTTTTTTTCTGTCCACCCGAAAGGTTTTTTACTTTCAATTTGAAATCTTCCAATTTCAATTTGAACAATATTTGTTTGAATTGAGTTTCAAAATCCCAAGCATTGTGCTGGTCCATTCCGTCGAAAGCTTTTTGGTAGGCATCTTCGTCTTCGGGGTTTTCCAAAGCTTTTTCGTAGGCTTCAATGGCCTTCAAACTCTCGTTATCCGAAGCGAAAATACTTTCTTCAATCGTCAGTTCGTCTTGTAATTTATTGTCTTGCGAAAGAAAAGCCATTCGAATGCTTTTTCGAATCACGACTTGCCCAGTATCAGGTTCGTCAAAACCATTGATAATGTTCATTATGGTGGTTTTTCCCGAACCGTTTTTGGCTATGAAGGCAATTTTTTGGTCTTTGTTGATTCCAAAAGATATGTTTTCAAAAAGGACACGTTCTCCAAAAGATTTAGAGATGTTTTCGACTGATAAATAATTCATAATTTAATTTAGAAATGCAAAAATAGTTTATTGTAAGTGATGATACACTATTTTAATGTCAAATAAAAAGCTGCCAATTCTGACAGCTTTTTGATGCTTATTTTATGATGTCAACCTCTACATAACTATCATCGAAAATTTTAATGAATGCTTTGGTGTAATCTTCCTTTTTAGCTAGATAAGGATTTTCTAGAAAATTTTGAGGATTAACAGCAACTAACGGATACCAGGTACTCTGAATTTGTATCTGAATTTTATGTCCTTTTTTGAAGGTGTGTAAAACATCTTGTAATCTAAAATTCACTTCGGTAGTTTTATCTGGCGTCAGTGGTTCCGGTTTTTCAAAACTGTTTCTAAAACGAGCCGGCATTACTTCACTTCTCACCATCTGATGATAATTAGCATACAGCACATTTGGTTTATCTTTATTTTGCGGTTCATCGGCAGGATAAATATCAATTAGTTTTACCACAAAATCGGCATCCGTTGCTGTTGTCGCTATTTTTAGTTTTGCCATAATTTCGCCAGCTAGCGTAACGTCAGCCGTTAAATAATCAGTTGTAAAACTTACTACATCTGGTCTACTCAATGCAAATCGTTGGTCTTCACTCATATAATTTCGTGGCGTGAAGCCATTGTATTCGGCATAATTAATGCTACTCGGCACAGGCTTGTTTGGGTCGCTGTAATATTCAGAAAAAGAACTGTTTGTGGATTTTTCAGACGCTAACTTACCATTGGAATTGAAATAGAAATTGAATTTTGAACTTTCTTTTGGTGGCCAACTCGCAAATTCTTTCCATTCTTTTTTGCCTGTATCAAACATATAAGCTTCGGGAAGTGCTACAGCATCTTTTGATTTTTCTTTTAAATAATGATTGAAGAATTTGTATTCCATATTTTTTTGATAAAATGTTGCAATGCTATCTCCAAAATAAATATCGTTATGATAGTGTTTTCCGGATTCATAAGACCAACCCCCGTGAGAAAAAGGTCCCATGACAATAGTGTTTTTTGCTTTCGGATTGTTTTTTTCAATAGTTTTATAAATATTGAGCGCACCAGCTAAATCTTCGGCATCAAACCATCCGCCAACAGTCAAAACAGCATGGTTTATTCCTTTTAGATGGGGTAGTAAATTTCGAGATTGCCAAAATTCATCATAACTAGGGTGGCTAACCATTTCTTGCATGAAAAAGTTATTTGGGTAATGTTTATCAACTCCTTCTTTTAGTGTGCCAATTTCATTGTAAAAAATCGAACCGTCTTTGGAAGTACTTTTGATCATTTGGTCTGAATACCAATCCTTAGTTTCAGCTTTTGTTTTTTGAACACCAAAAACAGGAAAAGTTTTAAAATATCCCATTGAAAAAGCTCCATTGTGATGAAAATCATCAAAAAAGAAATCAGAGACTGGAGCTTGTGGAGACGAAGCAACTAATGCCGGATGATTCGCTAAGGTTCCAGCGGCTGTATAAAACCCAGGGTAAGAAGTACCGTATTGTCCTATTTTTCCGTTATTATTTGTAACATTTTTGACTAACCAATCTATTGTGTCGTACGTATCGGTGCTTTCGTCAACATCTTTTTTAGTTTTATTGATAACTTGAGGTGTCATATTTGTAAAAACGCCTTCACTCATATATCGACCTCTTACGTCTTGGTAAACAAAAATATACTTGTCTTTTTGCAAGAAATCATTTGGGCCTAAATGTTTTTGGAATTTTTCTTCTCCGTAAGGCGCAATACTATAACAGGTTCTCTCCATTAAAATGGGATATTTTTTGTCTTTCGAAATGTCTTTTGGAGTGTAAATGGCCGTAAATAATTTCGTTCCATCACGCATGCTGATATAAACTTCCTTTTTGTCATAAGTTGTCTTAGTATCCTCTTGAGAAAAAAGAGATACCGATAATAAAAGTGCAATGGTTGTAAGGATATATTTCATAATGATTTATTTATGGTCGAAGATAATACGTTTTTCTTAAAATTGACATTTATTACTGGTGCGTTAATTTTCTTTTTTTGTTTGTAATGTATTGATTTATATAAGGATATAGACGTTCTTTTATTTTTTGATTTGATTTGAAAGTTTATGATTTTACATTTAAAAGTGTAAAATTATGAATTCAGGTAAATATATTTTC
>NZ_VJZR01000032.1 GCF_007097365.1 Flavobacterium franklandianum
ATCAAAAAATAAAAGAACGTCTATATCCTTATATAAATCAATACATTACAAACAAAAAAAGAAAATTAACGCACCAGCACTATACGAACATAATGGATTCATTTCAAATCGTCACCGTTAAAAAATAGAATTAAAACCCATATTTACAATGATTTAGAAATAGCGTTTTTATTATAAGGTGGATACTTGTGTTAAAAGTTCTATATAAATTGATTCTAATTTTGGTATTACGTTTTTTGCATAATAAGGTTCCACTATTTCCATAGTATTTTTGCCATACTCTTTACAAAGTAATGGATTATCAATAAAAAATCGTAATGAAGCATAGATAGCTTCCCTATCTCCTGGATTAATCACACAACCATTTATACCATTGGTGATTATTTCGGGAATACCACCAACATTAGTAGAAATAACAGGCAACCCATAAGTCATAGCCTCTAAAATAGATATTGGCAACCCCTCATTATAGGATGGTAAAATATAAACGTCCGCTTCATTGAAAAGTTTATTTTTAAGCGCTCCAGAAACCCATCCTTCATAGATCACAATTTCTGACAACTGATTAATTGCTATGAATTCGTTGAGTCGTTTAATTTCACCATTCCCTCCAATAAGTAATTTCATTTTTCCAGAAAATTCTAGCTTATGCAGCGCAATTGTAGCTAATAAATCAAATATTCCTTTTCTGTTGCCAACTGCACCCATAAAGAGAAAATGAATTGGTTTATCAATTTGAAAATCTTTAATAGATTTATCTAAAGCCTCCTCGACAATGTTTTCTAGGACTACAAGTTTTCTAGGGGTAAAATTAAGTGTAAAAAATAAAGCCCATGAATTAGACAAACAAATAACCAAGTCAACATTATTAAAAAAATTAGACATCATTTTTCTAACTATTTGCGGACTTTTCAAATAAAATTTTTCCATTTCAGAGCCATGACAATGGAAAATGACTTTTTTACCAAATACATACTTACTCAAAAGGAAAATTATATATTTTCTAAAAAAACTACCCTTGGCAGCACCATGTATATGAACGATTTGAATGTTTCTATCCTTGATAAATACTATTGGTAACTCAACCAACGATTTTAAATACTTAAATACGATTACAAACTTATTTTCTGAAGTTCCATAACTACAAACGTAATTAAAAACCGAAAAATACTTTGAATAGGTTTCTATTACCCCCCCTATACCGCCACGGTGATCTTTACATTCTAATCCGACTGTAAGAATTGACGATGAAACACTTAAAGATATTCCGACACGTTTATGACTCATAATTATCTATGTAATTTTGTGCTGTTTTTTTTATATTAAAATTTTCTTTCACATAACCGTGAGCTTCACTAATTTTTCTTTTAATTTCTTTGGTATTATAACCATCTATAATATCATGAATTTTTTCAGAACATTCTTTTACATCCCCACTTTTAAAATAAAATCCATATCTACCGTTATCAATTATTTCCATTGGCCCATCTATATCAGATACTAAAACCGGTATTTTAGCAGCCATTCCTTCAACTACGGTCAAACCGAATCCTTCAAAAAAAGAAGGCTGAACTAACAATTGGTAATCTTTAAGGTTTTTATATATAAATTTCCGAGTTTTCATTCCCAAAAAATTAACATATTTTTCTATATTCAATTCTTTTGCTAAATTTTCTAAATAACTTAGAGAACTTCCCTCTCCAATCAAATCTAATTGTAAATTATTTAACCCCTTATGATTCACTAAAATACTTATGGCCTCCATTAAAACATGCTGTCCTTTTTTTTCATGATCCAACCTACTTATTTGTATGATTTTAAATTTATCGAAGTCAAGCAAATTACTATTAGTAGGTATTTGTTCACACCGTATTCCATTATATACTAGAATACTACTAATTCCACTTCGTCTTAATATATCATCCAAAACAGCATTAGAAATAGAGAACAATTTCTTGTATTTAAATAAATTAATTACTGAAACATTTACATCATGTATTGTCAAGCATGTAACAGCCTTAGTTTTATATTTTAATAAATTAATTGCATTATGGTTGTGAAAATGAATAACTGTGGGATTGATCTTAAAAACTTTATAATTGAATTGAAAAATTGGTATAGGATTCCGATTTTCCGGTTTTCTGTTTAAAAAATTAATATTTACCTCTTTATTAATAGTTCGTAATAATGCTTCATTTACAACATTATTAACGATAAGTAAATCCACTTTATTAGTTATTGATTGCTCGTTCATGATATCAACAAGCATAGTTTCAGTACCACCAGTACTAAAAGAAAAAATAATATGAAGAATCTTCATTTATTATAATTTTAAAAAATATTTTACATATACTTTTAATTCATACCAATAGGTCTTCCTCACTGATTTAGAATAATATTTAGCTCCATTTGAAATAAGAACTTCACGAATATTTTTTAAGAATTTCTCCTTTCCAGTATTAGTTTTAGTTTCTTCCCACATTCTAAATCCAGCAGAAGAACATTTTGAAACATTATAAATAGATCCATAATTAAGAAGTCTTAACCATAAATCAAGATCCATACAATAATGATTTTTATCATTTAGATAACCCACTTTTTTTACTAATTCTTTTTTATAAAAGGATCCCTGCTGAATTACATCGTAATTGATTGATAATAAATATTTACGATTTGGAATGTTTTTTTCATAGTTTTTTATTACTTCCCCTTTAGCATCTATCATTGTATTGAACCTATTATAATAAATGGCTCCATCCGGTTCTTCAATATACTTTTTAACTACTTTTTCAACACAATCCGCATAAAGAATGTCGTCAGAATTAATCCAGCCTACCAATTCACCTTTTGCTAATTTAAATCCCTTATTGATAGCATCTGTTTGTCCCTTATCCTTTTCATGAATGATAATATCTATTTGGTCTTTATATTTATTCACCACATTCATAGTTTGATCAGTAGAACCTCCATCAATTATTATGTACTGAATGTTTTTATAGGTTTGATTTAACACACTTAGTATCGTTTCTTCTATAAACTGCCCTTGATTGTAGGAAGGGGTAACAATGGTGATTAAAATATTTTCGTTCATTAAAATTTGTAAGTACGGTTATTTATTAATAAGGACATTTTTGTTGAGAGTAAATTTCTTAACGTTTAGATTCGTCTAAAAAGTAAATTTTCTTTCTTTATAATACTTACTGGCAAAATCAATAATAGAAAGAGAACTAACCCTAAACGAATATCTATAATTATTGCTGGATTAGTTACCATATTTATTAGCATTACCATCCAACCAAATAATAATGATATTTTATAAGGATTATGAATAATGCCTTTTTTAATTTTAAACAATTTTAAGGATGAATAAATAGTATTAAAGTATAAAAATGCTCCAAAAATGCCATAGGTAGCCAATATTGTAACATAAACGCTTTCAACATGACCGCCAATAAAAAGTCTAACTTTACTATTATGTAAGTGATTTTGATTTTGTAGAGATGCATTCAAGTTACCTGGGCCACATCCAATAATTGGATTGTCATAGAAAACATTTATTCCTTTAATCCAATTATCATAACGCCCCTCTTTAAAATCATCCTTACTATCGAGAAATCTTGAAAAGATTTGAGAGTCCATAAACATATCTGAAAATGAAAAAAAACAAAATATTATTAATATTACGACAAAAACTGATTTGTTTTTTTTGATTAACATAGAAGCAAAAAAATAACATAATAAAAAAGCAATACAAGCCGTTCTACCCCCCGAAATTATTATTCCAAAAAAAGTTATAGAAAAAAAAAATAAAGAGTAATAAACATTAAATTGCTTTTTAATACTCAATAAAAACACACTAACAACTATACCTATAACGCTCAAATAACAGGACAGTGATAGTGAGTTACCGAACGATCCCCATGCTCTTATGTTCTCAAATGCATCGCGATGCATCATAGTATTATCATTTAAGTCATTAATATTATAAATATAAAACTTAGTTAAACCTATAAACTGAAAATATGCAATTACGATAGAGGTCAAAATAGAAAATCCAAATGCCAGATAAATAACATTTAAGCCTGTTGTTTCTGTATATTTCAACAATATAAAACTAAATAAAAAATACAAAGAATATTGTACTAACTGTTCTAAACTTAATTCAATATTACTTGAGCTAATAGATGTAATAAGGCAAAATAAAAAAAATAACGCAAAAGATTTAATTACTCTATTATTGTAAATATATTTTGGAAAAGAAAAGTCATTAAATAAAACTAAAAATAAAAGAGGTGAAAATAAAACAGTTTTTACTTTAATATTAAATGTTCCATAATAAGGAATTATTATAATATATAAAAACAAAACTGATTTGTAGATGTTACTTTTCATATGAGGAAATAGCTTTTTTATATGACTCTAGGGTTAGTGCTTTTGTCCTTTGCCAAGAAAATTCACTTAGTCTTTCTGTACCTTTATTAACTAAAATCTCTTTTATACTTTTATAATATAAAATTTTTGAAATTTGTTCTTTAAAATCATCAAAATCATCCAATTTAAAAAACAATGCAGCATCCGCAGCAATCTCTCTAAAACAAGGAGTGTCTGAAAGCAAACATGGTGTCTTAGTAGCAAATGCTTCTAAAATAGGCATTCCAAATCCTTCATATATTGACGGAAAAACAAAACAAACTGAATTTGCATATAATGATGGCAACTGAATTTCTGAAGCATCAAAATGATGCACTTTAATTGTCAATCCAAGATCTTCTATTAATTCAATTTCTTTTTTATTGAATGGAATACCACTGCAAACTAAATGCAATTCATTATCATCATCAAGTACTGATTTAAGAGCTTTTATAAAGAAATTAAAATTTTTGTATTCATTTCTTTGTCCCATAAATAGAACATAGCGTTTTGGAAGATTTAAATGTCTAGTCTTAATATTATTGAAACTCTCATTTACACCATGATGAATAACATCAATTTTAGTTTCATCTATTTTGTATATACTAACAATGTCAGATTTCGTTGTATTTGAAATCGCAATAATTCGAGAAGCCTTTTCGAGTAATTCGCGTTTATCAGCTAAGAATTTCTGCGAATTTAAATGAATTAAATATTTTTCATGAATTAAATCATGTACAGTTATAACAAAAGGCTTTTTACAATATCTAAGAAAATATGGATCATAATAAGTGGGATGGAAAACATCAAAGTCCGATTGTATTAGCTTATATTTATTAAAAGTAATATTTAAAAAATTTATGATTTTATTTCTGCCTTTAAAATGATTTTTTAATATTAAAACAATGAAATTATAATATGCTTTTTTATTTAAATAAATATTATCAGAATAAAGTACTGCAACATTACATTTGTCACCTGTCAAATTAAATTGATTCAATAATTCAATAAAATATTTCGAAATTCCACCAAATTTTTGAAGTGTAAATGTTTGATGATCAAATAATATTTTCATTCAGATTTATTTTAAGTTTCTTTTTGAACTTTTTAAATTCTAGCGGAGCTAATAATAACCCATTTACATTACAAAGAATACTTGTTATAATTAGTCCGGAAGGTCCGTAAAATTGTATTAATATTTTTGCTAGAGGAAAAAACAATATTGAAGATATAATTGATGCAATAAATTGCATTTTAACAATTCCTAATCCGTTCAAAATTGTCACATAAATACTACTGAACGTTGAAACAAGAATTGCAATAAATATCCAAAAATCGAGATTTTTATTTATCTGAATTAAGTCACCCAACCAGACCGAATAAATAAAGCCTGATAAAACCAATAAAACAATTGAAAAACCTAATATATAGAACCATACGTTTATCAATTGCTTTTCTGCACTACAAATCCACAAATAATCCTTTTTAGCAAAAGCATCAGAAAAAGCAGTCCAATATGGAGTCATAATTATAGTAAATATCATTGTACAAATTCCATAATATTTAAAAGAAATATTATAAGAACTTACATATTGTGGGCCAAAACTTCTAATCATCAAAAAGTTTGTAGTTTGATTCAGTATTAGAGCCGATATTTGTATAATAAAAAACTTTATTCCTAATCCAAATAAATCTTTAGAATATTTTAAATTTATACTGTGAATTGTAGGATGAATTTTATTGTAATAGTTTTTAAACGAAAATAAATTATTTATTAATAAAACAATAATCTGTGGAAAACACAAAGCAACAGAAAGTACTAAAAGGGTACCCTTTAAAAAAAAAGTACAAATAAAAATAGTTAAAAAAGATGAAAGACTTGCTATTAAATTCCAAAATGCAGGTCTTGATATTTTTTGATAAGAACTATGAATTGAATTAATTATCTGCAAAATAAATTGTAACGAAAAACAACTGACAACTATTAAGGCGGTTAAATTTAAATCTTTTTCGTGTGTATTTAAATTTAATATATTATTCCAATCTGCTTGATTATTCCAAACATAAAATAGTAGTAATAAAATAAAAGCTATAATAGATATTATAAAATATGTAGTACTAACTAAAATTTTCGCTGTCTTAAAATCATTATTCGCTAAAGCCTCTGTTAATTTATTCTTTAACCCATTTCCTAATCCTACATCAAAGAAGTTTATCCAAGCAATAATTGAACTTAGTGATAGCCATATTCCATAACTTGAAGTACTAACATATTTTATTGTAAGAGGAACCATTATAAAACTAACAATTATACTAATGAATCTAATAAAAAAAGATTCTGCTATGTTTTTTTTTGCTAAAAGAGTCCTACTATGTCCTTCTAAAAAAAAAGAATTTAACTTTAACTTTAATCTACCTAACATTTATTTACTTTATATTTTTAGTTTATTATCTAATCGAATACAACTAATTTCGTTGCAAAAATTCATGATTTCACAGCTTGACTTTTTATCTACTCTTGTTGCACATACACTGTATTTCCTGCATCCATTAAAAGCAAATCTTTCTTGAAAATTGCAATATCAGAAGCTACCATCTCTTGTAATAGTCCGGCTAAATCTTATTTTGGTTTTAACACAATATTACTTTAATTTTATTAGATTAAGGATAAAATAACAACGTCAAATAAGATTATTTCCAACTAACACCCTCTTTGATAACTTTGGCAGGGTTACCACCAATTAATGCATTTTCAATTTCAAAAACACCTTTAACAATTGTGTCAAATGCGATTATACACCCATTTGGTATAACAGACCCTTTATATATTTTTACTCCGCATCCTATCCAAACATTATCACCAATTACTATTGAATTATTGCTTTGCTTTTTTCTAGTGTACTTTATCTCATGAAAAGTCATCATCTAGAAATTGGCAATTCCAAGAAATTGCACAATTATCCCCAATTGATAATCTATGCATTATGAATGAATTACCCCGAGGCAGAGCCTCGAGGTATCGTGTTACTCGAAAGTTAACCGTAGCTGGTTTTTGTTAAACGAT
>NZ_VJZR01000033.1 GCF_007097365.1 Flavobacterium franklandianum
TTTTCCTTTGATTTGATTTTCTTGTTCAAAGATAGGTGTTTTTAAATAATGGTACAAGTAACGGATAGTCATATAAATTTTTTATATTTGAATAATGAAAAATAAAACTAATCAAACAACCATAATCTATATACTTGCATCCATATTTTTGGCAATTATATATCGTGAAGTTTTTTCAATTGTATTTCCATCAAACCCCTCCTCATTTAGTTTATTAAATAACATCCTATTTATTCTGTTTTCCGGAATCATTCTAAGATATGTTTTATATAAAAACGATATTAGAAACTCTGAAATTTATAGAAAATTAAAAAATACAAATAATGAAATTAAGGAGTCGAATGAAAAATATGATATTGTATCAAAAGCAACTAGTGACATCATTTGGGATTGGAAAATAACTGAAGATACGATGACTTGGAATAAGGGTATTGAAAGTGTTTTTGGATACAACCAAGATCAGGTTGGAAAAACTTCCGAATGGTGGTTTGATAATATTCATCCAGAAGACACCATCAAAATGTCTATAAAACTATATTCATTTATAGAACAAAAAACCGAAAAATGGCAAGATCAATATCGTTTTAAATGTGCAGATGGTTCTTATAAATACGTTTTAGATAGGGGCTTTATTTTAAAAGATGAAAACGGAAAATCAGTGAGAATGATAGGAGCCATCCAAGACATTACAAAACAAAAAGAGGAAGAACAGCGACTTAAACTCTTGGAAACTGTAATTACCCACACGAAAGATTCTGTAATTATCACAAAAGCAGATTTAAATGACGGCAAATTTCCGAGTATTGTCTATGTAAACCCAGCATTTTCTGCTACATCTGGCTACTCCTCTGATGAAATTATCGGAAAATCACCTGAGGTTTTTATCAGTACAAATGCTGACCTTGAAGAACATCAAAAACTAATTAATGCCATAAAAAACAAAGAAGAATGCCAAATTGAAACTCTCAGTTACAAAAAAAACAAAGAAGCGTATTGGGTAAATTTCAATATGTTACCTGTTTATGATTCAGAAGGTGAACTTTCGCATTGGGTTTCTATTCAAAGAGATATTACCGAAGATAAAAAACAAGAAGTTGAAAAAGAACAACTTATAAAAGAGTTGACTCAAAACAATAAAGATTTACAACAATTCTCCTACATTACATCACACAATCTTAGAGCGCCATTATCAAACTTAACTGGGTTGCTAAACTTAATTGAGGACATTCCTATTGAAAATCAGGAACTCAAGGAAATAATAGATGGATTTAATAAATCAACTCATTTGTTAAACGACACCATTAATGATTTGGTAAAAGTAATCATCATCAAAGATAATCCTTCAATTGAAAAGGAATCTCTTATGCTAAAAGATATTTTTGAAGATGTATTTAGTCAATTAGATTTTCTTATTGGCTTGCACAAACCTATAATACTATTTAATTTTGAAGAAATTTCATTTTTGAATACAAATAAGTCGTATTTAGAAAGTATTTTACTAAATTTATTGACGAATTCAATTAAATACAAATCTGAAAATCGAAAATTAAAAATATCAATAGCTGCTCATGATTTAGGAGATAGCGTAATTTTGATTTTCAAGGACAATGGGATTGGGATTGACTTAGAAAGAAATAAAGATAAAATTTTTGGCCTCTATCAAAGATTTCATGATTACCCAGACAGCAAAGGATTGGGTTTGTATTTAGTAAAATCACAAGTTGAAACTATGGGAGGTACAATTAGCATCGAAAGCAAAGTAAATATTGGAACCACATTTACATTAACTTTTAAAAACAGATAAATAATGCTCGAAACAATTCTATGTATTGACGACGACCCCATAACTCTAATGTTATGCAAAATGGTAATTAAAAAAGCCTTGTTTTCAAATGAAATAGCTACTGCCAAAAATGGAGAGGAAGCCATTAAACACTTTGACAATCTAAAAACCAATCATAGTATCAATAAACCCCAATTGATTTTTCTAGATCTCAATATGCCAGTAATGAATGGTTGGGAATTTTTAGAAAGATTTATCACTGAAGAATATTCAGAATATCATGACACCAAAGTTATCATTCTATCCTCTACTATAGACCCACAAGATTTAGAAAAATCTAAAAAATACCCAATGGTAATTGATTTTTTATCAAAACCAATATCTAAAGAAATGCTGGAATTCTTAAAAAATAAAATCTAAATTTAAACCAAAAAAAAGTCCCAATAGTATCGGGACTTTTCTTTATAGTAAAAAATTGTAATTACTACAATTTAGTAACGTGCTTTGTTAATTTAGATTTTAAATTAGACGCTTTGTTATCGTGAATGATATTCTTTTTTGCTAATTTATCAATCATAGAAATTACACTCGACAATTTAGATGAAGCATCTTCTTTATCTGTAGATAATCTTAATGCTTTTATTGCATTACGAGTAGTTTTATGTTGGTATCTATTTAAAACTCTTCTCTTCTCGTTACTTCTAATTCTTTTTAAAGCTGACTTGTGATTTGCCATTTTTTTAATTTTTAATTGTTATAAACTATCAGTTAAAAAAGAAAAACCTCCCACAAATGCTAATGCAATCACTTTGGTTTTAACTAATAAAATAAAAATAAGAGACACTTATCATTATCTTATAAAACTTATTTACAACTAATTGTAGTCCGTAGGAGAATCGAACTCCTATTTCTTGGATGAAAACCAAGTGTCCTAACCGGTAGACGAACGGACCGATAATTGTCTAAGTTAGCTATTTGCTCCTCAGACTAAATAATTTTGTAGTCCCTAGGAGAATCGAACTCCTATTTCTTGGATGAAAACCAAGTGTCCTAACCGTTAGACGAAGGGACCCTACTACTTTATTGCGGATGCAAAAATACAACTATTTTTTGTTCGCACAATAGCTGACATACAATTTTTTATTTTTTTTTAATATGCCTTTGCAAAAAGAACTCTTTCAGAGGAAGTGTTCCCAGTGAGAATACAGTTTCCAGCTTGTTTTACACCGTTCAAAGGAATACATCTTATTGTAGCTTTTGTCAAGTTTTTTATTTCTTCTTCTGTAGCCGCAGTTCCATCCCAATGAGCCGAAACAAACCCGCCTTTTCGCTCTAGAACATCTTTAAACTCCTCAAAACTATTTACTTCTGTTATATGCGTTTCACGATAGTCCAATGCTTTTTGAAATAAATCGATTTGAATTTGTTTTAAAAGATTTTGTATGTAAATCGCAATTCCATCCTTAGAAACAATCTCTTTTGTCAAAATATCTCTTCTAGCAACTTCAAAAGTTCCGTTTTCTAGATCTTTTGGTCCCACTGCAATTCGAACTGGCACTCCTTTTAATTCCCATTCAGCAAATTTGAATCCTGGTTTTTGAGTTGTTCTATTATCGAATTTAACTGAAATATTTAGTTTTTTGAATTCTGAAATTAATTCGTTTACAACGATAGTTATTTCTCCTAACTGCTCATCTGTTTTATGAATTGGAACAATAACTACTTGAATTGGCGCTAAATTTGGAGGCAAAACTAAGCCTTTGTCATCAGAATGTGTCATAACCAAAGCCCCCATCAATCGGGTTGAAACTCCCCAAGAAGTTCCCCAAACATGTTCTTGTTTTCCTTCGGCGTTAGCAAATTTCACGTCAAATGCTTTGGCAAAATTTTGTCCTAAAAAGTGTGAAGTTCCTGCTTGCAGGGCTTTTCCATCTTGCATCAAAGCTTCAATACAATACGTTTCTTCTGCTCCTGCAAAACGTTCAGTTTCGGTTTTCAATCCTTTTATTACTGGAATTGCCATAAAATTTTCGGCAAACTCAGCATAAACATTCATCATTTTTTCAGATTCTTCAAGAGCTTCAGCTTTTGTTGCATGGGCTGTGTGGCCTTCTTGCCATAAAAACTCTGCCGTTCTAAGAAACAAACGCGTTCTCATTTCCCATCGTACGACATTAGCCCATTGGTTAATTAACAAAGGTAAATCGCGATACGACTGAATCCATCCTTTATAGGTGGACCAAATTATAGCTTCACTTGTAGGACGAACGATCAGCTCTTCTTCTAATTTCGCATTAGGATCTACTATTAATTTACCCGGATTATCTGGATCATTTTTCAATCTATAGTGAGTCACAATGGCACATTCTTTAGCAAAACCTTCGGCATTTTTTTCTTCTGCTTCGAACATACTTTTTGGAACAAACAAAGGAAAATAGGCGTTTTCATGACCGGTTTCTTTAAACATTCGATCTAATTCTGCTTGCATTTTTTCCCAAATTGCATAACCATAAGGCTTGATCACCATACAGCCTCTAACTCCTGAATTTTCGGCTAAATCGGCTTTCACAACTAGCTCGTTATACCATTTTGAATAATCTTCTTCTCGTGTTGTAAGGTTCTTGCTCATTTTGAATAGTTTGGCACAAATTTTGTTTTAATAATTTTAACTTAATAGTTCGACAAAACTAAGTATTTTTGTAATGTGCAACAATAAAAATCCTCTCGATATGAAAACAAATATTTTATTATACAAAAATGCAACACTTTATTCATTAATTGGATTTATAAGTGCTCTAGTAACATCCTGCGGTTCTTATCAAAATAGTTCTTATTATGATAGCGATGGAATATATGGCAATACAGCCAGAGAAGCTCAATCAGTTTCAAGCACTCAGTATAAAAACTATTTCAGCTCTTTGCAAGATGAAATAAAAGTTTCAAATGACACCATCATTATTCCAAACCAAGGTTATACAGAAACAAATATTGTAAATGTCTATAACGATCCTTGGAATATGGGATTTGGTATGGGCTTCGGATATGGCTGGTGTGACCCGTTTTTTGGATTTGGCTGGGGTAACGGATTTGGCTGGGGTAATTCTTATTTTGGATTCGGTTGGGGCTATCCTAGTTATGGTTGGGGCTATCCTGCTTATGGTTGGGGCTCTCCTGTTTATGGATATAATAATAATAATAATAATTATTCTTACAATTCAAGCAGAAGAGGATCATCTTATGCAAATGGTGTAAATAGCAACAGATATTCACAAAACCAATCTTCTACTAATAGAACATCAAACTATACGAATACAAGAAGAAATGATGCAAGCGCCGCTACCAGAAATAATTCCTCTTTTATGACTGGCGATTATTCACAAAATAATACTGCAAGAACAAGAACTAGCACAAACACAAACGGTTCTAGAAGCCAAAACAATTTAAACACAAGAACTTATACCCCAAGTTCCAATAATTATAACAACAGTAATAGTACTAGATCATCATCGAACAGTAACTACAACAGCGGTGGTGGAAGATCATCTGGTGGCGGAGGAAGTTCATCTGGCGGAAGAAGATAATCTGTTTTCAGAATAATTAAAATATAACCTAAATTGAAAAAAAGATGAAAAAACTCTATTACCTTATATTTATTGGCTTCACTTTTAATGTAGTTCTATCTCAAGAAATCCCAGATGCGGTTCGATATTCACAAGATAATTTAAATGGAACTGCTCGTTTTAGAGCGATGGGTGGTGCTTTTGGTGCGCTGGGTGGCGATTTATCTTCTATAAATGTGAATCCTGCAGGTTCTGCCATTTTTTCGAATAATCAACTTACTATATCCTTAAGTGCTTTTAATAAAAAGAATGATTCAAATTATTTTGGAACAACAACTTCCGATTCAGAAAGTAATTTTGACATGAACCAAACTGGTGGCGTTTTTGTTTTTAAAAACCGAAACCCATCGAGCAACTGGAAAAAGTTTTCGTTAGCAATAAACTACGAAAATGTAAATGATTTTGACAATTCAGTCTTTTCTGCTGGCGTAAATCCAACAAATTCTGTCGATAAGTATTTTTTAACTTATGCTAATGGTGTTCCATTAGGTTTAATAAAAGATTCAAATTATTCAGAATTAGACAACGGTGCACAACAAGCGTATTTAGGCTATGAAGGATATATCATCAACCCTGTTATGGAAGCATCAAACAACACGGCGTACACATCAAATGTAACTCCCGGTGGAAATTATTATCAAGAAAACAGTATTTATTCAAGTGGATATAATGGAAAATTATCTTTTAATGCTGCAACTTCGTATAAAGATAAATTATACATAGGTATTAATTTAAATTCACATTTCACTGATTACGTGCAAACTTCCAGTTTTTATGAAAGTAACACGAATACTCTAAATTCAGATTATACTGTGAGACGTTTGCAATTTGATAATAATTTATACACTTACGGTACAGGATTTTCATTTCAAATTGGAGCCATTGCAAAAGTAACTAAAGAAATTCGTTTCGGATTTGCTTATGAATCTCCAATTTGGTACAATTTAAGCGATGAGTTTTCTCAAAATCTAAGCGCAGTGAGAGCCAATAATGTAGATGAACTTACAGCAAATGTTGATCCGCAAATCATTAATTATTATGCGCCTTATAAATTAAGTACTCCAAGCAAGTTTACAGGAAGCTTAGCTCATGTTTTTGGAAAAACTGGATTAATAAGTATTGATTATACTATTAAAGATTATAGCAGCACGAAATTTCAACCAGAAAATGACATATATTATCGAGCCGTGAACAATCAAATGAGCAACATTCTTAACGTATCAAATGAAATAAGAATAGGCGCTGAATACAAAATCAAGGAATGGAGCCTTCGAGGCGGGTATCGTTTCGAAGAAAGTCCATACAAAGACAAAAAAACAATTGGCGATTTGAATTCTTTTTCAGGAGGATTAGGCTATAACTTTGGTGTGTTTAAAATGGATTTATCCTATACCAATGCCCAGAGAAATTCGCAACAACCTTTTTTCAATCAAGGATTTACTGATGGAGCGAAAATTAAAACTACCAACAATAATTTCACAATGACATTATTGTTTGAAATGTAATCCTATTCCCAAAAGAGGAATTATTGAAACTTAAAAAATATTATGCTTATCCGTATTAACACCTAATTATTTTGTATCTTTAAAATCTAAATAGATTTGATATGAATATTTT
>NZ_VJZR01000034.1 GCF_007097365.1 Flavobacterium franklandianum
AAATAATGTAGAATATAAAGGAGCAATGCCTATTTCGGATCCTAATCAGATACTATTTTTGATTCCGCGGTAGCAAATAGGGGATACTAGTTGTTCTATTTCGGGAAGTAAACCGCTATAAACGCAGTAAAACTGTTAGAATTCTGAAAAACGGCTACGAAGAATCCTAAATATAAAAAAAAAGACCTTTGTAAATATCGAAAAGTCAGAGACTTAAAAAATACTTTAAAAAAAGATTAGAAAAGGCATTGTTTAATGGCAAACACTCACTACTTTTGCACCCGCAATGACGCACAAGTTCTTATAAACACTGGCAAACGGATTAAAACTAGGAGAAAATTTATTTTCAAAAAAGGTTTAAAAAAGTTTGTGAGAAATAAAAATGAGTGTTACATTTGCACCCCGCTAAAACGGCAACGATCTTTGAAAAACTGGTTAGAATATTGAGAAGAAAAGAAAAGAAATTTTCCAAAAAAAAACTTTACAAAAAGCTTGCCAGATAAAAAAGAGTTTGCTACTTTTGCAGCCGCTAACCGAGAGGTTAGTTAGAATAAAAAGTAAGACACGTTCCTAGACATATTGAATTGACAGCCGTTTTAAGAGAGATCTTAGAACAAATATAAAGAGAGTAAGAGAATTGAAAGATTTAAAAAACCACTAGAATTTGAGTCGAATAACAATAGCTTGATTTATCAAGCGTACAATATACGATGAAGAGTTTGATCCTGGCTCAGGATGAACGCTAGCGGCAGGCTTAACACATGCAAGTCGAGGGGTATAGTAGCAATACTAGAGACCGGCGCACGGGTGCGTAACGCGTATGCAATCTACCTTTCACAGAGGGATAGCCCAGAGAAATTTGGATTAATACCTCATAGTATATATGAATGGCATCATTTATATATTAAAGTCACAACGGTGAAAGATGAGCATGCGTCCCATTAGTTAGTTGGTAAGGTAACGGCTTACCAAGACTACGATGGGTAGGGGTCCTGAGAGGGAGATCCCCCACACTGGTACTGAGACACGGACCAGACTCCTACGGGAGGCAGCAGTGAGGAATATTGGACAATGGGCGCAAGCCTGATCCAGCCATGCCGCGTGCAGGATGACGGTCCTATGGATTGTAAACTGCTTTTGCACAGGAAGAAACAACATTACGTGTAATGTCTTGACGGTACTGTGAGAATAAGGATCGGCTAACTCCGTGCCAGCAGCCGCGGTAATACGGAGGATCCAAGCGTTATCCGGAATCATTGGGTTTAAAGGGTCCGTAGGCGGTCTTATAAGTCAGTGGTGAAATCTCCCCGCTCAACGGGGAAACGGCCATTGATACTGTAGGACTTGAATTATTAGGAAGTAACTAGAATATGTAGTGTAGCGGTGAAATGCTTAGAGATTACATGGAATACCAATTGCGAAGGCAGGTTACTACTAATGGATTGACGCTGATGGACGAAAGCGTGGGTAGCGAACAGGATTAGATACCCTGGTAGTCCACGCCGTAAACGATGGATACTAGCTGTTGGGTGCAAACTCAGTGGCTAAGCGAAAGTGATAAGTATCCCACCTGGGGAGTACGTTCGCAAGAATGAAACTCAAAGGAATTGACGGGGGCCCGCACAAGCGGTGGAGCATGTGGTTTAATTCGATGATACGCGAGGAACCTTACCAAGGCTTAAATGTAGATTGACCGGTTTGGAAACAGATCTTTCGCAAGACAATTTACAAGGTGCTGCATGGTTGTCGTCAGCTCGTGCCGTGAGGTGTCAGGTTAAGTCCTATAACGAGCGCAACCCCTGTTGTTAGTTGCCAGCGAGTCATGTCGGGAACTCTAACGAGACTGCCAGTGCAAACTGAGAGGAAGGTGGGGATGACGTCAAATCATCACGGCCCTTACGCCTTGGGCTACACACGTGCTACAATGGCCGGTACAGAGAGCAGCCACTGGGCGACCAGGAGCGAATCTATAAAACCGGTCACAGTTCGGATCGGAGTCTGCAACTCGACTCCGTGAAGCTGGAATCGCTAGTAATCGGATATCAGCCATGATCCGGTGAATACGTTCCCGGGCCTTGTACACACCGCCCGTCAAGCCATGGAAGCTGGGGGTGCCTGAAGTCGGTGACCGCAAGGAGCTGCCTAGGGTAAAACTGGTAACTAGGGCTAAGTCGTAACAAGGTAGCCGTACCGGAAGGTGCGGCTGGAACACCTCCTTTCTAGAGCCTAAATGTTAGTTGTTTACAACACTTTTAGGAAAGAAGACGAAGATTATTTTGGAAAGAATCATAAGATTTAATTACTCTCGCTGTTAGTTCAAATAATACACGTAAGACCGTTATGATGACGGTTTTATTTTTAAGTAAAAAGAGTGTCTCGTAGCTCAGCTGGTTAGAGTACTACACTGATAATGTAGGGGTCGACAGTTCGAGTCTGTCCGAGACAACTATTTAACTTAGAAGAAGGAAATTTTAGAGGTTGAGTGAAGCCGTTTTAAGTACTGTTAACTGAAAACTGTTAACTGCCGACTAAAAAATGGGGGATTAGCTCAGCTGGCTAGAGCGCCTGCCTTGCACGCAGGAGGTCAACGGTTCGACTCCGTTATTCTCCACAAAAAGAGTGATCAGCTTACAGTGATCAGTACTCAGTTTCGACTGAATACTAAAAACTGAACACTGAACACTGCTTTAAAGTTCATTGACATATTGAGATAAGAAATAATAAAAAGTAGAAAGCAGTTTTTTCTAATTTATTAGAAAAAACGAAACAAAACGGTCATAATTGATTTTATGATTGGTACAATAAGCAAAATAAGGGCGTATGGGGGATGCCTTGGCTCTCAGAGGCGATGAAAGGCGTGATAAGCTGCGAAAAGTTACGGGGATTGGCACACACGATATGATCCGTAAATACCTGAATGGGGCAACCCACTATGTTGAAGACATAGTACACCGATAGGTGGGCGAACCCGCTGAACTGAAACATCTAAGTAGGCGGAGGAGAAGAAAACAAAAGTGATTCCGTAAGTAGTGGCGAGCGAACGCGGATTAGCCCAAACCAATGTTGTTACGGCAATATTGGGGTTGTAGGACCACGACATTTTATGCACAAAGAATTAGAATCTACTGGAAAGTAGAGCCAAAGAGAGTGATAGCCTCGTATAAGTAATAAGTGTAATAGATAGTGGTATCCTGAGTAGGGCGGGGCACGTGAAACCCTGTCTGAATTTGGCGGGACCATCCGCTAAGGCTAAATACTCCTGAGAGACCGATAGTGAACCAGTACCGTGAGGGAAAGGTGAAAAGAACCGTGAATAACGGAGTGAAATAGATCCTGAAACCATACGCTTACAAGCGGTCGGAGCCCTTTCGTGGGGTGACGGCGTGCCTTTTGCATAATGAGCCTACGAGTTAACGTTGCTGGCAAGGATAAGTGGTTAAGTCACGGATCCGTAGCGAAAGCGAGTCTGAATAGGGCGCTTTAGTCAGTAGTGTTAGACGCGAAACCGTGTGATCTACCCATGGGCAGGTTGAAGCTGTGGTAACACACAGTGGAGGACCGAACCGGTTGTCGTTGAAAAGACTTCGGATGACCTGTGGGTAGGGGTGAAAGGCCAATCAAACTCGGAAATAGCTCGTACTCCCCGAAATGCATTTAGGTGCAGCGTTGGTCATAAAGTTATATAGAGGTAGAGCTACTGATTGGATGCGGGGGCTTCACCGCCTACCAATTCCTGACAAACTCCGAATGCTATATAATGTTTACCAGCAGTGAGGGCTTGGGTGCTAAGGTCCAAGTCCGAGAGGGAAAGAACCCAGACCATCAGCTAAGGTCCCCAAATATATGTTAAGTTGAAAGAACGAGGTTTGTCTGCCCAGACAGCTAGGATGTTGGCTTGGAAGCAGCCATTCATTTAAAGAGTGCGTAACAGCTCACTAGTCGAGCGGACGAGCATGGATAATAATCGGGCATAAACATATTACCGAAGCTATGGATTTGACATTAATTTGTCAAGTGGTAGGGGAGCATTCTATCAGGGTAGAAGGTGTGTTGTAAAGCATGCTGGACTGGATAGAAAAGAAAATGTAGGCATAAGTAACGATAATGCGGGCGAGAAACCCGCACACCGAAAGACTAAGGTTTCCACAGCTATGCTAATCAGCTGTGGGTTAGTCGGGACCTAAGGCGAACCCGAAAGGGACAGTCGATGGACAACGGGTTAATATTCCCGTACTACTGTTAACTGTGATGGGGTGACGGAGTGATGAAAGTACCGCGAACTGACGGAATAGTTCGTTGAAGATTGTAGCTATATTCTAGATAGGCAAATCCGTTTAGAATGGCAAAGATCGATAGTACTCGGCGTCTTCGGACAAAGAGATAGTGTACCTAAGGGCTTCCAAGAAAAACCTCTAAACTTCAGGTTAATAGTACCCGTACCGCAAACCGACACAGGTAGTCGAGAAGAGAATTCTAAGGTGCTCGAGAGATTCATGGCTAAGGAATTAGGCAAAATAGACCCGTAACTTCGGGAGAAGGGTCGCCAGCAGCAATGCTGGCCGCAGTGAAGAGGTCCAGGCGACTGTTTATCAAAAACACAGGGCTCTGCAAAATCGTAAGATGAAGTATAGGGCCTGACACCTGCCCGGTGCTGGAAGGTTAAGTGGAGATGTTATTCGCAAGAAGAAGCATTGAAATGAAGCCCCAGTAAACGGCGGCCGTAACTATAACGGTCCTAAGGTAGCGAAATTCCTTGTCGGGTAAGTTCCGACCTGCACGAATGGTGTAACGATCTGGACACTGTCTCAGCCATGAGCTCGGTGAAATTGTAGTAACGGTGAAGATGCCGTTTACCCGCAGTGGGACGAAAAGACCCTGTGCACCTTTACTATAGCTTAGTATTGACCTTGGATAAATGATGTGTAGGATAGGTTGGAGACTGTGAAGTGGCGTCGCTAGGCGTTGTGGAGTCATTGTTGAAATACAACCCTTTGTTTATCTGAGGCCTAACCCCCAATCGGGGGGACATTGCTTGGTGGGTAGTTTGACTGGGGTGGTCGCCTCCAAAAGAGTAACGGAGGCTTCTAAAGGTTCCCTCAGTACGCTTGGTAACCGTGCGTAGAGTGCAATGGCATAAGGGAGCTTGACTGAGAGACATACAGGTCGATCAGGTACGAAAGTAGAGCATAGTGATCCGGTGGTTCCGCATGGAAGGGCCATCGCTCAAAGGATAAAAGGTACGCCGGGGATAACAGGCTGATCTCCCCCAAGAGCTCATATCGACGGGGGGGTTTGGCACCTCGATGTCGGCTCGTCACATCCTGGGGCTGGAGAAGGTCCCAAGGGTTGGGCTGTTCGCCCATTAAAGTGGCACGCGAGCTGGGTTCAGAACGTCGTGAGACAGTTCGGTCTCTATCTACTGTGGGCGCAAGAAATTTGAGTGGATCTGATTCTAGTACGAGAGGACCGAATTGGACTAACCTCTGGTGTATCTGTTGTTCCGCCAGGAGCATCGCAGAGTAGCTACGTTGGGAAGGGATAAGCGCTGAAAGCATATAAGCGCGAAACCCACCACAAGATGAGATTTCTTTTAAGGGTCGTGGGAGATGACCACGTTGATAGGCTATAGATGTAAAGGCAGTAATGTCATAGTCGAGTAGTACTAATAACCCGTAAGCTTATGTACACCTTTTCCCGAGCCGTAAGGCTCGGGAGAAAACTTTCTAAAATATTAAAATTTCTTTATCTCAGTATGTCAAGATATTATTGTAATTTTTGATTCCAAATGAATCACTAGTTGCAAAAT
>NZ_VJZR01000035.1:0-2556 GCF_007097365.1 Flavobacterium franklandianum
GGTTAGAGGTTAGAGGTTAGAAGTTAGAAGTTAGAAGTTAGAAGTTAGAAGTTAGAGGTTAGAGGTTAGAGGTTAGAGGTTAGAAGTTAGAAGTTAGAAGTTAGAAGTTAGAAGTTAGAAGTTAGAAGTTAGAAGTTAGAAGTTAGAAGTTAGAAGTTAGAAGTTAGAAGTTAGAAGTTAGAGGTTAGGGTTTGTAAATTCGTTTAATCCTCCAACAACCTCAAAACTCGATCGAAATCGCCACTGGGTAATCCTGCCTTTTTAAAGGTGTCGAAATCTTGTTGTACTTTTCGAGTCCAACTCAAACTATCGGTAACATTCTGAAATTGGTATTTTTTATAGATGGGTTTCGCCGATTTGAAGTTTTTATTAAGCAAATACCCGTGCGCCAAATTCATTTGTATCAACAATTCCGAATCGTCCAGCTTCTCGCCTTCTTTGAGTGATTTGATGGCTTTTGCATATTGTTTGGTCATCAAATAGGAATAACCAAGGGTATTGAAATCTTTGACATTTGCTTTTCCATAAACGACAATAATTCCTGATTTCTCAATTGCTTCGCTGTATTTGGCTTGTTTTACTAAATCGGCTACCTGATTTCGTAAATCAGAAAATATCTTGTCTGAAGTGCCTATTTGACTTAAACAAGCATTCCCAAAGTCGGCATAAGCTTTCGATTTTTCGATAGGCAATAGTTTTTGGAATTCCTGAAATTTGTATTCCTTTTGCAAATTATTCAAGACGCAAACACAAAAGTCATCGGAAGGGATGATTTTCTTGGCCAAATCAGTGCTTTTGCATTGATTGAGAATCAGTTTGCGGTTTTCGAGATTCCATCCGCTGCTCAATCTAGTGTTGACCCAAGGCACCACTTCGAGCACAATTTTCTGATTCATGAGCCAATTCTTGCTTTCGAAACCAAACCACATTGCGTTTGAATTAGGCAAAATACATAAAGATTTATCAATCGAAAGTCCTTTGGCGTCTTTGCTAACAGCTACGTTTTGCTCGTAACACGCTTTGGCGGTAGTTCCATTTTTTTTGTATTCAGCGGCTAAAACTTCATTAGAAAAAATAGCATACTTGCATTTATCATCTCCCGAAATCTTCGACAGCAAGAACACCGCTCCAGCCGAACCTTGACTGATTCCTGTTGGATCGGGAATGGATTTTAATACAGAAACCAAACTATTGGCCATTTGTTGATTCACGTCCAAAAGGGTGATTCTAAAGACTACTTCGGTGGTTCCAATGGGAAGTTCTTCGGTTTTTATGACGATTCTCTCTCTTGCCGAAACGACGATTTCTCTTTTAGTAGCCCGTTCTTTGTCCCAATAGCCATCTTTTTGCGCAAAAAGGGTGTTAACGGAAAGAATAATTAGCAGGATGAAAAGTATGTTTTTTATATTCATTTTTTAAAGTGTAAATAATCCATCATTATGCAAATTCTATTTGCCACTTCGAGTGATTATCAATTATCTTATTATTTAATACCATCCGTCTCTTCGAGTGATTATCAATTATCCTTAATGTAAATCCATCCGTCTCTTCGAGTGATTTTAAATAGTAACACGACAGCTTTACTATTCAAAATTGTATCGAGAAGCTTTATAAATTGCAAATATTCTCAATTCATCGAATGACTTTAAAACTTTTTCTTTGCTAAATTAGGAAGTTTGTCATACTCTTCATTTATCAATGCTTCTTTTTTGGCTCTTGACCATTTTTTAATTTTTTTCTCAAAATCTATTGCAAAATTAATATCTGTGAATTCACAATAGTAGACTAATTCTACAGGCCTTTTGTTTGCTGTATAACAATCAGGATGAAAACCAGTTTCGTGCTGAAAAAGTCGTTGCATTAAATTGCTAGTAACCCCTGTATAATATGAATTGTCGGAACATTTTAATATATATACATAAGACTGTTTCATTTATAGATAAATTTTAAAAGTGTTCTCGATACATCACGCCCAAAAGAGTGACACTCGAACTGAGGCGTGACTATCAAATATTCTCTCATTTAAAACCATCCGTCTCTTCGAGTGATTTTGAATTGTAGGGTTCTCGATACAATTTTTAAAGCATTACCTTTTATTAATTTAATCAACCTTTATCTAGCTTTAAAAATCACTCGAACTGACGAGCGATTATCAATTATCCTCTTATTTAAAACCATCCGTCTCTTCGAGTGATTTTGAATTGTAATGCGACAGCTTTACGATTCAAAATTGTATCGAGAAGCCTTTTGATTAGCAAGGTTCTCGATACAATTTTTAAAGCATCACCTTTATTTCATTTAAACAACATTCATCTAGCTTTAAAAATCACTCGAACTGAGGCGTGACTATCAAATATTCTCTCATTTAAAACCATCCGTCTCTTCGAGTGATTTTGAATTGTAATGCGACAGCTTTACGATTCAAAATTGTATCGAGAAGCCTTTTGATTAGCAAGGTTCTCGATACAATTTTTAAAGCATCACCTTTATTTCATTTAAACAACATTCATCTAGCTTTAAAAATCACTCGAACTGAGGCGTGACTATCAAATATTT
>NZ_VJZR01000035.1:2564-5187 GCF_007097365.1 Flavobacterium franklandianum
GCATCACCTTTATTTCATTTAAACAACATTCATCTAGCTTTAAAAATCACTCGAACTGAGGCGTGACTATCAAATATTTTCTCATTTAAAACCATCCGTCTCTTCGAGTGATTTTGAATAGTAGGGTTCTCGATACAATTTTTAAAGCATTACCTTTTATTAATTTAATCAACCTTTATCTAGCTTTAAAAATCACTCGAACTGACGAGCGATTATCAATTATCCTCTTATTTAAAACCATCCGTCTCTTCGAGTGATTTTGAATTGTAATGCGACAGCTTTACTATTCAAAATTGTATCGAGAAGCCTTTTGATTAGCAAGGTTCTCGATACAATTTTTAAAGCATCACCTTTATTTAATTTAAACAACATTCATCTAGCTTCAAAAATCACTCGAACTGACGAGTGATTATCAATTATCCTCTTATTTAAAACCATCCGTCTCTTCGAGTGATTTTGAATTGTAATGCGACAGCTTTACTATTCAAAATTGTATCGAGAAGCCTTTTGATTAGCAAGGTTCTCGATACAATTTTTAAAGCATCACCTTTATTTAATTTAAACAACATTCATCTAGCTTCAAAAATCACTCGAACTGACGAGTGATTATCAATTATCCTCTTATTTAAAACCATCCGTCTCTTCGAGTGGTTTTGAATAGTAATGCGACAGCTTTACTATTCAAAATTGTATCGAGAAGCCTTTTGATTAGCAAGGTTCTCGATACAATTTTTAAAGCATTACCTTTTATTAATTTAATCAACCTTTATCTAGCTTTAAAAACCACTCGAACTGACGAGTGAAATAAACAGCTCCTAATTGCCATGTTCCTCGAAACTACAATTCAATGCTTTCTCCAATTTCCAGCAACATTAAATCTTTGCCTTTGTCGAAAAACTTACGAATGGCTTCCTCGTGGTTGATTTCGATGAATCCGAACGTATCGTAGTGTGCGCCCAATATCTTATCGCATTCGACAAAATCCGAAGCTAGGATAGCATCATCGACATCCATCGTGAAATTGTTGCCAATGGGAAGGATAACCAAATCGAGTTTGGTTCGCATCGGGATCAGTTTCATATCCATCGTGAGGGCTGTATCACCCGCAATATAGATGTTTTTGTGTTCGCCTTCGATGACAAAACCACCTGGATTACCGCCATAACTGCCGTCGGGAAAAGAACTAGAATGCACGGCATTGACATATTTGACCTTTCCGAAGTCGAAACTCCAGCTCCCACCGTGATTCATTGGGTGCGATTTAAAGCCTTTTTCGCTAAAATGCGTTGCAATTTCGTAATTCGAAACGACAACAGCATTGGTTCTACCGGCAATGTATTCGACATCTAGAATGTGGTCGCCGTGAGCGTGAGTCAGGAAAATATAATCGGTATGAAGCTCGTTAATATTGATGTGCGACGCACTAGGATTGGCCGAAATATAAGGATCAACTAGAATGTGTTTGCCCCCCACTTCGATTCCCAATGATGCGTGACCGTAGAATGTTATTTTCATCTGTTCTATTTTAAAAGATATATTTAAACCTTTAAACTCTTAAACCTTTAAACCCTTCACCAAACCCTATCTCCCTCCCAAAAAGAGATTTACAACAACATCTTGTATCAACGAAATCATACAAACTGCCAGAAGTACGGAAAGCGCAAAAGTGCTTAAGGCTAATTTTTTTAACTCTGGATCTAATGATCTAGGGTCTTGATTTTTATAAACTGTACTTAAATGTTTAGTCAAAGGAATGTAAGCCAATAAAAACAAATACTGATCGTAGCTAAAATTAGTAGTAATGGCAAAAACCAAAACCAAAACCATCGCCGAAACGATTAGAAAATAATGGTATTTCTTTGCTTTGGTTGCTCCAATTTTTACAACAATCGTATTTTTATTCGACTTTCGGTCGGAGACTTCATCGCGCATATTATTCAAATTCAACACCCCGACACTTAAAAATCCGATGGCGGTTGCTGGCAGAAAAAGGTCGAAATCCAATTGTTTTGAGTACAAGAAGTTGACGCCCAAAGTACTCACCAATCCGAAGAACACAAACACAAATACATCGCCAAAGCCACGATAGCCATAAGCTGTATCCCCAACAGTGTAGCGAATCGCCGAAGCAATCGCCAAAATTCCCAAGACTAAAAAGAATAAAGAATAACTTAAATTAGTGTATCTAAAAGAATAGTAAATCAACAACATAGCCGAAAATAATGTAAGAACCGAAGTGATAATTATGGCACGTTTCATAGCTTGTGGCGAAATCACCCCAGATTGTATGGCCCGCTTGGGACCAATACGGTCTTCGTTATCGGTTCCTTTCATCCCATCACCATAATCATTGGCAAAATTAGACAGGATTTGCAATCCCAAAGTGGTGAGTATGGCATAGCCAAATATCCTCCAATTGAAAACCTCTGTAGGTGTGAGGACGTTATCCGTAGGATAAGCTAAAGCATACATACTCCCCACAATTATTCCGGATACTGATAAAGGTAAGGTTCTTAATCGTGCGGCTTGAATCCAATGTTTCATTTGAGGTTAGAGGTTAGAGGTTAGAGGTTAGAGGTTAGAGGTTAGAGGTTAGAGGTTAGAGGTTAGAGGTTAGAGGTTA
>NZ_VJZR01000036.1 GCF_007097365.1 Flavobacterium franklandianum
TTTGGAGTATATATTTCTAGTTTTTTTTCCATAGTTTCTTGAATTCTCCGTTTCTGCGGGCGCATAACCGCTAACGTTCTCGCGCTACAAGCAGTTTGGGATTAAATCAGCGTTATCTTTCGGTTTTGCCAAATCTTCCTGATAAAAACTAATTTTCCATTAAGCCAAATCCCCAAATTGCTTGTAGCGTGTGTTAGCAGATGGTGCTTTATTCAGTTTTAATTGATTTTAGTATTTCAGCAACTTTATTCAATTCAATTTCAATTTCGCTTTTTGAATTAAGATTACCAATTGTAAAAGAGCAAATATAAAGTTTGTTATTTTCGATTAAATACCAATAATTTATTTCTTCATTTTTTTGGTTTTCAACATAGTAAATTCCGCGAATATTTTTCCAATCTATATTTTCTGCATTATTTTCAGCTAATTCTTCACTTAAAAGCTCTTTTGAATTTTTCACTTCATAATTCATTGGAGTTATCCTTAAGTTTCCAGTCCACTTTGTAGTGTCAAAAAATGCATTCGTGTTTTTTTCGTCTGTTTCATATTCACTCCAATTTTCAGGAATGTTTACAGAATAATTATATTCTGAATTGAATTTTTTCATTTTTATATTTTTACCGCAATTAGTCAAAGAAACAAGAATTATAAGAGTTATGATTTGCTTCATTTCTTTTTTGTTTTTCTTTTTTACGGATTTTTTCCGCACTATCTGCTAACGTTCTGGCGCTTCTCGTCAGTTGCGAACTTCGGAACTTCTTATTTTCCGTTAAAGATAAAAATTCTTGCGAAACGTGAACGTGAACTTACCACAAAATTCGCAATTGCGAGAAACGGCTGTTGGCAGCTGGTTATTTTTCAAGCTTTAGATTTTCAAAATAATTTTTTAAATTCGATTGAGATTCTTTATCAACAAGATTTGTGTCAATCACAATTTCTTTTTCAGCGGATTTGACTATGTAATCACCAGCAAAATATTTAATTGATTTGACATTTTTGATTTCTATTTCTTTCTTAAAAATGCCATTACTCATTATTGAGTTTTCTGTCAGTATTACATACGCTCTATTTTTGTTATAGAAATATTGAGCGATAAATATTATTCCAATTCCTATAAACCCAGAAAGGAAAATTTTAGATGATGTTAATAATGAAAGTAGTCCGATTATAATATATGCTATTCCCAAAAACAAGATTTTATTTAATTGACTTTGATTATGTAATATTTTCATTTGAGCGATTTTGGTTTAACTTGCTGCCAACGTCCTGCTGCTTCAAGATGCTTGCGGACTTGATAGCAGAGTAGTTTTGGCTGAACGGATTTATGATGACAGCACGTAATTCCACTAAATCCGCAAGTATATTGAAACAGCTGTTATGCCTTCGGTTTTTTATTTATTCCAATTTTCACGTTTCTATTTTCGGTTTCGCTTCTGCACCGCTTTTAAGTCGGAAACAATTTTTAAATTTCACAAATGAATATCATAAAAACACTCATATTAGAATTTATATTAGGACTAATTTCACTTGTTATTTCTCTTTTAACGTGGCATTTTTTCCATTTTTAATAATTACAAATATTCCCCAAAATAAAGTTTTCATAATCATAAATGTAATAGAAATTCTAATAAAACTTCTAAAATCTAAATTTAATTCATAAGCAATATATGTCAAAGTTATCATCCAAACTAATAGAAGAATACCTAAGGTTAATGCGATTCTGTCGAATAATAAATCATTATTTTTAACGTCATCTCTTATCACAAATTTGGCAAATAAAACTAAAGATGGTAGTTGTAAAATTACCCACGATATAGACAAACCTAAAATTAGACCTATTGTCACGAAAGAATTATTTTCAATAATTTCTCTTTTGAAAAGAAATAATTGTAAAAATGAAATGCAACAAACAGATAAAAAAACAATTAATGAATTTTTTTGGATTGGTTCTATGTCAAAGATTTCTTTTATCATATTATTTTCGGCATTTTGGTTCTCTAAACTGAGGCATAACGTCCTGCTGCTTCAAGATGCTTGCGGACTTGATAGCAGAGTAGTTTTGGCTGAACGGATTTATGATGACAGCACGTAATTCCACTAAATCCGCAAGTATATTGAAACAGCTGTTATGCCTTCGGTTTTTTATTTATTCCAATTTTCACGTTTCTATTTTCGGTTTCGCTTCTGCACCGCTTTTAAGTCGGAAACAATTTTTAAATTTCACAAATGAATATCATAAAAACACTCATATTAGAATTTATATTAGGACTAATTTCACTTGTTATTTCTCTTTTAACGTGGCATTTTTTCCATTTTTAATAATTACAAATATTCCCCAAAATAAAGTTTTCATAATCATAAATGTAATAGAAATTCTAATAAAACTTCTAAAATCTAAATTTAATTCATAAGCAATATATGTCAAAGTTATCATCCAAACTAATAGAAGAATACCTAAGGTTAATGCGATTCTGTCGAATAATAAATCATTATTTTTAACGTCATCTCTTATCACAAATTTGGCAAATAAAACTAAAGATGGTAGTTGTAAAATTACCCACGATATAGACAAACCTAAAATTAGACCTATTGTCACGAAAGAATTATTTTCAATAATTTCTCTTTTGAAAAGAAATAATTGTAAAAATGAAATGCAACAAACAGATAAAAAAACAATTAATGAATTTTTTTGGATTGGTTCTATGTCAAAGATTTCTTTTATCATATTATTTTCGGCATTTTGGTTCTCTAAACTGAGGCATAACGTCCCGGTGCTTCAAGATGCTTGCGGATTTAGAAGCAGAGTAGCTTTGGCTAAACGGATTTATGATGATAGCACGTAATTCCACTAAATCCGCAAGTATATTGAAACAGCTGTTGTGCGTTCGGCTTTTTAGTTTCTTTTTTAGGTTTCTCTTTTCCACCGTTCAAGTGAAAAGTATTTTAAAAATTAATAGATATGTTAAATAAAAAAATAAAAGTTAATTCAGAAAAAATTACTGTCATTGCACGTGTAAAATCTGCTTGGGAAAACTATGGAAGATTAAAACCTATTTCTTCCGGTTTAAATAATTCTACTGTGTCATTTTCTTCGGAAAATCCTAAATTTAATAAATCATAAAATTTAATCCATTGTTCAACTATGTTTTTACTAAACACTTCTCCAATCATATATTTTAATTCATCTTTTGGCATATCCATTATGCAGTCAAAAAATGTCATTTTACCCTCTTTTTGGTCGGCACGCATTTCAAGAACGGTTATAAAGTTTCCGAGAGTGAAAATATTTGTCACACCTTTTTCAGACATTAAGAGATTAACTTTTAAGTCAATATTAAAATTTTCGCCTAACAATTTTCGGTTATATTCTATTTTATCAATGTCTTTAGTTAAACCCCAATTTCTTTTTTCTGAAATGTCGTCAACTAAAAAAGTAAATTTTGCGCAGACTGGTGGTTGCGGAATTAAAAAGTATTTTTTCATTACTATATTAAATTTCTTTTCTACGTTGTTTCGGTTCTCCAAGCTGACGCACAACGTTTTGCCACTTTGAGATGGCTGGAAGTTCGTAACCGCTCAATTTTCGGTTTAACGAAAACTTGATGCGAAAC
>NZ_VJZR01000037.1 GCF_007097365.1 Flavobacterium franklandianum
TTGTAATTGATTCTCTGACCATTTTGATTTATTCTTGTATAAGAAATAGCGACTTCTGGCTAGCAATTGTTTCAGTGTATCCCCATTAATTAATATTTCAGACTCAAACTTTTTCTTGTTTTTCTTGGCTTTTTCTATAGCCTCATTTTCCTGATCTATTGCTTGCCAGCGGTATTTGATTCTGATTTCTTGTAAAGCCTCTGTAGCTAGTTTTTGAACGTGGAATCGGTCGATAACACGAGTTGCATTTGGAAAACATTTCTTGGCAATCAGCCCCATATTTCCTGCCATATCAAGGGTGATTTCGGTAACTAGATTTCGTTGTTTAAGAGGAATTTTTTCAATGATAGCAATTACAGTTTCAGCTTTAGTTCCCGCAACCATTGCAACGATGGTTCCTTTTCTTCCTTTGGCGGCCTTATTGGTTAGAATTGTATAGAGTTCACCATTAGACAGGGAGGTTTCGTCTATTGATAATTGTTTTCCAATGTTTTCAGGGAAAATAAGCCATTTTTTTGCGTGTGGTTTTTGATTCCAGATTTTAAAATCACTTAAGAAATCTTTGTACTGATGTTGTAGATTTTTACCGCTAACACCATAGAAAGATGCTATAGCATTACAGTCATTAGGCTTGGAATCTATTGATTTCTTTTAAAAAAGACGCGAACTCCTGTGTTACCCGAGTTCCGTCTGCTACTAAATTCCAATCTCTAAAAACAACTTGCCCAGTATCCTCATTAAGCCATCTTCTACGAGTGATATGAAGGTATACTTGATGTCCACGAATTGGAAAATCTTGAACCGTTATCTCATCAAAGAATCCTTTGGAGCTTAATTTGTTTTGACGGTACTCTTTTGGAATCGAATTAATCTCTTTTAAGTAAAGATGAAGTAATTCTTCTCCTTTTTTATAAGAAGTAAGTTCAAAATAATCAACTATAATTTCTGGTAATAATAACTTGAGTAGTTCAACAAAAGAATCTTGCATTTGTATTTAATTTAAAAAGACAAATATCGAAATTTAATAT
>NZ_VJZR01000038.1 GCF_007097365.1 Flavobacterium franklandianum
CTTATCCGTATTAACACCTAATTATTTTGTATCTTTAAAATCTAAATAGATTTGATATGAATATTTTAGATTTTTATAAAGAGTATCCAGATGAATTGAGCTGTAAACTCAAGTTCAAATCGATAAGAGATAAGGAAGGGATTGTTTGTAAAAAGTGTAATTGCAAAAAGCATTATTGGAAAAAAGACAAATGGAGTTACGAATGTAAACAGTGCAAATACAGAACCTCTTTAAGATCAGGCACAGTAATGCAATCAAGCAAATTGCCTTTTCAGTACTGGTTTATAGCAATGCATTTATTAACAGCCACCAAGAAAAGTTTTTCTGCAAAGGAAATGCAAAGGCAATTAAATCATAAACGATATGAGCCAATTTGGCTTATGATGCACAAGATTCGGTCGGTTATGGGGTTGCGAGATAATGAATATCAATTAACCGATTCTATTGAACTTGATGAAGGTTTTTTCGAAACAGTCAACAAAAAACTTTCAAAAGACGAGATAAACAAGCGAGGAAGAGGAAGTCAAAAACAGACCACAGTTTTGGTAATGATTCAATCCAAAGAAAATAAAGGGAACAAAAATAAAAACCGTCCAGACAAGAAAGTTGGCTATTTGAAAATGAAAGTTATCCATAATTTAAAATCTGAAACGATAAACCAAAAGATAGAAACTGGAGTAGAACCAGATACCGATGTTGTTACAGATAATTATTCGTCATACAAAAAGATAAGCCAAACCATAAATCATACGGCATATAAAGTCGACAAAACCAATGTAAACAAGGTGTTACCTTGGGTTCATAAAGCAATAAGTAATGCCAAAAGGCTTTTGTTAGATGTACATCATCGGATTGATGATGATTTTCTAGAAAACTATTTAAATGAGTTTTGTTATAAATTCAATCGAAGATATTTTCAAGATAAAACTATGGAAAGACTAATCGTTGCTGGAGTTAATCATCGATGGAATGAATTATAGGTAGCTAAACGGACAAGCATA
>NZ_VJZR01000003.1 GCF_007097365.1 Flavobacterium franklandianum
AAGTAGGTTTTCTAAAAATGGTTGTGATGGAAGATTTAACGGCTCAAAGCATCAATAAAGAAGTAGGAAAATCGGTTAAAAATACAGCGTCAGTAATTACAGACGGCTACACAGGTTATGCAAAATTAAAAGAAAAAATAGCCCATCACGAAATAGTGGTAGAACCAAACAAAACAAAATCAGAAAAAGTATTTCCGTGGGTAAATAGGAGTATTAGTAATGCTAAAAAAGTTCTGTTAGGGATCCATCATAATTGCGTAAATCAGCAATATGTACAAAACTATTTAGATGAGTTCTGTTATAAGTTCAACAGAAGGTATTTCGGGGACAGACTATCGGATAGGTTATTGATTGCAGCATTAGAAACAACTTGGTACAAGTAACGGATAGTCATAAAAATTTATGTTATTATTTATAATCATTCAAAACTTATTTTAAAAGCGATGCATTTTAGAATAATACGTTAACAAATTGCAAACTATAAGATAAAGATTTTTTATATGAAAATAAAGTGTACCTTTGCAACCTGAAAAAAAAATTAGATGGAAGCTATTAGAAACATTGCAATTATTGCCCACGTCGATCACGGTAAAACTACTCTGGTTGATAAAATCATGTATCATTGTCACTTATTTCGAGACAATCAGAATACAGGAGACTTAATACTTGACAGTAATGATTTAGAACGCGAAAGAGGTATTACCATTACTTCCAAAAATGTTTCTGTAGTCTATAAAGGTACAAAAATTAACATTATTGACACTCCTGGTCACGCCGATTTTGGTGGAGAAGTGGAGCGAGTTCTTAATATGGCCGACGGAGTTTGCCTTCTTGTAGATGCTTTTGAAGGACCAATGCCACAAACTCGTTTTGTGTTACAAAAAGCTATTGACTTAGGATTAAAGCCTTGTGTGGTTATCAATAAAGTCGATAAAGAAAACTGTACTCCTGAAGAAGTTCACGAAAAAGTTTTCGATTTAATGTTCGAATTGGGTGCAGAAGAATGGCAGTTGGATTTTCCAACAGTTTATGGTTCTGCTAAAAATAACTGGATGTCTGATGATTTTAATGTTATCACAGAAAACATAGAACCGTTATTGGATATGGTCTTGGCTCACGTTCCTGCTCCTAAAGTTTCTGAGGGAACCCCACAAATGTTAATCACTTCTTTAGATTTTTCTGCTTTTACTGGTCGTATTGCGATTGGTCGTCTTGAAAGAGGTGTTTTGAAAGAAGGATTGCCAATTTCTTTAGTAAAAAGAGACGGAACAATTACTAAATCAAGAATTAAAGAATTGCATACTTTTGAAGGACTTGGTCGTAAAAAAGTGCAAGAAGTAATTGCGGGTGATATTTGTGCTATTATAGGTGTTGAAGGTTTTGAAATTGGTGATACTATCGCTTGTTTTGATAATCCAGAAGCATTACAAGCTATTGCTATTGACGAGCCAACAATGAGTATGTTGTTTACAATCAATGACTCTCCTTTCTTTGGTAAAGAAGGAAAATTTGTTACTTCTAGACATATTAGAGATAGATTGACAAAAGAGTTGGAAAAAAACCTAGCTATGAAGTTAGGCGAAACTGATTCTGCTGATAAATTTATGGTTTTTGGTCGTGGTGTACTTCACTTATCTGTTCTTATTGAAACTATGAGAAGAGAAGGTTATGAAATGCAAATCGGTCAACCACAAGTTATTATCAAAGAAATTGATGGTAAAAAATGTGAACCTATTGAGGAATTAACAATCGATTTACCAGAAACTCTTTCGGGAAGAGCTGTAGAGTTTGTTTCTTTCCGTAAAGGAGAAATGTTGAGTATGGAAACTAAAGGGGAACGTATGATAATAAAATTCAATATTCCATCACGTGGAATTATCGGATTGCGTAACCAATTGCTTACTGCTACTGCTGGTGAGGCTATTATGGCACATCGTTTTATAGGATATGAGCCTTACAAAGGAGAGATTTCTGGACGTAATAAAGGTTCATTAATTTCTATGGAAAAAGGAAAAGCTATTCCTTATTCTATCGATAAATTACAAGATCGTGGTAAATTCTTCGTTAATCCTAATGACGAAATTTATGAAGGTCAAGTAATTGGTGAAAACTCCCGTGCCGATGATATGTGTGTGAACGTGACTAAAGAGAAAAAACAATCTAACGTTCGTTCTTCTGGAAATGATGATAAAGCTAGAATTATTCCTCCAATTATTTTCTCTCTAGAAGAAGCTTTAGAGTACATTCAAAAAGATGAGTACGTTGAGGTTACTCCAAAATCGATTCGTTTGAGAAAAATATATTTGACAGAAACGGATAGAAAAAGATTTAAAATCTAGTCCTAATTATTATAACAAAAAAGCCATTCGAAAGAATGGCTTTTTTTATATACTTTTTCTAATTCATTCTTATTATTAACGTTTCAAACTAAAATGACCTTTTGCCTCACGTCCATCCTCAAGTTTTATAGTGTACCAATAATCATCCGCTGGTAAAAGAGTTCCGTTGAAAGTGCCATCCCATCCTTCGCTCCTTGATGGAATCCATTGTTTGAGTAGTTTCCCATATCGGTTAAAAATATATATTATAGAATTGGCATTGAAATTCGCAGTTACACCTTTTACACTCCAATAATCATTGTATCCATCGTTATTTGGAGTAAAGAATTTTGGCATTCCAACAACGGCAATAGTTGTTGTAGTTACAGGCCTACAACCATTTTTATCATTAATAAAAACATCGTGAATTCCGGCTGGCACATTATCAAAGAAATTGGAATCTTGATACGGCCCATAAAGGTCGTCTAAACTGTATTCATAAATGCCAGTTCCTGTTACATTCACCGTAACTGTATTGATGTCAGTCATATCAACGATAGCAATCGATTGAATATGTGCCACATCTGAAGGGGTAACTTTTATAGTTCGAATTCTGCCACAACCTTCACTATTTAGTACTTCAACAGTATATAATCCTGCTTCATTTACATCTAATGTGTAATCCGTTTTGCCTATTAAAATAGCTCCATCTTTCGACCAAATATAAGTGTAATCCGATATTGGTGAGCCATCTTGAATTCCCGCATCGAGTTGTACATAAAAGGTTGGGTCGTTTGTACAAACTAATTCGTCTTCGCTTCCATCGGTATTTAAACTAATATTCGGTAGTGGATCTATTACAAAAGAAATTATTAATTCGGCGAAACAAGAGGTATTTATTGAGTTTTCGACAATGGCTTTTACATTTTGAGAACTAGTTATAAATGGATTTGGCAACGGACTTGGTAATGCATTTCCATTTTGGTCAAAATATTTTACCGTCATGCTAGTTTGTCCTTTCAAAATTGTGGATAGAAATGTTGAAGTATCAAATCCTAATTTTCCATCTTGAGTTAATGGATCTGATTCATCATCACAAATAGTTGTCAAAGAAACAGGTATAGGGAAAGCTTCCGGCAAATCATCTACGATAAATTGAATCGTAGTTTCATCAAAACATTTTAATAAAGTAGTATTGGAAACCACTGCTTTTATAATTTGTGAAGTAGAGGTAAAAGTCGCTGGGAAAGGACTAGTTATCATTACTCCATTAGCATCTTTCAAAGGATTATTAGCGGCATCAAAATAAGCCACAGTAACAGGAAACGTTTGGTTCGTTCCTAATAAAGTGGTTTCTAAAGTAGCAGTATTAAAAGTAAAAATTCCATCTTGATTGTCATCGCATTGTCTTGGAATTGAAATTGGATTTGCAAAAGGTAGCTTTTCAACTGTTAGATTCACATAGGGACCTAATCCAAAGCAAGCATTGTCAATATCGCTATCGACTCTACCCCAAATTATCTGAGTATTTGGATAACCAATGTTTCTGTAATTTGAAATATCAGTTATGGCATTGAGTTCTGCCAATGCATCGGCTTGGTTTCTATAATAGGTAATGGAGTAATTTCCTGTAGCGGGAAGCATCGTTTTAATATCGGTCGTAACACTGCTAAAATCAAAGGATGAAACACCGTCTCTTTTATCATTATTATCATTATTTGCGCCATTACTATCTAACAAATCGTCACAAACTTCGAAAGCTCTATTAAAAATAATCGGAATTTGAGTTACTAAAACTTTCAATGTTATTTGTGCAGTTCTAAAACAGCCATTTGAATTTACAACTCTTGTCCAAACTGGCATTGTGAATGGAGTTGTGTTTGTAAAGGCTAGTGGTGTGTTGATTAGTTCTGCTGGATCGGCAGTATTGGCTCCAGCTGAAGTTTTGTAATAAGTAAAAGTCTCATTGGTAAAATCCGTTGAAATTTCATTGTTTTTTACTGTTAGATTAAATGTCGAATATCCCAATAAATCAGCACCACATTGAATAATTGTGATATTATTTACAACAGGCAAAACGTAAACTGTCAAAGTGGCTTCCTCCGAAGTTAGGCCGCAAGAATTTCCAGTTTTACTTAATAGGACACGGTATTTATAACCATTCATAGCGTTTGAAACATTAGTTATGGTTAATGTGTTTGTTTTTGATCCAGAATAAGTTGCATTGTCTAAAACATCATTCCAGGTTGTTCCATCATTCGAAAGTTGCCATTGATAGGTGTTTCCTCCATTGTCAATTAAGGTAATTGTAACATTTTGCAACTCACAAGTTGGAGCAACTGCTGGTTGTTGTGTTATTACAATGGGTGCCGAGATTAAATAGTTAGGATTCGGAACTGTGTATGGAGCGCCACTAACAAGTCCATTCACGTCAACAGTTATGGGTGAATTTCCGAATTTTCCATCTCCATCAGCATCAGTAAATCCTGCTTCTATTACATCCGAACAGACATCTTTATCACTGTCTAAATCGCGATAATTTCGAATTCCGTCAGTATCCAAATCATTTTCGGTTTCTACAGAATCTCGTATTCCATCATTATCGCTGTCTAAATCTAGATAATCTAAAATGCCATCATTATCAGAATCAACGGGCGTAAAACCGAGTCCAAAAGCATTGTCTAAACCATCATTATTGGTATCGGTATTAGAAATTGCTACAGTAGCACTTACTTGGGCTTCTATTGTATCCTGAATTCCATCATTGTCACTGTCGATATCCAATTGATCAGGAATGCCATCTCCTTCGGAATCTTTTGGAATACAAGTTGCAAAGAATTTTAAAGTAGATTTGTTTGGCTCAGTTTCGGATAGATTTTTATGCGTAAAACGGATAGTATTGGCTAAATAAGTTAAGAATTTAAAAGTGCCCGTTCCTGCTGCTAAAGGAGTTGAACTGTTAATTCGAAATCGGATTTCAAAAGAGGAATATTCTGTAATGCCAGTTTCGTAAATTCCATCATAGTTAATATCTATCAATAATTGATTATCAGGATTGAGAACCGTTATTGTTTTGTTGATATCTGAATTAATTACATATTCAGCATTATCATTCAACAAATCGGAAACATTTGCTGTAGAAACATATTCGATTCCTATGCTTATGGGTTGAGCAAAAGTCATTGTGTAAGTAACGCTATTCTCTTTGCCTGCTTGAATTTCAGAAATAAAACTACCACCTGAACTGCCTGAAAATGTTCCCTTAAATAAATCCTTACCTGTTGTTGTAGTTTCTCCTGTAAAAGAATTAGAGTAAGTATTCAGAATAATATTTCCTGCATTTGAATTCGAAATATCAATGTTTTGATTTCCGTAAGATTCAGTGCAGTTTAGGATTCCATCATTATCATTGTCTAAATCGATATTATCATAAACTTTGTCATTGTCAAGGTCAGTAGGGCAGTCACTTACAGGTATTTTATCTGAAAAGACAAAGGTACCACAGTTTGAATTTGTACCTTTTACTTGATAAAATCCGGGCTCAGTTGGAGTGTATGAATTGCTTATTTCCCCGGGTATTATTTCATCATTTTTATACCATTCAAAAGAATCATAGGAGGTCAAAGAACTAATTTTTAATATCACATCTGGGATACAAGAAGAAGTGGCACCAACTTTTATTTCGGAAATAATTTCTGGTTTCACGTCAAAACCTGAATAATAACCACCATAAGTAGCAAAACCACTTGAGCCAAAATAAGAGACATAGACTTGTTTATTCGAAAACACAGCGATATTACCTCTCAATCCTGTGATGCTGTACACTTCAAAAGCAGGATTGGCGATTACTGCTTGGAGAGTTACTGAAACTCCAGAAGGAAGACTGGAAATAGGGTAGTTTGTTCCATCAATTCCTATTTGTAAAGTTGATCCAGTTTCGGTGACGATATTTAATCCGCTATTTGTTGTAAAACTTATGGAACCAATTTGTTCAATCATTGGAATGTTGTTTACTATACTTGGAGTAGAACAGTTTAATGGAGGAACAAAAAATAAGTTTTGATTCGCTTGAGATTGTCCACCCACGCTTTGGTATGCAAATGCTGGCTTTGTAGTTCTCACATACATATTTCCATTACTCCCATATAAAGAGCCGTCTATGGCTAAATATTGCCCGGAATTTAGTGTTGTTGTACTTATCTCGTTAATAAATACTTCAGTATTGTCTTCGTGAGCTACAAGTAAAGGTCTTTCTGTGAGGTCTATTCCGTAACCTCTCACAAAAATATACTTTGTTTCGTCAGTATCTTTATTCCTAATATTTTCTATTGGAACAATTTGGTCAAATCCTAAATCTAAATTATTATTGGCATCGCCATTTGTTCCTCCAAAAGAACCACAGTTCAAAGCTATTGGTTTATTCGATTGGACTAATGCGCCAATTAATCCGTCTTTGTTTGCAATTCTATTATCTTCGGTAGCCAAAATATAACTTTGTCCTTTGTTTAAAGTAACACTTGCGGGAGTGTTTCCGGCTGTCGGATTATTCATTAAACTCACCCCAGGTTTAATGTCTTTGAATTCAACCAAAGTATTGTTTTCAGTTGCTAAAATGGATAAAAACGTATAGCGAGCAGGACTTGAATTTGTTGTTTCAGTATTTGTAAAAGCACCAACTCTGAATTCTTTTCCTAACGCAGATAATCCTTTTGAAACTAATGAACCCGCTTGGTTGTAGTTTCCAGCGCTAACCCTTGCAGCAACATAAACCAAACTTTCAGCTTCAATTATAAATCCTTTATCGGATAGAGTTGTATTTAAAAAACCGCTACTCGCCATAAGTTGAGTGTCTGTTCCAGAGCCTACGTTATAAACATAAGGGTTGTTTTGTGAAACAGATATATTGGTGATTTTAATCCCAATAGCATTAATTTTAACTTTTACAGGAGTTAAGCTTGGTGTGGAAATGTATAAATATTGATCTTGTGCAGCTACTGAATTTGAACCTGACAACGGTGGAATATAATGTGTTTTGCTAAATTGTGCAAAACAACTTATGGATAAAAATATAAAAAGAAGTAGACTAATTTTTTTCATCGGATAAAAATAACAAATATTTGTTATCTTTTTAATGTAAAATGGCCTTTTATTATTTTGCCTTCGCCAAGGTTTAATTGAAACCAATAATCATCTGAAGGTAATTCTTTCCCATTGTATTTGCCCGTCCAATAGGGATTTACAGTATTAATTTCAGTTAGTATTTTTCCATATCGGTTATAGATCGTTAGGGTTGAATTTGGAAATAAATCTAGATTTTTTATTTTCCAAATATCATTATAACCATCTCCATTTGGAGTAAAAAATCGAGGATAATCTAAAACATAAATCGTAAAAGGAATTGATAATCCACATGCATTTTTATCGTTTGCATATGCCAGATATTTTCCGGGAGCAATTCCTGTAAATAGTGGATTGTCTTGAAAATAGGAGCCATCAATCGAAAATTCATAGTTGTCACCAATGCCAGTATATTGCAATAAAACGGAATTATTGTTTCCTGCAAAATCAGTAACGGTAGCACCAGTAATTGTAGCAATTTCGGAGCTTGTAAGGTTGAATTTTTTCACAGCCTTACAACCCTCAGCATTAGTAACCGTAACCGAATAATTGCCGGCTACATTTATTGGAATACTATTTGAAGTTGCACCAGTATTCCATAAATAACTCGAGAAACCAGAAGCAACACTTAAATCGGTGGTCGAATCTACACAAACAAAACCCATTTCCTCCTGAAAATTTACTGGATTAAATGTGTTTACGACTAGTCTTACTGGAACAATACCAAAACAATCTGGGCCATTTACAATTCGAGCTTGAATGATTTGTTGGTTTGGAGTAGTGTTTTTGAAAATATTGGTCAAAGAATTTTTTTGAGCAATGGCATCGGTCGTGCTTAAATAATATTCGACAATCATTCCGGAAGGTAAACCATTCAAAACTTGTGGTGTGATTTGGGTGTTTAAATCGAATTGATAGAATCCATCTTGTACCCCATCATCATCACAATTTGAAACTGGACTTTGTGGAGAAATTAAATTGTTTGCAATTTTTAAATTCAATTGAGCGTAATTGGCACAGCCAAAAATATTAGTAACTCTGGCAAAAAGGGTTGGAACTGTTAGTTTGTTTGTATAAGTTGTAGGAGTCAGAATTGGATTTAATTTTCCTTGTGCATCTGCTAAGGATTCGTAATATACCACTGGACTTAAAGTAGTGTCATTATTTTTAATAATGTTATCCACTCTTGTTAGATTGAAAATAGAAATTCCATCGGCATTGTCATCACATTGTGCTAGAGTGGTGTTTGATACTATTATTTCTGGAGCATATTCTAATTTTATTTCGTCTATCGCCAAACAGGTTGCAGGTGTAAAAACCACTTCTACTTTGTAAGTTCCGTTATCGCTAATAGTCAAAATTGGGCTTTTTTCGGTTGGAAGTAAAACTCCATCTTTGTACCATTTATAGTCATAAGTTGCTGGTAGTTGAGTGTCAATTGTGTAGCTTTCGCCAAAACAAATCGGATTGCTTGTTGCTAATCGATCTGATCCTAAGTCAAATTTTGGAGAAAAACTCCCCGCTTTAAAAAACACAGCAGAATCGTAATATTCATTAAAATCATTTGCAATCACTAATTTAATATGATAGCTTTTTCCAGCAATTACTGGTGTTTGAGCATTCATAATGGCGGTTTGTCCCGCAAAATTTATTGGACTTGAAGCAGTATTAAAACCATTAAAATAATTCTCATTTACAGCAGCGCAACCATTATAAATTCCCGATGGAAGTATAGTTGGGTGAATATTTGTAGAAGAAACCGGTGTTTGTGTTCCTGGAATTACAGCTAGATTTTCGTAAACGGAACCTAGGGTGTTTTCCTTAATTAAAAATGCAAACCCATCGGTAAAGCGGCAAGAACCTGTATCTGCATATTCAGTAGAAGCAAAAATATAATCAAAGCTTAAGAAATTGGTTAATGGAATAAAATCAAATTCCAAAACAGTTGCAGTTACTGAGTTAATTCCCAATATTTGATTCAAATCTGCATCCCCGAGCCAGCCACCATCATTGTCGTTACCCAATACCCAATTATAAGGCCCAATTGACTTTTTTGCATATTGCGTACTTAATACAACTCCTTCTGCAAAAGGAAAACTACCGCCAGCATTAGTAAAATAGCCATGACTATTTTCTCCAACAGGAAAAGTGTCTCCTTTTGCAGCAACATTGTAAACCGTAGCACAGGAGCTATTAACTAATACATTTTCGACAAGTTGTTGGGCTGTGTAAGTGTCATCAACAGTAATATTTTGTGCCGATACAATCAAAGTATTGCAGTAAATCAAGGAAAAAAATAGAATTGTTTGTTGCCATTTCATAGTTGTTCAAAGATACTACAAAACTATATTTTTTTAAACTATCAAATATTAGGCTTAAAAAAACAATCAATTCAGTCATTTTCAACATAAAAAGAAATCTATTTATGTATTCAATTTTGAATTAACTTGTGATATTAATGTAAATTTGTTTAAAATTATTTCAAAATGAGTCAAAAGCAATTAATGGTTTTCAAAAAACCTTCTTACCCCATAAATTCTTCCTTTTTAGACTATTTGGAACGATTTGATCGGGTATCAAAAGTTTCATTATATTATAATGATTTATTGCGATTCACAGGTTCTATAAATGTTTTTGATAAAAATGATGTCGATACATTATGGATTCGAGTTTATTATAGTGAGTTTGAGAGAGCTGAAATTGATTTGAATTTAAAAAAAATATATTCGTATCTTCATTCAGATGGGAATATTGATATCATAAAGTTCTTGAATGTTGATGCTATTGATTATTGCACTTTTGGCAACTCGAAACCCTTTCGAGTTAAAGTAAGAAATATTCTCAACGACAATTACACCTATTTTTATGTAAAAAAAGCCGATGCTTCTCGGGTTTATGGGTTAGAATTAGAGCATATTCTTTCGCCAGACAAAATCCATTTTTTGGTGTACAAAGACACTTTGATCGAAGAGCATATTATGGGAATTCCTGGAGATGTATTTATGGAAACACTTTTACAACATTGCTCTGAGGTCGAAAAATCACAAATCGCAAAAGAGTTCGTTAAATTTAACGAGCGTTGTATGATTCGGCTTTTGGGCGACATGAGAGCGTATAATTATGTTATTGTGCCCATTCACGATTTTGATCAAGTAGTTTTTAAAATTCGCCCTATAGATTTTGACCAGCAATGCTATGAAGGAAATTTGAAAGTGTATCGTCCACAGTTTTTTAAAGAAAATTATCCAATGGTAAAATTGGTTAAAGAAAAATTGGAGAATAGTTCAATAGAACAGTATAAAAACGAGGAGAGAGCCGCTTTGGCCAAAAGAATTTTTTCTAATGAAACCCGAGTTAATAAATTATTGCATATTATGGGTAATGACATGATTGCACCGGATAGTCAGGTCGAACAATTAAAGTTGGAATTGTACCGATTAACTCACGACATCAATTTTAAGAGAGCAAAAACTATGGGAAATGTGCTTAACTCAGCCTTTGATTTCATAACTCGAAATTACAAAAACATATATATTGTGAATTAATCTTGCAATCAAATACTAAAAATTATAGTTTTTGATATTGCTAGGAATGAATTTCGATTACAGAAATCCGAGCTAAGCGTTTTTTTATTGCTAATTGTCTTAGTAATAGCAGACTTTTTATGAGAAGAAGTAGTAGCATCTTTATGGGGTTTTAAATGGAATAATTTCTTTTTATATACAATCGGTTTAATATTTCATTAATATCTTTTAGCTCTTGGGTGAGATATATTGTCTGACCATGAATGTCATTGGTCATTTCTAAACCGCAGCTGGAACATTTATATTCTTTAAAATGATTGGTCACATTTCTGGTTGTTATCATTTTATGCCCAAAAAACGAGCACAGTATTTTTCTGGAGAAAGCAAATTCTTTTTGGGTAAATGTGTTCATGGTTAGAGAGTTAGAGTTGGAATTATAAATATATAATAACAACGATAAAAACACAAATAAAACTGATTAAAAGCAATTATTTTCAAAATATTTAAATAAAATATTACAATTTTAAGGTTTTTAATATTATGTTTGAGTTTTTTTTTGAATGCTGCAAATAAAAATGCCTCCATTAAGAATTATCTTTTTGGAGGCATTTTTTTAGGTAAAGTAAAATTCGAATAAAACTTTAGTAGTAGGTATTTAACAACTAAAATTTATTTTTAAGGATATTAAAATGTTGGTAAAAGCACTTTATTTATAACGTGAATTACTCCATTCGAACATTGTACATCAGTTGCAACAATCGTTGAAATTCTATTTCTTACGTCTTTAATTTTTGCTCTGCCTGTCAATTGTATAGTATATTTTTGTGGTAATTGAAGTGTAGCAATCTCTTGACCTTCCATCAGGCTAGCTGCTAAAACATTTCCATTAGCTACATGATAAGTTAAAACTTTTGTCAAATTTGCAACAGATACTGATGCAGTTCCACCTGGTGCTAATTCAGTATTTAGATCTGTAAATGCTGCATTTGTTGGAGCCATAACTGTGAACGGTCCTGTTCCAGAAAGAATACTAACAAAATTAGGTTGTCCAGCACTAGTCAATGCGCCAACTAATGAAGTGAAATTTGCGTTTGCTGTAGCGTGTGTTACAATCGTAGGCAATCCTATTACTTTATCTACTACATGGATGACACCATTCGAAGCCATAATATCAGCCGAAGTAACCATTGCAACTCCATTTAATTTTACACCTGACGCAGTGTTTACATACATACTCATTGTATTAGTTCCAGAAGTCGCACTTTTGGCCAAAGTTTTTACATAACCTGTAGTCAAATCTGTTGACACTTTCTTTCCGCTAACTACATGATTTAACAAAATTTGTGTCAAAACGTCTTTTGGAACATCATTTAATGTAGCATAAGGTGTAGTTTTCAAGAAAGCTACAAAAGCTGCATCTGTTGGAGCAAATACAGTGAAAGGCCCAACTCCCTGAAGAGTCGAAGCTAAGTCTGCTTTTACTAATGCTTGAACAAGAATTGATAAGTTAGCATTAGTCTGAGCAATCCCAGTTATAGTATTGTCAGCCATAGATTCATCATCATTGTTACAAGAAATTGCGAAAAATGTTATTGCAATAAGCGCAATGATAATTTTAATTTTAAATAAATTTTTCATAATGTTTTTTTTATGTTTGTATTAGTTTTTAAATTCTGTTCAAATTTATCTAAAAAAGATTAAACAAAATATTTCTTTGTGAAAATTTTAATATTTGTTTTACAGAATTTACTATAACTAATGCGTTGTATTTCAGGAAAATATAATTTGTATGTTTGTGTTTGTCATAATAATACTAAACAAATGTTAGTGTAAACAAAATTGTTTTAAATGTGTTATTATGTAAATTTGTTTTCTACCAGTAATTAAGGCAGCGTAATATTATTAATCAAATTCAGTTATGTATATAAATCATTTATTAGAATCGCCTAGACATGACAAATAAACTTTTTTTTGGATTTTTATTTTTTGTAAACATGGCCATGTTTGCCCAAGTGGTTTACAATAAATTAGACGATAAGGGAAACAAAAACGGACCTTGGAAAGGATTTTATTTCGATACCAAAAACCCAAAATACGAAGGGGCATTCGAACACGGCAAAGAAATTGGTATTTTTACTTTCTATGATAATACCAAATCGAAAAGAGTGGTTGCTACTAGAGAATTTAATAGTAAAGATAATTCTGCCTACACGATTTTTTATGATCAACTCAAAAATAAAGTAAGCGAGGGCAAAGTCGTCAACAAATTATATGAAGGCCAATGGAAATATTACCACAAAGCTTCTAAAGCGATAATGACTACCGAAAATTATAGTAAAGGAAAACTCGAAGGTTTGCGGTCTGTTTTTTATTCCAACGGGAAAATTGCCGAAGAGATGCTAAACAAAAACAACCTTAAAAATGGGTTTTATAAACGATACACTGAATCCGGAATTATCATCGAAGAATCTAATTACAAAAACGATCAGTTTGATGGTTTGGCTATTTTCAGGGATGCCGATGACGGAACAATTGTTTCTAAAGGGAAATTCGTCAATGGGAAAAAAATGGGTGTTTGGCAATTTTTTCAAGGAGAAAAATTGGTCAAAGAAGAAAATATGAGCTTTCCGCAAAGTATTTCGAAAGCTAAAAAGTAGTATTAAGATAGATGAAATAAACATTATTTATTCTTATGATTTCAATTGCCTTTGGCTTTAGCCAAAGGTTTTTTTATGTTTCATTTACAGGTTTTAGCCAAAATCATGCAATTGTTTAACTAACCTATCGATGGAATAAATCTAAAGTCTTACACCAATCCTTCCGTAAATCTTTGTAACTTTGCAACCTTGTAAAATTATAATTATTTCAAAATGAAACGTGTAGTTGTAGGGCTTTCAGGTGGTGTAGATTCGAGTGTTGCAGCGTATTTGTTGCAGCAGCAAGGCTATGAGGTCATAGGTCTTTTTATGAAAAATTGGCACGACGACTCGGTTACTATTTCTAATGATTGTCCGTGGCTTGAGGATAGCAATGATGCATTATTAGTTGCAGAAAAACTAGGAATTCCGTTCCAAACCGTAGATTTAAGCGAAGAATACAAAGAAAAAATCGTGGACTATATGTTCAACGAATACGAAAAAGGGAGAACTCCAAACCCTGATGTACTTTGCAATCGCGAAATAAAATTCGATGTTTTTATGAAAATCGCTTTAAGTCTTGGTGCTGATTATGTGGCAACTGGTCATTATTGCCGAAAAGGTGAAATCGAAGTCAACGGCGAAAAAGTCTATCAACTTTTGGCTGGAGTCGACAATAATAAAGACCAATCGTATTTTCTATGTCAATTATCGCAAGAGCAATTGGCAAAATCTTTGTTTCCAATAGGTGAATTAACAAAACCCGAAGTCCGCGAAATTGCTCTGGAATTGGATTTGGTTACCGCCGAAAAGAAAGATTCACAAGGATTGTGTTTCATTGGAAAAGTGAGATTGCCCGAGTTTTTGCAACAAAAATTACAACCCAAAGAAGGTCAAATAATCCAAATTGACAAAGGGATTTCGGAATATAATTTTATAAAACAAGAAGGACTTTCTGTTGAAGAAGAATTGTTATTCGATTCGCGTAAAATTGGGTACACACCAACAATGGGCAAAGTAGTGGGCAAACATCAAGGCGCACATTATTTCACCACAGGACAGCGAAAAGGATTAAATGTTGGCGGAACTACAGATCCATTATTTATCATATCCACCAATGTTGAAACAAATACAATTTACACCGGTTTAGGCAGTCAACATCCGGGATTGTTCAAAAAAGCATTGTTTATCGAAAAATTTGAAGTCCATTGGATTCGTACTGATTTGGCTTTGGCCAATGGCGAAACGATGGAAGTAATGGCACGAATTCGCTACCGTCAACCTTTGCAAAAAGCGACTTTACACCAATTCGAAAACGGAATGTACGTCGCTTTCGAAGAACCACAATCCGCCATTACCGAAGGGCAATTTGTAGCTTGGTATTTATATGATGAATTAGTTGGTTCGGGAGTTATTTCTTAGATTCGTATTTTAATTCCAAATTATATATGAGAAAAATAATTATTTTCCTGTTTTTAGTTTCGAGTTTTGTTGGCTTTTCGCAAGAAGAGGCCTGGGTTTACTTTAAAGACAAACCAGACTTTCAAACGTATTTAGATAATCCAATAACAATGCTTTCGCAAAGAGCATTAGACAGAAGAACTGCTCAAGGAATTGCCTTGGATATAATAGACGTACCTATTTACCAACCTTATATTAATGCGATAATTAATTCATCTGGAATTACCATCAAAGCCAAATCCAAATGGTTGAATTGTCTTCATATTCGGGGTTCGGTGGCCGATATTAATGCTCTAATATTATTGTCTTCTGTCCTCAAAGTAGATTTTGCCGATAAGACTTTGAACAGTTCTACCAATAAAACAGTTGCGAAATTAAAATTTAAACCTGTAAATAAAACGATGGAAACTGCAGTGACGTACAATTATGGCATTTCATCGAATCAAATTCAAATGTTGAATGGACATTTGTTGCATCAATTGGATTATACAGGTTCTGGAAAAATAATAGCGGTTATGGATTCAGGTTTTCCTGGAGTCGATACAGCTCAGCCTTTTCAGAGATTAAGGAACAACAATCAAATTCTTGGTGGATATGATTTTATAAATAAAAGTAGTAATTATTATTCTGGCAACAATCACGGAACCTATGTTTTGTCTTCAATGGGAGGTTATGTTGACGGGCAATTAGTAGGAACAGCTCCAGACGCAATGTATTATTTGTTTATAACTGAAGATGCTATTTCTGCATTTCCCTATTCTGAAAATCCTGTCGAAGAGTCAAATTGGGTCGAAGCTGCCGAAGAAGCCGATAGGCTAGGAGTGGATATTATTTCTACATCATTAGGCTATTTTGGTTATGATAATCCCAATTACAGTCACACCTATTCAGACATGACAGGGAATTTAGCTTTTGCATCTCAGGGAGCCAATATTGCTTTTGATAAAGGAATTATTGTGGTTGCTAGTGCAGGTAATGAAGGGCAGCAAACAGAACCACACGTGGGAATTCCTGCCGAAGCCAAAAATGTAATTGCTGTTGGCGCTGTTCAAGCCAATGAAACTTATGCTTTGTTTAGTTCAATAGGTCCAAGTTATGACGATCGAGTAAAACCAGATGTAATGGCTCAAGGACAAACAGTTGTATTGTCGGATCCAGCCGGAAATCTAGTTACTGGAAGTGGAACATCATTTTCTTGCCCCATAACATCTGGAATGGTCGCTTGTTTATGGCAAGCCTTGCCTGGCAAAAACGCACAACAAATTAAACAATTAATTCAGCAATCATCAGATAATTTTACCGAACCAGCCGTAAAATCAAGACCACAATACGGTTATGGAATTCCTGATTTTAATTTGGCTTTATCCAATGGATTATCGGTTGAAGAGTTTTTGAATAATGAATATAAAATCTATCCAAATCCTACCAATGACTTGGTGTCTTTTAGTTTGCCATCAAATGTAGAAGGGGATAAGATTTACATTTATTCTATTTCTGGACAAAAAGTAATAGAGGAAAATAGTTCAACCCAAGTGCCAACCATTTCATTAAAATCGTTGAGTAGCGGTGTTTATTTTTATAAAATAGTATCAAAAAGTTATACTAAAACAGGAAAAATTATTAAACAGTAATTTTCAATTCAATAAATGAACAAAATCACCCTACTTTTCAATATCAAATATCCAATTATTCAAGGAGGAATGATTTGGAACAGTGGTTATAAATTAGCCAGTGCAGTGAGTAATGCCGGTGGTTTGGGATTGATTGGGGCGGGTTCGATGTATCCCGAAGTGTTGCGGGAACATATTCAAAAATGTAAAAAAGCTACGGATAAACCCTTTGGTGTAAATGTACCGATGTTGTATCCGAACATCGACGAGATAATGAAAATTATTGTTGATGAAGGTGTGAAAATTGTTTTTACATCGGCAGGAAACCCCAAAACTTGGACTTCTTTTTTGAAGGAAAAAGGGATTACGGTAGTTCACGTTGTAAGCAGTTCTGTATTTGCATTGAAAGCACAAGATGCTGGAGTTGATGCCATTGTTGCCGAAGGATTTGAAGCTGGAGGACACAACGGAAGAGAAGAAACTACCACTTTTACTTTGATCCCGATGGTGAAAGAAAAAATTAAAATTCCACTTATTGCTGCTGGCGGAATTGCAAACGGTCGTGGAATGCTTGCCGCTATGGTTCTTGGAGCTGATGGAGTGCAAGTAGGAAGTCGATTTGCTGCTTCTGTAGAATCTTCGGCACACGAAAATTTCAAAAATAAAATTCTAGAAACCAATGAAGGCGAGACACAAGTGACTTTGAAAGAATTGGCACCAGTCCGATTAATCAAAAATAAATTTTACCAAGACGTTCAGGATTTATACGCAAAATGCCCAACGAAAGATGAATTATCAGCATTGTTAGGCAGAGCAAGAGCCAAACACGGAATGTTTGAAGGCGATATGGACGAAGGCGAACTCGAAATTGGTCAAATTGCAGGATTGATTCATCAAATAATACCAGCTGCTGAAATTATGGAGGAAATGATTACCGATTATAATTTGGCTAGAAAAGAAGTAGAGAAATTCGATTTCTAGTTCCAAATTTTAGTACTTTTGAAAACCTACAATTTTAAAAATAATGACTAAAATAAAATTAATTGCAATTTTTGCTTTTCTCGCATTGGGGATGAACCAATCTTACGGTCAAACATACAAATTCAAAACTTCGGGTTTGAGCGTTATGGAAAAAGATCAAAAAGGGAATTGGGGAAAATGGTCGGATTTGAGTTTGGTCAATATTTTAGTAAAATTAGATACAGACAAAAGCCGAATTGTAGTGTATTCAGAGATTATTCAATTGTTTGAAATTATCGACTACATCCCATTGGAAGAAAATGAAAACGACAGTGTTTATTCATTCACCTGCAAGGACAATAATGGAGAAGATTGCACGCTTTCAATCATTACCCGAAAAAAACAAGACAACCGTAAGCAACTTTACATCAATTATGAAGATAGAATTATACTGTACAATATCTTCAATTACAAATAATCGTTTTGTTGGTTAACTTTTGATTAATTTATCCTTCTCCAGTCTTATTTCTACTAAGCGAATCCGTATTTTTGTGTAAATAATATATATAATATGAAAAAGTTATTTTTGCTGCTGTCGTTTATTATCATTTTAAACCTTCAAGCGCAACAACGTCCCAAATTAGTGGTTGGAATTGTAGTCGATCAAATGAAAATGGAATATTTATACCGTTTTTCGGACGATTTTTCTCCTAATGGTTTCAAGCGTTTGATGGAAAAAGGATTTGTTTTTCATAATGCCAATTTCAATTATATGCCCACTTATACTGGTCCCGGGCACGCTTCAATTTACACCGGAACAACTCCTTCGGTCAATGGAATTGTTGGTAATGATTGGTTTAGTAGAAAGTTAGGAAAATCGATGTATTGCACAGACGATGCTTCTGTGAAAACGGTTGGCGATGGAACAGCTAAAGAAGGAGCGATGTCTCCAAAAAACCTGTTAAGCACTACCATTACTGACGAGTTGCGGTTGGGGACTAATTTCAAAGGGAAAGTAATCGGAATGAGTTTGAAAGATCGAGGCGCCATTTTGCCAGCGGGACATTTTGCGAATTGGGCTTTTTGGTACAGTGAAACTGGCTCGTTTATTTCGAGTACATTTTATGGTGCAGCATTGCCGGATTGGGTAACGGAATTCAACAACAATAAAAATTATATGACCTATATCAATAAGGGTTGGAGTTTATTGAAACCTGCTGCCGACTATAACGAAAGTTTACCTGATGACAATCCGTATGAAGGTAAATTATACAATTCCGAAAAACCTGTTTTTCCATACAATCTAAAAGAAATGTATGATAAACACGGTGCCGAAGTAATGCGTTCGACTCCTTTTGGAAATGATTTATTGGCTAATTTTGCCAAAAAAGCCATAGAGAAAGAAGAATTAGGAAAAGACAATATCACCGATTTTTTGACGGTTAGTTTTTCTTCAACTGATTATGTAGGTCACATTTTAGGGCCAAGATCAATGGAATTACAAGATACGTATTTGCGATTAGACCTAACTATTGCTGATTTCTTGGATTATTTAGATAAGACAGTGGGTAAAGATAATTATTTACTTTTCTTGACCGCCGATCACGCTTGTGCTGAAAACGCCACCCATCTTAAATATCATAAATACAATGTTAAGAATGTTCCGTCTAAAGATATTTCTAAAGGGATTAAAGAGTTTTCTACTGCAACTTATGGCGAAAATCTCGTAGTGGAATATTCAAATTTTAATATTTATTTTAATAAGGATATAATCAAATCCAAAGGTTTGGAATTAGCCAAAGTAAAACAAACTTTCAAGGATTATATGATGACGCAGGAGCAGGTAAAACGAGTTTATAGCGAGGAAGAGATTTTGGCTTCGACTGGTAATGATTATTTTCTAAATTTTATAAATAACGGTTATGATGTTTCGCAAAACGGTGATTTGGTGGTGCTAGACAAACCTGGATATATAGAATATGGTGCAACAGGAACTTCTCACGGAACACCATATGCTTATGACACGCACGCTCCTTTGCTTTTTTACGGTTGGAAAATAAAACCGGGAGAAAGTTTCGATAAAAAAGAAATAACTGAAATTGCGCCAACACTAGCATTAAAACTCAAACTTGAAATGCCAAACGGTACCGAAGGCAAGGTTTTGACGGAGATTTTGGGGGAGTAGTAAAACTATTGTAATTTCTGAAACCCTGAATATTAATAATTTTTTTATTTTTAATGCTATTGTGCAGATAAAACTTTCTACTCCTTTTGTCACGCAGGAAGCGTCTCAAACAAGTCGCAATATAATTTAGACGCTTTTGGCAGTGTGATAAAAAGCAAGAATGAATTATTGGTCAAATAGAATTATTATTTTTGACCTCATTATTTCCAAGAAATAAATCCCATTTCATTTTTATTGAAATGGGATTTATTATGTTATGCAGCATCAAATAGAAAAAAGATTTTATTTTGTACAAAACACTATTTCCTAATCGTGTTTTATTGGTTTCTTGGTTGGATTTCGCCAAGTATTGAAAACAGCATATACAATTATCTTATTCCCTTCAATTTCATAAATAATTATGTATGGAAAGTTTTTTATAAAAGCTTCTCTATAAGGTTTTCTCTTGATTTGATAATGTTCAGGATATTTTTGAACGCGTTCTAAATAACTTTCCAAAGTTTCTAAAAAGCGATTTCCTAAACCAATCTTTTGTTCTTCATAGTACAAATAAGCTTCTTTAATGTCAAGTACAGCTTCTTCTTTAATTTCTAATGAATACTTCATTTTCTTATGATTTCAGAATGCTTTCTTTAGCTTCTTTCCAAGAAAATGATTTGCTTTCACTGTTTAAATGTCTTTTTCTACGGTCATCAATTATTTTATAATCTTCTGCCGTAAGTTGGTCTTGATCTTCTTCTAAAACCGCTCTAACTTTTTCTAAAATTGCTTCTTTTCGGGTGTTCAAAAGCATTTCTATCAGTTCCATTTTTGTCAGTTGTAAATTCATAATACTTTATTTTATAGTTTCAAAGATACATTTTTTATAGTTTTGTTTATTTGTTGTTTCGAAATAATTCTTTATTTCTGACACAAATCTACCACAATTTATTCCAAAAAAATACCCCCAAATAGTGTCTAACTTTTTGGGGGCAGTCTATTTATTGAAATGGGATTTGTTAGGTATAAAAATCAGCGTTTTACTTATTTTACTAGCACTGCGTCTTCAATAAGAATATCGTATTTATAACCCGAACCTAAATCTTTGTTTAGAACGACGGTTCCTTTAAGAGTAACGATAGCATCTATTTTTACCTTTTCTAAAGTAGTAATCGTAATATCATTAAATCCGTTAAAACTTGATCCGTCTTGTAGGTGAATCCAATTTTTATTCATTATTTCGGGCATAAATTTCATCACTTTTCCAGTTAGAATCACCGTTTTACCTTCTAATTTATCTCTACCAAAGAATAAATCGTGTAAAGAGATACCACCTTTGGCTAAAGTAATTCCTTTAGACAACTCGGTTTTATTAATTATTGTTTGAGGAGCCATAGCTTGTTTTGTATCTGCTGGTGGGTTAGGATCAACTAAAGCTTCAACAAAGAATACAGAATCAAAAGTTCTTTTTAAATCTTTACTCTCAAATTTTTTCATCTCCATTCCGCCTTCATAAGTATAGGTTTTTCCTATTTCTATAGTTGATAGCGGAACAGCAATCCAATATTCCTTTTCGCCTTCAGTTACTAAAAGATAAGTGTATGCTGTTGCATTTAGAACCTTTTTTATTATAACTGTATGCAAGTTAGTGTTTTCAACTACCGTTTCTTTTATGGTTTCGGTATTTTCGTCTTTAGGTTTACATTGTACCAAAACTAGTATTGCTAATACACTTGCAACACTCCAAATTATCATTTTTTTCATTTTTTAAGGTATTAATTAATTTGAAGTAAAAATAACTAAATTAAAAGCTAATAAATATGATAAATCTCACTTTATAAAAAAGAATTGATAATAGTATTTCTGACCCAATAAACTTGTAATTCCCAAGTGATTTCCAATACTAATTATACAAAAAAATCCCATTTCATTTTTAATTGAAATGGGATTTGGTATTTGTTATTCGGATGCAACTAAGGACGGCAACGGAATTTGATTTTTTAGTAAATCTTCAAAAGTTTCTTGAGCACGTATCAGGTGTCCCTCTCCGTTTAGCCATAATGCTTCTGCTGGTTTGTAACGGGAATTGTAATTTGATGCCATCGAAAAGCAGTAAGCTCCAGCATTTTTAAAACAAAGAATATCTCCTTCATTGATTTCGGATATTCTGCGGTTGTTTGCAAATGTATCTGTCTCACAAATGTATCCAACAACAGAGTAAAAGCGCTCTTTTCCTTTTGGGTGTGATATGTTTTCTATATGATGTTGCGAGCCATAAAACATTGGGCGGATTAAGTGATTGAAACCACTGTCAATTCCAGCAAAAACAGTAGATGTTGTTTGTTTTACTACATTTACTTTAGCCAAGAAATACCCCGCTTCGCTAACTAAGAATTTTCCTGGCTCAAAAATCAGGGTCAAATCTTTTCCGTATTCTTTACAAAAGGCATTGAATCTTTTGGATAGTTTATTTCCTAATTCTTCAATATCAGTTTCGATATCGTCTTTTTTGTAAGGTACTTTAAATCCACTTCCAAAGTCAAGAAATTCAAGTTCTTTGAAACTTCTTGCAGCATCAAACAAGATTTCTGCAGCATACAAAAATACTTCGATATCAAGTATATCGGAACCAGTATGCATGTGGATTCCCACTATTTTCATTTTAGTGTTTTCAACAATACGAACCAGATGTGGTAACTGATGTACAGAAATACCAAATTTACTGTCAATATGTCCAACAGAAATGTTTGCGTTTCCGCCAGCCATAACATGAGGATTGATACGGATACAAACAGGCACATTTGGATGTTTTGTTCCAAATTGTTCCAATATTGATAAATTGTCAATGTTGATTTGAACACCCATTGCTGATACTTCTTCTATTTCTTCTAGAGAAACTCCATTTGGTGTAAAAAATATTTGATCTGGTGAATATCCAGCGTGAAGTCCTAATTGAACTTCTTGGATAGAAACGGCGTCTAAACAGGAACCGCATTCTCTCAACAATTGAAGAATGGCTACATTTGATAATGCCTTCATCGCATAATTGATACGTAATTTTTCTACTTTAGAAAATGCGTCTGTTAATCTTTTATATTGTGATTGGATTTTTGCCGCATCATATACGTATAATGGACTACCGAATTGTTCTGCTAATTGTACTAAATCTTTTGCTTGCATTATATTAAATTTTATGCAAATTTATTATTCTTTATTGATTCTCACAAGGATTAAATTTAAAAATAACAAATTATAACAAAATGTTTGATTATAAACAATAGTTGTTATTATATGGATTTTTAAAACAAAAAAAGACCCTGAATCACTTCAAGGTCTTTATAAAAATATTTTATGTTTTTATTATAAGGAAGGCAAATCTCCACCTTCTTTGGTAGGTAAATTTGTTTTCCCCATTAGATATAAATCAACTTCTCTTGCTGCTTCACGACCTTCGGAGATCGCCCAAACGATTAATGATTGTCCTCTTCTCATATCACCTGCGGTAAAGATGTTAGGAACATTCGTTTGGTAATTATTTGCTTTGTAATTGCTTCTGAAGTCAGTTTCAAGTCCTAATTGACTGCTTAATGTTTTTTCTGGACCTGTAAATCCTAAAGCTAATAAAGCCAAATCACAAGGCCATATTTTTTCAGTACCTTCCACTTCAATTAATTCAGGTCGTTGGCCAGGAACTAATTTCCACTCTACATTTACTGTTTTAAGAGCTGTCAATTTACCATTGGCATCTTTAACGAATTCTTTGGTATTAATCAACCAGTTTCTTTCGCAACCTTCTTTATGTGAAGAAGATGTTTTTAACTGTAAAGGCCAAAAAGGCCAAGGAGTAGTTTCGCTCCTTCCTACAGGAGGTTTTGGCATAATCTCGAAATTAGTTACTGATTTTGCGCCGTGACGATTTGAAGTTCCAACGCAGTCTGAACCGGTGTCTCCACCACCAATTACGATAACATCTTTACCTGTTGCCAATATTTGATTTTCTACTTTTTGACCAAAAACTACTTTGGTTTGTTGCGTTAAGAAATCCATAGCTTGAACTACACCGTCTGCATCTGCTCCCGGAGTTGGTAAACCTCTTCTTTCTGTAGCTCCACCACAAAGTACAATTGAATCAAATGCTTTTAGATCGTTAATATCATAATTAACTCCAACATTAGTATTTACTTTAAATGTAATTCCTTCTGCTTCTAAAATAGCCAAACGACGGTCAATAATTCCTTTTTCTAATTTAAAATTTGGAATACCATAACGCAATAACCCACCTATAGTATCATCTCTTTCAAATACAGTAACTAAGTGTCCTGCTCTGTTCAATTGTTGTGCAGCTGCTAATCCAGCTGGACCAGAACCTACAACAGCAACAATTTTTCCTGTTCTTGTTTTTGGTGGTTGCGGTTTAATCCATCCTTCTTTGAAGGCACGTTCGACAATATTTTTTTCAAGATTTTCAATCGATACTGGATCTTCAATAAGACCCAATACACATGCTTTTTCGCAAGGTGCTGGGCATAAACGTCCTGTAAATTCTGGAAAATTATTTGTAGAATGTAGTATCCAAGAGGCTTTTTGCCATTCACCTTGGTGTACCATATGATTGAAATCGGGTATCAAATTTCCTAGAGGACAACCGCTGTGACAAAAAGGTATGCCGCAATCCATGCAGCGAGATCCTTGTTTTGTAATTTCAGCTTCACTCAGGGCAACCGTAAATTCATTATAATTTACAACACGTTCTTCTACTGCAATATATGATTCATCTTCTCTTTCGAATTCTTTAAAACCTGTAACTTTTCCCATTGTATTATGCTGTTAATTCTTCAAAAATTTGTTCTTCTGTTTCCAGACGTTTCAACGCTTTTTTGTACTCAGTAGGCATTACTTTAACAAATTTACTTAGGCTATTGTCCCAATCTGCTAATAATTCAGCACCTCTTGTACTATTGGTGTAGGCAACGTGTTTTGCAATCAATGCTTTCAATTCTGCAGCTTCTTCCGCTTCAATGGTTTCGAATGCTATTGATTCAGTGTTGCATAAACCGTTTGTGAATTTGTTTTCTGGATCGTAAATGTAAGCGATTCCTCCACTCATTCCAGCAGCAAAGTTTCTTCCAGTTTTACCCAAAACAACTACTTTTCCACCTGTCATATATTCGCAACCGTGATCACCTACTCCTTCTACAACTGCTATTGCGCCTGAATTACGAACAGCAAAACGTTCGCCAGCAATTCCATTAATATAGGCTTGCCCTTCGATAGCTCCAAACAAGCAAACGTTACCTACAATAATATTATTTTCAGCAATGAAAGTAGCTTTTGCAGGTTTTTTGATGATTAATTTAGCTCCAGAAAGTCCTTTTCCTAAATAGTCATTGGTGTTTCCTTCGACGGTAAATGTTAATCCGTGAGCACTAAAAGCACCTAAACTTTGACCAGCAGAACCGGTGAAGTTGATATTTAAGGTGTCTTCTGGCAAACCAAGATATCCGTATATTTTTGAAATTTCATTACTTACAATAGCTCCAACCGAACGGTTCGTGTTATTTATAGGATAATTCAAAGTCATTTTTTCTTTTCTGTACATCGCGCGATGAGAATCTTTCAAGATTTGGAAATCAAGAACATTTTCTAAATTATGATCTTGTTTTTCAGTATTTCTAACAATTCTTTCACTGTATCCATCTGGTGTATGTAAAATAGCGGATAGATCTAATCCTTTCGCTTTATAGTGCGTTATCGCTTTATTGGTATTAATTTTATGCGTTTGTCCCACCATTTCCGCTAATGTTCTAAAACCTAACTGAGCCATAATGCCTCTTAGCTCTTCGGCAACATAGAAGAAGAAGTTAATTACGTGTTCTGGAGTTCCTTTAAAGTTTTTACGCAATTCTTTGTCTTGGGTTGCAATACCCACTGGGCAAGTATTTAAATGACATTTACGCATCATAATACAGCCTGAAGCTACAAGTGGAGCAGTAGCAAAACCAAATTCTTCGGCACCTAATAATGCAGCAATTGCTACATCGCGACCTGTTTTTAATTGTCCGTCACATTCTAAAACAATTCTACTTCTTAGGTTGTTTAAAACCAATGTTTGTTGTGCTTCGGCCAATCCAAGTTCCCAAGGTAAACCAGCATGTTTCAATGATGTTAATGGAGATGCCCCAGTTCCTCCATCATAACCTGCAATCAATACAACATCCGCTTTTGCTTTGGCAACACCCGCAGCAATAGTTCCTACACCAACTTCTGAAACTAATTTCACGTTGATACGAGCTTCTCTGTTGGCATTTTTCAAGTCGAAAATTAATTGTGCTAAATCTTCGATAGAGTAGATGTCGTGGTGTGGTGGTGGCGAAATCAATCCTACATACGGAGTTGAATTACGCGCTTCAGCGATCCAAGGCAATACTTTTTCACCTGGTAATTGTCCGCCTTCTCCAGGTTTTGCACCTTGAGCCATTTTGATCTGAATTTCTTTTGCGCTAGACAAATAGTGTGAAGTTACTCCAAAACGTCCCGAAGCCACTTGTTTTATAGCCGAGTTACGACTGTCTCCATTCATATCGGGTTGAAAACGTTTTCTATTTTCTCCACCTTCACCTGAATTAGATTTTCCACCAATACGGTTCATAGCGATAGCTAGGTTTTCGTGGGCTTCTCTAGAAATAGATCCGTAAGACATCGCACCCGTTTTGAAACGTTTTACGATTTCTGTCCAAGGCTCTACTTCATCTATTGAAATTGGATTGAGATTGTCAAATTCGAATAAACCACGAATGGTCATTAAATGGTGTGCTTGATCATTTACGGCTTTAGCATATTCATCGTAGCTGGATTGATCACTCAATCTTACTGCTTGTTGCAATTTGGCGATGGTAGTAGGATTGAACATATGTCGTTCTCCGTTACGTCTCCATCTGTATTCTCCACCAATATTTAATCCTAATCGGTTTGGTATTAAATGGTCTGGATATGCATATTTATATCTTTCGCTAATTTCTTTTTCAATTTCATACAATCCAATTCCTTGAATTCTAGATGTGGTGTATGGGAAGTATTTTTCAACAAATTTAGAATTGAAACCAACAATTTCGAAAATTTGAGAACCTCTATAAGAGTGTAAGGTAGAGATTCCAATTTTGTTCATGATTTTTACAATTCCATTTCCAATGGCTTTATTGAAATTGTGAACAGCTTTTGTTTCGTCGATACCAGTAATAAATCCTTCACGCACTTGAACGCGGATAATTTCGTTAACCATATAAGGATTGATAGCACTTGCGCCATACCCGAATAAAGTAGCAAAATGGTGCGGTTCGCGTGGTTCAGCAGATTCGATTATAATATCAAAATAAGAACGCTTACGCAAACGGTTCATTTGATGATTAACATAAGAACACGCTAATAACGATGGAATTGGAGCTAAATCCTTATTCACGCCTCTATCCGATAAAATGATAATATTGGTGCCTCTTTCTACAGCTTTTGTAACTTGAACTATTAAGGCTTCTAAAGCATCTTCTAAACCATTCAATCCTTTTGCTTTTGGATATAAAATTTCAAAAGTTTCGGCGTGGAAATGATCGATAGAGATAGCTCTAATTTTTTCTAAATCCTTATTAGAAATTACCGGATTTTGAATTCTTAGTTTTCTACATTGTTTGCTAGAAATATCAAAAATATTACGGTCTTGACCTAAGGCTAAACTAATGTCGGTTACAATTTCTTCCCGAATTCCATCCAAAGGGGGATTGGTAACTTGAGCGAATAATTGTTTAAAGTAATTGGCAATTAATTGGGGTCTGTCTGATAAAACCGCTAGCGGTGTATCAGTACCCATTGAGCCTAGCGTTTCTTTTCCAGATTGAGCCATCGGTGTAATTACATCTTGAATGTCTTCTAAAGTGTAATTAAACAAACGTTCTCTTGTAGCTAAATCGATAGTTTCAATAGAACAAACTTCTGATGAACTTGGGACATCTTTTAGGTGTAATCTATATTGATTTAACCACTCTTGATAGGGTCTTTCAGAAACGATTTTGCTTTTTATTTCTTCATCATTAATGATGCGTCCTTCGTTCATGTCTACCAAGAACATTTTTCCTGGTTCTAATCTTCCGTGGCTTTCTACATCTTCTGGGGCAACATCGACAACACCAATTTCTGATGCCATAATCAATTTACCGCTTTTGGTAACAGTGTATCTTGAAGGTCTTAAACCATTACGGTCTAATAAGGCTCCAACATAATCTCCATCTGAAAACGGAACAGAAGCAGGTCCATCCCAAGGCTCCATAATACAAGCATTGTATTCGTAAAATGCTTTGCGTTCTGGCGACATTGTTTGGTGTTTTTCCCAAGCTTCTGGAATCATCATCATCATTACTTCTGGCAATGACCTTCCGGTGTGCATAAGCAATTCGACCACCATATCCATAGAAGCAGAATCTGATTTTCCAGGAATAATGATTGGGAATAATTTGTCTATTTGTGCGCCAAAAACCTCACTTTTCATGATTTCTTCACGAACACGCATTCTACTCACATTTCCACGCAAAGTATTGATTTCACCATTTTGACAAATGTATCTAAACGGTTGTGCCAATTCCCAAGAAGGCATGGTGTTGGTAGAAAAACGTTGGTGAACTAAAGCCAAACGAGTTACTAAATCGGTTTGTTGTAAATCGGTATAATAAGGACCAATATCTTCGGGCATAATAATACCCTTGTATATTAAGGTTGTTGTAGAAAAACTAGGAATATAAAAATAAGAGCTTTCGGATATCTTAGAATTTATAATCGTATGTTCGGTAATTTTACGTGCAGCATATAATTTTGCTTTGAATGTAGCGTCGTCAATTTCTTCGCTTTTACCAACGAATATTTGATCAATTTTTGGCTCAGAAGCCAAAGCAATTGGACCCAGTTGAGAGGAATCAACAGGAACTTCTCTCCATCCTAAAATGGTTAATCCCTGATTTTTGATTTCATCTTCAAATAATTTTTTGCAAAAAACATATTGATTTTCGGCTTTTGGTAAAAAAACCATACCTACTGCATATTCACGTGCATTTGGAAGTTTGAAATCACAAACTCTATTGAAGTATTCGTGCGGTATATCAATTAATAGACCTGCACCATCACCCGTTTTCCCGTCGGAACTCACACCGCCACGATGTTCTAACTTTACAAGGATTTCTAATGCGTCGTGAATGATTTGATTTGTTTTCTCGCCTTTAAGGTTGCAGATGAATCCAGCCCCACAGTTTTCATGCTCAAATTCTGGCGAATAAAGACCTTGTTCTTTAATTTTCATGCTTATTAATTTTTATGCAAAAATATAGATTCTATTTATCACATCAATTTTTATATTTGTGTTTAACTTATTTTTGCTATAATGTTAAAAAAATGTCCAATAAATAGCAATTAATCATTCACGAACACATAAATTAACAAAATGACAATTCTTTTTTTATATAAAATAGGATTTTGAAGAAAGATTATTATGATTTTTGCTTTTTTATTAATAATTTTCAATCAATAATTGTTTTTGAATTTTATTGTTTTAAAAAGTTTCATAATTTTAAGCTTTTGAAGTAAATTTTCAGCCTAATTTTATATTGAAATAAAAAAGATTTTGTTTTAGGTTGAATTTTGCTAAGTTTGTACCTTTATCAAAGAAAATAACTCAATAATGGATATACACGAATACCAAGGAAAACAAATTTTAGCCAGTTATGGTGTAAAAGTGCAACGTGGTTATGTAGCCAACAACCCAATAGAGGCGGTTGCTGTTGCAAAACAATTGACTGCCGAAACTGGAACAGGATGGCATGTTATCAAAGCTCAAGTTCACGCTGGTGGACGTGGAAAAGGTGGTGGAGTAAAGCTGGCCAAAAACTTGCAGCAAGTTGAGGAAATTGCAGAACAAATCATCGGGATGCAATTAATTACGCCACAAACTTCTGCCGAAGGAAAAAGAGTTCACAAAGTTTTGATTGCTGAGGATGTTTATTATCCTGGTGAAAGTGAAACTTCTGAATTTTATGTGTCAGTATTATTGAATAGAGGGACAGGTCGCAACATGATTATGTATTCTACCGAAGGTGGAATGGATATCGAAGAAGTGGCAGAACATACTCCTCATTTAATCTTTACCGAAGAAATTGATCCTACGGTTGGATTGCAAGGTTTTCAAGCCAGAAGAATTGCTTTTAATCTAGGTCTTTCCGGAAATGCTTTCAAAGAAATGGTGCAGTTTGTAGATGCTTTATATAAAGCTTATATTGGTTCTGATGCTTCAATGTTTGAAATTAATCCAGTTTTAAAAACTTCAGATAATAAAATTATTGCTGTTGATGCTAAAGTAAATTTAGATGATAACGCTTTGTTTCGTCATCCTAAATTAGCCGAAATGCGTGACGTTCGTGAGGAAAACCCAATCGAAGTAGAAGCCAAAGCAGCTGGTTTAAACTATGTAGATCTTGACGGAACTGTAGGTTGTATGGTAAATGGAGCTGGATTGGCTATGGCAACGATGGATTTGATAAAATATGCAGGCTATGAGCCGGCTAATTTCTTAGACGTTGGAGGAACTGCCGATGCAAAACGTGTGGAATTAGCGTTCCGAATCATTTTGAAAGATCCGAATGTAAAAGCAATTTTGATTAACATTTTTGGTGGAATCGTTCGTTGTGACCGTGTGGCTCAAGGTGTTGTTGATGCCTACAAAAATATGGGAGACGCTATCAAAGTGCCAATAATCGTTCGTTTACAAGGAACTAATGCAGTGATCGCAAAAGAATTAATTGATAATTCTGGAATGCCAATTTTATCGGCTGTTGAGTTTCAAGAAGCTGCTGACCAAGTTAAAGCTGCACTTTCTTAATTATAGAAATTATAATATATTGAAAATCCTGAGTGAAAAACTCAGGATTTTTTATTTGCTATTTCTTGTATTTCATCGGATTCTATTATATGAAATCCTTTGTAGTTTTTTTGTGCAATAGTAAACATAGCTTTGGCAACCGATTCACTTTGTATGGGTTTGTATTTTTTTATTTTTCCCGTGAATACAAATGAAAAAAGTTTCATAAAAAAAGCACCAATTTTTTCTCCCAAACGAAATTCTTTTCGATTGCCTAAAAGTAATGAAGGTTGTAATACAGTAACACTTTCGAACGTACAGTTTTTAAGAAAATCTTGGATTTCTCCTTTTGTTTTCAAATAAAAATTACCAGAATTGGCATCAGCACCAAGAGAAGAAATTATTAAAAATTGTTTCACTTTATTTTGCATTGCAATTGTTGAAAATTCTTTGGGATAACCAAAATCTACTTTTCTGAATGCGTCTTGACTTCCGGCATTTTTTATTGTTGTGCCAATGGTACAAAAGAAATCGTCACCAAAGACTAACTCTTTATAGGTTTCCGGTTTATCAAAATCTATAATGTGTTGCTCTAATTTTGGATTTTGAAAGCCTGAATCTCTTTTTACAAAAGTGATGACTTTTCCATATTCAGTACTTTCTAAAAGAAGTTCTAAAAGGTGGGAACCTATTAATCCAGTGCTACCAATAATCAAAGCCGTTTTCATATGTTATGTTTATTGTTTTTTATTGGTCATATGTAATTCGCATATCTTCATTGGTGTTTGCGACCAACTTTAGGTGATGCTCATTTCATAACTTATGATTTTTTGTTTTTCCCAAAATTAAATTTTACTTTTTCAACCACTTGTACCTTTGGAGGTGGTTTTTTGAAAGGTTTCTTTTTAGCCGCTGGCTTCGTTTTAGCCGGACTTTGGTCGCCTCTTGCTCTTTCTTCGTCTTTTGGCTTTGCTTTAAATTCGGGTCTTTCTGAAGCTCCTTCTTTTGCAGGAATTTCAGCTTTGTGTTTTGCCAAAACAGCTGTTGGATTTTTTGGGTTTTCTTTTGTTCCTCGCAAATGAATTACCAATCCGTTTAGGAAGTTACGCAACACTTGGTCGCCACATTCCACATAGTTTTCGTGATTTTCGGCACGGAAAAAAGCACTCAATTCTGTTTTCGAAATTCTGAAATCTACTAATTCTAGGATTTCAACTATTTGGTCGTCTCTCAACATTAAGGCAACGCGCAGTTTTTTGAAAATATCGTTGTTTGTCATAAGTCAGTTTGTTGTTTAGGGTTTGCTTCGCCAGTTCGCTGACGCTCGTGTGTTGTTGGTGGTTATGCAACTATAAATTACCAACCATAAACTATCAATTGTTAAAAAAGCCAAAGATACGCATTTGCAAATCCATCTCGCCATAATTTTTCGTTATGTTGACCGTCTTTTACAATCTTCTTTTTGGTTAATTTCTTGCATTCACATCGTTTTTCAGAAACCAAATCGTCTATTTTGTTGAGGTCAGTAATCATATCAGCATCACCTTCGTTATCGCCACAGAGGAAATAAATTTTGGTTTTAAGCTTTGGAATTGTATTTGTCAATTCAATAATTTCCTTTGGGTTTAACCAAAATGAAGACGAAAAAATTCCCGCCTTCCCAAATACTTCTGGATATTTCAAAATCGAATAATAGGAAATCAACCCACCGAGTGAACTTCCCATAATCCTTGTGTTTCGGGTGTTGGTTTTTGTTCTGTATTTTTTGTCGATTTCCGGCTTGAGTGTATTTACAATAAAATCGAGATAATTATCGGCATTTCCTCCGCCATATTTAGCGTTTTTGTATGGTGTTAATTCGGCAATCCGTTTTTCGTTTCCGTGTTCAATCCCAACAACAATAACCTGTGCGTTGAGGCTGTCCAATTTTTCGTCCACATTCCATTCGCCCACATAAGAAGTTTTAGCATCAAAAATATTTTCGCATCGTGCATATAAATCACAGGATATTTCTTTTGGGTCGAATCGTAATTCTTTGGCAAATAAATCCAAATTTTCTTAGTGATATTCAATTGAGGTACATCAATGCTGAAAGTAGAAACCTGTTTTGAAGCGGTGTTTTTCTGGGCAAAGGTTTTATCCGTGGCTATAAAAAGAAGAATAAGTAATGTAAATCGTTGCATCATTGCTATATTTTGTGTTTCGGATAAAAAAACAATATTTTAGCTAAAAATAACAAAGTTGATGCACACTCAAGAAGAAAAAATCAGTTTACTTTTAGAAATGATTGCTTTTGCCACAATTGATGGTAATTTGCATAAAAAAGAATATGCATTTTTGGCTATTGTTGCCAATGAATTGAACATTAGCAAAGCAGTTTTCAATGATTTGTTTCATCAGGAATTGCCTCATATTGTTATAAAATCGGAATTTGAGCGGTTTCATCAGTTGTATCGTTTGGCTTTATTGATGCATTGTGATGGTGTTTTGCACCCCAAAGAAGAAGTTGCCATTTTACAAATTGGAATTAATATGGGATTAAATCCCATTGTCACCAACCGCATTCTCAAAATGATGAAAATGAAACAAAGCCCAATAATTGATGCCGATGTTTTATTGGAAATCTTTAAAGAACAGCATAATTAAGGGTCGTTTTTTTGTAGAGCGTCTCAAATTTTGGTGTTTTTTCGCTCCGTAAAGTCTCCGACTTTGAGGCTGTGTTCATCAGTCTGTGACTGACATAGAAGTTTAATAACTTAAAGTAAAGCCGGTTGAAAACCGAAAATTACTACCTCAAAGTCGGAGACTTTGCGGAGCTGGTTACGAGTTCTTCTAAATAAGGCAAAATGTTTAGTTATCTCTTTTTGATTCATAATTTTTTCTGCACAATTTTGTATAACTAGCCGCTAACTAGTATATATCTTCTTAACGCCTGTAAGGAGTTGTATTTATTGGTACTCTTTAATTTTTAAAATCCTTTAGTACAACATAAGTACAACAAATCAGAATACTTTTATTTGACTATAGATCCCAATATTATTAAGCTGCGCTTGGCGGTTCATTGCTTGATACTCTGCTAGCTTGCCACAATAATATTGTTGGGTTGCTTTAGCATACCCATTTTGTAAAAGTAATTCATTTAAACATAATCCACTAGGCAAAATTACATACCCTAATTGCCTGTTCCAGTAGTCGTAATAGTTCTCCTGTTCTGTAATGATAGTTACAACCGTTTTAGGCGGTGCAACCGACAAAACGAAGTGCAAGGATTGCAAACCAAATTGGAGTAATAATTGAGCAGGTAAACTGCTTTTTTCTTCGTCCTCTTTCATCTTCCTATTTAGTTTTACTTCTGGTGCATCCAAGCCATAAAGTCGGATTTCTTTTTTCATTTGAGTGAAACGATTGCAAATGATGACGCTATCTCCGTCAAGGACTTCTTCAATTTGCCAATGGGTTTCCACTATGTACGGTGCTTTTGCGTTGTATTGCATTGATTTACAGTGTTTTAAGTTATTGATAATCAAAGATAATCATTGAAATTTGTCTTATGAATTTAATCTAATTATTAATCCATTAAAACTTAAAAAAATGGCAAGACAGAAAGGTGTTATCAAGTATGTTGGAACTCTTGGAGATATCCGACATTTTAAAATTAAAGGTCAAGAAGGCTACTTTGCCGGAATGGTTGGTGGTCCAACTGGTGACCAAGTACTCACAGCTCCAGAGTTCGAAAGAACTCGAGAGAATATGAACGAATTTGGCGCTTGTGCCAAAGCTGGAAAATCGGTTCGAACTGGTTTATCTCAAGTTATGAAACAAATGGCGGACAGCCAAGTAACTGGAAGATTGACTTCTATTATGAAGAAAATCAACCTTGAAGACCAAACGGAAGCCAGAGGTTACCGTAAAATTGAAATCACAACACAAAGAAATTACTTAAAAGGGTTTGAGTTTGACAAAAACTCTTCATTCAATGGAATTTTCAACGCTCCGTTTTCATTAACTCATACCGTTGGTAGAGAAAGTGGCGAATTTGTAGTTGATGCTTTTAACCCAGCGAATTTGGTTAATGCTCCATCTGGTGCAACTCACTTTCGTTTGATTACTTCGCTTTCCGTAGTGAGTGATTTTGAATACAACGCTACCACAAACAGCTATGATCCAATGGATGCAGCTTTGAATGAGGTAAACGATATTCAATACAGTCCTTTCTTGGATTTGTACGCTCCAGTTCCTGCCACTACAATTGTTGCAACATTACCAAATGGAGCAATTCCAACGGTAAACACAACTGTTTTGCAGTGCATCGGAATTGAGTTCTACCAACAAGTGGGACCAAATTACTACTTGTTTTCCAGTGGGAACTGCTTGAAAGTTGAGGATGCTTTTTAGAAAAACCTTCCGAAAATCCCTCGCCAAAAGTGAGGGATTTTTTGTTTAATCTCAAATCTATCAAGACTATGGAAAGCAAAATAATAAGAGTAGCCCAGGGCAAAGAAAGCACATTGAGCCAATTGTACATTAACGGAATATTTCAATGCTATTTGTTAGAGGATAAAATTAGAGAAGTGAAAATCCCTTCTCAAACTGCCATACCAAAAGGAGTATTTAGTTTGAAGTTGAACACTCACGGAGCTAAAAATGTGGATTACAAAAAAGCATTTGGAAAGCTGCACCAGGGAATGATTGAAATTTCTGGTTTACCAAACTTCAGCTTTGTTTATATCCATACCGGAAATACTATCAAAGAAACTGCCGGGTGTCCGCTTTGTGGTTTTGGTTTCCAATTTGTTGATGGCAATTTTCAAGTTACTCAAAGTGTTGCAGCTTACAAAATGATTTATCCAAAATTAGTAGCACTAGCGAAAGTTGAAAACAATACAATGATCATTGAAAATAATTTTCAATTCTAAAAAGGCCAAAAAATGGAAAATATCAACATCATCGCTACACTTTTTGGAACACTTATCACCTTACTACTCTCGATTGTAGCTTATTTTATCAAGCAATTACACACTGATTTCAAGAGTATGGAGAAAGATTTGATTGAAGTAAAAACGATGGCTTTAATCATCAAAACCGAGTTCAAAAGTGGTAACGACTTACTGAACCAGAAAGTAGAATACATCGAAAAAAGAGTACACAATTTAGAATTATCAATTTATAAAAATCAAGATTATGAAAAATAACAAAATGAATTTAGTAGAAAGAACCTTGGCACCAACTCCAAAATGGTTTAAAATTCTTCGCACTGTCGGAATTGCTTTGGCAAGTGTTGGCGGAATTATCATTACTTCGCCTATTGCTTTACCTGTTGGATTGGTTTCGGCTGCTGGTTACTTGGTTCTTGGTGGTAGTATTATTTCAGTAGTTTCTCAAACTGCTGTCAAATCTGAAGAAGAACCGAAAACAAACCCTTAAAATTGGTTAATAACCACCTTGAAAGCTCCATTTATTGGAGCTTTTTTTGTTTATAGCAGTCAATAAAAGTAGATTGCTTTGCTTTTCTTCGGTTTATTTAAGTGGTGCAATCATATTGCACTTATGCGTTGGTTTGCTTGGGAATAAGGTGCAATCAATCCTAGTCCGCTAGGACCAGGATTGTTTTATTTTCTACAATAACGGTATAAAATGGCTCTACGGATGTCATTTATGAGCATCATATCCTCTTTGTATTGTTTTTCTTTTTTCTCCAGAAGTTTGAGAGCTGCAATATTTTTTTGGTGCTGCTCGTACTCCACCATCATTAAACTAGCTTGAGGATTGAATTGTTTTTTGAAATCTGGAAGACGCAAAAACGGAATAACCGAACCTACTAAATACTGATGCCAGAATTTTGTTTGCCATAAACTATAAGCAATGAAAAAAAGGCTTTCGCAGTCCTCTTCGTTTTGGAAAATGATAACAAAACTGTTAGTAAATTGCGTTTTTTGGGGCTTTCCGCTGTTCATCCCCTTGTTAAGTACAAATAAATGGGGTTTTGCGTAAATAGTGTCCTTTCGGTGGGTCTTGATGATGAAATTTAGCATAACATTCGGCTTTAAAAATTGGTTAGATTTTCAATTTTCCGCAGGATTTCGTTTGAAAGACCAATGTGCCTCGCTACGCTCCGCCCATTAAATTTTTCAAAAGAAAAAAAAGAAAAAAAGAAAGCCAGTCGTTCAAGTGGAAGGTTTCAAAAAAGCAAGTTTTTTTGAAAAAATACTACCCGATACATCTTCGGAAGAGTGGGCGTGAAGGCGGAAATGAATGTTGATGCGAACCGTTAAGGGTGGAGATTTTTTCAAAAACCCGTAGGGCTTGAACTTGCTTTTTTGTAAACCTGGAACTTACCTTTGCTCTCTTTTTTTTTATTTTTTATTTTGATTTCAAATTCTAAATATCATCGTATAATCGGAATTTGTTTGAAGGAAAGGGAGTTGATTTGGAAGAGGGTCGTCTTCGGAAAGGGTATCAAATTTTAGGGATGGATAAAAAATCCACATCAAAAAATATAAACGCTTTTTATTCGGCACTAAAATTTGATACTCTTTCTTGAATTTGATTTTTGAGGATGCCTAAACGTCATTTGAAAAGAGGTATTTGATTTTTAACGGAATGTTGTTCTGAAAATGGAAAGCATCTTCAAAAAACAATGCATTACAATACCAAGTGCGACGGTGCAGTAGCGCGTGCAAGTGTATCATTTTTTTATTTGCTGACTGGGATGTTTCTGATTGCTTTTGTGGAAAAGTTGATGCCATAGACTTAAAAGAAAGATAATGCTTGAAGCTTGTAATACTTATTATTAGTAACGGTATGGCATCGGCTTTTCCGCTGAAGCAATGACTTCTTATTTTATGGCAAATAAAAAAATGATACTCTTGCTGGCTTCTCTTGGTTTTGTGGGTGTTGTAAATTGCTTATACCTTTGTCGTGAATGTTAGAAATAGAGTTGATAAGCGATTTACAACACTTACAAAAGCAATGCAAATACTTACCGATTTAAACACAAAGTTGCTAAAAACAGTTACCGTGAACGTTCTTGAAAGTAATTACAACTGTAAAGTTTCCTATGAAATAGCGAAGGTTCTTAAAGACAGTGGCGAAGGACAGCTTTTTTTATTGCCGGCTGGTGCGAGGAAGCAATTAAAAAAGCTGTCCTAGAGCCACTGGCAAGCGCGTTGGGTGGAGCGGCTGTTTTACATAAATGATATTATAGCTTCATCACAAAAACCAAAAAAACAATATAAAAGCTTTGTAATGAACTATAATACTCAATTATGTAACACAGCTTGGGGAAAAAAATTACTGGCGCAAGTTGCGAAGCGTACGTGTTTTTTCTAAAAACTGTGCCAGTAATTTTTTTTGGAGCGTTGGCAAAGGAGTGCCTTTTGAAATGTAAAACGTTCTTTTCACAACCGAACGAAAAAAGATATTCTCGCAATTGAAAACGTAATTAGCGAAATGAAGCAAGAAGAGTATTGTTGCTAGGGGATATTTGGTCTGGAGTCATAAGTGAGAGTCTCTCATAAATGGTTGATTGTTGTACTATTGTGAAGGCACAAGCGAAGCACTCGTAATGCCTAAGGGCTATTGTACTTTGTTAAGTTTTTAAAATTTCTATTGTTTCTTTTATTACTTTATGGAGTTCATTAAACAAAAATCCGGATAAGTTTCCTTTTTTTATTTTACTACATTTTTTTTCAACTCTCTTTTCTAATTCTTCAAAAAAAGCTAGATCAAGTTTCAAATAATGATTTTGATATTTTTTGTAACGATTTTGAATGAACCTAATTATTTCCCATTTTTTTTCATTATTGCCATTTAAAAAGAAAGTGTAAAATCTATAACTTTTAAAATCTTTCATTATTGGATTGAAGAAATAGTCTTTATCAGTTCTTAAAATTTCTGTATAAAACTCTGCGAAATTTTCATAGCATTTTTCTTCTAAATCAGTTGCGATTGACTTTTTTTCTTCCATCAAAATTTCATCATTGATTTTTAATGCTTCTTCTTTGATTTTGATTAAATGAGTTTTAAATTCAGAATTTTCATTTACTGAAAGATAGAAATCTAGAGAACCAGTATGTTTATAATGAGGTTTTCCTTTTTTCATTCCTTTAACTATCCTTTTTTCTAAATTTTCTAAATTAAAATTTAGTGGATTATTAAAGCGAGTTATGAAATGAAAAATAGTTAAATAATTCGATATATCGTACAATCCTTTGTCAGTATAATCAATTAGTTTCTTTGTTAATTCTAAATATTCTAAATCTGTTAGCTTAAAACAATTTTGATAATTTAGACTATTTAAAACTTCATAATGCGGTAAAATGACATTTTGTTCAATATTATAATATTTGTTTAATTCATCAAGGATATTTGTTAATCTAAAAATATTACCTCCAGTTAGAAAGTCATAAATCGATTTAAAATATGTCCAACCATTATTATCAAAATAATTTATATTAAATTGTTCTTTATATGTTTTTTCTTCTTTTTCTTTAGGTAAATTATTCTTCTCAAAAAAAGAGTCTAAAATAATATATGAGCTATCATCCAAAGTTTCTCGATTAGTAAATGAAATTTTACCTTCTTTATATTCAATTGAAATGGCAATAGAAAATCTTAACAGCATTTGAAATATTTCACTTTCCTTTTGTCTTAATATATTATCAGAAGTTAAATTAACTTTGATTTCAGAAAACACATTTTGAAAATATGATAAACAATATGAAAGAATTCTAATGTTTCGTGATTTTTTTGAAAAGACTTCAAGTATAAAGTTTTTATTTTCTTTTAAGAAGCTTTGATATATAGGAAAACCTGAAAATTTGATTTCAATTAAGCTATCAAAAGTATCAAAGATATTTGCTATAAATTCAATGCTGTTTCCTACAACTTTTTCTTTTAAAATATGATAATTGGCAGAATCGATTTTATTTTCATTAGCAATTATAATCACTTTTACATTTTCATTTTCAACTAATGAGTTTATATAACCTATTAACTCTTCTAATTTAAGATTTTCGCTAATTCTTTCTAAATCATCGAAACATAATACAAGTTCTTCAAAGTTTATTAACTCATTTGTATTTACGTTAATTTCTTCAATGTATTTTATATATTCTCCTAACCCCTTTAAATGTAAAATACCTTTTGTAACTGCTTTACCAATTGACGCTCCAAGTTTTAATTTATTACTTTTTAAAATTGGATATAAACAAAGAAAAATTTCTGATTGAATTTCTTCAACTGATTTTAATCCAAAAAGTGAAACAAGAATTGGTCTATATTTTTTGCTTTCATCATTAGATGTAGATATTTTACATATATCTTTGGACAATATGTTTTTAAAATAATACGTTTTACCAATACCCCATTCTCCAGTAATCATTAATGCGTAATTAGTATTTGATTTTAAGTAATATTCTACTATTTCTTTAAGATTTTGCATTAGTTTTATTTTTTTTAAGGATTTCTGCTAGTGTAGGCATTAAAATAATGTTCTTTAAAAATCAGTTTTGCCTTTGATGAAACTGGTTTTTTAAATTATGCTCAAATATGTTATCGTTTATTAAATTTGAAATTAACGAAAAGAAGCAAACAAAGATGCGAGTTTAGGAATACTTGGACTAAACGAGGATTTTGTGCAGCTGAATGAGGTAATGATTGTTTTTATCATATAAATTTCTAGTTAATCCATTACAATAATTTATTCTTATCTGTTGTGATTGTGAAATTAATTTTATCAATTGTTATTTTATTAAAGCCAATAATTGGAACTTTTCCATTTATCTTTTCATCGTTCAAATAGGTTCCAATGCTTTCCAAATCATAAAGCCAAACGTTATCTTTGCTATTGATGATTACACAATGTCTTCTACTAACCAATTTAGCATCAATAACTTCAATGTCATTTTCGTTAAAGCCTTCTCGACCAAATTTAATAATAGAATTTGTTATTGATGAAGAATTTATATTTTCATTGTTACTTTCCAAGAAAGTAATTGTGTTTTCTTTCATTGTATTAAAATGAAAATCCATAAATAGTAACTTTGATTTTAATGTCGGCAATCTATTAAAACTATGACTTTTTTTATCTTCCGATAATACTGAATAATTATAACCAATAAATGGATTGTTAGTTATTTTTAAAATTGATTTTGGGACTATTGCTTTTCCTTGATTGTGCAATACGTAACTGATATAATAATTATTCGCAAAACAAGGTAAATTTGTATTTGTGTCCATTAACATTTTAGATAATTCCATTGCTGGTTCAAATCTATTAGTTTCATAATAACAACGAATTAATAAATTATATGCCTCATAGTCTAAAGGATGCCTATGTAAATGGTCTGAAAGTAAACCCATAGCAATTGGATACTTTTTGTTTTCTAAATTAATCCAACCTAAATCTTTTTGTACATCCAATCTAGGGTTTAATCGCAATGCTTTTTCTAAATATTCTTTTGCTTTTTTGATTTGTTGTATTCTTAAATAATATTTACCGAATGCTTGTAGTACGGCTACGTTATTTGGATAATTGGCATTTGCTAATTCCAAATATTTGGCAGCACTACGCCACTTATTTGTCTTTAATGCTTTTTCTGCGTGTTCTACTAATTCTGCGGCTTTTAACCCCTCTTTTTTGAAAATTATCGGAACAGATTTTGCCCTTATTGCTTCTTCAAATTCGACCATAAATTGAAATCTTAACTCTGGTACTTTATTAATGGATTTAAGAATTATTTCCTGTTGCCAGTTTGGTAATTTTTGAATTGGGAAATCTGCTTTTTGATGTTTTTCGATTATATCCTCAATTGATAAATAACTGAATGGATTTTTACCTGTTAAAAGTTCCATAAGTGTTACTCCAAGAGCATAAATATCAATACGAGGATCTTGCTTAGTATCACTATCCCAGGAAAATGCTTCGGGACTCATATAGGATCTTGTACCAATATCTTTATTGGCTATGCCAAAATCAGAAATTTTAATGATCCCATTTTGAGAAAAAAGTATGTTGTCTGGCTTAATATCGTGATGGATAATTCCTTTTTTGTGAACAGTTCTTAAGCATTCTGTTAATGTTTGTATCCATTGCAGTGCCTCCGAAGCTACAATTTTACCTTCTTTTATTTTATCTCTTAGACTACCACCTGAACAATATTCCATTACCAGAAACAATTTATCTTCTTGCCAAAAATGATGGTAATAGTTAACAATATTAGAATTGTCAAATTTTGATACTATTTCAATTTCGTGAATAATATCTTCCTGTTCTGTTTTGTCTGTATTTTTTAATTGTTTGATTGCCACGTACCGATTTGATACTTTTTCTTTTGCCAAGAAGACTTTTCCAAAACCACCGTCTCCAAGGTCTTTTATGAAAGAGTATTTGTTATCGTATAGAATCATTAGTTGAAATTTTTAAAACAAAGTTGTTTGTTTTTTTTGAAAGTTGATAAAAACAAAGTAACGATTTATATTATGAATGATTTAATGAACACTTGACAAAAAAGTATTTTTATTGTTATTCCCAAAAGTAAGAATCTTTTATGGGATTGAAAATATACCTTTAGATGATTTGTAGTAGATTTTTTATACATTTGAAAGACATAAGATTTGAGTTTTATCAAATTGATTTACCTACATAAAAGTATAATGAAATGATTTTGTTTTAAAGATATACGATTAGTTTTAGGCAAGGAATAACAGTACTATAATCATAATGATATTTCAAAAAAGACTTTTAAAAGTAAAAAAATAATCAATGGGAGACTCAATTTTTTTAAATAAAAATGATTTCGATAAAAAATTTGAAAATATAATATTTCCAAATTTTATTTTGGAAAAAAATATAAGTACAGAAGGTGATATATTATTTAATAATTGCACATTTAAAAGCACTTTTATACTAGAGAATTTAAAAGCAAGAGAATTATTTTTTTTCAAATGTAATTTTGAAGAAAAATTTATATTATCAAGTTCTTTTTTTAATATAGGAGGATTTACTGATTGTATATTTTCTGGAGAGATTAATTTAACTTCAAATAAATGTACATCAAATTTTGTATTAAGAAATGTTAGAGGAAAAGAATTTGAGATAAATGGAGAATATCAAACACTTCAAATCGTTTCATCCAAAATAGGTAACTTAATATTGAAAGATATCAATACGGAACGATTATATAGAGAGTCTAAAATTGAATTTCTAGTAGAAAATGAAATTAATAAAATACAAATTAAGTCCTATATAACCCTATCGAATATAGTTTTTGTCGGTGGTGATTATAAAAGTGTATTTTTTGAAGGAGTTTTTGAAGAATCTATAAATTTTAAAAAAAAAGTAAAAATTGAAAATTTATATTTAGAATCCTCAACATTTAAGAAAAGGATTGATTTTGAGGAAGGAGAATATGAATATATTAGTTTTTACAGAAGCATCTTTCAAAGTTTGGTGTTAATAAGTGATAATAATTTGACAGAAGATATTCCAAGAGATTTAAAAATAAAAGAATTAACATTTCATTCTTGTGTTTTCGATATGAATGTTAGTGTTGGTATGGAAGATATTCAGTTTTTAAATTTGTCGAATAATAATTTCAAACAAATATTTAATTTTAATAATAATGCAGATAATAACAATGAAAATTCTGAGGTAACAATAAGAATTAATGGAACTAACCAAGGAAACATCATAATAGAACGTGTAGATGCGGATGTTAATTTAAGTGACATAAATTATGGAAATATATTATTTAAAGATTTAAACATTTCAACCTTAAATATATGTGAATTTCAAAATGTTGGAAATGTAACCTTCTCAAATATAAAATCTGGGTATTATTTTACGATTCAAGATTCAATTACTGGAAATCTAAATTTCATTAATTTTGACATTAATATCTTCAAAGAAATTGTTATTGCTCAAAGCAGTTTAAATGGTATAATTTTTAATAAATATCCAAATAAAATTCTATCGTACAGTAAAAATTCAATAGTTGGTTATGGCATTAAAGAAAAATCTAAAAGCTCCTCCAACCTCAAAAACATTTACAATCAATTAAAACATATTGCAAGGGGAAAAGGAGATATTGATGTTTCAAATAAATATCAATCTCTTGAATACAAGCAATTACTTCTAAGTAAAGAATTTGGATTTGACACATTTATTTTGTTGTTAAATTGGTTATCAAATGATAATGGACGTAGTTGGTTCAGAGGAGTAATCTTTACATTATCAATAGCTTTTCTTTTTTTCTTATTATACTTTCACTTCATCGGAATAGTTTTTTGTTTTGAAGATCATTTTAAAGACTATATAATTTTTATAACATCGTTCCCAAAATTAGAATTAGAAACATATTCCTGTGAAAATAATTATTGGGAAGTAAAACTAATTATTTTCGTAGCAAGAATTTTTGTAAGCTATGGAATTTATCAAACTATTACTGCTTTTAGAAAATATGCAAAAGGATAATAAAAATACACACATACAAAAGGAGAAGCAATTGAGATATTAGCTTCACGGCAACTTCATATCTGAACTTTTTTATGTGTTTTTATTAACGGGAAATACATAGATTATTTTTTTATTAAAAGGCAGTGAATAGTTTAATCAGATTTTTAGATTTTAAATATTAACTAACAGACTAAACACAAAAAGATTATTATGAGTTTTAATAAACCTTTCCACAGAAATTATAGAAAAATTAAAGAAGGACATAATTCAGGGTATAGTAGTTGGGCATATATTGTTGATCATAATTACTCGCAAAATCCGGAATATTATACTCGTGCTTTTTCTATTATCCAAGAAGATATCCTTAAGCTATTTGAATATGTTGAGCCATCAGATATTAATAATACAACTTATTCATTCAGAATTCACGAACTACTAATGAGAACTTGTATTGAAGTTGAAGCAAACTTTAAAGCTATTTTGAGAGAAAATATTTTTACGCCTGTATATAAAAATGGTCCCAAAAAGGGAGTTTTGCGTTTGGAAAAAGAATGGAATGTTAATGACTTTAAAATTGTAAATAAAACACATCATTTAGATGATTATTCAATTGAATTACCCTTTTGGAAGGGACACAATAAAATTAGGAAGCCATTTGAACAATGGAAAACAAACCAAACTTTAGTTTGGTATGATTCCTATAATCAATCTAAACATAATAGAGTTAATAATTTTGAACAAGCAAATCTAAAACATCTGATAGATGCGTTTTCGGGCTTGTGCGTTCTTCTTTCTTCACAATTTTGTACTGAAGATTTTAAGCCAGGTAGTAGAAGTTTAGAAGTTAATACAGATTGTTATTATGGCGGTGGTTTTGGACTTGGTAATTTCTTAATTGTTGATTTTCCTGATGATTGGAAAGATGATGAATTATATGAATTCGATTGGACAAAACTGAAAGATGAAACTGAAAGATTTTCAAAAATTGATTATAATACCATTTGAAATCAATAAAAGTATCAAATAAGTTACTTCTTAATACAGAAGATTAAATTCTGCACTAATTTTCGAGAAATTGTTCGTTTCTTTTCCATAACTTCGTTTTTTCTTGTCAGAAAAAATTTATTACAACAGCTTATAGAAGTTCTAGTTAAGAGATGTAATAGCAAATTTTAATAGAATGACCGGAAATAAATAGAAATACGAAAAATACCAATAGCAACGCCAAGCATATTTGTGGTTTCAATGCACAAAAGGCTGCTTGGAAACCAAAAGGAATAAAAACTTGACAAAGCATCTATAGGCAATTATGGAACTAACAGAGAAATTATTAACAGAGTTACAAAGAAGACTTAAAATAGGAAATCGTAGAGGAGTTCATTTAAATGCTATTCCTGCAAATTCAAGATACAAGTTCGACTTAAACAGACTTTCTCATATAGACAAAAACCTTCCAAATAATTTCATTAAATCGCTACTAACAGAGTTACCTCTTAAATTTAGAATAAGTTGGAAAGACAATGTGCCAGATTTAAACTCACTTTTTGAAGAAGACCAAACACAATTAGTTAGAATTACCAAGGCATTCGAAAATCTAATAAATCAAACGGAAGCAATTGAATCTGAAAAAGGAATTAATACTTTTGGATTTGGGTTTCCTATACTTGCAAGGAGAGACAAAGCAGATAACAAGCTTACTGTTGCACCAATTCTTATATGGTCGTTACGAATTAAGCGAACAAAAGAATTTAATACTTGGGAAATACTTAGGAATGAAGACGACCCAATTTATATAAATGAAGTCTTAATAAATCATTTGCAAAGTGATTCAGAAATTGAGATAGAGCAAATACCAAGCGAAATGCTTGATGATGGTTTAATAAATAAAGCAGAACTTATTGAAATTTGCAGCAATCTAATAAAAGCAATAAATACAAAGTCACCAGAAGATTTAGAAGATACTTTTAAAAAGAAGCTTGATACCATAACTTCGATTGGAGACAAAGCACATTATGAGAAATTGCCTTTGAACTCCACTAATTCCTTTATTGATTTTGGAGGTTTGTTCTCCATTTTTGAAGTTCAAAAACAAAACATAATCAATGATTATGGAAATCTAATGGAACTTGAAGGACTAAATATAGATCTTGAAGATATGGAAGGACATTCATTCCAACCCATTTCATCGGTTGAAACTGACCCATCTCAACAAAGTATATTGCATTCATTAGAAGCCTCAAGGAATATTTTAATACAAGGACCTCCAGGAACAGGGAAAAGTCAAACCCTTACTGCTATACTCGTAAATGCTTTAGAAAATAATAAAAAAACAATTGTTGTATGCGAGAAAATAAATGCCTTAGAGGTATTAGAAAAGGGATTAAAAGAAAGAGGACTTGATCATCATTTTGTAATTGTAAGGGATGTTGTTACAGATAGAAAAACAGTTGTTGAATCTGTTAGAAGTAGAGTAGATAATTCAGAATATAAACGATACAGATATAACTACTCAAAAGAATCTTTAGACAACTTAACTTCAAAGGCAAAAGTCTTAATCTCTGAGATTAATGGTAAGCACCAAAAACTTGCACAAAAACTTATCGGCAATAAGTCTTGGACAGATGTTGTTGGTGATTTATTAACTGAAAAGAAAAAAAATGTCAATGATGGCAATCTTGACATTGATAAAAATCATTATAATTATACGTCTCAAGAATTAAACTTCTTGCTCGATCTTGTACAAAAAGGGCAAATTCTTTATGATGACTTTTTACCTATTGTATCAACTTCATTTATTAACCCTTCAAAATTAATTGGAGAGAATCCATTCTTAATTGAACAAAGAATAAACGAAGATTTTGATATTTATGTTAAACAACTTCTTGAAATCAAACAACTATTTGAAGCAAATAGAAATGAGTTTATTAGTTTAAGAAAGAATGAATTGAAAACTCAACTTGCTTTTGTCAATGCTGCCATAGAAAAAGCTTTTGAAAAAGAAAAAGAATTAGAGCAATTAATTGATAAAAGCCGAGTTGAATATTGCACCTTTAGAAAATCAGAATTAGACCAACAAGAAAACAGCTTTTTGAAGTTTATTACAGAAATTGATACAATTTTTGAAAGCAATAAGGGAAATGATGATTTAAAGAACAAAGCAAAGATTGATAGCTTTGGATTCAAAATAGCATCGATTTTCTCTAAGAGCAAGAAACAAACAATTTCAGACCATTTAAAACTACAAAACAATTTTAAAAGACTCGAAGAATGTATAGAATCCTCAAAAGATTATATTCCAAAAGAATTTGATGGAGATTTAGATTCAAAGAGAAATGCTTTACACTCATTCAAATCTGATGCGATAAAATTAAAAAATGGCTTTAAAAACAAAATTGAAGATGAGTTTAATTCATTCCATTTAACTTCACTACTAGATACTGCTGATACTAAAATTTTATTTCAGCCAATTGACTTCAAAATAAACGATTTAAAATGTTCTGAAAGTTTTGTGTTAAAATTGCAAACTATAAAAAATGATTTTGAAATTTACTTTGACGATCTTAATACAATATTTAAGGTTCTTTCAAAGACAATAGCTGAAAGTAAAGACTTAGAATTACAATATTCATTCATTGGTTCATTCAACAATAAAAAAAGCATAGTGTCAAGACTAATTGCTGATTTAGAATTGGTAAAAGAAGTTTTTGACTCTAAAATACAAACAGAGTTTCAAAAGATTAGTTTACTTAAAGCAAATCCGAATGAAATTGAAGTAAAAAGCCTTTCCTTACTTCAAGAAAAAGTAAATACTTTAACGGAGAAAATCAAAAATGATAACTGGAATATTCAGAAGAAAAAATTCAATGAATTTTACAAATCCATTGATGATATAGAAATTCTTATCCAAAAGAAAATTGATTATTTTAATTCTGAAAAAGATTTATTTACAATTGAATTCAAATGGTTTCAGTTTTATAATGTTTTATCTGAAATAAATAAAAAGTTACTGGATGAATTAAAGCCTAAATCAAATTGGCGTAAATCTTTTTTGGTACATTATTTAAATTCAATGCTTGTAAATTCAGCTAATATGGATTTGCCGACAAATGATGAGGAGCTTAAAGAACTTGATATAACTTTAAATGGTATCGAGAATGTACAGTTAAAATTTATCAAAGAATTCTGGTTTTCAAAACAGATAGATTCTACTAGAGAATTCGAACAAAGGAACTCAAATCTTTCGGTAGAAAATCTTTATAATAAAAGAAGTAGTAGCAGATTTAAAAGACTTTCACTAAGGCAAATTGTTCAATACGACGCTAATCTTTTCACTACATTTTTCCCGATAATTTTAACTTCTCCTGATGTTGCAAGTAATTTATTCAAGGGAATGAATGGGTATTTTGACATAGTAATGTTTGATGAAGCCAGTCAATTAAGACTTGAAGATAATTTGCCAGCAATATTAAAAGGGAAGCAAATTGTAATTGCAGGAGATGAACACCAAATGCCTCCTTCAAATTATTTCAGCAAAGTGTTCGATGGGATAGTTGAAGATGAGGACGATTTAGAAGAAGAAAATGAAATTGTAGTTGACAAAGATAATATTTTATTGTCTTGTGAATCTCTGCTTGATTTCGGTTCTGAATTAAATTTTCAAAGAAAGCATCTTGATTTCCACTATCGTTCAAGGCATCCCTTTTTAATTGATTTTTCTAATTATGCTTTTTACAATCAAAGGCTAAAACCATTACCAAATAATTTTGAATATGTACCCATTAAATATATTCAAGTAAACGGTACGTTTTCAGAACACACAAATGAAGCTGAAGCAGAAATGGTTTTATCAATAATTGAAAATAATATTAACCGATTACCAAATGGAGAATATCCAACTGTCGGAATAGCAACATTTAATATCGCTCAAAGGAATCTTATAAAGTCAAAAATAGAAGAACGAAAAAAGTTTGAAAAGTTTAGTGATTTTAACGAAAAAATACAAGAATTAGAACTTGACAACCCTAAGAGTAATAAATCGTTCATAAAGAATTTAGAAAATATTCAAGGTGATGAAAGAGACGTTATTATTCTTTCAACAACATACGGAGTAGGTAAAGATGGAAGGTTTGCTCAAAGGTTTGGTCCAATTAATCATTCAAAAGGCTATAAACTTTTAAACGTAATTATTACCCGAGCCAAGTTTAAAGTTTATTTATGTTCATCAATACCAGAACAGGTATTTATGAATTATAAAGAGTATTTGGCCATTGAGGGTTCTAATAACAAAAGAGCCGTTTTATATGCGTATTTGGCTTATAGCAAAGCTATAAGCGAGAAAAACAATGATTTAAGACTTTCTGTTTTAACTTCCTTATCTGAAAATACAACTAAAAGTGTAAGTTTTGATTCATTCGTTGGAGGTGATTTAGAATCACCATTTGAAGAAGAAGTGTATCAAAGCTTAGCTGATAACCTTGGAATTGAAAAATTAATTCCTCAATTACAGTTTGCTGGTTTTAGGATTGATATCGTTTATGACCCCAAAATGGTTGGGGTTCCTAAAATTGCAATTGAATGTGATGGTGCAAAATACCATTCCAGTAGAGAAGCGTATTTACACGACAGACACAGACAAAAGATATTAGAAAATCACGGTTTTGTATTTCATAGAATATGGAGTACAAATTGGTGGCGTAATTCAAGCAGAGAAACAACAAAACTAATAGACTTCATAAAGAGTGTTGAATCAACAGGTATTTCAAAATTAAAAGATTATTCAAGGACTGCATTGGCTTTTACAGACGAAATAGAGATAATTGAAAAATATATTTCGAAAGTATCTTTCATTGATAACGAGAAAGATGTTGAAATTATTCAAGCAATTGAACGAAAGACACCGATACAAACTTATCTATTCCAAGACGAAATCAAGCTAAATAGTAAGGTAAAAGTAAAATATGTGAATAATGGAAAGGATATTAGTGTTCAAATAGTTGAAGCCATTAACAACAAAGGAGAAGTAGTAAACGGAGTCCAAAAAGTCAATATCAAATCACCTTTGGGAGTGTCAATACTTGGGCGTTCTATCGGTGACATTGTAAAAGTTGGAGATTTAGACAATTTTGTTGAAATTCTCCAAGTGACGAATTAATAGTATTAATTTCTGGGGACAGTATACCATCTTGGCTTATCTTATTTTGTATCTTAAATTCTTATTCTTTTATCTTACTCTATTTAATGAAAAACATCAATAAAATCAGTGCCTAGGATGACTTTCAATTTCTTAAAAAACTTGATTTCTATCTTTTTTGTTATCTTAAAGCTATCTAAAGTCTATCTTATTTTTTAAGCACCCAAATAGGTTTTACAGTTGAAGTACTTTGATTGAATATTGTACTGTCTTTCTTTGACATTTCGTAAAGCAAGTTTCTGATTTTGGTTCTTTTTTGTTCTTCGGTTAAAATATTGGACAATTTGTCTAAAAGCAGATTGTCAATATCTTCCCTTGAAACTTGTTTGTATTGTGTTATAAATTCGATAATTAATGCTTTATAATATCCTTTGTCGAAAGCCTTATTTTTTATATAAGTTGCCTTATCATTGGTTACTTCTGCTACTGATGCAGCAACATAATAGGCGTGTTTTCTGCCTTCAATTAGGTTTTCTTTTTTCAACATCTTTGATGCTGCTTCATTAATATCTTGCTTTTTCTGAACCTTGTCTAATAATACTACTTTATCCAAAGACAGATCTTTTCTTTCAATTAATAGTTTTGAATAATTTTCATCTATAGCGTGACCATAGATTTGCAGTACTACTTTTTGTGGTTCCGACAACTGATAATCCGGTAATGGAAAGAAGCGTTCCCTTTGTGCAACATACATTGTATGAATACCATAACCTAACCGGTCTATCATTCCTAAAGACACCATAGCTTGCGCTAACCAATGATTTCTATATTTTTCGGGTGTTTTATCTCCTTTTGTATAATCTTCTGGATTACCTGCATAAAAACTACCCGCATTTGAAAAGATTAGTTTGTCCACTTTTTCCGTTACAATAATTCTGCTATTTAATGAATAATCCTGATGTGCAATACAGTTATGCATCGCCTCAAGAATAGAACGGGTATCGTATTTGTTTACAGTTGTGGCCAGTAATTCGTTGTCAGGAAAGAATTTATACTTTACGTTTCTGATTTGATTTAGAACTGTGGTTGTGTTTAATAACAATGGTGGCCCAAAGTGTTCATACGCTTTTTCTTCTGTTTCTAGTTTCCAAGTTATCTCGGCTAATGAAGGCAACAAGAAATGTGTAGCTTCTTCTTTTCCCAATAAAATAATTGAAGTATTGGTTATTTTTCCATTGATATTTATTTTGGCTTTATCCAGAAATTCTTCATCTGTCCAATTATCAATTTTATCATAATAAGAAGCTCTTGTTTTTCCTTCTTTGTATTTTCCACGAGCTACTCGTATTGCTTCGGGATCTAAATCGTTGATTGTTGCTTGTTCAATGGCTTTCGCACTCCAATCATCTTGGGAATTGTAGATGATGCGAATGTATTCCGGGAAGTTGCGTAAATCGGTTTTGTTACTGCCAATTCTTATGTACGCCATTTTTTTGAAGTGCGTAGGCTCGTATTTAGCCGCTGGAATTCTTAAAAGTACTATGTGTTTCCCCTTATACTCAAATTCAAATATTTCGAAGTTAATCTTGGGATGCAGCAAGTTTCTAATCCATAATTCTAAATCCTGATTGCCTTCTTTAGCATTCTGAAAGGTAAAGTTTGTTCCTTTTATTATTTGTGTATTGTCTTCAACACCCCATACTATATAGCCAAAAGGTTTGTTGGCAATGGCTGCTCCATTACTCATAGCCGAAATGTATTCGCCTTTTTGTTCGTTGGTGGTGCTTTTGGCTCCCATTTTAAACTCTACCCAGTTTGTTTCCGAAGGCAGTGCCACAAATTCTTCCAGTAGAGTATGTAGTTGAAGGTTGTTCATTTTTATTCTTTATTATTTATCCTTTTATCGGTTAAGGTATTGTAATTTTTATTGGAATACGATTTTTTTTGGTGTTTTTTGGGATTTAACCTGAATTATGAAACCTAATATACAATCTACAATAATACGAAAAAGCAACGGAATGTAAAAGAGCGAAAATGAATTTAGGGTGTAGGGTGTAAGGGAAAAATGCGTAAAAGATTTTATTTTTTTAATGATTGAAATAAAACGGATTTATTGGGAATATAGGGTGCAAAAGGGTTTTAACGGTTTACTATTATGCGTTTATTTATTCTTATGTTACCCGATTTATTTTTTTTAAAAAAATAAAAAATGTTTGTGTTGAAAAGTGGTTACACCACCTTACACCCTAAAATTAAAGTAAAAAGGTGCTTTTTAGTGAGAAGTAAATAGTCTTTATTGATAAGTTTTTTTGGGGTAAAAAGAAAAAAGTGAAACTTTTCAGCTCCACTTTTTTGTTATTTTTTATTCTTCGACTTCTTTGTTTTTTGCATCAACTTCTTCGTATGTAAATTCTTTAACTGCATAAACTGGTTTTCCTTGCCTCATTAATCTAGTAAAATTGTGTTTCTTAAGCGCTTTTCCCAATTTGTTTATTGTGCCATCATTTAAGTTTAATTTTGTTCTGTCGGCAATTTTAGCAGCAATTTGAGAAGCATTTAAAAAAAGATTTGCTTCTTCTTTTGGACAAGGTTCAAACCACGTTAAAAGCAATTCTTCTTCTGGACTGTGAAGTTGGTATTGTTCGTTATTTTCGGTGATGTTTTTGATTTCTTCTTGGTCAAACCAATATCTAAAACCACTTTTGAAAAGAAACAAAGCCTGTGAAAATGCCATATTAATATCTACATTGTGTTGGTATTTTATGCCTTCCAATTCGAAACAAAGAAATCTTCTGCTTCCTGTACTGTCGTTTAAGAACTGTGCTGTATTGACACTTCCGGCAAACGATGCCCTTCTGGGCATTGTTTCGTTGTTGTGTCCGTAGGCTTTTCTCATTCTGATTTGGGTTTTTGTTATGATTTCTTTGAGTGATCCAATTTCGGAACGGTTTAAGTTTTCTAGTTCGTCCAAGTTGATTAACATACATTCTGAAAGCTGCACCAAAGTATCTTTGTTATTGGGGTTTATGGTTCCGGAAAATAGATATTCTTTTAAAGGTTTCGGAACGAGTTTCTCCACCCAAGTTGTTTTACCTAATCCTTGTTTGCCACTAAATACAATTACTGTGTGATTGATTACTTTATCATCGAGAACACAACCAACCATTGCGACTAACCATTTTTTAAAACATTGCTGCCAAAGGTCTTGTTTTGTAGTTGTGATTGTGTTTGCTAATTCGGTAATGTAATCGGTCTTTTCATCGTAAGAAGGTAAATTGAAAAAGTAGTCTTCAAAAGGATTGAACAGCACACAAAAATCAGAATACAATAAATTTCTTAATGATGATAGATTTGTTTTAATTCTCCCTTTTAAACACTCTCGAAGCATAGAATTTTCAATAAAATCATTCATTACATTCCACTTCTTTTTACCGAAATATTGGAACTCTAATTTTCCAGATACTATATTGTGCCGAAATACATATTTGTTTGATAAAAACAACTCTAAACGGTCTATTTGGGTTGGTTTTGGTTTGTCTTCGTCGTCTTCATCATCAAATTTAGTTGTAGGTTGATGAGTTCCCTCGTTCCTCGGGATGACAATTTTGGACTTCTCATTTTTGCCAAACTCGTGACTATTTCCGTAAGCACTGTTGACGGCTTGAGTTACTTCTTTTTCATCATACCCAAAATCGGTTAGAATATATCCCAGAGCTTCTTGAAGCGATACACCTTTACGATTGAGGTTACACGCTAATTGATGAACGAATACGTTTCGGCTACCATTCACGAATTGCACTTTTTTTTCAGTAAAATTTACGCAATGGTTGTAGATTGCATCGCTATTAATAACAATTGTTGGCTCTGTTCTTTTAAACTCCCTCTCGATGTTAGCTTTAGGTTCTTTTTCTTGTTCTGTAACACTAAATATTTTTGCGTTTTCATTGTAATAAAGGTTTTCATCATAAGAATAAAAGCATAGTCTGGTTAAGTCTTTGCCTGATTTGTCTATTTCTAATTTTAAAATACTCTCATAATGAGCTTGAACCAAGAGAAATGCTTCTTTGTGATTGGCTTTATCTGAATTTATTTTAACTAGAATTTTTAATCCGTTGCCTGATGGACTAATAAAACTGGCATAAGTGAACTCATTTTGATTGGCCAAATGCTTTGCATTTTGCAAATCATTTGCACTTAATTTGTCAATATCCAAAATGATACAATTTGAATAATCCGCTAGGAATTCCAATTTTCGACCTCCAACAAACTTTCCCGAAGGTGTGAATGCTGGAAGTGATTTTTTGGCTTTATTGTAGGCTTCTGTTTTGTTTTCGGCAAGTGATTTTCTCAAGTAAATGATACCCGGTCTGTATTTTCCTGTTTTGATTTCTTCTAAAATTGTTGAAATTGTTTTGTGTTCTACAACTTCATTAAAGTTTTTAAAGACTGTTACCATTGTTTAGGTTTTAAAATTTATTTTCAAGATTAGAAGTTTTCCCTTTGTGATTGGCTTGCAATCACAACTTTCGCAAGTTCCGTTACACTCTTTCATTTTATCTTCCTTTGAAAGATTTGTTGTAATGCTCTGTAAGAAGTTTTTCAACATCAGAAAGTTTGTAATAGATTTTGTTTCCAACTTGACTAAATGAAATTTTGCCTTCGTCTCTCCAGGTTTGAGCTGTACGTTTTGAAATTTTCATTAATAAAAGAAATTCTTGATTGTCCAGAAAGGTTTCTTTCTTTGGGTCAGCCTTAATTGAGATTTGGCTTTGAATAGTGTCTAATTTGCTCATTAGATCTGTGAACTGGTCTTTTGTGAAGATAATTGCATCCATTTTTAAAAGTTTTAAATTGTTATGGTGCAAATGGAAGAAATAAAAAAAAGTCCGATAAGTACTTTTTAGTCCGATAAGACTAAATAGTTTGTAAGGTGTTGATTATTATATGTATTACAAATAGTGTGTTTTTACAAAATCGGACTAAAATCTAACTTTGATGTCATTATTGGGGTCTTTGTCGGTGCGATTTGGTGAAAGATAGGTTTGAACAGTGGCTTGTGAAAGAGGTTCGCCTTTTTCATCATCAAATATTAGGCATATAATTTGACTAATATCTTTGATTTTTCCTTGAATATAAGGTTTTCCATTTGGTTTCACATCAACCATCATTTGTTTAAAAGCATTAGTAATTATGTTAGTTGGACCATTTAATTTGATTTTTTGAAATGGAATATTTGAACTGTTTTCAGTAGCTTGTTTTTCTTGATTTTCTTTATCGAAATCGTTTTTAACTTTACGCATTATTTGTAATTGCTCAATTAATTGATTGCATTGTTTGTCGTAAGGTTGCAGCTTATTATTAAGAGAAACGATATCCGCTTGGTTATATTCAAAGATTTCATCCATTAAAAAAATAATCTTGTCGTTAAAATTATCTAATGAATTTATATAGCTTTTTGCTTCAAAAAAAGAAAAATACCTATCGTCAGTATCTGCGTTTATTTGTCTTTTAGTAGCTTTTGGTTTGGTATCAATTACTCGCAAAGATTGCAGTTCTGTTCTTTTTTTCTCAATTAAAATGTACAACTTATTGTATCTACTCAATGCTGTTTTGGAGCTGAAAAAGGCTTCATTATTGGCTAATAATTTTTCAAGTTTACATATCCATATTTCCGGGTTCTTCACCTGGTTGAATTGATAATCGATAAATGCAGGAAATTGAGATTGTTTGAGTTCTAAAATTTTTGCAATTAAGGCATTGCAATAGCTTTGAATGTTGATTTTGTCTTCAACGATTATATCAAATAAAGGATTTTTGGCCAGAGCCGCAGGCACTGCCAATAATTCTACAAACTCGGCGGTTTGCATATTTTGATCCTTTGTATTCAAATTTTAATATGTTTTTTTTGGTATTCATTTAGTATTTAAAGGTAATTAAAAGCGGTTTTTAATTGGTTGCTTTTTGGAAGCCCTAGTGTTTTCTACTAGAGTTCGTTTATCACTCGTTTCGAATGCTTTAAAAATTACTTGTTTACTCTGATGTAAAGTTATAAAATAAAAAAAATCCTTGTTAAAGGATTTTAGTTGAAGTTATTAACAATCGTTTAAGGTCAATTAAATAAGCCCTTGACAGATTTTTTAAAAAATATAGTTGTCTACTGCTTTGTCCAGTTCTTCGCTAATGATTTTGGCATATACCTGCGTTGTACTGATGTCTCGGTGGTCCATTAATTTAGAAACGTGTTCAATTCTCATTCCGTTATTTAACGCATTTGTCGCAAAGCTGTGTCTTGATAAATGGAAAGAAAGGTCGAAAGGTAAATTTATTTTTGTACCCATTTTTTTAAGATGCCAGTTTGCCAATTTATTGAAAGCTGCTGTTTGAAAATAACGTTTTGCTTCGCTGTTCAAATAGCCTTCTTTGTCCATAATAATCGGAAAGATAAAATCATCGTGATTGGCGTTTACTTTTTTGTATTTTTCTAAAATATCGATAGCCACTTTTCCAATTTTGAACTGGTGTACTCTTCCAGTTTTACGAATGTGTTTGTTGATTTTATGTTCTGCTTCATTGTAATTAGAATATTGCATTTCGATAACATCACTAAAACGCAAACCTCCGGCATAAATAGAGAAAAGAAATAAATCTCTCCACATCATAGCTTTTTTGCCTTCAATAAGCTTTAAATTGGTTAAAGCATCAATCTGTACCTTATTAAGAAATAATCTTTTAGAAGAACTGATTTTGAGGGTTATTTTGCTAAAAGGAAACATAGTTTCGGGAATTATTTCTTCACGAATTGCATCTCTGAATATGGTTCCAAGTACAATTATGGAAAGGCGTTGCGTTGTATCTCCGTTGCCTAACGTATCTCCTAAATGAAATTTATAGTCGTTTAATAGTGCTACGGTAATTTCATCAAAATACACATCCTTTGTTCCCATATATTTTTCAAATTTATCAACCTGAGAGGTGTATGCTCTGTAAGTGGAATAAGAAACAGTACTTTTGATTTTTTCTAATCTCTTTCTGGCATATTCAAAAAAGTTTGGCACTTCTTTTCCCTTTATGGCTTCTTTTAGTTTTTTAACCGATACCGTTTTTATTTTGCGTTCCATATCGGCAACCTGACCTTCAGCATCTGCAATCTTTTGAGATAATGCAGCATTCATCCTAGCACTATTGGAATGGTTCTTTTTTACTTTCTGCTTTACTTCATCCCACTCGTTCTCTTTGAGCTTCACTCCAGCAGTGATAAATTTCGTTTTTCTGTCTTTTATAATTCGGATATACAAAGGGCTGTGTCCGGTTTGGTCTACCTGATGTGTTCTTAAAATTAGTTTTACTGATGCCATAATAATAGGATTTTAGAAATGTTATACTACTTTTGTAAATTAATGCAAACGAGTGAAAGTGTTGTAAATAAAGGGTTTTCAATTGGGTGCATCGTGATACGAAGGTACAACATTGGGTACAACAAAACAAGTATTTCGTTGCTTTTTGTTGCTTAAAATTGCATTGTTAATTTTTATAAAGTCAATGAATACAACACTTTAAGTGCAAATGGGAGGGTTGAATGAAAAGTTGTAGATAACTAGTATATAGGCGAAACAAACTTTCGTATATACACCCGAATATGGGTAGATTGGCGAGAATGATAATGTTCGTGAGGCGTTCCAACGGATCCTTTTTCGAAAAGGACGTTGACCATCATAATCGTGTCGTCATAACCCATTATTTTGCGTTTTATGCCTTCGCCGACAACTTCCCACTCGAATTCGTCATCTTTATAAATTCCTTGCTTGCGCCAAAAGTTTGCATATCTATTTTTTTTTATTGAGGTGCCAATTTACGAACTATTTTTTAGGTTCCTCTTTATAGCTGCTTTCCGTTTTAAATATACCGCCATGAAGTTGCATAGATTTATCCCTTTTCGCTGTTGTGGCAAAATCTCTCGACTTCGTTCCCATTGTTACAAAGAATATGCAAGCTTAGACATCACAGAAAGTTAAGCAATAAATCCTAATTCGTAACTTATGAAATAAGTCAGCGAAATTTATGAGAAAGCTTTTAAAGAGAAAGCATTCGAATTGAGTTATTAATGACCAAAAATACCAGTATCAGCCTGAAAGGTGAGAGTACAGCGTCACAATGTTACAAATGACTAAAGAGTTCGATGAATATGGAGAAGCCAGTTTTTCTTGAAAAGGAAATTTAAAACTAATATACATCCATACAAAAGAGGGGTTTTTATACCTGACAGCTATGAATTTATATGACAGCAAAAGGATATATTCTGCTTTTAATTGTGAAACTATTGAAGAATTTAATAATTCAATTGGTTAAAAATGTAGCGCAACTAAATATACAGTTTTTATTTGCAAATCCGAAAATCCTTTACTACTGATTCATCAACAGTACTAAATTTAGTGTATGCTGAATTTTAAGCTAAAACATTCTCTTAAAATTTAGAAAAACGTATCTTTGTTACTTATTTTTTTTACTTAAATTTACTTCAGCTGCGTTTTTCTAATGTTATACATTGATTACAAATCTATTGACTTAATGTGAACAGAAAATAATTGTATTTAGTAAGCTTATTGAATTAAATAAATTATGGTTGCGCATATCATTGTACATAAAACAGCAATGACCGCGATGCATTAGAGTTGCTGATTTGTTCGCGATGGTCAGTTAAATAAAAATATTACATGTACTTAAAGAGGTTTGAGATTAAGAAAAACATTCAAAAAACGGATGATAAAAATTTGTCCTTCCGGGTTTTTGATCTCGGGACGGCAAGTATTCAAGATTATTTGGAACCACATAAAAAAGATCATTTTTGTATCATCCTCGTGGAGTCTGGAAATATTAAAATACACATTGAAGACAAAATATATTTATTAAATTCAGGAAAAATAGCAGTTATATTTCCGGATCAAATCCACTTTTTGTCAAATGTGAATAGTGATTTGACTGGTAAAATTATATTATTTGAAGAAGTATTGTTTTGTTCGGATATATTGAAAAATGAGCTCAGTGCTTATAATGTTAACCTATCTGCACATCTGAATTGCACCGCACTTTCTAGCCATGAATTTGAACAGGTGCTTCCGATAATAAAGAACATACAAGATATTTATAATGCCCCCAGCCTTGTCAAAAAGGAACAGGCGCGTTTTTACATCAAAATTTTCCTTTTAGGACTCATCGAATCTATACATGGCCAGCATCCTGTTCTACATCCTGATACTCAAGGTCCAGACCAACATACTTATATTGACTTTAAAAAACTTTTGAATCATCAATATAAAAGCGAGCGTACCGTACAATACTATGCCTCAAAACTGGCGATCAGTACTAAAAAGCTCAATGCACTAAATAAAAAATATTCTGGCGAAACCGCTATAAATGCGATTCACAACCGGATACTTACAGAAATTAAGAGACAATTATTGTTTACTGATCTCTCACACAAAGAAATCGCATTTGACCTTGGATTCAGTTCCCCATCTGCACTTAATAAATTTGTAAAAGCTAAACTAAAGGAAACCCCAACGGACCTACAAAACGAATTGGCGCAAATTTATACCGCATAGTCTTGTTTATATAACATCCTCCCTTCACTGCTGCCATATCTTTGCATCAGTAATTAATACTATTCAAATAAAGACCAACTGTTGTTGCTAAAAAGCGATTCCAGCTCAATTATTTAGTTTAATGCTGCATAGAAATATTAAAGGTAACCTTTGGTTTTAATCGCACAATATACAAACACCAACAATCAAGAATAGCATTCATAATTAGCCCAATCCTGTTAATATACGAATTGGAATTGAGGACCGCACAACTTTACTTAAAATAAAACAAATGAACACGGATACTTTGACAAATAATAATCTGCTTGCTATTTTAGAGGAAAATAGACAACTGGCAAATCAGATAAACCCCCAACAAATAAAGGTTTTGGTTCACGAAATTAAAGCAGCCAAACGAATTTTTGTGATGGCAGCTGGGAGGAGCGGACTTGCATTAAAAATGGCGGCCATGCGGTTTATGCATTTAGGATATACGGTATTCATTGTAGGAGAAACGAATACACCCGCTATTTTAAAAGGAGATTTGCTACTTCTGGCATCGGGATCGGGAACTACTTCTTCGGTACTCTCATCGGCCGAGAAAGCTAGAAGTCAACAAGCTACTGTTATCGCTATCACTGCCGATGAAGAAAGCAAATTAGCCGTATTGGCAGACAATATTATACTTGTAAACGCTGCAACAAAAACAGACTTCGGCGTTTCCGTCTCTAAGCAATATGCAGGCAGCCTTTTTGAACAATTTACATTATTTATCCTAGAAGGTGTTTTTATGACCTTATGGCAAGAATCAGGTTTGACTAAAGAAGCTCTATGGCCCAAACACGCCAACCTGGAATAACGTTTTTTTTTATATTATTAATTTTTTTTATACATTTAGACATGACAAAATTACAAGTCGCAATTGATTTACTTACTACAGAAGCAGCATTAGAATTGGCACACAAAGTAGCACCGTACGTGGACATTATAGAATTAGGTACACCGCTAATTAAATCGGAAGGTCTAAAAGTGGTTACGGCCATGAAAGCCGCTTTCCCTGACAAATTAATTTTTGCAGATATGAAAATTGCCGATACTGGTTTCCTAGAAGCAGAGATCGCATTTTTAGCCGGTGCAGATTTAGTAACAGTTATGGGTGCTGTTGATAACGCTACCATAAAAGGAGCGGTAGAAGCTGCAAAAAAACACGGTAAAAAGGTAGTAGTTGATACTATTGGAGTTAAAAACAGAGTAGAAAGAGCTCAAGAGGTAACTGCTTTTGGAGTTGCTTTTGTAGAGTTACATGCTGGTCTTGACGAACAGACATTAGCAGGATACTCGGTACAAACACTTATTAGCGAAGGAAAACTAGCAAAAGTTCCCTTTTCTGTTGCAGGTGGTGTAAACATCGATACAATAAAAGATGTTGTAGCTGCTGGTGCAGATGTAGCTGTTGCAGGTGGTGCCATATATGGCGCTGAAGATCCCGCTGCTGCAGCTAAAGCATTAAAAGAAGCTATAAACAGTGTAACTGTAGCGTAATTATTGGATTAAGGTTGGAATTTATAAATAAATTCCAGCCTTTTTTTTGTATAATAAATTTAGATCCTAATATGAAAACATTCGATTTTGGTATAGTTGGCCTTGGGGGTAATGGGTCGGAATCTGCTCTTAAATATGGCCGACCAAAAACATGCTGTGGCAGGCTTGGATTTGGATACGAAAAAAATGTTATCCCTTACGCAGGAAGCTAATCCCCGCATTCTACATAATTATCGTGGTCTTCGGCACGGAAAAAAGCCCCTAATTCTGATTTTGAGATTCTAAAATCTACTAATTCTAGAATTTCAACTATTTAGTCGTCACGTAACATCAGTGCCACGCGTAGTTTTTTGAGTATATCGTTGTTCGTCATATATTTATTTTTTAAAAAGGTACGTTTTAAAAGCAATCTGACTATAAAATTTCTGTTTTGAAATTGGAGATTAATATTCATTAAAGATTTTGGTGATGATTCTCACCATTTCATTTCTAATTTCTAAAGTAGTTCTTGTAAAATTATTATTCATAAAGGAGTAAATTAATCGTTTACCATTTTTAGTTATAATGTAGCCACTTTGATTATGTACATTGGTTAGCGTACCGGTTTTTGCCCAAACAAATGGGTTGTCATCATCAGTTTTATAAGCTCTTTTTAGGGTTCCAGAAATACCACCAGCAGGAAATAAACTGTGCAATCTGTCATCATCGTTAATTTTTTCGCTGATTTTTTTCAATAAAGCAACCGAGGTATTTGGCGTAATTAGATTATAACGTGATAATCCTGAACCATCAACCCAAGCTATATCATTCGCAAATTCTTTCATAAAATTAGTTTTACTATATTCAATTATAGAATTTGTAGATAAATCGTTAGTCAATGTAGAGGAGCAAACTAAAAGCAATTGTTCTGCTATAAAGTTATCACTGAACAGCATCATTTCTCTTAATACATCATCTGTTTTTTCGCTGTAAATAATTTTGAAACTCTCTGGTAATACAATGTCAATGAGTGATATCTCTTTTTTTGTTTTTTCTTTAAGAATTGCAAGGGCTAACTCAGGACTTGTTTTAAAAGGAATTTGCTTCTTGAATCCAGGTTTAGGGATCGACGAAGGAAATGTAAATCGATTGCTATAAAAGTCTCTTTTGATAATGAATGTTTCAGAATTAATTTTGGTATCAACTTTGAAAAATGGTCGTAAAAGAGATGGTTGTACTACTAATTCACCATTGCTGTTTGCAGTTATTTTGGTAATATTTCCTTCAATAGGAAAGGAATTCATTTCGGGTTGAAAATATTCTTCATAGTCATCATAATTCCAACCTGAACCGTAAAAGTTACCTTTATAATTGTTGGATACAAAAAATAATTTCTTTTCTGAATTTTTTAAAAAATCCAATACTTTGTTGGATTTAAAACTTTCATAAGCCAGTGTTGGGTCACCTGTTCCCCAAAACAGTAAGGAATCACCTTTGATTGCATATTTCAAAGCCGGAATAGAATCGCCCAACATTTCTAATACAGTATAAAATGTGTACATTTTTGTATTTGATGCAGGAATAAAGTGTTTATTGCCGTTTTGCTCATAAATTATTTTGTCATTGTCCTGATCAAAAAGAGTAAAACCAGTAAAGTGTTCTTTAAGGATTTCTGATTTTTCAATCAAATGTTTAATTTTATAATGCGTAATTTTTTGGGAATAACTAGTTGTAGTGAATAATAATAGCATTATTACACCAGAAATAGAAATTGTAGATTTTAGTTTGATCATATAAATTTATTTTTTAATATAACCACAGAAAGGCGTTAACAAAATTATCTCGCCATAATTTTTCGTTATGTTGTCCGCCTTTGACTATCTTTTTCATTGTCAAATTCTTACATTCACATCGTTTTTCTGAAATCAATTCATCAATGGTATTAAGATTTGTAATCACATCAGCATCCCCTTCATTATCTCCACAAAGGAAATAAATTTTGGTTTTGAGTTTTGGAGTATTATTAGTTAATTCAATGATTTCTTTTCGATTGAACCAAAATGCTGGTGAAAAAACACCCGCTTTTCCAAATATTTCAGGATATTTTAAAACGGCATAATACGAAACCAAACCGCCTAGTGAACTTCCCATAATTGCGGTATTTCTAGCATTTGTTTTTGTTCGGTATTTCGAATCTATTGCTGGTTTTAGAGTTTTGACGATAAATTCGAGATAATTATCAGCATTGCCGCCACCGTATTTTTCGTTTTTGTACGGTGTTAATTCCTCGATTCGTTTTTCATTACCGTGCTCAATTCCTATGACAATTACTTGAGCTCTGAGACTATCCAATTTTTCATCTATATTCCATTCGCCTGCAAAGGAAGTTTTAGCATCAAATAAATTTTGAGCATCGTGGATATACATTACGGGGTATTCCTTTTTTGAAGTTTCATAATTCTTTGGCAAATAAATCCAGATTTTCTTGGGGCAATTCAATTGTGGTGCTTCGATAGTAAAAGTGGAAACTTGTTTTGAAGCAGTGTTTTTCTGGGCAAAGGTTTTATCCGTGGCTATAAAAAGAAGAATAAGTAAAGTCAATCGTTGCATCATTGCTATATTTTGTGTTTCGGATAAAAAACAATATTTTAGCTAAAAATAACAAATTTGATGCATACTCACGAAGAAAAAATCAGTTTACTTTTAGAAATGATAGCTTTTGCCACAATTGACGGTAATTTGCATAAAAAAGAATATGCATTTTTGGCAGTTGTTGCCAATGAATTGAAGATTAATAAGGAAATTTTTAATGATTTGTTTCATCAGGAATTGCCTCATATTGTGATAAAATCGGAATTTGAGCGGTTTCATCAGTTGTATCGTTTGGCTTTATTGATGCATTGTGATGGTGTTTTGCACCTAAAAGAAGAAGTTGCCATTTTGCAAATAGGAATCGATATGGGACTGAATCCAATTGTTTCCGCTCGTATTCTAAAAATGATGAAAATGAAACAAAGCCCAATAATTGAAGCCGATATTTTATTGGAAATTTTTAAGGAGCAACATAATTAGAGATGTTTTTTTTGGATTAATTTGTAATCAATTATGATTCACCCAAATCAGTGCGGAAGTATCATAACCAAGGTCTTTTGCGATTTTTAAATAGTCTTTTTTAATAGCTTCAGGCATTGTTTTTTCCCGAGATAACAACCACATATATTTGAGGTTTTTACCCACAACTAAAGCATATTTATAATCGGAATCGAGTGCCAGTATATTATATCCTGAATAAAAGGGTCCAAAAAAGGAAACTTTTAACCTTCCCTCAGTAGCATCACCTACAAACTTTGCTTTCCCTGTCGATGCTACACTTTTGTTTTTTATATAATTGTAACCTTTATTTACAACTTTAATACTACCATCATCGTTCAATGAATACTCGGCGGTGGTGTTATTTAAATTTTTTTCAAACACAAAATCAAGTCTTGCTATTTCGAACCAATTGCCTAAATATTTTTCTTTATCAAATCCCTGAATCGCTTTTGCTCCTTTTGGAATTGAACTGCACGAATTCAACGTAAACAAAGTTGCCGTGAGGAGTGCTGCACTTTCCCAAGCTAAAATTTCCTTTTTCATAATAGTAATATTGAATACCAAAGTTCACCAATATAAAACGGTAAATCAATACATTTTTGAATACTTTATGATTTGTTTTTTGGCAAAAAGGGTAAATTGAGGTTTAACTAATACTATACTTTTAGTCGGGAGAGTGCGTTCAGCATTCTAACTTACTCTGGTGCATTAGTGGCTATCATTCTCTTTTAATTTGATATGTTAGCAAATTATAATAATTTGTTCTCATATCGCTTGAACATTGAATTAATGAAAATCGAGCAATATTTGAAGTGAATTTGTCTAAATTAGATTCAACTTTTAAATCTTCTTTTAAATGAGAAGTAAAAGCTAAAACGTAACTTATTTTTCTATTGAACAAATTTTTGAATTCTTGAAGAGATAAATTATCAATGTTATGTTGCTTAGCGACTAAACATGAATACACTTTGTCTAAAATAGTCTTTTCTTCCGTTCCTAGAGATTCTTTCAGTCTTTTAGCTGAAATAACCACTTGATTTGTTAATTCACGCATATTTGAACTAAAACCATATTTTACGTGAATTAAATATAGATTTTCATCATCGTATTTTAAAATGTCGCAAAGTTCCAAACCATCTGCAATTATGGTATCAACTACAATGTAATTAGGTATTCCATTATATTGTAAGTTATATTTTTTTTCAATCTTGATTACATTTTTATTCCAATTTAAACTTAAAACATTACTAGGTGTCGCATAAGTTTTTAAAATATGTTCGGTATTAATTTTTAAGTCATTAATAAACGAATCTCTTAATAAATACCATTTAGTATCAATGAGAAATATTGGCTTACCTTGTACAGGAAACTCTGTAGAAATATGAAATATAAACCCTGAAGAAACAGTACTTTTTTTTATGTTATTTTGATAACAAGTAACTCTAACACCTTGTAGAAAAACTTTAAAATTAAATGGATCATTATCACCAAACCTTTCTACAGCTCTTTTTAATACTTCATTATATATTTCTGTTCTGTCGCTTACAGTTTTGAAAACACTATAACCTTTTTCTTCATCCTTTTCCTTTAATTTATAATAGTCAGCTTCGTAAAATTTTTCGATGTTGTTTGGATTTGTAAACTCGTGTTCAAATTTATTATGAGGACTTAAATTTTTATTGTCAATATTTCCAATGTCATTATAAATCCTATTCATTAATTCTGGCTTACAGAAGTTATCTATAAAATCACGATCGGTTATTTCTTGATATGAACTAAGATAATCAGATGGAACTAATTCATTTATTATTGTAAGTTCATTTATTATTTTATGAAGACTTTCAAAATCTACTCCTTTTTTTATTTTGAAAGCTTTACCAACAAAAACTTGTATTCTCTCATTTGGTTTGTTTTTTAGGAAATTAAAATGTAAATCTGAAATTTCTGTACTCAGTCTTAAATGTATTTCTTGTGGAATTTTACCGAACTTAATATAATCTATAATTTTATATTTACCTCTAAATTGTTGATTTTCGCCAACGATAGCTCCTGTAATTCCTCTTGATTTAATTGAAGCTAATTCATCGCTTTCAGGTTTCATTATTCGAGCATAAACATTAAGTCCAAAAGATTGGTCAATATATGGAAGAATGATTTGATAAGCATTTCCACCAATTATGCAAAATATGTCAAATTCAGTTTCAATGAATAAAATTAAAGACAGTTTTTGTTGTGTAAAATCGTTGGCTTCAGTTAGCTCAGTTGGCAAAAACTCTTGCCAATCGGAAACAAAATCATTTATATTAAATATGTATAAAAAGTAATTTACATTCTCAATTGTTGTCTGTTTAAGACTTTCAGGATTGAAATTTGCTATAGCCGAAGTATTTATTATTTTTTCTATGACAGATTCCGTAGTCTTCAACTTTTTTAAAAGACGATTTCCCTTATCAATTCTATAAATTTTTGGATTTTGTGTCATAAATTGGTTTTGTTGTTCACGATTTAAAAATATAGTCACTAACTAATTTAAATGAGCCTCTCTTGCCCAAATCCGTTTTAGTGGCTGTTAGTGGCTGGCAATTTATCCGTAATATTTCTTTAGATATTTAGCTTGGTTTTCTAATTCAGGAAATAAGGTTGCTTCATTTATCCCTAATAAATTTAATTCATCAATAATGTCATCTTTACTATTGTTATTGATCTCAAAATCAACATCTTTTAACTCTAAATTAATTATCCAATCATTTGGAATTTTTGCTGGTAAAGCTTTTGTTCCATTTACACCAAAGATTAAAAAAGCACCGCTTTGTTTAATTATTCTGTTGTTATTTTGTTTAACTTTGACAGCAACAACTCTTTCAATATCACTTGCGTTAATTATATTTTGAAAATATGATTTTTCTTCTTTGATTTCGTGTAGTAAATAACCTAAATCTTCTTGCTCATTAAATTCATAGTTCTTTAAATTACGTATTTTTTCAATTGAAAAACTTAAAGGCCTTTTTGCAATATTTGCAATTATTGAAACTGTATCGCTATCATAGTATTTTATGTCTTCTTTTGGTACTTTAAAAGCAAACACTTTTCCATCTTGCTTACTTTTTTCGTTGCAGGCAAAATAAAGAGCAACTAATGGATTTGTCGTAATGTCGAGAAGTCTAGTTGGTAAACCATAATGTTGCATTTTTACTAATTTTTCTAATGCACTTTTTTCATTTAAAAAATCACTCGGAGTTCTTAATATAAATTCTTTGAAAATTTTATTTTCATTTGATATTATTCGTTTTGAACGATAAATACTTGGTTCTAAAACAAAATTTTTATCAGAATGTCCTCGAAAATAAAGCTCAAAATCTCTTTTTTTAGGTATTTTTTGCAATTCTTTTATGAAGTCGGAAATTGTGTTTATAGGCATATTTTACTTTTGATTTTTGATTGGTTGCCACTAACATATACTCGCTACATACTAGTGCATATTCTTCCAAAATTGGGTATATAGTCGAAGGTTTGTTTTTCTTTATTATTCATCAAATATATAAAATTTATATTACAAAATTTTAAAGTATAAATAATTATTTTGCTCTCGTACAATTCCCTAGCCCCGACCGCAATGCAAATCCTTGTGGGCTACAATGGATTTTTTTCTTGCCCAAAAAGAACGACCAAAGGAAGTTCCTTTTGGGGCGTAGAAAAAACCAGTTTTAGAACGCAAGATTGTAATGAAGTGCTAGACTTAGCTCCTGAAAAAAAACTTTGTACCTTTGCGACCTAGAAAATAAAAAAATGCGCATAGATATTATTACCGTTCTCCCAGAATTATTGCGAAGTCCGTTTGAGGCTTCAATGATGAAACGTGCCATCGACAAAGGAATTGTGGAAGTTCACTTTCATAATCTACGAGATTACACGACCAACAAACAAAAAAGTGTCGACGATTATCCTTATGGTGGTGGAGCTGGAATGGTAATGAATATTCAGCCTATTGATGATTGTATCACGCATTTGAAAAGCGAAAGAACCTACGACGAAATCATTTATATGTCACCCGACGGGGAAACTTTGAATCAGAAAATGGCCAACACGATGTCGATGTATGAAAATATTATAATCCTTTGTGGTCATTATAAAGGTGTGGATCAGCGCGTTCGTGACCATTTTATCACAAAAGAAATCTCGATTGGCGATTATGTTTTGAGTGGGGGAGAATTAGGTGCTTTGGTTTTGTGCGATGCATTAATACGATTAATTCCTGGCGTTTTGAGTGATGAAACCTCAGCTTTGACGGATAGTTTTCAGGATAATTTGTTATCGGGACCAATATACACAAGACCTGCCGATTACAAAGGCTGGAAAGTTCCCGAAGTTCTCACCAGCGGAAATTTTGCCAAAATTGACAAATGGCGCGAGGATATGGCGTATGAACACACAAAGAATAGACGACCGGATTTGCTTGGGGAATAGTTGGCAGATGGCAGTTAGCAGATGGCAGTTAGCAGATGGCAGTGTTGGAATAGGTTGCAGATTTCAGTTTGCAGTTTGCAGTGTTGGAATAAATAAAAGTTGGCAGTTGGCAATCTGAATTCTCAATCTACCTTTTTTGAATCTGAAATCTGAATTTCTGAAACCTGCTATCCGAAATCTGCAACCTTAAAAAAAAGTTTGTAAATTACCAAAAAAGGTGTAAATTTGCACCCTCATTAGACCAACCTCTGGCGAAAACCGTGAATGTTGCTCTTTTTAAAACCATAAATATAAATTAAAATGGCAGATTTATTGAAATTCGTTCAAGACGAGTTTGTAACAAGAAAAGATTTCCCTGTATTCGGTGCTGGTGATACTATCACAGTTTTCTATGAAATTAAAGAGGGTGAAAAAACAAGAACACAGTTTTTTAAAGGTGTTGTTATTCAAAGAAGAGGTTCTGGAAACACAGAAACTTTTACTATTCGTAAAATGTCAGGTGCTATTGGAGTAGAGCGTATCTTCCCAGTAAACTTGCCAGCTTTGCAAAAAATTGAAATCAACAAAAAAGGTGCTGTTCGTAGAGCTAGAATTTACTACTTCAGAGAACTTACTGGTAAAAAAGCTAAGATTAGAGATAAAAGAAGATAGTTTACTATCACTTTATTATAAAACTCCCAATTCATTTGGGAGTTTTTTTTTGATAAGAACAGCCTATTTGTTATAAAAATAGTTCCACATACTTTTGGCAAAAAAGCTTTGTATTTTCATTTAGACAAAAAAAGAAGCTGATTTTTAATATTTCGCTTTCAGCCAATTAAAAAATCATAATTTCATAATTTTTTAAACTAAATCAAGGTGTTTTTCCATTTACGAAAACGTTTTTCTTACATTTGTAACCCAAAATAAATATTAAAAAAATTTTTATTAAAATGTCAACGAAATCTAAAATTTTTTACACTCTTACAGACGAGGCACCTTTACTGGCTACTTATTCATTTTTACCAATTGTTCAAGCATTTACTGCAACTTCAAATATTGAAATTGAAACTAGAGATATTTCTCTTGCGGGAAGAATTTTATCCAACTTTCCTGAGTTTTTGAAAGAAGACCAAAAAGTAGTAGATTCTTTATCAGAATTAGGTCAATTAGCCAACACTCCGGAAGCCAACATAATTAAATTACCCAATGTTTCTGCATCAGTACCACAATTAAAAACAGCTATTGCAGAATTGCAATCTCACGGTTATGCGGTTCCAAATTTCCCTGATGAACCTGCAAACGACGAAGAGGTAGTAATTAAAGCCAAATATTCAAAAGTTTTAGGATCGGCTGTGAATCCAGTTTTACGTGAAGGAAACTCGGATCGTAGAGCACCAAAAGCAATTAAAAATTATGCCAAAGCAAACCCACATTCAATGGGAGCTTGGTCATCTGAATCAAAAACAAAAGTCGCTTCGATGGAAACTGGCGATTTTTACGGAAGTGAAAAATCAGTTACACTTACAGATGCTACAGATGTAAAAATAGAATTCATTTCGAATGATGGGGCAACGACCGTTTTGAAAGCGAGTACTCCATTAAAAGTTGGCGAAATCATTGATAGTTCGGTAATGAACCTCAACGCTTTGAAAAGTTTTGTTGCCAAAACGATCAAAGAAGCTAAAGAACAAAACGTATTGCTTTCGGTTCACCTGAAAGCTACAATGATGAAAGTTTCCGATCCAATTATTTTTGGAGCTGTTGTTGAAGTATATTTTGCAGCAGTTTTCGAAAAATACGTTGCCTTATTCGATGAATTAAACGTTGATACTAGAAATGGTTTGGGTGATGTGTATGCAAAAATTGCAGGACATCCAATGCAAACTGAAGTGGAAGCAGCAATAAACCAAGCTATCGAAAGCGGTCCAGCATTGGCAATGGTAAATTCAGATAAAGGAATTACCAATCTTCAAGTTCCATCGGATGTAATTGTAGATGCTTCAATGCCAGCTATGATTCGTACTTCGGGACAGATGTTCAATAAGGACGGAAAGCAACAAGACACGATTGCCATTATACCAGACCGATGTTATTCTGGAATTTATACCGCTACTATCGATTTTTGCAAAAAACACGGAGCATTTGACCCAACCACAATGGGAAGCGTTCCAAATGTAGGTTTGATGGCTCAAAAAGCGGAAGAATACGGTTCTCACGATAAAACTTTTCAAATTATTGCAGACGGAGTTGTTCGTGTTGTTGATGCTAATGGAAATGTTTTAATGGAACAATCTGTTGAAGCTAAAGATATTTTTAGAATGTGCCAAGTCAAAGATGCTCCAATTCAAGACTGGGTAAAACTAGCTGTAAACAGAGCAAGATTATCAAATACTCCGGCAGTATTTTGGTTGGACGAAAATAGAGCTCACGACAGAGCATTAATTGAAAAAGTAACTCAATATTTAAAAGATTACGATACAACAGGTTTAGACATTCGAATCCTAAATCCTATCGAAGCTACCAAATTTACATTAGAAAGAATCATAAAAGGATTGGATACCATTTCGGTTTCAGGTAACGTATTGCGTGATTATTTAACCGATTTATTCCCAATTCTTGAAGTGGGAACTTCTGCAAAAATGTTATCTATCGTTCCGTTAATGAACGGTGGTGGTTTGTTTGAAACAGGCGCTGGTGGATCTGCTCCAAAACACGTGCAACAATTTTTAGAAGAAGGTTATTTGCGTTGGGATTCGCTTGGAGAGTTTTTGGCATTGGGTGCTTCATTAGAATACATCGGACAAACACTAAACAATACAAAAGCTATTGTTCTAGCCGAAACACTCGATGTTGCAACTGAAAAATTCTTGGCCAACGATAAATCTCCATCACGTAAATTGGGAGAAATTGACAACCGAGGTTCTCATTTTTACTTGGCTATGTATTGGGCTGAAGCTTTGGGAGCGCAAGATAATGACGCCGAACTTAAAACAATATTCGCTCCAATAGCTGTTGAGTTTTTTGCAAATGAAGCTAAAATCAATGCCGAATTAATAGGAACTCAAGGTAAGCCACAAATTCTTGGTGGTTATTACCAGCCTAATCCTGAATTGACCAGCAAGGCAATGCGTCCTAGCGAAACATTCAATTCTATATTGGCAAAAATCGCTTAATACGATAGTATTTATCTATTATATTTTGAAAGACAACTGGAAACGGTTGTCTTTTTTATTTGCAAAACTTTAACATTTGTTTAAAAAAAATTCACTACAATTTAACCAAATTTGTACATTAAAATTTTAGTATGAACTCAAACAAAATTGTTGGTTTTTTTCTGTTTTTTTTAATAACACTTTCTTCATTTTCTCAAGAAACTATCACAATAGAATCAGCTAAGCAAAAATTCACCATCAGCGGAACGATTTCTGATTCGAACAATAATGAAACTTTAATTGGTGTAAATGTGTCTATTCTTGAACTAAAAACAGGCGTTACAACCAATGAATATGGGTTTTATTCAATAACGTTGCCCAAAGGGAATTATACGTTGCAAATCGCTTATTTAGGTTTTCAAACTATTGAAGAAAAAATTGAATTATCACAAAACTTCAAAAAAAATTTCAAACTTCAAAGCGCTGAACAACAATTAAAAGAAGTTGTAGTTACGAGCAATAAAAAAAGCACCAACATCAAATCTCCCGAGATGAGCGTTAACAAACTCACAATGGCCACCATCAAAAAAATGCCTGTGGTTTTGGGTGAAGCGGATATTTTAAAATCAATATTATTGCTTCCCGGTGTTACAAGTGCGGGCGAAGGACAATCAGGTTTTAATGTGCGTGGAGGTGGAGCAGACCAGAATTTAGTTTTATTAGATGAAGCAACCATTTTCAATTCCTCACACGTTTTTGGTTTTTTTTCCGTGTTCAATCCCGACGCCATCAAGGATTTAAAACTATACAAAGGTGGAATTCCAGCTCGTTACGGTGGAAGAGCATCTTCGGTTTTAGATATTTACCAAAAAGAAGGAAATAGTAATTCCTTTCATATGAATGGGGGAATTGGTCTTATTTCTAGTCGCTTATTGGCCGAAGGTCCGATTGTAAAAGACAAAGGTTCTTTCCTTATTGGAGGTCGTACTTCCTATGCTCACTTGTTTCTTAAATTGTCTGACAACGAAAATTCTGCCTCTTTTTATGATTTAAACGCCAAGTTAAATTACAAATTAAACGATAACAATAGCTTGTATATTTCTGGTTATTTTGGAAGAGATTTTTTTAATATCAGCAAAGAATTCGAAAATACCTACGGAAACAGTACCTTCAATTTACGTTGGAATCATCTGTTTTCAGAGCGATTGTTTTCTAATGTTTCCGCTATTTTTAGTGATTATTATTATGGCTTAACACTTTCGTCTGTTGGTTTTGATTGGCAATCGAGTATTAAAAACTTCAATTTGAAGTACGATTTTAAATACTATATGAATGACAAAATAAAATTGAACTTTGGTTTAAATTCCATTTATTACATATTCAATCCTGGAACTATCGAACCAATTGATGAATATTCCAGCATCAATTTCAGACAATTAGACAAAAAAAATGCTTTCGAACCTTCTGTTTATTTAGAAGCAGAGCATCAAGCTTCACAAAAGTTATCCTTTTTATATGGGTTGCGCTTTAGTATGTTTTATCGATTAGGAACTTCTACAGTCAATTTATACCAAAATAATCAAGCGGTAACTTACAATGACCAACTCAAAATTTACGAAAAAGCAATTCAAATTGGTTCCAAAACGTACGGCTATAATGAGGTAATTACTTCCTTTTCGAATCTAGAGCCTCGTTTTTCAAGCTCTTATGTTTTAGATGAAAAATCTTCATTTAAAGCAAGTTATAATCGAATGGTACAATATTTACAATTGGTTTCGAATACGGCATCACCAACTCCGCTAGATATCTGGACACCAAGCGACCAATACATTCAACCCCAAATTGCCGATCAAGTGGCTATTGGTTATTTTAGAAACTTCAAAAATGATATGTATTCTATGGAAATCGAAAGTTTTTATAAAAAAATAAAAAACAGAATTGATTACATAGATGGTGCCGATTTAATTGCCAACAATGCTATTGAACAAGTGGTGCTTAACGGACAATTAAGAGCTTACGGTCTAGAATTTATGCTTCGTAAAAACTTTGGAAAACTTAATGGTTGGGTAGCCTATACTTTATCCAATTCAGAGCAACAAACTCCCGGCAGAACTCCTAACGAACTAGGAATCAATAGCGGAAATTGGTATAAAACAGGCTTTCACAAATTGCATAATTTAGCGGTAACAACCAATTATAGTTTGAATCAAAAATGGGAATTTGCAGGGAATTTCATTCTACAATCAGGCCAACCGGTAACTTTCCCGAACGGTCAATATGAATACCAAGGAATCACTATTCCTAGTTATGGTGGTAGAAACGAAGACAACTTACCGATATACCATCACTTAGATTTGTCGGCGACATACACACCTAAACCCGATAAAACAAAAGGCTGGCAAGGCGAATGGGTGTTTAGTGTTTACAACATTTACAATCGAAAAAATGCGGCATCTATCAGTTTCAGAGAAAACCAAACCTCAGGTGCAAACGAAGCTGTGAAATTGTCCATTTTTGGAGCAGTTCCGTCAGTAAGTTATAATTTCAAATTCTAAAATCATGAAAATCACTAAATATATAGCATTAATCATTGTTACTTTAATCTTCATAAGTTGTGAAGAAGTTATCAATGTCGATTTGAATACTGCTGCACCTAGATTAGTTATTGATGCCGCCATTAATTGGCAAAAAGGGACTACTGGGGCGGAACAAAAAATAATTTTATCTACCACAACTGATTTTTACAGCAATGTGATTCCTAAAATTTCTGGAGCTAGTGTTTCTGTAAAAAGCAATAAAAACTTAAATTATATATTTTCAGAAATTCCAAATACAGGCAAATATGTTTGTAATAATTTCAAACCTATACTTGGCGAAACCTACACATTGACCGTCATCTATAGAGGAGAAACCTACACTGCAACAGAAACAATGCAATCCGTGACCCCAATTTTGTCTATTTCTCAAAAAAATAATGGAGGCTTTTCGGGTAAAGACTATGAAATTCAAGTTTCGTTCCAAGATCCAATGGATAAAAATTTCTATCTGGTAAAATTCTTTCCAGACATTTATAAAACCCCAAGTTATAGTATTTTAAAAGATGAATTCACCAACGGAAATCTAAAATCGTGGCAATTTAGTGATGAAGATTTAAAACTAGGAACTAAGATCGACATTGCCCATTACGGAGTTTCGGAATTGTATTACAATTATGTTAATAAAATCATTTCCATTTCGAATAGTTCGGGTGGTGGAAGTCCATTTCAAACACCTCCAGCAACTGTTAGAGGTAATATTGTCAATCAAAACGATGTGAATAATTACGCATTAGGTTTTTTCTCCTTAAGCGAAGTCGATGGTAGAGATTATGTTATCCAATAAGGAGACATTCCAGCCAAACATCGTAAGTCCTCTTTTAAGTAAATTTTTTTCTAAGCCTCAAAAAATATTTTTGGTTTCCCTCTCCTTTGGAGATAAGCTAGGGCGAGGAGTCGCTCATGGGACAAGAAAAATTAGTTTTTGCACTCTGGTATTATCAATGCTTTCTGGGTTAGTGATTTCAGATTTCAGAGGTTAAATTTTAGATTTTTACATACATTTACAAAAAATCTAAATTCTATACTCCATTTTCTATTATTGTAACCTCTAATCTTTATCTCTAACTTCTAACCACTAACCTCAAATGTCTTCACACCATATCGTTCGCGATGACCAAGAACCGGCTTTAATCATTGCCAACGGCGCTTCCTGTAACTCTGAATTATTGGGACAATTACTCGAATGGTCGCCATTGGTTATAGTCTTAGATTCTGCAATGGAACGTGTTTTGGATTTAGGTATAAAAGTAGATGTTTTGCTTGGCGATTTCGACCGAGGTTTTGACCCCAATTATTACAAGGAAAAACAATATCCATTAGAAATTGTTCACACGCCTGACCAAAATAAAACCGATTTAGAGAAAGCTTTTGATTATCTTATAGAAAGAAAAATTCCTGCCGTCAATGTGGTTTGGGCAACCGGAAAACGTGCCGATCACACTATAACCAATATCACTAACATCGCTCGATATCGAGATTTATTAAAAATCGTAGTACTCGACGACCATTCAAAAGTGTTTTTATTACCCAAAAAATACGAAAAATGGTATCCTGCCAATACAACAATTTCGTTAATTCCAATTGGTCATGTAACAGGAATTCATTCCAAGAATTTGTTTTATCCATTGGAAAATGATAGTCTAACAATTGGTTACAGAACCGGAAGCAGCAACCACGTCAAAGCAGACGGAATCGTAATTATAGAACATGACCAAGGCGATTTAATGCTGATGGAATGCTGGGATTAAGGCACAAAAATAATTTTAAAATTTGTCAATTTTATTAAATCAAGACTCAAAAATGGCTTGATTTTTTTTTAGCTGATTAGCCATTTTTCAAAAAAATTAAATTAACCAATTATTTAACTTCTAAATAACTAATAATAAACACATGGCAAAATTGAATTTTGTACCTTTGCACCCAATTTTACAAATTAAAAGATGTCTAAAACGATTATCGAAAAAACCAATTTACATCCCAGAAATCAACACCGATTAGGATATAATTTTGAAGCATTAAGTACCGTTTGCCCCGAACTTCAACAATTTGTTGCCATCAACGAACACAATATTGAAACTATTGATTTCAGTAATCCTCAAGCTGTTAAAGCACTCAACAAAGCCTTGTTAATTGCCGATTACGACATCCAGAATTGGGATATTCCCGAAAATTATCTTTGTCCGCCCATTCCAGGTCGTGTCGATTACATTCATTATATTGCTGATTTATTGGCTTCAAACAACAACGGAATTATTCCCGAAGGCGAAAACGTACAAGTATTGGATATAGGCATCGGTGCGAATTGTATTTATCCCATATTAGGAAATTCTGTTTACGGTTGGTCATTTGTTGGAACAGAAATCGACGAAAAAGCCATTCAAAACTGCAAAAAAATAATTGAAGATAATCCTCGATTAATGGATGCTATCAGCTTGCAATTGCAAACCGAATCGCGTTTTATTTTCAAGAACATCATCACGCCCGAAGATCGATTTTCGCTCACGATTTGCAATCCGCCGTTTCATAACTCCCAAGATGAAGCCACGAAATCATCCATTCGCAAAGTCAACAACCTCGAAAGTACAAGGACGACGAAGCCTGTTCTAAATTTTGGTGGACAAAATGCCGAATTATGGTGCGAAGGTGGTGAATTGGGTTTCATCACCCAAATGATTTTCGAAAGTGCCAAATACCCAATGCAATGCCTATGGTTCACGACCTTAGTTTCCAAAAAAGAGAATCTTTCCAGCCTATACAAAACCTTGAACAAAGTAAATGTCGTGGAAGTAAAAACCATAGATATGGCACAAGGTCAGAAAACTAGCCGAATACTGGCGTGGACTTTCCAATCGGAAGCGCAACAGAAGAATTGGAAGTTTGAACTGGAAAAACAAGTTTTTTAGATCCGGCCACTCCGCAAAGTCTCCTATTTTGAGGTAGTGACTTTCGGTTTCCAACCGATTTTGTTTTAGATTACTTTAATTTTATGTCAGTCACAGACTGATGAACACATCCTCAAAGTCGGAGACTTTGCGGAGCGAGTCGTGGAAGTAAAAACCATAGATATGGCACAAGGTCAGAAAACTAGCCGAATACTGGCGTGGACTTTCCAATCGGAAGCGCAACAGAAGAATTGGAAGTTTGAACTGGAAAAACAAGTTTTTTAGATCCGGCCACTCCGCAAAGTCTCCGACTTTGAGGTAGTGACTTTCGGTTTTCAACCGATTTTGTTTTAGATTATTTTAATTTCTATGCCAGTCACAGACTGATGAACACATCCTCAAAGTCGGAGACTTTGCGGAGCGAAAGTTTTAAATTCCCCTAAACTCTTTATTCAGGATTTCCTTTGTAACTTTGTACTTCTGAACACAAGTAAATGAAATTCCAAGTAGTATCCGATTACCAACCCAAAGGCGACCAACCCCAAGCTATTGAAAAATTAACTCAAGGCATTGAAGCAGGCGAACGTTATCAAACTTTATTAGGCGTAACGGGTTCGGGAAAAACGTTTACCGTCGCCAATGTCATTGAGGAAGTGCAAAAGCCAACTTTGATTTTGGCACACAACAAAACCTTGGCGGCGCAATTATACTCCGAATTCAAGCAATTTTTCCCGAATAATGCCGTAGAATATTTCGTTTCTTACTACGATTATTACCAGCCGGAAGCTTTTATGCCTGTTTCTGGAGTGTTTATCGAAAAGGATTTATCTATCAACGAAGAGTTGGAGAAAATGCGTTTGAGCACCACTTCTTCTCTACTTTCTGGACGAAGAGATATTATTGTGGTGGCATCGGTTTCTTGTATTTATGGGATTGGAAATCCCGTAGAGTTTCAGAAGAATGTGATTGCGATTGAGAAAAATCAAGTCATTTCAAGAACCAAATTACTTCACACTTTGGTTCAAAGTTTATATTCCAGAACCGAAGCCGATTTCAATCCAGGAAATTTTAGAATTAAAGGAGACACACTCGAAGTTTATCCAAGTTATGCCGACGATGCCTACCGAATCCATTTTTTTGGGGACGAAATTGAAGAAATTGAAAGCTTTGATTTGAAAACGTCCAAAGTCATCGAGCGAATGGAACAACTCACCATTTATCCAGCAAATATGTTCGTGACTTCGCCCGACACTTTGCAAAGTGCGATTTGGGAAATCCAACAAGATTTGGTCAAACAAGTGGATTATTTCAAGGAAACAGGCAAACATCTGGAAGCCAAAAGACTCGAAGAACGCACCAATTTCGATTTGGAAATGATTCGGGAATTGGGTTATTGCTCTGGAATTGAAAACTATTCCCGTTACCTTGACGGTCGAGATGCCGGAACAAGACCCTTTTGTTTATTGGATTATTTCCCAAAAGATTATTTGATGGTCGTTGACGAAAGTCACGTCACACTTTCGCAAGTGCACGCGATGTATGGTGGCGATCGCTCTCGAAAAGAAAATCTGGTCGAATATGGTTTCCGACTTCCCGCAGCGATGGACAACCGTCCGTTGAAGTTTGAGGAATTTGAAGCGATGCAAAACCAAGTAATATATGTCTCGGCAACGCCAGCGGATTATGAATTGCAAAAATGCGACGGTGTTTACATAGAACAAGTCATTCGTCCAACGGGTTTATTGGATCCAATTATTGAAATCCGTCCAAGTTTGAATCAAATTGACGATTTAATTGAAGAAATTCAAACACGAGCCGAAATAGATGAACGTGTTTTGGTGACTACTTTAACCAAAAGAATGGCCGAAGAATTGGCAAAATACTTAGATAAAGTAGGCATTCGTTGCCGTTACATCCATTCGGATGTGGATACTTTGGAACGCATCGAAATTATGCAGGATTTGAGAAAAGGAATATTTGATGTATTAATTGGTGTAAATTTATTGCGTGAAGGATTAGATTTACCCGAAGTTTCCTTGGTTGCCATTCTCGATGCCGACAAAGAAGGTTTTTTGAGAAGCCATCGTTCATTAACCCAAACCATAGGTCGCGCCGCAAGAAACTTGAATGGAAAAGCGATTATGTATGCCGACAAAATTACGGCAAGTATGCAAAAAACCATCGACGAAACCAATTACCGCAGAACGAAACAAATTAATTTCAACAGTGCCAATAATCAAGTTCCACAGGCTTTAAACAAAAAAATAGAAAGTGCCTTTACCAATAATAAATTGGTAGAATTCGAATTGGGTCACACTTTGAACACAGCAGCTGAACCAAGCACCGAATATCTTTCGAAACCTGAAATCGAAAAACGGATTCGTGAAAAACGAAAAGCTATGGAAAAAGCTGCAAAAGATTTAGATTTTATGCAAGCGGCTAAGTTGAGAGATGCGATTAAAGCCTTGCAGGAGCAATTGGCATAAACATTATATAATTCTGAAAAAGAAAGAACTAGGTTTAAATCATGGCGTTTATTTAATAATTCCTTCATTTTTTAAAATAAAAAAAACATCAAACTTAAAATCCGTTTCTAATAAAATTTTGTTAAGTTTACCAATTGAATACATAAAATAATCGGTCCCAAGCCTTTTAAACTTATAAAACCTACTAAATGAAAAATGAAAAAAGCTGGGCTATTTTCACAAATTGGCTTGCAGTAAGGTCAAAAATAACTGGATTTTTACTGTTCTTAATTCTTAGCATTGGCGTTATTTCTGTAAGTTTTCTTCGCAATCATATTGAGAGAGAAGACGAACGTTATGAAATGGATCTCCTTTTGGATGATGCGCATCAAAACATAGAGCAATCTCTAAAAAACTGTTACACCACGACTGTTTCTCTAGCTTTGACTCTTAACAACGATGGTATCCCTCAAAATTTTGATACTATTAGTAAACAACTTATAAAATCAAATCCTCTAGTTAGTGCTGTTCAGTTAATGCCGAATGGAATTATCAAATATATCTACCCTATGAAAGGGAATGAAGCGGCGATGAATTTGAATATTTTAGAAACTGAAGATCTTAAGAAAGAGGCTCAAAAGTCTATTAAAACCCATAAAATTTTTTTTGCTGGTCCTTTACAATTAAAACAAGGAGGAATTGGCATTGTAGGCAGACTTCCTATTTACCATAAAAATACGTTTTGGGGATTCTCGGCAGTTGTTATCAAACTAGAAACTTTATTAAAGACTACTGGAATTAATTCTTTTAATCATCCCAAATATTATTTTCAAATTTCAAAGAAAAATCTCATTACATCCAAAGAACAATTTTTTCTTCCTTTAAAAAGAGATTTCTCAAAAAATTATTACATATCGCAATCTATTTCTGATAGCAACTGGAAACTCTATTTAGTTGCAAAAAAAACATATACAGTTTACCCACAAATTCTACTTAGAGCTATTTTTGGCTTAATTATAGCGATGCTGTTTGGGATTTTAACTTCCAAATTATTGAAAAAACCTGAGGAATTGGGTTTGTTATTAAAAATACAAGAAGAAAAACTCTTAAAAAATGAATTAAAGTTTAAGACCATTTTTGATCAAGCTACAATAGGTTTTGTAATTATTGATGCCAATTCTGGTGATTTTTTAGAAGCCAACACCAGATACTGTAATATATTGGGTTTTACATTAGAAGAGATTAAAAAGAAAGGAGTTCAGAGCATAACCCATCCTGATGATGTGGACAAATTAGCATTAAATTTAAAAAAAATTAACACTGGTGAAATTACAGAGTATTTCTCTGAAAAAAGAACTCTTACTAAATCCGGCAACTATATTTGGATAAGTTTGACTATTTCTCCTCTTTGGGAAGCCAATGAAAAACCAACAACTTATATTGCTTTCATTAAAGACATTACAAAAAGGAGAGAGGCGGATTCATTAATTAAAAAAAGTCAAGCTAAATTCAAATCACTTATTGATACAATCGATGGAATTGTTTGGGAATATGATCTGGAAACGAAAACTTCTACATTTATTAGCAAAAAAATAGAAAGTATTTTGGGATATTCTGTCGATGAATATTCTGGAAGTCCTGATTTTTGGGAAGATCATATTCATCCTGAGGATCGGGAATTTGCCATATCCTTATCTGCCAAGGAAAATAAAAGCTACGATAATCGAAATTTTGAATATCGAATGATTGATAAGAATGGAAAAATAATTTGGATAAGAGATATGCTAAATTTTGTATATGAAAATAAAAAACCAGTAATTTCAAGAGGTATTATGATTGATATTACCATAATGAAAGAAGCCGAAAATGACTTGAATAACTCCCTACAAATAGTTACAGAGCAGAACAAAAGACTTTTGAATTTTTCCCATATTGTTTCTCATAACTTAAGATCTCATACCAGCAATATTGAATCTATTATTTATTTACTAGAATCGGCAGAGTCAGAAGACGAACGAAAGGAGATGATGCAGCTACTGAAATCCGTTTCCAATTCATTGGACGAAACAATGGAACACCTGAACGAAGTTGTAAATATAAATACAAACATCAATTTGGTTACAAAACCATTATATTTGAACAATTATGTCAATAAGGCAAAAGATATTCTTTCTGAGCAGATACAATTAAACGATGTTACTTTTATCACAAACATTCCAGATGATGTGATGATAAACTATAATTCAGCATACCTTGAGAGTATTATTTATAATTTAATTTCGAATGCAATTCGTTATAAAAATCCCGAACGAAAACTAATAATAACGATAAATCTGTACAAAGAAAATGATATTGACGTATTCGAAATTATAGATAATGGGATAGGAATCGATTTAGCAAGGAATGGGGACAAGATTTTTGGGATGTACAAAACCTTTAGTAATAATAGTGATTCTAGAGGAATTGGACTGTTTATTACAAAAAATCAAATAGATGCTATGGGCGGAACCATAACTGTAGATAGTGAACTCAATGTAGGATCAACATTTAAAATCTATATCAAATGAACAAAAAAATTATCTGGATTATAGACGATGATGTAATATACCAAACCATCATCAATAAATTGATACAAAAATCGGGAGTGTTTTCTACACATTCTTCTTTTATGAATGGGAAAGAGGCGATAACTACATTAAATAATATATTGGAAATTCATAAAGAATATATTCCTGATATTATTTTATTGGACATCAATATGCCTGTTATGGATGGTTGGGAGTTTATGGAAGAAATTAAAAGGATAAAATCTAAAATTCATAAAAAAATTATTATATACATAGTAAGTTCATCTATAGCCATTGAGGATAAAAATAAATCAAAAACCTTTATTGATATTATTGGTTATATACCAAAACCTATTTCAGTAGATGATTTAATCGCTATTGTTTCAAACTAATAACGACTGGAAAAGCAGCATATTCTAATTGTTTACAGAAAATCGTGTTTTATTAAATCTAAATAACAAATCACTTAAAAAAAACATTAGGCCTCTTCAATACTCAATCCTTCACCAGTTTGCAAAGAAGATAAATAGCAACAAAATTCTAACTGTATTATTTGATTAATAATTTTAAATCATTAATCAAATAATACAACTCAAAGGTATTTATAGCTACTTTGGAAATAATTAAAATACTTTTATGAGTAGTTCGCAATAATAATTGGCCCCCAAGCCTACCTAAATAAAATAAATGAATACTGAAAAATTATGGTATAACATAGCCAACTGGTTTATGATTAGACCCAGAACTTCTGGTTTTTTACTATTTCTATTTTTAGTTTTTACAGTTATTATAATTTCTGCGCAACGGGTTTATACGATAAGTGAGAATCAGGATAATGAAATGAATGTCATCTTAAATGATATTAATCAAAGTATTGAACATTCTCTTATTATTTGTTATACTACCACTGTAGCATTAGAACTTTCTATAGATGATGCGGGCATTCCACAGAATTTCGATTTAATAGGCAAGGAACTATTTGAATCAAATCCTATTGTGAGTAACGTTCAAATAGTTCCTAATGGTGTCATTAAGTATATGTATCCTTTAAAAGGCAACGAAGCCGCAATGAATTTAAATGTTTTAACGTCTAATTCCCTTCAAAAAGAATCTAATAAATGTATTAAAGCAAAAAAAATCTTTTTTGCTGGCCCTTTTAAATTAGCACAAGGAGGAATAGGTATTATGGGAATACTCCCTGTACACAAGGAAAATAAATTTTGGGGATTTACGGCGGTTGTCATTAAACTAGAGACTCTATTAGATATTCCGAGAATTAAATTCCTAGACAAATCCAAATATGAATTCCAGTTTTCAAAGAAAAATCCAATTACCAACAAAGAGGAATTTTTCATCCCTTCGAAACTAGATTTATCTAAAAGTTATTACAAAAACTACGCTATGCCTGATAGCGACTGGAATCTCTATTTAATTGCTAAAAAACCATATTCTATTTACGCTGAGGTCATAATACGTTTATTTTTAGGTCTTATCATAGCAATAGCATTAAGTATTTTGACAAGTAGATTCTTGAAAAAACCAATAGAATTAAAGCTTTTGTTAAAAGAACAGGAGGAAAAACTCTTAAAAAATGAAATGAAGTTTAAGTCTATGTTTGAACAAACTGCCGTAGGTTTTGCACTTGTGGATGCCAGTTCTGGATGTTTAATTGAAGCAAATGACAAATTTTGCGATATGTTGGGCTATACTTCTGATGAAATTAAAGATAAACACTTTACCAACTTTACTCATCACGAGGATGTAGAGAAAAGTATCCAAAATTTTAAAAGTCTTGGAGAAGGTAAAATTAAGGAGTATTCTGTAGAGAAAAGATACATTACTAAATCTGGAAATCCTATTTGGGTTCAATTGACGGTTTCTCGTCTTTGGGAATCAAACCAAAAGCCTTCTACTAATATTACTGTTATAAAAGATATCACATCAAAAAAAGAAGCTCAAGCGCAGCTTGAAAAAAGTGAAACGCGATTTAAATCTATTTTCGAAAATTCACCACTTCCGTTGTGGGAAAAAGATTTTTCGGCAGTAAAAAATCATCTAGTCGAATTGGATTTAATGAACAAAAAACCTGAAACTGTTTATTCCTTTTTCGATGAACATCCCGATGAATTATACAAATGCGTTTCGCTGGTAAAAATTATTGATGTTAATCATGAATGTTTAAAGCTTCATAAGGTCAAAGACAAAGCATTGTTATTAGAAAACGTGATCGATTTAATTGATATAGAGCCTTTTGACGAAGTAAAACAACAGCTAGTTGCCATTTCTCAAAACGTCAAACAATTCAGTATTGACTCCCAAATAAAAATTTCGAATGGTCAAATTCGTGACATCAATTTAAGATGGAATATAATCGAAGGATACGAAGATTCATTAGAAAGAGTGATTCTATCGACACAAGACATTACGGATAGTAAGATAGCAGAAGCAGACATTTTAAATTCCCATCAAAGGACAGAATCTCTAATCAATACCATTGATGGTATTGTTTGGGAATTTGATTTTGAAACTATGACTTTTACTTTTGTAAGCAAAAAAGTGGAAACTATTTTAGGATACACAGTAGCTGCTTATATGGGAATTCCTAATTTTTGGGAAGACCATATCTATCCTGAAGATCGCGAGTACGCATTAAGAACCTCTAAATTAGTAAATAAAACACATAAAAATCACGATTATGAGTACCGAATGATTGCCAAAGATGGTAAAATCATATGGATTAGAGATATTGTGAATTTTGTTATTGAAATAGATAAACCTGTAATTTCAAGAGGTATAATGATTGATATTACCATAATGAAAGAAGCAGAGAAAACTTTGAACAACTCTCTATACTTAGTTTCCGAACAGAATAAAAGACTATTGAATTTCTCTTATATCGTTTCGCATAATTTAAGATCTCACACCAGCAATATCGAGTCTATTATCTCGTTAATCGAATCGGCAGATACAGAGGAGGAACGAAATGAAATGATGCATTTATTAAAATCAGTTTCCCTTTCGCTAGACGAAACAATGAGTCATCTAAACGAGGTAGTGAATATAAATACAAATATAGGTTTAATGATAAGTCCTTTGAACTTGAACATTTATTTTACAAAAGCAAAAGACATCCTTTGTGAACAAATTCAATTAAATGAAGTTTCTTTTGTTACAAATGTCACAGATGATGCAGTAATAAACTATAATCCAGCGTATCTTGAAAGCATTCTTTATAATTTAATTTCAAATGCAATTCGATACAGACATCCGCAACGAAAACCAATTATAACAATAAAATTGTATAACGAAAAGGGCGAAAATGTCATTGAAGTCAGCGATAATGGTATTGGAATTGACTTAGCAAGGAATGGAGATAAAATTTTTGGTATGTACAAAACATTTAGTAATAATCCAGAATCCAGAGGAATAGGACTATTTATTACAAAAAACCAGGTAGATGCTATGGGTGGCACCATAACTGTTGCAAGTGATCTCAATATAGGAACAACATTTAAAATTTATATCAAATGAAAAAAACAATAATCTGGATTGTTGATGATGATGTTATTTACCAAACAATCATTCAGAAATTAATAAAAAAAGCAGGTGTGTTTTCAGCACATTCTTCTTTTATGAATGGAAAAGACGCCATAAATACTTTAACTAACACAATAGAAGAAAGTGAATATTTACCTGATATTATTTTATTAGACATTAATATGCCTGTTATGGATGGATGGGAATTTATGGAAGAAATAAAATTGATAAAATCCAAAATCAATAAAAAAATAATTATATACATAGTAAGTTCATCTATAGCCATTGAGGATAAAAACAAATCGAAAACCTTCACTGATATTATAGGATACATACCCAAACCTATTTCTATAGAAGATTTAATAGCCATCGTTCAAAGTGATGAAAATTCAGCAGGGAATTAAAGCTGAAAGGCACATTATCAAAGCATTGCATCCGCATTATTGAAAATTTTTATAATTTGCAAGAAAAAATTAATATATTTGATTAATCATAATGTGAGGCAAGCCTTCGTTTTTAGATGTATATGAGAAGGTTATTTTAGTTTTTATTGTTTGGTACCCCTGAAACCAAAGACATTCTTAAATTATTGCAATCATAATTTTCAAAATATGAAAACGAAAATCGGAATTCTGTACTCTACTGTAGATGGTCATACCCTGAAAATTTGTAACGTTATTAAAGAAGTTTTAGAAGAAAAGGGGAATACTGTCAAACTTTTTTCGATTGAGGATTTTCAAGGAAACGTGGCCGATTTCGATAAGTTTGTGATTGGAGCAAGCATCCGCTACGGAAAACACAATCCGAAAATAATAGAATTCATAAACCAAAATATAGCAGCACTCGAGAAAATAGAAAACGCCTTTTTTTCGGTCAATCTTGTAGCCAGAAAACCAGAAAAAGCCAGTCCAGAAACCAATCCGTATTTTATCAAGTTTCTTCAAACTATCAATTGGATTCCCAAAACAGCAGCTGTTTTTGCCGGAAAACTGGACTATCAAAAATACCCTTTCACTGACAGATTGATGATTCAATTGATTATGTGGATGACAAAAGGACCTACAAATTCTAAAACAAAAATTGAATATACGGATTGGGATAAAGTCAGAGAATTTGCGGTTTTAGTAAATAATAGTTAACGTTTTGTCATTTTTTTGTTCGTTTTTATTTTCGTTGGACTTTTAAAAAAAAATAATCCTGCTTTTGAAAACATAAAGAAATAGAAGTATAACATAAAAACTTCGCTTTTGTTTAAATAAATATTTTCATAAATAGATAATTTAACATGAGAAAATCCCTAAATTGGTACTTAAGAAGACATCCATTACTATACAAAATTAGATATCGATTAGTCTCTAAAACTGTATCTCCTAATGAGATTAAAGACTTTTGTTACAATGATATCAATACAAAAAATAGTATTCCAAAATTAATAATTTAATATTTAGTGGGAAAAATAAAGAATTAAGCGATTTTGAAAAAGCGAAAACAATTTCCATTTGGCTGAGGAACAATATCAAAGGTGGCCCAGGATTAGGAAAATCATCGACAACGGCTTTACTAAAAATGATGAATGGAGAAGGTGGCGTTTGCAGTGATATTTCCCAAATTTTCTCTAATTTTTGTGTAATTAACGATTTAAAAGTCAAAGAATGGGGTTTGAAAAGCCTCTCTTGTGACTCCCAAGTTTCAGGAGGACATTCATTTAATGAAGTCTATTGCAACGAATTTCAAAAATGGATAATGATCGATGCCGCAAAGTCAATATTTTTATATTACTCCAAGAAAAAACTTCCTTTGTCCACTCTTGAGTACATCCAATTGAAGGAAGAAAACAAAGAAATTGTAATAGCTAGTATTTTTACAAATAAAGCTTTAAACGATGCCAACTCAAACCAAATTTATTTACTTTCGAATTCTTCCCCTTTTGTCATAACCAATTATGACAATAAAATGTATGATTATTTATTTGATAAACTGGATTTTTTCCCCGAATCTATTCTACACGGAATACTAATTCTCATTGGTAAAGGGTATAAATTTGAGTTCCCAAAGAAAAATTAAATACATACTTATCTATAGAAGTTGTAGAAGAGATAAATAGCAATCTAAAAACTCATCTTTAATTAACTTTTCATTGCACAATCATTCCTATTTGTATCTTTGTTGAAAACAAAATGGTATGCAAAATATAATAGACCGCTTTATAAGCTACGTCATCATTGACACTGAATCAGATTCAAGTTCAGAAACTACGCCAAGTACCCCAAAACAATGGGATTTAGCCAACAAATTGGTCGAAGAACTAAAACAAATTGGAATGCAAGATGTTACCATTGACGATAAAGCCTATATTATGGCCACTTTGCCATCAAATGTAGATCACGAAGTGCCAACAATTGGATTTATTTCTCACTTTGACACCACGCCCGATTTTACAGGTGCCAATGTAAAACCACAAATTGTCCCCAATTATGACGGAGGCGACATTGTTTTAAATGCGGAGCAAAATATTGTTTTATCGCCAAAATATTTCAAAGATTTATTGCAATACAAAGGACAAACACTAATCACCACCGACGGAACAACACTTCTTGGTGCAGATGATAAAGCCGGAATAACCGAAATTGTGACCGCAATGGAATACCTTATAAAAAATCCAGAAATCAAACACGGGAAAATCAGAGTAGGATTTACACCTGACGAAGAAATTGGTCGTGGAGCGCATCATTTCGATGTGGAGAAATTTGGTTGCGATTGGGCTTACACAATGGATGGTAGTCAAGTAGGGGAATTGGAATACGAAAATTTTAATGCAGCTGGTGCCAAAATTACGTTTAAAGGCAAAAGTGTTCATCCGGGTTATGCCAAAGGTAAAATGATCAATTCGATGCTCATCGCCAATGACTTTATTAATGAATTACCAAAAGATGAAACGCCACAAGAAACAAGAGGTTACGAAGGATTTTTTCACGTTCATCATTTAACTGGAAGTATAGAAGAAACAGTTTTGGAACTCATTATTAGAGATCACAACAAGAAAAAGTTTGAAAAACGCAAAGAATTAATTAAAAAAATAACCAAGAAATTCAACAAGAAATTTGCTAAACAATTTGGTGAAGATATTGTAATTACTGAAGTAAAAGACCAATATTATAATATGAAAGCAAAGGTTTTACCTGTAAAACATATTGTAGATATTGCCGAAAAAGCGATGAAAGATTTGGGAATAAAACCCATTATAAAACCCATTCGTGGCGGAACAGATGGTTGCCAATTGTCATACAAAGGTTTGCCTTGTCCAAATATCTTTGCTGGCGGTCATAATTTTCACGGAAAATACGAATATGTTCCTGTAGAAAGTATGCAAAAAGCAGTAGATGTAATTGTGAAAATCGCTGAACTAACCGCTAAACCCTTAGTGAAATAAATTATAAAATATTCAAAGTATTTATTAAAAAACCATCATTGATGGTTTTTTTTTTGAAATTTAATTAAGGAAAAACTTAACATTGGCGAATTGGTTTAATGACTACATTTGTTAAAGATTAATTAACATTAAATTTACATTCAACAATAGTATTAATAAAAAGAATTATGGAAGAGAAAAAAGAAGAGATTTCTGTCGAATTCACCCCAGAAATTACAACAGAGGCTACTGTTAGTCCAAAAGCTGGAAAACCAAGAGTAAGCAAACCGGCTAAAGTAGTTGAGCCAGCAATTGAAACTCCAGTTGCAGAAGAAAATCAAGAAGTAGAAATTATAGAAGAAACCATTTTTATAATTGAGGAAAAACCCAAAAAAGATAATAAAAAGAAAAAAAACAAGATGAAAGAGAAAGAAAAAGCGAAAAAAGCTAAGGCTAAAGAAAAAGCGAAAGCGAAAGCCAAAAAGGTAAAAAAAGCCAAAAAAGATAAAGCGAAAAAAGCAAAACTACAAGCGAAGGCTAAAGAGAAAAAAGCGAAAGCAAAATCTAAAAAAGCAAAGAAAAACAAAAAGAATAAAAAGAAATAAATCTATTGTTTTAAAATAAAAATCCCAAATTCCAATTTTAATATTGGAATTTGGGATTTTTTATGAAGTAGCTTAAATACTATTTTTTAGCCAAAGCAGCACTCATTTCCATAGAAATAGCAGAACGCTCCATTTTCAATTTTCCAGCCATTGTTTCGATTACAACTGTAGTTTCTGCAACCTCAGCAATTTTACCGTGAAGTCCGCTTTTAGTGATGATTTTATCACCTACTTTCAAAGCACTTTCAAATTCTTTTTCGTTTTTGGCTCTTTTTTGTTGTGGTCTAATCATAAAGAAATAGATGACCACAAACATTAATAAAAACGGTGCAAATTGAGTTAACTGTTCCATAATTTTAAATTCTTTTTTGTTATTTGATTATTATTTTTGTTTTAAAATTTACATTAATCCACGTCCCACTTTTTGGAGCCTGTTATCGGTTTGGAGTTCTTTGACCAAGTTGTCTAAAATTCCGTTTATAAAAATACTGCTTTTTGGCGTAGAATATTCTTTAGCTAGCTCTAAATATTCGTTCAATGTCACTTTTATTGGAATCGATGGGAATTTCAAGAATTCACAAATCGCCATTTTCAGGATTATGGTGTCAATTTCGGCAATTCTTTCGCTGTCCCAATTGGGTGTTTTATCAACATATTCCTTTGCAAATTCCGTTTCGTTCAAAACTGTTTTTCTAAATAAATGCTGAACAAAATCACGATCTTCGTTGTCTTTGAATAATTTTGGCACCCTAAAATTTCCGTCTTCTACTGGTTTTATAGCCTTTAATTGTTTGATGATTTCTGTATTTACAACAGGAATATCATCAATCCAAGTCAATTTGTTATCTTCTAGATATTCGTATAATTTTTCGTTTGGAACAATGACTTCCTGAAACAAATTGACAATAAATTCCTTATCTTCCTCGAAAGTATTGACCGCATTGCTCATATATTTCGCATATAATTTGCTCTGCTTGATATCGTCAAGAAGAATTAAAATATAATCATCATTCAATGTCCAATTGTCGATTTTACGGGTTTCAAGAGCAATACTCAACGAGTTATTTTCGGCAAGTATCTGAAAAATTGCGTTTTTAATAAACTTTTCGTTGGGTTTACGTTCTTGCGGAGTAGCAAGATGTTTTTGGCTAGATTTATGCAAAAAGATGGTTTCTTTTTTGCAAATTTCGATCAATGAGGAAAGCATTATAAGGTATAAATCCTGAATAGCATCAATGCTATAAAAAAGGAATTTTTCTTCTTTTTCTAAATTATCAGACCCATTTTGATGCATCGCATAAATGGATTGCATAACCTTAACGCGAATATGTCTTCTGTTTACCACCTTGTAAGAACTTTTTTAAATTAGTTTGCAAAAATAAGAATTTCATTTTTTAAAACAGAGTTAAACCTGAAAAATATCTAATTTTACTATTACCTTTGAAATTCTTAAAGAATATAAATCCAGATGAAAGAATTACAATATTTAAATAAATATTTTGTCAAATACAAATACAGTTTTTTACTAGGCATTGTTATTACAATTGTCGCCCAAATATTCTCTTTGTTTACACCTAAATTAATTAGCAAATCCTTCACCATAATCGAAGATTTTGCAAAAGATAAAACGGTAACAAAAGATATCATTCAACAAGAACTGATTTCGAATATTTTATTGATAATTGCTACCACAATTATCGCTGGTTTCCTTACTTTCTTGATGCGTCAAACGCTAATAGTAATGTCACGGCACATCGAATTCGATTTGAAAAACGAAGTGTTCCGGCAATACGAAAACTTATCACAAAATTTTTACAAACAAAACCGAACAGGCGACTTGATGAATCGCATCAGCGAAGATGTTTCTAAAGTGCGAATGTATGTTGGCCCAGCCGTAATGTACACCATAAACACCGTTATTCGTTTTGCAATTGTAATCGTTTATATGTTTAATGTCTCGCCGCTACTGACTTTGTATACCTTGCTGCCATTGCCGATTTTGTCTTATGCGATATTTAAAATAAGCTCCGAAATCAATATAAGGAGTACTATTTTTCAGCAATATTTATCCAAAGTTTCGAGTTTTACCCAAGAAATATTCTCTGGAATTAGAGTAATAAAGGCGTATTCCTTAGAAGAACAACATCAAAATAATATGGTAGATTTGTCTAATGAAAGTAAAATCAAAAGTTTGAGTTTAGCCAAAATTCAAGCTCTGTTTGGTCCGTTAATGTTGGCTCTAATTGGTATAAGTAACTTAGTGGTAATCTATTTTGGTGGATTAATGTACATCAACGGAACCATCAAAAGCATTGGAACCATCGCCGAATTTATTTTATATGTCAATATGCTAACTTGGCCAGTGGCATCCTTGGGTTGGGTTTCGTCTATGGTGCAAGAGGCCGAAGCCTCACAAAAACGTATCAACGAATTCCTAAAAATTGTACCAGAAATTCAAAACAATAATCTAGAAAAATCCATAATCGAAGGCATGATTTCTTTCGAAAACGTAAGCTACACTTACGAAGATACTAATATTAAGGCTTTGCAAGAAGTGTCTTTTACAGTTCATGAAGGCGAAACATTGGCTATTTTAGGAAATACTGGTTCTGGAAAATCGACTATTATTTCATTGATTTCTCGCTTGTATGATGTAACCGAAGGTCAAATCACCATTGACCAAAAAGAAATCAGCAAAGTTAATTTATACGATTTAAGAAACAGTATTGGAATAGTTCCTCAAGATGCTTTTTTGTTTTCGGATACCATCAAAAACAATATCAAATTTGGTAAAGAAGATGCTACTGATGAAGAAGTAGAAGCTGCTGCAAAAAGTGCGGTGGTACACGACAATATTATTGGTTTTAACAAACAATACGAAACCATCCTTGGCGAAAGAGGTATCACGCTTTCGGGTGGACAAAAACAACGCGTTTCGATTGCGAGAGCCATCATCAAAAATCCAAAAATATTATTATTCGACGATTGCTTATCCGCTGTTGATACGGAGACCGAAGAAACCATTTTGAATAACCTTCAGGAAATTTGCAGGGACAAAACGACAATAATTGTGAGCCATAGAGTTTCTTCGGCAAAAAATGCAGATCGAATTATGATCCTTGAGGAAGGCCGCATCATTGAGCAAGGTTCTCATAATCAATTGATAAATCAAGAAGGTTATTATGCTGCTCTATATTTGAAACAACTTTCTGAAAAAGAATTGCAATAAATGTTGTGTAATACAACTATTTTTTCGATTTTTGAGTACTGCTTAACAACACTAAATAGACAGACGGATTATGAGAGAAAATGATATGTTAGAAAAAGAAGAGATATTTTCTAAAGTTCTAAGAGCTGGAAGACGAACTTATTTCTTTGATGTGAGAGCTACAAAAGCGGATGATTATTATATAACGATTACCGAAAGCAAGAAATTTACCGAAGCAGATGGTTCATTTCATTTCAAAAAACACAAAATTTATTTATACAAAGAAGATTTTACAGCTTTCGCTGAAATTCTAGAAGAAATGACTTCTTATGTTTTGAACCATAAAGGCGAAGAAGTAATTTCGGAAAGACACCAAAAAGATTTCAAAAAAGATTACGATTCAGACAAAATAGACGATGTAGAAATGCCATCGACTTCTAGTTTTACAAATATCGAATTTGAAGATATTTAATTTATTACAACAACCAAAATAACTAACCAGCCCTAAAGAAGCCTGAAAGTCGAACGATTTTTGGGCTTTTTTTTATTAGAATAGAATTGTACTTTTATCAGAAATGAAAAAATGAAAAAAACTATCGTTTCTCCAATATGGCTTTCTGAACATTTAGACTATTTGGATTTAATTATTTTAGAAGCCAGATTAGACCAAAACCAATCTCATTTAGAGAATCAATTTCAGGATGTACAAATCAAAGGAACTCGGCTTTTCGATATAAAAAACACCTTTAGTGACATTCAAAATCCTTTACCCAATACCTTTCCTTCTGTTGCTCAATTTACTATTGAATGTCAAAAATTAGGCATCAACAAAAACAGTACAATTGTAGTTTATGACACTTTAGGAATTTATCTGAGTCCAAGAGTTTGGTGGATGTTTAAAGCGATGGGACATTCAAATATTTATGTTTTAGACGGAGGTCTTCCCGAATGGATAAAAGAAGGTTTTCCTACTGAAATCCAAAGGAAAAACACTTATCCTACGGGGAATTTTGAAGCTAAATTACTACCAGAATTAATCAAAAACAAAGAACAGATTCTAGAAAATATAAATTCAGAAGAAGCCGTTTTAATCGATGCTAGGTCTCCAGATCGTTTTCACGCTACAATAGAAGAAACAAGAGTTGGTATTAGAAACGGACATATTCCGGGGGCGATAAATGTTCCTTTTGAGAATTTACTAGAAGATGGTAAATACAAATCTAAGGAAGCTTTATCCGAAATATTCAACTTAAACGATAAGCCTTTGTATTTTACTTGTGGTTCAGGAATAACAGCTTGCATTCTTTTATTAGCAACGGAACTTATTTCAGATAATCCAAAAGCAGTTTATGATGGTTCTTGGACAGAATGGGGACATTCTACTACTTTACCAATTGACAAATAATCTAAATATTCAATGATCAAATCCGAAAGTCGAAAGATTTTCGGATTTTTTTATAGCGGTTTTAACAACATTATACGTGGCTATTATTGTTTTTTAAGAAAATGATAAGGTAGATTGGTTATTGCCCTCTGGATATAAAGCTTTAAAAATAATTACCATAACGAATAATTAATTCGCTTTTTTAAACAGCTCTTATTTTACAGTTTTTTTTTATCCAATACGCAAACCATTCTCAATCTTAAAATCGGGAGCCAATAAAATCACATCTCCTTCTTCTCCCACAGCTCCTAAAACCAAACATTCACTCATAAATTTCCCGATTTGCTTTTTAGGAAAATTCACTACGGCAACAATTTGTCGGTTAAGCAATGCTTCTTTTTGATATCTTTTGGTGATTTGTGCCGATGTTTTTCTGATTCCAATTACATTGCCAAAGTCAATTGTCAACTGATAAGCAGGTTTATTAGCTTCGGGAAAATCATTCACTTCGAGAATGGTTCCCACTCTCATTTCTACTTTTTCGAATTCTGTCCAGGTTAAATCCATCGTTTTTTTTTAAATATAAAGTTTAGCTTCCAATTTTTGAAAAGTTAGAAGCTTTGGGGCTTACAATTTTTTAACTAAAAAATCCCAAAACTCTCGCTTTGGGATTATCTTTCTAATTACAATTTACAATCGACTAACTGCTGAAGCTTCGGGACTGCAATCTGAATACTATTTTACGTCCATTAATTCTACGTCAAATATCAAAGTTGCATTTGGCGGAATAACTCCTCCAGCTCCACTCGCTCCGTAAGCTAAATCCGACGGAATGACAAATCGCGCTTTATCACCCACTTTCAACAAAGCAATTCCTTCGTCCCAGCCTTCGATAACTTGACCAATTCCTAGTTTAAATTCGATTGGTTTTTTTCTTGGATAAGAAGAATCAAATACTTTTCCGCTTTCTAATGAACCTTCATAGTGTACTGAGACTGTTTTTCCAGCTTCAGCTTGTTTGCCTTCTCCTTTTTGTATGAATTGGTAGCGCAAACCACTTTCTGTTTTTTCGAAACCAGCCGCTAATTTTTCCATTTTAGCTTCAGTTTCTGATTTCAAAGATTCTGCTCTTTTCAAACGAGCCCCTTTCAAACCAACAAAAGCTTCGATAGAATTCCAGTTTTTAGCTTCATCGCCCACTCTAATAATTTCGAGAGTTTCTAATTTATCACCTTGAGCAATCGCGTCGACTACATCTTGACCTTCGATTACATTACCAAAAACAGTATGTTTGTCATCCAACCAAGGTGTAGCAACGTGTGTAATAAAAAATTGAGAACCATTGCTTCCAGGTCCTGAGTTGGCCATAGATAAAACGCCTGGTGTATCGTGACGCAAATCTTGGTGAAACTCATCATCGAATTTGTAACCTGGATCTCCAGTTCCAGTTCCAAGAGGACAACCTCCCTGAATCATAAAGTTAGGAATCACTCTATGAAAATTCAAACCATCATAGAATTTTTGTCCCTGTGGTTTAATTTTGTTTTCCATATTTCCTTCGGCAAGCGCTACAAAATTCCCTACAGTTCCCGGTGTCAAATCGTGTGTTAATTTTACTAAAACAGACCCTTTTGAGGTATTGAATTTAGCATATATTCCGTTTTCCATTTTTATTTTTTTTAATGAAGTGCAAATTTACGAAAATTATTAGTTTTTCGATACAGACCTTACAGGTTTTTAAAATCTGTAAGGTCTAATATTAATACATCATTTTCCACATAAAATCTTCTCGTATCGGACTGAAAACATCAATCAGCAAACCGTCTTTCAAACAAACCACGCCGTGCACAATATGCGGCGGAATATAGAAACAATCGCCTTGCTTCATCACTTTTGTTACGCCGCCGATGGTTACTTCAAAAGTTCCTTTGGCAACGTTAGTAACTTGCGAATGATGATGCTCGTGAGGAGTTCCCACAGATCCTTTCTCAAAAAGTACGTTCACCATCATTATATTGTCATCATAGCCCATTATTTTGCGCTTGATGCCTTCGTCAACCACTTCCCATTCGAATTCGTCGTCTTTTATAAATTCTTTACTTGCGCCAAAAGTTTCCATTTTGTGTCGTTTTTAATGAAATAACGAATAACGAATTATTTTTCTTTTAAATAATTGATAACCGAAATAACATCTTGATTTCCCAAACCTGATTGTATTGCCTCGGAGTAAGTTTCAATAATGGCATTCGTCAAAGGAAAATTCACCCCATTTTTTTGAGCAAGCATAATATCTTTTTGCATTAAGCTCAAGGCAAATGCAGGTTTGTAATCTTCGTTGATTAGCAAGGGGGTTTTGACTTTTGTGGCACCGCTTCCGCAAGCACTTTCATTGATGATTTCTAATAAATCCGAACGATTGACGCCATTTTTTTCGGCAAATAATACCGTTTCTGCTAATCCTAGATACAAAATCGAGAGGAAATAATTCACGCTCAGTTTGGTCGCAATTCCTTTTCCATTTGGGCCTACGTGTTTGATAAATTTGCCTAATTTTTCAAAATAAGGCAAGGCTAAAGTTAGGTCATTTACATCGCCACCAACCATTATCGTCAAGGCTCCATTTGCTGCGGGCTGCGTGCTTCCAGCTACTGGAGCATCTAAAAATGAAGCTTTTCCTTGTTTCATCTTTTGGGCAATACCTACTGAAAGTTCTTCAGAAATGGTACTCATATCAATAAAAAGTTTTCCGCTTATTTCTTCCATCCCAAAAATTTCTTCATATACCATTGAAACGGCTTCATCATTGCTCAGCATGGTAAAAATGATGTCGGAATGTCCCACTAATTCACTAATATTTTGGGCAATTATGACATTGGTATTTTCAAAAGATTTTGTTTTAGCTGCACTTCTGTTGAATACCGTTAATGGAAAACCTGTCTTAAACAAATTGTTCGCCATAGGTTTTCCCATATTGCCAAGACCAATCCAGCCTATATGTTTCATGTCATTTTTTTTATTTGATTGTAAGACATCAAATATACAAAAATAGCAGGGTTTATTTTTTAGATTCCTGATCACAAAAAAAGTGAATTTTAAATAGTTGAACTGATTTAAAATTGGATGTTTTGGTTTTTACTAAGAATAAGTTCGAGTTTCTGATATTAGATTGAAAACTTTTTATCTATTAGTGGTGGCTCACTCAATATTACTCTGTTAAGGACAAAATAGTCTCTAATTTTTAATTCCAATAATTGAAGATTTTCATTAGATACTTATATTATACTTTTTACTTCGTCTTGATGCAATTATTCGAGTCTTCAATTTGAAATAATGATAAATTTCCTTTTATCTTAATGATAGTAACCGCTCGCGCCTGTAATTATTTTTTTTGATAAGTATATGGCTGTATAGATTTTTAGGAAAAGTCGCTGAAAAATAATAATTGAAGACGATTACTTTTAATCAAATTTAGCTTTCTGCAACTCTATTTTGTCTGAAATAATCACAAAATTTGCAATTCAAAGAGTTTTTCTTCTTTTAAACGATTTTAATATTTTTTTCAGTTTATTGTAAATAAGTTTGTATTGTAATTATTAAAAACGTTTCCATTTAGGATAAAAAATATCGTAATACTTATAGTAGAAAAGAATATTACTAAAGGCATTTAATATTTAAAAATAAATAAATAATTCAAATACAACTAACTGATTTTTAACTTTAAAAATAGGACTTATGATTACTTATTACTTAATTGGTTTACTTACAGGAGTTTCTTTGACCGCCTTTTTTATTGGTAAAGAATTATATAAATATTATACTAAATTCAAGATTCAACAGAAACAATTGAATCGAATTTTGAAATTGAATGATAGGATTAAGGATTTCAAAAATTTGAATTCTATTGAAGTTCAAAATATTAATATGGAATCAATAGCTTCCTAGATGTTTATGAGTAGTAATTCCTACTGCTTAACTTATATTAGCGCGAGCTTACTGTTCGTGCCTGACTATTTGTCTCGTCCTAAAAAAGTTAGCTAAAAAACATATCCAATCCTTAAGTTTAAATAGGGGACATATTGAATTTTATTTTCGGGGGAGTCATCTACATTTTGTGCGTTACCATTGAAGTAGTATGGTTTTAAATATACTATTCTAACTCCTAAGCCTAAACCAGTTTCGTAAGTAAAATGATGGCATATTTGACGTTTTATTCCCCAGGTTGGGATTATTGATAAATCTGCTGTTTTGGTTATGTTTTCATCTAAATTTAATACATACCAATCAGGGTGATAACTAGTTTTGATTGATATATAATTCCCACTATTGTTATAAATATTCTTCCCGTAAGTATTTCTTTTTATTAAATTGTAATAATATCTCGGTTCTAAGTTAGGACAGGTTGAATAATAAACCCAGCACCTTCATAATGATTGCCAACTGAAAAATCGTTTTCAATTCCAATTTCACTTCTTAATGTTATATTGTTTGTAAGTTTGATTTCATTATTTAACCAAATTCCCATAAATCCAGTTTGTATTCCAAAAATTGATTTTTCAACGCTACTATCTTGAGCATTAGTATTAAAAAACATCCCTAAAAAAATTACTCCTAAAATATTTTTCATTAAAGACTGTTTTTGTTAGAACAAAGATAATGATTTTTATTACAAATATTTTTAAAACTACTTATTCCAAATCCTCCAAGCTTTTTCCGCCTGAAAAACAAGCATATCCTGTCCGTTTTTGGTTTGTGCGCCTTTAGCGGCGGCTTTTTTGAGGAATTGGGTTTCCGCAGGATTGTAAATCAAGTCGTAAGCGATGTGTTTGTCTGTGAAATATTCATAAGGAATCAGTGGGAAAGCATCTGAATTTGGACTTGTTCCGACAGGTGTCGAGTTGATGATGATTTGATAATTATCAAAAGTAGTGGCGTTAATTCGGTCGTAATCGATGATGCCTTCTTTGGCTTCTCTGGAAACAAAAGTGTATAAAATACCCAATTCTTTTAGGGCATATGCTACCCCTTTGGATGCGCCGCCAGTTCCCAAAATCAATGCTTTTTTGTGATGAAGTTGAAGTAGCGGTTCTAATGATTTCATAAAACCATAATAGTCGGTGTTGTAGCCTTTCAATTTGCCTTTTTTTGTAAATTTTATGGTGTTTACAGCACCAATTTCTGTAGCAATTTTAGATAATTTATCCAAATATGGAATCACGACTTCTTTGTACGGAATCGTCACATTCATTCCCTTGAGTTCGGGTGTGTTTTTTATGATTTCTGGGAAAGCGGTTATTTCTGGAATATCAAAATTATCGTAAGTACAACCTTCAAAGAGTTTGTTGTTGTTGAATTTATCCGTAAAATATCCTTTCGAAAAAGAATAACTGATGTTGCGTCCCAGTAAACCAAAGCGTTTGCGTATTGTATCTAGCATTATGTTTTTTTGTTAGCCACGAATTACAAGATTCTTATCAAGTTAAGAATTCAATTTATATTTTTTTAAACACATAGAGACATAGCTTTGTTGATTTAAAACAGACGTTTCACTTGATTTTAGTCATCATAGCTCGTAACTATGTGAAACCAAGAATTGGTCTATATTGCTCTTTTTTCTATGTTTCTATGTGTTGATTTTAATTCGCGGTAAATAAAATAGTGAAAATTATTTTTTATGTTTTGCAATGTAGTTTTGAACCATTTTACGAGACCAAACTACTGGAAATAAATCTTCTAAAATGATGTAATTGTCAAAATTCAATCGCAAGGCATTGCTCAAATGAAACTTGGCTTTAGTGGCATCTTGAACCATAAAATACAATCCCGCCAATCGGTATTCGACTTCGTTTTCTTCTGGAAAATATTCCGAGGCTTGTAACAACGTTTGTATAGCGCTTTCGAATTCGCCCAAAAATTGAAGAATATCTACCCAAAACAACCAAGTGTCCAATGCGTAATCACCAAATTCTACTGCTTTTCGGTATCCAAATTCCGCTTCTTCAAATTGGTTCAATTGTTTGTTTATAGAAGCAAATCGTTTCCAATACAACCGATTTTGATTATCGATTGCTAGGGCTTTATTAACAAAAAACAAGGCTTTTTGAAAGTTCTTTTGGCGAACATAAAAATCGGTAATGGCAATCCAACCTTTGTCTAAAAGTGGATCTTCGTGAACTGTTTTATTGAAATGTTTTAGAGCCTGAACTTTGTTGCCCAACTTTTCATAACATTTTCCAATTCGTAGCAAAGCATAGGAAGTTGCATCGTCTAATTCGATGGTTCTGTTGTAGCTTTCGATGGCTTCTTTGTATTTTTTCAAACGTTCTAATGCTTTGGCTCTTTCCATAAAGGCGCCCAAGAATTCGTCGTCGATTAAGGTGGCATAATCAAAAGCGCGAATGGCACTTTCGTATTCTTTCAAGCCGTAATGTAAACGACCCATTTGATGCCAAGCGATTTCGCTGTACGGATTACTATCGATGTATTTGGTCAAATAACCAATGGCTTCTTTATTTTGGTCTAAAAATTCGAAGCAATATACCACGTTATATAAGGCAGATTGGTCTTCGAGATCGACTTCTAAACATTTGATAAAACTATTTTTGGCCATTTCGAGATTGTCCATAAAGAGGTATTCCATCCCGATTAAATTATACACATCGGCATAATCATCGGTATATTCTAAAGCAATATTTAGTAATTCAACCGCTTTTTCGTGGTTGTCTCTTTTAGAAAAAATATTAGCTTTTTGAATGTAAATTTCCTCATTTGTTGGTTCAATGGCGTACAATTCGTTCAACAACTTTTCAGCCTGTTCGAGCTTGTCGTCATAGACCAACATTTCAACTTGGACTAGTTTTAATCCCGTTGATTTTGGATGTTGTTCGAGTGCTAATTTTAAGGCTTTCTTTGCCAAATTGGCTTTTCCCATATCGAGGTAATGAAGGATGATGTCTTCGAATTCCTCGGAGTCAAAAAAGAGCACTTTGTTGGTTTTTAACATCGACTCAAATTTAGATAAGGATAAGTTATATTCCTCTTCTTCTTCGCTTAATTGCATAGGTTAATTTTTTTGAGTTTGCCCAAAATAAAAGTAGGCAACCTTAGTATTGTTGTGAGAAAAATTTGGAATTGTTGTGAACAATTTAATTAACAGGTTTTCAATGGCAACTGCAATTTCAATTTCAATGACAATCTGAAATCTAAAATCAATAAATTGAATCCATTACCTCAATCATAATGGCACAACCTTCTCGAATTTCATCTTCTGAAATGGTTAATGGAGGCGTAATTCTAATGGCGCATCCTTCGAATAAAAGCCAAAATAAAATTAATCCTTTGTCTTGGCATTTCAGAATCACTTCATTGGTTATCTCCGCAGTTTCTGTCATTGCGGCCAACATCAATCCTTTTCCTCTAATTTCTTTTATCAAAGGATGTACCAAAAGTGATTTGAAGAGTTTTTCTTTCTCCAATGTTTCCGCCATTAGATTAGTCTCTGTAATTTCCTGCAAAGTCGCCAAACAGGCTGCCGCAATGACAGGATGACCTCCAAAAGTCGTGATGTGACCCAATTTAGGATCGTGGCTCAACAAATCCATCATTTCTGAGGAAGCCGTAAAGGCACCAACTGGCATTCCGCCGCCCATTCCTTTTCCCATAACGACAATATCTGGAACGACGTCGTAATTTTGAAAGCCAAAAAGTTTTCCTGTTCTACCAAAACCCGGTTGGATTTCGTCAAGAATCATTAATGCGCCTACTTCGGTGCAACGTTCACGGACTTTTTTTAAGAAATTGTTTTCTGGCTCAATAAAACCTGCGCCACCTTGAATTGTTTCGAGCAGAATTCCGGCAGTTTTGGTAGTTATTTTTTCTAAATCGGCTTCGTTGTTGAAGGTGATGAAATCGACATCGGGAATCAAAGGACGAAAAATTCGCTTGCGTTCTTCGAATCCCATCACGCTCATCGAGCCCATGGTGTTGCCATGATAGGCGTTGTGGCAAGAAATCAATTGACTTCTTCCGGTAGTTCTTCGGGCGAGTTTTAAGGCTCCTTCAATAGCTTCGGTACCCGAATTGACCAAATAGGTTTTGTCCAAGGATTTGGGTAGGAGTGAAGCCAGTAATTTGCAATATTCCACCGCTGGACTTTGCGAATATTCGCCATAGACCATTACGTGTGAATATTTGTCCAATTGGTCTTTGATTGCCTGATTGACTCTTGGCGGTTGGTGTCCGAGAGTGCAAGCCGAAACGCCAGCCACAAAATCCAAATATTTTTTATTGTTGGTGTCGAAAATATAAGAGCCTTTGGCGTGCGAAACTTCCATTCCTAAAGGATAGGGAGACGTTTGGGCTTGGTATTTTATGAAATCGTTGTTCACGTTTTATGTTTTTAACCGCAAAGTTCACGGAGTTTTTCGCAAAGTTCACGGAGTTTTATTTGATAATTTGATTGTTATGGTATTAAAACCTTTTTCAAGAGGAATTAATACCTTTTTTTTCGAGTCTGTTTTGTATTTATAGGTAAAAAGACTGTCTGTTTCTTGTATTAGATTGTCTTTTTTTAAAGTGAGAATATTGTCTTTAATTTCATAATTTCCTTTTTTATAACAAGTCCATTCCACTTCTTTAATTGTTATGACGAAACTTTCATTCTCATCAATTGCTCTCGTTTGTTGGGATTCCTCCTTCGTCGGAATGACAAATAAAGGGCATATTATTTCTGTAAAACGGCTACCTGCAATCTGAAATCTGCAATCTGAAATCTGCAACCTACTTCTTTTTCTTCTTCTTATCGTAATTCAAGGTTTCTTTCCGAACTTTCATAGGGACATTCTCTTTGGCTTCTTCGTCTTTACCCTGCTGGACTAGTTTGTCATTATCACTATTTTCTTCGGGTGGAAAAAGATCGTCTTTCGATTTTATTCTTTCATCACCACGCCAGACCATTCCACGTAGTTTTCTGTCGGGTTCTAATAATTCTTTTTCGGGAAAAATCGTACCATCGACTTGCTTGAAAAAAGTAATGTCTTCTATTGCGTTTTTATCAAAAATAATATTGATTTTGCTACTCACATTTTTGTTAATGCCAATGAGTTCCTGGGCATCATTTCGCATATAATAAATAACCTCGGTATTTTTTATAATATCGACATCGTGGAGTTTTCCATCCAGAAATTTCCCGTACAGATTTTGTCCTTTGACTTGGTTAAAACCTGTTCCGAGCGTGTCTTTCGAGATCAGAAAAGTATTGTTGAGCACTTTGAGTGAGTCTAATTTCTTAGTGGTATTATTTCCGATAAGGTGCATCAAATCGCCTGTAATTTGGCTTTCTCCGTTCCAAAGAATTGGATTTCCTATCAATTTTGTCAAAGCTGTTTTCGAATTGGAATGCAAGGAATCGCATTTTCCACTCATATCAATTTTATAGAAACGAACGTTTTTGAAAGCGCGAATAATTCGGTTGCCTTCAGGTCCAGTAACCATCATTTTTTTTCCGTGAATATAAACCGAATCGTTTTCGACTAAGTTAATTGCAACGGCTCTTTTGGTCACAAACATCGAGTCTTGATTTTTGTACAATTCAGCATAATGCCCTTTGATAATACCGCGATTGATCGAGTCGGTGATTTTTACATTTCGAGTTGCCGATGCAAATTCCCGATTTCGATCATAATACAGACTATCGCCAGTAATGATTCGGTCATCGTATTTGATGTAGGACTTTCGAAGAAAATGGGCTAGATTTTTTTTGGTATCATAAAATCCATTTTCGGTATAAATAAAATTGGTTTTACTGGTAATGGTTGATGGTCCAAAAAGGTAGGAATGCCCCGAATTGCTGTAATAATCCAAATGATTGGACTTGATGACATATTTAGGATTTGTGATGGTAACAGCCGTCAGGAATTGGAACTTTTTTTCTGCAACATAATATTTTCCCGCCTTGCTTTTTAGTGTATTATCTCTATTGGTAATAGTTCCGTTGGTATTGTAAAAAACTTCTTGGGTGTTTCGGTCAAAGTTGATGGTGTCCGTTACAAGAGTAGATTCTGGTGAACGCATTTTGGCATTTCCTGTGGCAAAAGCTTTTCTCATATTGCCATTATATTCGGCATATTTACTGTTTAAAAATAAGGTGTCGCCTTGAACCAATTGTACGTCTCCAAAAGCTTTGATGTAATTTTCATTTTGAAAATAATAGGCTTTGTTGCAAGTCATAATGATGCCATCGTGATTGACGCGCACATTGCCAGTAAGTAAAGCAGCATCTGGAGCTTCGACTTGGTTGACATCAAAATAATCGGAATGTTCGACAATAATTTTTTTTGGAGCCTGTGCCAAAAGGTTTTGGAAACTTAATACTACCAAGCAACAACTTATGAAAAAGAATACTTTCTTCAATGGATTTATTTTTTGCCAAATTTAAGAAAAAGGAAACAACCCTAATCTATATTATGATTTATTTATAAATAATCATGCGTTTGGATTGGTATTCGATTTTGACAAAAAATTATCAACAAAAAGCAATACTGTTTCGTTGTAGTTCCAATTCTAACCAATAGTTTTTGAATAATTCTCAAATTGATGCCAAAAAAACAGTATTTTTAGAAGTTGTTAATCCATTTGGATTAGATTTCGTAATTAGCATTAAAAATCAGGAAAAATAATTTACTATGATAAAAAAAATAACTATTGTTGCAAGTATAAGCACACTACTTTTGGCAGCAGCCTGTAAAACTACAGCGATACAAATGGATACAGTAAATAAAGAAACCGCACCTGAAAAGAAAGAAGTTGTTTATCAGGTTTTTACCCGATTGTTTGGAAACCAAAATACGACCAATAAACCTTGGGGAACTATCGAGGAAAATGGAGTAGGGAAGTTCAATGATTTTACCGATAAAGCCTTGAAAGAAATTAAGGATTTGGGTGTTACCTCTATTTGGTACACTGGAGTTCCGCATCATGCTTTGGTTCGTGATTATACTTCGATTGGTATTTCGAACGATGATCCCGAAGTGGTAAAAGGTCGTGCTGGTTCGCCGTATGCTGTGAAAGATTATTATAATGTAAACCCAGATCTTGCTGTCAATCCAGCCAATCGTTTGCAAGAATTTGAAGCTTTGATTGCCCGAACTCACAAAGCGGGAATGAAGGTGATTATTGATATTGTTCCCAATCATATTGCTCGAAAATATGAGGGAAAAACAAATCCAATAGGCGTTCGTGATTTTGGTGCCGATGATGATATTTCTTTGGAATACAAACGTGACAATAACTTTTATTATATTCCGAATACCCGTTTCGAAATTCCTGATGCGGGCAAACCTTTGAACGGGGAAACTAATCCACTTATTGATGGCAAATTCAATGAATTTCCAGCGAAATGGACTGGAAATGGTTCAAGATTGGCAAAACCAGATAAGAACGATTGGTACGAAACCGTGAAAGTCAATTATGGAATTCGCCCTGATGGTTCGAAAGACTTTCCAGAACTTCCTGCAGGTTTTGATACCAAGTCCTATCAAGAACATTTCGATTTTTGGAAAGATAAAAGCGTACCGAATTCTTGGATCAAATTTCGTGATATTGCTTTGTATTGGACTGCTAAAGGCGTGGATGGTTTCCGTTATGATATGGCCGAAATGGTACCAGTTGAATTTTGGAGTTATATGAATTCGGCGATAAAAGTGAATAATCCAGATGCTTTTTTGATGGCAGAAGTGTATAATCCAAATGAGTATCGCAATTATATTCGTCTCGGGAAAATGGATTATTTGTATGATAAAGTCGAAACATACGACCATTTGAAAGCCGTAATTCAAGGAAAAACTTGGCCTGACGGACTTTCGGATATTCAACATCGCATGGCAGATATTGAACATCATATGTTGCATTTCTTAGACAATCACGACGAACAACGTTTGGCAAGTCCTGAATTTGCAGGAACACCAGAAAAAGGAAAACCACTAATGGTAGTTTCGGCAACGATAAGTACTGCACCAACAATGATTTATTTTGGTCAGGAAGTGGGAGAAGCTGGAAATGAAAACGCTGGTTTTGGAACGCATTCCCGAACTTCTATTTTTGATTATATTGGAGTTCCAAATCACCAACGCTGGATGAATGGAGGAAAATTTGATGGTGGGCAACTTTCACAGAGCGAAAAGGATTTACGTGATTTCTATAAAAGATTATTGAATTTTTCTATCAACAGTTCAGCTTTGATGGGGAATTTTCAGGAAATACAAACTGCCAATCGCAATAGTACTCCAGGTTACGACATAGCAATTTATGCTTATACTCGTTGGTCTGATACTCAAAAACTGATAGTTGTGACTAATTTTTATTCACTAGCTTCCAGTAATTTCGACCTACGAATTCCAGCGGATATTATTCAAAAATGGAACCTGAAAGATGGAACTTACACGATAATAGATCAATTGTATCATAAAAAAACTACACAATTGCGAGTTGAAAACGGTGAAGGAAAAGCCCAAATCAGTATTGGCCCTTCGGAATCGTTTATTTTTCAATTGTAAACTTTTAAAGTTTTCATAATCCTCTTTTTTCAATGAAAAAAACAGTAACAATTAGTTTGCTATTTTTAGCATTCTTGCCTTTATTTGCTCAAAATGATTTTACTCCAAATTGGAGTAAAGGTGTTGTTTGGTATCAAATATTCCCCGACAGATTTTATAATGGAGACCCTTCCAACGATCCAAAAGTGATCGATCAAGATGGAGCTTATCCATTTGATAGTACTTCCGATTTTCAAATACATTCTTGGACTAGCGATTGGTATGAACTGCAACCTTACGAACAGAAAAACCGTAAAGATGTTTATTATAATATTCAACGCCGACGCTATGGTGGAGATTTGCAAGGCGTTATCGATAAATTGGATTATTTGCAATCTTTGGGTGTCAATGCCATTTATATGAACCCTATTTTTTGGGCGCCATCTTCTCATAAATACGATGCTTTGTGTTATCATCATGTTGATCCTACATTTGGCCCAGATCCAGAAGGAGATAAAAAAATGATATTGAATGAAGATCCCTTAAATCCTGAAAAATGGGTTTGGACAAAAGCAGATTTACTGGCACTTAAACTGATTGATGAGGTTCACAAACGAAAAATGTTTATCATATTTGATGGTGTTTTCAATCACTTGGGAGTAAACAGTTTTGCTTTTCGCGATGTTGCCGAAAAGCAAGAAAAATCAGCCTATAAAGATTGGTTTATGGTTGACAGTTGGGAAGATAAAGCTAAAGGCACCAAGTTTGAATACCAAGGTTGGTTTGGGGTAAAAACCTTGCCAGAGTTTAAAGAGGATAGCAATGGAATTGTTTCTGGACCCAAACAATATATTTTTAATGCCACAAAACGTTGGATGAATCCAATGAATAAAGGAACTCAATATGGAATTGATGGTTGGCGTTTGGATGTAGCCTATTGTATTGCCCATCCTTTTTGGAAAGATTGGCGAAAATTGGTGAAATCTATTAATCCTGAAGCTTATCTTACTGCTGAATTGGTTGATCCCATTGAAAAAACCAAACCGTATTTAAGCAGAGACGAATTTGACGCCACGATGAATTATAATTTTTCTTTCTTAGTGCACGATTTTTTTGTTCAGGATTTAAAAGGAAGTTCAGTTACCCAATTTGATTCAAAATTGAAAGAATTGCGTGAAGGATTTGGCGAAGGTGTTGCCATGAATATGCAGAATTTGGTTGATAGTCACGATGCCACCCGAATAGGTAGTGCAGTAGCCAATCCTGATGGGAAGAAATTTGGCGATTGGGGCGATTATTTTAACTGGAGTCAGAAGAGTAATAATAAAAATTATAATGCTCGGAAACCTACTGCCAAACAATTGGAAAAGCAAAAACTAATTGCAGCCTTTCAACTCTTATATTTAGGTTCGCCAATGATTTATTATGGTGACGAAGCTGGAATGTGGGGCAGTAACGACCCCGATTGTCGTAAACCCATGGTTTGGGCAGACCAAAAACACAAAGCAGAAACCTTTAATCCCGACCAAAGCCAACACGAAGGGGATAAAGTGGAGTTCAATACGGATTTATTCAATTGGTACAAGAAATTTATTGGTTTGCGCAATCAATACAAAGCGATAAAATTGGGAAGCTACACCACGATTGAAACCAATGATGCCGAAAAGACTTATGCTTTTAGTCGAAAATTAGGCAGCGAGGAAGTGATTGTGATTATTAACCGAAGTGATAAAGCAGTTCTTTTTGTAAACCCGATTCTTAAAAAAGGAAATTACAAAGAGGTTTTTACTAAAAAAGCAATGAAAAAATTGACGATAGCGCCTATGGGTGTTGTGGTGTTAAGTAATATTGTTTACTAATTATCTGAAATATAGTGTTTCCAAAATAAAAGCTGAAGTAAAATTAATTTTGCTTCAGCTTTTTTTATTGTTTACTTCTTCTTCAAAGCCTCTTCATAATTCTCTCCTACTTTTTTCCAATTGATTACATTGAAAAAAGCATCGACATAATTTTTTCTTTTGTATTGGTAATCTAGGTAGAAAGCGTGTTCCCAAAGGTCTAAGGCCAGAATTGGTTTGCCGGGAACTGTAGCATTTCGCATCAAAGGATTATCTTGGTTTTGGGTGCTTGTAACTTGAAGATTTCCAGATCTATCCACAATGAGCCAAACCCAACCGGAACCAAATTGTTTTGTAGCTTCGTCTTTGAATGTAGTAGTAAATTCCTCGAAAGAACCAAACTTTTTGGTAATGGCTGCAGCCAAAGTATCTTGTGGTTGTCCACCAGCTTTTGGCCCCATACTTTTAAAATACAAGGAATGGTTGTAATATCCGCCAGCATTATTCTTAATGTCAAGAACGCTTGGATCTAATTTGGCCAATACTTCTTCGATGGTTAGATTCTCTAATGGAGTTCCCACAATCGCTTTATTCAAATTATTGGTATAGGTCAAATAATGTTTGGAATAATGGTTTTCCATCGTTAAAATAGAAATATTTGGTGCCAAAGCATCATAAGAATACGGTAATTTTTCGAGTTGAAAAGAACCTTCATCAGCTTTTACATCCTCGGGCATTCCCATGATTACCTTTTCTTCTGCTGTTGGTAATGGCACTTCGACTACTTCGGTGTATTTTTTATTGTTACAGGAAATTAAAAGAGTAAGGAGTAATAAATTGGTTAGAAGTAAGTTTGTCTTTTTCATATTCAAGTTATTATAATAAGGAATTTATAATTTCTATGTATTGTTCTTTTGCTTCTTCAATCGAAATGTGGCTTACTTGAATCCAAGCATTAGTTTTGAAAGCATTTCTTAAATCATAACTTTCCGAATGATTGTAACTTAATGTTCCGTAAGTTGCCTGTTTGTAAAACGCATAAAGTCTTAGTTGAACATCTTGAGGTAGCGATGCCTGAGTCATATTCGAAGCAATTTCAACTGCTTCTAAAAACCGAGTATCTAAATCTTTATTATTCATTCACTTTTGTTGCAATAATCGTTTTTCCTCCAATTGCTTTTTGGTTGAGTACTACATTAATTGGCGTTCCAATAGGTAAAAAGATATCGACTCTGGAACCAAATTTTATGAAACCAGCATCTTCACCTTGTACCACTTGCATTCCTTCTTTGGCATAATTGACAATTCTTCTGGCCAAAGCTCCTGCAATTTGTCGATACAACACTTCGCCAAATGTTTTATTTTCGATAACAATCGTGGTTCTTTCGTTTTCTTCACTCGCTTTTGGATGCCAAGCGACCAAGAATTTCCCCGGATGATATTTACTAAATTTCACAAGACCGCTAAGTCCATAACGTGTTACATGAACATTTATTGGCGACATGAATATCGAAACCTGAATGCGTTTTTCTTTGAAATATTCGCCTTCATACACTTCTTCAATGACAACAACTTTTCCATCTACGGGAGACAGGATTTGGTTTTCATCTAAGATGAAATTACGTTTTGGATTTCTGAAAAACTGCAAAATGATAATCAATAACAACAAAGTAGTTATTTGAATGGTCATTTTAATCCAATTGGTATCAATGAATTTGTCGGATAATAAAAGTACAATAGCCGTAATCACTGTGCCTATTAATATCGATTGTGCGCCCTCTTTATGAAACATAGTATAAAATTTGATAAAATAAAAATATAATTGGTGCTACAAATATAACACTATCTAGACGATCTAGAATGCCTCCGTGGCCAGGCATTATGATTCCGCTGTCTTTTACACCAGCAATGCGTTTGAATTTAGATTCAATTAAATCGCCAATTGTTCCGAAAACACCTGTAATTAAAGCAATAGAGACCCAAATCATAATTGATTTTTCGCTAAATTGTGGACTCGCGTTTATATAATATTTTGATATTAAATATCCTGCTATTATGGCAAAAACAATTCCGCCAATAAATCCTTCGATGGTTTTTTTGGGTGAAATTTTTTCGTATAATTTATTCTTCCCAATGGATTTCCCCACAATAAATGCAAAAGTATCATTTGTCCAAACTAAGATAAACAATCCAATTATAATTTTAGGATTGTAATCATTGACTCCAAAAGATATTTTTGTGATGAATATAAAAGGTAAAATAATATACCCTAATAAATACAAGTATTTTGAAGAGATGTTTATTTTTTGAAATTTATCAAAAAATAAAAATAGAATACATTTTATGGAAACAACGAGGGCTATGACTAATAAAATCAGGTCTAATTGTTTTGTGTTTATAGCTAGATTAAAATTAGTTTTGAATGTCCTATTGATAGTTTCGGTAGTGATTTTATTATAGTTACTGAGAAGGGTAACAGCTGTATAGAGCACAATTCCAAATAGAATCGAAGGTGTTTTATGATTTTGAATTAAATTGCAAAATTCATAAATTGCAATTATTAAAAATATCCCAAATAGTATAAAAAAACTTTCAGTCGAAAACAGTATCGAAGTCAGTAATAAAATCACATAAATAGCACCAGATATAGTTCTCTTGAGTGTTTCATTCATCTTATAAATCTTCTAAAAGCAATAAATATAGATTTTTTGCGGAACTTCCGTATTGTGTAAAATCTTCATCAACTGCTTTTTTAAAATATTTGATGGTGGTTATATTTGTTGGATAATCTTTGACATATTTCTTTTTTATAACACTCAATCCGTCACTTTTAGTTTCAATGATCTGACTGGTAGTTGCTATAATGATGATGTTGGTTGGAAGTTCGTTTGGTTTGTGTTGTTTAATTTGTTTTGAAGAAAACAGAATAGATCCTTCGTCAGCAATGAGGTTTTCACAATTTGCCAAAAGAAATGAAGGGTTAGATGTTTTATGATGTGTGATTTTATTCTCTTCTAGAATGCCAAAGAGATCAGGCTCATAACACAAAGCTTCGCCTTCGAACCAATCATTTTCTTCGAGGATATTTTCGAAATGATCTTTTACTTCAGTTTCATTTTCGCAATACAAAAATTTTCCGCCGTTTTTCTTGAAATTATATATGAACTGTTCATCTAAAGGAGCGTCATTTTCAAGGGAGAACGGGCTATTTTCCTTATCTTTTTCTTCCTCTGAAGCTGGATTATTAGAACCAAAAAATTTTCTAAAAAGACTCATATTTTTTCTATACTACTTGATAAATTATTTGAAAACGTTCAAAGATAAAAAAATCTTAATTCAAAAGTCACTTTTGAATTAAGATTTTAAAATAATATATGTTTTAGACTATTAAGACACTTCCCCTGCCAGATTGTCGTCAAATGTTCTTTTCCCGAAAATGGTTTCTAAGTCATCTTTGAATATTACTTCTTTTTCGATAAGAATATCTGCAAGTTGATTTAATTTATCTTTATTTTCTTCTAATATTTTGATTGCTCTTTCGTATTGACTTTCTATTAAAATCGAGATTTCCTTATCAATAGTTTTGGCAGTTTCTTCTGAATAAGGTTTTGAAAAACTGTATTCGCTTTGCCCAGTTGAATCATAATAGGTGACATTTCCTATTTTTTCGTTCAAACCATAAATCGTTACCATAGCACGAGCTTGTCGCGTTACTTTTTCTAAATCGCTTAAAGCTCCTGTCGAAATTCTGTTGAAAGTTACTTTCTCAGCGGCTCTACCGCCCATAGTAGCACACATTTCGTCCAGCATTTGATCTGTTCTCACGATTTGTCTTTCCTCAGGTAGATACCAAGCTGCTCCAAGGCTTTGTCCACGAGGAACAATAGTTACTTTGATAAGTGGTGCTGCATGTTGTAGCATCCAGCTTACAGTCGCGTGACCCGCTTCGTGAATCGCAATAGCTTTCTTTTCTTCGGGAGTGATGATTTTATTTTTCTTTTCTAATCCACCAATAATCCTATCGACAGCATCAAGGAAATCTTGTTTGTCAACCGCAGTTTTGTTATTTCTAGCGGCTATCAAAGCAGCTTCGTTACAAACATTAGCAATGTCGGCTCCAGAAAAACCAGGAGTTTGTTTGGCTAAAAAGTCAGTATCTAAATTTTCAACTTTTTTCAATGGCGCAAGGTGAACTTTGAATATTTCTTCACGCTCGCGAATGTCTGGTAAGTCCACAAAAATTTGTCTGTCAAAACGACCTGCACGCATCAAGGCTTTGTCTAAAACATCGGCTCTATTGGTTGCAGCTAAAACAATTACATTCGAATTGGTGCCAAAACCATCCATTTCGGTTAGCAATTGGTTTAATGTATTCTCGCGTTCGTCATTACCACCTGACATATTGTTTTTTCCTCTTGCTCTTCCCACAGCATCAATTTCATCAATAAAAATAATTGCTGGAGATTTTTCTTTGGCTTGTTTGAATAAATCACGAACTCTTGATGCACCAACACCAACAAACATTTCGACAAAATCAGAACCTGATAAGGAGAAAAAGGGTACTTGAGCTTCGCCTGCTACGGCTTTTGCCAATAAGGTCTTTCCTGTTCCAGGGGGACCTACAAGCAAAGCTCCTTTTGGAATTTTTCCACCCAGATTGGTGTATTTTTCGGGGTTTTTAAGAAATTCAACAATTTCTTGAATTTCTTCTTTTGCACCTTCCAATCCAGCAACATCTTTGAATGAAGTTTTAATATCTGTTTTTTCGTCAAAAAGTTTAGCTTTTGATTTGCCGATATTAAAAATCTGTCCGCCACCGCCACCAGCACCACCAGACATTCTTCGCATGATGAAAATCCATACACCAATGATGATGATGATTGGTAAAAGACTTATGATGATATCACTCCAATTACTGCTTTCTTGAAAATTATAATTTTTTAGTTTTTTCTCTGCAACAGCTATTTCTAATTTTTTTTCAAAAATTTGAACATCACCAAGATTTAATATATAATGTGGCCCTTTGTTGGGTTGATCTAAAACATTTTTGGATACTTTTTTATTGGATGCTTGTTTTAAAGCCGCAGCAGTCAAAAATATTTCAGCATCCTTCTTATTGAAGATTATTATTTTTTCAATTTCTCCTTTTTCGAGTAATGCATTGAATTCAGGCTGTTCTAACTTGACTGGTTCTTGAAAACTTGAACCACCAGTAAAAAAACTTATCGTCAAAAAAATTAATAAAATTGCGGTGTAAACCAACCAAGGACTTACTTTAAATTTATTTAAATTTGGTTTATTATCTGTTGCCATTAGAGGTATATTTCTTTAGTATTTATTTTCGATTTTGGTGATTTTAGCATCACCCCAAAGACTTTCGATATTATAATATTCTCGAATGTGCTTTTGGAAAACGTGAACTACAATGCTTACATAATCCATCAGAACCCATTCGGCATTGTCAGATCCTTCAACATGCCAGGGCTTGTCTTTTAATTCTTTTGAAACTACTTTTTGAATGGAGTTAACAATTGCGTTAACCTGAGTATTTGAATTTCCGTTGCAGACTACAAAATAGTCACAAACGGCGGTGTCTATTTCTCTTAAATCCAGAATATCGATATCATTTCCTTTTACTTCTTCAATCCCTTTGATGATGTTTGCCAATAGAACATCATTATTTATTGTCTTTTTTGCCATGAATTATTTTTAAATAAGTTTGTAAAGTTACCATTTTTTGTGATTATTTTTGAACCTTAACATAATATTAAATTCTGTTACACAAATAACTTCCTATGCAACTAATCAAACTCGATGCCATAGATTCTACAAATGAGTTCCTAAAAGGTTTATCTAGCAATCAAATTCTAGAAAATTTTACCGTAGTTACTGCTGAAAATCAAACCAAAGGCAAAGGCCAAATGGGAGCGATTTGGAATTCTGAACCCAGTAAAAACTTAATAATGAGTGTTTTGATTACTGATTTTGTTACAGATATTAATCAAATATTTAATGTTAATATTGCCATCTCACTTTCGGTAATTAAGACGTTAGAAGATTTTGATATTCCTGAATTAAGTATCAAATGGCCTAACGACATTATGTCATACAATAAAAAAATAGGTGGAATTCTGATTGAAAACAGTATAAAAAGTGACGGAACTATTAATTCTATTGTAGGCTTGGGATTGAATATTAATCAAATGAATTTCGAAAATTTGCCCAAAGCATCTTCTTTGGCAGTGATTTGTAATACTACTTTCGACAAAGAAAAAATTCTCTTGAAGATTATCGAAAAGTTGGAAAAAAACATCCAGATTTGGAATCAAAATTCGGATTTGTTATGGTCAGAATATACCAATAAACTTTTCAAAAAAGGAATTCCAATGCCTTTTTCTGGCGGAAACGAACAAAATTTTATGGGAATTATTCAGGGCGTTTCCTCCATCGGAAAACTCCAAATTCTTTTAGAAGACGATTCGGTTCCCGAGTTTGATATTAAAGAAATTCAGATGTTGTATTAAACCATTGCGTGCATTAATAGAAATATTAAAATATAAAATTAAACGCATAGAAACATAAAAAAAAGAATTAGATAGACCAATTCATGGCTTCACATAGCTATGTTTCACTATCAAAAAGTGAAACGCCTTGATAGAATTCATAAAATCTATGATTCTATGCGTTTAAAAAAAAATAACATTTTAAATTACACCCAACGGATTATATTAAGTGATTTTTAAACAAAAAAACCTTTCAGTTTGCACTAAAAGGTTGTTGTTTATAAAGCTTAAAATTTTATAACTTATTCATATTTCCTGCCAATGTTTCGATGAATTTTCCAATTGGACCTTTGATCATCATAGCCATCATCGCATTGAATTCGCCTTCAAAAAGCAATTGCACATTAGAAGAATTCTCCGAAACATAAACTATATCGGCTTCTAAAGTAAAAGGTAATTTATCGCTTGCAGCACCAAGAACTATTTTATTTGGCGCAATTTTTTCTTTCATTTTTAATTTTATTTCGGGCATTCCTTTCAATCCAAAAATAAAAGCATCGTCGCCAATAACTTCAAATTTCGCAATATTATCAGGCATTAATTTTTCGAAATTTCGTACATCACCTAACAAATCAAATAATTCTTGTGCTGATTTTTGGACAGTAACTCTGGGGCTTTCTAAGTTCATTTACAGTTTATTTTTAGAGTTTGTAGTTTATTGTTTATGGTTTATTGTTTATTGTTTATGGTTTGTTGTGGTAAATTATATGATTTTCGATTTACGAATCACACAATCCATACATCTATCTGATGATTGATCACTCCTGCTAAACACTAGCTACTGACCACTTCCAACAACTCCCCATGTTGATGGACTCAAATTCCATTCTCTCAAAGTTTCTTCTTCGTGCTCGGTAATGTATCTTTTGGCAACAGCTAGATTCAATAAATTTTGATAATTGCTCAACGTAAACAAGCTGACATTAGCGTTTTTAAAGTTTTCTTCGGCAACATCAAAGCCATATGTAAAAATGGCGGCCATTCCTTTTACATTGGCACCAGCAGCGCGCAAAGCCTCAACAGCAAGCAAACTACTGTTTCCAGTGCTTATTAAATCTTCAACAATGACCACATTTTGTCCTTTTTGCAAAAAGCCTTCCACTTGGTTTTGCCTGCCGTGTTTTTTGGGTTCTGGACGAACATAAACAAAAGGCAAACCTAAACTTTCGGCAACTAACATGCCAATTCCAATTGCTCCTGTGGCCACGCCAGCTATTACATCAGGTTTTCCAAATTGTTTTTCGATGCTTTTCGAAAATTCATCTCGAACATAATTTCTTATAGTTGGAAATGAGAGTATTATACGGTTATCACAATAAATAGGTGATTGCCATCCCGAAGCCCACGTAAAAGGATTTCTTGGATTCAATTTAATTGCATTAATTTGCAAAAGCAATTCGGCAGTTTTCTCGGCAGTATCTTTATTAAATATCATAGTACAAATGTATAAAGTTTTTGTGAACGACAAACCACTTTTTTTGACAAATGAAATCTCCAAAGAGACTAATTTTCAACTATTCCTATTAGAAAGTGTTGATATAGTACAACTTATCGTCAAAATTTTTCAAAATAAAATTCAAAAAGCCTATCTCTATCATCCCGATGAAAAGGAAATTATGAAAACTTTGAAATCCAAAATCCCAGTTTCTAAAGCGGGTGGAGGATTAGTTTACAACAAAAAAGGGGAGGTTTTGTTCATTTACAGAGGAGGGAAATGGGATTTGCCTAAAGGAGGAACTGAAAAAGGGGAAGAAATAGAAGATACAGCCATGCGCGAAGTCGAAGAAGAAACGGGCGTTTGTCAATTAAAAATCACCAAAAAAATTCAAAAAACGTATCACATTTTCAAGAGAAATGGCATTTACAAACTAAAAATCACACATTGGTTCGAAATGACTTCTGATTATGAAGGAACTCCAATTGGACAAATCGAAGAAGGGATCGAAAAAGCAGTTTGGCTCAGTCCAAATGAAATACCTGAAGTCTTAAAAAAATCATATGAAAATATAAAATTATTATTTGAAGAAGAAAAATAGTGGTCAGTAATCGGTGATCGGTGTTCAGTTTTTAATTGAAGAAATTGTGTTTTTTTTTGTCTGCAAACTGCCATCTGCCATCTGCCAACTTTTTCCCTACCTTTGCAAAATGAATAAAAAACACCATTCCAACAATATACTACTCAATTTAGGTATTTCAACCCTAAACGAAATGCAGGTTGCTGCCCAAGAAACCATTTTGAGCGACAATAATGTTTTACTGCTTTCGCCAACAGGTTCCGGAAAAACACTCGCTTTCTTGTTGCCTATTTTCGAAATGTTAAAACCCGAAATACTTTCTGTACAATGTTTGATTCTGGTTCCATCACGTGAATTAGGACTTCAAATTGAGCAAGTTTGGAAAAAAATGGGAACCGATTACAAAGTAAACGTTTGCTACGGTGGACATTCCATCGAAACTGAAATCAAGAATTTAAGCAATCCACCAGCGGTTTTAATTGGAACTCCAGGACGAATCGCCGATCATATTGATAGAGGTACTTTTCGTTTGGACAAAATAGAAACCCTGATTCTCGACGAATTTGACAAGTCGTTGCAGTTGGGTTTTCACGAACAAATGTCTTTCATTATTGGAAAACTTTCGAAACTGAACAAACGCGTTTTGGTTTCGGCCACTTCCGATATTGAGATTCCGAAATATACAAGAGTAATCAATCCTACGATTTTGGATTTTATTCCAAATGAAGAAGCTACCAGTAATCTTACCACGAAAATGGTCATTTCAAAGGAAAAAGACAAAATGGGAAGTTTGTTCAACCTGATTTGTTCGTTGAAATCGCAATCGGCAATCGTGTTTTGCAATCACAGAGATGCTGCCGAACGTATTAGTGATACTTTAAACGAAAAAGGAATTTACGCCACCTATTATCACGGTGGAATGGATCAGGACGAAAGAGAACGCGCTTTAATCCAATTCAGAAACGGAAGTGTGAGCTATTTAATCACCACGGATTTAGCTGCACGTGGACTCGATATTCCCGAAATGAAGCACGTTATCCATTATCATTTGCCTTTAAAGGAAGATGAATTTACGCATCGAAACGGTAGAACTGCTCGTATGCAAGCTTCTGGAACGGCTTATGTAATTGTAAACGATAGCGAGAAAAAACTAGATTATATCGATTATGGAATGGAAGTTTTGAAAGTAGAAAATTCAACCACTTTACCAAAACCACCCGAATTTCAAACTATCTACATCAGCGGTGGAAAGAAAAATAAATTAAACAAAATTGATGTCGTTGGCTTCTTTTCCCAAAAAGGAAAATTAGAGAAAGGCGACTTGGGATTAATCGAAGTGAAGGATTTTATTTCGTTTGCTGCCGTAAAATTCAATAAAGTAAAAGACTTGCTTCACAATATCAAGGACGAAAAAATGAAAGGCAAGAAATTCAAAATTGAAGTTGCCAGAAAAGTGATTAAGAAAGAAGAAGAATAGTGTTCAGTGTTCAGTGTTCAGTTTTGAGTGAGCAGTGAAATAGAGTAGTTCAAAAAAAATCGTTAGCAGTACAATTTGTAATGATAACGATTTTTTTAATTTATGGCAATTACAGATCACTCTTTTTTCTGACCACTTCTAACTAAATTTTCTTAACATATTGAGTGATAATCACTATAGTTTGACCATCAACACGACCTTCAATATATTCGGCGTTTTCGTGGTCTAGTCTAATGTTTCTTACGGCAGTTCCTTGTTTGGCCACCATACTCGAACCTTTTACTTTTAAATCTTTGATTAAAACTACTGAATCTCCTGTAGAAAGAATCACTCCATTACTGTCTCTGTGGATGACTTTGTTTTCGTCTTCTTCACCTTCGCCAGTGGCTTGGGCCCAAGCTAAAGTGTCTTCGTCAAGATACATTTGTTCTAACAATTCATTATTGCGTAAACGGCTCAACATTCGCCACGAAACTACTTGTACCGGAATATGTTCGCTCCACATACTTTCGTTTAAACAACGCCAATGATTTTGGTCTTCATTTCCTGGATTTTCAATTTGGTCAATGCAAGTGGTACAAGCCAAAATACTTTCGTCTGCCCCTGCCTTTTTTGTTGGTAAAACTTGGTATACTTTTAGGTTTTCTGTTGCTGTACAAAGTTCACATTGAGATCCACTACGTTTATTTAATGTTCTTTCCATATCTAGTATTGTCAATTTTTTGCGAAAGTAGGGCTAAAAAAAGTTTTTTTCCAAATTTATATGGAATACTATTTTTTTACTCTCACCGCAACAGGAACCAATAATTCATATTCGCCTCCATTACGGATTACGTCTCTCACTATACTGGAGCTGATATAAGAAGTTTTTGCTGCGGTTAATAAAAACACGGTTTCAATTTTTGACATCCTTCTATTAGTGTGGGCAATGGCTTTTTCAAACTCAAAATCGGCTGGGTTTCGTAAACCACGAAGAATAAAATTGGCATTTATTTTTTTGCATAAGTCAATGGTCAAACCCTCATAAGTGATGATGGAAACTTTGGGTTCGTTTTTGAATGTTTCTTCGAGGAATTGTTTTCTTTCCTCGAGTGAAAACATATATTTTTTCTCGGCATTGACGCCAATGGCAATTACAATTTCGTCAAATAGAGTAATTCCTCTTCTGATAATATCTTCGTGACCTAAGGTAATCGGGTCAAACGATCCCGGAAAAATGGCTTTTCTCATTTTAATTTTTATTTATTTGTTTTTCAATTCTCGAATCTGGAATCACCCAAATCAGAGCAACTGCAATGTAAAGTAATCCAGAAATCCAAGGCGAAACAAATGCTAATGGAATTGCTGAAATATAACACGCTAACGATATTTTACCTTTTTTATCATTTTCAACCGCTTTGTATAAGGTAGAATCTTTGTCTTCGAGTTTTATAATTTTATTTTGAAGTAACGTATAAGAAATAGCACACATCAGCAATAAATATCCATAAACACACATTGGAACTGCTGCAAAATTTTGTGAACCTATCCAACTAGTAGCAAAAGGAATCAGTGACAACCAAAAAAGTAAAAAGAGATTGCTCCACAAAATAGAACCACTCACTTTTTTGACCACTTGAAACATTTGATGATGGTTGTTCCAATAAATCCCAACATAAACAAAACTCAAAACAAAACTCAAAACGACAGGAATTAGCGGTTTCAAAGATTCGAAACTATTGTCTTCGGGGACTTTTATTTCCAAAATCATTATGGTGATAATAATGGCTAAAACGCCGTCGCTAAAGGCTTCGAGTCTGTTTTTGTTCATAGTTTTAATTTTTAATTCCTAGTAAGGCTAGTTCTTTTTTGCCACAGATTCACAGATTTTTTTACAAATTAATCCGAAAAAATCAGTGAATCTGTGGCGAAAAAATTAAGCTAATGCCAATTCAATAGCATTGCTAAACAAATCCTCTAATGAAATTCCTGCAGCTTTGGCTTGTTGTGGAATCAAACTTTCAGTGGTGAGACCTGGAATGGTGTTCATTTCGAGCATATAAGGTTCGCCATCCACAAAAATGAATTCACTTCTCGAGAAACCTTTCATTTTCAAAACTTCGTAGGCACGTTTCGCCACTTCACTTACTTTTTGAGTCATTTCTTCGGAGATTCTGGCAGGCGTAATTTCCTGTGATTTTCCTTGGTATTTGGCCTCATAATCGAAGAAATCATTCTCTGAAACTATTTCGGTTATGGGTAAAACGATTATTTCTCCTTGATAATTAATAACTCCAACAGAAACTTCGGTGCCGTCCAAGAAACTTTCGATGATGATTTCGTTGTCTTCTTGGTAAGCTACTTCGATAGCGATTGGCAATTCGGCTTCGGATTTTACTTTTGAAATTCCAAAACTAGAACCCGATTTGTTGGGTTTCACAAAACAAGGTAAACCAACCTTTTTAGCGATTTCGGCAGTATCAATGTGTTCCCCTTTGTTTAAATAATATGAAATCGCGGTTTTAATTCCGTACGGTTTTAAGACCGAAAGCATATCACGTTTGTTGAATGTCAATGCGGATTGGTAATAATCGCAGGAAGATTGGGGCATTCCTATTAATTCGAAATAGGCTTGCATCAAACCGTCTTCGCCCGGAGTTCCGTGAATAGCATTGAAAACACAGTCGAAAGTGATTTTTGTTCCATTAACAGTAGTCGAAAAATCGTTTTTATCGATAGGGAATTCAACATCTTTGTCGTCAACATACACCCATTTTTCCTTGAAAATATGGATTCGAAATCCGTTGTATTTTGTTTTGTCAAGAAATTGATAGACAACGTTTCCGCTGATTAAGGATATTTTGTATTCACTTGAATATCCGCCCATTATGATGGCAATGTTTTTCATATTTTGAGGTCTTGGGTTCTAGATTTTTTGTAAAATAATTGTTGATGTTAAGGGGATGTCCTAGCCCAGATAGTAGTGGAAATCCTTTTGTGCCGGTGTTCGGCACGAAAGATTACAACGGATAGCGGGAAATAGCTCCTTCCTTTGACTGCGCTCAGGATGACACCAAAATATCATTAAACAAAATTAGAATTTTTTTTCAAACGAAATAGGTTTATCTTTGTGACTTATAAAAATAAATTTATGAGTTTAGGTAAATATCTTAGCAGTCGCGTGTTTTTCGGACAAGTAGCAGTCGCTCTTGTGATTCTTGCTGTTTTAACCTATTTGTTTATGCATTGGTTGACTTTTACCACCGATCACGGTCACGAAATCACAGTACCCAATTTAGCCAAATTGACCGAGGAGCAAGTGGAACAAAAACTAGACGAGTTGGATTTGGACTATGTGCTTTTGGACAGTGTGGATTACAATAGTGATTTTCCAAAATACAGCGTGGTGGAGCAAGATCCGTTGCCGGGAGCGAAAGTAAAAGAAGGTAGAAAAGTATATATAAAAATCAATGCTTCGGGTTTTTCGTCTGTTCGGATTCCTGATTTGATTGATAAAACCTATCGTGAAGCCTTACCAACATTGAAGGCTTTGGGTCTTGAAGAAGGAACGATTACGTATATTCCGAATCTTGGAAAAGATATGGTACTCGAAATGCGTTTCAAAGGAAGAAACGTAAAAGCAGGCGACCGCGTTTTGAAAGCATCTAAAATTGATTTGGTTTTAGGCGATGGCAAGGAAAGTTATGTAGAAGAAGTGGATAGTACCGCCACACCAAATGCCGAAATACCAGTAAATGAACAATAATATTGAACCTACAGAAGATTTAGAAGACGAATTATTCGAACATTATAGATTTGACGTTCCCAAAGGGCAATTGCTCTTGAGAATCGACAAATATTTGATGAATATGATTCCGAATGCAACCCGAAATAAAATTCAGAATGCTGCCACAGGCGGTGATATTTATGTGAATGATATTCCCGTAAAATCGAATTATAAAGTAAAACCTTTGGACGTAATACGCATTATGTTGTCGCATCCACCGTTTGAAAACAGAGTTGATCCAGAAGATATTCCGCTTGATATTGTTTATGAAGACGATGCGCTTTTACTTGTGAATAAACCGCCTAATTTTGTGGTTCATCCCGGTCACGGCAATTATACAGGCACTTTGGTGAATGCTTTGGCTTTTCATTTTGAGAATTTGCCAATGAACAGCAGCGAACGTCCCGGATTGGTGCATCGAATTGACAAAGACACTTCGGGACTTTTGGTGATTGCCAAAACCGAAGCAGCAATGACACATCTCGCCAAGCAATTTGAAGCCAAAACTACCGAAAGAGAATACCTTGCGCTAGTTTGGGGAAATGTCGTTGCCGATGAAGGAACAATTGAAGGCAACATTGCCCGACACGTAAAAGACCGTATGCAAATGTCGGTTTTTGCGGATCCCGAAATTGGGAAACCTGCCGTGACACATTACAAAGTGTTGGAACGTTTTGGTTATGTGACTTTGGTTTCTTGTAATCTTGAAACGGGAAGAACACACCAAATTCGGGTGCATATGAAACACATTGGACATCCTATTTTTAACGACGAACGATATGGCGGTCATCTAATTTTGAAAGGAACTACGTTTACCAAATACAAACAATTTATAGAAAATTGTTTCAAGGCTTTGCCACGTCAAGCTTTGCATGCTAAAACACTGGGATTTATTCATCCTACAACTAGTGAATATATGCGTTTTGATACCGAATTGCCACAAGATTTTCAGGATTGTATTGAAAAATGGAGGGGCTATTCGAAAACGCACGCTAACGAGGAAGAAGAGTAAAGATTTAGGTTTTAGGCCACAGATGACACGGATTTTGACGGATAAAAACGGATTTTATTTGTTTTTATGATAAATGAAAAGCCCTCTTGAATAATTATCGAGAGGGCTTTTTTGTAGTTTGTCTATAGTTAGATATTGTTTTGACAAATAATTTAGCTTTTTTATATTGGTTTTTAATCAATTTCATTATCATCCCAAAGGATAATTTTGTTGAAGTAATACTGTAGAAAAATAATAATTGGTGAGAAAAAAATTGGAAAAATAACTAAGGGAAAATGGCATTTTATTTTATTGCTTTCTGCTTGAAAATAGGAATTTATCCAATCAAATAATATGGAATAAATCAATGCAGCTATTATGGTAAAAACATAAGTTAGTCCTCTGTGTGAATAATCGCCTTTAAATAGGTGTGCCATTAAATAAGGAATAAAAAAGAAAGGTAGAAAAGTTAAAATTACGGACATATTTCAAATATTTGCTGAAGTTGTTACTAGCTTTTTTCTCTCCCAAATATACCAAAATAAACAAAACACAACTTACAACTCCTTCTCAAAACAAACACTATTTTCCACCCCTTCATATTTCCCAAAATTTGTAATTATGTGGTACTGATTCTTTTTATAAAGAGCAATGGCTTCGGGTTGGTTTTTGCCAGTTTCTAAAACGCATTTTTTGATGCCTAGTTCCTTGCACCAAATTTCTAAAGCTGTCAAAATTGTGGAGGCAATTCCTTGTCCGCGTTTGTGTAGCGGCACGAACATTCGTTTTACTTCCATAGTGTCTTCTGAAAAGGCTCTTAGCGCGCCACAACCAATAGGTTCGTCTTGGTCATACCCCACAATCACATAGTTTAAGGTGTTGGTTTTGTTTAAAGTCGCATAAAACAAATGTTCTTCGCCGTCGCGTTCCTGTAATTCAAGGTCCAATAATTTTACCAATTCTTGAAAATTTGAATCGTCAGAAGTTGTTCTTTTAATAGTAATCATAGTGTCGATTTGATATTTTTCGTTTGATTGAATGGTATTTGATTGCTAAATTAATAGTTTTTAATGTATCCATAAAACCAAATCTCAATAACTCAATCATTTTCGTTGATAAAATTATTCGAAAACGCATATTTAGGACGAGGAATAGTTGTTGGTATTGCGTTAGAAATTGGTCACGAATTTTATCAGCTTTTCATTGTTTAGTCTTATTATTTGTTCTGATTTCTAAGTCAAATTCGTTTAAAAAAGACATTTAACAATTTTAATGCTTGTGACCTGATATAAATCATTTTTATGAGCTTTATTTTTTAATACATTTACCTTCGAATTTAGCACTTAAACATTAAAATTAATTTAAAAATATAGAATGAAAAGAGTATTAGTTGCCACAGGTGGTGGAGATTGCCCCGGATTAAATGCCGTTATTAGAGCAATTGTAAAAAGAGCCGCACAAGAAACAGATTGGGAAGTTATAGGAAGCATTCAATCCTTTGATGGTATTCTTCGTGAACCAACCGAAATAATGATATTAGATGAAAAAACCGTTGCGGGTATTCACGTAGATGGAGGAACTATCATTGGCACAACCAATAAAGGAGGCCCTTTTGCTTGGCCTATAAAAAACCAAGACGGAACTTGGGGTTCTGTGGATCGTTCAGAAGAAATGATTCGCAAATTACAACATTTAGGAGTTGAAGCCGTAATAAGTATTGGAGGCGATGGCTCTCAAAGAATTTCACAGCAACTTTTTGAAAAAGGATTGAATATCATTGGTGTCCCAAAAACCATTGACAATGATTTATCGGCCACCGATTTTACTTTCGGATTTCAAACTGCAGTTCACACTGCAACCGAAGCTGTAGATAAATTAGTTACTACAGCAGCAAGTCACAATCGTGTTTTGGTTCTCGAAGTTATGGGAAGAAATGCGGGTTGGATTGCCTTGAATGCTGCCATTGCAGGTGGAGCAGAAGTATGTCTGATTCCAGAAATCCCTTATGATATTGAGGTTGTTGCCAAAAAATTGCAAAGCCGATACAACAGTCGAGGAAAAGGAAATGCCATTGTAGTTATTGCCGAAGGAGCTATGCCCAAAGGCGGAACTCTGTTATCCGAGAAAAGTGATGAAATTGGTTATGAAAATCTTCGATTGGGTGGAGTTGCCCGAAAATTAGTTAATGATTTAAAAGCTTTGGGCTTTGAGCCGGATATGCGTGAAACCGTTCTAGGACATTTACAAAGAGGTGGTAGTCCAATTGCTTATGATAGAATTTTGGCTACGCAGTTTGGGGTCAAAGCCTTCGAAATGGTGTTGGAGGGCAAATTTGGTGAAATGGCAGCTTATCGTCATCCAAATATAATCTCGGTTCCATTCAAAGACGCTATCGATAATCCAAAATTAGTTGATCCAATTTGCGATTTAGTTAAAACAGCTAAAGGCGTTGGAATAGGTTTTGGTGATTAATTCTTAGAAAATTGGGACTTTTAATGTCAAAAGTAAGACCGCAAATTCATAAATTATTTTTAGAGTAATGTCTAAGTTTAATTTGCGAATTTGCGGTCTTTTTTTTTATCTCTATAGGTTTAAATCCTCGAAACTCTGCTCGGCTTTTTTTGCCACAGATTGCTTCACCTGTTCGCTATCGCTCATGTCACAGATTAAAAATGATTTTTGAAAATCTGTGAATCTATGGTTATAATTTCGTTAAAATCTCTGGGGCTCTGCCTCGAGGAAGTTTATTAGAACTATAAATATTTAGCGATATATAGTGAACCCTGCACAATTTCCCTGCGTTCGATTTCTTTCTCGATATAGGTTTGAATTTGGGTTTTTTTCAAGCCCCAGTTGGGCGCAATCAGCAAATCCCAATCCGAAATTCCAAACAAACGCTGGATGATAATATCGGGACGCAACTGCGGAATCAATTCACAAAGCAAATCGGTGTATTCTTCCAAAGTGAAAAGCTTGAAAGGATTTTTTTTGTATTTGACGCCCATAATCGAGCCTTCGACAATATGCAAATGATGGAATTTTACGAATTTTATTTGCGGAAAACGGTTGATTTCGTGAATGTAATTCAACATCATTTCGCGCGTTTCCCAAGGAAAACCAAAAATGGTGTGGACACACAAATCGATTGGGCTGTCTTTTAACAATTCTACTGTGGCGACAAATTCGGCGTGGCTGCAACCCCGGTTTATTTGTTCTAAGGTTTCATCATAAATCGATTCCATTCCCATTTCTAAATCCACGTCAAATCTATCGCAATAGCTTTCTAGTAAGGCCACTTTTTCGGCATCGATGCAATCTGGTCGTGTTCCCACTGAAAATCCAACTACATCTTCGGTGTTTATAGACAAAGCTTGGTCATACATTGGTTTTAAAATAGAAACAGCTGCATACGTATTGGAATTCGGCTGAAAATAAACAATGAATTTATCGGCTTTGTAATGATTTTTGGCGCGTTCCATTCCATCCTTCAACTGCGATTGCATTGTTAATGAAGTTCTGGAAATTTCGGGTGTAAAAGAGTTGACATTGCAATACGTGCATCCGCCATAGCCTTTGTTTCCGTCTCGGTTGGGACAGGAAAAACCTCCGTCTACAATGACTTTATAAACGCGTTGGCCATTATATTTTTCACGCAAGTGTGCGCCGTAATTATTATATCCTTTGGTTTCTGAATTAAGTGTTTTACTCATTCATCAAAAATACGAAATCCAATTTATTATAAGTAATTTGCTTGATTGATTATTCGGAGTTCCATCAATAAATCGGTTTGTACATCGTTGCCTAAAGTAAAGTGATGCTTGTCAAATTCGACAAAATCATTATTGATATAAAATTGTATTGCTTTGTGATTTTTTTCCCAAACACCAAGCCAAATAGAATCAACTCCAGATTGTTGTCCAATTTTTATAGCTTCGTTTAGTAATATTTGTCCAATTTTTTTTCCGTGAAATTTTTTCAATACATAAATCCGATGAATTTCCATTGACTGAGAACTATGGATTTCAGTTTGAGCATTTCCAAAATTTATTTTTAAGTAAGCAATAGTTTCGTAGTCCAAAATGGCGAGATAAAATGCCGATTCCCGATTGTTTATTTCTAAGGCTACTTGTTCAGAATTAAAATTTTCCTGAATGTAATTTTTTATATTTTCAGGGGTGTTTACTTCTGCAAAAGTTTCGATAAACGTTTGCCTGCTGATTTCTTGAATGATTTCTAGGTCAGAAATCGTTGCTTTTCTAATTTTAATTGGATTCATAAAAAACAGCTTTACTTAAATTTAATCTTCTTCAAATATACTACAAATAAATAGATGACAATTTTCATTTTCAATTTTTCAATTTGTACTTTTGAAACTTTCAATCAAGAGAATCCTAATTATGAAAATTGTTCTATCGCCAGCCAAGTCCTTAAACTTAGAAAAAGTATTGCCAACTCTAAATTTTTCAGAGTCTTTGTTTCTTAAAGAATCAAGACAAGTTCACAAAGTTTTGAAGCAAAAATCGCCAAAGGAGCTTTCGGAATTAATGGATATTTCGGATAAATTGGCTGATTTGAATTGGCAACGCAACCAAGATTGGAAAACACCTTTCAGTCCAGAAAATTCAAGACCTGCTATTTTTACTTTCGATGGCGATGTTTATACGGGTTTGGATGTTTATTCAATTCCGATAGAAAAACTGGATATTTTGCAAGATCGTTTGCGAATCTTGTCGGGTTTGTACGGACTTTTGAAACCGTTGGATTTGATGCAGGCTTATAGATTAGAAATGGGAACCAAATTACCTATTGGAGAAAGCAAAAACTTATACGAATTTTGGAAACCCATAATTGCCAAAGCATTGAACAAAGAACTCAAAAAAGGGGAGTTGTTTGTGAATTTGGCGAGCAACGAATATTTCTCGGCTGTGGATATCAAAGCATTAAAAGTTCCCGTAATTACGCCAGAATTTAAGGATTACAAAAACGGAAAACTAAAAATAATCAGTTTTTTTGCCAAGAAAGCGAGGGGTTTAATGGTGCGTTATATCATTGACTCCAATGCCGAAACTATCGAAGATTTGAAAGGGTTCAATTATGAAGGCTATCAATTCGATACCAATTTATCGAAAGGAAATCAATTGGTTTTTACGAGATAAATCTTAATGCATTGCATCAGCTGGATCAATTTTATTTTTTCCTTTTTTAATCATCAATATGAAAGGAATACAAAGCAAAAACAAGATTCCTAAATACATAAAGATGTCCATATAGGTAAGAACTGAACTTTGTACCATTACTTTAAATTCAATCGCTTTATAGGCTTTTGCCAAAGCTTCATTGAAAGTAAATCCTTTGGACATAAACCCTTGTTGGAGTCTTTGCACTGTTTGTTGCACTTGAAAAGAGGTTTGATCCAAATGAGATATTAAATTCACGCGGTGTTGCTGATTGAAAATTGCCATAAAAGTCGTGATAATGGCAATTCCAAACGAACCTCCCAATTGTCTCATCATTCCGGTAAAAGCAGCTCCTTCGCCAATATGTTTCCCTTTGAGTGTTGATAAGGACAATGTCGTGATAGGTACAAAAAGTAATCCTAATCCAACACCTCTCAAAATCAATGGCCAAAACATTTGATTGGCACCGGTGTTTGGGGTGATGATGTTGTGCATCCAAAAAGTAAAAAAGAAAAAGATCAAGAATCCCACAGCTACCATATAGGACTGAGGTATGCCTCGTTGAATCATTTTTCCAATAAAAGGCATCATAATTCCAGTTGTAATTGAACTCGGAATCAGCAATAAACCAGCATCAGTCGCACTCCAACCCAAAACGGATTGGGTGTAAATGGGTACGATAAAAGTCGATCCGTACAGTCCAAATCCCATAATGAAACTCATAATGGTTCCAACTCTTAAATTGGTGTCTTTCAGTACTTTTAAGTTAACGATTGGGTGCTTGTAAGTGAGCTCTCGTTTTATAAAAAGTAATAATCCAAATACTGAAACCAAACTTAAAGTCGTAATCAAGTTATCATTGAACCAGTCGTCTTGTTGTCCGTGTTCTAAGACAAATTGTAAGGAACCGATGAAAGAAGCCAAAAAGAAAATGCCCCACCAATCGACTTGGTTGGCTTTGAGTTTGTCGCCATATTTTGGGCTTTTAACAAACATCAATGTTAATATCGTGGCGATAATACCAATTGGAATGTTGATGTAAAAAATATACGGCCAAGAAAAATGATCCACGATATAACCGCCTAATGGTGGTCCAAGTGTTGGTCCCACAATAACTCCCATTCCGTAAATCGCTTGTGCCATTCCTCTTTTGGCAGCGGGATAACTTTCGGTAATGATGGTTTGTGCCGTTACGAGTAAAGCACCACCACCAAGTCCTTGAATAAATCGGAAGGCAACAAGTTCCCAGATATTATCGGCGTTACCACATAAAAAGGAAGCTACTGTAAAAATAATGATGGATGCGGCAAAATAATTGCGTCGTCCAAATTGTTGCGAAAGCCAACTCGTCATTGGAATCACGATCACGTTGGCAATAGCATAAGCGGTAATTACCCAAGCAATATCCGTCAGCGTGGCACCAAGGCTACCTCGCATATTGTTCAAAGCCACGTTTACAATCGTAGTGTCCACAATTTCCAACAAGGCACAAAGGACGGCAGTTATGGTGATAATAACCCTCCTAAAACCATATTCCACTAAATCATCTTCTGCTGTTTGTACCATTTTGCATTAAGTATAAAATGTATTTTCTAAAACTAAATTTAAATTATTTGGGCGTGACCCTCCGTAAAAACTCCGGGTCGGGCTTTCCGTTCCCCGCTTTTTTTGTATCAATTGCCACGGGTTTAAACCCGTGGCAATTGATACAAAAAAGAGCTCCACTGCCAATCCCTCACGCAAGCAGAAATCTGGCAATACAACTGATACCAAGAGCTATAAATGCTAGAATTATAATATAAATGACTTCTATTTTTTCGGTCGCGTCTCCCTCTCCTTCGGATAGGGTCGGGGAGAGGATTTAATTCAAATGTACATCTACATCCACATTCATTCCTGGACGCAATAATTTTATTTTTTCGACATCGTTAGATGGGTTCAAACTTATTTTTACAGGCAATCTTTGAATGGTTTTCACAAAGTTTCCAGTGGCATTATCAGGTGGTAATAATGAGAATTTAGAACCCGTCGCTGGTGAAAAAGAGGTAAGTGTTCCTTCAAAATCAAAATCAGGATAGGCATCTACTTTTAGGGTAACGTGTTGTCCAACAGTCATTTTGTTTAATTGTGTTTCTTTGAAATTGGCAATTACCCAAGCGGTAATGTTGTTGATAATGTAAAACAAAGATTGACCTGGTTGCACTAATTGACCTGGTTGAATGTCAATTTTAGAAACTTGTCCATCTATTGCTGCTGTGATAACGGTGTAAGATAAATTCAATTTTGCCGTTTCTAACTGAGCTTTGGCTCTTTGAATATTGGCAGCAGCCACTTGGGTTTGTTTGTTCGAAACATTCGACTTGGCTATAATGGCTGTTTTTTGATAGGAACTTGCTTTTTGTTGTTGTTGCAAAATACGAACCTGGTTTTCGGCTTCTTGTTTGGCAGTCAATGCTTGTTCGTATTGTTGTTTAGTAATCGTGTGATTTTTGTACAAATTATTGTATCGGTTGTAATCATTGGTTACTTGATTCAATCTGATTTTAGCTGATTCAATATTTCCACCTGCCGATTGTACATTGGCATCAGAAACCGATACACTTGCCATAGCACTACCAATATCGGCTTTAGCTACTTCATAACTGCCTTCGGCTGCTGCCAATGCTGCGTTTGCATCTTCAATTTTTAATTGATAGTCGCGAGTGTCGATGGTAAATAAGGTATCGCCTTTCTTTACATAATCATTGTCTTTGATGTAAACTTTTCTCACATATCCCGAAATTTTAGGGATTATTGGATTCATATTCTTCTCGATTTGAGCATCATCAGTATGTTCGTGAGACAAAGAATGAAGGTATTTATACGTTCCATAAGTGCCACATAATAGGGTCAATACGGCAAATATGATGATGAATTTTTTATTTGTTTTTTTCTTTTCCATAGTAGAGGTCGATTATATTTTTGAAATATTGAAGGTTTGTGATAATTGTCCAGTTGTTGAAAGTAATTCGTAATATTTTTGAATAATATTGGCTCTTGCCAAAGCTTTATTGATTTTTGAACTCAGTTGTTCTACATCGGCTTCGAGTAAATCATTGGTGTTCGAAAGGCCGTTGTCGTATTTGTCTTTTACGATTCTATAATTTTCTGCTGATTGAGTTGCTGCTTCTACATAAACTTCGTTTTGCTTTAAGGACAAATTATAGTCTTCAATGGCTTTTTTTACTTCAACTTTGATATTATCGGTAAGGATTTCTTTGTAGTTTTTAGCTTCATTCGATTTGCTTTCGGCCATTTTTATGGTAGAATTGTTTTTTAGTATTCCACTCAAATCATAAGAAACACCAACTCCAAAATTGATCGCATTTTCAATAGTAATTATATTTTGTAATCCCAAAGAAGCATAGCCTCCCATAATCGTAACCGAAGGATAATAAGCTCCTTTTGCTAATTTCACTCCAGCTTCACTAGCTTTTTCTTGAAAACGAACTGCTTCTAAATCTTTTCTGTTGTCCAATGCCAGATTTTCATCTGTAGGAATATTGTTAATTTGGAAATTGATAAAATCACTTTCGTTAATCTCTAAATTAGTTTCCATTGGCAATTTCAAAAGCGAAATCAAATAATAGTTGACCACATTCAAATTGTTGTTCATTTCGTCAATAGATAATTGTATTTTCGAAACTTGCAATTGTGATTTCAATAAGTCATTTCTTGGAATAATGCCGTTTTTTTCCATTTCGGTAAAATCCACCACACGTTGCTCGGCTTGTTTTTGATTGTCTTTCAACAATTCCAAAGTCTTTTGTGCTTTGTATAAACTTGCGTAATAATTGACCACTCGCATCGCAATTTCCTCTTTGGTTTGCAAAGCTGTTGCTGTTTGGGCTTGGTACAAATTCTCCGAAATCTTGATGTTGTTTTGGATTTTGAAACCCGCAAAAACAGGGAGATTAGCACTCAATTGTCCAATCATCAGTTTATTTCCAGATGGGAATGGTGTTCCTGAACCATTAGTGCTAAATTTCATATCAATATTTGGTTCAATAAAATTTTGATATTGTCCTGAAAGTTTCAAATCGGGATATTGTGAGTTCTTTTTGGACTGCAATTCGTATTTCGATGAATTTACTTTGGAATCGGCCAAGCTTACTTCGTTACTTTTTGACCAAGCCAAATGAATGGCTTGGTCAAGTGTTAAACTAGTACTTTCTTGCGCTTTTATAGAAGTGATTCCTATTAAGTAAATCCCTATAAGTAAAAAATGATTAATTTTCATATATTAGGAGGGCTTTAATGGTTTGTTGAATGTGCTTTGTTAAGTCTGTTTTTACATAATTATTGTAGGCTTCTTCGGTTTTCAAGTTTAAAATGTCTTCAAAAAAAGGTTTGTTCATCTGAAAATGAAAATAAGTTCCCAGAATAGTTGGCGTTAGCAGCTCAATAATGACGTCTTTCCTAAAAACACCTTTGGCTTGACCTTCTTTAATGATAAGTTCCAATGATTTTAAGTTTGACTTTTTTATTTCTAAAAATGACTCCAATTCCAAAACTTTCTTTTTTGAGGACAATTCAAAATGTAGAATGCGATAAATCCCCCTGTTGCAATTGAGTCGATTGATGTAAAGTTCAATCAGCTTGTTTACTTTTTCAAAAGGTTCCAGATTTTCTTCAATCAAATTGACCAACCGCTCTTTAAGTCCCGAGGTTTTGAATAAGACCAAGGATTCCAGTAGTTTTTCTTTGCTGCCAAAATAATACGAAACCATAGCCACGTTAATCTTCGCCACTTTTGAAATATCCCTAATCGAAGTTCCGTCAAATCCTTTCTCGGCAAATAGCGTTTCGGCTACTTCTAGAATCTGAATTTGTTTGTCGTTTAAATCGTTTTTCAATGTTTTCTGATTTTTAAAATGCCAAAATTAAACAACCGTTTAATTTAAACAACTGTTTAGTTTTTGTTTAACATTTATTTAACATTTATTTAACAATTTTAAAAAGCGATTTCGTTGATAAAAATAGGATTGATGTTTGAATTTATCCAAAATTTATTTCGTAAAACAAGAAATTTTTTGAGTAAATCCACACCTAAAATTATATTGCCCTTCACAAATTAAAAACTTAACAAGTTTAAAAAAGAATTAATTTATTTATTTAGCTACGTTAGGTCCCTTTTTTTGTTTTTCAACTGCTAATGCGCAAATTAATTTTGGAGTAAAAGCCTTGGGTGCCGTTCAAAAAGGAATAGCAGGACTTGCTTTTAGCGATGCACAAGCGGCTCAATTATTGCTAAAATGGATATGATGTAAATGCTGTAGAATCGGTCTTTACTATTTTGGCAAAAATAAGCAAAGGAACATAAATAGATTTTTTAACAAAAATGATAAGTTCGCATCCAGATTCACAAGAAAGAGCTGATAATGCTAAGAAAACAGCTGAGAAGGATGGGGTTTATAAACTGATGTTCATCAAAAACCAGTTGTGGTAAGCCAAAAACAACTGCTAAAATACGACCACCAAAAATAAAAATAATTTAATTTCAATTGCAGTTTATACAAATGAAGCAGAACCTGAAAGTTCTGCTTCATTGTTTTTATGTATTTAATAATTTAATTCATTTGAACGGTTATTGGCAAATTGTAAGCCGTGCGAACGGCTTTTGAACCAATCATTCCTGGAGACCATTTGGTTTTCAAGGATTTCAAAACTCGAAGGGCTTCTCTTCCCAAACCATAACCTGGATCTCGTACTACTTTGATATCGGTCATACTTCCGTCTCTTTCGATAACGAAAGACACATAAACTCTGAAAGTATTGATGGCATCAATTTCAGGTTTTTCGAAATTATTGCCTACATAACTGTAGAATTTATTGATTCCCCCCGGAAACTCAGGCATTTTGTCTAAAATTGCTGTGTTTACGACGGTCTTTCCATAATCGACTGCAGCTGGTATTTCAGTTCCAGTTCCTGGAGTGGATGGATTTAGGTCTGTTGTTCCTGTTCCCTCTGAAATTACAGCAGTCGCATTATTGTTTTCTACGTTTGTGGCAATGTTTGAATTTGCATCTAGCGGATGCACAATTACTGGATTTGTGAGTTGGTCTTTCACAATGGTAGCTTCGGTTGTTTGGCTTTGTATATTGGGTAGCACCGGTTTTTCTACTTGTTGAATATAAATGTCAGTGACTTCGAGAGGTTCTGACCATTCTGGCAAGGTAATTTGGGGTACAACACTAGTGTTAAAATGACTTATAATTGTAGCAATACCACCTATGGAAGCCACAAACAACAATCCCATAAATAGGGCAGTCAAGGAGCTTTTGACACTGTCACGGCGCAATTGATAAGCACCGTACTCTTGGTTTCTGTTTTCGAAAATAAGATCGATCCAGCGGGTTTCGTAAATACTTAATCTAGACATAATAATGGTTTTAACGGTTAAGTATTTATCAAGTCATAAGTAGTATCTTTTAACATATAACGTAAAATATATTCGATGTAATATATAAAATGTTGATTATTTATAAATTGTTTTAACAAGAAGAATAGGTGTCAATGTTTTCGGGGTTTGCGGTGATGATTGAACTCTATTTGTCATTTCGACGAAGGAGAAATCACATATCTAGAGCAATAATTTTGAGCAACAAATGTGAGCAACAAATGTGAGCAACAAATGTGATTTCTCTTTCGTCGAAATGACAAAACCATTGTGGATTTATTATTTATTAAGATTTTTTTTGCTTGAATAGTAACCCAGGATTTCAAGGACGGTTTGTTTTATGGAAGACTTCAGTTAGCTTTTATTAGCGTTAGTTGTCTTGTATTAAAGAGGTATCCGAACTTTTTCTATTTCCATTTTTATTTCCAAATTAAAAGCAACTTAGCGGCTTTTTTGTAACAAAAGCTAACTTCTAAGGTTATATGTTTATAACTATAAAATTTTGTAAAATGGAAAAATTAGATTTTGTTGGAATAATTGGCTCAATTGCTACAATCGTTCAATTATTTAGAACGTTCAAAAAGAAAATAACAAAACCATCAACAAAAAGTTCGGGTTGCGATTTAACAAGAGGTAGATATTAAGTGAATTAAAAAAAACTAAAATATTTTTCGATTTATTTTTTATTGTTAAATCCGCCAAAACTACCGCTTATCCTGAATGATTTCTGCCAATAATTTCTTGTTGCGAAGCAGTTTTATTTTCACATATCTGTGTGGTTTGTCAATTTTGTTGTCAATTTCTTGATAGCTCATTTCCTGAAAAATAACGCAGTTGAATTACTTCCTGATAATACGGTTTGATTTCCTTGATGAATTGCAGCAATTGCGAAAGATTTGTTCGGTTATCAATTCGTCTTCTGCCGATGGAGTGGTGTCGGCAATGTTGTAGGCTTACTGGTTTTCGTCGTCGGTAATTTCATAAAAAAAGCCAAGAAAAAATTTATTTTTCTTGGCTTTTTTTATGTTACTTATTGACTATTTTTTTCTAAAAGTACATTTGGATCATATCCAAAGAGTTTCTTTTTCTTAATGATTGTTGCAACACCAGTAGGTAACATTGATTCCCACCCCGGTTTGCTTTGGCCAATCATTTTTAAAACTTCACGAGAAAAGACCTCTAAATTTTTAGGATTATAGTTTTCAATATCAACAACCTTTCCGTTGAATTTAAAGAATTTATACAATTCTTTTATTCGAGGATGTATTTTCAATGTTTCAGAATTTGTAATTATACCATTTTCGTCCAACATAGGATACAAATACACTTTCAAATCCCTATAGAATAACTTTCCAAAAGCCTCTAAGATACCACCACTCAAGTGGCGATAGTATTTTTCGTCAAAAATTTCTATCAAATTATTAACCCCCATTGCCAATCCCATTCTGGCTTTGGTGTATTTAGCAAAATATTCGACCACTCTATAATATTCCTGAAAATTAGAAATCATTACTGTTTGACCCAAAGAACAAAGTAATTGAGCTCGATCCATAAAGTCTTTTTCGTCAATCTCACCATCGGAACGCAAATTAGACAAAGTGATTTCAAAGATAACCAAAGTGTTTTCTCGACTCACTTTTAGCTCATTTTGAAACATTTTTAGCGATTCCTCATATATATCCATATTCACCTTTGTGACAGGACGAAAACTTCCTCGTATGGCAAGAATGTTTTTTTTGTACAAAATGGCAGCGGGAAGTATATTTTTACCTTCTGGATCAAATATCACAGCATCAGTCATGCCGTTTTTAACCAATTGCAAACTCATCAAACGGTTGTCAACATTCGCAAAACGGGGTCCAGAAAAGTTAATGGTGTCTATCTCAAGTTGATCTTTGTCAAGGTGATCGTATAAATAGCGCAATAAATGTTTGGGATTATTGTATTTATAAAAGGCACCATAAATTAGGTTTACTCCTAGAATACCAAGGGTTTCTTGTTGCAAACGAACATCGGTTTCCTTAAATCGAATGTGAATAATGATCTCATTGTATTCTTCTTCAGGCTCTAATTGATATTTTATACCAACCCAGCCATGTCCTTTGAATTGTTTGGCGAAATCAATAGTAGCAACTGTATTTGCAAAACTGAAAAAGATTTTATTGGGATGTTTCTTTCGGCTTAATCGTTTTTCAATTAGACCCGCTTCGTGAGTAAGAATTTTTTTCAAACGGCTCTCAGTAACATAACGACCGTCTTCTTCGACTCCGTATATGGCATCACTAAAATCTTTGTCATAAGCCGACATTGCTTTTGCAATTGTTCCAGACGAACCTCCTGCTCTAAAGAAATGCCTAACAGTTTCTTGTCCAGCACCAATTTCAGAAAAAGTCCCGTAGATATTTTCGTTCAAATTGATACGAAGGGCTTTGTCTTTTAAAGAAGGAATTTGTTCGATGACTTTGTCACCTTTCAACTTAATTTCGGTGTCTCTTTTCATAAAGAAATCGCTGTTTTGGTGCAAAGTTAGTAAAAAATGTTTCAAATTGTAGAGATTTATTGCTATTTTTGTATAATAATTAACAACTGTTCGAAAATGAATTTGTATTTTTTAGGAACTGGTACTTCACAAGGAATTCCTGTTATTGGAAGCAATCATTCGGTTTGTCAGAGTACTGATTCTAAAGATGAAAGGCTACGGGTTTCGGTATGGGTTCATTGGGAGAATCATTCTTTTGTTATAGATTGTGGTCCGGACTTTAGACAACAAATGCTAAAATCAAATTGTCAAAAAGTGGATGGAATTCTTTATACTCACGAACATTCCGATCATACTGCTGGATTAGACGACATTCGCCCCTTTTTTTTTAAACAAGGAGCTATTTCTATTTATAGTCATCAACGTGTCATCGAAAATTTGAAAAAACGATTTGATTATATTTTTGAAACTGAAAATAAATATCCCGGAGCACCTTCTGTAAAACCAGTTGAGGTAGTCAATAATCAACCTTTTCCTATTGGAAATAAAACGGCAATTCCCATCAATGTAATGCACGGAAATCTTCAAGTTTTTGGGTACAGAATTGATGATTTTGCCTATTTGACTGATGTAAAAACAATTGACGAAAGTGAAATAGATAAATTAAAAAATCTGAAAGTGCTAGTTGTAAATGCCTTACGAGAAGAGCCGCACAATACACATTTTAATTTACAAGAAGCCTTGGACTTTATCGCTTTAATAAAACCCCAAAAAGCATATCTTACTCACATTAGCCATATTATGGGTTTTCATGAAGAAGTACAACAAAAACTTCCGAAAAACGTTTATTTGGCTTACGATAATTTAGAAATTACTATTTAATATTAGCTCGAAATGAAAAACTCATTATTACTTTATCTTATTATTATTGTTTTGCTTTTGAACGTTTTTACCTATATGTATTTTAGCAAACAACTGACTTTTGTAAAAGATAAATTTGCCAAAACGGAAGTGAAATTGAAAAAAGATTTAGAGGCTGTCAATACCAAACTGGTCGATGCCAACTATTTTTCTTTGAAAAAAAATGAAAATGCACAGAATTATTTCAACCCTGACAATGCCACCAAAACGATTCAAGTCGAAATGCTAATTCCTGTAGTTACCGAAAAACTAATGGATTTAAATGCCAATCCAAAGGGAAATCCCTACATTGGTCAAGATCAAATTGGGGTCAATAAATTCATCATTAATAAAGTACGAATCTTGAATCACCGATGGATTATTGCCGATTTTAGCGACGGAGAATATTGGGGAGAAGTGTTGATAAAGTATTTTGTCAATGAGGATGAATCGGTTTCGTTTGAAACATTTCAATCTTTGTTGTACCAGAAATAGTGTTGAGATTTTAGATTTCAGATTTCAGATTTCAGATTTCAGATTTCAGATTTCAGATTTCAGATTAAGAATGTTAAACATCTTTGTATAAAAAAAACGAAAATACCAAGAAACTATTAATGCGTTTTCGTTTTTTTGCTAACTGCTAACTGCTAACTGCTAACTGCTAACTGCTAACTGCTAACTGCTAACTGCTAACTGCTAACTGCTAACTGCTAACTGCTAACTGCTAACTGCTAACTGCTAACTGCTAACTGCTAACTGCTAACTGCTAACTGCTAACTGCTAACTGCTAACTTCCTCAAAGTAGCCAATTCTTGAAATCATGAAAATTTTGTGGAGAAACGCCATGCCCAATTGGATATTCTTTGTAGGTGATGTTTATTCCTAAATTCTCCAAAAATGGTTTTGCTTTACGTCCCCATTCCACAGGAATTACTTGGTCAACTGTTCCGTGGGAAGTGAATATTTTAAGATTCGAAAAGGAGTTTTTTAGATAATTTTCTTCGATAATTTCTGGATTCACATAACCACTCATTGCTACGACTTTTTGCACTTTTTCAGGATGCGAAAGTGCTACAGCATAACTCAAAATAGCTCCTTGGCTAAACCCAATTAAAGTTATATTATTGGAATCAATTGGAAAATTAGATGTCAATTCAACAATAAATCGCGCAATTAAATCTCTCGAAGTTTTGGCTTGCTCATTGTCGGAAAACTTGTTTTGGTCGGCATCAAAGTTGATGGCATACCAAGCGTAACTTCCATATTGCATATTGTATGGTGCTCGAGCCGAAACAATATAATATTCGTCGGGAAGCTCCGTGGCGAATGAAAATAAATCCTCTTCGTTGCTGCCGTAACCGTGAATTAAGAGTAAAAGTGGATTCTTGTCTAACTTTACTTTGGGTTCTCTTACGAGATATTCTAAGGATAATGTCATAAATAAGTGTTCAGTGTTCCGTTTTTAGTGATCAGTTTTGCCATCTGCAATTAGAAATCTAAAATTAAGAAATTGATGCAAACCATTTCTGGAAATAATTTCCCAACAAAGGAACTGGTTTTGTTTGGCCATTGATGGCGCTAAAAATGCCGTAAGTCCATAAAACGGAGAGAAAAACCCACATTGATATGGAAATCATTGGACTGTCAAAATTGCTGATGATTAGTCCCAATGAAATAAATGTGATTGTCAATCCCAATGCTTGACGAATGTGAAATGAAGCAAATGAATTCTTTTCTTCTCCACTGTTCATCGACATCGCTATGAAAACTCCAATGAGTAAAATATAGCTTGTTATGGCGGCTGTTTTTCCTTTTTCGATGTTGTTATTTTCCATATTTTTTAACTACAAAGTTCACAAAGTTTTTTAAACGAAGTTCACAAAGTGTTTATTTAGATAATTATTAATAGTGTTCTTTGTGCCTTCTTCTTCGTGCACTTTGTGTTTAAATTTTAACCTAAAATTAATTTTCCTTGATTGAAAATTCCATAAACTTTTCCTTTTAATTCTGTTCCCAGAAAAGCGGAGTTTTTAGATTTAGATAAGATATTTTCGTTCGTGAAAATGCTTTTTCCTTCAGGGTTAAATAGGCTAATGTTGGCTTTGTTTCCTTCGGCAATTGATTGTTTTCCTCCCGAAATTTCGGGACAAAAAGTAGTTTTTCCAGTAGTCAATTTTTCGATAATTTTTTCTAAAGGCAATACAGTTAACAAAACACCAAAAGCACTTTCCAAACCAATTGTTCCGTTTTTGGCCAAATCAAATTCCATTTTTTTGTGTTCAATATCAATAGGATTATGGTCAGTTGTAATCATATCGATCGTATTGTCCAGAATTCCTGCAAGTAATGCTTTTCTATCGGTTTCTGTTCGCAACGGTGGCGAAACTTTGAATCTGGTATCGAAATTTTCTAGTTTTTCATCCGTTAAAACTAAATGATGTACCGCAACGCTACAAGTAACGTTCAATCCTTTGGCTTTGGCTTCCTTGATTAATTCAACTGATTTTGCTGTAGAAATGGTTGGAATATGCAATTTTCCGCCACTATATTCCAGTAGAAACAAGTTTCTGGCGATTTGTAATTCTTCGGCTAGATTTGGAATTCCTTTCAATCCCAATCTTGTAGAAACCACTCCTTCATTGGCAACGCCGTTTCCTTTTATGTTCGAATCTTGGGCTAAAGCAATAACCAATCCATCAAAATCCTGAACATATTGCAAAGCAATTTTTAGCAAATTGGCATTGTCTAAGCTGGTGTTGTAATCGCCAAAAGCAATTGCACCAGAATTTTTCATATCGAATAATTCCGCCATATCTTTTCCTTCGCTTCCTTTAGTCAAAGCACCAATCGGGAAAAGTTCGGTGGCAAAACCATTGGCTTTGCTTTTTACAAAATTTATTTGCGATTGGTTGTCGATAATCGGGTAGGAGTTGGGTTGCAAAGCAATGGCAGTAAAACCGCTTTTTGCAGCAACATTCAAACCGTTTGCTATGGTTTCTCGGTCTTCAAAACCAGGTTCTCCAAGTGAAACACTAGAGTCAAACCAACCTTTTGAAACGTGTAAATTATCGAGTTTTACTTCCTCGATATTTTCTGTATTTGAAAGAGATTTTCCTATTTTGTTAATGATTCCATCAACAATTAAAATATCAACAGTTTGGTTGTGAAACGGACTTTCAGAATCGATAATTTTGGCTTCCCGGATGATTGTGTTCATAGTATTTATTTAGTATTTGAACCTGTGGGTGAAATTCAATTTTTAAACGCATAGAAACATAGTTTTAAAATAACTGAAAAAGGCGTTTCACTTTATTAGAGAAAACATAGCTATGCGAACCCAAGACCCGAGCGACAGCGAACGGGCGAAGCAATTGGGCTATCTCATTCTTTTTTTTCTATGTTTCTATGTGTTTAATTCTGTTTTTTATTTTAATTGCATCCAACGTTTTTACTTTACGAATCGTATAATTGCCATTTCGGTTACCAGAAAAAGCAATGCAAATATAACAAACCATTTCCAAATTTGACTGTCTGTTCGGTCGGTTTGTAAGCTGTTAAAAACGGTTTCAATAGAATCGGTGGTTTTGTAATCAGAAAGCGCTTCTTTATTGGCTTGAGCCAAATCACTTTCGGTTCTATTGAAGTTGAAACTGATGTTTTGTATGCGTTCATTTTGATTGTAAATTCCAAAATTTCCAGCTTGTTCTGGAAAATCGTTGAAAGTCAATTTTACTTTATCGTTCAGGATTTGTTGAACAGGAATGAAGGTTTCAGTTTCGTTTTTGACTTTCAAAATTTCATCTTTCGACAAAGTGGCGTCAACCAAAAATGGATTGTTGTTGCCAATTGTTATTGCATTCACGCCATTGTTTTGACTATTGACACCCATTTTGTAAAAAGTAGGAACAATCAAAGGCGATTGTTGAAAATTAGAGTTTTCTCCATTAATTGGAGCCGTGAAAATATAAACTGATGATCCCGAAGCGTCGGGAGGATTGTTGATGGAAGTTAGAAACGGAGTTTGGTCTTCATAATATAAAGCCGCTGGATTGGAACCCGCTATTCCAAAGGAAGCTTTTGTTTTTGGATATTGGAAATTATTGATTTTATTTTCGAAAACACCACTAAACAATGGATGATTGAAGTTGATTTTAGTGACCAATTTTTCCTTGTTTTCCAAAGATTTGAATTGGATGTTTTCAAAGATTTTTAAAAACAAATTGAGATTCGCCGTTGAAGTCTTTGAAGATGGAATTAGTACCAAATTGCCACCTTTTTCCACAAAGGATTTTAAAGTAGTTTGTAGTGCTTGCGGAATTTCATCGAGTTCGTTTAGGACAATGGTATTTTGTTTCTCGATGGCATTGTAATCCAAAGTCTCAATTGTAAAATTGTTGAAATTGAATTCGTCATTGGTATAAATTCGAGATAAAAAGTTTGATTTCTCAGCTGTTCCAATGCTGATGATGTTGTTTTTTTTAGGTTTCGAAATGCTGAAATACAAATTGTTATCATATTCCAATCCGTTGTCGATAATGGAAGCATAACCGTGGAAATCTTTCTTTGGAATGGTGAAATAGATTGTCTTTTCTTTAGCATCAAATTTCGACAAAGTTTTGGCAATCAGTTTGTTTTGATTGTATAAAGCCACTGGAATCTGTTTGTTTTTTTCGCCAAAAGCAGATAATTTTAAGCCAATTTCATAGAAATCGTCCAGAGTTTGATGAATAAAAACGCTTTCAATAGCTACGTTGTTTTCGTGTTCCGCTTCTGGAATAATGAAGTAAGTATTGAACTCTTTGTCAATACTTTTCAATTGTTTGGATTCCATTCCAACAGCATCGGTAATCACGACAACATCTTTGTTAAAAGCTGTTTTTCTTGATTTTATTTTTGCCATTGCACTTTCCAATTGGAACGGTAAAGCACTGTGTTTTAGGTTTTGTAATTCGGTTCGAATGGATTTGATGTCGGTGTTCCAAAACGTTTCGGAATTGGTAATCAAAGAAAAAGTTTGGTTTTCAGGTGTGTTTTCGAGTAATTCCTGAACGACTCTTTTCAGTAATTCTCCCTTTTGACCTTTGGCTTGCATCGAAAAGGAATTGTCCAAAACGATATACATCTCATTGGAACTGTTTTTGCTGTCTTTGGCTTTGAAAAAAGGTTGTGCAAAGGCAATAATAATAAAGGTTAACAGCAATAATCGCGTGGCTAAAAGCAGCCATTTTTTGATTTTGGAACTCTTTCTGGTTTGAATGGAAAGCTCCTTCAGGAAACGAACATTGGTAAAATATTGCTTTTTGAAACGTCGCAATTGAAACAAATGAACCAGAATTGGTATAACCAACAAGAAAAGAAAATAGAGAATTTCTGGGTGTTTGAATTGCATTTTTCAAAGATAGTATTTTGATTTTATATTTTATATTTTGATTGAATTTAGATTATATTTGAGGAATAGAATTGATGATTTCTTTTTTGATGAAAAGGAAAAAATGAGTTGATTACAATTTGTGACTAACAGATTAAGATTATTGGATTTGATAAAAAAATTATGAGCGACATAAAATTATTTGAAGATAAAAAAATGCGTTCCCATTGGGATGAAAAAGAGGAACAATGGTATTTTTCGGTTATTGACGTAGTTCAGGTTTTGACTGATAGTTTGGATCCCAAAGATTATTGGTATCGAATGAAAAAACGGGAAAAACTTTCAGGAATTGAGTTATCGACAATTTGTCGACAACTGAAAATGGAAGCTACAGATGGAAAAAAATATGCTACTGATTGTTCAAGTACAGAAGGTCTTTTAAGAATCATCCAATCCATTCCATCACCAAAAGCGGAACCTTTCAAGCTTTGGTTGGCGAAAGTGGGTAGTGAAAGACTGGACGAAATGCAAGATCCCGAAATAGGAATTGACAGGGCTTTGCAGCATTATTTGCAATTGGGTTATTCTGAAAATTGGATTAATCAGCGTTTGAAAAGTATTGAAATCCGCAAAGAACTTACCGATGAATGGAAAAGTAGAGGATTGAAAGAAGGGACGCAATTTGCCATATTAACTGATATTATTACTAAGGCTTGGTCAGAAAAAACGACCAAAGAATACAAAATTTTGAAAGGGTTGAAAAAAGAAAATCTTCGGGATAATATGAGTAATACCGAATTAATTTTGAATATGTTGGCAGAAGCTTCGACCAAAGACATTTCACAAGCTGTTGATCCAAAGAATTTTGAGGAAAGTCAAAAAGTGGCGCAACAAGGCGGAAATGTTGCCAAAGTTGCCTTGAAAGAATTGGAAGCCAAAACAGGTAAAAAGGTTGTTACGAGTATTTCTGCCAAGACACTTTTATCAACTAAAAAATAATAAATATAATATACTAAACCACAAATTATGAAAAAAACAGTTACCATTCTTTTTACGATTTTTGCTTTTTCCACATTGCAAGCACAGGAAAATAAGTTCAATTTGATTGTTGGAACCTACACCAAACCTTGCGACAGCAAAGGAATTTATGTTTATGAATTCGATTCGAATACGGGTGGTTTTAGCCTTAAAAGCAATACAGAAAACATTTTTAATCCTAGTTATTTGTCTGTTTCTAATGATAATAAATTTGTCTATTCGGTAAGTGAAAACGATAAAAAAAGTTCAGTTAGTGCTTTTGGATATAATTCGAAAAGTGGGAAATTGGATTTTATTAATTATCAAAACCCAAACGGACTGAATCCTTGTTACATAATTAATGATGATAAAAATGTGATAACCGCAAATTATTCTAGCGGTAACATTTCGGTTTTGGGTAAAAATAATGATGGAAGTATTGGTGCAGTTAAACAAGTGGTGCAACACACAGGAAAAAGCATCAATGCCAAACGACAAGAAGCGCCTCACGCTCATATGGTATATTTTTCGCCCGACAAGAAATATGTTTTAGCTAATGATTTAGGGACCGACAAGATTTATGTTTATGAATATAATTCAAATTCAGCAACGGAAGTTTTGCAACTAAAAAGCAGTATTGATGTTAAACCCGGTAGTGGTCCACGACATTTGATAGTCAGTAAAGATGGAAAATATGTGTACGTTTTGCAAGAATTGGATGGAACGATAACCTCATTTAGTTATACCAACGGAATGTTGAAAAAAGTAAGCGAAACCAAAGTTGTTTCGCCAGATTTTAAAGGAGATATTGGTGCCGCTGACATTCATATTTCGCCTGACGGAAAATTTTTATACGCCACCAATCGCGGAACTGCCAATGATATTTCGGCTTTCAAAATATTGAAAAAGGGAAAATTAGAATTTGTGCAAAGAACGAGTACGTTAGGAAAAGGCCCTCGGAATTTTAATATTGATCCAACGGGAAATTTTCTTTTGGTGGGACATCAATATACAAATGAAATTGTGATTTTCAAAAGGGATAAAACTACAGGAATGCTTACTAATACTGGTAAAAAGATAGACTTGTGTTCCCCAGTATGTTTGGTTTTTACTAAGATTTAGTTTTAAGTAATCAGTGGTCAGTTTTTAGTGGTCAGTACTCGACTGAACACTAAAAACTGAATACTGAACACTATTTCTTGTCCTTGCGTTTTTTGGCTTGGTTTTTCAACATATTTCTATTGATAGAACCGTGTGTTTTCTTTTTGGTTACACCAGGACCACCGAGATTGACTTTTTTATTCTTTTTACTTTTCTCGTGGAATGCTCCATCACCTTCTAATTTCACCTTTTTCATCATAAACTTCATCGGCTGACGGTCTTTTTCAGGTTCGATTAGTTTTAGTGAGATTTCAACAGTTTCTGGAAAAGGCTCAACGGACAATTCCATATCCATTAATAGTTCAATGGCAAATTTGGATTCTTCTTCACGAGGAGTAATCAAACTGATAGCTGTTCCTGTAGCATCGGCACGACCAGTACGACCAATACGGTGCATATATAATTCAGGAAGTTCGGGCATTTCAAAATTGATGACGTGCGTGATATTGGAAATATCCAAACCTCTCGCCATAATATCGGTAGTGATTAATCCACGAAGGTTTCCAGCTTGAAATTCAGCCATCGTACTCAAACGATAATTTTGTGATTTATTGGAGTGAATAACCCCAAACTGACCATCGAAATCTTCCTCAATGCGTTCGTGAACCATATCCGAAATTTTCTTGTTGTTCACAAAAACCAAAACACGACTCATATCTTCATTCTCCTGTAACAAATGTTTCAGTAAATTGATTTTGGTATTAAAGTTGGGAACGCTATACGTAATTTGTGTGATGTTTTCCAAGGGTGTACCGGATGCTGAAAGTGTAACCTCTTCTGGATAATCAAAAAAGTCATTCAAAATAGCATCTACTTCATCCGTCATAGTGGCTGAAAACAAGATGTTTTGACGTTTTTTGGGCATCATTGCTAAAATGGCAGTCAATTGGGTGCGGAAACCTAGATTTAGCATTTCGTCGAACTCATCGATAACCAGTTTTTGCATTTCTTCGAAACGGATGACATTATCCAATGTCAAATCCATTACTCGTCCCGGAGTTCCTACTAGAATATCACAACCAGTATAAACAGTGGTTTTTTGAGTGTTGATATTGACACCTCCAAAAATACCAACGGTACGAACGGACATATATTTGGTCAGTTTTTCTACTTCCTCGACTACTTGAACAACAAGCTCACGGGTTGGAACAAGAATTACAATTTTAGGAGTATGACCCGGAGTGAATTTATATAGCTTTAATAAAGGCAATAAATAAGCAAACGTTTTACCCGTTCCAGTTTGAGCAATTCCCATCATATCACGTCCTGACATTATCACAGAAAAAGTTTTTTCCTGAATGGGAGTGGGCGTGGTAAATCCTAAATCATCGATTGCTTTTTGTACTGATTTGGGAAGATTGAATTGTTCGAAAGTGGTCATAAAACGTAAATTTTGTGCAAAGGTACGCTTTTTTTAAAGATACTTCTATTTGCTATGCTAATGGCTTCATTTTAAGGGAATAAATAAGAAAAAGAGGCGTTATTTGAATTTCAACTCCCATGAAATGGCAAGTGTATAAATCCAAAAATAATTTCCTTGATCAAAACTCTTTTCCTGGTGGGTAACTCCAAATTGTGTTCCCCAATTATTTCTTTTATTGGATGAAGAAAAATAATAACCTGTGTTGATTTTCTGAGATTTCAAGTCGAAAATTGGAGCTAAATTTCCACTGATATTATTCTGGTTGTTTTCTGGAGAATATCCTATTCCAGCAGAAAGTTCTAAATAATTATCTGCATCACTCCGGTATCTTCTGAAAATTAAATTACCTGATTTACTGGTTCCAGTGTCGCCGGGAGTTAGGTAAGGTCGAAAAGACCAATAATTGTTCCCGTTGTACCAACCAACCGAACCAGTGAAGATATTTGTTGTTGATGTATCATACTTTAAAGTTCTGAAACCAAGAGAAACTTCAAAACTTTTGGGTAATGATTTGTATAACTCAGCGCCATATCTCATGTCTGGAAACAGAAAAGAATTTGCCAAACCGAAATTAACATAAGCATAAAGGCCTTTTGCAATTTTAGGGTATAAATCGACTTCATATTGAGCGCCATTTTCATCAAACCTTCTGTTAACATTTACTTTTGCAATGATACTTCCATATTTTGTTTGTCGCCCATATCGGAATGTATAGTACTGCATAGGATTAAATGTGGACGAATAAATATCAACCGAGGAATTAATTCCAATAGTGTTTTGGCTGAGTGTTTTGTTTAAATTAATTTTATAATCTTTCGCCTCTTGATTGTCTGGATTTTGATTTAACACCAATTGGATTGTACTTAGTGCATCTAGCGGATTTTTTGTTTTTTCATAAGCACTGGCCTTCAAGTATAATATTTCTGGATCATTGGGAAAAATTTTCAAGGCTTCATTTGACTTTTTCAAAGCGATAAACGGCATATTTGCCCATAATTCATTCTTTATGGCGGCTATCCAAGTGGTTTTTCGTTTGAAATCTTTATCTAAAATATAAGCAAATTCTTTTTTGGCTTTTTTATAGTCTTCATCCCAAGAATAAGTTGTTGCCAAAAAATCACGGATGTCGTGATAATCGGGATATTTTGTTAAAATTAAAAGTAAGGTGTCCTGAGCTTGTTTCCGTTGCTTATTGAACGCCAACTCACGGGCTGTTTTGAATGCACTGTCCGGATCTCCATTGAATTTTTTTTCTTGCCCTGACGTTTGAAAAGCAAATAAAAAAAATAATATAAGAGTTAGTTTTGTTACTATTTTCGAAATCATATTTTGAAAGTTAATTATTTTTATTCTCAGCTTCAATAATTAAAAGCCTATCTATACTCTTATTTTATTTTTTTTGAGTTTATTGATGCTTTTGCTTGTGCCAATTTGGTATTAATATCCGGGTTTTTTATTCCAGAATCTATTGCTTTATTGCCAATTTTAATTGCATTTGCATTTTGGTTCGACCATTTGTACACGTCCATTAAGGCTAAATAAGCATCCGTTTCAAAAGGGGTTCTTTTGATCGCATCCAGCAATTCAGTTTCTGCTTTATCATATTTTCCTTCCCAAGCAAACATTCTCCCTTTTAAAGTTCGAACTTCGGAATAATTAGGAATTTCATTCAAAATATAATCACACAATAATCTCGAATTTACATAATCTTTTTTGAATGCTAAATCTCGAGCAACAATAAAAGTTTGGTCAGGATTGAAATCCTTTTTCAATGCCTTAATGGTTGCTAATTCAGCCTTTGAAAATTGAATTATTGGTTGTGAATAAATATTTAAAGAAGCTGGGAAAATTTTGTTTTTCTTGGTTAAATAAGCATTTAATCTTTTAAAACTGAGTAAGGAGTCAGCTATGATTTTAGATATGTTTTCTTCATAGACTTTATAAGATTCAAATTTTTCATTTATCTTATATAGTTCTCCACCAGAATACATATAATCTTTATAAATATAATCGTTTATACTTCCTTTATATCTCATTAAGGGAATTTGATGGATGTTTCTAAATTCTTTAGCAGTGTCTAATCCGTCGCCCATCCAAGCAGTTTTTGAAAGCTTGTTGAACGTGTAATTATTCATTAAAAAAGAAAGTAAACTTGGAGTTATATCCCAATGGGATGAAACGGATTTAAATTTCTCCGCTCTTTTTAACATCGGACTATATATGATTAACGGCACATGAAAGCGACATAATTCATCTTTTTGTGGTATTGGTATCAAACGATGATCTCCAGTAATGATGAAAATTGTGTTTTTATATTCGGGTCTTTTTGAATAAGCCTCAATAAAATTTTTAATTGAAGTATCGGTATAAAGAAGTGCCGCAAAAATATCTTTATAAGTTTCTATTTCTTCTTTTATGCCCATCAAAGTCATGTTGGTATTCAAAATGTAGTCCACTTTTTTCAAATAAACATCTTTTGAAGGAAAGTCAAAAGGTTCGTGATTGGAAAGGGTCATAATAACATCTAATCGCGGTGTTTTTTTGCTATCCATCTCGGACAATGTTTTTTTGAATATTTCGGCATCAGGATATCCCCAAGAAAAACCTCCCGAATTTTCTTTAGTTTTAACAAAGCCAGGTCCAAATTTTTTCTCATCGGTAATGTGGCCGACCTCATTGTATTCCAGAAAATTTATTTTCCTGTCAAAACTGGAATCATCACCGCAATAATAGGAAGTTGTGTAATCATTTGCTTTTAAAACACTCAAAAGTGAAATGTGAGAAGGTAAGGGAGCTAATTCCAAAAATCCTTTCTCACCATAAGGAAGTGATCCTAATATTGATGATGCTGCGCCAAAAGTTCTCCCAGTATTACTAACAAAATTTTCCCAATACAGAGATTTTGAAGTCAAAGAATCGAGGAATGGCGTAAAACCTCCATAAGAATTTTCCCCAATAAAATCACTGCCTAATCCTTCAGCTATAATGATTACAATATTGGGTTTTTCGCTTTGAATATTAAAAAAAGGAGCTAATACATCTTTAGTTTCATTGAATGGTTTTAGTAAAGGAAACTCTTTTTTATAGACTAAATTGGACACATCTAATTTCCTTTTTTCATTTTGAAATTTAAAAATATCAGTAGCCAGAAAATTAAGTTTATTTTGAAAAACAGCAGCCGAAGAATCGTGCGAAACAAGCTTTAAGCTCCCCAGAATGATTATTAAAAGGAATGATATTGCAAAAATTTGTCGTCCATTTGTAAACTTTTTCAAAAGGTAATTTATACCCAAATAAAGCAAAGGCATTATTATAAAAGGCAGAAAATAGAGCAGTGATAAAGATTCAGAAGCTGTAACCGTAGTGTACATATCATCAAATGAATAGCCCAATAAATCGGCTCCAAGATTGATGTGTGTGGTAAGGCTGTATTTTACCAAAGCTAACTGGATAATGATGATTAAAGCAAACAACACTTTAATTAAGACTACTTCAATAGGGCTTTTTATGTAAAATAATGCAAAATAAAAAGGCATAAATAGTAATCCTATGAAAATTCCAGCCCAAAAATCATTCAGTAATTTATAAACTATTGTTATTCCAATACTCTGGTTTTCGGGACCATCAGATAGTGTATAGAATATTTCGAATAACCTTAATAACCAAAATGTAATAATTACAGAAATAGTTAAGTACACATAAGCATAGCTATTATTGAAATAACGATTGTTTAATGTGTCTTTAATTTTTTTAATGTCCATTTTTTAGAATTATGCTTTAAACATTATGCTTTAGTCATTCCTTTTCGTGTCATAGTTCCCCATTCTATTTTTTTGTAAAAATAGTAATCTATATTTCCCTTTATGGCTGAATATAGAATAGTTGGATGATTGACAAAAGGTTCCAGGAAAGCTATCATTATTAATTTAAAACCAATAGACTTTTTTTTATATTGGTGATAAGTAAGTTCCTCTGAAACAATGGCAACTATTGAAAACAGTACCGAAAATAAATAGGCCACAATAATAAATGCAAATGCATAATCCCATCTTACTTCATTAAGAAATATAAGAATTCCAAAATAAATTATACCGGTAACTTCAATAATTGGAGCCATTCTTTCAAAAAAGAACCAATACGGATAACTGATAAGTCCCAAGGATTTATATTTAGGATTAAACCCTATTTTACGGTGTTTTTTAAGTGTTTCGATAGTTCCACGAGTCCATCTGTTTCTTTGTGAAATAAATGTTTTGTAATTATCTGGAGCTTCTGTCCAGCAAAGAGGATCCGGGATATATGCCACTTTGTATTTTTGTTTTTGATCTTCCATATATCGCCTCATTCGTACAATAATTTCCATGTCTTCCCCTACGGTATTGGTGTCGTAACCACCCACCTTAATGGCTATTTTTTTATCAAATAAACCAAAAGCTCCTGAAATTACCAACAAACCATTTAGTCTACTCCATGCCATTCTTCCCAATAAAAAAGCTCTCAAGTATTCTAATATTTGTCCTTGTTCCAACCAAGTTTTAGGAAAGTTTACATCAAGTAATTTACCGTCTTTGACAGTACATGAATTTGCGATTCTTATTACACCACCTGCGGCAATTACTTTAACGTCAGTTGTTTCCAGAAATGGTTTTATCAATTTTTGAAGTGCGTCTTCCAATAGCAAACAATCCACATCTATACAAGCAACATATTTGTTTTTGCTCATATTTAATCCCATATTTAAGGCATCAGCTTTTCCTCCATTCTCTTTGTCAATCACGGTTAATTTATCAAATGCAGGATTTGTAGATTTATAAATACCTTTTCTTAATGGTTTTGTTTTAATATGTTCATTGAAAAGATTGTCTATTTGTATTAGGTCGTAGGCTTCTATAAGTTTGCTTAGACTATCATCTTTACTTCCATCATTTACAATGATAACATCATAATTCACATAATAACTCGATAGTAAGGAACGAACGTTTTCTACAATGTTCAAACTTTCGTTGTAGGCAGGAGCTATAATTGAAATTGAAGGAGAAAAAGTCGAAGATAATATTTCTTTGTAGTTGACAAAGCTGTTTTTCTTCATATATTCAATTGTCTCTATAGCAGAAATTATCGCTAATATGACATAAGATGCAATTGCAATTGCAGAAAAAACAAGAAAGAAATAATGAATGATTGTCATTATAATTTGTAAAGTACTTGTATACATGACCAATTGGTTTTAGGCAGTTAATGTTTTTTTTAATTCGGCTTCATTTAACGCAAACTCTTCAAAATTGATGTTTTTCAAAACTTCTATTACCAATAACTTAATTTCGGTACTTTTGTGATTAATGTGTTCCATTAAAAAAGTTTTGTCACTAGCCTCGTATACATTTTCCATCATCTTAAGAAATCCGATTTGTTCTTCATGACCGCGGTCGTTAAAATTATTTTTCAATATATTTTTAGCTTCAATTATGTTCAAATGACTTAAGGCAGAAATAGCATTGATTCTTACATCTTCACACTTGTGATTTAACAGTTCGATAAGTACTTCTTTTGCTTCAAATTGATTGTAAACTTTGGCAATTTTTAAAGCAAAAATGACTACAGAATCATTTGAAGATTTTAACCAAGGTTTTATGTCAGCAATTTGTGTATTATTGTTGAGCTGAAGTACTTCCAGTAATTGAATCTGATCCCATTCGGATAATGGGGTTTCTAAAACGTTTAAAAACTCAAGTCCCTCAAAAGCATACAAATGAACCAAGTAAAATTGCATTTCTTTGCGAACTTCTCTCTTTGGATGGTTGATGTTGTTCATTATTATTTTATGAACTGCTTTTATTTTAAATTGTGTAAGTTCCCTTATTCCAATAGCAATAACATCCCATTTTTTACTTCTCAGTTTGGCTAATGAGTAACGTAAAAGCCCCAATTTGATAAAGAGTTTATCAATAGATTCCCCCATTTCACCAGATATCTCATTTCGTAGCTTTAATAATGTTGAAACAATTATTTTTCTTTTAAAAGGATCAGCGGCGTATTTTTTTAATTTTTCTATAATTATTTGTTGCTCAGAACTAAAAGCTTCCTCGTCATTTCCTGCATACAAGTAGGTGACAAGGTAAGACTCATATATCTCTTGATATTTAGTTTCAATCTTTTCATTAACTCTTAAATGATTTCTTAAATATTTAAGGTAAAAAGTTAATATTGCAATAATTATAAAAAACAAACAACTTAAACCCCATATCAATTGGATTATTGGTGAGGAGTGTTTTAAAGATTCTAGAATGTGTAGGTTTTCATTCATATTTGGAGCCTTTATTTGTTTTTTGAATTACTATTTCAATAATCTTTTTACCCTGATTACTAATTCGTGAGGGCTAAATGGTTTGCTCATAAAATCAGTTGCCCCAAGATCAAATGCTTTAAGCACGATTTCTTCTTGCCCAGCTGACGAAAAAACTATTATTGGAGTTTTTAAGTTCAATTTGTTTCTAACATAGCTTATTACTTCCAATCCACTTACGAAAGGCATCATTATATCTGTCAATATTAGTTCTGGATTGTACTCTTCAATTAATTCAATTGCTTGCTTTCCGTCTACGGCAATTAGGAGTTTGTATCCTTCTTTCTCTAATCTGAATTTTAATAATAAGGATAGAACCGAATTATCTTCTGCCAAAACTATTTTGTAAATAACATTCATTGCTTGGAGATTTTAATTTAAATAATAACTTATTTTATAGTTGTCCTTTTTTTATTTGGTTTGTCTAGAATTATTTCTATAAATATACTATTAAATATTTCATAAATAGTCGATAAAACGCAAAAAATATAGACAAAATACATAAAATCAAATTTAAATAGGTTTTAAACTACATTTTTTTTTAAAAAAAATGCTACCAATTTAAAATCAATTTTAAATATTTAGAAAAGGAATAAATAAGAATTTTTTAGAATTTTTAGGTAAATGGGAATTTTTTAGACTTTTCTAAACCAAAACAAGTAAAATCTTGCTTTAAAGGATTATTCGGTCGGTTTTAAGGAAAGTTGAAGCTATATTCTACCAACCCCTTTTTAATTATTTTTATTCACGGCAAGGAATTGTACCATAAAATAAATACGGCATATTTTAGAAAAAACTTGTGTAGTTTTGAAGATTAAAGTTGCTATTTTTTTTGTATTTATCAAATTCCGGATTGCTTTGGCATATCAATTATTAATCAAAAAAGACCATACCGTTTCGGAAATTGGCTATCTATGAGGATTCAATAGCATCAGTTTGTTCATTCGTTTATTAAATTATCTCCTTTGGAATACAGAAACAGTTACAAATTCATTTAATACGAATTAGTTCAATTGCCGTTGACTTTAGTCGGGAATTTAGGTTTACTTGATTTTTGATTGAGTATTAATCAAAAAAATGGCGAGTAGCCATAAATACTTTTTTTTGGAATTTTTAACGGTTTCGGGCTTGGCGAAGGTGGCGATTTTCACCACAAATGTTGATGCGGAGAACCAAACTTTGATTAACCACAAATGTGTCTTCGGAGCACTGAACCGCCACTTTTGCCAAACCCGTGTTATGGGCTGGGGTTCTTTGTCCGCTTGTGTTGTCGTTAGTTCTCATTGTAACCAAATTGTCTGCTTTGTAAAACTACTTTCCACCAACTTTCTCTGTTTATAATAATTTGGTCGTCAGTAGTTGATTTGTAAATGTCAAGAATTGAGTATTTAAAATTATGTTTTATGTGGTCGAAAGTTAGTCCTTTAAGTCCAACGTTTCCACCGTGACCATTCTTAACATATGCTCTCCAACGTCCTAAAATCATATTTTCTCCGTATGCCGAACCAACATACATTTTACCGTTTGAAATGTCGGTCATTAAGTAAACTCCCTTTTGATTTTGAAGTGCAGTTTTCCAGTTATCCTTTTCTAATACTCGGTTCATTTCGTCCCAAGAGATATTTACCTTTTCGTAACCAGGAAACAGGTCATTGTCAAATGTGTCAGGTAAAATTTGAGATACATAACAGTCGTCAATTACTGATTCGGCATTTCGAATCATTGTCTGTGCTTTGTTCTTAAATTTCACAATTAAACGTCCAACATATTTTTGGTATTCGGGCAGGTCTTGATAGTTGTAGCCAACACCGTTGAGTATATTCAAGTCATTAGTTACTTGTCCAATGTGAAAAAGCAACCAAAAATCTTCATTCGGTTTTATCTTAACGAGTCCAACCGTGATTTGTCCTGCTTTGTATGATTTGTTTTTGTTGTAATTCCAATATTGTCCAGCCAGCATTGTTGAAATGTCGCCATTTTTAAAAAGTTCTATCGGATTCCAATTTTGGGCAAACATCAAATTGAAACGAATCTTAACATTGTTAAGGTTGTCAAGTCGTAATAAGTCGTTTAATTTAATGCTGTCCATATTTTAAGCAAATGTTTTTACTAATCGTTAGGTCTATTTTTTATAATGAACTGCGTTACTTCTTCTATCGTCAGCGGGGTTTTTTGTCTGTGAATTATTGAATGACAGTTTGGGCAAACAGGTCGTAAATCTTTAACTGGGTCAACTTCGTAATTCTGTCCAACCGTTGCAACTTGTTTTAAATGGTGAACGTGAATAAAGTCTTTTCCAATTTGTCCGTAAGTTTTTTCAAAGTTGAAGTCGCAAACAGCACAAGTAAATCCATAATGCTCTAAACATTTTTTTCTTGCAAATGGGTTACGTTCATATTTCGTAACTGATACTTGGTTTGGAGTTCCTTCGGTGTATGTTTTTTGAATTTCGTTGTCCGTTGGTATGAATGGGTTATGTCTTATTTTTTGAGTGGTTAAGAAGTCAAACCAAACCGCTTCAAGTTCGTCTACAAGTTCAGGTCTTACTGAAATTCCAGAAGCCATAGGTCGCCAATTTTGTTGAGCTAAATTTCCAGTTTTTAATATGTCAACTGTCAAGATTGGTTCTTGGTCAGGATTGAGTAAGACTTCAAAGTCAACGTCAATGTATAATGTGTCTTTATTTTCACCACTCCAATGTTTTTCGTAAAATGGTTTCGAGGTCGCAAAACCTGCTGCAATAATTCCTTTTGGTTCTGTCCCAACTTTGAGTAAAAAAATTCTGTCGCCTGGTTGAATTGATTTTGTATTTCCACAACTCCAACGTTGAGAACAGCGTCCTGTTAAGTCCACTTGTTCAATGTCTTGTTCAAGTGTCGTCCAAGTCCACTTTTTAGGGTTCCATAAAAATAAATATGTGTTCATTCGTTGTTGTCTGTCATTTTACACTTGCCCATAACTTATATTATACTCGCTACAAACTAGCGCATATACACCCAAAATTGGGTAGATTGGCGCTATAAAGTAGCGTGTTATTCAACAAATATAAAAATAATAATTGTATTACAAATCATTAAAAAGACTTTTAACTTGTTGAACACTTTTTACTTCTATAAGCTTGAAAATATAAATCAAAATCCCTCAAAAACACCCAGTCCAAATAAAGCAAAATCATATTTTACAGGATCGTTTGGGTCGAGTTCACGGAGTTTTATATCGAGTTCTGCCAATGCTTTTCCATCATTTTGTTTTCGGGTCAGCAAACCTAGTTTTCGAGCTACATTTCCCGAATGAACATCTAGCGGACAGGAAAGGAGTGATGGCGAAATGCTTTTCCAAATTCCTAAATCTACACCTTTGTTATCTTGGCGACACATCCATCGCAGGTACATATTAATTCTTTTCGCCGCGGAACCGTTCATAGGGTCGGAAATATGTTTCTGAGTTCTATTCTGATGCTCGATTTCGAAAAACAGTTTCTTGAATTCGGAAATGCTTTTTTGTGTCGAATTTGTCCCGACACCTCGGGATTGATGTTTTGCAAATACAGCTTCGAGACCGTTGTGGTTTTTGTAAATGTGTTCGAGTCCTTTTATAAAACTCGAAAAATCCTGACCGTTAAAGGTTCTGTGAACAAAAGATTTCATTCGTTCCAAATCATTTTCGGTATGCGACATCACAAAATCATAAGGCGAATTTCCCATTAACGCCATCATTTTGTGGGCGTTTTTGATAATCATTTTGCGGTTGCCCCAAGCAATGGTCGCACTCAAAAATCCAGCAATTTCGATGTCTTCTTTATGTGAAAACAAATGCGGAATTTGGACAGGATCACTTTCAATAAAATCAAGCGTGTTGTATTGGATGACTTTATCGTCTAGGAAGGATTTGAGTTCTGATTTATTCATTATTTGGGATCTCTATGAAGTTGTTTTTTCTTTTTACTAGAAACCGAACATTGCAGCGGACTACTGATCACTAATTTGCCCATCGACCATCACTAATTTTCTGTCGGCCATATTGGCTAGTTCCTCGTTGTGGGTTACAATCACAAAGGTTTGCCCAAACTCATCCCGAAGTTTGAAAAACAATTGGTGCAAATTTTCGGCAGAATGTGTGTCAAGATTTCCTGATGGTTCATCGGCAAAAATAATGGCAGGTTTGTTAATTAATGCCCTGGCAACAGCTACACGCTGTTGTTCCCCACCCGAAAGTTCGTTGGGTTTGTGATTAATTCTATGAGAAAGCCCAAGATATTCGAGTAATTTTTTGGCTTCTATTTCTGTTTCGTTTCGTGATTTATTGGCAATGTAGGCAGGAATACAAACATTTTCTAAAGCTGTGAATTCTGGCAGTAATTGATGAAATTGGAAGATAAAACCTAAATTCAAATTTCTGAATTTAGATAAAGTTTTGTCATTCATTGTCAAAATATCTTGCCCGTTGATCTTCAATTCAATTCCATTTTCTGTGTTTACCCTTCCTTCGGGTGCTGAGGGGCTGGGTTTATCTAATGTTCCAATAATTTGCAAAAGCGTGGTTTTTCCAGCACCAGAAGCACCTACGATAGAAACGATTTCGCCTTTTTGAATATGCAAATCAACACCTTTTAGCACGTGAAGTTGATCGTAATATTTATGAATGTTTTTTACTTGTATCATGATTTGGAACTATTTTTACAAAGAAACAAAGATTTTGGTTATCATTGAAGAAGTAATCCCGGATTTTATTTTTCTTCTATTTCCAATTTCTAACTTCTAACTTCCCACTTCCCACTTCCCACTTCCCACTTCTAACTTCTAACTTCTAACTTCTAACTTCGAACTTCTAACTTCGAACTTCCCACTTCAATTCGTATCTTTGTTTTGAAAAATAGTAAAAATGATAGAGGAAGTTATCATAGAGAAAGAAAGTAATAAAGATAGAAATCTTATTTTGGGAATAGTATTCGATGCTATAGGAATATTGTCATTCGCTATTCCATTAATTGGTGAATATTCAGATGTGGTTTGGGCTCCAATTGCTGGATTTTTAATGACTTGGATGTACAAAGGGCTTGTTGGGAAAGTAGGTGGAATTTTTGTTTTTCTTGAAGAAATTATTCCGTTTACCGATTTTATTCCTTCATTTACATTGGCTTGGATTTACAATTATTGGATCAAAAAAGAAAAATAATTTACTTTTTTTCTTCTTTGAAAAAAAATCCCAATCCCATACTTTTCAGCATTTTCTTTTCGAATGCCCAGAAAAATTTAAATTGCCCGAAAATAAATCCTATAAACACTAAAAGTACTTGGTAAATAGGGAAAATTAAAAGTAATCGAACGGGTGTAAACCAAAAACCTAAATCTTCTTTTACAATTCCCAACCAATCACAAAAAGGTTTCGACAACCAAGCCGAAGCCGAGCCAGTTATTGCAAAAACGATAAATATGATGGTTAACTGAAAATTAGATGTAATTCCCCAACGTTTTTTTAATTTCTCCATATTTATTCCAAATGGCTACAAATATAGTGACTTTATCTTTGCGGGATAAATCCATAGAGATTTTGTTTATAGGTATTTTGAAAATAAATCATGTAGTTGTAAATTAAATAATTTACTTCGTACCCATAGTTTGTATTTTGGTCGTAATTAATAGACATTTCGTATAAATTAGGATTGTACCGCTGCGGTTGCAAAACACGATTGTTCCATTCCGTAACATAAAACTGATTTTTATTTTCCATGTACGATTGTGAAAGATGACCCCGAGAAAAGGCCCTACTAACTAACCAACTGCTGAAACCTGGGTCAATAATAATTACTTCATATTGAAGTTCGTCATTCGCAATTCGGATAGTATCATTCGTAACTTTTACGGTATTTTTTGCAATTTGTATAGTATCATTTTTTACAGTCAAGTTTCTTTCAGTATTTACCGCAGCCGTTTTTTTGCTATTGCAACTAAGAAATAGAAAGAGAATCAATGCTATTATGTAGAAATAATTTTTCATGTTGATAAAATGAACTATAAAATTACAAAAACAAATGATTGATTAGTAGAGTTTTGGCAAAAAAAAAGGTTGTCTTTTTGAGACAACCTTTTAAACCGATCTAATTTAATTTTTTAGCTCAATATACTTATGATTTGTGAAGCTAATTCTGTTCCAATTCTATCTTGAGCTTCTCCAGTTGCAGCACCAATGTGTGGAGTCAACGAGATTTTTGGGTGCATCAAAATGATCATTTCTGGTTTTGGTTCGCTTTCGAAAACGTCTAAACCTGCAAAAGAGACTTTTCCAGAATCCAATGCTTTTATCAAAGCTACTTCGTCGATAACACCACCACGAGCACAGTTTACGATTCCTACACCATCTTTCATAATGGCTAGTGCAGCTTCGTCAACGATGTAACCGTCTTGAGCAGGAACGTGCAATGTGATAAAATCAGCTTCTTTGAACAATGATTCTAACGACTGAGAAACGATTGTTGTAGTGATAGATTGTCCGTCGAAAAATGCTACTTTCACATCTACTTTTGGAATATAACTATCGGCAGCGATTACTTTCATACCAAGTCCTAAAGCCATTTTTGCTGTAGCTTGACCAATACGTCCAATTCCAACAATACCAAGCGTTTTTCCTCTCAATTCCGTTCCGTTTGCATACGCTTTTTTTAAACCTTCAAAGTTAGCATCTCCTTCTAGAGGCATGTTTCTGTTAGAATCGTGCAAGAAACGAACTCCCGAAAATAAGTGTGCAAAAACTAATTCTGCCACCGATTCTGATGAGGAAGCTGGTGTATTTATTACATGAATTCCTTTGCTTTTAGCATAGTCAACATCGATATTATCCATTCCAACGCCGCCACGTCCAATGATTTTTAAACCTGGACAGGCATCAATAATATCCTTACGAACTTTGGTTGCACTTCTTACCAAAACTACGCTTACGTTGTTTTCGTTCACGAAATTAGCCACTTGTTCTTGTGCTACTTTTGTAGTTATAACTTCAAATCCACCTTTTTGTAAGGCTAGAATTCCACTTTCTGAAATTCCGTCATTGGCTAATACTTTCATTCTTTTTTTTGTTTAAAAGTTTAAGGTTTAAAGTTGTTTAAACCAAAATAAATATTTTCATTTAATAATCAATTCGTTTTAATTATTCCCAAATTGATAATAAAGGTTTTCTTCCTCTGCTTGCTTGATATAATAAATTATTTTTTCAAAAATAAATACTATTTTCCGCTGGGGAGAAAGTAATTGCATTCTTAATATTATATTTTTATACTGCAATCTGCAACCTGATTACTAAATTTTGTTTTCTAAATCTTTCATTACATCTACCAAAACTTGCACACTATCTAGTGGCATTGCGTTGTACATTGATGCTCTATAACCACCCACTGAACGGTGACCTGGTAGACCAATAATTCCAGCTTCTTTCAACATGGCATTGAAAGTATCGGTGTGCAAAGGGGTGTCTAATAAAAAAGTGGCATTCATAGTAGAACGGTCTTCAACAACCGCAGTTCCTTTAAACAAAGGGTTTCTGTCAATTTCTGTGTAAAGTAAATTTGCTTTTGCATTGTTTATCTTTTCGATTGCAGGAATTCCTCCAAGATTTTTCAACCATTGCAAAGTTAATAATGAAGCATAAACAGGGAAAACAGACGGTGTGTTGTACATACTTTCTGCTTTGATATGTTTAGCATAATCTAACATACTTGGGATGTTACGACCGTTTTTGCCAAGTATTTCTTCTTTAACAACTACTAATGTCGTTCCAGCTGGTCCCATATTTTTTTGAGCTCCGGCATAAATAATTGCAAACTTAGAAAAATCAATATTTCGAGAGAAGATATCCGAACTCATATCGCAAACCATCGGTATATCCAAAGTTGGAAATTCCTTCATTTGAGTTCCGAAAATCGTGTTGTTACTGGTGCAGTGAAAATAATCTGCATCTGTAGGAATAGTATATCCTTTTGGAACGTGGTTGTAATTTTCATCTTTGGAAGAAGCAACAATAACTGTTTCTCCAAAAAATTTAGCTTCTTTGATTGCAGCACTTGCCCAAGTACCTGAATCAAGATAAGCGGCTTTTCCATTTTCTTTCATCAAGTTGTAGGGAGTCATCAAAAATTCCAGACTCGCTCCTCCGGCAAGAAAAAGGGCTTGATAACCTTTGCCTTCTAAACCTAAAAGTTCTATTGCCAATGCTCGAGCTTCTTCCATTACGGCAACGAAATCTTTGCTTCGGTGTGAAATTTCTAAAATGGACAAATCCGAATTGTTGAAATTTAATATGGCTTGTGCTGATTTTTCAAAAACTTCTTGTGGTAAAATGCAAGGTCCTGCGCTGTAGTTGTGTTTTTTCATGGTGTAATTTATGTCCAAAAAATTAAGTTGCAAATTTCGGAAATCAGAGTTGAATAAGTGTTAAATAATTCGAAATAATTTGCTTATTTTTTTCTATATTGTTAACAAAAACGATATTGTATCGACATTATCTGCATAATCCCATAAATTTGGCTTTTGTGTACAGCCAAAATCAATACTGTTATTTACAAGATTATTGCTTACAATACATTGAATTTGTTCACTTTCAGATTCTAGTCGAGTTTGTAAATCTTCGATAGTGTCATAAAATTCGTAAAAAACACTCGAAATTGGCGAAGCATAACTATTGTCTTCTTTAATAGTCAAAAAGCCGTTATCCAATAATTTGAAATTACTCATCAGGAAAACGGCCTTGTTATAATCATAATTATTAGCATATTTCTCGTAGTGAATGATGTCCTGATATTCGAAAATAGCTTCAAAAAAAGCGTTGAAGGAATAGCCTTTGGGTACAAAAAGTTTCGAAACATTGCGACATCCCAAGCCAAAATACCTAAAAATATCTTCGCCCAAAGCAATTAATTGTTCCTTGGTTTCTTCGCCATTCAAAACAGCAACCGAGTTTCTGTTTTTTCTAATGATACTCGGTTTGTTCTTGAAATAATATTCAAAATAACGCGCTGTATTATTGCTGCCTGTGGCGATTACGGCATCAAAGTTTTCTAGTTTTCCTTCAATGAAAGTGATTTTATCTGCAAATTCGGGTCCAATCGAAATCAGATATTTTGCCAAAAATGGCAATAGAAATTGGTCGTTCGACGATGTTTTTATCAATACATTATTTCCTGAAATCAACACCGAAAGAAAATCGTGAAAGCCTACTAGAGGAATATTTCCAGCCAAAATAAGTCCAACATTTTTAGCTTTAACTTCGTTGAAATTATATGCAGAAAGCCATTTGTCGAGATTTTTTTCTGTTAAGGCTGTTGCCCAAGATTGAATCGAAAAATAGACGTTTTCTGGAGTGTACCAACCGTTATGAGATTGCGAAAGTCGTATTAAATTTTCAAAATCTTCAAAAAATAAATTGTTGTACAAAACAGTTGGATTTATGGTGTTTTCTGCTTCGGAAAACTGTCCTAGAAATTTTCCTAATTCAATAAAACCTCTTTTTTTATCGTTTTGTGACATAAGTAATTTGTATATGAAAAGTTTTGATTGTATTTTTGGACAAAAATAAGCTTTAATTAGTTATAAGTCCAAAGAGAAAACGGTAAGCGTATAACTTTAGTTTATAACATCTAACTTCTAATCTAAAAAAAAATGGCAATTATTATAACAGACGAATGTATCAATTGTGGTGCTTGTGAACCAGAATGTCCAAATACTGCAATATATGAAGGAGCAGATGATTGGAGATACAAAGATGGAACTAGAATCAAAGGAAAAGTGGTTTTGCCTTCTGGCGAAGAAGTAGATGCCGATGCTGCTCAAACTCCTATTTCGGATGATATTTATTATATCGTTCCTGGAAAATGTACAGAATGTAAAGGATTTCATAGTGAGCCACAATGTGCGGCTGTTTGTCCAGTAGATTGCTGTATTCCAGATGATAATCACGTAGAAAGCGAAGAAACTTTGTTAGCAAGACAGGAATTTTTGCACAACTAATAAAGTGTAATCTCAATAAAATTTTTAAATCCTGAATTTGCGTTCAGGATTTTTTTTATGGTTTGCAGAAATGATTTCAAATATAAAGGGCAGTCGAAAAGACAGCCCTTTATAAATTAATTATGGGATTGAAATTAGAAACTAAATCCTAATCTAGCATAGTAGTAAGCTCCGCTGAAACCCATTTGAACAGAATCCCAATATCCTCCAGCTTCAACCCAGTCATCTTGTTGGTCTGGATAAATGTTGAAAATATTATTTCCTCCAACACTTAATTTTAAAGATTTTGAAAGTTTGAATCCTAAAGTCAAATCAGTTACCATTTTTGAGCTGTAAGTATCTGTTGCTGATGTAATTTGGTCAGCAAAACTCCCATAATCGGCTACATCTTCATACATTTGATAGTCTAATAATTTTACTTCGCTGAATCGTGTGAATGATAAACCAGCATTAAACCATTTTCTGTCAAAGGTTAGATTCAAACCAAATTTACTTTCGGGAGCTGATGCCAACAAGAAAGCTTTATCGCGTTCTCCAAAGAAAGTTTGTTCATCAAGACTTCCATTTTTTACCTTAGTGATTTTCATATCATTTACATTTCCTGTCAATGTAGCACCAAAAGTATTTTCGTCAAATTTCTTTTTCCAAGCTAATACCACATCTAAACCTTTTGTCTTGGTATCGGCTCCATTTACAAAAAACTGTGCGGCATCCACATTCAATCCTAATGATGTTGCATCAAAATAACCTGTTAGTACAATTCTGTCTTTTACATTAATCATATAACCGTCAATAGTGGCGGTAAAATTTCCTTCGGTTACTGTAAAACCTAATGAAGCATTTAAGGCTTTCTCTTCGTTTAATGATTCAATTCCAAACGCTTTTGTAACAGGGCTATCATTGGCAGAAAGTAAAACTTCTGTCGCTCCTGAACTGCTAAAATTGGTAAAACTAGTATTGTAGTAAATCTGAGCTAATGAAGGTGCTCTAAATCCAGTACTGATGGAACCTCTCAAATTAATATGATCAGAAATTTTAAATCTTGATGAAATTTTACCATTTATAGTGCTTCCAAAATCGCTATAATTTTCAAAACGAACGGCTGTGCTTACAAGAAATTTTTCAGTTATATCAAATTCGGCATCAACATAGGCCGAGAAATTGGAGCGCGATTCATCAACAACGTTTTTTGGACTGTAACCAGGAAAACCTTGTGATCCGCCCGGTCTTGGTTCTCCAGAAATTGGGTCAATTGGTGCAGATTGGGTAGCTGGGTTCGTAATTGGATTTCCATTTGTGTCATAAGTAGCATAAGAACCAATTTCGCCAGCAAAAATTTCGAAATTTTCCGTTCTATACTCCGCTCCAAAAGCAAGATTCATTCCTTCGAGTATTGAAGAATAGTTTTTAGAAAAATCTAAATTTAAAGTGTTTTGGCTTAGACTGTGTCCACCAGCATCAAATTGGGTTGGAGAAGTATTTTCCAAAGAAGCATTTAAAGTTCCTTTGATGGTGTAGTCAAAAATATTTTTACCGTATGTATTGCTTAAATCAATATTCCATCCACTAGCAGTTTTGGTTTTAAAACCCGCCACAATAGAATTGTCAATAATTATTGAAGTAATTCTTGGGGTAAAACCACCTGGGTAAATAGATTCAACAACTCTCTCACCACCATTTCTAGTAAAAGCATAAGCATCAGTATCTCTGTAATTTCTACCTCCAAAAGCGTAAAAGTCAATTTTATCAGAAACAGGAAGTGACAAATTACCCATAAAATTAACTCCTGTAATACTGGCTTCGCCAAATCCTTTTCTAAAATCAAAACCGGGTCTTAATGTTTTTTCTTTGTTTAAAAATTCACCAGTAAGGTTTACAAAGCCTCCTTTTTTCCCTAATCCAATACCATAGTTTGCAGTAATTTTTGTGGAAGCACCATCAAATTGTCGGTTTTTACCAAAACTGTTTCCATTTCCATTAGTGTCTAATCTAAAATCTTTTGTGTTCGCTGTTCCTGCTGGAAAATCGCCTTTTGCATCGGTATTATAAACACCAAAAGAAACAGCTCCAGTTAGTTCATTGATATTGTCGTTTAACACAATATTAATTACACCAGCAATGGCATCCGATCCGTATTGTGCAGCAGCACCATCTCTCAATATTTCAATTCTTTTGATGGAAGATGCAGGAATAGCATTCAAATCGGTTCCTGTATTTCCTCTACCTCTAGTTCCAAAAAGGTTTATCAATGACGATTGATGTCTTCTTTTTCCGTTGATTAAAACAAGGGTTTGATCAGGTCCTAAACCTCTCAATGAGGCTGGATCAACGTGATCGGCACCGTCTGAACCGGATTGCTTGTTAGCGTTAAATGATGGGGCAACATATTGTAGCAACTCATTAATTTCTAATTTTCCACTTTGTGTAGTCACGGTTTTGACGTCTATGATGTCAATAGGAACAGCAGAATTTACCACAGTTCTTTTGGTGTTTCTGGATCCCACAATTTGAACTTCTTGCAATTCCTGTTCGCCTTCTGAAGCTAATACAACGTCAATTGTAGTAATCGAAGCAACTTTAGAAATGGATTTGTATCCAATATAGCTAAAAACAAGCGTGGCTCCTTCTTGAACATTTATCTTGTAAGCTCCATCAATGTCAGTCGAAATGCCATTTTTAGTTCCTTTTTCGAAAACATTTACTCCTGGTAGAGCAGCTCCCGAATTGTCTTTTACAACACCAGATATTTCTTTTTGCGCAAAAAGAAAACTGATATTCAGTAAAAAAAATAGTAATGTAATTTTTTTCATAATCTGTTTGTTTTGATTTAAGTTGGCGCAATTTAAGTTATTTTCAACAAATCATTCAAAATGGGATTGTTTATTTCTAAATTTTGTGAATTGTTTAAAAATAAATTCAAATAAAATTGCATTTTTTAAATAGAAATATAAAATACTGCAAAAATGATAATTCGAAATATGCCTACTGTAAATGCTTTGCAAAATCAGATGAAAATTATTTTCTTAAATGAGAAAAACTATCATTATGCCATCAAACATTTTTTTAATCTTATATTTGCACACTTTTAAACAAATTATCATATAATGAAAGCAGGAATTGTAGGATTACCAAATGTTGGAAAATCAACATTATTCAATTGTTTATCCAATGCTAAAGCGCAAAGTGCCAACTTTCCGTTTTGTACTATCGAACCGAATATTGGTGTGGTAAATGTACCAGATCCTCGTATCAATAAATTGGAAGAATTAGTAAAACCAGAACGCGTTCAAATGGCCACCGTTGATATCGTAGATATTGCAGGTTTGGTTAAAGGAGCAAGTAAAGGCGAGGGTTTAGGAAATCAATTTCTTGGAAACATCAGAGAATGTAACGCCATTATTCACGTTTTGCGTTGTTTTGATAATGATAATATTGTTCACGTTGACGGAAATGTAAATCCAATTCGCGATAAAGAAACGATCGATATCGAATTGCAATTAAAAGATTTGGAAAACGTTGATAAACGTCTCGAAAAAGTAAATCGTGCTGCCAAAACAGGAAATAAAGAAGCGCAAGTTGAAAAAGCACTTTTAGATAGAATCAGGGAAACGTTGCTTCAAGCAAAATCGGCAAGAACCGTAGTCCCTCAAGGCAATGATGAAGAAGTTTTGATGGAAAGTTTTCAATTGATTACCGCAAAACCAGTTTTATATGTGTGTAATGTGGACGAAAATTCAGCTGTAAACGGAAACGCTTATGTAGATCAAGTTCGCGAATTGGTAAAAGACGAAGATGCCGAAGTGATTATCCTTTCGGTAGGAGCAGAGGCCGATATTACAGAACTAGAAAGCTACGAAGAGCGTCAGGTTTTTTTAGAAGATATGGGATTGACTGAACCAGGTTCGGCGGTTTTAATTCGTGCGGCTTATAAATTATTGAAACAACAAACTTATTTTACTGCAGGTGTAAAAGAAGTTCGTGCTTGGACAATCAATATTGGAGCCACTGCGCCACAATCTGCAGGAGTAATCCACACTGATTTCGAAAAAGGATTCATCCGTGCGGAGGTTATTGCATTCGAAGATTTCGTTCAATACGGTTCAGAAGCCAAATGCAAAGAAGCTGGAAAATTCAAAGTGGAAGGAAAAGAATATATTGTTAAGGATGGCGATGTAATGCATTTCCGTTTTAACGTGTAAGAAAGATAAAAGAGAATAGACTATTAGATAATAGATAAAAACTGCTTAAGCAATTGGGCAGTTTTTTTTTGGACCTATTTCCCGCTTTCCACTCCGCCATTTTTTCGTCTTTCCATTTTTTCAAAGGCAAAAAAGGAGCTTCCGTTGGTCGCTCTTTTGCGCCAAGAAAAAAGAGGCAATCCTCTCAAAATGGGTTTCGTTGCAATCGGGGGTAAAAATCAAGTTTAGAAATCAAAAACAATAAATCCGCTTTATCAGTCTAATCTGTGTCCCATTTTTTTATTACTTTTATAAAAAAAAGTCACTATGAAAATCATCGCCTTTGCAGGAAGCAACAGTCAAAATTCCATAAATAAAAAATTAGCCACTTATGCAGCTTCACTATTCGAAAATGCTGAAGTAGATGTATTGGATTTAAATGATTACGAAATGCCTTTATTTGGTGTAGATATCGAAGTAGGAATTGGGCAACATCCATTGGCACAATCCTTTCTAGCGAAAATTGCCACCGCCGATATTCTAGTAGTTTCCCTAGCTGAAAATAATGGAAATTACTCTGTGGCTTTCAAAAATGTTTTCGACTGGTGTTCTAGAATTGGTGCCAAAGTATTTCAGGAAAAACCTATGCTGTTAATGGCTACTTCGCCCGGAGCGAGAGGAGGGGCATCGGTTCTTGAAATTGCCAAAAGTGCTTTTCCACGTTATGGAGCAGATATTAAAGCTACGTTTTCCTTGCCTAGTTTTAATGATAATTTTGATGTTGAAAAAGGAAGAATTTCGAATGAAGAATTGGATAAGCAGTTGAAGGAAATTGTTAAAGGTTTTTAATCCAAAACATAAAATCCACTGTCAAAAACATTCTTAATAACTTTGACATTTCCTTCTTTCAAATTTTATCAAATTACACTATATTAGCACACCCGAGTTCAATGCAAAAAGCTTTGAACGAATAGAACGTAGTAAATTCGATAAAATTTAAAATGTCAGATCAAACCCAATATAACGAAGATAACATTCGGTCACTAGACTGGAAAGAACACATCAGAATGCGTCCCGGAATGTACATCGGTAAACTCGGTGACGGTTCTTCGCCAGACGATGGTATTTACATTCTTCTTAAAGAAGTTATGGATAATTGTATCGACGAATTCGTTATGGGAGCTGGGAAAACCATCGAGGTAACCATCAAGGATAAAACGGTTACTGTTCGCGATTACGGTCGAGGAATTCCCCTTGGAAAAGTGATTGATGTGGTTTCTAAGATGAATACGGGTGGGAAATACGATTCTTTGGCCTTCAAAAAATCCGTCGGTTTGAATGGCGTTGGGACAAAAGCAGTGAATGCTTTGTCCAGTTATTTTCGTGTGGAATCCGTTCGGGATGAAAAACAAAAAGCCGCTGAATTTTCAGGAGGAAATCTGGTTTTGGATGAAGAAATTATCGAAACCACCAAACGTAAAGGAACGAAAGTAACCTTTATTCCCGATGAAACAATTTTCAAAAATTACAAATTCCGTTACGAGTACATCATCAAAATGCTCAAAAACTATTGTTACTTAAACAATGGTTTGACCATATTATTCAACGGCGAAAAATATTTTTCGGAAAATGGATTGAAAGATTTGTTAGAGGAAACCATTAGCGTTGAAGATTTAGAATATCCAATCATTCACCTGAAAGGCGACGACATCGAAATCGCCTTGACACACAGCAAAACACAATATTCCGAAGAATATCACTCCTTTGTAAACGGACAAAATACCACACAAGGAGGAACACATTTGGCTGCTTATCGCGAAGCCATTGTAAAAACCATTCGAGAGTTTTACAACAAACCATTCGAAGCTTCGGATGTTCGAAAGTCCATTGTTACTGCGATTAGCATCAAAGTAATGGAACCGGTTTTCGAATCACAAACCAAGACCAAATTAGGTTCGACCGATATGGGTTCAGATCCAGGAATGCCTTCGGTTCGTACTTTTGTAAATGATTTTGTAAAAAACAAATTAGACAGTTATTTGCATAAAAACCCAACAACTTCCGATGCGTTGTTGCGTAAAATTTTGCAAGCCGAGCGAGAACGTAAAGAACTTTCTGGCATTCGAAAACTAGCTACAGATCGAGCCAAAAAAGCCAATTTGCACAACAAAAAATTAAGAGATTGTCGAGCGCATCTTCCCGATACTAAGAATCCAAAAAATTTGGACAGCACACTTTTTATTACCGAAGGAGATTCGGCTTCGGGTTCTATCACCAAATCGCGTGATGTGAATACACAAGCAGTTTTCAGTCTTCGAGGCAAGCCTTTGAATTGTTACGGAATGAGCAAAAAAATTGTGTATGAAAACGAAGAATTCAATTTGTTGCAAGCAGCTTTGGATATCGAAGATGGTTTGGAAAAATTGCGTTACAACAACATTGTAATCGCTACTGATGCCGATGTCGATGGAATGCACATTCGATTATTATTGATTACTTTTTTCCTGCAATTTTTTCCTGAATTAATCAAGGAAGGGCATTTGTATATTCTGCAAACGCCACTTTTCAGGGTTCGAAACAAGAAAGAAACTATCTATTGTTATTCTGATGAAGAAAGAAGAGCAGCCATAGAAAAACTGAAACCAAAACCAGAGATCACCCGATTTAAAGGATTAGGAGAAATATCGCCAGACGAATTCAAGAATTTTATTGGAGAAACCATTCGATTGGATCCTATTATGATGGACAAAAATACTTCGGTGGAGCAGTTGTTGTCTTTTTATATGGGAAAAAATACGCCTGACCGACAAGAATTTATCATCAAGAATTTGAAGGTGGAACTAGATGCGATAGAGGCGAGTTAATTACGGAATTTAAGATTTTAGAAATTAAATGGACGAAGACGAAGATAACATTATCCCAAACGAAGACGACGCTAACCAAGAGTTAGATGACTCAACTAACGAAGAAGGATTCGAAGACATAAAAACTTCAAGTGGGATGCAGCATTTTTACGAAAATAACGACGAAGGAGGCGATACCATTACCAAAGTTACAGGAATGTACAAAGACTGGTTTTTGGATTATGCTTCTTATGTAATTTTGGAGCGCGCTGTTCCCGCCATCGAGGACGGTTTCAAACCCGTTCAACGTAGAATTATGCACTCGCTCAAAGAGTTGGATGACGGCCGTTACAACAAGGTGGCGAACGTTGTTGGGCACACGATGCAATACCATCCGCACGGAGACCAGAGTATTGGCGATGCGATGGTGCAAATTGGCCAAAAAGAATTGCTGATTGATTGCCAAGGAAACTGGGGAAATATCCTAACAGGAGATGGTGCTGCAGCTTCTCGTTACATTGAAGCGCGTTTGTCGAAATTTGCTTTGGAAGTCTTGTATTCTCCAAAAATTACCGATTGGGGCGTTTCCTATGATGGTCGTCGTGCCGAACCCAATAATCTTCCCGTAAAATTCCCATTGCTTTTGGCACAAGGAGCAGAGGGGATTGCGGTAGGTCTTTCGACGAAAGTTTTACCTCATAACTTCAATGAATTAATAGATGCTTCTATTAAAATTTTAAAAGGAAAATCCTTTACAATTTACCCCGATTTTATGACGGCGGGAATTGCGGATGTGTCCAATTATAATGATGGAATGCGTGGCGGACGTGTTCGTGTTCGTGCCAAAATTGCTCAATTGGATAAAAATATTTTGGTAATTACACAGATTCCATTTTCGACCAATACGACGACTTTGATTGACAGTATTTTGAAAGCCAACGAAAAAGGGAAAATCAAAATCAAGAAAATCGAAGACAATACGGCTGCCGAGGTAGAGATATTAATTCATCTTTTTCCAGGAGTTTCTCCAGATAAAACCATCGATGCTTTGTTTGCTTTTACGGCTTGCGAAACCTCGGTGGCACCATTAGGCTGCGTGATTGAAGATAATAAACCCTTGTTTGTAGGTGTTTCTAAAATGTTGCAAATTTCGACAGAACGAACGGTTCAATTACTGAAAAGTGAGCTTGAAATTCAGTTGAAAGAACTCGAAGAGCAATGGCATTTTCTTTCTTTGGAACGCATTTTTATCGAAAATAAAATCTACCGTGATATTGAAGACAAAACGACTCGTGAAGATGTAATAAAAGCGGTTGATGACGGATTAAAACCGTTTACACAAAACTTAAAAAGAGCCGTAACCGAAGACGATATTCTTCGTTTGTTAGACATTCGAATTATGCGTATTTCGAAATTTGACAGTAACAAAGCACAAGATAAAATTGAAGCTTTAGAAAGCGATATCGAACAAGTAAAATTCGACTTGGAGCATTTAATCGACTTTGCAATTGCTTATTTTACAAAGTTAAAAGAGAAGTACGGAAAAGGTAGAGAACGCCAAACCGAATTACGTAGTTTCGATAATATTGAAGCGACAAAAGTGGCTTTGAGAAACACGAAACTATACGTCAATAGGGATGAAGGCTTTATTGGAACTGGGTTGAAGAAAGATGAATACGTAACGGATTGTTCCGATATAGATGATGTGATTGTTTTTCTCCGTGACGGAAATATGATGATTTGCAAAGTCGATGAAAAGAAATTCGTTGGAAAAGACATTATTCACGTGGCTATTTTTGACAAAAGCGACAAACGCACGATTTACAATATGATTTATCGTGACGGAAAATCTGGTCCAGCTTACATCAAGCGATTCAATGTTTCGGGAGTTACACGAGATAAATTATACGATTTGACCAATGAAACCAAAGGTTCACAAATCTTGTATTTTACTTGTAATCCAAATGGTGAAGCCGAAGTAATTACGATTCTTTTACGTCAAATAGGAACCATCAAAAAACTGAAATGGGATGTCGATTTTGCCACAATGGCAATCAAAGGACGTGCTTCGAAGGGGAATTTGGTTAGTAAATATCCAATCAAGAAAATCGAAATCAAGGAAAAAGGAATTTCAACTTTGAAACCTAGAAAGATATGGTTTGATGACACGGTTCAAAAATTAAATGTGGATGCCAGAGGAGAATTATTGGGCGAATTCAGACCAAACGACAAGATTCTAGTAATTTCTCAAACAGGAAAATTAAAAGTCATTATTCCAGAATTATCTACTCATTTCGATGAAGATATGGTTGTTATGGAGAAATGGCATCCCAAAAAACCAATTTCGGCCATTTATTACGATGGCGAAAAAGAACGTTATTATATTAAAAGATTCTTGATAGAAAGCGAGGGTAAAGAAGAAGTTTTCATCACAGAACATCCTAAATCGCAATTAGAAATTGTTTCCACTGATTATCGTCCGATGGCCGAATTGGTTTTTACAAAAGTAAAAGGCGTTCAAAAAGAAAATCAAACGGTAGATATCGAGAGTTTCATCGCTGTAAAAGGCTTGAAAGCGCTAGGAAATCAATTGACGACTGATAAGTTGAAACAAGTTAATTTGCTAGAATCGTTGCCTTATGAAGAACCAGAAGAAGTTGTTCCCGAAGAATTAGAAGTACGAGGCAATACCAATATTGACGATGGAAATATTCAACTCGATGATGACGGTCAGATTACTTTAAGTTTAGAATAAAAAAAGCTCCGAAAGGAGCTTTTTTTGTGTTGAGATGCTTAAAATTTGGTATTTACTCAATTTTGCTTTAACAATGAACAATAATTTATTCGTATTTCGATTAAATTAAAATATGATTGTATTCGAAAACAATTTTATTTCTTAATAAATTTCCAAGTAGTTGTAATTTCGCCAATTCTTAAGTTGCATAAATAGAATCCTTTAGACAAGTTGGAAACGTCAATTGATAATTTTTCAGCGGAAGTTACATATTTTGAATAAGACACTATTTTTTCGCCAGAAATTGAATATATATTTATAACTGAATCTCCTGAAACAGTATCAGATAAATTAATATTTAAAGTAGTATCAACTTCTGTTGGATAAAATTCACCCAACTTCAATTTATGATCTTCTATACCTAAATTAGGACAGGCTGTCGAAATCACTCCTTGTGCTGTAACGTTTAGAGTAGCTCCTGCTCCACAAGTTGCATTTGGAATAAAAGTAACTACATCGGCTACTGGAAATATTGTATAGGTATAAGATGGTTTTGTAGCCGTCAGTTTGTCCAGACCAGTTACAGCTGTTGGTGTTGCCCCTTTTGTGCAACCATCAAATTTTACTGATGTAGTTCCAGAACCTTCATTAACAGGACTTGAAATAGTAGTTATTTGTTCAAAATTACAATTCTCAACATAACAAGTTGTACCGCTATTTCCGGCACCCAATCCAACAGCCGAAGCACCTGAAACACTAGTTTTGAAATAACAATTTAGTACGTGCAATTCGGCATTTCTGGCTCTTGGCATTCTGGCTTTACAACCTTCTGCCCAATAACAATTTTGAAAAGTTACACTGAATCTGCCATCAGAAGCAGGCATATCATCAGTTGATGAACCTACTAAATTTGAAAAGCGATGGTCAGAAGAACCACCTGAACCGCCTGCGATTGCTGGTTTTAAATAGGTAAATTTACACCAAGAAACCGTGATGTTATCGGCCTGTCCCTTAATGTCAAAATTACCATCCATTCCGTCTTGAAACTCGCAGTGATCTACCCAAATGTTTCGACCTTCGTTAGTAAGATTGTCTCGGCCATCGCAATCAAAAGCACCTGGACCTTCAAAAATAAGGTTTCGGATAATTACATTGTTGGAACCTGCTTTTATATAAAGAATTCCTGAATTTGCTGCCGATGTTGAAGAATCACTAGCCGATGGAGGTTTAGAATTGATGGTTATCTTATTGTTTCTTAGTTTTGCTCCAGGCATTCCTATAATAGTCTTGTTTGACAACAAAACACTAGTATAGTCACAGTCGATAGTTCCAGAAACTAATATTATAGAATTTATAACCGCAGTTGAATTTAGGGCTGTTTTTAATGCGCTATAGGTTGAAACTGTTACCGTATTAGAAACTGTGGGATTCCCTCCTCCTGTAGTAGTTGCTCCAAAACCCTCGGGATTGGACATATAATAATTCTGACCTGAAGTATAATTTAGAAAAAATATAAATGCAACAACAAAAACAATTTTTTTCATTTCTTGGTGGGGTTTAATAAGTTTATAATTAGGATTTTTATATAATTCAACTAACTGATTTAATGGTAGAATATAAAAATGTAATCGATTACAAATATAATGATATAATTTGAAAATAATAATAAAATCTGAATTTTGAAGTTTTAACTGAAATGTACTATCTCTAAAAAAAAATAGTCGAGAAATAAGTATGATTGATTATGTGGTGAAATAGTACAAAAAAAATATTTCTTAAACGCATTGTCTTAAAAATCAAAATATTGATTATCCTTTAAAAAAAAAGTCATATTGAAGACTTCAACCTAGAAAAAAGGATTTTAGTTTTTAAAAGCAAAAGGATTTTTTAATTCTTAATATATTTTCCTAAATCGAGGTTGGTTTTCTTTAATTCAGTTATTGCAATCTTAGCAATTTCAGTAGCTCCTTTGACATTTAGATGGGTATTGTCTTCTTTTCCTGCGGGAAAAAAAAGATTTTCACCTACTTTATAATGCAAATGCAATTGTTTAGATTTCTCAGGCCCATATTTCATTTCTAATATTTCCGTATAATATTCCATATCTATAAAAGGAACATTGTACTCCTGGGCTACCAAACGAGCTTCAAGAGTATAATCGGCGTGTGTACTAATTAAGACACCTTGTTCGTTGAAATTTCTTCGTGTTATAGAAGAAAATATAATTGGAGTTGCGCCTTTTTCTCTCGTTTGAGTCACAAAGCGAATCAGATTATGGCGATAAGCAGTATGAGGATTGGTATAGCGTGTAGAATCGGTTACTTTTCCGTCATTATGTCCGAATTGTATGAAAACATAATCTCCCTTTTTAAGGGAATTGTAAACCGCATCCCAAAGTTTTAGATCTATATAACTTTTTGTACTACGTCCGTTTACGGCTCTATTATCGATTGTAATATTATCATTGAAAAATAGTGGCAACATTTGTCCCCAACCGCGTTCTGGATTTTCATTTGCTAAAGGTTTATTGGCCATTGTTGAATCTCCAATGCCATAAATGGTTGGTTTTTGGGCTAAGCAGTTTAGGGAAACTAACATTAGAAAAATTGAAATTCGTATCATATATTTATATATTATTTTTTAGTATTTCTAAATAAATCGTTTATTGTTTTGGAAAAATTCAATCCCATACAATTTTCGACAGTATACTTTTTTGCTTCTGATTTTTTTAATTGATGTGACCAAATAACTCTTTTGTCGGGTTGAAATCCTGTGCCATTGCATATATATTCGGCGTAAAAAGCTGTTTTTTCTGCTTCGGGTTTGGACCAATTATGCCAACCGTCGGGTGTTATATGGTTGCCCATTTCGCAATTGATAAAAACCGCTTTGGCATAAATTCGCCAAGGTCTTCCCAAATAAACTTTGGTTACTTTTGGGTCTGCGGTTAGTTTACAATTTTTGAAAACATATCCAAACGCGGTATTTTGAGGTGTTGAAGCGGCTGTTATATAGGAATTACTTTTGCTGTGAATGGTACAATTTTCGAATAAAACAGTAGCATCTCCAAAAATAAAATCAGTAGTTCCTTCGATATAACAATCTTTAAAATAGTTCTTGCTTCCTTCACCCGATGTGTACAGCGTATCTTGATTTCCTAATAGGGAACAGTTGCTAATTATGACTCTATCAGCATTGACATTCAATGCAACTGCCTGACCCACTTCGCCTGAGGTGTTTTGAATGGTTAAATTTTTGGCTATAAAATCATTGCCTTCGACTAAAACAGTGTAGGTGTGAAAAGTGCTGTTTCGACCGATATTTATTTTGTTGAAATAATCGTCATACGTGATAATTGTTTTTTCTCGGCTTTCGCCAATTAATGAAATTTTAGGATTCCAGGAATGGATTTTTACTTTTTCATAGTACACGCCATTCTTTACAAAAATGGTAATTCTTTCAGACGGAAATGCTTTTGCTGCATTCACGGCTTCTTGAATTGTGATAAAATCACCGTTGCCGTTTTTGTCAACAACAATGTTAAATTCGTCTTTTAGGACTTTTTTATTATCAAGAATTGGTTTTTCGGTTACAACTTCAGTTTTTTTTTCCAAGCTGGGTATTTTTTCAATACCTCTTTTGGTTCATTGGTGTACCAAGCGTATCCCGTTCTTCGTTCTTGTCCTATTTCAGCAATGGATGCTTTTTTAATTCCATCGCGGTCACAGAAAAAGGGAGTGTTGTCGCTGAGTTCCATAAATCGAGCCCAAAGAGGAGTTGCATTCGCATCTTTTACCATAACCTTTTCCATAATTTTGCTGTTTGGAACAGCAACTCGTTCTTGTCTCAAATCAGTGATTTTTGTTTTTTCGAACCAAGTTACCGCACTGTTTACGGCTGTAATTATTTCAGGAGATGGGTTTTCAATTGACATTAAAAGCAATACGATTTTAGCAGATTCTTTCCCACTTAAAGAGGCTAATTCATAAGCGCGCGCATTTGCCGGAAGCAAGGTCGCTTCGTCGTGTTGTGCACACCAAGCCGTTAATAAACCATTTTGTTTGTATTGAGTTTTCAAAATGCATTCGATCCCTTTGTCGAAAGCGATTTTGGCTCTTTCTATAGTGGCTTCAGGGGGTTTTATAGAATAGTAATCCGTTTTGTCAACGTACTCTTTTATAACATTTAAAATGTTTACCATTGAATCATCATTGTAAGTGATGTGTGTGGCATATCCTTTTTTTAGAGGGTAAAATTGTGGCCATCCACCGTTTTCGTATTGGGCTTTCAGCAAATAATCCAAACCAGCCAAAAAGGCATTTTTGTATCTCTCGTCTGGCACTTGTGCGTACATTTTTGATAGAAACAACATCTCTTGTGTTGTTGCTCTATTATCGGTCGTTAATTCTTTTGTAATGGGTTTAAGTGCAATTATTTTTTGCTTTTCAGCTTCAGTCAATGGAGTTTGCATTTGGGTGTTTTTGGGCCAACCACCAATATTGCGTTGGTACAGCAAAACATTTTCAGCAACTGCTTTTGCTTCAGTGGTTGCAAACCAAGACGGTTCAGATTCATTGATAATTTGGGACCATTTTTGATCGTGAACTTGAGCCTGAATATTTGTCTTTACTACAAATAGTAATGCGAATGCAATTATAGTTTTTAATTTTTTCATTTTAATTTTGTTGTTATTTTGTTATTCTAAACCAATCAATTGCGGCACTTCCAGCGTCATTTATTACGCCTTTTCTCAATGCTAAAACACCTACTTTTGCACCAATCCATTTTCCTTCTTTTGCTGTAAAAGTTTCGCCTAATGGATTGAATTTTTGACCGTCTTCACTATAGAAGAAATTGCAAATTCCACCAGTTTCTATCTTTACTTGCAAATAAACTGTTTTGTTTTCTATTTGAACAGGTTTACTTTCTGATTCCAAACCTTTTTTATCTGCATTTTTATTCGTTTTTTGGGAAAGGAATAATTTTCCTCCTTCTTGTTTTAAACATAAAAAACTGTAATCCAATCCCATAATCACCAATCCTGTATATTCGCCGTCAAATCGAGAATTGAACGTGAGTTTTGTTGTGGCAGTAAACTCGTTTGAAGGGAACTTTTGCAAAAGTAAATTGGGAACATCAAACAGATTTATAGCTTCCTTTGGCACAGGAATACAATTCAAGTTGTAATATCCCATAGGTGTTGGAAAGCCCCAAGTAATTTGAGGATTTGCGTGCCATTGCCATTGGAGTCCTAGTTTTGGAACGTTGAATTCGTCACTTTCAGGCGGTGTCTCGATTGGGAATGATTTTTTGCCAATATTTGGTTTTTTATATTTCATTACTGGTTCGCCGATGCCATTTTTGTCATCATCATTTCCTATTATCGGCCAATTATTTTCCCATTTCATAGGTTGTAAATGCACCACTCTTCCGTAAGCGAATTGGTCTTGAAAATGAATAAACCAATCTTCTCCGGTTTGGGTTTGAACCCAAGCACCTTGATGCGGACCGTTTATAGTTGATTTTCCTTGATCCAGAACCTTTCTTTTTTCATAAGGACCAAAAATATTTTTTGATCTTAAAACGGTTTGCCAACCAGTTGCCACTCCGCCAGCAGGGGCAAAAATGTAGTAATAGCCGTTTCGTTTGTAAAATTTCGGACCTTCAATGGTGTTTTCATCGGTGTGACCATCAATAATCATTACGTCATCATTATTGGCTAACGAACCATCAGAATTCATTGAGCAAACAGCTAAAATGCTTTTGATTCCAGCACGGCTTCCGGCAAAAGCATATCCAAGATATACTTTTCCATCTTCGTCCCAAAGAGGAGTCGGGTCGATTAATCCTTTTCCCTCCTTGACCATAACAGGTTCAGACCAAGGTCCTTCGGCTTTTTTTGCTTTTACAAGATAAATGCCATAATCAGGATCGGGATAGTATATATAAAATTCATTGTTTTTATATCGAATGCAAGGAGCCCAAACACCATTGCCGTGTTGAGGTTTATTGAATACTTCTAAAGGTTTTTGTTTGGATAACGCATAACCGATTAATTTCCAATTTACTAAATCTTTAGAATGGAGAATTGGCAAACCCGGAATGCAATTAAACGATGAAGCGGTCAAATAATAATCATCTCCAACTCGAATGGCGTCCGGGTCAGAATAATCAGCATACAAGATGGGGTTTTTATAGGTTCCATCACCGTTATCAGCTACCCAAACTTGGGAATGATTTTCCTGTCCCTTTATCGTTTGAATTGAAATTAGGAATAATATAAAGGCTATGATTTTAAAAAATTTCATTTTTATTTTATCTGTTTAATTCTAAGGCAGCTAGAATAAATGGTCCAGTGGCTTTTGGATCATTGTCTTTTTTTCTTTCATTGACATAATATTCATAAGATCCATCTCTGTAGGGTTTGCCTCCAAGTCCTGCAACGGCGCAGGCTTGAGTTAGTGTAATTGTACCATCATCATCTACTTTTATCAATTTGGTAGTCAAACCATCGAAGGCTTTATTGGCTACTTTTTTATATTTTGACGTTAAATATCCTTTGTTTACTCCTTTTGCATAAGCATAAGCAAACATCGAAGTTCCGGATGATTCTAGATAATTCCCGTCTTTTGCACCTGAATCGGTTACTTGATACCACAAACCCGTTTTTTCGTCTTGAAATTTCTCTAAACTAGCGGCGATGTTGTTCAAATAACCTACTAATTCTTTTTGTTTTGGATGGTCTTTTGGAAAATAATCCAAGGCATCAACCAAGGCCATCATATACCAACCGATGGATCTTGACCAAAAATTTGGAGAAACACCCGTATCTTTATTAGCCCAAGGCATTAATTTTTTTTCGTCCCAGCCGTGATATAACAATCCTGTTTTTGGGTCCGTTGCGTGCAATTGAATTTCTTCAAATTGTTTGGCCACGTCGTTCAAGTTTTTTCCGTTTTCAAAAGTAGTGGTGTATTGTGCATAGAAAGGTTCTCCCATATACAATCCGTCGAGCCACATTTGGTTGGTGTAAATTTGTTTATGCCAAAATCCACCAGTTGCAGTTCTTGGTTGTCCTTCGAGTTGTTTTTTTAACGTTTGCATAGCTATTAGATAGCGATTTTCTTTTGTTGTTTGGTATAAATTAAACAACAATCGCCCGGGCAAAATTAAGTCTATGTTGTATTTTTCTAATTCATAGGTTTTAATGGTTCCATCGTTATGAACTAAAATATCTACATAGTTTTTTATGTAAGCTGCATACCTTGGGTCTGGATTTTTTTTATACAATTTTTCGAACGAGTGAAGTACCAAGGCGTGTACATAGTCCCATTTTGGGGTTTTTGCATCATCAATCATATACGCTTGAGGATGACGTTTCATTAACGTTAAAGCCATTTTATCGGACCATTTTGCGTCTTTTGAAATTTCAATATTTTGTGATTGAACCGTTTTTATGGGTTCTTGCGCTTTGGATTTACAACTAAAAAAAGCTAGTGAAATAAATAGTGTGGTAGCTTTTAAAATATTTAGTTTTCTGTTTAACATAATTTGGATGTTTAATATTTAGTTCCCATTTTGTAATTCAATTTATATTTTTTAAAACGCATAGAATCATTGCTTTTATTAATTTAAAAAGACATTTCATTTTTTATAGTTAAACATAGCTATGCGAAAACCAAGAATTGATCTATCGTATTCTTTTTTCTATGTTCCTATGTGTTTCATTTTTATTGCCTATAATATATTTTATTTTAACTAAAGTTTATTCTTTTTGTTTAAAACCACTAATTTTTCATCCAAATATTTGATGAATTCTTCTTTAGATTTAAGGCCTCCTATTTCTTGCTCCCAAGCTCCTAAAAGGTAAAAAGAATTTGATTTGGTACTTGGTTTGAAAACCAATAAATGATCAAATTCGGCATCTACTAAAGATTCTACAGTACGGATTTCATAAAAAATAGCCATCCCTAAATTGTCTGGAACCAAGGATTGTTTTCCGTAAGTGGCAATGTAGGCCCATTTTTTGTTAGCACTTTCTTTTTTTAGGAATTCAGTATTTTTTTGTTTTACAATTCCAGTGCAAATCCCTTTGATTTCTTTAGAAGCTTGAAAAGTGTGTTTTGTATAAATTTGGTCTGGCTTAATGCTAAGTTCAGATGTAAAATCAATTTTATCATCCGCTGTTTTCCAACCGTAATAATTGATTTTCACAATTGATTCATTACTTTTATTTTGAACCTTGGCAATGGTAGAATCTACAGCATAAAAGTGTAATCTTTCTTTGTTTAAGTAGCGATCGATGGAGCCAATCCCGATTCCTTTTCCAGCTTTTAGAATATCAGATCCCCAATCACTCATTTCGTGGTAGGAATCAAAACCATCAAGTCCTACTTGTGGCAATACTATTGCTTCGGTTTTTTTTCCGAAAATATCAATGGCATTTCTCCAATCGAGATACAAACGATAGCCTATTTTATTGCTTTCCCAACCAGGACCTTCGTATCTAATATCGAAAGAATGATCGGTATGTTCTGGAGCCAATTTTAAGCTTTGAACATTTTTAAAAGTACCACCAATGTATTTGCGACCTTCCCATTTGCCACCTTCTTTCACAGATATTTCGGCATAAATTTTTGGGTTTTTACTCGTGGTTTTATTATTTTGGGCTTGACAAGATGTTAAACTCAATACGATTAATGCTGTGGTAATTTTTAATATTTTCATTTTACAATTATTTAAATACTTTTTCAAGAAATTGAGCGGTATAATTTATAGTTTCATCAAACCAAGGATTTAAAAACCAAAAGGAGTGAGGTGAATTTTGAATAGTTTGGACTTCATTGTATATTCCATATTTGTCTAGAATTAGAATCATATCGTCTCTTCCAGCGTGAAATCTGGGAATACTGCTATTTATAAATAGGGTAGGAGGTGTTTTTTTGTCTGTATGATTTAAAGGAGAAGCTTGTTGCCAAACTGTTGCTTTTTCTTCATAATTTCCTCCTAACCAAAGACCAGCTACTTTTCCTTCGATGGATTCAGGATGTTTGAATGCTAAAATACCATCGATATTGATGATTGCTTGCACGTTTGAGGAATTTATAGAACTTTTATTGTTGTCTTCAAAGTTTCTGTTTCCATTTGTAGTCCCTATCAAAGAGGCCATTTGTCCACCAGATGAACAGCCTAATATGGCAATTTTAGTAGTATCTGCATTGAATTTTCGGGCATTTTTTTTAATATAGATAATTGCTTTTTTTACATCAAAAATTGCTGCTGGATATATTGCTTCTGGTGATAATCGGAATTCAATATTGAAACAAGAATATCCTTTAGAGGCCATTTCAATGGCAAAGGTTTCCATTTGGGATTTGTTTCCGGATTTCCAACCGCCACCGTGTAGGATAACTAGAGCGGGATTTTGTTTCTTGGTTTTATTGAAATACGCATCAAGATGTAGTTTTCGGTTGTTTATTTTTAGATAAACAATTTCTTTTTGCTCTTTTACGTTTTCATATTTTTTGGGCTGTGCGACGCTTACGTTTGGGTATTCTTTTTTCAGCTTTTTATAAACACTTTTTATGGTGTAAGTTGTATCAATAGGGTAGTGAACTTGCGCAAAAACAAATTTGGATAAAAAAAACAGAAGTATTGCAATTTTTTTCATTGTCAAGTTTGAAGAATTAAACGTTCTACCAAAATTTAAAAAGGGGAGCTTGTAAAATTGTAAACTCTTGATTCGGCTAATTTAAAGCAATTAATTAAATCCAATTTTGTTTCCATTACTATACTTTATTGACGATTTTGAAAGTTTTAGTTATCCTCAATTCAAAAAATAATTTATAATTACAATTTCAGAAGTTCTATTTATCGCAATATTAATTTTCGTAATTTTCAATAATTTTACCATTAATGTAAGTATTTATCAATTTAAGATTTTCAACATTTTCGATTGAAAACGGAGTATCTACTTTTTCAATAATTACATTCTTAAAGGTAATATTTTTAATAGGAGACCCTTTATAACCAGTAGCTAAAATGCTAAATTTTCCGCCATATTTTACTTTTACATTTTCAAGACTGATATTTTCAATACGGGGAATGAATTTTCCCTCTTGATTGCCATGAACATTGTAAAACATATCTACTTTTAAAACTGCTTCTTTTACTTCTCCTATTTCAATATTTCTCACATAAAAATTTTCGATTAATCCGCCTCTTTTGGAGTTCGTTTTCAGTCGAATGGCAACATCAAGGTTTGGACTGCTCATTATACAATTTTCTACATAAACATTACTAACGCCTGCAGACATTTCACTACCAATAGTTACTCCGCCGTGACCATCATACATTTTGCAATTTTGAACAATTATATTTTCACTTTTTATTCCTACTCTTCTTCCATCAGCATCTCTACCTGCTTTTATTGCAATACAATCATCGCCAGTATTGAAAGAGCAATTCTTTATGATTACATTTTTTGAATATTCTGGATCACAACCATCATTGTTTGGGCCGTGGCTGTTTATGGCGACACCATCTATGGTGACATTTGTAGCTTTCATTGGATGAAGAATCCAAAAAGGCGCATTAATTATTTTTATATCTTTAACTAATACGTTTGTACATTCAAAAAACTCAACAAAATTGGGTCTCAAATAATGATTTTCACCAAAAATTCTTTCAGGAACTTCAATTCCATTTTCAGCCATATTCATTAAGTTTTCAATGTCTTTTTGTTGTTTTGGCATTCCGTCTTTCCACCCATAAGTATCTTTTCCGCACCAAGACCACCAATTATCATTATTGGCTTGACCATTGATTGTTCCTTTTCCAGTAATAGCAACATTTGTTTTTTGATACGCATAAATAAGTGGCGAATAATTCATGCATTCTGTTCCTTCAAAAGTGGTATGAACTAAGGGGTAATCTTTTGGGTTGGTGCTAAAAAATATTTCTGCACCTTCTTGTAAATGCAAATTCACATTGTTTTCTAAGTGAATTGCACCCGACAAAAATTTTCCTTTTGGGATAAGGACAATTCCTCCTCCATTTTTGGAGCAAACTTTAATTGCTTTTTTTATAGCTTCAGTATTGTTGAAAGTACCGTTTGATTTTGCCCCATATTGTAAAATGTTATAGGTTTTATTTCGGAAAGTAACTGGTTTTACATTTTTGATTATAGATTCCATTTTATTCCAAACGTCTTTTGTGTCTTGAATTTCTTGGGATTTTGCTGCTGTTGAAATAAATAAAACCATTGCAAGTGCTAATCTAATGATTACATTGGTTTTGTTAGTGAAAGAAAATATTTTGAAATGTTTCATTATTTTTTATTTTTATTTTGGTTTCAGTATATGTAATCGATTACGCAAACATACGAATAAGTTTTAAATAAACAAAAAATATACCTAAAAAAGCATTAAGTGTAATTAAAAGTAATAAAACGGATAATTAAATATTTTAAGTTGCTTTTAGGAATACTTTGTATAAACAATATGTTTTGTGCAATCGATAACATTTTGATTTAGTAATTCTGATTTTTTTAATATATATTTACAAAAAAAAATTCTATATTTTCCCGATATGACCCGTAGGACCACAATTTACGACATTGCAAAAGAACTTGATATTACAGCCGCCTCGGTTTCAAGAGCGCTAAATAATAATCCAAAAATTAGTGAAAGTACTCGAAAACTTGTTTTGGAAACGGCAGCCAAAATGAATTACAAACAAAACAGGCTAGCGTTGGCTCTTCGTAGTGGGAAAAGCAACAATGTAGGTGTAATTGTTCCGAGAATCGACAGTAATTTTTTCGCTTCTATCATTCGTGGTATTGAAGAGGAATTATATTCAGTTGGCTATCATATTATTATTTGTCAAACACACGAAGATGCAAAAATTGAATCAGACAACATCAATACACTGTTGAACGCTCAGGTCGATGGGATTTTAATGTCTATTTCTAACGTGATTAATGAAAATAATGATATTATGAAACGAGTTGTAGATAAAAATGTGCCTTTGATATTTTTTGATAGAAAGAAACATATTGATGGAGTTAGCTCAGTTACTATCGATGACTTTGAAGGAGGATATTTAGCCACAAAGCAACTCATTGACGAGGGTTGTAATCGTATTGCACATTTTACAGGAGATCAATCATTAGAAATTTTCCAAAATAGAACTAAGGGATATAAAAAAGCTTTAGAAGATAATGGAATTCTATTTGATTCAAATTATGTTTTCCAGATAAAGAGTAATGTTGATGCAGGAAGACTAGCCATTGAAAAATTATTGAGCTTAGAAAATCCTCCAGATGCCTTATTCTCTACCAGTGATTTTGCTGCTTTAGGAGCTATTCAAGTCCTAAAGGAAAAAGGCATCACGATTCCAGAAGAATTTTGTGTTTTTGGTTTTGGTAACGAACCTTTTACTAAGTTTATGGAGCTTTCGATTTCATCTGTTGACCAATCTCCTTTGGAAATGGGCAAAATGGCTGCCAAAGTATTTTTAGAACAAATAAATAATAACGAAAATTTAAAAATAGAAAAAAAAGTGATATTAAAACCAGAATTGCACATTAGAAAATCATCATCAAGAAATTCTAATTTGCGTTAATATTGTTTTTGTTTAATAGTTTGAAAACACCTTTTTTAAGAGAATGTTTGTCACTGTTCCATCTTTCTTTTCCTTACTGTAACTGAATGTGTTACTCCTTTCTTGAGATTTATTCCTTTTTTAAATTTAATCCTTCAAAATTTAAACAATTTATCTAGTCGTTTGTCTTGAATTAAGTTTTGCGTTTTTATGGATATCAATGGGATTGGCTTTTTATTTATCAACGATTACTTGATTTTAGGGTTTTTTTTAAATAAATTTTCTTCTACAATATAATTAGTTTCAGGTTCTATTTTAAAAGGTGATTTTTAAAGGTTTTAATTTACAATGAATATAAATACCATTTTTTTTACCATTATTATTGCGCAATACTCAAATAATCAATCTTTTTTTTCACATCCCGTTTTTTTTCGGAAATTAAATTTTTTTTTCTCAAAATTAATTTTTAAGTTTGTGCAATCGATTACAATTATTTAAATACAGTTTGATAATTTTATAATTAAGTGTTTTTATAAAAAATCATAATGAAAGAAAATAGGAATAAAGAATTTGTTTTCAAATTAGTAATTAAATGTTAAAATCAAGTTTTCTTCTCGAGTATAGACACAAAATAAAATTAGTTTATCATTAAGAAAAAATAAAGACGAAAATGAATTAAATCCAATTTCTTAAATAACCATTAAAAATCAAAATAATAACCAATAAAACATAATCAAATGATTGTTAAACTAGTATTTAAAAAGGGCAAAAAAACAAGTTTTGTGATTATGCTTCTGCTGAGCTTATTTGCTACTATAGAAATAAAAGCGCAAAATAAAACTACAACCATTAGTGGTTTGGTAAAAGATGATTTAGGGCTATCAATTCCTGGTGTGAATGTTGTTGAAAAAGGCACAAAAAATTCTACTAGTTCTGATATTGATGGAAAATTCACATTACGTGTTGCTAGTTCAAAAAGCGAAATTGTTTTTTCATCTATTGGATTTGAAACGTTAACACAAAGTGTTGGGCAAAAGACAACTTTGAATGTGGTCTTAAAAAATGCAGCTTCAAAATTAGATGAAGTTGTAGTTATTGGATACGGGACATCTCGAAAATCTGACTTAACTGGCTCTGTTGCTTCGGTTTCTGGTGCCGATTTGAAAAAAGTACCAATGTCAAACGTAGCTGAAACTTTGACAGGGCGTATTGCTGGTGTGCAAGTAACTTCTTCCGAGGGTTCTCCTGATTCTGAAGTAAAAATTAGAATTAGAGGTGGTGGTTCTTTGTCTCAAGATAGTTCGCCATTAATTATAGTTGATGGTTTTCCTGTAAATAGTATGAGTGACATCTCTCCTTCGGATGTTGAAAACATTACAATATTGAAGGATGCATCATCTACTGCAATTTATGGTTCTAGAGGAGCGTATGGGGTTATAATTATTACTACTAAAAGTGGTAGTAAAAATGGTAAGATGTCTGTAAATTATAATGTATTTTATGGTGCAAAAACGATTGCAAATTATTTCGACGTACTTAATCCAGAAGATTTTGCAAAATGGCAATATGAATATGCTATGTTATCAAGTTCGCCAAAGGGGTCAGCAAAAGATTACGACAAATACTTTGGGGCTTGGCAGAGTTATGCTGGTGTAGAAGGAACAGATTGGCAAAAAGAGATTTATGGTCGTACTGGTAAAGTTCAAAGTCATGATTTAGGAATTCGTGGTGGTTCAGATAAAATTAATTATAACTTTAATTATGCGCTTTATGACGAATCAGCTATTATGGTTGGCTCGGATTTTAGAAGAAATAACTTGTCATTAAATTTAAAAAATAAAGCAAGTGAAAAAGTAGATCTTTCATTTACGATGCGTTACTCTAATACTGTTATAGGTGGTTCAGGTGCTAATGAACAAAAGGAGGTTTCATCAGCAGATTCACGACTTAAGCATGTGGTGGGATATTCACCTATTGATTTGCCAGGTTTAACTACTGATGATACAGACGAAGCAATATCAAGTTATCTAGTGAATCCGTTTGTTGCAATAGCAGATAATGGCCGCAAACAAATTAGAAATAATTTTAATATGTTAAGCAGTTTTTCTTGGAAAATCATCAATAATCTTCAGTTTAAATCTGACTTTGGATTAGATGTTTTTAATAATTTAGATTATCGTTTCTATGGTCGTTCTACGTATTATGTAAATAATGTTCCTGCCGCAACAAATCAAGGAAAGCCATCGTTGATTATGAGTGATGAAAAAAACAAACGTTTTCGGAATGCCAATACCCTTAATTATGATTTTAAAGATTTATTGGGTAAGAATCATAGCTTAAAGCTTCTTTTAGGAGAAGAAATGATAGATTATCAGAATAATAAAGTAACAAGTACAATTCAAGGGTATCCTAAATCTTTCACTTTTGATGACGCAATCAATTTGACCACTCAGGGTATTCCTCAATCAGTTGACAATTATTACAGTCCTGATGATAAATTACTTTCTTTTTTTGGACGTCTAAACTATGATTTTAAAAGCCGCTATCTCTTTACTGCTACTTTCCGTGCAGATGGTTCCAGTAAATTTTTAGGAGACAATCGTTGGGGATATTTCCCTTCAGCGGCAGTTGCTTGGAAAATTAATGAAGAAAGTTTTTTAAAGGACGTTTCTTGGGTGAATTTACTTAAAATGAGATTCAGTTATGGTGAAGCAGGAAATAATAACATTCCAGTTGGACAAACGATTCGAACATTTCAATCCTCTGCTTCTGCTTGGATAAATAATGTAACCAACTTCTGGGCAGCATCTAAGACAATGCCAAATCCTGATTTAAAATGGGAAACTACAGTTACACAGGATCTTGGAATTGACTTTGGTTTCTTTAACAATCGCATCAGTGGTACTGTAGATGTTTACAACAACATTACTAAAGATCTTTTAATTAATTTTCCTGTATCAGGAACGGGCTATGATTTTCAATATAGAAATATGGGAGAAAATCAAAATAAAGGTCTTGAGCTAAGTTTAAATGTAGTTGCAATTGAAAAGGATGATTATGGATTAAGTTTTAATTTCAACATAGGCTTCAATGAAAATAATATCAATAGCCTTGGAATCATGAATGACTTTGGATATTCAAGTGGTTGGGCATCTACTTCGATAGGAAATGACTTTGCAGTAAATGTTGGTCAGCCTCTTGGATTGATGAGAGGTTACATCAATGATGGAAGATACGAAGTTTCCGATTTTAATTTTTCTGGAGGAGTTTATACTTTAAAAACAGGTGTTGCAAATAACTCCAATGTTGTTGGGTCAGTTGTACCGGGTTCAATGAAATTAAAAAACCTTGTTGATTTACCGGGAGAAGTACCTGGGACAATAAATGCAAATGACATTACCTTTATTGGAAATGCAAATCCAAAACACACAGGAGGTTTTGTCATAAATGCTAATGTGCATCAATTTGATTTTATGGCTGCTTTTAACTGGAGTTATGGCAATGATGCTTATAATGCAAACAAAGTAGAATTTACAACTACTGCAACTTCACCAAACGGTCAATATAGAAACCTAACTTCCGAAATGGCTGATGGACAAAGATGGACAAATCTTGATCCAACTACAGGTTTGTTAGTAACCGATCCTACAGCATTAACAGCGCTAAATGCTACTACTACAATGTGGTCGCCTAAAATGGATCGCTTTGTTTTTTCTGATTGGGCAGTTGAAGATGCTTCTTTCTTTAGACTTAATACCTTTACAATAGGATATACTGCTCCTGATGCTTTGGTTTCAAAATTAGGGATATCTAAACTAAGATTGTATCAAACCATGAGTAATGTGTTTACAGCAACCAACTATTCGGGTCCAGATCCAGAGGTTTCTACAAGAAGAGCCACTCCTTATACACCAGGGGTAGATTACTCGGCATACCCGCGTAGCAGACAAATTGTATTTGGTTTAAATCTTTCTTTTTAATTGAATAACTTATTTTAATATGAAAAAAATAATAATAATTTCAGGATTAATTTTATCTGGTTTCTTTACATCGTGTCAAGATTCTCTAGATACTTATTTAGAGGCACCTACAAAATCATCCTTAGATGAGTCTGTTATATTCTCAACTCCAGCTTTAGCTGCTGGCGCTGTTGATGGGATAAAAATCCCTTTTGCAGAAACCAACTCATATAGAGGTCGTTTTTTAACCTATTATGGTTTAAATACGGATACAGAATGGTTCAATGCATCGCAAACGGATGACAACAAATCACAACTTTGTACCTATAGTGCCACGGCAAATAATACCGAAATGAATACCGCCAATAATGTTTGGGCAATGATGTATTCAGGTATCGAACGAGCAAATATTTGTGTTCAAGGATTACGCAATTTTGGTAACCCAAAACCAGGAACGGAACTTGGGCAGTTATTAGGAGAAGCACTTACCTTAAGAGCTATATACTATGCCGATTTAATAAAGTCTTGGGGCGATGTACCTATGCGTTTTGAACCAATTACTACAGCAACTATCTATTTGCCAAAAACAAGTCGCGATGAAATATACAAACAACTTATAAAAGATTTAGAGGAAGCGGCAACTTTGGTGGCTTGGCCAAAAGGAAGCTCTGCTACCGCTACTGTAGAAAGAATTAACAAAGCCTTTGTAAAAGGACTTCGTGCTCGTTTAGCATTGGCTGCCAGTGGATACCAACAATATCCTGATGGAGTTAGAAGAAGTACCGACCCAGAACTTTCAGTCGATAAAATGTATAAGTTAGCACTTGTAGATTGCCGAGAAGTCATTACAAGTGGAACTGCACGATTAGAATCTTCATTTGAAACATTATGGAAAAAATACAATCAAGAGGACATAAATGCTGGTGGAGAATCACTTTGGGAGCTGCCTTTTTCTGATGGTCGTGGAAGAATGCTTTTTACCTTTGCAGTTCGACACACTACTAACGATCAGTTTCATTCCAATGGAAGTAATAGAGGTGGAGTTGCAGGTCCATTACCTTTCGTTTTTTATGATTATGATCAGTATGATAGCCGTAGAGATGTAACTTGTGTTCCTTATTTGTACGGAGCTGCTGTATCTGGAATTGCCAAACAAGTGATAAATAAAGATAAATTGGATACTTGGTATTTTGGAAAATATCGTTACGAATGGATGAAACGAATGGTTACCTCTACAAATGATGATGGTATAAATAAAATGTACATGCGATATGCTGAAATACTTATGATGGCTGCTGAAACAGCGAACGAAATCGAAGGTGCTACTGCTGCTGTTCCTTATTTAAAAGAAATTCGAAAAAGAGCATTTCCTTTAGCACAACATCCTGTAAAAGTGGATGCTTATGTTAATGCTTTAACTTCTAAACAAGATATGTTCAAAGCCATTGTCGAAGAACATAAGTTTGAATTTACTGGTGAAATGGAACGTAAACAAGCACTTATTCGTTGGAATTTGTTAAAAGCAAACTTAGATATTGCCAAAGATAAAATGTCACGATTACAGTCAAGAACTGATGAATATGCAACTGTACCTTCTACTTTGTATTTCAAATACAATACAGATAATGTTTCTCTAATTATTTATGGTTTAAATCGCGGCGAAACTACCGATCCGGGAGCAGGATACACTCCTGTTAGTTGGGCTTGGACAGGAGCAACTGCTGTAACTAAATCAAATTCACTTTACAAAGCGGGTGTAAATCCTGACGCTAAACAATTTTGGCCAATATGGCAAGTATTTATTGAATCCAGTAACGGGAAGTTAGTAAACGATTACGGTTACTAGAAATAAACCTAATTCTTCAAATGATTTTTTTTAGATTTTTATTAAAATAATTAAATCATTCTAAATTTAATTCTAAGATAGAGGGAATGCAGTAACAAGTGTTTTGTATTCCCTTTTTTAATTTCTATTTACCATATAAACAAATAAATCAAACCAATTATGAAAAAAAAATTACAATTACTAATTTTTACTTTGTTGCTATCCATATCGTTTACACAAGCCCAAAAAATCGATGTTTGGGATTTTGGAGGGCAACAATTAGATGCAAATTTGTATAATAATAAATTAACAGTGGCCGATATTAATGCCTGGTATCCAGGAATCACCGCTGGCACAACCGGTACTAATTTACCATCATCGACGGTGCTAACACTTACTTCAGGAGTTTTGACTCTTAAAACGGGTGGTTCTGATAGGTTGTACACTACAAATACGGCTATTACTCGTTATGCCTCGAGCAGTATTGGTACAACCGATATCAATTATACGGCAAGATATTATTGTAATGGTGCTGCTAGTGCTACAACAAGGTTTTTTACATTAACATTGAATGTTGACGATGAAGTAACCCTCGTTGCTAGTACAGAATCTGCGGGTAATTCGATAACAGTTGTTAACACTACAACTGGTACTTCACAGACAGAAACATTACCAGTAGTACAATCTGGAACTGCTGTTTCGATTGTCAAATTTCAGGCAAAACAAGCAGGTGATTTCAAAATATCTTCTTTGGTAGGAAAAGGAAATTATTACAGAATTTATAGAAAACAAGCTACTTATACAACGATCAACGGTACTGTTGACGAAACTGCTGCCCCTGGAATTTCTGGATATTCAGTAGTATTTACCAATCCAGCTGGAAAATCTTGGATTGCACCTGTGGTATCAGGAACTTATAATGTTACGATTCCTGCAGGATTTACTTACAATATGAGTATGATTAATGCCAATGGATATATTATTAGTAATGGTACTTCTTTGGCGGTTACTGATGCAACTACAAGCTATAGCATTGCAGTTGTGAAAGTTGATTTATTCACTGTAAGCGGTTCAATTACAGGATTAGGCACCAATATTTCAAAAGTAAGTTTGATATATACTCCAGACCCATTAGCAAATAAAATTTTTATTCCTAAACCAGTAATAAATACTGCGAATTCTACTTACACAGTGGAATTAGAGGCGAATACATCATACACTATTTCTGCACAAAGCGTGAATGATTATGAAATATTGGCCAATACAATAACGATTACAGGTACAACTGCTTCCGATGTTGCTTTTACGTCAAAACCCGTTTATCCAGTTACAATAATCGCACCTGGATTAGACACTACACAATTGAGTAACCTGAAATTGACTTTCACTAACCTTAATGAAAGCGGTTATGTTTATCCTTTCAATTCAATTACAGGAATAACTTTGCGTAATGGAACTTATAGCGTTGCTTACTCTGGACTAGATAATTATCCTGTGGATTGCGGAATAGTTTCTAATCTAAAAATCACTGGAGCAGCTTTATCTAAAACAATTGATTTTAAATCAGTAACGGTTTGGTCTTTCGACGATAGAACAGTATCAACAACTACATCTGCAGGACACAAAGGGATGTTGGTTACGGGGACGGTTTCTAATCGTATTGGCAACGGTGATTTGACAGCCAAAAGTGGTGCAACTATTAAAATTCCTGTAAAAAACATTGGTGATAAGGTGTTGATTACCTATTACTACGCTGCTAATTTCTCTATAGAAGGTGGTGTTGCAATTACAACAGCTAGTAATAGTACTTCTATCTTTGAAAATGTAGAATATACTTACACAGGGACCGAAGCTACTCCGGGTTATGTTACAATTACTTTAGGTGGAACAGCTTTAACTACTTATTTTACTAATATTCAGGTAGGAGGTGGCAGTACTACTTATTCGTCAACATTAACAGTAGGAGCTGGTAAAAATTATCAAACAATAAATGCAGCTCTTTCTGCTGTTGGTTTTATGACGAGAACTACAACGCAAAGAGTAACCATAATGATCGATCCAGGTAATTATGAAGAAATGATAGACATTACTCAACCCAATATTACTTTGAAAAATGCAGCAGCAACGCCAAACATTAACTTGTTGAACAAAGGAGTGGATATTGATGCTGATGCAGTAAGAATCACTTCTTATTATGGAATAGGGTATAACTACTACAGCATGAAAAACAACCAAAAATGGGATGCAAATGTTTTGCGAATTAATAAAGAAAACGGTTCTCAACCTTATACTAACGTTAGTGGAACCACCAATAATTCTTATTGGAATGCAACTTTGCTAGTTAGTGCAAACGGATTTGTTGCCGAAGATATTATTATCGAAAACTCCTATAATCAATACATTTCTTTGAAAGAATCTCAGGATGTAGTCGAGATGATTGTTGGTAACAAAGGATTGCGTCCAACAACTTTTGGAAGCACTGCTGTTCAAGATAAAGCTTTTGTAGAAAGAGCTGCAGCATTTGCTGTCAAAAACGCAATCGACAAAGTAGTCTTGAATAAATGTCGTGTGGTTGGTCGTCAAGATTCTTTCTTTGGAGGTACAACTTCTAGAGTAGTGGTGTACAAAGGAGTAATGATGGGAGGTACCGATTATATTTTTGGCGGAATGGACGCCGTGTTTTACCAAACAGATTTGGCTATGAATACTAGTGACGCTAGTAGCGATGCCTCTTATATAACTGCTGCACAACAATCTACAGGAAGAGGTTATTTAATGTACGAATGTAAAGTGACCACAGCTATTCCTGGTACTGAAACGGCTTCTATTTATCGCTCTAAACCAGGTCACTTTGGTCGTCCTTGGGCTGCAAACACAAGCGAAGTTGTTTTTTACAACACCACAATCGAAACCTCCAATTATCCAGGATTTGTGGGCCAATCTTTAATTATGCCTCTTGGATGGAATAATTCATTAAGTGGAGAATCTCCTAAAATGTACGAATACGGAACTATCGAAAATTCAGGAGTAAATAACGCAGCAAGTCGTGCTACCTGGGCAACATTGTTATCTACACCAACATTAACTGACGGAACAGCTATCACCACTTTTAATTTTACAAAAGGAACCGATAATTGGGATCCAATTCCTCAATTAAAAGCCAATGATACATCACTTAAAATCAAAAATCACCAAGCTAATTCTTCTGTAAATGTTTATGCTTACAAAAACAACATTGTGGTTTCTAATGTAAAATCAAATACTAAAGTTTTTGTTTATGGTTTAAATGGTTCATTGGTTAAATCATTCGAAACCAATTCGGATGCCAATTTCAATTTAAATGCAGGCATTTGGATCGTAGTTGTGAAAGCTACTGATGGACAAAAAACAGTTAAACTAATGACATATTAATCAAACCTTGTTCAATATGAAAGCCCTAATATTTTTTATTAGGGCTTTTTTTTATCCTATTTTGTTTTGAAAGGGGAGATTTTGAAGCCAAAAAATATCGGTAGAAAGTAAGTAAGTTTTAAATGCCATGATTGCTCTTTTTTAATGAAGAGGAAAGCGAACGTTATATTCTGTTTTAATCAGCAATAGTTTATTAAACAGAAGATTAATTCAGGAATATTAAAAAAAAACATAAATTATTTTTTATTTTAAAAAAAAATACTACTTTTATGCAATCGATTACAAATTATTAAACAACTTAAAACTTTTATTATGAAAAAAAAATTACTTCTTTTAATTCTTCCTATGCTGTTTATGGCATTATTTGTTAATGCACAAACAAAAGTTTGGGATTTTGGTAATGATACTGTTACTTGGCCTATATCTGCCGGTATTGGTTCTAATGAAATTGTAAAAGATCAGTTAGGTTTGTTTCCAATTGCTACGAATACAAATTTTGCTGCTGTTACTGCAAGTGGCGCAACATTTACTGACGGTTTTACAGCGGTAAATCGTTTTCAATTGAACGGTGGTGGCGGAGGAACTGCTGGAAATTTATTGCCAACACAACGTTATGTTTATTTTACAGTTGATGGCGCTTGTACAGTAAAAGTATGGTTCAAAACAGGTTCTAATGGTGCAGCTCGTAAAGTTATGTGTACTAATGGTTCTGAACTTCTTGGTTCAGGTACTTCGATTGGTGGCACAACTCCAGTAGATTTAGTTATTTTTACAGCAAATATTTCTGCAGTTCAAGCAGCTGTTGGAAAAATTTATATCTATGGTGATACTACCTCAAGTAATCTATATAAAATTGAAGTAACTGGTGCTAATGTTACAACTCCAGCACTTACAACTCAAAATTTTCAAAAAGAATTAGATATAACTGTTTATGCAAAAAACAACAAAATCTTCTTGTCAAACATAAAATCAAGAACAAAAGTGAATGTTTACAACGTTCTTGGTTCATTGGTTAAATCAGCACAAGCTGATGCAGATACTAGTTTAGACATCAATAGTGGTGTTTATATTGTGAATGCAAAATCAGCAGATGGTGAAAAATCAGTAAAAGTAATAGTACAGTAATAGAGTAATTTTATAATGTTAAAAGAGGATATTCAGTAATGGGTATCCTTTTTTTTGTTCGAAATTGAACCGACAAATACTGAACTCAATTGGATGTTTTTTCATAATTTAGATTGGAATAGTAATAAAGAAATACTATAAAACAAAAAGGTGGAAGAATAAATTTCTCCCACCTTTTTTTTTAAAACTAAACAATAAACTTATAAAGAAACGCCTCTTTTCCAAGGAATAAAATCGTTCTGGTTTAGAATCGCCGCTTTTGTTTTTATGGTTCCACTGGCTACATTGATGATAAATTCCAACATTTCATCAGCCATTTCATCTATTGATTTTTCGCCTGTAATAATTCCGCCCGTGTCAATATCGATGATATCCGACATTTTTCTGGCCAATTCAGAATTAGATGAAACTTTGATAACTGGTGCAATTGGATTTCCGGTTGGAGTTCCTAAACCTGTTGTAAACAATACCATATTGGCTCCTGAACCCACCATTGCTGTAGTACATTCTACATCATTTCCTGGTGTACACAATAAATTTAAACCTGGTTTCGAAATGTATTCTCCATAATCTGAAACTCCCACAATTGGCGAAGTTCCTCCTTTTTTGGCTGCTCCAGCAGATTTCATCGCATCTGTAATTAATCCATCTTTGATATTTCCTGGTGATGGATTCATATCAAAACCAGATCCTGCATCCACTACTGTTTTTTCGTACCATTTCATTAATTCCAAAAAGCGTTTTCCATCTTCATCTTCATTGCAACGGTTTACCAGTTCTTGTTCTACACCGCACAATTCCGGAAATTCCGAAAGAATGGTGGTTCCTCCCAAAGCGGTAAGCAAATCCGATGTTACGCCCAATGTTGGGTTTGCCGAAATTCCAGAAAATCCATCTGAACCACCGCATTCCAAACCTATTGTTAATTTAGACAATGGCGCCGGAGTTCTTTCTAATTGATTTGCTTTTTTGATGGCTTCAAACGAGTCTTTCACCACGCTACTCAACATTGCTTCAATGGTTCCTATGGATTGTTGATCGTAAATCAAAACCGGTTTTGTGCTTGTTGGATTTATTTCTTTTAATGCATCTTTAAATATTTCAATTTGCAAATTTTGGCAACCCAAACTCAAAACAGTTGCTCCCGCCACATTTGGATTGTTGACATAACCCGCCAATAATTTAGCCAAACTATGCGAATCTTGACGAATTCCGCCACAGCCACCTTGGTGCGTGATAAATTTTACTTCAATATTTTTGAATAAATCGCCGTCATTTGATTTTACCTTATTACCAGCGACTCCACTTTCAGAACTTACCAAAGAACGCAACAACAATTGATAATCGTTTTCTTTGGGCTTCATCAGTTCTTTTTCGAAGATATCTTTCAAGATTTCGATATTTCTGTTTTCACAAAAAACCAATGGGAAAAACAACCAAACATTTTCAGTTCCCACCTGTCCATCTTCTCTATGATATCCTTGAAAAGTTCTGTCTTTCCATTTATCAACGTTAGGAACAATCCAACCAATAGTTTCAGTTTTTCCGGTTACTTTGTCACTTTCGTGTTTGACATTTAATGTAGAGAGTAGTCCTCCTTTTTCAATTCGAGCACTAGCCTTTCCAACCAAGACACCATACATAATAATTCGATCACCTACTTCTAAAGTATTCATCGCAATTTTATGCTTCATTTTTACATCTGTCTCGATTGTAATTGCTTCTCCTTCAAAACTGATTTTCTCACCAGCAACAAGATTCACTAATGCTACCGCTACATTATCTGTTGGATTTACTTTTATTAATTTCTTTTGCATAATTATAATTTTTATAATGTATATCCTTTGATTAAAATTGTTTGCTGTAATTGACAAAACCATTTTCGATTCCATTAGCTTCAATTTCCCTTAAAGCTACTATTAACACTTCTGATAAACCTTTAACATTTGTTAAATCTTCACCCCAGAATTCAGTATTTGATAAAACTTTAGCAACAACCAAATCTAAAGTTCCTAGTTGCCAAGCATTTTTAAATGCTTCAACTACCTCTGGAGAATCTTTTACAGGTAATTCTTCGTTATTCCAAGTTCCTTTGTAGAATTGGATTAGACAAGCTAATGAAAAAGTTAAATTAGTTGGCAATTTTTTATTCGCATTATAATATTGCAATAAACTAGGCAAAACTCTTACTTTGAATTTTGAGATAGAATTTAAAGCAATATCAGCCAATGCATGTTTGATAAATGGATTTTTAAATCGATCCATTACCTCTTCAGTATAGGCAAGGATTTCCATTTTGTCCATATCAAGCGTAGTACTAATTTCATTAATAACGCTGTTTACAAATTTTCCAGTAAAACTTTCGTTAACGGTTTCCATTACTAATTTGTTACCGTACAAAAGTGAAAAAGGAACCATTGCTGTATGTGCGCCGTTTAGAATACGAACTTTTATCATTTTAAAAGGTCGAATATCGTCAACAATTTTCACATTCAGATTTGTTTTATGAAAAGGCAACTTTTGTTTTAAAGCATCACCGCCTTCAATTGCCCAAAGGAAGAATGGTTCAGCAGCTACAATTAGATTGTCTTGATAATCTAATTTGTTATTGTATTCTTCAATTTCAGCTCTTGGATATCCAGGAACAATTCGGTCTACCAAAGTACTGTGATAGGTACAAGCGTCTGATAACCAAGTTTTAAAATCGGATCCTAATTCCCAAAGATCGCAATATTGCAAAATATATTTCTTTAAAGTTTCTGAGTTATAATCAATCAATTCGCAAGGAATGATAGTCAAACCTTTAGAAGCCTCTCCGTCGAAATATTTGAATCTTTCATATAATAAAACAGTCAACTTTGCAGGAAATGATACCGGTGGTTGCATATCTGGAGTGTCACTTTCGATAAATTCAATACCCGCTTCAGTAGTATTTGAAACAATAAATTGAAGTTCTGACTCTTTGGCTAATGCTAAATAATCAGCAAAATCAGTATATGGATTTATAGCTTTTACAATATTGGTAATTAACTCAATATCTTGTATTTTTTCCCCTTTTTTGATTCCATTCATAAACAAAGTGTACAAACCATCTTGGTCGTTAATCATGTTTATCATACCCTTTTTCAATGGCTGAACAATTGCAACTCCGGCATTGAAATCAACTTTTTTATTTAGTCTTTGAAATGCGTAATCAACGAAAGCTCTTAAAAAATTTCCTTCTCCAAACTGAACCACTTTTATTGGGTTTAATTTCTCTAATCCTGTATTAATTCTATTTAATTTTTTCATTTTTTTATATATTGAAATATTCCTTTGCATTATTATAACTAATATCCGAAACCATTTTGCCTATCCATTCCATATCATTTGGCAATTCGCCTCTTTTGATTTCGTCTCCCAATAGATTACAAAGAATACGTCTGAAATATTCGTGCCTTGGGAACGACAAGAAACTTCTTGAATCAGTCAACATTCCGATGAAACAGCTAATCAATCCCATATTAGAAAGGGCATTCAATTGTTTGGTCATTCCATCTTTTTGATCTAAAAACCACCAACCAGAACCAAACTGTACTTTTCCTTTTACGCTTCCATCGTTGAAATTTCCAATCATAGTTGCCATAACCTCATTATCGGCTGGATTTAGATTGTAAATAATTGTTTTCGCCAATTTATCTTTACTGTCTAATGCGTTTAAAAAAGCAGATAATTTCTGTGCTTGTGGATAATCGCTAATAGAATCCCAACCTGTATCTGGTCCTAAAATTCTATGCATACGGGCATTATTATTTCTCAATGCACCCAAGTGAAGTTGCTGAACCCATCCAAATTCGTGATAGGTTTCGAATAAAAACAACAAAATGGCACTTTGGAATTTCAATGCTTCTTCATTGCTTAAAGTTCCGTTTTCTCTTTTCTTTTTGAAGATGGTATTGATTTCGTTTTCGGTGAAGTTTTCGAAATACACTTGGTCTAATCCGTGATCACAAAGTTTACAGCCTTTTTTATCAAAATAATCAATTCTGTTTCTCAAAGCCGAGCATAAATCTGAATAAGTATCGATGGTCAAACCCGCTTTTTCACCTAATATATTTATGTAATCATTGTAACCATCATTAGAAATCAGGATGGCTTTATCAGGTCTAAAAGCAGTACTAACCTTTGTTTCGAAGGGGTTTTTTGCCAATTTTTGGTGGTGTTCCAATGTGTCAATCGGATCTTCGGTTGTACACACAAATTCAGCATTTACTTTTCGAAGTAAGTTTCTAGTGCTATACTCTTGAGAATTTATTTTAGAGGAAGCTTCTTCGTAAATTTTTTCAGCGGATTTTTCGTTTAGCAATTCGGTAATGTCAAAATAGCGCGCCAGTTCTAAATGTGTCCAATGGTACAATGGATTCCGCATTGTATACGGAACCGTTTTTGCCCAATTCAAGAATTTATCTTTATCCGAAGCATTTCCGGTGATAAATTGTTCGTTAATTCCCAAAGTTCGCATCGCACGCCACTTGTAGTGATCTCCGTTTATCCACACTTTGGTAATGTTGTCAAAAATGGTATCTTCGGCAATGAGTTGTGGAGATAAGTGGTTGTGGTAGTCAATAATAGGCTGATTTTTAGAATAGTTATGATACAATTCTTCAGCGAATTTGTTTTCTAATAAAAAATTATCGTGTATAAATGTTGTGCTCATTATAAATCTCTTAAATATTATTATTCGTTAGATGGTTTTCCAATAGTAGCTAGAATTCCACCATCTACATAAAGAATATGACCGTTTACAAAATCACTTGCTCTGGAGGACAAAAAGATGGCTGCACCTTGTAAATCTTCAGGTTCACCCCAACGAGCTGCTGGCGTCCTGCTTATGATGAACTCATTAAACGGATGTCCGTCAACTCGAATTGGAGCCGTTTGGCTAGTAGCAAAATAACCAGGACCAATTCCGTTGGTTTGAATGTTATACTTAGCCCATTCGGTAGCCATATTTTTAGTTAGCATTTTTAGTCCACCTTTGGCTGCAGCATAAGCACTTACAGAATCTCTTCCTAGCTCACTCATCATCGAACAAATGTTGATTATTTTTCCACCACCACGTTGAATCATTCCTTTGGCAACGTTTTTAGAAACTATAAAAGGACTTATTAAATCTACTGTGATTACCGCAGTAAAATCTTCGACTTCCATTTCGATAATAGGAGTTCTTTTGATGATTCCTGCATTGTTAATTAAGATGTCGATAGGGCCAACTTCGGCTTCAATTTGTTTAATACTCGCAATTACTGCTTTCTCATCAGTTACGTCGAATAGGTATCCATAAGCTTCAATTCCAACCGATTTGTATTCGGCTACAGCCTTGTCTACAGCTTCTCGAGAAGAACGATCGTTTACAACAATTTTTGCTCCAGCGTGACCCAATCCTTTGGCCATAGCCATTCCTAAACCGTGAACTCCACCTGTAATCAAAGCTGTTTTTCCAGTTAAATCGAATAAGTTTATTGACATTTTTTTTATTTTTTAATTATCTTAATTCTGTTATTTTGCAAACATCCATATCTCCATAGTCTAAATTTTCTCCAGCCATTCCCCAAATAAAAGTATAGTTTGAAGTTCCAGCTCCAGAATGAATAGACCAAGGTGGCGAAATAACCGCTTGGTGATTGTTTATCCATAGGTGTCTTGTTTCTTGTGGTTCTCCCATAAAATGGCAAACGGCTTGGTTTTCTGGAATGTCCAAATAAAAATAAACTTCCATTCTACGGTCGTGAACGTGTGCCGGCATCGTGTTCCATACACTTCCGGGTCTTAATTCGGTCATTCCCATTTGTAGTTGACAGGTGGTAACGATTCCGCCAATAATCATCTGATTTACCGTGCGGTGATTGGCGGTTTCCATTGTACCCAATTCTAATTTATTGGCTTCGGCAAGACTTACTTTTTTGGTTGGATGGTTCGTATGAGCCGGAGCTGAATTGATATAGAATTTAGCTGGATTTTTGACATCATCGCTTTTGAAAACAACGTCTGAATTTCCTTTACCAATATATAAAGCGTCTTTAAACCCTAATTCAAATGCTACTCCTTCTACAATAACAACACCATTTCCACCTACATTAATGACTCCCATTTCTCTTCTGTCTAAAAAATTAGGCATTTTCAAAATATCAATGGTTTCTAGTTGAAGTGGAGTAGTTGTTGGTACTGCCGAACCTGCAATGTAACGGTCGTAATGAGAATAAGTAAAGGTAATTTCGCCTTCTTTCATTAGGTTGTCAATTAAAAACTCATCTCTTAATTGTTTGGTGTCATAGTGCTTTACCGCTTGTGGACTTGAAGCATACCTAGAGCTATAATTTATCATAATAAAAATAATTTATGTAATCGATTACACAAAATTAAGTTTTATTTTTTTAATTCCAATTGTTTAACTAGCTTTTTTTTTACTTAGAGCCTATTTATTTGTTAATTATTGCTTTACAAACAATAATAATCCCTTTTAATTAGCTTTTATAATAAGTTTTTGTAGTAAGAATAAAATAGGGTTGGGAGTTGAATGTTGGAAATTTGTTTTCTCACAATGGTTTTGAAATATTTTTGTAAGTAATTGGTATTAATAGAGTTAATTTTAAAATATCAAATAGTTAATAATCGAACTTGGGTAAAATTATTTGAATCAATATTTAAATAATTGCTGTAAACTAAACCCTTTTTTTTCTTTCAATTTATTCAAGATTTTCAAAAAGGCAATGGCAGTAATATAGGCATCTCCCATAGCCGTATGTCGGTCTTTTTTGGAAATGTCAAATTTATCAGCAAGTTCATCTAAAGTATAACTCTCCTTACGCACAAGTAGTGGAGAATAAAGTAATGTTTTCTTGTAAAGATTTGCAGTATCGAGGGTTTTGTTTTTTAATTTTGGTAAACCATTTCTCTCTAAAGCTTTATTGATCATAGAGATGTCAAAAAAGGTATGATGAGCCACTATAATCGAATCGCCTAAAAAATCAATAAATTGTTGCAAACCCTCTAATTCGTTTGGACGATTCAATACAGACTCTCTTAAAATTCCGTGTATTTGAGCAGTTGCTTTATTGTAATGTTCTTGCTGAATGTAAACCTCCAAACTTTCTTGAATTGGAATCCTATAATTTTGCAATACTATAGCTCCAATACATAATATTCGGTCATTTTCATAATCAAAACCAGTAGTTTCAGTATCCAAAACTACAAAACGTGTCGAATCTATATTTCCTTGTATTCCATCGTCTAATGACGTATCAGACTTACCTAAGAGTTCTAATAGGAAAGTATTTATTTTAGTTAAGAAGTTCATTATAAAATGTTTGAAGCATTAAATCGAATTCGGATGATTTCTTGCAATTCTTTAATGGTTTTAAACGTACTTTTCAGCTTTATTTTTTCGGCTTTTGACAAGGTATCCAAGGAAATGTATTGCCCAGAGTCATTGTGTAAAAGACCTTGTTTGGTTCTGAATTTTAATAAGGCCTTGTATGAATATGCACAAGCCAAATACAACTCGCTGTTGGCAGGTTCTAATTCTGCCAATTTTTCAAAACGTTCTGCGGTATTGCTAATAGATTTTACCGAATGGGAGAGAATCAAGACTCTTGCTGCATCTGCGAGAGGCATTAATGCTCGGTTTTTTATATTAAAAAAGTCTTTATGAGCACCATCTTGTTCTAATAAAAATTCTCTAAAAAAACCTGTCGGAGATTGACTTTGTAAGGCACCGCTAACTAAATGTATATAAAATGTTGGATTGGCTTTTACATCTTCAAAGATAAAATCCGATAAATTATTAACTAAATCACTGTCTCCATATGCCAAACTGTAATCAAAAAATATGAATGATAAGAGTACTTCATTTTTTCCGGTATTGGTTATCCAATGGTGTACTTTATTTTTGCATTCGCTAAGACTCAAACACCAATCGGGATTAGAAGCCATCATCTCGGCAGGGCAATATTCATAACCAATATCAAAAAGTCCTTTATTGATTCGAGTTGCTAATTCTAAAAAATATTTTTTGGTTGCTTCTTCTAATTCTTCAGCAACGTCTTCATAAATTAAAGCATTGTCTTGGTCAGTTTGTAATAATTGTTCGCTTCTTCCTTGACTTCCCAATGCCAGCCACGAAAATTTAACTGGTGGTTGCGAATCCATTTTTTTTAGCACGATTCCAATTACTTGTTTCGTACAGGCATCATTTAATTCAGAAATTATTTTAGAAGTAAGTGTCATCGGGATATTTTGATCCAAATAACCTTGTAATAAATGCAAAATACCAGCACGAATGAGCTTGATTTTCTTGAATTTCTTAGCTCTTTTTATGGCTCTTAACAAAACTGCAGGATTGTTGCCAATAGATACCATAACATCATGCTTGGATAACATTCCAACGGCTTTCGAATTTATTGTTCCATCAACAGTAATGCATAAATGACTGATGTCACTTTTCATCATGGCCATTTGGGCCTGAGTGATTGTCATTTTCGTAGGATAAGTAATCACCGGCGCAGTCATTATTTCAGATGCTAGAGTTGTGATTGGGAATGCTCCTGTTACGATTTTGTTTCTTAAATCTTTGTCGGTAATAATACCAATGGGAAGCGAATTTTCGACAACAAGAATAGCTCCCACATTTTTGTTGAGCATAATTTCGGCAGCCTCTTTTGCTGTTGTTGAACTAGAGCAGCTTATTATTTTTTTTGAATATTTTACTTCTTGCAAGTCCAATAATTTTGTGTCAGCTTCAATTTCTTCTCCGTATAATTTTCCTCTATGACTTTTAGAAAACGGGTTTAATGTATTGGAGGCAAAACTTTCTATCAAAAAATTACCAACTGCTTTTTTTTCAAGAGCATAAGGTCTAAAAACATTGATAGGAATAGCATAAAGTATGGTTTCTTCATAGGCTCGAGCTTCCATTTTGTAGTTTTCATTGGCTATTAGTGGTCGCAATCCAAAAATATCGCCTTCATCGCACATATCCATGATATCGCTATGTTGGTCTGCTCTGAGTGCCACAGCTCCTTTGTGAACCACATAAAAACATTCGTGAGTTTCTTCATTTAAGGCAAAAACAACACTGTCTTTTTCTTTGTAAATGATTGTTATTTGTTCTGAAATAATTTCCAAGTCCATTTGTTTTAAAAAACTAAAAGGAGGGAAGTTTTTTAAAAAGTCGGCGACTCTTTGTGAGATTGTATTTTTCATGATGCTAATTTACAACACTAAATTATTTGTATTTGAAAAAAAAAGCCCCGAAAAGGAGCTTTGATTCAATTATTTTTATTTCTTTTTCTTATCGACTTTCATATTCAAGAACTCTACAAATAGTGAAAACGAAATGGCAAAATACAAATACCCTTTTTGTACGGGTGTAACGTGTTCGCCAAAGATTAAAGCATTAGATAAATGAGCACTTTCGGTGATTAACATAAATCCTATAAGAATTAAAAAAGATAATCCTAAAATTTGAATGGAAGGGTGATTGTTGACAAAAGTCCCAACCGGAACCGCAAATTGCATCATAATTAAAACCGAAATAACTACCGCAGTAACCATAATATAAAGCGCCCCTTCGACTCCATTTGTCATCCCAACCGCCGTTAGGATACTATCGAATGAAAATACCAAATCAATCATGATAATTTGTAAAAGTACACCTTGAAAGGATTTAGAAGCTGCTTTACTAATTTGTTTTTCTTCTTCCCCTTTTTCTTCCACTTTTTCGTGAATTTCTGTCGTACTTTTATAAATCAGAAATAATCCACCTAATAATAGGATAAGACTTTGTCCAGTAACTCCAGCCGAAAACCAACTAAAATCAATATAAAACCAAGGCTTTTTCATCTGGATTAAAATACTGATACCAAATAATAGTGCAATCCTCATAAACATGGCCAAAAACATCCCAATTTTTGTAGCGCTTTTTCTTTTTTCTGGGGGCAATTTTCCGGTGACAATCGATATGAAAATAATGTTGTCTATTCCGAGAATAATTTCCAGAAAAGTCAATGTTAATAAGGCAATCCAAGCATCTGGATTTAAAAATACTTCCATGTTTTTTTATTATAGGTTATAAGTTGTGAGTTTTTGGTTTATTGTTTAACGTTGTTCAAACTGCAAGTTGGTGCCATCTGCTACCTGCCATCTGAAATCTTCTCAACGGTTCCACGTTGTTTTTGGTCGCTTCCCACAATTCCGAATTCAAAAGTATAGGATTTTTTCGAGGTGGTCAAAATTTTCATGTTAATTGCCTTTTTTTCCTCCATATTCTTTGGATGTATTTTTTGCAAAATATATTCACAATCGTTTATCCATCGAATGCTTGAAGTATCGGTTCTGCCTTCAAAAGTTTCAATTTCGATGCTGTCTTTGCGTTCAAAAACCGTAGTTTTTTTGACACCATCAACTTCATATTCAAATTTGAATTTCCCAGTTTTGAAATCCTTGCAATTGCGTTCCACATCATAACACGACATTAGTAGCACTAGCGGGAGGAGGAAGATTATTTTTTTCATTTCGTTTTTTTGTTTCAGCTCCACTCTCCTTTGGAGAGGGGCTGGTGGTGAGGATTTACTCGATTTTAATATCATATTTGTCCAAAAGTCCAACAATTCCTTGGGTCGAAAATTTGGCTTTCCGCATCGGGTTCGATTCAGGATCAATTTTATAATTGTAAGCTGTTCTAAAATCGGCTCCAGCTAATTGTGTGTCATTAAAAATGGCGTTATCCAAATTGCAATTCTCGAAAGTCGAATTCGTGAGATTCGTTCCAATAAAAGTAACTTCTTTCATCGAACAGGAATTGAACTTGGTTTTCGGCATTTTCTTGTTGGCAAAAGACGAATAATCCAAAAGGCAATCCTGAAAACTCACGCCAAACATAAAATCGGCACAAGAATTAAACTGAATTCCCAGCAATTTGCAGGTTTTGAAATGTACTGTTTTCAAGCTAGTTCCATCCAATTGTGTCATTGACAGATTGCAATCAATGAATTCGCAATCCATAAAAGTGTTGTTGCAAAAGTTACTGTTCGAGAAATCACAGTTTTTGAAAACGCAATCTTCAAACTCCCGATTGTTGACTTTTTTGTCGATAAAAGAAACTTTTTCGAATGTTTTATGTGTGTGTATGAGGTTTTCCATTAGTCGTTAAATAAACTTCGCATCATTGTTTTTAAACCCAAAAACATCAAATAAACTGCACCAATACAAACCGTAATTCCGATTCCTAAAACCAAATAATGCCATACATTTTGCTTGTTGATAAACGCATTGTAAATTAGGGATGGGCCGATAAATAACAAAGGCAAAGCCCAAGCTAAATATTTTATAGATTTGGATAAAAGTTCTTTGTTAGTTGACATTTATTTTTAAGGTTTTTAGGAATTCCGGGAACTGAACACTTACTACTGATTACTGACCACTATAATTATCAACAGCTTTACGAACGCTTCCATATTTGGTAAGTAATTCGGCAGCTTTTTCATAGGAAACAGGAATTTCTCCCATAATCATTTTTACGCCGCGATCCACAAGTTTACTGTTGCTCAATTGCATATCGACCATCTTGTTTCCTTTGACTTTCCCCAGTTGAATCATCGTCGCGGTCGAAATCATATTGAGTACTAATTTTTGAGCAGTCCCAGCTTTCATTCTCGAACTTCCCGTTACAAATTCGGGACCTACTACCACATCAATAGGGAATTTTGCTGTTTGCGAAAGCGGACTTCCTGCGTTGCAAGAAATGCTTCCCGTGAGGATGTTTTTTTCGTTGCAGGCTTTCAAACCACCAATTACATAAGGTGTTGTTCCCGAAGCAGCGATTCCAATCACGACATCATTTGTATTGATATTTTGTTCTTGCAAGTCAATCCAAGCTTGGTTTGCATCATCTTCAGCATTTTCTACGGCACGGCGAATGGCTTTGTCACCACCAGCAATTATTCCGTTGACTAAGTCAAAAGGAACACCAAAGGTTGGAGGACATTCCGAAGCATCTACAACGCCCAAACGCCCAGAAGTTCCTGCTCCAATATAGAACAGGCGTCCACCAAGTTTCATTTTGGCAACAATTTCAGCAACCAAAACTTCGATTTGTGGCAAGGCTTTTTCTACAGCAAGAGGCACGGTTTTGTCTTCTTGATTGATATTGGATAATAATTCTGAAACCGTCATTTTTTCTAAATGTTCGTATTTCGAGGATTGTTCGGTGGTTTTGGTGAAGGTCATTTTATAAAATTATAAATAAAAATGCTAATGAAAATTAAGGAAAAAATATTTAAAATCATCAAAGAATTTAAAAATATGTTTTTTGAATCCTTGTCTAAAAACAGAAATTTATTAAAAAGGAAATTTACTGATATGTAAAATAGAATTATAAAAAAATTAAGTATTAATTTACCTAAAATGAATGTACATAAAGAATTTTGGATAATTCCTTCAGATTGTTCTTTACTTCCGATATAAAAAAAAGTAGTTACTAAAATGGTAACTATTGAAAAAATGTTTAAAACAGAAAAAGTTTTTTTTATAGTGCTAATTAACAGATACATTCAATATGATTTTCTTTTGCAATAATAAGTTTTGAATTTTTTATTTCCGATTGGATTTTATCCCAATTGTCATTGAAGTAGAGATGTAATTGTTTTAAAGTGCAATTACCTAATTGGAAATAAATTATTTTGGGAGCATTTTCCGCAACCAAAAAACGGTTATAGAAATCAGTGTCTTTTGTAAGTATGACCAATTCGTTTTTCAAGGCATAATTCCATATTTCAGTATCACTCATTTGTAAATTAATGTCGGATACAAAAACAAAATTTTGATCATTAAAAAAACTGAAATATTTTGGCAAATTGACATCGACTAAAAATGAAAAATTCATAGTTAACTGGCTAATTGAATGTCATTTTTATGAGAAGACAAGTTTTTTAGTGCAAAAGCAATACAAGCTTGAATATCCTCTTTTTCGAGAAATGGATAAGCTTCTAAAATAGATTCCACAGAATCTCCTGCTGATAAATACTGCAAAATAGTTTCCACAGTAATTCTCATTCCTCTGACTGTTGGTTTGCCATTGCAAACGTCTGGTTTTGTGGTAATTCTTTCTAAAACAGTTGCGTCCATTTGATTGTTTTTACAAATTTAGTGAATTAATCTATATAAAATACGCCAATACCACCCCAAATATTATCATAGAAACTTTGGCAACATTAAATTTATGTCCTTCACTACTTTCGAAAATAATGGTGGACGAAATATGGAATAATATCCCAATAACGACAGCGGTAATTTCGCTATAATAGTTGTTCAATACGGGCAAATAGTCCGACAAGATAGTTCCCAACGGTGTCATTATCGCAAAAGTAATCATAAAGGCGAAAATGGCTTTTTTGTTGAGTTGGGCATTGATGAAAAACATCGTCAAAATGATAGCAATCGGTAAATGATGAATAGCAATTCCGAGCGCTAAATTATGATGATGACTCACGGGAAATCCTTCTAGAAAAGCATGAATACAAAGGCTGATAAACAACAACCAAGGCATTTGATTCATTTTTTCGTGACCGTGAACGTGACCATGTTCGGCACCTTTAGAGAAAAATTCTAAAATGATTTGGAATAAAATACCCATCATTATAAAAAGGCCAATGTTGGTATTTTGGCTTTCGTAAACGTCCGGCAACAAGTGCATCACGGTTAGCGACAATAAAAACGAACCGCTAAAAGCTAGCAATAATTTAAGATTGGTCTTGCTTTTTGGTTTCAAAAATAAGGCAATACCATAACCTAATAGGACTGAAAATAAGGGTAAAATGTAATTCATTATTTTGTTGAATCGTTTAAAAGTTTAAATCGTTTAAAAGTTTAATGTTGTTTACAAGTTTAAAGTTGTTTTGAACCCTTAAACAATTTTAAACCTTTAAACTCTCTTCAAACCCTATTTAAATATCATTATTAATCGTTCGCTATCGGTTTTGTGGAATTTTTTCAGTTTATAATCTCCAAAAATATCCAACAAATAAATCCCAGCTTCTTCCATCATTTCTTCAAAATCATTAAGCGTCAATGCTTTTACTTTTTCGGTAAAATGGAATTTTTCGCCTTGATCTTCAAAGTCAATTTCTTTACAAATATGGCCTTCACTTAAATATCGCTTGATATGAAATTCAATTCCATCGACTGTTTTTACTTCTTCTGGAACTAAATTACCAATGACTTGATTTACATTCATAAAATCGATTACGGCAAAACCATGTTCGGTCAAACTTTCTTTCATTGCCTTCAAAGTGGTCAAATTGTCCTGGTCATTTTCGAAATAACCAAAACTAGTGAACAAATTGAAAATAGCATCAAATTTATCTTCGAAAGTCTCACGCATATCGTGAACCTGAAATTTCAAGGTTTTATTTTGGTTTTTATTGGCTTCGGTAATACTGTTTTCAGACAAATCGGCACCCACGACTTCGTAACCCAATTGGTTCAAATAGATGGAATGACGCCCTTTGCCACAAGCCAAATCCAGCACTTTAGCCTTCTCTGGAAGATTGAGATAGTGTGTCAAATTATCCATAAAAATCTGGGCTTCTCTATAATTTCTTTCTTTATATAAGATGTGATAATACGGGGTGTCAAACCAAGAGGCGAACCAATTGTGAGTTTTGGGTTTTAGCGAATTCGGCATTTATTCTTTTTCTATTAATTCTAGTCAGCAAATTTAGTGTATTTTTGCACCGAATACTTGATTTTACAATGGAAAATAATTTTAGAATGATTGCCAAAACCTTTTTTGGTTTTGAAGAAATATTGGCAAACGAATTGAAAATGCTGGGCGCACAAGATGTGGAGCCAGGTGTGAGAATGGTGAGTTTCAAAGGAGATAAGGGCTTTATGTACAAAGCCAATTTGTCTTTGAGAACCGCTTTGAAAATCCTGAAACCCATTTATTTCTTCAAAGCAAGAGATGAAAATTCTTTATATAAAGGGATTTCGGGTGTGAACTGGTCGAAATTTATTAATGCCAATCAGACTTTTGTGATTGATGCGACCGTACATTCGGAGTATTTTAATCATTCGGAATTTGTTTCTCAAAAATGTAAGGATGCCATCGTGGACCAATTTCGGGAGCGAACAGGGCAACGTCCAAGCATCGAGAAAATTCATCCCGATTTGCGCATTAATATCCACATCGATAAAGACCAAGTTTCGGTAGCATTAGATACTTCTGGGAATTCGTTGCACCAACGTGGCTATAGAACCGCTACAAATATTGCTCCAATCAACGAAGTATTGGCAGCAGGAATCCTATTACTTTCGGGTTGGGACGGACAAGGCGATTTCTTGGATCCCATGTGTGGATCTGGAACATTCTTGGCCGAAGCGGCTATGATTGCATGTAATATTCCAGCAAATATCAACCGTAAAGAATTTGCTTTCGAAAAATGGAATGATTGGGACAATGATTTATTTGAATCGATTATGGATTCTTTGATGAAGAAAATCAGAGAGTTTCATTATACTATAAAAGGGTATGACAAAGCACCATCGGCAGTTTTGAAAGCCAAAGACAATATCAAAAACGCCAATCTGGACGAATATATTTCAATCGAAGAACGGAACTTTTTCGACACCGAAAAAACATCGGAAGGAAAATTGCATATGGTTTTCAATCCGCCTTATGACGAACGATTGGATATTCATATGGAAGAATTCTACAAGAATATTGGTGACACTTTGAAGAAAAATTATCCAGGAACAAATGCTTGGTTTATAACAGGAAATCTTGAAGCATTGAAATATGTTGGACTAAAACCTTCCCGAAAAATCAAACTTTTCAACGCCAGTATCGAAGCGAGATTGGTGAAATACGAAATGTATGAAGGAAGCAAGAGAACTAAATTTCAGGTTTCAGACGATAGTGTTCAGTAATCAGTTTTTAGGAATTTAATACATTAAAATAATGACAAAATTACAAGTACGTGCTTTTCTATACCAATTAGGCGGTTTTGGAATATTATTTATTTTATTCCGATTTTTGATTGGAAGTTACACCAATTTAGAAGGCTTTTGGATACCAATGACCGCTTTTGTAATTGGCACCATTTTATCACCAAAATTTCAAGCAGCCAAAACGAAAGAAGGAGAAAAATTGTTTATGTCTTGGTTGTTTATAAAAGGAGTCAAGGAAATCGGGTAGTGGAAATATTATTTTTTAACACTTTTCTTTGGCTTAATTGTTTTCTTATATAAAGGAATAAAATAAGTAACAGTATAATTAAATCCAGCTCCGAAATTCCCTGCATACGTTCTGTTGAAGCCCGGAATATAAAGGTTTTCAAAATTGTCGCTTGGTTTTTTGTCAAAAAGAAGCATATTCATTCGAAGACTGAAACCCACGAATATGTTATTGTAAACTTTTACTTTTACTCCAGTAACGACCTCTGCCCAACCTGCGGTTAATCCGTTGTATGATTTTCCAGAAGTTTGCCAAGGCAATTCTCCCCAATAAGGATTGGCGTCGTATATTTTGAAACTGTTCAATTCTTGGTTAAAGGTACTAAAACCACCTCTTAATCCTATGGAAATTATGTTCTCCATATCCAACCAGTTTTCATAAAAATTATAATCAAAACCTACTTTTAGATAGGTTCCTTTAGTGGTGGTATTCAATCGGTCGTCTTCGGTTGTTTTGTTTTCACTTCCTAGTTCGGCGGCTGCGTAATAATTTTTGGTCAGGCGGTAATCGCCTACCAATTCGATTCCTTTATAATTAGAATCATATAAACCACGGGTCAATTTATACAAATCGACACCCACTCGAACACCATATCGATCTTTTTTTACTGGTACAATAGTGTCTTTTTTTACGGGAACAATTGTATCGATTTTTGCAGTTACTACTTTTGGAGCCTCTGGAATTTTGCTTACAGATTCTTTTTTTTCTGAAGTAGTTTTGGTTTCAGTAGTTTCTTGAGCCTGTGCCAAAACCTGTACTATCAGAAGACAAAAACTAAAAAAATACTTTAATGTGTGTTTCATTTTCGTTTGCTATATTACTTTTTTCGACTGAAATGACTTGCATCCATTTACCTTTGGTTATTGGTACTGCGGTTTGAATATAAGGATTGTTTGGCACAAAAGTAAAAAGGGTTTTGAAACCGCAAGCTCTTGATACAAAAACATCTTCTTTTGTGTAATTGAACGTGACTTCATCAATGTCTATCAATGTAGGATTTGGATTGCCTGAGTTCAGAATAAAAGTATATTTAGTTGAATTGGAGTCCGTTTTTAATGGGATTGAAATGCTGCTTCCGTTGGTTAAATATTGCGCATCACCTGAAGCACCAGAGTTAAAAACAATGCCTTCGGTCATTCCGTCTCCAATGACTTTTAGATTTGTTACATTTTTCAAAACAGATGCATTCGAAATATTATAAAAATCAATTACCAAACGAGGTGTTGTGGGGGTATTGGCATCGCAAATGTCATCTTTCTCACAGCTGGAAGAAGTGAATAGGATAATTATTAAAAGAGCAATTATTTTTTTCATAAATCTTTAAATATCAATGGCAATAACAATGGCAATAACAATGACAATAACAATTTCAATGGCAAAAATTAAATCAAATAACTGCTCACTTTCCCTGCAACCTGCAACCTGCCACCTGAAATCTGAATTATCTCCTCTCCAAAAGTACAACATTTTCTACGTGATGCGTTTGCGGAAACATATCTACTGGTCGAACGCGAGTTACTTTGTATTTTTCGTCCATCAAAGCTAAATCTCTTGCTTGTGTCGCCGAGTTGCAACTAACATAAACAATTTTTGAAGGTTCAATTTTCATAATTTGTTCAATCACATCTTTGTGCATTCCGTCTCGTGGAGGATCCGTGATAATCACATCAGGCTTACCGTGTTGCGCAATAAAAGTTTCGTTAAAAACCACTTTCATGTCTCCTACATAGAACTCGCAATTCGTAATTTCGTTGCGTTCAGCGTTTGCTTTGGCATCAATAATCGCTTCGGGGACGCTTTCTACACCAATCACTTTTTTTGCATTTTTAGAAACAAATTGTGCAATCGTCCCAGTTCCTGTGTACAAATCATACACAATTTCGTTACCAGTAAGTCCAGCAAAATCTCGGGTAATTTTATACAATTCGAATGCTTGGTCGGAATTGGTTTGGTAAAAAGATTTCGCATTAATACTAAATTTCAAACCTTCCATTTCTTCCAAAATGTAATCTCTTCCTTTATATAACTTTATATTTTGATCGTATAAAGTATCGTTTGCTTTACTGTTAACCACATATTGCAGCGAAGTAATCTGCGGGAATTTCTCGTAAATATGGTCTAAAAGCAATTCTCTATTGGCTTTGTCATTTTCGAAAAACTGAAGTAAAACCATAATTTCTCCAGTCGAAGCAGTACGCATCATCAAGGTTCTAAGCAAACCTTCGTGATTTCTTGGATTGAAAAAAGTTAGGTTATTTGCATTGGCGAAATCCCGAACTTCATTACGAATTGCATTTGATGGATCTTCCTGTAAATGACATTTGTTGATGTCTAGAATCTTGTCCCACATTTTCGGAATATGGAAGCCAAGTGCGTTTCTATTTCCTAAATCCTCGGTACTGCCAATTTCTTGTTCTGTTAACCAACGGCTGTTCGAAAACGAAAATTCCATTTTGTTTCTATAGAAAAATTGTTTTTCGGAACCTAGAATCGGTTCAAATTCAGGAAGTGCTACTTTTCCAATTCGTTGTAGGTGGTTGAAAACCTCGTTTTGTTTGTAATACAATTGCTGGCTGTAGTTCATATTCTGCCATTTGCAACCGCCACAAACTCCAAAATGTTCGCAAATAGGTTCGATTCTATGTTCAGAAAATTCGTGAAATTTCACGGCTTTTCCTTCATAATAGGCCTTGCGCTTTTTGAAAGTTTGTACATCAACCACGTCGCCCGGAACAACATTGGGAATAAAAATTACTTTTCCATCTGGGGCTTTTGCCACCGAAACGCCTTTTGCACCTGCATCAAGGACTTTTATATGATCAAAAACGATCTTGTCTGTATTTTTCTTTGCCATAGCGCAAAAATAAGTCTTTGAATGGTTTTATAAATTCAAATTGGGAAATATTTTTGAAAACTTGTTATTTCTCCAAAATTAATTAAGGAAATGAGTCTTTGCGATTACCGTTTCCGTTTAATCAATTCATAATTGACAATGGCTAGGCCATAGAAAACAGTATCGGCAGCAATTTTCCCGAGAATGATTCCCATAAAATAATTTCCAGTCAAAATCGGCATCCAATACATACAAAAAGGGCGAATGAAGAAAAGATCAAGTAGGGCGGGATAACCAAATTCTAAGAGTAAATTTCGAATTAGGAAAAGGATTTCTTTAAGAGACGTTTTTTTATCCAATAAACGATTGGCTTTGACCAATTTTTGGTACGCCATAAATAAAATAACCCCATAAAACGCAACGTATTCGGCAAAAGTGATTAAATAAGCCGTAGTCAATCCATCAAAGATTCGGCTGAATTGAGAACTGGCTAATACGGCTGATGTTGCTGATAATTCAGCATATTTATACCGATCAAACCATTCTTTGAAATTGGATTTATTGAACATTTTTTGTTTTTAAAAAAGCCACAGATTGCTTCGCCAATTTGCTAACGCTCGGGGCACAGATTTTAAATTATTGTAAAAATCTGTGAATCTGTGGCTAAATATTTTAAACATTTATTACCACAATTGATGCACTTCTGGTTTGATGTATTTTTCATAAATAGCATTCATTGCTGCAATTTTTTCAGGTGTCAATTTTGGTAAATCAAAAACCGATAAATTCGATTCTACGTGACTAGCTTTTGAAGCTCCTGGAATAATACAGCTGATTTCGTTGAAACTCAAAATCCATTGCAAGGCAATTGGCGCCAAATTAGGAACTCCTGGAAACAAAGCTTTCAAGGCTTCAACGGCTTTCAAACCCAATTCATAATCAATTCCAGAGAATGTTTCTCCTTTGTCGAAAGCGGCTCCGTTTCGGTTGAAATGTCTATGGTCTTGCGCTCCAAAAGTAGTTTTAGCATCGAATAATCCAGTAAGAAGTCCGCTGGCCAAAGGAACTCTCGCAATGATACCAATATCCTTTTTCTGTGCTTCCTTGAAAAACAATTCGGATGGTCGTTGACGGAAAAGGTTGAAAATAATTTGCACCGTGGTCACATTTGGATATTCAATAGCTTTGAGTCCTTCTTCCACTTTTTCGACGCTGACGCCCAAGTTTTGAATTTTTCCTTGTTCTTTCAAACGGTCAAACAATTCGAAGATTTCGGGACGATAATAGACCTCGTTTGGCGGGCAATGCAATTGGATTAAATCTAAAGTTTCGAGTCCAGTTCTTTTCAAACTATCTTCCACAAATTTTTGTAATACTTTGGGTTGGTAGCCTTCATTCGAATGTGGATTTATAAATCGCCCACATTTTGTACCAACATAAATACGTTCGGAACGAGAGCGAACGACTCTTCCAACGGCGGTTTCGCTCAATCCATTTTCGTAAACATCGGCGGTGTCAATGAAATTTACGCCGTTGTCAATAGCGGTGTTAATCAATTCGTCTGCGGTTTTATCATTGAATGGGGAACCCCATTTTCCGCCCACTTGCCAAGTTCCCAATGCTATTTCTGAGATGTTGAAATTCGTTTTGCCTAATTTTCTGTAGTTCATTTTTATTGTTTTTATATGGAAAGTTTATTTTTTTGATAGTACTTTTTCAATTGCTTTTTCTGCCAAAGAATTCATCACTTCATATCCTGCTTTATTCGGATGCACTCCGTCATCGGCATAAGCAGCTTTCAAACCTTTTCGTTCATCTACCAATGCTGAATAATAATCCAAATATAGGATTTCATTGGCATCAGAATACTTTTTTATCATTGTATTGAGCGTCACAATTTTTTCGGCAGGAAACGAACCCGGTTTCCAATGGAAATCATAAGCAGGCAAGACCGAGCATAAAATTACTTTGATTTGGTGGGCTTTGGCCAATTCCGCCATCGAAAAAATATTATCAGTTATCATTTCTAAAGTTGAAGGCCCGGTGTTTCCGGCAATATCATTGGCTCCAGCCAACAAGACAACAATCGTCGGTTTCAAAGCAATTACGTCAGCTCGAAAACGAATCAGCATTTGTGGTGAAGTTTGTCCGCTAATGCCTCGATTTATATACGGTTTTCCAGCGAAAAATTCAGGACAAAGTGCAGACCAAAACTCGGTTATGGAATCTCCCATAAAAACGATTCTTTTTTGTCCAGACTTTAGGGCGGGAAGTTTAGAATTTTCCTTTTGGTATTTTTTTAGATAAGGCCAGTCTTGCATTTGTATTTTACTTCCCATGTTTAATAAACGAACTTTCTCGTTTTTTTGTAATTACTTAAACGAAGCTAACAAAAATAATGTTTTCGCACTGTAAAACCTATCAAATTAAATTGATTTTAGAATTAAAAAAATTTTCTACAGCAATACCTAAAGTTTAGTTAAAAAACAAAAGGACAGAGAATCTTAGTCTTTAAAGCCTTAAATTTGAGTCAATATAAATAGCAACAATATGAAACGACATGCAACTGCAGTTTGGAACGGCTCGCTTAAAGAAGGAGCTGGCCACTTGACCACACAAAGTGGAACATTACAAAATACACAATATTCCTTCAAATCTCGTTTTGAGGAAGGAATTGGTACTAATCCAGAAGAACTTGTTGCTGCGGCACATTCGGGATGTTTTACTATGCAGCTTTCGGCCTACATCACCGAAGGTGGTTTTGATATAGAAAGTATCGAAACCAAATGCGATATTAATTTGCTAGAAGGAAAAATTGTAAGTTCTCATCTTACAGTGAGTGCCAAAATAAAAGGAATTCCGAATGAAACTTTCCAAGAATTGGTCACTAAAGCCGAGGCAAATTGTCCAATATCAAAATTATTCAATACTGAAATTTCTACAGAAGCCAGTTTGGTTTAAATTTAGATTCTGAAATACTAAAAAAGGCTCGATTGTTTCTAATCGAGCCTTTTTTATGTTTAAAATTATCACGGTTAATCAAATAAATCCGAGGATAAATAGCGATCGCCTCTGTCACAAATAATGGCAACAATTACTCCAGATTCCATTTGTTCGGCAAGCTTCAAAGCTACAGAAACAGAACCTCCGCTGCTCATTCCAGCAAAAACACCTTCTTCGAGTGCTAATCTTTTAGTCATTGCGCGAGCTTCTTTTTCGGAAACTTCTATGATGGTATCTACTTTTGAAGCATCAAATATTTTTGGTAAATATTCCTTTGGCCATTTTCGGATTCCAGGAATTTGCGAACCATCGCTTGGTTGTGCACCAACGATTTGGATGTTAGGATTTTTTTCTTTTAAATAAGTAGAAGTCCCGATTATAGTTCCTGTAGTTCCCATTGCCGAAACAAAATGAGTAACGGTTCCGTGAGTATCTCTCCAAATTTCGGGTCCAGTAGTTTTGTAATGGGCTTTCCAATTGTCTTCATTGGCAAACTGGTTGAGCATTACATAACCACCTTCGGCTACTTTTTTATCGGCATAATCTCTGGAGCCTATAATTCCCTCTTTGGCAGGAGTCAAAATCACGGTTGCACCATAAGCTCGCATCGTTTGAGTGCGTTCTTTGGTAGAATCTTCAGGAAGAATAAGTTCAATTTCTATATTCAATAATTGGGCAATCATTGCCAGAGCAATACCTGTGTTTCCGCTTGTAGCTTCAATGAGTTTATCCCCTTTTTTTATCTCCCCTCTTTCTAATGCAGATACAATCATATTGTAGGCAGGACGGTCTTTTACACTGCCGCCAGGATTGTTTCCTTCCATTTTTAAAAACAGTTTTATGTTCTTATTTTTAACTAGATTTCGAGCTTCGACTAAAGGTGTGTTTCCTATAAGTTTTAATATATCTTGTGTGTTCATTCTATTTTAACTCTTTTATTTTTACTTCGGTGATGGTTGCATTGGTCACAACAGATTTTTCTGGAATCGATTTTGTAATCCAAGTATTTCCTCCAATAATACTGTTTTTTCCAATTACGGTTTCACCTCCCAAAATAGTAGCATTTGCATATATGCATACATTTTTTTCAACGGTAGGATGTCTTTTGGTGCTTTTCATGTCTTTGCTAACACTCAATGCACCCAAAGTTACACCTTGGTATAATTTTACATATTTTTCAATTACCGTAGTTTCTCCAATGACAATTCCGGTGGCGTGATCGATGAAAAATGGGGAGGCAATTTCGGCTCCTGCGTGAATATCGGTTCCTGTGATGCGATGTGCATATTCGCTCATCAATCTTGAAAAAAGCAACATGTCCAGCAAGTATAATTCGTGACTCAATCTATAAATAGCGATAGCATGAAATCCAGGATAGGCTAAATAAACTTCATCAATACTGTTAGAAGCGGGGTCATTTTCTAAAATGTATGCAGCGTCCTGGTTTAAATTATCTAAAACTGAGGGCAGTTTTTCAAGAAATTTTTCCCAAATAGCATCGCATAAAGCATCTGGTTTTTTAGAGGATATCTTTGAAATTTTCTTAAAAAGCATTTCAAGTTCGTCTATACTTTGGTTTAAAGGCGCATTGGCATCAAATAGTGTATAAAATAGTTTCTCGGTAAAAGCCTCGGTCATTGTTTTAATACCATAATTGATGGAGAAATGACTTTTAAGAGAAGAAATAGAATTTATGATTAGTTCTTTAGTCATAATAATAAAATTCAAAAGTTAATAATAAAATTCAAAAGTAAGTTGTTTTTAGAAATTGCCGAACAATTTAGGAAAATAAATTTGCAGGTAAAAGCTTTTAAGAAAATCAGAAAGAGTTGAATTGATTAGCAATTAGAGTTTTGTTGAAGATATTAGTTTAAAAACTATATTTGAATCCTATAAATTTTAATCCTTATGCGATGAAAACTAAATACATTTCAAGTTTATTGGTATTGTTTTTAATGATTGTTTTTTCTTGTAAAAAAGAATTGGAGCCACAAGAAAGTTCAGTGGTCAATAATCCTTCGTCTGCCGTCAGCACATCAGTTTCACCCGCAACACCTTCTGTTTCATCGGCTATTTCATCTCAAAATTCATCTTTGTTGCAACAGAATTCGAATCTAATTGCTTCAGGGATGAATCCTCCGCATGGTCAGCCTGGTCATCGATGTGATATTGCTGTAGGGTCACCCCTAAATTCAACTCCTAATAAATCAATTCCAAACCCAGCTGTAACGAATTCGGTAACGAAATCCTCTTTACCAGCAATTACAAAATCTAATGCGGTTGCCGTGGTAACCAAACCGGGGATGAATCCTCCGCACGGGCAAACGGGTCATCGATGTGATATTGCTGTTGGAGCTCCATTGAATTCACCAACTAGCAAAGCTGTTCCTGCTACTACAAATTCTAATTTGAATTCTCAGGTTCCTGCAATTTTAAAACTAGATTCGACGGCAACATCGACTAAATAATTAATCAATAATTTGTTATGAGAAGAATCGCAAATCAAAAGTTTTATTTTTGAAATTCCACTGAGGAATGGTAAATTTATAAGTCTAATTGAAGTTGCTATAAAGTTTACTACTTTTGAATTTTAACACACAAATCACAAAATAATAATCCAAAAATAAAGAGAAAAAATGTTCAATAAAGGAGACCAAGTTTCGGTTTTAGATGAAGATGTAAATGGAGTAGTAGTAGCTGTAAAAGATAAGCAGGTTACCATAGAAACTACCGATGGTTTTGTGATGACATATTTTGTCAATGAATTGATTAAAATAAACAATTCCAGTAACTTAATGGATTCTATCAAAAGAATAAATGTAGGAGAGATTGTTAAGGAAAAAGAAATTCCAAAACCCAGAAGTTTTGTCAAAGAACGCAAAGACAAGCGTGAAATTCCTGCACCAGAATTTGATTTACACATCGAAAAATTGGTACCTAATAAACGAGGAATGTCTAATTATGACATACTCACTTTACAAGCCGAAACCGCAAAACGACACATCGAATTTGCCATAAGAAATCGAATCCCGAAGATTGTTTTTATTCACGGTGTTGGCGAAGGAGTTCTGAAATCGGAGTTGGATTTTTTGTTAGGTCGTTATGATAATGTCGCTTTTCAAGACGGAAATTATCAAAAATACGGTCAAGGTGCAACCGAAGTTTACATCAAACAAAGCAGTAAATAAGTTAAAGTTAGGCTAAAAAATCAAGTCTTAAAACAAAAAAAATAAACCGCAAATTCGCAAATTACATCTCCTATTTGGATTGTTTTATTTACGACCCTAACGCAGTGAATTGGCAAAGCAATTTGCGGTAATTTGTTTTTAAAATTGCCGCTAAATTAGAAGGTTAGTAATTCTCCATAGATATAGACATCCCCCAATTTGAAGGTGCTATTATCTTTCTTTAAGGTCGCATTTTTAATTACAATGTTGTGTTTAAATGCAGTTGTTCCGCTTTTTATTGTTGTGACTTCTATTATGCCACTAACGTTTGCAACACCATTTACTCCATTCCATTCTTCGCTAACCGTTGGAAGTGTTGGTGGGGTTGTATTGCAAAAATAGCTTGCACTAAGCACTCCATTTGAATACAAACGATGGATAAGTTTGTTTTTAACGGAGCCAATTATTGCAGTTCTTGGTGTATCTGGTAGTGTTTCCTCATTGACAATTAAAGTTGCATCTAGATTCTCAAGTGTTAATGCTTCACCGCTAGTAAAATTATAAACATCTTTTGAGATAGGACATTGATCTACTGTTTTGTCAAATCCAAATGGCAATGGAGTAGCTGGTGTAATATAGTCTCCGAAAACAAAGGTTTCATAAACTTGAGTGCCATTTGTTTTTGTAAATGTTATATTTTTGAATACAATTCGATGGTTGTAGCCAGTAATTACGGTGCTTCCAGCAATAGTTCCAGGTATTGTTTTAGTAGTTGTCGCTATTTCTATTTTTCCTGAACTAGCAGTCCATTGGTCGGAAACATAAGGTGTTGCTGGTGGGATTGTGTTGCAAATATTATCATCTGCTACTGTTCCGTTATAAAAACGATAGACTACACGGTTGGTTGAATTGTCGATATCTATAACAGTCGGAGAGTCAGGGTCTGTAGGTTCGTTTTCAAAGGTTGTTTTGGGAATCTCAAGCAATAAAGCTTCGTTTTCTTTCAGTTTGTAAATGATATTATTGTCGCTACAGTTTTTTGTTTCCCCATCTTCAAAATCAATAGTTTCCAAAGTCAAATTACCATCATCACATCCGTTCAATAATAGCACAAAAATCAATAGGCTAAAAACTCTTTTCATTGTCTAAAATATTTGTCACAAAAATAGTGAAAAAATTGCCAATTGATTGTACAGAAATCACAATTGATATTTCATAACTTTGTGCCAATGAAAAAAGTATATCTCGATAACGCTTCAACTACCCAACTGCGTCCCGAAGTCATTCAAGAAATGACAAAAGTATTGACGGAAGATTTTGGAAATCCATCGTCAACGCACAGTTTTGGGCGAAATGCCAAAAGTGTTTTGGAGCTTTCCAGAAAGTCAATTGCCAAGTATTTGAATGCTTCTGCACCAGAAATCATCTTCACTTCTTGTGGAACCGAAGCCAATAATTGGATACTTCGCTCCGCAGTTAAGGATTTACAAGTTAAAAGAATAATTTTAAGTAAAATAGAGCATCACGCTGTTTTACATACTGTTGAACGTTTACAAAATGAATTTGGAATCCAGGTAGATTATGTAGCAGTCAAACGCAATGGTGAAATTGACATTACTGATTTAGTAGATTTGCTTTCCCAAGATATAAAAACGGTAGTGAGTTTAATGCAAGTGAATAACGAAATTGGAACTGTTTTAAATGTTGAAAAAGTAGGCCGAATTTGCGAGCAACACAACGCCCTTTTTCATTCGGATATGGTGCAATCTGTTGGCAAGTTGGAAATTGATTTAAAATCTATTCCAATTGATTTTATGGTAGCGAGTGCGCATAAATTTCACGGTCCAAAAGGAATTGGTTTTGCCTTTATCAAAAAAAATTCAGGATTACAACCCTTGTTTTTCGGTGGTGAACAGGAAAAAGGTTTGCGTCCTGGAACCGAAGCCGTACATCAAATAGCAGGAATGGCAAAGGCTTTGGAACTTTCCTATGCTAATTTAGAAGCCGAAAGAATTCACATTCAGGAATTGAAAAATTATTTGATTTCTCAATTTGAAATTCATTTCCCAGCTTTCCAAATCAACGGAACATCGGATGGGATTTATACTATTTTAAATGTATTGCTGCCTTTTCCAGCTGACAAAACGGCGATGATTTTGTTTCATTTGGATATGAAAGGAATTGCAGTTTCTCGGGGAAGCGCCTGTCAATCCGGAAGTATAAGACCTTCTCACGTTTTGGCCGAAATGCTTTCGAACGAAGACTTAAAGAAACCAAGTTTGCGTATTTCTTTCAGCCATTGCAATACTAAAGAAGATATTGATTTGTTGATTATTGCTTTGAAAAGTATCTAGTTTAGAAATTTACTTTTTATTTTCTTCTGCCTTTGCCGCTTTTGCTTTCTCTCTTTCTTGTTTTCTGAAATAACCACGAAGTAAAAAATTATGTTTCATTGCTTCTAAGTTCTGGTTTAGTTTTATGCTGGCAGCATTGATATTAGTCATAGTAGAATCAATTTTTTGAACTAATTTTGGGTCGTTTGCTAGGTAATTTATAACGCCTTTTCCTTCTTTAATATTGAGAATTGTTGCGTTGAGGTTGGTCACCACTTTGTTAATTTCAGTAGTCGATTTCTCTAAATTGCCAATTGTGGTTTTTAAATTATTGGCCACAGCCGTATCTTTTAGTACACCTAATACATTGTTTTTATTATCCAATGAAGCGACGATTTTATCAATTTTTGATACCGTTTCAGAAGCGCTTTTGGTGGTTAATTTCAAATAGCGCATTGTTTTCCCCAAGTCTCTCGAAATTAAGGTATCGTTTAGTAAAGAGCTCAAAGTTCCTTTTCCTTTTACGATTTTATCGGTAATCGTAAGCAAATTTGCGGTGAGCTTAGCGGCATTTTCATTGGTTACATTCAGTGTACTCAACATATCTTCGGTTCGAATCCGATTGAAGGAACGAATTTCGTCGCCCGATTCCACAGCGGGTTGATTTTCTTTTCCAGGAATGATATTGATAATCATATTTCCCACCAATCCATCGGAGCCAATAGTAGCAATCGCATCTTTTTTGATATAAGAAAAAATAGATTTGTCTATAATCATATCTACTCGAATGGTCGTGTCGTTGACCATTTCGATACCTCGAACTGTTCCAACACTAATTCCTGAATACCGAACACTATTGCCTAATTGCAAACCATTTACATTATTGAAAACGGTCTCCAAATGATTGGTTTTTCCAAACATTTTTTGCTTATCGCCAATGAAATACACGGCAAGTATGAAAATCAATAATCCGATGATTACGAAAAGACCAAGATTTATTTTTTGTGAAGCTGTTTTTTCCATTTTTATTTTATTTAAAGAAAGCTTGTATTTTTGGATCTTTTGAAGCATTTAATTCATTAAAAGTACCTTCGGCATAATTAATTCCATCGACTAATAAAATCATCCGATTCGATATGGCTCTCGCACAATCCACATCGTGAGTAATAATAATGGCTGAGGTGTTGTATTTTTTTTGGACGGATTGCATTAGCAAAATAATTTCTTTGGCTGTTATGGGGTCTAATCCTGTTGTGGGTTCGTCGTACAGAATGATTTTTGGTTGCAAAATCAAGGTTCTAGCCAGTGCAATTCGACGCTTCATTCCACCCGAAAGTTCTTCGGGCATTAAATTGATTGTATTGGCCAAACCCACATTTTCTAAGGCTTGCATTACTAATGGGGTGGTGTCTTTTAGAACGCCAAATTTCTTGGTATGACGTCTCAACGGAAATTCTAGATTTTCTCTAACGGTCATCGAATCGTAAAGCGCACTTCCTTGGAATAGAAAACCAACTTCAGTTCGTAATTCGTCTAGCTCTTCACGTTCCAATTTTCTGATATCTTTGCCCATTACAACGATTGTACCGCTATCAGGTTCATCGAGTCCGATTAAGCATTTTATCATCACCGATTTTCCGGAACCTGATTTCCCCATAATAACGAGATTTTCTCCTTCGACTAATCGCATATTGAAGCCATTCAAAACGTGATTGTCGCTATAACTTTTACATAGATCTTTGATTTCTATTATGGTTTTATTATTTTTTGAAAATGTTTCCATAATTACAGATCATAAAAAATATTAGTTATAAATACGGCAATAAAATCGATTATAAAAAGCAGCATCGAGGTGAAAACGACAGCAGAATTCGCTGCAAGTCCCACGCCAGCTGTTCCTTTTTTGCAATTAAATCCTTTGAAACAACCTACTAATCCAATGGCAAAACCAAAGAAGAAAGACTTGATAGTGGCAGGAATTAAATCCCCAAATTCCAACGCTTCGGCTACTTTGTTAAAATACAATAGAAATGATACATTGCCTTTGGTATTTTCGACAAGATAGGAGCCGTAAAGTGCAATAATATCGCCAAAAAACACCAAAATTGGCAACATAAATGTAGTTGCCAAAATCCTTGTAACAACCAAATATTTGAAAGGATTGGTTCCGGAAACTTCCATCGCATCGATTTGTTCGGTTACCCTCATTGATCCCAATTCAGCTCCAATTCCAGAACCAATTCGTCCTGCACAAATTAAAGCAGTAATGATGGGGCCAATTTCTCGAATAATCGAAATACTAACCATAGAAGGCATCCAAGAAACAGCTCCAAATTCCTGTAAGGTTGGGCGTGATTGTAAGGTAAAAACCAATCCGATGATAAATCCAGTGACGGTTACCAATAAGAGGGAACGGTTTCCCATATTGTAGCATTGCCTGATAAATTCTTTGAACTCGTAAGGAGGTTTAAAAACTTCCCTAAAAAAACGACCCGCAAAACTAGATAGTTCTCCAATTTCAAGCAAGAAGGCCTTGATTGATGTATTTATTTTTGAAATGGTTTCCATTTGAGTGATGTCTTTTTTTATAAAAAAGTCATTCTCAAATTTACGAATAATCTGCTGATTTTTAGTTCTTGTTGCTCAGTTTTGTTTTTAAATCCAAAAATTTTACAAGTGAAATTCTGAATAATAAAAAATCTGCTTTGCAGTGGATTTTGAATAATCATAAATAACTGTTATCCTTTAGTTTTTGTTTCAATTGCCGTTTTCTTTAGCAACGGCATCTGGGTTTGCTACTGAATAGGCTTTAGCCAAAATTATTATCCAATTTTGGCTAAAGCCAATACTATAATTTCTGAAAAACCTTTGGTTGAAGCCAAAGGCAATTGAAATCAAAGAATAAATTTTATTTATATTTTTTACTTTTAACTATTAAACGGCGAAAAGCTATTAGAATTAGAGTTGTAAAAAACAAAAAAATCCGCTGTGAAGCGGATTTTGAATGGTAATTGAACTTGGGTTTATTTGGTTTTAGAATCTTCTTTTTCGTTTTTGGTGTCCATCATTTCCATTAATTTCATACCTAAAAGCCCGCTAATTCCTCCATCGGAACCATTGTTTCCTGAAATTAAGACATCTGGAATCACTTTGATTTTACCTTTTCCAATTTCTTCTGTGATTTTGTATTTGGTAAAATTATCGCCACCCATTGCTGAAACCTGCAATTGATAAGCTTCGGCAGTCGATTTACCGATGGCTTTGATTTTTTCCGCTTCGGCCAAACCTGTTTTCGAAATTCTTTCGGCTTCGGCACTTGCGGTTAGTTTTGTGGCTTCGGCTTGTGCTCCAGCTCTTGCTTTGGTGGCTTCGGCTTCGGCATTGGCACGCATTTTAGTCGCTTCGGCTTCGGCATTCACGTTTAGTTTCAAACTGGTGGCGTCTCCTTCGGCTTTTTTAACGGTGGCATCGGCAGTTCTTTGGGCGATTTCCACACTTTGCGAGGCTTTCACGATTTCTTTTTGCATATCGGCAATGGCAGTTTCTTTTTCTACACCTTGACGTTGTTCTTGCGCCATTCTTTGGGTTTGATAGGTTTTTTGCTCTTCCTCGGCAATTTTTCTGTCGGTCAAAGTTTTCATCAAGGATTCTGGCGGAACGATGTCACCAATTAGAGTATCAACCGCATTGACATTGTATTCGTCTAAAACTACTTTGATATGTTTTTTGGCTGATTCTTGACGTTCTTTTCTGGTTGAAAGAAATGAAATCACGTCGCTTTCCTGAGCCGAGTTTCTAAAATAATTTCCAATGGTGGGTTCCAAAACTTGAGAAACCAAGTTGTTCATACTTCCGAAACGGGCAATCACTTTTGGTGCTTCATTAGCAGGAACGTGGATAATTTGGGAAACATCCAAATTGAAAGGGAAACCATCTTTAGAACGAACTGTTATTGTGGATAGATTTTTGTCTAAGTTATGAGATTCACTTCTGGCATCGGCCCAGTTCAAAACCAAGTTGGTTGTAGGAACAGGTTCCAGTTTTGTGGTATAGATATTAAGCGCATATTTTCCGGGTCCAAAAGGTTCCATCCAAACACCACGTTGTCCTTTCGAAACAATATTTCCGTGTTTGAAAGTATCACCAGTTACATCTTTTCCGTCTTCGCCAATATAGGAAATCACAACTCCAACATATCCAATCGGTACATCAGTCATTGGCGTTTGCTCGATTTGAACTGCCCAAGAATTGATATAATAAGAACCGGCAAGCATAACTTGTGGTTGCAATCCTCGATTTCCACCGTTTTTTAGAAACTGGTCAAAATCCTGAAAGTTATTGTGATTATCGACAAATTTACCCGCAATTTGTCCAATAGGAATAGGTTCACCATCCATTGCGGTTACAATTCCCACCATATTTTCTGAAATTACAATTTGTGGTGTCATTACCACTTCAAACAAAAATGTATTGATACGATACGAACCGGTTGTTATAAATGCTGATTGACGTCCTTTTTGTCCTCCATTGTCCAAAAACAAAGTCGCATCTTGAAAGTTGTCGGAGCTTACTTTTTGTGCAAGAATTCGACCTGTTGGAATTTCGGCACCATCTTTACTCAATAATAAACCAATATTTCCTTCTGGAATAATGGTAAACGAAGTCATATTTACCGAATATTGCCAAGGCCACATTCCCCAATACAATCCAGGAGCCAATGTTTTTGCTTGATAACCGGCTTCGCCTTTTGTGGCGATGATTCTGCCATCGGGCAATGATTTTGATGCGCCAAAGAGCACAAATTTTTTGGTTACCAAACCAATTTTATCTTCTGGAACGATGACCATTCCGAAGAAAACTCGTAAAACGAATTTGTAAAGAACCAAACACAATACTAATAAAAGTAACCACCAATAATCTGTAAGAGCTGTCATATTTTTAATATTAAATTACCTATCAAAAATAGAAAATTTTTTGAATTTTACTACAAAAAAATAATAATTTAACGTTTGAATAATCTTACTAATGCGGAATTATAAAATTGCACCCTTGTTTGGGAATTTTTATTTTAGTTCTGCAAGAAAATATGCAGAATTAGATGATGAGTTTGGAATAATTTTGGTAGATTTACTTCGTTGATTTGGATAAAAGGCTTTGGTGCTGTAGTTTCTCATTGGAGTGGGCACAGAATGCACCCGAGCGACAGCGAACGGACGAAGTAATTCTGCTATCATCACAAAGGGTTTAATTTCAGATCGGAGCGATTGAGTTGTCATATGAATTAACTAAAAACCAAAACCAAAATTGAAATGAAATTTAAAATTTATATGTTTTTTTTGTTGCTCCCATTTGTTTTTTGTAGTTGCATAAATTTACGTTCTTGCGATTCAGATATAGTGGGAAGATATATTTGTAATAATGATGAAAAAGCTACTAATTTTTTGGATTTAAATAAAAATGGTACATTTTTTCATTATTACAAAAAAGACAATATTGAGTATTCTAGTAAAGGAACTTGGGAAAAAAGTTCTGATGGTGAATGTCGCATTGATTTTAGTGAATGGAAAAATTTAAATGAGGATGGTAAACAATATAAAGTATTTGGAAACGGAATTTTATTTATAAATGGAAATTATTTAGATATAAGTCCAGATGGAGAATCATCATCAAGTTTTTTAAAGCAAAACCCGACCTAAGGGAAATGAATAAATATTCTCACTAACAGATAGCGCAAAATTGCATTCTGTGTCTACCTATGAGAGGCAAAATTTTTTTCACTGATGTATTAGTCTGTTTTCTCAATTGTATTTATAGCCATTATTGATTTCTCAACTTAGCCAATTCCTCAAATAATTCTTTTTCTTTTTCGGAAAGTTGGGTGGGAATCAGAATTTGGTAAGTAACATATAAATCGCCAAACACGCCTTCTTTTTTGTAAACAGGGAAGCCTTTTCCTTTTAGTTTTACTTTGTTGCAATTTTGGGTTCCGGGCAAAACTTTTAGTTTTACTTTGCCGTCAAAGGTATCTACTGTTATTTCTCCGCCTAAAATAGCTGTGTATAAATCCAAATCTACTGTAGAATGAAGATTTTGTTTGTCTAATTTGAATTTGGTATTATTTTTAATGGTGAACGTAATGTATAAATCGCCTTTTGGACCGCCATTTGCACCTTCGGCACCCATTCCGCTGATTTTTATGACCTGACCGTTCTCCACTCCGGCTGGAATGGTGAGTCTTATTTTTTTGCCGTTGATGGTTAATTCTCGTTTTTGAGTGGTGTAAACGTCTTTCAAATCCAGATGTAATTCGGTAGTGTAATCGCCACCTTTGGATTGTCGGGTTTGTCTTCTGCCACCAGAAGCACGACCTCCAAACATCGATTCGAAGAAATCGGAATAATCGCCATCACCAGAAAATCCTTCAAAACCTCCAAATCCTCCTTGCTGTCCACCACCACGAGATTGCTGTTGTTTTTGTTTCTCGAATTCCTCGGAATGTTGCCAGTTTTCGCCGTATTGATCGTATTTTTTGCGGTTTTCGGGATGACTCAATACTTCGTTGGCTTCGTTGGCTTCCTTGAATTTTTGTTCGGCTTGTTTGTCGTTGGGATTCAAGTCGGGATGGTATTTTCGAGCAAGTTTACGGTAGGCTTTTTTTACCTCGGCATCCGTTGCGGATTTTTCGATTCCCAATACTTTGTAGTAGTCTATAAATGCCATTTTACATTGTTTTTCTAATTTTTATGCTTGAGATTCGATTTGTAAAGTAGTTCAAGATCTAATTGTACACGCAAGATCTTTATAAGAATTAGTGTATTTATTACAGTTGAAATTCACTATAAATTTAGTGAATTTTCACCCATTAAAACTGTAATTAAGATTTTATTGTGTTTCTAATAAAATTTCCTAAACCTTTTATGGGGAATGTAAGTAACTATTATTTCCGCTGTTCGGGATATCCAATACGAAAACCAATTGGTCAATTTTGAAGTCAAAACGTGGGTTAATTTTAAAGTTTCGGGAGTAATTCTATCGCATTGAGCGATAATCTCATTGAGATGTAAAAGATAATTAGTAGCAAAATCTTCCGAATCGATGGCTACATTCATTTCGATGCTGGCAAACGAACTTAAATTATTGAGATTGAAAGATCCAATGGTGGTCCAATTGCCATCAATTACTGCTATTTTTCCGTGCAAAACTGATTTTTTCCATTCGTATAATTCGATATTGAATCGTAAAAGTTTAGAATACAAATGACAGCTAGCGCGCCTTGCCATAGGAACATCGGATATTCCCGAAAGAATCAATTTTATTATTACTCCTTTTTGGGATGCTTTTTTTAGTGCATTTATCAATCTTTTACCGGGAAGAAAATAACTGCTAACAATTACAATTTCTTTTTCGGCGGTGCTAATTTTGTTGATATAGGTTTTGAAAATCTCGTTTTTTCTTTTCAACCAATCATTTTGAAGCACGGAAATACTATTTACTTCCCCTTTATCAAAAATTGAGGTGATTTCTTTTCTTCGGATAATTCTATTCTTGAAATAAATATCTCTGCACAATTTCTGTAACGATTCTGCTATGTTTTCATCATTGATTTCCACCGCATAGTCGAGCCAAGGTGTTGTTTTTTCGGTTCCGTGGTATTTTTCGGCAATGTTTATTCCGCCAATTAAAGCTGTTTTGGCATCGGAAACTATTATTTTGTGGTGTAACCTCCGCCCGATGTATAATGAATTTGCCGAGAAAAAAGGTGAGAAGACTCTTAATTCGATTCCAATTTTCGAAAGTTCATTGATGATTTCTGTTGGGAATGACAACGAGCCAAAACCATCAATCAGAATGTTTATTTTGACATTTCTGGAAGCGGCTTCTTTTAAGGCAGCAATAATCCTTTTGCCAGTATTATCATAATCAAAAATATACGTTTGAATATGAATTTCGGTTTTCGATTCTAAAATAATCCTTTCTAATCGTGAAAAATAGTCTTCACCACTATGAACAAGTGTTGCTTTTTCAAAAATAGAATTTGGGGTATCATTAACTAACATTTAGTCTAAATTACTTTTGGCTGATTTTCATATTCTCTGTATTCAAATATACGATGATTTTTTCCATCAAACACTAAAATATTCCTGCTAACAAAGGAGTTTTTGCTAGCAGGAAATAGTTGTTTTTATTTTTAATATCGATTATTTAATCATAATTTTTTCTGAATAAGTGTTTTCTCCATCGGTAATTTTTATTAAATAAATTCCTTTGGTTTGTGGCGCAAAATTGATTTCGTTTTGTGGTTGCATTCCAAAGTTGGAAGCTTCGAACACTTTTTGACCAGAAAGTGTATAAATTTCTGTTTTCACTTTAGAATTGGCTTCTTTCAAACTGAAATAAAAGGTTCCGTTATTTGGATTTGGGTAAATACTGATGAATTTATCAGCTAGATTTTCTTTAACACTTAATGCTCCAGAATAACGAGCAATTGCACCATAATCACCTGTGCACCAGCCATTATTTGCATCCCAAAAATAGATGCTAAATATAGAGTAGTTGGATGGTGTGCTTTGAGTAGTCCAGTTTGTGCCTCCATCTTTAGTATGAAGTACAATTGCATTATCACTGCTATTATCACGTTTGCTGGAGATCCATCCAACGTTAGGATTTATGAAATGGACACTTTTGTTTTTATATTCACTTGTGATACCTGTATTTGTTATTGGAATCCAATTCACTCCTCCATTTGTGGTTTTAAGGATTTTTCCGTTTTTACCTACAATCCATCCATTGTTCAAATCTATAAATGTCATTTTAGTAATTTCTCCAGTTGTATTATCTGCCGCAATTGGAGTCCAGTTTGTACCACCATTTGAGGTTCGATAAATGGTATAAGTATAAGGTGGTAATAAGGTTGCTGACGAATATGCCCAACCGTTATTAGCATCAACATAACTAAAAATACCAGTACCATTTGCAGGAACCCAATTAGTTCCGCCATCGGTAGTTTTTAGGAAAGTTACGTTATAAGTGATAAAATTATAAATCAATAACCATCCAGTGTTCGCATCTACAAATTGAAGTTGAAAGCCAGCATCTCCTGCAGTTGTTGAAACCACTTTTCTATTCCAAGTTGCTCCGCCATCAGTAGTTTTATATACCACAGCACCAAGAGGACTATCAAAAGTTCCAAAAGTTTTCAGAATCCAACCTGTTGAAGCATTAATAAAACTTAAGTTAAGACCAGGATCAGAAGGTGAGGATATAACATCAGTAGGGTGTAGTATTGTTTCTGTCCAAGTGGTTCCTCCGTTGGTTGTGTGTAAAAGTCCTCCGGGAGCAATAGAAATCCATCCTTCGGTTACACTCACAAATTGCATTGCTCCGCACATTCTGGTTCCTAGTGGATTGGTTTGAAGCGTCCAGTCTGTATTTATTGGTTGATTATCACTACGAACCAAATTTGATAATTCATAGGTACAGCTATTAGTTTCCAATGCAAGTTGGCCATTTAAATTATTGTTATTATAATAACCCATAATCGAAAGTTCGTGCCATTCTCCCATTTCTCCGGTGTTCATATGTCCAACGTAAACTCCTAAATCAGCATAAACACGTCCAGTAACTGTCCCTGCCAATCCTATTGCAGAAGTGATGACTCCATTACTATCTATATTTAAAGTAACGTTTCTGGAGCCGCAATTATCTGTTGTTAATGTTCCTGTTATTTTATCTTTCAACGCACCAGGATTGGCTATTTTGTGTAATCTCCAGTTTTGTCCACCTGCGGAGCCAGTACCTTCTGTAGTTGAAGTTAATTGACCACCTATTGGAAAGTTTTGACCATCACCAATTAGATTTCCAGAAATGACTCCTGAAGGACTAACAGTATAATTACCGGTCCAAGGACCACCAAAACCATTAAAGTCTGTTATGTTTCCATTGCCATCAAAAACTAAATAATTTAAATTATCATTATAAGGATCAATTGGAGTTACATCGGCATACATAAACCAAGGTCCGTTTAAAGTGGCGTTGCTATAGTTTCCAGTTGAAACGCTATATTTTGCAATTTGACCTGGATAATCAATTCCATTATTATTATAAGAATCTGAAGTGGCCCAACCGTTATTGGCATCCCAGAAATCCATTGAAAATACATCAGAGTTAAATGGGAGCATTTGTGGGGTTGACCACGTTGATCCACCATCAGTAGTTGAGATCATAAAAGAGCTACTGCCATTTGTATCAGCTTTTGAAGCAATCCATCCAGTAGTATTGTTAATGAATGATAATGCACTGTTTTTAAAGGTTGTATTAGGAAAAGCATTTGTTACAGGAACCCAATTTGTTCCACCATTAGTTGTATGGAATATTTTTGAATTTCTACCCACAATCCATCCATTGTTTGCATCAGTAAACTCAATAGCATTTAATTCGCCAACGGTGTTATCTACATATTGAGGTATCCAATTAGAACCTCCATCCGTTGTTTTCATAATGTAGTAAGGTGGTAGCATATTTGGACCTGCAGAAAAGGCATAACCCGTAGTGGCATTTACATAATAAAAAATGCCTCCACCATTTGTGGGCGTCCAGGTTGTACCACCATCTGAAGTTTTTAAGAATATAGGTGTTCCTGAATTCATATTAAAAATCAAAACCCAACCATTATTAGCATCTACAAATTGTACTTGAATACCTGCATCGCCTGTTGTGGTTGAAAGCACTGTTCGACTCCAATTCACGCCACTATCTATAGTTTTGTATAAAATAGCACCAGAGAAATTGTCATTTCCGGCATTTAAAGATTTCAAAACCCATCCTGTTGCAGGATTAATAAAACTAATTCTTGAGCCGGGCGCATCTATACCTGAAGTAACATCTGTGCTATTTGGAGTAACAACACTCCACAGGCTTCCATTTGTGGTGTGCAACAACTGATTGGAAGATAAACTAATCCAACCTTCAGTGGCGCTAACAAATTGCATCGATTCTCCAGCGTTTGCCGTCGGATTGAATTGTAATTCATTCCAACTTCCTTGCGCTACTCCCGTAGCATTTGATAATCCTAAGAATATCAAAACCATAATAAAAGTAAAATTTTTCATTATAAAATGATTTAAATTTTCCTACTCGTAAGGTTTTTCGGTTCCACCCCGTTTTTTAAAGTGGTGTCTGGTTTCCACTTTTTAAAGTTAAAAGTGTTGTTTTTTCTAGTCTGAATACAATAAAAAAAGGCCAATAACGACATTTGGCTTAAGGAGGTAGGTAGTAATTGTATCTGCTTGGTTAAGTCAATCACTATAAATTTAAGAAATTATTGCTAATTTCCTGAATTTAAAGCTTGTTTTTTTAATAATTTATAATCATTATAATTTATTTATCAATTTATTATCATTATCTGTATAAACGATACTTTCGAAAGTGCTTACATACCAAATAGGCAAATTTGAACTTATTGCAATTTTAGTTTTAATTTTTGGAAAAGGATATTTTTTAAACATAAAAAATCCCCAACTACTTTCGTAATTGAGGACTCTTTTTTGAAATATATTCTAAGTTCTTAGATAGCGTTTACTATGGCTAAGAAATCTTTTGTGTTAAGCGCTGCTCCACCAATTAATCCACCGTCAACATCTGGTTTAGAGAAAATTTCTTTGGCGTTGTCTGGTTTTACACTTCCACCGTAAAGGATAGAAACATCTTCGGCGATATCGCTTCCAAAAGCTTTGCGAACCGTTTCTCTGATGAATTCGTGCATATCTTGAGCTTGTTCTGGACTTGCAGTTTCTCCTGTTCCAATGGCCCAAACTGGTTCATAAGCCAAAACAATTTTTTCCCAATCTTTGGCTTCAATATGAAACAAACCATCTTTCAATTGGTTTTCAACAATATTGAAATGGTTTTTAGATTGACGGTCTTTCAACTCTTCGCCGAAGCAAAAAATAACAGCCATATCGTGTTGTAAAGCCGTGTCTACTTTGCTAGCAATCAAAGCATCCGTTTCGTGAAAAATAGCTCTACGTTCTGAATGGCCAAGAATTACGGTATCTACACCAACGCTTTTTAACATATCGGCAGAGATTTCGCCAGTGTAAGCACCACTTTCTGCTTGATGCATATTTTGTGCAGACACTTTGATAGCAGATGACTCTAATAGGCTAGTTGCCAAAGCCAAATTTACAAATGTAGGTGCTACAATTACTTGTGCATTATTTTCAGTTGAAACTTGTGTTTTTAATTCGTTTAATAGTTCTGCAGTTTGAGTTGCATTTTTATGCATTTTCCAGTTTCCTGCTACAATCTTCTTTCTCATTTTAATTGTGTTTATTTTATTGTTTGTTGTTTATTGTTTGTTGTTTTTGAAATTTATAGCTTTAATTTTTAATAGATTCCACAGTTGAATCCGTTGATAATGTTAAAATAACAAAGAATTCCGCTTCCCACTTCTGACTTCTAACTTCTGACTTCCCACTTCTAACTTCTAACTTCCTTCAACGTGGTATTAATTTTTTTAAAATCGGTTTCGATAGCTCTGTAAATAACGATTTTTCCAGTTTTGTCAATAATAATATATCTTGGAATCCAATCTAAATCTATGGCTTTAGCAAAAACGCCTTTCATCTGATCGTTAGCCATAAAATGCTCGCCTTTGATTTCGTGTTTTGCAATTCCTTCTTTCCATTTATCGGCTGTTTTATCCATTGAGATAAAAACATATTCTACCTCAGGATTATTGGTTTGAAGTTCTTTTACTTTTGGCATTGCTTTGATACAATCTCCGCACCAAGAAGCCCATATTTCGATAACAAGGGTTTTGCCTTTGTGGTTTTTTAGAATGTCTTTAAAAGCGACTTGTTTTCCATTATCTGAAAGTAAAGTTTCAGACAAGGCTTCTTTCGAAAAGGTGGTTTTTTGAGCTTGAGAACAGGAAAAACTAATAACAGCTAAAAGCAATACAAGTATTTTTTTCATTTTAAAAATTTTCCCAAAGTTACATTTTAAAAACAAAACAGCGAAGAGTAAAGTGCATTATTTCAGGCATTTGTACTATTTCGATTTCGTAAATGTTTGATGGCAAATTCAAGAAAAAAGAATACCGTTTTAAGTCGATTTTTTATCTGTAGTATCGTCCAAATAGATGCGTTTGGTTCTTTTTCTTTTCTTAGTGAAAAACAATTGCTTAAGTGTGTAGCCAATATAAATTCCAGAAATAGCCATTAAAGTGCATCCAAAAATAACGTGAAATGTAACTCCCAGAGGAACTTCAATCCAAGTCGAAACTTCGTTTAGGAAATAGTAACCTGTCCCAAACAGAATACAACTTATAAAAATAAGTATAATTTTTTTTTCCTTCTTTCTCTTCTAGTGCTCATAATTAACTGTAAATATAAGGATTACAATTTTAAATCCGCACTATCATTATAATGAACTTTTTGAGTTACTGTTCCATAATTTAATAAAACGAAACTTGGGTTCGCTCTTTCTACAGTTTTTAAAGCTGTCGCATCACAAAATAGACAATCAAAAGCAAAATTATATTTCTTTTTTGCATCAGCTATCACATCTGTTGATGAACCAGTCAATAATGCAACATAATATCCTTTGGCACTCGCATTTTTATACAATTCGTTTGTTTTTTGCAAGCCTGATACATTTGCTTTTTCTAAATCATAAGCAACAATTAGCAACACTTTTTCTTTAGATAATATCATGTCAGTTTGATCTTCTCCATCTAATTCTAATTTGAAATCGTGAATAGGAGGAAGGTAACCTTGAACAATAATTTTGTCTTTTCTATCAACAAATTCTGCGCCTTCAGGAAGTGTCATCAACTCTTTTTCGGTAAATTCTTTGTCAATCCCCTTAACTTTGTAGATGAAAATCATTTCTACTTGGCTTTTTGGAGCATTTTCAGGAATTTCCATCGATTTGCGGATGTTGGTTCCCACTTTGTAAGGTCTGAAATCTTTCAAAGGCAAATGATTGAGAACCCAATATCCCATGAAAGAACACAAAACAAGGCTAGTTAGAACTAAAATAGTTTGAATTTTATCAGCAAATAGGGGTTTGATATATTTTTGATTGTAGAATAAAATTAGAATAAAAAACAACAAGATTAAATCTTTCGAAAAAGATTGCCAAGGAGTTAAATGTAAAGCATCACCAAAGCATCCACAGTCTTTTACCACATCAAAATAAGCCGAATAAAAAGTCAAAAATGTGAACAAAATTACCAAAAGCAACAAACTCCAAATCGTCCATTTTGATTTGTAACCAAGGAGCAACATGACACCCAAAACTACTTCAACAATGACTAAAAACAAGGCAATTGCCAATGTATAAGGAACAAAAAAAGGCATATTGAAAACGGGTTCGCTAAAATATTCGTCCAGTTTGTATGAAAATCCCAAAGGATCATTGAGTTTTATTAATCCTGAAATAATAAATAGAATCCCGACGAATAGTCTAGGGAATTGGGTGGTAAATGTTTTCATAGTTCTTTTTTAAATTCCAAATTGTATAAATTCCAAAAAGCAAAAATCAAATAACAAATAAATTCTAAATATTAATTTTTTAAATTTTCAAAACTTAAAAAAGTAAATAAAATTTTAGTTGGTTTAGGATGACTTTTCTAATATGGCTGAAAAAATTTTTTTTAGTTCGTCTGATTCTTGTATTAATATATTTATTTCTGATTCAAATTCTAAATTAGTAGCTCTCATTATTTTTAACCAATAACTGCTTTCTTTTGCCTCTTTTCTACAAATTTTGATTCTAAAGCAAAAATCTTTCTTGCTCAACGATTCATTTGCTTCAATATAATTTGCACCAACTGATCCGGATGATCTAACATATTGTTTTGCATCTTCAATATTAGAAATGTTTCGTGGTAATTTTTTTTAAAATAATCTTGAATCTATTGCAAATTTCAAAGTTCGTTCTTCTAAATCGTATTTTTTTGGTTCCATAAGATTTTGAATTTTGAATTTTTTCGATTTTGAATTTATTTGTTATTTGATTTTTGCTATTTGTTATTTACCATTTTTCATTAATATCAAGGCAAAAACAGCATAATTAATCATATCCTGATAATTTGCATCGATGCCTTCAGAAACCAAAGTTTTTCCTTTATTGTCTTCAATTTGTTTCACTCGAAGTAATTTCTGCAAAATTAAATCTGTCAAAGAACTCACTCTCATTTCGCGCCAAGCTTCGCCATAATCGTGGTTTTTGTCTTCCATTAATTGTTTGGTCAACGCAATTTTTTGGTCGTATAATTCAGTTGCCTTTTCCACATTCAAATCAGGCTGATCGACAACTCCAAGTTCGAGTTGTACCAATGCCATAATAGAGTAATTTATAATTCCGATGAATTCGCCGTTTTCGTCTTCGTCTATTTTTCGAACTTCGTTTTCCTGTAAACTTCTTATTCTTTGGGCTTTGATATAAATTTGGTCTGTTAGCGAAGGCAATCTCAAAATGCGCCAAGCACTACCATAATCTTTCATTTTATTGATAAATAGCGAGCGACAAATTGCAATTACGCTATCATATTGTTGAGAAGTTATGTTCATTTATTGGTTATATTTGTCAAAAAATTTCCTCAAAAATAAGAAATATTTATTGGATGTAAAAATGATAATTAACGAAATTTGATTTAAGATGACAATAAACTGCAAAGGACAACTTATCGATTTGACAACTCCCAAAGTGATGGGGATTTTGAATGTAACTCCCAATTCATTTTATGATGGTGGAATGTATAAAAGCAGCAGTGAAATGCTGACTAAAGTTGGCAAAATGCTCAGCGATGGAGCCACATTTATTGATGTGGGAGCCTATTCCAGCAAGCCCAGCGCCGAATATGTTTCGGAAGAGGAAGAATTGCAAAGAATACTTCCAATTATCAATCTGATTTTAGAATATTATCCAGAAACGTTACTTTCTGTTGATACTTTTAGAAGCGAAGTCGCGAAAGTTTGTATCGAAAATGGAGCGGCGATTATCAACGATATTTCTGCTGGAAATCTGGATGATAATATGCTGGAAACCATTGCAAAATATAATGTTCCCTACATTATGATGCATATGCGCGGAACTCCCGAAACGATGCAAAAGATGACGAGTTATGAGAATATAGTCAAAGAAATTCTCTTCTATTTTTCTGAAAAAGTGGCTAGAGCGAGAAGTTTCGGTATCAACGATTTGATTATTGATCCAGGATTTGGTTTTGCTAAAACTTTGGATCAAAATTACGAAGTCTTGCAAAAAATGGAACTGTTCGAAATTTTGGAATTACCTTTATTAGCAGGATTTTCGAGAAAATCTATGATTTATAAAACCTTGCAATCTTCTGCGAGCGACGCTTTAAACGGAACCACGGTTTTGAATACTGTTGCATTGACCAAAGGGGCCAAAATTCTTCGGGTTCACGATGTGAAAGAAGGGATGGAATGTGTTACCTTATTCAATAAAATCAACAATCAGTAATGAAATATTGTTCGTTAATTGCCCTTTTATTTTTATTTTCTTGCGGAAATAAAGAAGACATTTTATTGCCAAAATCGGATGTAACGATAGTTTCGGATGTGGTCGATCATTCGCCAATTTATATTTTCTTTAGAGCCAAAGGAAAAGATACTTTGGCAGAAGTAAACCGAAAAAACTCCATTATTTCAACCAATTGGATTCTTAATATTGACAAGCGATTGCCGTTGCGATTGGTGATTCCCGAAGTGATGAAATTACAGGAAAAAAAGCGAAATGAAGTCGCTCATAAAAATGAGTTAGCCGAAAATTATTATTCGTATGCTGATAGTATTGGCAAGAATATGGGGTTTCTACCTTTCACGAAAGTGTATTATACTATTGGAGAACCTGCAGGAGGTTATATGATTATTAGATTTAAAAAAAGGAATGATTTAGTTTTAGTTGATGGTAAAGAGATTCAAAAGAAAGAGCTTGTGAGTTATGTTTATAGTATAACTCATGTTGTTCAGCCTAGAATATTCCTGGTTTTTGATAAAAATATGTCATACGAAGAATATATTCAGACTAAAATTTTAGTTAGAAAACTAGATTCTTTCAATAATAATGTTCCTGAAGAATTTATCTATTAAAGTCTGAAAATATACAAATTTCAACAACTGAACACTGCGACTGCAAACTGGCCACTTCCTATTGATGATGATACGGTTCATTCTTCAAAATCGTAAATCCGCGATACAATTGTTCGATGAAAAATAAGCGCACCATTTGATGCGAAAATGTCATTAAAGACAGCGATATTTTACCTTGAGCTTTAGCATAAACTGTTTCTGAAAAACCATAAGGACCACCAATGACGAAAACCAAAGTTTTTACTCCCGAATTCATTTTCTTCTGCAATTCCTCAGAAAATCCTACACTCGAAAAGGTTTTCCCGTTTTCGTCCAATAAAATAAGTTGGTCGGTTGGTGTTGTTTTAGCCAAAATCAATTCGCCTTCTTTTTCTTTTTGCTGGCTTTCCGATAAGTTTTTTACATTCTTGATGTCGGGAATAATTTCTAAATCGAATTTGATATAAAACGACAAACGTTTTTGATATTCGTCAATCAAGGATTGCAAATTTTTATTATCGGTTTTGCCAATGGCGATGAGTTTGATGTTCATTTTGTTGCATTTTAATAAAACAAAGGTATAAAATTGAGAATTAAATAAAATTGTTCCGTTTTTGATACTTCATTTTGTGATATTAATTTAAAATAAAAATAAATAATAGTTTAAAATACAATACACCCCTATTTTTTAAGGGGTTGACTAAAATATTGTGCTTATTTACATTACAATACCGTCAATAATTAATTAAACATAACAAATTTTATTAAATTTGTAAAATAAACATTGGAATTATTGTGAAATGATTGGTAATTTTGTGTAAAAATAAATATAATAGTTATGTTAGATGTAGGGTTAACCACTTTTATGATTCTTGCCACTAGTTTAGTGATGTTGATGACTCCCGGACTCGCCTTTTTTTACGGCGGATTGGGTTGTAATAAAAATATTTTGAGTATAATGATGCAGAGTTTTGTTTCTATGGGAATTGGAACAGTCCTTTGGTTTGCTTTTGGATATTCGCTTTGTTTTAGCGGGAACATGAGTTCTGGATCCGATTTTTTCGGAATCATAGGCAATTTTGATAAGGCATTTTATCACGGCATTACACCTTCTACACTGTACTCAGCAGACAAACGTTTTCCAGAATATATTTTCATTGCTTACCAAATGATGTTTGCCATCATCACTCCTGCATTGATTACTGGAGCTTTTATCAACAGGGTTTCTTTTAAATCGTATGTTTACTTCCTGATTTTCTGGCAAATTTTTGTGTATTACCCATTTGTTCACATGGTTTGGGGTGGCGGATTGCTTGCTGAATGGGGTGTTTTTGACTTTGCAGGAGGAATTACAGTTCACGCAACGGCTGGTTTTGCAGCTTTGGCATCGGTATATTTTGTGGGAAGACGAACCAATAAACACGAACCTAATAATATTCCTTTGGTAGCCATTGGAACTGCATTGCTTTGGTTTGGCTGGTACGGATTTAATGCGGGAAGCGAATTGGCGGTCAATTCGATCACGATTTCCTCCTTTTTGAATACAGATACAGCAGCTTCTTTTGCAGCAGTTACTTGGTTATTTATCGAATGGAATACGGGCAACAAGAAACCTACTTTTGTCGGATTGATGACTGGAGCGGTTGCTGGTTTGGCTACAATAACTCCTGCTGCGGGTTATGTAGATATTTATTCGTCGGCAATTATTGGAATTATAGCGGCTTGCGGTTGCTTTTTGGCTGTAAAGTATAAGGAAAAGAAAGGTTGGGATGATGCTCTAGATGTATGGGGAATTCACGGAATGGGCGGTATAATAGGTACTATTTGTTTGGGTTTCTTTGCCAATAGTTCTATAAATGAAGCGATACCAAATGGTTTGTTTTTTGGAGGTGATGGAATGTTACTGTTTAAGGAATGCGTTGCCATTGTTTTTGCAACTAGTTATGCGTTCTTTTTTACCTTATTATTGTTTAAAATAATCAATAAGTTCATTCCTGTAAAAGTTACCGATGAAGATCAAGAACTTGGACTGGATTTGTCGCATCACGGTGAAGTTGCAAGACAACAGCGCTAACAGATAATTTAAATTCTAAAAAGGGCTACATTCATTATCGAATGTAGCCCTTTTTATTTATTTAAAAATTTCTTAACTGTCTAGAAAAGAATCGGTATTGTTTTTATTTTTTTTGAATAATTTTAGTAGCATCAATATCGCGGCTACAGCTTCAAAAGTCATTCCGATGATTAGAAAGAAAGTCGTCCAATCTTTTCGTTCGTGCGAGATTTTGAATATTACTCCAATAATAGTTAGCACGGCGCCAATTAGGAACAGAACTAGGATTTGAGGATTTTTCATTAGATAATTATTAAGGATCAAAGATATTGAAAAGATATTGAAGTTAGACTTCAAAAATAGTTTGCGTTTTAATCTCTTTAGGTTTAATTCCTCGAAGCTCTGCTTCGGTTTTTTTGCTACAGATTGCTTCGCCTTTTCGCTATTGCTCGAGTCACAGATTAAAATGATTTTTTAAAATCTTTGAATCTGTGGCTGTTATTTTATTAATACCTCTGGGGCTCTGCCCCGAGGTAGTTTATTGTAATTTACATTTCGCTCTTTCAAATAGTTTAAAATATATTTAAAGCAAGTTTCGTGTTTTCCGATTAATTCAGGTGGGAAAACCCCTTTTTCTGTGAATAATCCTTCTAAAAACAGATTCGCAACAGCGGTTGCGGTATATCCTGTTGTTCGCGCCATCGATGAAGTTTGTGTTTCGGGGCAATATTCATCATATAAATTATAGACAACTTCTTCTATTTCCCCTTTTGTGTTTGTTCCTTTCAAGGTAATCCGCATCACAGTCAATTCTTCTTCGGTTTCACCCAATTTCCATTCGTTAAAGAGAATTTTGCTGGTAAAATCTATTGGTGAAATGGATGCTCCATTTACCAAAATCTTCTTTTCACTAAAGAATCCGCTATCTTTCAAAACCTTTATGTATTCAACGTGACCAGGATATCGAAGTGTTTTTTCCTTCATATTTTTGATATGAGGCATCGTGAATAGTATGGAGCGTAATCCATCAGAATTAAATGATTCTAGGGTTCCCACTTTATCAAATTCTACCAATTCACAGTCGGTCAAGGCTTCACGAGTGATAATTTTTCCATTTTTGACATAACGGGCAGGGCGAGTATATTCTTCAATTACATCAATTGGCGAAAAAGGTGCTTTATAATTGAAGGGCCATTTTTTTAGCTTTGGTAAACCACCGACCAAAGTTTCAAAATCCGTCAATTTCAGTTTTTCATTATAATATCCTAAGATTATATTATGCATTCCTGGTGCAACGCCACAATCTACAATGGCTGTTACTCCTTTGGCTTTTGCCAATGCATCTAATTCTAGTGCGTTTTCTGGAAAAAAGGAAATGTCCACCACATTTTTTCCAGCTTCAATTACGGTTTTTATGGTTTCGAAACCTAGAAATCCGGGTACAGCACACACCACTAAATCAAAATCTTTGAGTATAGATAGTAGGTTTTCTTTATCGCAAACATCGACTTGTAAAACACCAATTTTTGGATGCTTTTCTTTGATGTATTCTAATCGTTGAATACTTAAATCTGCCAATGTTACCGAATGTTTTTTTGATAGATCTGCGGCCATTGCGCTACCTACCATTCCCGCTCCTAAAACTATTATATTGGTCATAAATATATTTTGTTGGGTTTAAAAAGTAAAGCTAAGATAGTGTTTCATTCGAATTATTAATATATTCAAGCAATGATATTTTAAACAAAAAAAACCTATGAAGTTTAAATGCTTCATAGGTTTTTATAAAAAATAATAAGTTACCAATTTAACCTATTTTCGTGTATTTATTATCCAGGGAATTCTCCTCCGCCATCTTCATTTCTAGGTTGTGGATTCTTTTCTTTTTCTCCTTTTGGTTTGTTAAAACGGTAAGTGAATGATAAATTAAATTGACGTTTACGCCATTGCATTTCGCCATAGGATGTTTGATTATCAAGATACGTATAAGATCTCATTATTCTCGAATTGAAAATATCACTAATATTGAAAGCTATGGTTGCTTTGTCTTTTAGCACATCTTTACTAAAAGCGGTGTTCATACTAAACTGATCCAAGTTTTTACCTTGAGCGGTTTTTTGTTCTCCATTGTAGTTCCCATTTAGCTGCCAGTCAATTTTGTATGGTAATGTCAGTTTTGAACTAATTCTTGCAGACCAAGTATTAGCTTGGTTGTCCAAATTTTGAACTATAATATTGCCTTGTGTATCTTTATAACTGTTTTCGCCAGTGGTTTTTACATTATAAAAATTGAAATTACTGTTCAATCTCCAAATTTTGAATGGGCTATAATTTAAAGTAAACTCAAAACCATATTTTTGTTCTTTTCCTAAGTTAATTGGTGAACTTTTAATAACTGGAATTCCATTTACTTCATCGCCTGTAGGAGATCGCACAAAACTGAAAACATCTTTAGTATCTTCAAAATAAGCTGAGGTATTAAAAGTTATTTTGTCCCAACGTTTGATATAACCAAAATCAAATTTGTTGGTTAGAGATGGATCTAAGTCAGGATTTCCTTGAAAAATATTAACATTACTTGCATAATTTACCGCAGGGTTCATAAAACGACCTCTAGGTCTAGATAAACGTTTGCTGTAGCTTGTAGTAATGTTACTTTGGTCTGAGATTTCATAACTAACAAAAGCACTTGGGAAAAAGTTGTTGTACTTTTTAGTATTAAAATCATTGTTGTCTAATAAATTTACTTCGATATTGGTGTCTTCCCAACGTAACCCAAATAAATAAGAGAATTTATTTACTTTAAAGCCGTATGAAGTATAAAGAGCATTGATATATTCTTTGTATTCTAAAGTATTAGATAAATTATCGATTCTTACTCCTAACTCGTCAAGAACATAATATTGATTGTCTAAGTCACCAAAACTTCCTTTATATCCTGCCTCAAACTGACTTCCTTCTCCTATTGGAAGTACATAATCGGCTTGAAATTGTACTTGTTTTTGAACTTGATTATTTAATGTGTTATTAAAATTGTTAGAGCCAGTAATACTACTTTGGTCTTTTTCTGAATTTCTTGAAATAGAACCATCAATAGTAAGTTTGTGCCCTTTGTCGTTGAAGTTTTTGATTAAGTTTGAAGTGTACTCTATGTTTTTACCGCCATTTTCTCCTGAACCCAAACGGTAAGTTGAACCTGTGAAATTATAATCAGCATCAAAATTATTAAAATTGATTAAATCATTATTTTCACCATTATCCTTTTGGTAATTAATAGCATTTGTCCAAAAAGTATTTGGTGCAACCGTCCATTCAATACCCGTTCTTCCGTTAAAACCATCTCTAGTTCGCTCTGTTTCACGATCTTCGTTTAAAAAGTTTTTAATAGAACCATCTTCGTTAAAATATTGAGAATTAGTTTTACCACCACCTTGATTTGTTCTGTGACTGAAACCCAAGTTCGTAAAGTAGTTTAGTTTTTCTGTTTTATAATTCAAATTTGCACTTAAACCATACGTCTCGGGAATTCCTGCTGAAGCAATAAAAGTTCCATTAAAACCCTGATTTTTACCTTTTTTAAGAATGATGTTGATTAATCCGGAACCACCTTCGGCATCATATCGCGCCGATGGATTTGTAATAACTTCTACTTTATCAATGGCATCGGCTGGAAGTTGTCTCAAAGCTTCAGCAATATTTACTGCGTATGAAGGTCTTCCATCAATTAAAATTCGGATATTATCACTTCCTCTTAAGCTTACATTTCCTTCGGTATCCACAGAAACAGAAGGAACATTGTCCAGAACATCACTTACAGTTCCACCTTTCACCATCATATCCTGACCTACATTATACACTTTTTTGTCTAGTTTGATTTCTACTGAAGATTTTTCGGCACGAATTACAACTTCGTTCAATTGTGTGGCATCTTCTTCTAATGTGATTTGCCCTAAATTTGTCCCTTTGTCAAGTTTGCGTTCTTTTATTATGATTGGTTTAAAAGAAATAAATTCTATTTTGACGTTATAAGTCCCAGGTGTGATGTCAACATCAAATTCTCCTTTTGGATTCGTAATTCCTCCAGCAATTGTTTTGGTAGATGTACCGCTTGTGAATGTGATTGTAGCATATTCCAAAGCTTGTTTGCTCACTTTTTCAATCACTTTTCCAGTAATCTTTATTTTTGAAACTTGAGTTCTTTGTTGAGAATATATATTTATTGATGTCAATATCAATAATGCAAGTAGTGTAAATTTTAGTTTTTTCATCAATTAAGGAGTGTTTTTTCCATTAAGACTGCAAAAGTAGCCTTTGGTTTAAGTAGCAAATCATAAAGGTATGTTAAAATACAAATGCTGTAAATTAAAGAATTGTTAACGCATTTTCTAACGGACGTGCAATAACAGCTTTGTTTCCATTGACGATAATTGGTCTTTCTATAAGAATTGGACTCGAAATCATCGCTTGAATAATTTCATCCTCAGACATTGTTTTATTTTTGAAATTTTCTATCCAAATTTTTTCTTTTTGACGTACCAATTCAATGGGTTTTATATTTAATTTTTCAATAATTGACTTTAACTCATTCAAAGTTGGAACGTTTTCTAAATATTTTATAACTTCAAATTCTTTACCAGAATCTTCAAGAAAAGCCAAGCATTCTCTAGATTTTCCGCAACGGGAATTATGATAAATTTTAATCATTGTATTAACTGTTAATTTTTTTTGCAAAGTAAGGGATATAAACGCAAAATTAGGTTAATTTCGGGCTGTCAATAGTAGATTTAAGTTTTAATTAATTCAATTTTGTAAATGTTTATAGAACAAGCATATAAAGGCAATAATACTTGGTGGCGCGTTTTAATTACCACGCTTTGTACTGCGGGTATTTTTATCGGGAATTTTATTGCCTATTTTTCAATGTCAAAAGAGCAAATAGATGAAGTTTACAAATCGATGAGTGAAATTCCTAATAATTTATCGCTCATTATTAATTTATCGCCCTTTGTTTTTCTGTTGGGATTGCTGTTTTTGATGGTTCGTAATTTGCATCATAGAAGCATTCTTTCGCTAACAACTTCGAGGATTAAAATAGATTACAAGAGAATTTTATTTTCCTTTTCATTAGTTGTTATATTGACAATTGGTGTATTTATAGTTACTTATTTTAACGATAATTCGAACATTATTTGGAATTTTAACCCATCCAAATTTGCTGTTTTGTTTTTTATAAGTTTGTTATTTTTTCCATGTCAAATAGGACTTGAAGAATATTTATTCAGAGGTTATTTGATGCAGCAAATGGGTATTATAGTAAAAAACAGGTGGTTTCCTTTGATTTTTACTTCGGTTGTTTTTGGATTGTTTCATAGTGCTAATCCTGAAGTGGCTAGAATGGGTTATGGCGTTATGGTATTTTATATTGGAACTGGATTATTACTCGGAATTATGACATTGATGGATGAAAGTTTAGAGCTAGCCTTAGGTTTTCATCTAGGAAATAATATGATGGCTGCTTTATTAATTACTTCCGATTATTCGGCAATTCATACCGATGCAGTTTTTAAATATTCAGGTGTCGAAAATCCTGCTGCAGTATTAAATGAAATGATAATTTCGATTGCAATTGTGTATCCGATAATCTTATATATATTTGCAAAAAGATACAATTGGAAGGATTGGTCATCAAAACTTACTGGTAAAGTTCTACCTCCAAATTAATAAATCATGAAACACAACACAATGCATCAAATAACGTATAAAAACATTCACAACCGTTTTAAATTGAATGGGATTCACATTTCTAGAGAAGAAATGTTTTATGTGGCCTATTGTTTTATAAAAGAGGGAAAACCATTCGAACAACATATTGGTACTTTCTTATTAGATTGGTTTGACGAGAAATCCTATATCGAATTGAGTACTTCGGGAACTACAGGAGTTCCAAAAGTAATCCGAATTGAAAAACAAGCAATGCTTGATTCAGCTTTGGCAACTGGTGATTTCTTTGGTTTAGAGCCTGGTAACACTATGTTACATTGTTTACCAACCAATTATGTTGCTGGAAAAATGATGTGGGTTCGTTCTTTTATTTTGGGATTGGATATGAAATTTGTTGAGCCAACATCAAATCCGTTAGACAAAATTGACGAAAGTTTTGATTTTTGTGCTATGGTACCTTTGCAGGCAAAAAACTCTTTGACCCAACTCAAACAAAAAAAGATAAAGAAATTAATCATTGGCGGAGTAAGAATTCATAGAGCATTAGAAGAAGAATTGGTGAAATTGCCAATCGAAATTTATGAAACTTATGGTATGACTGAGACCATAACACATATAGCAGCAAAAAAAATTGGGGCAGTAGCCTTTACAACTTTGCCTAATGTAACTGTTTCTATCGATGACAGACAATGTTTAGTGATTAATGCAAAAAAAATAAGTAAGAACGACATCGTTACGAATGATATTGTAAAATTAATCTCCGATACACAATTTATCTGGGAGGGCAGGCTCGACAATATTATTAATAGCGGAGGAATAAAATTATTGCCAGAAAAAATCGAAGATAAACTTTCAAAACTTATTCCGAGACGTTATTTCGTTTTTGGAAAAGATGATGAAACTTTAGGTGAAAAAGCAGTGCTTTATGTTGAAGGAGAATCATTTGTTATTGAGGACTCCGTTTTTAATGTTTTAAATAAATATGAAATACCGAAGGAAATTATCTTTATTCCCAAGTTTCATGAGACTGCAACTGGTAAAATTATGAGAAACGAAAGTGTTTTGTCTTTGTAGGTAAATTTTACTGATAAAAAAAAAGAGGATTTTTGAAATCCTCTTTTTTTTATGTGAAATTTTATTTTAAACTATCCTCATTTTCATTAAACTTGAATTACGCCCAAATTAAATTTCTTTTCGATAGGTGAATGGTTGGCAGCTTCAATTCCCATCGAAATCCAAGTTCTGGTATCTAAAGGGTCGATGATGGCATCTGTCCAAAGTCGAGATGCAGCATAATAAGGAGAAGTTTGCGCATCGTAACGCGCTTTTATTTTGTTGAATAACTCCTTTTCTTTTTCTTCATCTACGATTTCTCCTTTTGCTTTTAGAGAAGAAGCTTCAATTTGTGCCAATACTTTGGCAGCCTGAGTTCCACCCATCACAGCGAGTTCGGCGCTTGGCCAAGCCACAATTAATCTTGGGTCATATGCTTTTCCGCACATAGCATAATTTCCGGCTCCATAAGAATTTCCTATGATTATGGTAAATTTAGGTACAACCGAATTTGAAACGGCATTCACCATTTTGGCACCGTCTTTTATAATTCCACCTTGTTCCGATTTGGAACCGACCATAAATCCTGTAACGTCTTGCAGGAAAACTAATGGAATTTTTTTCTGATTGCAATTGGCAATAAATCGGGTGGCTTTATCCGCAGAATCCGAATAGATAACACCTCCAAACTGCATTTCGCCAGTCTTAGTTTTGACTACTTTGCGTTGATTGGCCACTATTCCCACAGCCCAACCGTCAATTCTGGCATAACCTGTAATTATGGTTTGTCCGTAGCCATCTTTATAGGCTTCAAACTCAGATTCATCTACCAATCGGCTGATGATTTCCATCATATCATATTGCTCATTTCGAGCTTTTGGCAAAATGCCGTATATTTCTTCTTCGTTTAAAGCGGGATTTACGGCTTTTATTCGGTTGTAACCTGCTTTGTCATAATCGCCAATTTTGTCAACAATATTTTTTATTTTGTCCAAAGCGTCTTTGTCATCCTTGGCTTTATAATCAGTTACTCCCGAAATTTCGCAATGTGTGGTTGCTCCGCCTAGGGTTTCGTTGTCAATGTTTTCGCCAATGGCAGCTTTGACTAAATAACTTCCTGCCAAGAAAATACTTCCTGTTTTGTCCACTATTAATGCTTCATCACTCATAATTGGTAAATAAGCACCACCAGCCACACAGCTTCCCATAACGGCCGAAATTTGGGTAATTCCCATACTGCTCATCAAAGCATTATTTCTAAAAATGCGTCCAAAGTGTTCTTTGTCTGGGAAAATTTCGTCTTGAAGGGGCAAGAATACTCCAGCCGAATCGACTAAATAAATGATGGGAAGTTTATTTTCCATCGCAATTTCTTGTGCTCTTAGGTTTTTCTTGGCGGTAATTGGGAACCAAGCTCCTGCTTTTACAGTGGCATCATTGGCAACGACAATACATTGTTTTCCTTTAATGTAACCTATTTTTACAATCACGCCCCCAGAAGGACAGCCCCCAAATTCCGTGTACATTCCTTCACCAACAAAGGCACCAATTTCAATTGATTTAGCTTTGGTGTCCAACAAATAATCGATGCGTTCCCGCGCTGTCATTTTGCCTTCAGAATGTAGTTTTTGAATGCGTTTTTCTCCGCCACCAAGTTTTACTTTGGCAAATTTATGATGCAAGTTAGAAAGGAGGAGTTTATTGTGGTCTTCGTTTTTATTGAAGTTCATGTCCATAATGAAATTGTATTAATCTATAATAGCGAAGGCTAAATTACGAAATCAATTGAAACAAATTTTAGAATAATTGAAATATTGAAAGTATAATTAGCTTATGTAGCTTAATCTTTTATACTTCAAAAAATAATCGACCGCAGATTCGCAGATTAAAAAATAATTTTAAATTCTGCGAATCTGCGGTCGATTTAATATAATTGATTTTATTTCTTGGATTCGTTTACCAATCTTTTCAAAATAGCCCATTGTCTTAATGCATCACGAGCTTCGATTGCGGGATAACCCAAAAGAGTTGCTTTTGCAGGGACGTCTTTAGTCACTCCCGAACCGCCACCTATAACCGCACCATCACCTATAGTCACGTGATCAGTAATCGAAGCACTTCCTCCAATCATAACTCCATTTCCAAGAGTTACTGATCCAGCTAAACCACTTTGTCCTGCCATAATACAGAATTTCCCAAGCACGCTGTTGTGTCCGATTTGGATTAAATTATCGATTTTGCAACCATCACCTAAAATAGTAGAACTGAATTTGCCTCTATCAACACAAGTATTAGCACCAATTTCTACACCGTTTCCTAAAATCACATTTCCTATTTGAGGAATTTTCACTAAACCTCTTTCGGGACAAGGACGAAATCCAAAACCATCAGCCCCAATTGTTGCGTTGGGATGAATGATACAATTATTGCCCATATGACAACGTTCACGAACGACTGCGCCTGACCAAATTATAGAATTGTTTCCAATGGTACATTCGTCAAGAATGGTAACATTGGGATATATAGTAACGTTTTCTCCAAGTCGAACATTTGGACCAATGTAACTTCCAGCACCAATTCGAGAACCTTTTCCAATAATAGCGGTTTTGTCAATATTTGCTGTTGGATGAATTTCTGCGCTAAAGAGTGGAGTAGGAGGAGCAAAAAGCTCTAGGACTTGGGACATTGCTAAATCAGCGTTTTTTACTTTGATAAAAGCCTTATTATCTCCTGGTTCAATCGAAATATCTTCGTTAACAATTGCTGCACAAGCATTAGATGTATTCCAAAATTTTTCGTATTTTTTGTTTCCAATAAAAGAAATTTCAGAAGTATTTGCCAATTCTAATTGTTCTGGAGCGGTAATATTAATGGTTGTATTGCCAACAATGACACCTTTTAGAACTTCGTTTATTTCTTGGATAGAGAAGGATATCATTGTGATCTTTGATTTAGAATGGGATATATTCATCAAATAAAGCACTTTTGAGTTAAAATTCCTAATCTTAATTTTTTAGCAAGATTAAATGTGTAAATAGAATAAAACGATGAGCATTAAAATACATTTCAAAAGCTCATTAGACAAGTATAAGTACTCTAAAATATAAGGTTTTTGTATTATGAAATTAAATATAAATAGATTCTAATTTACAACAAAACCTGACAGGTTTCAATAACCTGTCAGGTTTAATATTATTATAAATTCTGAGCACTGAACACTGATCACTGACAACTATTCTTCCTCCTTTTGTCCCATCATCATCAGGAACGCTTTCAGGAAATCGTCTATTTCGCCATTCATCACGCCATCAACATTGCTGGTTTCGTAACTAGTGCGAACGTCTTTGACTAATTTATAAGGTTGCATCACATAATTTCGGATTTGCGAACCCCATTCGATTTTCATCTTTCCAGCTTCAATATCAGAGCGTTGTTCTTGTTGTTTTTTGAGTTCAATTTCATACAATTGCGATTTCAACATTTGCATCGCTCGGTTTCTGTTGTCGTGTTGCGAACGCGTTTCTGAGCATTGAATTTGTATTCCCGAAGGTTTGTGAACCAGTTGAACTTTAGTTTCTACTTTATTCACATTTTGTCCACCAGCGCCACTCGAACGAGCCGTTGTGATGACAATATCTGCTGGATTTATTTCAATTTCTATCGTATCATCGACTAACGGATACACATAAACCGAAGCAAAAGACGTGTGTCGTTTGGCATTACTGTCAAAAGGAGAAATTCGAACCAATCGATGCACTCCGTTTTCACCTTTGAGGTAGCCAAAAGCATAATCACCTTCAATTTCCAATGTTACCGTTTTTATGCCCGCTGCATCGCCTTCTTGGTAATTCAGTTCCCGTAATTTGTATCCCGATTTTTCGGCCCACATCATATACATTCGCATCAGCATCGAAGCCCAGTCACAACTTTCCGTTCCGCCTGCTCCAGCCGTAATTTGAATAACAGCACTTAAACTGTCGCCTTCATCCGACAACATATTTTTGAACTCGATGGCTTCAATATGGTTTTGGGTGCCATTGTATTGCTCGTCCAACTCTTCTGCAGTGAACTCTCCTTCTTTGTAGAATTCGTATGCGAGTTGCAACTCATCAGCCATTTCGACGGCTTTATTGTAATCTTCAATCCATTTTTTCTTGGAACGGAGATTTTTCACATAGATTTCGGCTTCCTTGGCGTTGTTCCAGAAATCTGGAGCCAGGGTTTTTTCTTCTTCGTTAGTAATTTCGATAAGTTTGGCATCAACGTCAAAGATACCTCCTCAACGCACCAAGGCGCTCTACAATACCTTTTATTTGTTCGGTAGTTGTCATAAATTATAGTAATTTTGTGCCACAAAAATAGAAAAAATATTGGTAGGGACAATTCGCGAATTGTCCTTTATCTAAAATATAAAAGTAATATGGAAATTAATTTAGTAAGCGATACCGTAACCAAACCAACTCAAGAAATGTTGCGAGCCATGTTTAAAGCCGAAGTAGGTGACGATGTCTACAAGCAAGACCCAACCGTTATCGAGCTAGAAGCCAGAGTTGCCAAAATGTTCGGGATGGAAGCGGCACTATTTTTCCCATCTGGAACGATGGCGAATCAAACGGCAATCAAATTACACACACAACCCGGCGAACAATTAATCGCTGATAAATATGCACACGTTTATAATTATGAAGGCGGTGGAGCTTCCTTTAATAGTGGTGTTTCCTGTTGCTTATTGAACGGAAATCGCGGAATGATTTCAGCTGAACAAGTGGCTGGAGCAATCAATGATCCAGAATTTTATCACAGTCCGCTAACGAGTTTGGTTTGCGTCGAAAATACGACTAATAAAGGAGGCGGTGCTTGTTATGATTTTGAAGAATTCAAGAAAATACGAAAGGTTTGTGATGACAATAATTTGAAATTTCATTTGGATGGCGCTAGAATTTGGAATGCTTTGGTGGCCACCAAAGACAATCCTGTAGCCTACGGAAAAGTCTTTCACACTATTTCGGTTTGCTTGTCCAAAGGATTGGGAGCGCCAATAGGCTCGCTTTTATTGTCTGATAAAGCTACGATTCACAGAGCTTTGAGAGTTAGAAAAATTCTTGGTGGTGGTATGCGACAAGTGGGTTATTTAGCGGCAGCAGGAATTTATGCATTGGATAATAACATCGAACGATTGGCAGACGATCACCGTCGCGCCAAGGAAATTGGAGCTGTTTTGGAAAAACTGAATTGGGTCGAAAAAGTGGAACCAGTTGAAACTAACATCTTAATTTTCTCGGTTCAACCAAATATAAATGAGGCTGTTTTAATGGAAAAATTAAAACAAAAAAACATATCGATAAGTTCAATGGGACACGGAAAATTACGTATTGTTACCCATTTAGATTATCGTGAAGTGATGCATACGTATGTGTTGGAAACGTTGGAGAAGTTATAATACGTTAGGGGTTAAGAGTTAGGGGTTATGAGTCTGGACAACACTTAATGCATAGCCCTTAACGCATAACTTAAAACTTCCCTAACTACCGGCAGGCAGGCAACTTCCACCTTCTAACTTCTAACTTCCAACTTCCAACTTCTAACTTCCAACTTCTAACTATTTTTTCATTTCTTCCAGCATTGCAATGATTTTGTCTAATTTTTCTACATCCAATTTATTAAGGATTATAGTTAAAGCTTCAATTTCTTTTTTTGCATCAATGTTGGTTTGATAATCCGCTTGTGCTTGCAATCTATCTCTTTCGCTTTGTCGGTTTTGGGACATCATAATTATTGGCGCAGCATAAGCAGCTTGGGTCGAAAAAAGAAGATTGAGCAAGATGAAAGGGTACACATCCCAATGATAGAAAAAGCCAACAATATTTAAGACCATCCAAAGAATTACCAAAACTGTTTGTAGGATGATAAATTTCCAAGAACCCATTCCTTTTGCCACTGAATCAGACAAACGGCTGCCAAAACCTAATGTTTCAAAGTGTTTTTCGTGCCAGTTTTTGTTATTTATCATTTGACTCAATTTGGGAGTTAGTTTATTTTTTTATTTGAACATTTCATCCATTCCAGGAATCATTGGCATATCTACTTTGGCGACAGCATCTAATTCGGCTTGGTTTACTTTTGCCGCTTTTTCGATGGCTTTGTTCAAGGTAACAATCAAATAATCTTCTAATTGTTCTTTGTCTTCTAATAAAGAATCAGCTATAGAGATGGATTTTAATTTTCCGTTTGCTGTGAAAGTCACTTTTAATGCGCCGTCAGTGCTTTGCTCGTCTATTAAAACCGAATCCAATCGCAATTTTGTTTCTTCTATTTTTCTTTGAGTTTCTTTCAATTTACCCATCATTCCCATTAAATCCATTGTAATAATTTTTAAAATATGTGCTGCAAAATTAGTATATTGCAAACTTATATTTAATAAATATTTCATAAAATATAGATTCATTCTAAACTCTCTTTGTGCTATTTTTGTAAATAGTCTTCAAAACCGAAAGCTTAAAATATGATTAAAAAAATACTACCACCATTAGCCAAAATAATCCCCAAGACTTTGGATAAGTTCGGTGATGTAAGAATTGACAATTATTTTTGGTTGAACAATAGGGAAAATCCAGAAGTCATTGATTATCTGAATAAAGAGAATGCCTATTACAAAAAAATGACAGCTCATACCAAGGCTTTTCAAAAGGAATTGTTCGAGGAAATGAAGAGTAGAATCAAGGAAGATGACGAGTCAGTTCCTTATTTGTATAACGGTTATTACTACATTACCCGTTTTGAAACTGGGAAAAATTATCCAATTTATTCCAGAAAAAAGGAAAGCCTTTCGGCCAAAGAGGAAATTTTGTTCGATTGTAATACATTGGCAAGAGGAAAATCCTATTTCCAATTAGGCGGTTTGAGCATTAGTCCAGACAATAAATTAGCCGTTTTTAGTTTTGATATTGTTGGACGAAGAATTTATGATATTCAAGTCAAGGATTTGCAAACTGGTAAAATTCTTAGCGATAGAATAGAAAAAGTGTCAGGAAATGCGGTTTGGGCCAATGATAACAAGACGATATTTTATTCGAGTCAAGATGAAGTTACCTTGCGTTCCGATAAAATTTTCAAGCATAAATTAGGTACAAATCAAGCTGATGATGTTTTGGTTTATTTTGAAAAAGACGAAACTTACAATGTTGAGGTGGCCAAATCCAAGTCTAGAAAATATTTAGCAATCGAATCAGGAAGCACTTTGACTACCGAATATCAAATATTAGAAGCAGACAATCCTGACGGAAAATTTAGAGTTTTTCAGAAACGAATTCGGGGTTTAGAATATAGTATCAATCATTATGGTGATAGTTTTTATATTATGACCAATGCCGACGAGGCCACGAATTTCAAATTGATGAAAACTTTGGAGACCGCCACTTCTAAAGAAAATTGGACGGAAGTTGTGCCGCATCGTGAGGATGTTTTGTTAGAAGATATTGAAATTTTCAAGGATTTTCTAGTTGTTGAAGAACGGACCAATGGTTTGAATAAAATAAGAATTATGCCGTGGAGTGGAGAAGGGGAATATTATTTGCCTTTCGAAAGTGAAACGTATACTGCTTACACAGGAACTAACGTGGATTTCGACACTGATATTTTGCGTTATTCCTATCAATCAATGACGACGCCTTCTTCGGTTATTGATTTCAATGTAAAAACGAAAACCAAAGAAATAAAGAAAGAACAACAAGTTCTGGGTGGAAAATTCGATAAAAACAATTACACCGAAGAGCGAATTTGGGCCACTGCAAAAGACGGAATCAAAATTCCTATTTCGATGGTTTACAGAAAAGGGCTCAATAAAGACGGCAAGAATCCATTGTTGTTATATGCTTATGGCTCCTACGGACATTCTATGGATGCCACATTTTCATCCACTCGATTGACGTTACTTGATAGAGGATTTATTTTTGCCATTGCTCATATTCGCGGTGGCGAAGATTTGGGACGACAATGGTATGAAGATGGGAAATTGTTGAAAAAGAAAAATACATTTACTGATTTTATCGATTGTTCTAAATTTGTTATTGAACAAAAATACACTTCTCCAGAACATTTGTATGCCGAAGGCGGTTCAGCTGGAGGGTTATTGATGGGGGCAATTGTGAATTTAGCACCCGAATTATATCACGGAATTATCGCTCAAGTACCTTTTGTGGATGTAATAACAACAATGTTGGACGAAAGCATTCCTCTTACGACGGGAGAATATGACGAATGGGGAAATCCAAATGTTAAAAAATATTACAATTATATGGCTTCGTATTCGCCTTATGATAATGTGAAAGAACAAAAACACCCTAATATGTATGTTTCTACAGGCTTGCACGATTCGCAGGTACAATACTGGGAACCAGCTAAATGGGTTGCTAAGTTGAGAAGTATTAAAACAGATGATTCTCTTTTATTTCTCGATACAAATATGAAAGCTGGACACGGAGGAGCTTCGGGAAGGTTTGAAGCCATTAAGGAATTGGCCAAAGAATACAGTTTTTTATTAGATTTAGAGAAAATTGAAAAGTAATTAGAATATTTTTGTTAAATTTGCAGGGATTTAAGGTTGAATAAAAAAGAGTCCTTGATTAACTATTTTTTTATGAAAGAAGAAATAAAAGCTTATAATAATATTTTAGAATTAATAGGCAACACACCGCTCATTAAGTTAAATAAAGTTACCGAAAAATTAGAAGGAAATTTTTACGCTAAAGTAGAAGCCTTTAATCCCGGTCATTCCACTAAAGATAGAATAGCTTTATTTATTATTGAAGAAGCCGAAAAAAGAGGAATTTTAACTCCTGGCGATACTATCATAGAAACTACCTCAGGAAATACCGGTTTTAGTTTAGCAATGGTAAGTATTATTAAGGGTTACAATTGTATTTTGGCTGTAACTTCAAAATCTTCAAAAGACAAAATAGATATGTTACGTGCCTTAGGAGCAAAAGTGTATGTTTGTCCTGCACACGTTTCCGCCGATGATGAACGCTCTTATTACAATGTTGCCAAACGTTTGCACGAAGAAACTAAAGGTTCTGTTTACATCAATCAATACTTCAATCAACTTAATGTTGATGCTCATTACAAATCTACTGGACCTGAAATTTGGGGTCAAACAAATGGTAAAATAACCCACCTTATTGCTTGTAGTGGAACAGGAGGAACTATTTCTGGGACAGCAAAATACCTGAAAGAACAAAATCCAAATATTAGAATTTTAGGCGTTGATGCTTTTGGTTCGGTATTGAAAAAATACCACGAAACCAAAGAATTCGATAATAACGAAATTTATCCATACCGAATTGAAGGATTGGGAAAAAACTTAATTCCATCGGCAACTGATTTTGACGTTATCGATAAGTTTATGAAAGTTACCGACGAAGAAAGTGCTCATGCTACAAGAGAATTAGCCAAAACCGAAGGTTTGTTTGTAGGCTACACATCTGGAGCAGTTCTTCAAGCCATAAAACAATATGCTGAAGTAGGTGAGTTTGACAAAAACAGTAATGTAATTGCTATTTTTCCTGACCACGGTTCTCGTTATATGAGCAAAGTATTTAGTGATGACTGGATGAATGAACAAGGATTCTTTGACAGCATTAACGAAGAAGAAGTACAAAAAATTGAATTTATAAAATAAAGTATTAAGTATTAAGGCATAAAAAAACTCCATTCGATTAAACGAATGGAGTTTTTTTTATGTGGAGAATCTGCAATCTGCTTACTCTTCCATTGTATGATACACGTTCATCACGTCGTCATCTTCTTCTATTTTTTCGATTAGTTTTTCTACATCAGCCATTTCAGCTTCTGTTAATTTTTTTGTAATTTGAGGAATACGTTCAAAACCTGAGGAGAGGATTTCTATTTTTCTATTTTCCAATTCTTTTTGAATGGTTCCAAAACTACCAAAAGGAGCGTAAATCAAAATACCATCTTCGTCCTCAAAAACTTCTTCAGCACCAAAATCAATTAGTTCTAATTCTAATTCTTCAGGATCGATTCCGCTAGCAGGAATTCTGAAGTTGCAGCTGTGATCGAACATAAACTCAACAGAACCTTGTGTTCCCATAGTTCCGTTGCATTTGTTGAAATAGCTACGAACATTGGCCACAGTTCTATTATTATTGTCGGTTGCTGTTTCCACTAGAATTGCGATTCCGTGTGGTGCGTATCCTTCGAATAATACTTCTTTATAGTTTGCTGTATCCTTGTCGGTTGCTTTTTTGATGGCGCGTTCCACATTTTCTTTGGGCATATTTACTGCCTTAGAGTTTTGGATTACGGCTCTTAATCTGGAGTTGGCATCAGGATTTGGTCCGCCTTCCTTTACTGCCATTACAATATCTTTCCCAATTCTGGTAAATGCTTTGGCCATAGCCGACCAACGTTTCATTTTTCTTCCTTTTCTGAATTCAAACGCTCTTCCCATTGCTTATTTTTTTTTAACAATGCAAAAATAACTTTTTCAATTGCAATATCAAAATTCAATTACAATTACAATTTTTAATTTGCTATTCTATTTTAAATTCCCCATAATTTTTATGGACTCAAAAACACGAAAGTTGGTTTTTAAATTTTTAATTTGTGCACTATTTATAAATTTTAAGTAGCCACTCATTTGCATTCTTTGTATTTCATTTGAAGTATTGGTTATGACAAATGGATAATCGGTCTTAATAAATGTTTCTATTTCTTTCCACCGCTTTGTAAATTCTTTTGTTTGAGCAAAAACAGAATTGAATTGTAAAGGGATAGTTATAGACTGTGTGTAAAATTGATTAAAACTTGCCTTTATACGGATGTTTTTTTGCAATTCTTGATTCGTTTTTGATTTTTGGGTGTATTGTAAAATGGCTTCTTTTTGTTTTTCATTCATCGGATATTTATTGATATCCACAATGCTTTCAATTTTATCGTTCTTAAATGCGGTGGGGAAATCTTTTTCTTTAGGCATTTGATCGTCAAATAAACTTGGAATTTCAATATCGGGTATGATCCCTTTGTACTGATTACTTTTTCCGGTTATTCGGTAAAATTTTCCAATGGTGATTTTAAGAAATTGTTCATATTCCCCTTTTAATGGCACAATTTCTTGAATAGTTGCTTTTCCTAAAGATTTTGTTCCTACGATTAAGGCTAAATTATAGTCTTGCATAGCATTAGCAAAAAATTCACTAGCAGACGCAGAAAAACCATTAATTAAGATTATGATTGGACCAGTATAACTATTTTTTGGTTTTTGATTGCCAATTATTTCTTTTTGATTTGATTTTGTTACAATTTGTGCTAATAACGGAGTGTTCATAAACAAACCGCAAAGATTAACAGCTTCCTCCATAGAACCACCTCCATTGTTTTCTAAATCAATGATTAAACCAGTGATTTTATCTTCCTTGAGTTTGTTTATTTCTATGGCTACATCATCACTTACGTTTGTTTTCCCGTTTTCTAAAGTGGAATAAAAACTAGGAATTTTGATGTATCCTGTTTTTTGATTTTCCCGTTCTAATATGTAGCTATAAACACTGTTTTGATAATCTTTCATTACTTGTTTATAGAGGTTTGCGGTGTAAACGTATCCACTTTTTTTCTTCATCGTAAGAGAAACATCTTTGTATTCGCTGGAGCTTAAAATCTTTCCTGTTTTTTCAAAATTGTTACAATTTACCAAGTATTCTTCTTTTTTTGATTTTATTTTGATGACCTGATCTCCTATTTCTAATTTTTCCGAAAAATAGCCAGGTCCACCAGGAAGTATGTCGTCTATGACAATATTGTTTTTATCTTTTACCGAAAAACTTAGCCCTAAAGTAAAATTATCGGAACTTATCGTTGATAGAAAATCTGATTTTTCATTGGTTGAAAAAAATGCGGAATGAGGGTCAAAATAGGAACAAAATACGTTGAAAAAGAGATTGTAAAACTCCTCGATTGTAAGGCTATACTTGGTTGCTTCGCAGGAATAATCTTCAAATATTTTTTGTTTTGAAGTTTCCGAAATGCTAGAAAATACGTTTTGTAGAGAATCTTTATTAGAGCTGCTTTCCGTTATTTCGCTAAGAACATCATAAAGCATTTGTTTTTTATTGAATTTTTTCAAATCGCTTTCCGTTTTTAAATACGTCATCGCTTTTTTAGAGGATCTCATTATTTCGACACTACTGAAAGAAAATTTTTCTTTTTTTATGTTTTCAATAATCGCAATGTGGCGGTTAACTGCTTTTTGATAAATGCTGTAAAATTCGTTTAAGAAACTGCAATTCAAATGGATAATATTGTCGTCTAGTTTGTATTTGTGTTTTTTTAGACTGTTAATTTCTGATTCTAGAAACAATTCGTTTTTTCCGTCTATTGTTTTTAGAAAATGGGTAAAAACATAAACCGATAAACTGTCATTTACCGGTTTTGGTTTGAAATGAAAATCTTTGATTAACCCGTTAATTTTGGATAAGGTAATACAAGCAACCGTTTCAGACTGGGCAATGATCTCATTTGATAAAAATAAGAGTAGTATAACGATTGCTTTTTTCAATTATTATTTCTTGTAGAAAGGCAATTTTACCACCTTGGCTGGAACATCATTTTTTCTAATTCTAATAAAAATAACGCTGTCAATTGTACTGTTTATAGTAGTTACATAACCCATTCCGATTCCAATATTCATCGATGGTGACATCGTTCCAGAAGTTACGATTCCAATGACGTTGCCCAAAGCATCCACAATTTCATAATCGTGTCTTGGAACAGCGCGTTCTTGCATTTCGAAAGCGATTAATTTCTTAGAAACACCCGCTTCTTTTTGCTTTTTCAAGTTTTCAGAATTGGTGAATTCTTTGGTGAATTTGGTAATCCAACCCAAACCTGCTTCGAGTGGCGAAGTCGTGTCATTGATGTCATTTCCGTATAAGCAGAACCCCATTTCCAAACGCAAAGTGTCACGAGCGGCGAGACCAATTGGTTTGATTCCGAAAGCATCACCTGCCTCAAAAACTTTATTCCAGATTTGTTCTACTTCCGAGTTTTTGCAATAAATCTCGAAACCACCAGAACCAGTATATCCTGTTGCAGAGATAATCACATGTTCGATTCCTGCAAAATCACCCACTTCAAAATGATAGTATTGAATAGCCGACAAATCTATCGATGTCAAGGATTGCATCGCTTCTAAGGCTTTTGGTCCTTGAATGGCCAGCAGAGAATAATCATCCGAAAGGTTTTTCATTTCTACATCCAAATCGTTATAGCTTGAAATCCAATCCCAGTCTTTTTCTATATTCGAAGCGTTTACGACTAGTAAATATTGCTCGTCTTTTATTTTGTAAACTAATAAATCATCAACAATTCCGCCATCGTTGTTCGGTAAGCACGAATATTGCGCTCGACCGTTAGTTAAAGTAGCAGCGTCATTCGAAGTCACTTTCTGAATCAAAGCCAAAGCATTTGGTCCCGTTAGCAAGAATTCGCCCATATGCGACACATCAAAAACGCCCACACCATTGCGAACTACTTCGTGTTCCGCATTAACTCCTTCATATAAAATAGGCATATTGTATCCAGCAAAAGGAAGCATTTTGGCTCCCAAAATCTCGTGTATGTGCGTCAGCGCAGTATTTTTCATTGTCTATTGATATAAAATTTCATGTGGCTAATTTATTGATTATTTATGGAGTGGCAAAGGGTTTTGTTTTTAGAATATTTGAATTTTTAGTCAGTCACAGACTGACTCACACCTCCTCAAAGTCGGAGACTTTGCGGAGCGCCTTCCATTGAATTAATCTTGTTAATATCAAAGTAATTTACAAATGAATTTCGCAATTTATGAAGTTCTTTTCTTGCCTCAATAACTTCTTCTATTTTGTTTTGATACCGAACTTGGGCTTCTCTTAATTCGTGAATATTCATTTTAAGTATGTTTTTTAACGATTTGCTATGTGATTTCTGCGACGTTTAAAATAGCAACAATTTACTAAATAGAGTTGTCTTAACGCATTTAACAAGCTTTTGCAATTATCATTCAAACTTAATGATTTACCTACATAAAACTAATAAATAAAAATAAATTACTACAAACGAGGAATCATTTAATTTTTGTATTTTTAAATGTTCAAAATCCACTTCATGAAAGTAGCAATTTACATCGATCAGCCCGAAATTCTTAAAAGATACAAGCCCGTTAATTCGCATACGCACAAAGGCATTCAAGGTCACGCTTTGATCATTGGCGGTAGTTATGGCAAAATAGGAGCGGTGAGCCTGTCCTCTAAAGCGTGTTTGAAAACGGGTTGTGGTTTGGTTACGGTTTTTATTCCAAGATGTGGTTACAAAATTGTGCAAACGGCCAATCCAGAGGTAATGGTTTTAACCGATCTTTCGGTAAAATACATTACCCGAATTGCTTTCGATTTTGTTCCTCAAGCTATCGGAATTGGACCCGGAATTGGTCGGGATATCGAAACGCATACTGCCTTGCACCGATTTGTCAAAACCAATAAAACACCCTTAGTCATCGATGCTGATGCGCTAACTATTTTGTCTCAAAACCAACAATGGCTTACTTTTTTGCCTGAGAAAACCATACTCACTCCACATCAAAAAGAACTGGAACGACTTATAGGAGAATGGGATTCGGTTGCCGAAAAATTCGAGAAAACTGTTGCTTTTTCTAAACAGAATAATTTTGTTATTGTGATGAAGGGCGCTCCCACTTATATAATCGACGGGGAAACCATTTATAAAAATACCACTGGCAACGCTGCTTTGGCTACAGCCGGAACTGGCGATGTGCTCACGGGAATGATTACGAGTTTGTTGGCGCAATCTTATGAACCTGTTGATGCGGCGATTCTAGGGGTTTATCTTCACGGATTGACGGCAGATATTGCTTTGCCCAAAACGGGTTATCAGGCGTTTATCGCTTCGGATGTAATAAAGAATATTGGGAAAGCTTATTTAAGTTTAGAGAAGTAAACTTTTTTTAACCAAATAAGTCATTTAAGGTCATTTAAGCTGGAATAAATATATAAAATCTGTTCTAATCTGTGGCCTGTTTTTTATTCAAAATCAGTGTTTAAAGGAGCAAGTGATACATCATTTTGTGGTATCCTTTTTTCCAACACCATAAATTCTAATGAATCATTAGAGGTTTGACTAAAAACCTCGCTCACTGGAAAAGGTTCTCTTGCTCCTGTATCTACAAAGCCCTTGCGTTTGTACCAAGAAATTAGTTCTTCGCGAACCGAAATCACAGTCATTACAATTTTAGAAAGCCCTAACTCCTCAGCAAAAATTTCGGCTTTTTGCATTAGCTTTTTTCCAATGCCACTATTTTGCAATTCAGGCGAAACGGTCAGCATTCCTAAATACAATTCATCTTTTTTTCTTTTCAACAATACGCAACCCAGAATCTGGTTGTTTTCCGAATATTTTAGAATGGTGTTTTTCTTGTCTTTAATAATCTCAATTAATTCTGCTTCGGTCGTCCTTTTGCCCTCTAATAAATTGGCTTCGGTAGTCCATCCTTTTTTAGACGATTCTCCTCGGTAGGCTGAATTTATTAATTGGTTTAACGAGGAAACGTCTTCTGTAGTTGCTTGTGTGATCATAGGTAATTTCTATTTTCCCGATTGTGGTTTTCAATTTTTCAAAGTTAAAAAAAAATGCAACAACAAGACATTTCATTACAGTTGTTCTTTTACAAAGTTGAGCACATCCAGTTGATACAAAAAAAATGGATTCGAAATTAATCGAATCCATTTTTTTGTAATTAATTCATTTGAAATTTAGTGTTTCAAATCATTCTATGCTTATTTTGGGAAGACTTTATTATTAATCCATTTTCTAACCGGTATATCATATAGTTTTAGGCAAGCATAAGCAAGTGCAACGCACGATAGCAAAACTAAAATACTTATAGGATAGGCATCGCTAAACTTGATTTTATTATCTATTGCCCAAGCGGTATAGATGTATATTATTGGATAATGCGTAATGTATATTGGATATGAAATATCACCAAAAAATTTGCATACTCTAGCAGAAAATTTACCTTTAATTTCTCCGCCTGCCGCCAAGAAAATTATTAGAGGAAAAAACAAAATAACCACTGCTGAATCATAAATACCATTCATCCATAAGGATTCGCTTCCGCCAATTCTTGGCATTGCTAAAGCTATTATAACTAGTAAACTGCACCAAAAGAAGGCGTTTTTTATATGAATTAATTTTCCCATACGGAAAAGCAATACTCCCGCAAAAAAGGGATACATCATTCGAGCAAAACCAATGTGTATTTGTTCTGGATTTAAAGACCAACCTCCAATAATATCACCATTCGGACTTGTTACAGCCAAATGAATTAATGCACATCCGGCAAGAAATACGAGTATTGAAAGTGCTGTTTTTGAAAATTTTCGAACAAAAAGAGCATACATTATATTGGCAATATATTCATAAAACAAAGACCATCCTGGGCCATTAAGCGGATGCATTTCTGCCCAACCTCGAATATCCAATGAAGAAGGAACAGGAATTAGCGTAAATCCAATGACCATTACCAACAGCATTTTCCATACAGGAACTTCGTGTATGCTAGGCCATAATACTACTGAATCCTGAAAATAAAACAACAATGCACCGATAATCATTCCCATAATAACCATTGGTTGAAGTCTTATCAAACGTCGTTTGAAAAAATTCCCAATTGACATATTATCCCATCTATCATCATAAGCGTAGCCAATTACAAAGCCGGATAGTAAAAAGAAAAAATCCACAGCAAGATAACCATGGTTTATTACTTGGTCTAGATGACTTGTAGCATGCGCTTCAAAAATGTGAAAAGCGACCACCATCAGTGCTGCGACACCACGTAAACCATCTAAAATTGGATAATGTGGTTTTGAATTTATAGCATTAGTATTCATGCGTTTAATTGTTTTTGTTTAATGAAAACTAAGTTATCACTTAGTTTTAGTTATAAAAGCCCCACAATTTGAAGGGCTTTTTAAGAACAACTTCTTTGCAGAAGTGGATCAAGAATTCTTTACATCAATTAGTGTTTCAAATCGGAAAATTTGGCATCAAGAGCGAAGGAAGAATTTGTTTTTTCTACAATTAATTCTTTGGCTAATGAAAAAACAGCCGTTTTTTTGATGTTTAATGATGATGTTCCAATTGCTACATTATAATTACCATCTTCTGCAATCCAAGCATTTTTACCAGTAACAAATGAAGCTAAATCTTTTGGATTTAAAGTCAATGTTATGGTTTGACTTTCTCCGGGTTGTAATAGTTTAGTTTTGGCGAAAGCTTTCAACTCAGAACTTGGTTTGTCTGTGTTTTTAGATGGAGCCGACAAATACAATTGAACCACTTCTTTTCCTGCTGTTTTCCCTGTATTTTTTATAGTTATAGTTGCTGTTAATTTGTTGGTAAAAGTTTTTCCACTTAATTTTATATCGGAATAATCGAAATTAGTATAAGACAAACCATAACCAAATTCATAAGATGGTTTTAAGTTAAAAGTATTAAAATAGCGGTAGCCCACATAAATTCCTTCTTCATAGGTTACGTTAGTTGGATTTTCGGCAGGTGTTCCAATCCAGTTTTTTGAAGCAGCAGCATCTTCATATTTTACAGGGAAAGTCATTGTTAATTTTCCTGATGGAGTTACTTTTCCGGTAAAAACATCGGCTACTGAATTTCCGCCTTCTTGTCCCGGTTGCCAAGGCAAAAGGATGGCATCTACTTTATTTTTCCAGCTAGCGGTTTCAATTACACCACCAATGTTCAACACCACGACAACTTTTTTGCCTTTGGCATGAAAAGCTTCGGAAACGTTGTTGATTAAAGCTACTTCATCAGCGGCTAGATTAAAGTCTTCATCAATATTTCTATCTGCATTTTCGCCAGCATTTCTTCCTATGGTAATTAAGGCAAGTTCAGAGGAATTGGCTTTGTTTGCAATGATTTCTTTGCTTAATTCCAATTCAAGAATTCTTTTTGGAGTCGCTAATAATCCACCATTTTTTTCACGGCGTTCCATTTCTTGTGCTTTTTGGTCAACTCCATAGGGTTTGTATAACCTTTCTAATTCTGAGTCTATTGCAAAACCAGCATAGGTCAATCCGTCTAATAATGAAATAGTGTAGGCTTCATTTACATCACCACTTCCTGTTCCTCCAGAAATGAAATCGTATGAAGTAACTCCAAAAACGGACAAAGGTGCTTTTTTTGAAGTGAAAGGCAAGGTATTGTTATCATTTTTTAATAAAATAGTTCCTTCGGCAGCGGCTTGTCTAGTGACTTCGGCATTTGTTGTCAAATTTGGCTTATCGGAATATTTATAATTATTCATTGAAGGCGATCTCATTACTAATTCTAAAACTCGAGTTAAATTAGTATTTACGGCTGCTGCAGTTAATTTTCCGCTTTTCATATTGTCTAAAATTGCCTGTTTTTGAGAAGGTAATCCCGGCATTAACAAATCATTTCCAGCTGATAATTGTGCGGTAACATCACTCACCGAATTTGGCGAAAATGGAGAATTTGTACCCCCAAATCCATTATAACCCCCAAACCAATCCGTCATAACTAAGCCTTTATATCCCCATTCGTCTCTTAAAACAGTGGTCAATAAATCTTTTCTTGCAGAAGTGTAAACTCCATTAATTAAGTTATAAGAAGACATAATGGTCCAAGGTTGTGCTTCTCTTACCGTAATTTCGAAACCGCGTAAATATATTTCACGCAAGGCTCTTTCGCTAATATGGGCATTGATTCCCATTCGATTGCGCTCCTGATTGTTGGCTGCAAAATGTTTCACCGAAGTTCCAACGCCATTCGATTGAATTCCGTTTACAATTGCTGCTGCAATATTCCCGGTCAATAGTGGATCCTCAGAATAGTATTCGAAATTTCTGCCACACAACGGATTTCTATGAATATTCATTCCAGGTCCAAGCAAAACATCTACACCATATTCTTTCACTTCGTTACCCATTGCTTTTCCAACGTTGTTGATTAATTCCGTATTCCAAGTGGATGCTAGTGACGTTCCAACAGGAAAAGCAGTTGCATAATAGGAGTTAGCTTCGTTATTTCGTTTTGGATTAATTCTTAATCCAGCGGGTCCATCAGAAACTGTTACCGATGGAATTCCCAATCGTTTTAATTCAAATGTTCCACCTGCAGCTCCCGGCACTTTACCTTGAAAACCTTCAGTTGTAAACTTAAAAGTCGTTATGTCAAATCCGGGCATTCCAATTCCAATGAGCATACTTGCTTTTTCATCATCGGTCATTTTGCTTATCAAATCCTGAATCCTGTCATTCATAGGAAGTCGTGTATCTTCGTATTTATCTAGTTTTCCATTTTGGTTTAAATCTGAAAATGTAAAGCCATTAATAGTGATTTTGGGTTTGTCATTGGTTTCTATTATTTCAGGGTTTGTCTTCCAAGAAATTCCAGAGATAATGAGAACAGACAATAGCGAAATTTTCGCAATAGAGATTTTTTTCATAGGGTTTATTGATTAATAGTAATTTATTGCTTCATTATGAAGCAATATTAATTATTTTTTTTAATATTTGCAAAAAAAGATTGAAAACTTTTGATTAATAGTTTTAAAAAAGAGAAAGTTATCGTCAAATTCGTATTTTAGCGCAGAATATAGAAAAATGGAATTTAGAAAATTAATCGAGGAAAATTCAAATGAGGCTTGGGTAAAGTATTTGCCTAATTTGTCTATTGATTGTGTAGTTTTTGGGTTTCATGATGCGGTTTTGAAAGTCTTGCTTATCAAAATAAAAGAAGAAAAACTTTGGGGACTTCCGGGTGGATACGTTTTGAAAACCGAAAATCTAAATGAAGCGGCTAGTAGAATTCTTCTTGAAAGAACAGGAGCTGCCAATATATATTTGCAACAATTCCGTGTTTTTAGCGATTTGAATCGTTCCGAAGGATTTTTTGAGAACTTTGACGATGCAATATGGAATAAGCAACGATTCCTCTCGATAGGGTTTTATGCTTTGGTTGATTACTCACAAGTGAATTTGATTGTTGATGAGATTTCTGATGCTTGCGAATGGACAGCTATAGATGAATTGCCAAAACTGATGATGGACCACGGAACAATTTTCGAGAAAGCTTTAGTTGCCCTACGAAAACAATTAAATTACAAGCCTATTGGCTACAATTTATTGCCCGAGAAATTTACTATGCCCGAACTCCAGAAATTGTATGAAATCATTTTGGGCAAAAAGCTCAATCGCGGAAATTTTTACCGAAAAATGTTACGTTATGATATTTTGATTAAGTTGAACGAAATCAGAAAAGGTGGTGCACACAAGGCTCCCGATTTGTATCAATTTGATATAGAAAAATATCATTTAGCTTTGAAAAACGGATTTAACGAGGGGTGGTAAAATTTATTATAAAATAAAAAAAGTCCCTTAGCACCGAAGTACTAAGGGACTTAGCAAAAAACATATTAATCTAATCTTTAATCAATTTTAGGGTTTTTGTACCCGTTGTTGTTGCAATTTTCGCAAAATAAATTCCGCTAGTTAATCCAGAAGCATCAACCGTTACATTGTTGCTTTTAGAAAAGGAAGAGCGAATTGTTTTTCCCAATTCATCTACAATTTGAATGCTTTCGATGTTCTCATTCGAAGAGCTAAAGTTCCAACTGTTTTTTGCAGGATTTGGATATACACTAAACTTTGAAGTATTGAATGATTTAGTTGTTAAAGAACTGGAAATTGAATATGTTGCTGTGGCTACATTGAAGTTGATATTATAGTTGCCAGCACTTGGAATAGGAAAACCATTGGCATCTATTACCGCTGTTCCTGAAGGTAAGGTTGTGCCTCCCCAATTATAAGGCAGTGTCCAAGAATGGTCTCCACGAAATTTTAATGCTCCGGAAATCAAAGCAACATTTGTTAGCGTATAATTATTACCATCAAGAGTTGTCATATCGGTATCCGTAGTCCATGATCCTGGGGTTGCGTCACCAAAAATACTTATGACTTTAAATTTAATACTATAGGCTAGGGTTGTTTTATTAAAAGTAATGTCATAAGTTCCAGCAGCTGGAATAATTACACCATTGGCATCAACAACGGCAGTTCCTGAAGGGAAATTAGTTCCACCCCAATTGTAAGGCAATGTCCAAGAATGATCTCCCCGGAATTTTAGTGCTCCTGTACCCAATGTAGCTCTGAGAGTATAAATATTCCCGTCAGTAGTAGTCATATCAGTATCGCCCCAAACAATTGGAGATGCATCACCAATGATACTTATTACCTGAAATGTTACTTGTTGTATTTCGAAAGTATAAGCTAAAGTATTCGTATTGAAAGTCACATTGTAAATTCCTGCCACTGCTGTTATTGCAGCACCATCCACTGTTCCTGTTCCTGATGGAAAAGTAGTTCCACCCCAATTTGCGATAGGATTCCATTCATTATTGGCTCTGAACTTTACAGCACCATTAGAGAGCCCCAAATTAGTAATGGTCCAATGTAGTCCGCCATCGGCGGTTGTCATTTGATGGGCATCAACTTGTGGATCAGCAGGCCATCCACCAGCTCCAGCGCCTACTATAGCCATAGAGGTAATTTGCGCATTAGCAAATGAAAATGTCATCAGACAAATAACGAATAATAGTAATTTTTTGTTCATAATTTTTGTTTTTAAATTGTTCATAATTGTGGTTTTTTTTGATTAATAATAGATTGAAATTTTCTTTTTTTAAGCCCTATTGCAAAGAAAGTCTCCTTACAATAGGACTTTTATTCTTATATTTTTTTTAATCCTTTTACTTCTGAAGCTGTTCCTGTTTTGATGCTAATGGCAACTCCACCTCCGGGAGCGATGTATTGTTTTAATACCGATTTTGAAGTCACAATGACTTTTGTAATCGTATAGCTTTGTGGTTTTTCGTTCCAATTGGCATCCTTTCCATCAGAATAAATTGTAGCTATGTATTGCGTTCCTTTTGGTAAATAATCGAAAGAAATGGTAGCCGTTCTTGAATTTTCGTCGGTGATACCACCAATAAACCATTCGTTTTTCGCTTTTGCTTTTCGGGCAATGGTGATGTAATCTCCGGGTTCTGCTTCCAGAATATAACTGTTGTCCCAATCTAATGCCACATCTTTGATGAACTGAAAAGCATCTGGAAAACGATTGTAATTATCAGGAATATCTGCGGCCATTTGGAGCGGACTGTACATTGTAACATAATAAGCCAATTGTTTGACCAAAGTGGTATTTACTCGTTGATTCCCACCTGTACCATAATACGAAAGATCCGTTTGAAAAATACCGGGAGTAAAATCCATTGGGCCTCCCATCAGTCTAGTAAAAGGTAAAATGGTGGTGTGTTCTGGAGCTAATCCGCCCATTGCTTCAAATTCAGTTCCTCGTGCCGATTCTTGTGCAATCCAGTTGGGATAAGTACGGTTCAATCCAGTAGGACGAACAGCTTCGTGACTGTCAATCATAATTTTGTAATCGGCGGCACGTTCCGCAACATGGATGTAATGATTTACCATCCATTGACCGTCGTGGTGTTCGCCACGTGGAATAATTTGGCCTACATAACCTGTTTTTACAGCGTTATATCCATTGTCTTTCATAAACTGAAAGGCTTGGTCTAAACGGCGCTCGTAGTTTGTAGCCGAACCCGAAGTTTCGTGGTGCATAATGATTTGTACCCCTTTGGAAGCGGCATAAGCGTGTAAAGCTTTCACATCGAAATCGGGATAAGGTGTCACAAAATCAAAGACTTCTTCTTTCCAATTTCCAATCCAATCTTCCCAACCTACATTCCAACCTTCGACCAATACAGCATCAATATTATTTTTGGAGGCAAAATCGATATATTCTTTTACTCTTTCGTTTGTAGCTCCGTGTTTTCCATTTGGCGTAAGCTTAGAAAAATCTTGTCCTAGTTTTACATTGTTTTCTTTGCCATACGCCCAAGTGCTTTTTCCGGCAACGAAATATTCCCACCAAACTCCAATGAATTTCATTGGTTTTATCCAAGAAACATCTTTGTATTTTGTAGGTTCATTCAAATTCAAAATCATTTTTGAAGCTAGAATTTCGGTGGCTTTATCGCTGACTACAATCGTTCTCCAAGGGGTTTGCGTGTCCGTTTGCATATAACCATTATTGCCAACTGCATCGGGAGTTAGGTGCGAACTCATTTTAAACGTTTTGGCATCTATATTCAAAGACATTGCAGGATAATTAATCAGAGCCGCTTCGTGAATATTGACATACAAACCATCCGCAGTTTTCATCATTGAAGGCGTTTGAACTGCCAAATCTTTAATTGGAAATTGCGAATTAATTTCAATAGTTGCCTTCTTCATTAATGAAGGAATCTCTGAAATCTTAGAGGTAGTATATGCATATTCATTCGTGTCATAATCTCCCGGAATCCAGAAAATTTTATGGTCACCTGCCAATTTGAATTCGGTGTGTTCCTCTTTGATTACAAAATAATTTAAGTCAGTTTGTTTTGGAAATTCATAACGAAACCCCAAACCATCGTTGAACAATCGGAATCGGATACGGATGTAGCGGTTGTTGTTTTTGGCTTGCGCCAAAGTGACTACCAATTCGTTGTAATTATTGCGAATTATTTTTTCTTCGCCCATTACTGGATTCCAAGAATCATCAACCAAAGATTGAGCGGAGTCTGTTAACGAAAAACCATCCATAAACGAAGGAGCATCTTTTATCTCAATTCCCAAAGTGCTTGGTTTGATTACCGATTTGTCTTTGTAACTCAACTGATAGGAGGGAACTCCATTGGTAGTAAGTTCAAATTGCAAGGAAAGATTCTTGTTAGGGGAAGTAATAACTTGGGCTTGCATTAAAAAGTTGCTGGTCCAAACCAAAAGCAGTCCAAGTAATTTTCTGTCTAGGCGGAATCTAACCAATAGATTTTGTTTAAAATTCATGTTTTTAAGTTTTATGATTACTAATGCCAATTATGTATTGCTTTGCCAGTTTGCTATCGCTGGGGTCAATACAGTCCAATAAATTGTACTGTTTTTTTTACTATATCGGCATTATACAGTTAGTTATTAGGCTTTTAAATAAGTGTCTATGGTATAAATTGTCTCAAAAACACAAATACAAGGGGGTCGAAGCAGGTAAAATCAATCACAATTCAAACTTTTTAGCCAGAAAGTAGAGCGTATTAAATCTTTGTGCCTTTGTGCTTTAAGGACAATAAATAAAGTGTGTGACTAAGACACTGATTGGTGGCTTAAAATTTTCACTGTTAATTTTTCAGTACCAGATATTGGTAAGGTTGAAGGGTTATCTCAGATGTAACTGTTGTTGCTGTACCCGTGAAAGCATCTTTCCAAGCTGTGGTTGTTAAAGCCGCTGGAACAATATATTTCGTTGTCAAGCTAGTTAGGTTTGCTAGTACCAAAACTTTATCTGTTGCCGTTTCCATAGTAAAGGCACTTACAGAATCACTGCTAAACCCTTTATACGTTCCTGTTTTGATGGCAGTGCTGGTGTTTCTGAAAGCAATTATCTTTTTGTATTCAGCCAGCATATTGGCATCGGTAGTACTCCAATCGATAGGAGTTCTATTAAAATAATCGATTCTTTTGGCGTACCCTATTTCCTGTGCGTTGTAAATCATTGGTATGGATTTCATGTAAGCTGCCACAACAAATGTTGCAACAGACCCTTTTTTGCCACCAAACAATTCTAGAGGTGTACCATCAAAAAGATTCACGTCATGATTTGTTGTGTATCTTACAACTCGTTGGGAGTTATCGTAATTGTTGGCATATTCGACAGCGTTTGCATCTTGAATGACAGTCGTAGGTTTGCTTTCGCTAAATACTTTTTTCAAACCACCATAATATTCAAAACCAAAAGTATAATCAAAACCAGAAGCAAAATGATTCACTCTCTTTCCTTCGGCAAGCATTAAGATGTTTTGATTTTTAATTTTTCGTAATGAAGTGATGGCTTCCGTCCAAAAATTTTGGGGAACAAAATCGGCATAATCGCATCTGAAACCGTCAATATTGGCACTATAAACCCAGTAGGACATAGCGTCAATCATAGCTTTTTTCATTTCGGTGTTATTAAAATCCAATTGGGCTACATCATTATAATTTGTCCCTGGAGGAATGATAATATTTCCATTTCCATCTTTTTGATACCAGTCAGGGTGAGCTGTAATCCAAGCGTTGTCCCAAGAAGTGTGATTGGCAACCCAATCCAGAACTACTGCCATATTTTTTTTGTGGGCTTCCTCTACTAAAACACGAAGGTCTTCAAGAGTTCCGAATTCGGTACTTACCGCTTTGTAATCTTTAACGGAATAAGGAGATCCCATTCCGCCCGCTGATTTAACGATTCCAACAGGATAAATAGGCATTAAATAAATAACATTTGCGCCAAGTTCTTGAATGGAGGTCAATCGGTCTTGCACTCCTTTTATGGTTCCAGCTTGACTAAAAGCACGAAGATTTACCTGATAAATAATGGCATCTTCTTTTTTAGGCATATTGGCAAAGGGTGTGCCGTATTGTTGATAAGCTGGCTTTGGGTCCGAATTATTATCTGATGAACTGCACGAAGCCAATCCTGAAGAAAAGAGAAGTGCAAAAAAGAGGTTTATGAATATTTTCATTTTTATTTTTTTTATGTGTTAACGTTCTGTTTTTTTTATGGTTGCATCCCTCCATCCTTAAAAAAGAGGGATGCATTTTATTAACTAACTAAACCATTTTTATATTTAGAACGATTCCTATTTTATTAGATTTTTTTGATTGTGTAAGTTCCTGTTGCTGGATAAGCACCCGTTGTTGGATTTTTTTCTGCTATAGTAAACGTGACCTCATAATTACCTGCTTCACTAACATCATAAGCTCCTGGATTATCCAGGTACATTATGCCATCCGAATTGTTTTTTGGTCCATAATTGATAGTCCAAGCATTATTAAGTCTGAATTTTAAAGCACCTGCTTTTAAAGCACCCGTAAATTTCCATACTTTTAGTTGGTGATCGTAAGCCATATTGGTTGAATTGTCCCAGCCACCAGGAGTTGCGGTTCCAATTATTCCCCAAGAGTAAGCCACTGCAGTCCATTTTGATGTGTTCAGGTTAACCGTCATTTGATAAGTTCCTGCTTTTGTAATTGCAAAATCGGTGGTGCTACCGTCTAAAATATTGCCATTGGCATCGGCACCGTAAAATTGATTCCAATTTCTCTCATTGGTAAATTTGAATCCCAACCCTTTTGAAGCGGGAAAAGTTACATACCCTTGATATACTCCACTATCAATTGCTTTGAGGGCGGCGGCTGTACCAATAATCCAATCCTGATAAGATCCAGGCATATAGATTTCTCCAAAAACAACTGGTTTTGCAAAAGGTGTAACTGTAATCGTAATAGGTTCAGAATAGATTTTACGATCTAAATACGACTCTACACGAACCACTATTTTACTGGCAACATCTACCGGAAGGCCTAATTTAATAGCCATTTTGTTAAGGTCATCTCCTAAAAGCGATTTGCTTAAAACATCTTCGCCCACTTCAACTCTTACTGCTTTTCCCCAAGCGGTACTTCCTGAAACATCCGATGGAATATCAAATTCTAAAGCATAGGTTACAGGAGCTTGAATAGGAAAAACTACTGCTGGCCAAGAGAACGCTACTACAGGTTGTGAAGCAGTAGTAGTTTTAAGAACGATTGTGTTGGGTGATGCCACAAGAGCACTGCTAAAACTCACCTCTTTCAAACTGGTAAGCTCCGTGTCATTTGTACAGGATGCACTTAGAAAAAGTAAAGTGCCTATTGCGAATAACTTGTATATATATATTTTCATAATAGTTCTAGATTTAGTTGTAACCTGGATTTTGTTTTAGTCCTTTGTTTGCGTCTAAAGCTGCCGTTGGTAATGGGAATAACTTTCTGAAAGCAGCTGAAACGCCTCTGAATTCATTTGCCAACAAAAATTTATTGAAGCGAATCATATCTTGTCTTCTATGACCTTCCCAATTCAATTCAAATCCTCTTTCGTTATATATATTGTCCAAGGTTGGATTGGCTGCTAAAATTCCCAATCCCGCACGTTGTCTTATTTGATCTACGAAAGGTTTTGCAGCTGCTGCATTGGCAAGTCTTACATTGCATTCGGCTTTCATTAACAATACATCGGCATATCTGTAAATTGGAAAATCATTGGATGCTCCACCACCGTCCGAAGGGGTTACAGGATAAAATTTAGTATTACGAACACCCGCTTGAGGTGCAGCTCCTGGATTGTCCAAAGAGGCCACATCAATAGAATAATTGACTCCACCACCTTGATCTCCATAACGGAATTGTTTTTTGCGAATATCTTTGTCGTCGTATTTCAAAAAGAAATCTTTAGGCACAATAGTACCATTCCATCCGCTATAACCGAAGAGGTTTTTTGCGTCAGGTCCGTTTAAACTTCGAACGGTAAAAATATTTCGGGACACCACATTTGCAGTAGCAAACATCGCCAAAATGGTTTCGTCATCTGGAAGCACATCACCAAATAATTCATAATATTTATTTCCCATCGGGCTAGAAGCATTGGTGGCAGCGGAATGTAGCGTAAATCCACCTTCGCTTACTTTATCACAAGCGGCTAAAGATTTTGCCCATTCTGGAGTTCCTGTATAGACTTCGGCATTCAAATAGACTTTGGCTAATAAAGTGTAACCTGCCCATTTGTTGAATCGTCCGTAGTAATTTCCTCCTTTGGTAGTGGAAAGAGTTTCTACATTTTCAGTCAGTTCTTTTACGATGAAATCATAAACTACTTTACGACTTGATTGTGGAATTTGATCTACAGTGATATTGTTGTCCGTATAAAAAGGAACATCTCCAAAATCATCTATCAATAAGTAGTAGAAAAAAGCTCTCAATACTTTAGCTTCTGCAATTTTTGATGGTTCCGCATTGGAAGCTTCCAATTGATTCACCGCTAAATTGGCATTGAAAATAGATTTGTACAGCCATCTCCAAGTGTTATTTATGAAAGAATCTGTAGGCAACCATTCGTGTTTGTACAATCGGGCAAAATCTAATTCCCAATCCCCAGTTGTTCTGTGCGGAATAACTTGTTCATCGGAACTAAAACAGTTTAGGTCATACCAACCTCTATCTGCTCCGGCATATCCAACACCATCCCAGTTTCCACCAACTTGTGCATAAACGCTGGCAAGAGCAACATCGGCACCTTGAGCCGTTCCATAAAAGTCGTTTGCGGGATATTTATCATAGACGTGTTCATCTATATTGGTACATCCTACCAGTAACAAGAAACTTAAGATTCCTGTTAATACTATATTTTTGATTTTCATTTTCTTTTACTATTTAAATTTTACATTCAAACCTAATGCGAAACTTCGAGTGCGAGGATAAATACCATTATCCCCTCCAAAGCCATTGCCACCACTAAAATTCAACTCTGGATCAATTCCAGAATATTTAGTTATGACAAATAAATTGTTTCCGGTAAGAGAAAGTCGAAGCGACTCAATGTATTTAACGCTTTTAAAATGAAAGTTATAGCCTGCAGTTACATTTTCTAATCTTAAAAAAGAACCATCTTCAAGCCATAAATCGGAACCGTATTTAGAATTATATAATCCTAACGGAATGGCACTGTCTAAAACATTGGCCTTACCGATGTTCTCTAAATAACTTAAGTTTGATCGTAAACCATTGTAAATTTTGTTTCCACCAGACCCTCTGAATAACATAGAAAGATCTAAATTTTTATGTGAAAAAGTAGGATTGAAAGCATAGGTGTACGTTGGTAAAGCAGAACCATTTATCAAACGATCCGGACTCGTATTCCCTTGGTCGATGATACCATTTCCGTCAACATCAAGTACGGTTTCAGAATTGGCATTGTCTTTTCCAGTATGGTGCAGAATATTGAAAGTTCCAATAGGTTGTCCTTCTATCAAATAAGAACTTGGTCCCCAAGGAACATAATTGGTATTCAAAGGAACTCCGTTGATACTTCCGCTCAAGTTTAACACTTCATTTTTAAGGAATGATACATTTCCGGCAAGTGTCAAAGTGGTATTTTCGTTTTTAATTAAATCGTAACCCAATGAAATTTCCAGTCCTTTGTTTAGAATACTTCCCACATTTGCTTTGATAGTATTGTAAGGATAAGGAGGCTGAGGAACGGTATAATCAAACAAAAGATTATCGGTAGTTGCTGTATAAACATCAATGGTTCCTCTTAATCGACTGTCTAAAAGAGCAAAATCAACTCCTATATTGGTTTGTTTTTTGGTTTCCCAACGTAAATCGGCATTGGCATTTTGTGTCACATTGAAATTTGTAATTTGTGAACCTCCAAAATAAGTTACTCCAGAACCACCTACTAATGAAATGGAATTTTGCGGATACAATCCTTGTTGGTTCCCCGTAACACCATATCCAACTCTTAGTTTTAAGTCGTTGAAAGTGGTTTGGTTTGCCATAAAAGATTCTTTGTTGATTTGCCAAGCCACAGAAGCCGATGGAAAATCTCCCCATTTATTATTGGCTCCAAAAACGGAAGCGCCATCTCGTCTATAACTGGCCGTAAATAAATACCTGCTCAAATAGGAGTAATTGACACGTCCTAAGTAGGAAACCAAGGTTCTGTCGTTTTTATAAGATTGTATATCTCCAGGTTGTACTTTTGACAAGTCGCCCAATTGCAGTGCATTATAAGTGGCAATGTCATTGATAAACCCTCTGGCTTGCGCATAATTCCCTTGATATGCCTGGTTTTGCCATTCGTATAATCCCAAGACATTAATGCTGTGGTCTCCAAATATTTTTTTATACGAAAGACTAATATTCATTAATTTTTCGTTTTGCCTGTTATTACTAACGTTTGCTTGTCCTTTTTGGTCAATTGCAGCAGCAAGAGTTGATTCTGCAGGGAGATAATAACCATTGAAGCTGTTTGTTTTTCTCCAACTTCCAAACCAGCCTGCCGTTAATCCTTCATATAAATCCAAATCGGCTTTAAGGCTTCCAAACAAGTTGTCATTTTGTCCTTCGTTGGCAACGGTTTGTGCTGCTGCATAAGGGTTTAAATATTGAAAAACATTAGGATCTGTATAATAAGTAGTCCCATTAGTATCATAAACAGGATCGGTAGGACGCATTACATACGCATTTGTAATTAAATTCGATGTAAAAGCAGCTCTTCCGATACTTCCAATACTATTGGTGGACTCTGTAATTCCAGTATTGAGATTAAAAATCAGTTTTAGCTTGTTATCGATGGCTGATTGAGTCGCTTGAATTCTACCGATGTATTTGTTATTTTGTGAATTGATGACAACACCATCTTGCAAAATGGCACTGATGGAAGCTCTGTAACTAAAAGTATCCGTTCCTCCGCCAAAAGATAAAGTATGTGTTTGTGTTGCTCCGCTTTTAGTGAGAAGACCATACCAATCGGTATTTGATCCGTGATTGGCAGAAGCAGGAACACCTACTAATTGCGCTTGTTCCCACCACTGATTTGCATCTAAAATATCTAATTTTTTTGGAATATAATCCATTGCTGTTGAAGCAGAATATTCAATAGATGTTTTTCCTGCTTTGTTTTTCTTGGTACTCACAATAATAACACCGGCAGCACCTCTAGAGCCATAAATTGCGGTTGCCGATGCATCTTTTAATATGTCCATTGATGCGATTTCGCTTGGAGGAATTTGGTTTAATAAATCCATATTTCCCTGAACACCATCAACTACTATTAAAGGATCACTTCCTCCAATCAAAGAAGAAATTCCTCGAATTCTAACGTTAGGTGTTGCTCCTGGTTCGCTACCTGTTTGAGTGATGTTTACCCCAGCCATTTTACCAGAAATTAATTGTAAAGGATTCACAATTGCTCCTTGATTCATATCTTTTGATGCTATTGAAGATACTGCTCCTGTTACATCTTTTCTGGAAGAAGTACCGTAACCAATAACGACTACTTCTTTTAAATCTGCTGTTTCTGGAAATAGTTTAATTGTTGTGTTTTGCATGTTAGCCAAGAATCTCTTTTCTTTATATCCTACATAACTCACGATGATTTCAGAATCACTATTTTCGACAGTAATTTCAAAATTTCCGTCAACATCTGTAGAAACGGCTTTATTGGTGGCTACTTCAACAACGGATGCTCCTGGCAATGGCATCCCGTTTTCGTCAACCACTTTTCCCTTTACGGTTTGCTTTATAATTATTATACTTTCCACTTTATCAATGGCAAGTTTTTTCAAAATGACTTGAGTCTCTCTGACTTTAAAATCTGTTGCAGTGCCTTTGAATAACTTATTCAAAACAACATCAATAGTTTCATTTTTGGCCTTAATGGAAATGACACGATTCAAGTCGATATCATTCAACTTGTAAATAAATCGAAAATCTGTTTTTTGTTCAATCGTCTCTAAAACCGTTTCCACGGTAGTATTATTCAATTCCAAGTTTACCTTTGTTTGGGCATAACTATTGGCTCGAATATTAAACATGACGACCAAAATAAGTAAAGTGGTTAGTTTCAATTTCAGGTTGTTTTGGAACAATGGAAAATACATTCCACTATTCTTTGGTTTTTTTTTCATAATTTTGTAATTGATTGTATTTAATTTGTTATGTTCAATCGTTTATTTAATCGGAAATTGTTCGCAGCTCTTTCCGATTTTTTTATTTCTGCTTATTCAACTTTTTATTTTTCATTGGTTTTTAATGGTTATTTAATTAGTACTTCGTTATTTTTTAGTGTGTAATGGATTCCGTGAATTTCATTAAAGTAGCTTAATACTTTTGCTATTGGTTCATCGCCAAAACTGGCATTAAACTTCTCGTCAGACAATTTTGTGTTTTGATTTACAATAGTGACATTATAATGTCTTTCGAGTTTTTTGGAAATGTCTTTAAAAGTCATATCTCTAAAGGTCAAACCGCCTTTAATCCAAGCAGTATAGACATCGGTAACCACTGCTTTGGTTTTGATTTGATTGTCGGTTTTGGAAAAACTACCTTTGAATCCCGGTTTAAGAACGGTATTTTTTTCGGCATTGAATTTTTCATTTACTTTATAAAGACCAACAGAACCTTCGACTAAAACAACATCAGTCAATTTATCTTCGGGATAGTTTGAAACGTTAAAATGAGTTCCTAAAACACGAACATTCAAATTATCGGCATTGACTACAAAAGGATGTGTTTTGTCTTTGGCCACATCAAAATAGGCTTCTCCATCTAGGAAAACCTGTCTGTTTTCGCTAGCTATAAATTTTACTGGATATTTTAAAGTAGTTCCTGAATTTAAATGTACAATTGTACCATCGGATAATTGCAATTCAAAACGTTTTCCATAAGGAATTTTTATGGTGTTGTAAACGAGTTTTTCTATAGTAGTTTCGGTATCATAAACAATCTTATTTCCGTTTTGATTACCTACTACGTTTCCGTTAGCATCGGCTATTTTAGAATTCTTATTGGCAGAGATTACTTGAATATCACCATTTTCTAACTGCAAAGTGATTTCGTTGCTATTATTAATTATAACATCCTTCTTTGGACTAAAAAAACCATGTTGATAGGATAATCCAATGGTCAACAAAACAAGAAATGATGCGGCAATTGCCATATATTTTCGGTATGGATTTCTTGTCGTTATGATTTCGACTTGTTCAATTTCTTTAGTGCTAGCCAAAACGTTTGAAAATATTCTATCCGCAGTGGCCTCATCCATTTTAGGAATTTCGGTGGATAACATTTTGATATCTTCAACACTTGGAAAATCAGAGGTGAGTTTGTTTTTTCTGTAATATGCTACAACTTCATCTGTTTCCTCTACCGTGCATTGGTTAAAAATAAATTTGTGAAGTAATTTTTGTATTTCTGAATTTTCATTCATAGCGAATTGCTTTTTTTGTTTCTGTTCTATATTATACAGTTGAAGAGCATTTGACTACTACTCAAACGTTGTAAATTTTTTAAAAAATATTTATTTAGTTTATAAATAACTTAAATTTAGGTAGTTGTGTTTTAAATTAAAATAAAAAAAATCACTCGAAAAGAGTGATTTAGAAAATTTGCAGTAAATTTAATTTATGTGAATCCATCATTGACCTGAAAAAAGAGTCGCAATGATTCGAGGGCTTTGCTCATTTGACTTTTGACTGTATTGACCGAAATGCCTAATTCCTGACTAATTTCCTCATAGGTTTTTCCTTGTTTTCGCGACATTTTGAAGATGAGTTTCCGCTTTGGAGGCAGTTGTTTTAGGGCTTGTTTTTTTAGTCTTTTGCAATCGGCTTCACGGACCGAAAAGTCTCCCTGATTGTATGACTTTTGACTTTCATAGAAAATTTCTTCTTTTAGAACCAAATCATTGGCGGCTTTATTCAAGAAATTAAAGGCCTGATTTCGGGCTATAGTAAATATATAAGATTTAAAAGATTGCTCTAAATTCAAGTTTTCACGGTGCAACCAAACTTTCAAGAAGACTTCCTGAACATTCTCTTCGGCGAGTTCTTTTGATTTTAGAATACTAAGGCTGTAGCGATAAATGTCTTGGGAATAGCAATCGTAAAGGGTACGAAATGCCTTTTCGTTGTGATTTTTGAGTTCACTTATTAATAATTGTTCGCTAAAGTCTTTTTTTTCGGACATTATTTTAATTACTCTCTTTTTTTTACAATAATAATAAGACTCATTCAATTTTAGCCTTTCTATTTTGATATAAGTTAGCAAATATATAAAAATATTATTCGCATTGATTTCAATGAATGGGAATAAAAGAGTGATTTTTATTTAAGCCTAACAAAATCAAATTGAATCTGTTTTCATTTTATAAGACTGTTTCGGATGAAGTAAATAAGTACACAATTTGAATAAATAGCCGTAAAAAAGCAGTTTACGGTGAAATAAACTGCTACTATATTGTTTTAATGTTTACAAAGACTATCCCAAAAACGCTTTCAATTCCTCGAAAGTTTTGATTTTTAAGCTTACTTTTTATTTATTCAAAACGCTTTGAATTTGGGTTGGAATTGGCAATTTGATGTTCGACTCAGAGAGTTATAATTGCAAACTGCTCAATAATTCAACAAGTTTTGGGTCTGATGGTCTTGGTGCATTGGCATTCACAATATTACCATTTGAATCAATTAGGATAAATTTCGGAATTCCCCCAATGTTATATTCTCTTATAAATTTTGAATCCCATTCGTTGTCTGCCAATAACTGAATCCCACTCATATTTTTATCGTTTATAAGTTTGCTCCATTTTTCACGGTCTTTACTATTATCAATTGAAATGCTTACAAAAACAATATTTTTACTTTGAAATTGTTCTTCCACTTTTTCGAGTGATGGTATTTCCTCACGACAAGGGCCACACCAAGTAGCCCAAACATCAATATAAACGTATTTTCCTTTCAGACTTTCTAAAGATGTTGTTTCTCCTTTTTGATTTTCATAATTGAAAGTAGGGGACGGTTTGCCTGGTTCTAATGCTAAAGTATTATAGTAATTGGTAGTTAGGACTTCCTTAGTTTTTGGATCATTTGTAATGGAAATTAACTCGTTGTAGGTGTTTTTGTAGTTTGCATTATCAATGTTAATATCATTGACGCTATTTAGAATTAATCGATTCTTTATACTTTTACTTTTTAGTGCTTTTATTTCAGGGATGGCATTCTTTGCTGAAACAAAAAAACTTCCTTCATCGCCTTTAATATTCTCGAAAAATTTTCTCATTACAATATCTTGATATTCAAATGAAAACAAAAAATCAGATTCATTATCCAAATCCATTTTGTTATCAATTTTAGGGAAATTTCCAGAAACTACAAACCCATTTAGACCTGCATAATAGCCGTGCGTATTTATATAATGTATCAATTTTATTTGTTCAAAATAATGAATGTTTTCAACCTCTTTTTCTTTGAAATAGCTATCTGAAAATTTAGTTTTATTGTATAAGACTGAAATAGAATTTTTGATTTCCTTTACTTTTTTCAAGAAGTCAATTTCATTCAATTTATACAATTCTTCATTTGAAATTTGCGTAGTAATAATGGTTTTCTTGGCAATATATTGATTTTCTATACTTCCTTTACCAGTGTGTTTTAGGGTAGAATTAAAGTTTGAATCATCAGCAGATAGACTCATTTTAGAATCTTTAGAAAAATAGATGGGCATTCTATTTTTAGAAGTTTCAATCGAATAAATTCCCTCGTAATCAATAGGTAATTTTTCTAAAAAGGTTCCATCGGGTTTTAAGTTGATTTCTTTTTCAAAAGATTCTCCTTTGATCCAGATTGTTCCGTTTTCGACATTTGTAATTTTACCTGAAAGTGTAATTGTTGCTTTTGGGGTTGTGAAGGAGGATAGCATCACAATTAATAACAATAAACTATATCTTTTCATAGGAATATTTTTATCAAATATAATGTTTTGTGTGAATTTACGGTTAGATGTATAAAATATTTTTTTAACCATATAAGTCATATAAGTTTGTATTAATTGGATTGTTTGAGTTGTGTAATTATAAAAATATAAGTTCATTTAAGTTGGATTATTACAAAGAAAAATCTGTGCTTAATCCGTTAAGTCAGTTCAATCTGTGGCCAATTTTTCACCATATAAGGTATTTAAGGTCATTTAAGTTGATTTATTACAAATAAAAATCCGTGCTCAATCCGTTGAATCAGTGTTATCCGTGGATAATATTTTATTATACAAAACAAATTGCACTAATTTCCACATAATAATTAGTGGAAATTAGTGCAATTCGTGTTTGAAAAAATCGTGTTTTTATCCCAAAAACGCTTTCAATTCTTCGTACGTTTTAATTTTTACGCTTACTTTTTCTTTATTCAAGACGCTTTCAATTTGGGTTGGAATTGGAAGTTTTATGTTTAAAGCAGGTTCAACCACATCCAAAAATTTGATAGGATGAGCGGTTTCCAAGAATATTCCAATCGCAGTTGGATGATTTTGTAATTCATTTTTCAAACCTAAATACCCCACAGCTCCGTGAGGTTCTGCGATGTAACCATCGGTTTTGTAGATGGTTTGCATTGCCGCTGTAGTATCTTCATCGGTATATGAAAAAGAAGAGAAATCTTTTTTGAATAGTTCCAAATCGTTGTTATACATTTCCTGAATTCGGATAAAATTACTTGGATTCCCCACGTCCATCGCATTCGAAATCGTAGCTTTAGAAGGTTTTGGATCGTAATTTCCTTGAACTAAAAATCTTGGAACGGTATCGTTCACATTGGTCGATGCTACGAAATGCTCGATAGGCAATCCTAATTTTTTTGCCATAATTCCGGCACAAATATTTCCAAAATTCCCACTTGGGCAAGAAAATACTAATGGTTTGTTTTGTGATTTTAATTGCTTGAAGGCAAAGAAAAAGTAAAACATTTGTGGTAACCAACGAGCAATATTGATCGAATTAGCCGAAGTTAGGTTGTGGTGTGCCAAACTTTCGTCCAAAAAAGCTTTTTTGACCATATCTTGGCAATCATCGAAAACACCATCTACTTCCAATGCTTTGATGTTTTGTCCCAAAGTGGTCAATTGTCTTTCCTGAATGTCACTCACTTTCCCCGAAGGATATAAAATGATTACTTCTACACCTTGAACGCCAAGAAAACCGCTTGCAACAGCTCCTCCAGTATCGCCTGAAGTAGCCACCAATACGGTGTTTTTATTGTCTTTTTTGTCTTTGTTGAAATAAGCTAAACAACGGGACATAAAACGTGCTCCCACGTCCTTGAAGGCCATTGTTGGTCCGTGATATAATTCTAATGCATAAATTCCTTCTTCCACTTTCACGGTCGGGAAATCGAAACACAAGGTTTCAGCTATGATTTGTTTTAAGGTTTCGGTAGGAATTTCGTCGCCTACAAATTGTTGAATGGCTTCGTACGCCATTTCCTCGTTACTTAAATTTTCGATATTTTCGAAAAATTCGGAAGATAAAGGTGTGATAGATTCCGGAAAATACAATCCTTTATCGGTTGCTAGTCCTTGTATTACGGCTTCTTCAAAAGAAACTTTTGGGGCATTGTGGTTTAAACTGTAGTATTTCATTTGATTTTAGATTGAAGATTAGCGATTAACGATTTTTGATTTTTTAGCAACTTGAGTTCCATCTGAAATGCTTCGCCAGTTCGCTAAAGCTCGGGTCAAAAATCGTTAATCTGAAATCTTAAATAATTTGTGTTTTTATTCTTGTATTTTGTTTTTTAAATCCATTCTGGAATGTAAAAACCGAATGATTTCTATTTTATCCTCATTTACAATACTGTAAAAAATGATGTGTTGTCCTGATTTGAATCCTTGAATTTCGTTGTTTATTTCTGTGTAACTTCTGCCTAAAAATTGATTTTCTGCTAATTTTTGACAATCAGATAATAATTCATAATAATATTTGTCGGCTTGATCTTCTGACCAAACTTCGAAAGTATATTCCCAAATTTTAGACAAATCTTCAACAGCCTTGTTAGTAAGATGAAATTTAGGCATCTCTTTTTTTAGTTTTTAAAGATTCCAAATGTTGTTTGGGATTAAAATTTTCGGCAATTCCGCTTTCAATTCCGTCGTTAATGGCTTTTTTGAGAGCCATTATTTTGTTTTCTTCTTCTTCTAACATTCTCAAACCCGCGCGAATCACTTCGCTGGCATTTTTAAATCTCCCTTCAGAAATTCTACCGTCAACAAAATTCTCGAAGTAATCCCCTAAAGAAACTGATGTATTGCGTCCCATATTTTTATATTTTTTTGTAAAGTTACCAAATTTTGGTAATTTTTTAAATATAATTTATTTTTAATCTTACTTAAGGGAAATTATTTGGAACTTTTATAAAATACTCACTCCGTCTGGATTCACTTTAGAAACGTGAATTTCATAAGGCAAATTGATTTCGTCATACACTTTACTCATTGCTTGGGCGATTTTTTCGGCAGTTTCTTTTCCTTTGCTTAAAGCAAAAATAGAAGGACCTGAACCTGAAATTCCTGATCCTAAAGCTCCGTTTTCGTATGCCGTTTTTTTGATTAAATCGAAACCGGGAATCAGCATACTGCGAACCGGTTCGATGATTTCATCGTGCAAAGAACGACCAATTAATTCATAATCATTCGTGTACAATCCAGCTACTAATCCACCCACATTTCCCCATTGGGTAATGGCACTTTTTAGAGAAACGGTTTGTTTTAATACGGAACGCGCATCCGAAGTTTTCAACTCGATTTGAGGATGAACCACAGTCGCATACAATTCTGACGGGCTGTCAATCTTGATAATATCCAAAGGATTGGAACACCTTACCAAAGTAAAACCGCCCAATAGGCAAGGAGCAACATTATCGGCGTGGGCATTTCCGCTGGCTAATTTTTCGCCTTGCATTGCAAATTTCACTAATTCTTTTCTGGTAAAAGGACGACCTAATAATTCGTTGATTCCAAAAACAGCTCCGGCCGAACTAGCTGCACTGCTTCCGATTCCGCTTCCGGCTTTGATGTTTTTATAGATTTCGATTTCGAATCCAAATTCGGTTTCCACTTCTTCTAGCATTGCCAAAGCTGCTACGCCAGCCACATTATTTTCGGTTTCTAATGGCAAATTAGCACCCACGATTTTAGTGATGCGAACGCCTTTTAGATCGGATTTTCGAATAATCATTTCGTCACCTGCAGTGGCCAAACACAATCCAAGAACATCAAATCCACAGGAAAGATTGGCAATGGTGGCGGGGCAAAATATTTTTATTTCATTCATAATTTTATTTTTTTTGGTAGAGACGCGATTAATCGCGTCTGTACGGCAGGCAAAATATTTTATTTATTGGCGTTACATCGCATCCATTATATATTTCCAATACGTATTACATCGGCAAAAATTCCTGAAGCGGTCACCGCAGCACCAGCACCAGCGCCTTTTATCAATAAAGGTTGGTCAATGTATCGGTCGGTGTAAAATTGTACAATATTATCTTTTCCTTCTAAATTATAGAATGGACTTTCTTTCGGGATGAATTCCAAACCAACGCTAGCTTTTCCGTTTTCGAAAGTGGCTACATATTTCAAACGACAATCTTTTGCTTTTGCTTCTGCCAGTAAATTCTCGAAATGAGTCGCATTTTTTAGTAAAGATTTGAAAAAATCTTCGTTGTTGGTAGTCGCCAAACATTCGGCTGGTAAAAACGATCTGTTGGCAATATCTTCAATATCGAATTGGTAGCCACTTTCGCGAATTAGAATCAAAATTTTTCTAGCAACATCTACGCCGCTCAAGTCGATTTTCGGATCTGGTTCAGTAAATCCTTGCACTCCGGCTTCTTTTACCACATCGTGGAACGAATTATTTTCGTCGAAATTGTTGAAAATAAAGTTCAAACTTCCGGATAAAACCGCTTGAATTTTGTTCACTTTATCTCCCGAAGCGATTAGGTGTTTCAAGGTGTCAATAATAGGTAATCCTGCGCCCACATTGGTTTCGAACAAGAAAGGCGCATTGAATTGACGCGAAAGATTTTTTAGTTTTTTGTAATTATCATAAGCCGATGAACAGGCAATTTTGTTACAAGTTACTACGGCAACGTTTTGTTTTAAATACTGTTCGTAAGTTTCAGAAACACTTTGATTGGCAGTAATGTCCACAAAAATACTGTTGCGTAAATTAAGTGCTTTTACTTTAGCAATAAAAGCTTCTTTATCGGCAGTTTCTCCATTTTCTAATAGCGATTGCCATTCTTTCAAAGGAATTCCATCTTCGTCAAAATACATTTTTCTTGAATTGGAAACGGCAACTACTCTCAGGTTTATTTTTAGATTTTCTTTTAGGAATTTCTTTTGTAGGTGGATTTGCTCGATGAATTTTTCACCTACATTTCCAACGCCCATCACGAACAAGTTCAATTGTTTGGTGTTTTCCTCGAAGAAGTTTTCGTGAAGCGTATTCAATGCTTTTTTAACATCTCTTTCGTTGATAACTGCCGAAATATTTCTTTCGGAAGCTCCTTGAGCGATGGCTCGAATATTGACATTATTTTTACCCAAAGTACTGAACATTCGACCGCTCAAACCTTGATGATTTTTCATGTTTTCACCAACCAGAGCAATAATACAAAGGTCTTTTTCGACGATGCAAGGATCGATTTTGTTTTGGGTGATTTCATTGGCGAAAGCTTTATTAATAGCATTTTCGGCTTTCTCGGCATCAACATTTAGAATACCTATACAAATCGAATGTTCCGATGAGGCTTGAGTAATGAAAATAATATTGATGTTTTCGTGCGATAAGACTTCGAACAATCGTTTAGAAACTCCGGCAACACCAATCATTCCAGAACCTTCCAGAGTGATGAGTGTAATTTTATCGATATGGCTAATTCCTTTTACAGGATTGGTATGCGAATTGTCTTGGTTTGAAATAAAAGTTCCTTTGGCTTCCGGTTCAAAAGTATTTTTAATCCAAATTGGAATGTTTTTTTTGAAAACCGGTTGGATAGTTGGTGGATACAATACTTTGGCACCAAAATGCGACAATTCCATCGCTTCTTGATAGGAAATAGTAGCGATAGGTTGGGCTTGTTTTACAATTTTTGGATTGGCAGTAAACATTCCGTTGACGTCAGTCCAGATTTCCAATTCGGACGCATTCAAAGCACCAGCCAAGATTGCAGCTGTATAATCGGAACCACCACGACCTAAAGTTGTTCCAATTCCTTCTTCGGTCGAAGCAATAAAACCTGGCATTACAACGATTTGAGTATCATTCGATGCAAAATATTCTGCGATTAATTCATTAGTAATGTCAAAGTTTACAGCGGCTTTTCCAAAGTTATTATTGGTTTTTATGAGTTCGCGACTGTCTTTATAACCTGAATTTTTATGATTTTGTTTGAAGGCTTCGGCGATGATATAAGAAGATAATAATTCGCCAAAACTTAGAATGGTATCGGAAGTTCTCGGGGATAATTCGCCAAGTAAAAAACAACCGTCCAATAGAGTTTCAAGATGATTGATGATTCTTTTAATGTGGCTTAGAAGCCCACTTTGTTCGCTAACTGGAATTAATTCTTTGATAGCGTCGAGATGTTTTTTCTCGATTTCGACTACAATTTCTTTGTAACTTTCGTCGTTTGAAGCTGCTTTTTGAGAGGCAAGAACTAATAAATCGGTCACTTGGGTAAAAGCAGAAACCACAACAATTACATTTTCTTGGACCGTTTTTTTGATAACTATATCTAAAACTAATTTTATGTTTTGTGAATTGGCAACAGAAGTTCCGCCAAATTTTAATATTCTCATTGTGTTGTTTTTATTTTTGAATGCAACTATTTTTTATACACCTATGAACTCTCTTCATTTAGAAAAAAGCATGTAAACTGGATTATATGTAAAAGAGGTACCCCTAAAGGGTAGTGGTTGTTGTAGTGGTGAAAGTAACAGCAATTGCAACTCTAGTTTGAGTTGTTATCGAAGAATGATATGATTTTTTGCTATTTTTCATTTTGATTTTTCAAAAGTACAGTTTTTTATAAAATAACAAAACCTTTTATTCTGTTTTTGCGAATATTTTAATAAACAAAGGCTTGTGGAAAGAATATAAAAAAAATTACCGTCAAAATCTTGTTTTTTAATATTGGTTTGTGGAATTTTGATCTCACAAAAGATACTATTTAAATGGATAATACACATTATATAAGTACTGAAGTTCTTTCCTTGGAAACGCTACAAGAAATTATTTCGCACCATAAATCGTTGGCATTATCCGATGAAGCCAAAGTCAATATCCAAAAATGTCGAGCGTATCTTGATGCTAAAATGGCTTCGCATTTGAAACCTATTTATGGTATAAATACTGGTTTTGGCTCGCTTTGTAATGTGAAAATATCTAATGATAACCTTTCGAAACTTCAAGAAAACCTAGTTAAATCGCATTCTTGTGGCACAGGCGATGAAGTTCCTACTGCAATTGTAAAATTGATGTTGTTGCTCAAAATACAATCGTTGAGTTATGGACATTCTGGAATTCAGTTGCAAACGGTGGAGCGATTGGTCGATTTTTATAACAATGATATTCTGCCTATTGTTTATACTCAGGGATCGCTTGGCGCTTCGGGCGATCTGGCTCCTTTGGCTCATTTGTCTTTGCCGTTATTGGGTGAAGGTGAAGTGTTTTTTGAAGGCAAAAAAGTGCATTCGAGTGAAGTTTTAAAGCATTTTGGATGGAAGCCTATTGTATTGCAATCCAAAGAAGGTTTGGCTTTATTGAACGGAACTCAATTTATGAGTGCTTATGGTGTACATATTTTGATGAAAGCTTGCAAATTTTCGTATTTTGCTGATTTGATTGGAACCATTTCCTTGGAGGGATTTGATGGAAGAATAGAGCCTTTTCACGAATTAATTCATTCGATACGACCGCATAAAGGGCAAATTCTGACGGCAAATCGCGTCACTCAATTTTTGAAAGGAAGTAAAATTAGTAGCCAAGTAAAAAAGCATGTTCAGGATCCGTATTCTTTTCGGTGTATTCCACAAGTTCACGGAGCCTCGAAGGATGTTATTGATTATGTAAAAAATGTTTTCAAAACCGAAATCAATTCGGTTACTGATAATCCTAATATATTTATAGATACTGACGAAATTATCTCGGGAGGTAATTTTCATGGGCAACCTTTGGCTTTAGCTTTAGATTTTATCGCTATTGCTTTGGCTGAATTGGGAAGCATTTCAGAAAGAAGAACATTTCAATTGATTTCTGGACAGCGCAATCTTCCCGCTTTTTTAGTTGACAATCCGGGCTTGAATTCGGGTTTAATGATTCCGCAATACACTGCAGCGAGTATCGCCAGTCAAAACAAGCAATTGGCAACACCAGCAAGTGTCGATAGTATTGTATCTAGCAATGGTCAGGAAGATCATGTAAGTATGGGAGCAAATGCAGCGACTAAAGCTTTGCGTGTGATGGAAAATGTAGAGCGAATTCTCGCTATTGAATTGATGAATGCTTCGCAAGCCATTGAATTTAGAAGGCCTTTGGAGTCTAGTGATTTTATAGAGCAGTTTTTAAAATCCTATCGTATAGAAGTGCCTTTCGTGAAAGAAGACCGAATATTGCACTATGATATGGACAAAACGTTGAGTTTTTTGAATAGATTCCAATTGTTAACAATTACTTAACATTAACATAAAATAAAGGAGTATTTTTGCTTTCTAAATTAATTAAACATTATTAAAATGTCAATAAATAGTATTTTTCAGTTTTTTGTTCCAAAAGATAAAAAATTCTTTCCCCTTTTTGAGGAAGCTTCATCAAATCTAGTGCAATTAGCTTCAATTTTACACGAAGCCGTAAATCTTCCATTAAAGGAGAGAGACGAACTTTTTTTGAAAATCGATGAATTAGAGCAAAAAGGTGAGGACATTACTCGTTTGACCAATCTTGAACTGAGTAGAAATTTCATCACACCATTTGATAGAGAAGATATTCACTCTTTAATTACTTCAATTGATAGAGTAGCTGATAATCTTCACGGGGCTTCGAGTAGAATGCGATTGTATCAAGTAGCTAAAATCACAAAATCTATTCGAAAATTGACCGAAATTAATCTTGAAGCTTGTCAAAATATTGATAGCGCTGTAAAAGAATTGAGGGATTTGAAAAAAATGAAAAAAATTACGGATGCTTGTTCTAGAATTAACAAATTAGAAGCCAAGTCAGACAGTGTTTATGACAAAGCGGTTGCGGATCTTTTTGAAAATGAGACTGATGTCAAAAATATTATTAAATACAAAGAGGTATTGTCCGTTTTAGAAACAGCGACCGATAAATGTAAAGTCGTTGCTAGTGTTTTAGAATCGATTTCTGTAAAACATTCGTAACAAATTATAGATTAAGCCATTGAAATACAGAAAGATTTCTATTGTAATCTTTACTTTTCAATTTTTTAATTTTTCAACCTATTCCTAAATATTATGTTTACTTTACTTATAGTTATTATCGTATTAGCCTTGATTTTTGATTACATCAATGGTTTTCACGATGCTGCCAATGCTATTGCCACCGTTGTTGCTACTAAAGTTCTTTCTCCTTTTCAGGCGGTACTTTGGGCAGCATTTTTCAACTTTTTAGCCTATTGGGTTTTTGGTTTGGGTGTTGCTAATACCGTTGCCAAAACCGCCAATGCCAGCGAAATTAATTTAGTTGTTATTCTTGCTGGAGTTGTGGCCGCAATTATATGGAATTTAATTACTTGGTGGCAAGGAATTCCTTCGAGTTCGTCTCACACTTTAATAGGTGGGTTTGCTGGAGCTGCTCTAGCTCACGCTATTGCTAGTCACGGTTTTTCAGATTACACTATCGACGGAACAGTTCATCATTGGTACAATATCGTGAGTTGGTACAAAGAAGGAAAAGATGGAGGAGTACCTTCGGGAGTATTTATTATTATAGCTTTTATAGTACTTGCACCCTTGTTGGGAGCTATTGTATCTTATTTTATTTCCATTTGGTTATTAAATGCTTCGAAAAAAAGTATCCTTCCTAAACTATTTACTATTGCATTAATGATATTGATTGTATCGTTTGTGTATAGCCAAATGGTTCCTTATGAAAAAATTGAAAATCCCCGTTTTGATTCTCATTTATGGAGTGTTGTGTTTGAATCGCATAATATCAAATGGTTTTTAGTTGCTTTTATAATCCTTTCCATTTCTATATTTGCCTTGACATTTAGCAGTTTGAATTTGCATAAAGCCGATGCGGTTTTGAAAAAAATGCAATTATTATCTTCTGCAGCATTTAGTTTGGGTCACGGTGGAAATGATTCCCAAAAAGTAATGGGAATTATTGCAGCAGCAGTTGCGGTATATATTAAAACTAGCGGTGTTGATATTATGGAGCTTCCAGATTGGTTGCAAGTAATACTTCCAGATGATGATAAAGGGATAAAAGGAGCTATGCCCGAATGGATTCCATTGGCGTGTTATACCGTAATTGCAGCTGGAACACTCAGCGGAGGTTGGAAAATTGTAAAAACGATGGGTACCAAAATTACAAAAGTAACCTCATTTGAAGGAGTAGCAGCCGAAACTGCTGGGGCTTTGACCTTATATTTTACAGAACATTTCAAAGTACCCGTTAGTACAACTCACACTATTACAGGTTCTATTATTGGAGTTGGTTTAACCAAACGTGTTTCGGCAGTTCGTTGGGGAGTCACTGTGAGTCTTTTATGGGCTTGGGTGCTTACCATTCCAGTATCGGCTTTGTTGGCCGCTATTATATATTATATTTTGAGTATCTTCTTGGGATAGATTTTTTTAAAATCAATTTCATCTGTATAGAATTCTGCGGAATAACAAACTGATTTATTTTTTAGTTTTAATTATTTGTATTTCGCCCGCGTCAGGAATAGCATTAATAATAGTATATTTCTTTGATGATTCGGTGATTATTTTAAAATCTATAGGGGAGTTGTTCTGTTTTACTATTATTTTATTCCAAGACATTGGAATTTCCTTTTTCAAGGTAATGGAATAATTGTATATTGAATTGTCCAGATTATCGATTAATTTAGCTGCTATTACGTTTTTGTTTGATCTTGTCTGTTGGATTGTTGCTGCTTGTCTTTCTTTGATATATTTGACAACATTTACAAAAGTTTCTATCCAAAAACTCTCTTTATTAGTTTTTAAATACTGTAAATGATTTCGCAATTCAGTAGATTCTATTGGTGAATAGCCGCCATCATTGTCAATCCCATGAAATAAATATATTGCCCATCCGTTTTCGCTAACAGCTTGGTCAGCAATTGCATTAAAATGGGTTGTTGTTTTATTACTGGTTTCTGTGCCACAAACAAAAGAACTAATTTTCATAAAATTGCTAGGAACTTTTGGTACAATTTTACCGTTACAAATTCGGGCAGCGATATAAACTTTTTCGGTTAGATTATAATTTTCAGAAACGCAAAATGGATAAGCCATCGTCAGGCAATTTTTGTTTCCTATTTTTTTATTGATGTTATTTTGAGAACCGCTTAATTAGGCTAAGATTTCAGTACCTGTAAGTGTTGCAAATGAAGGATGAGTTAAGGTGTGTGAGGCAATTTCATGTCCGTTTAGCGAAGCTGTTTTGAAACCTGTCCAATTTGGGTTCCAAAGATTAGTCACAAAAAATGTTGTTTTCAACTCAAACTCATCGAAATAGGTAGTGCAGTGGTCAATTGTTTGGCTGTATTGTCGTCCCAAGTATGTGTGATTGCCGATTTGCTAAAATTTTTCCAAGAAGCAATTTCCCATTCCTCCGCTATTGGGTTAATTTGTTCATCATTAAGAAAATTAGTTTTATGAGAAGTTGTGCAGAATACTATTGAAATGAATACGAACAAGAAAAATATAAAGTATTTATTCATGATTTGAGAAATGAAAATTGATATTTGTTTTACAAATATATCAAATGTAGCACAACCGTTTTCCTCTTTTGAATGGTATATAATTTATACAAAGTTTTAGCTATATAATCGAGTTCAAAGGACGAACTGGTGAAGAAACCTAAAAATAAACTATTGATTTCTTTTTTTATATCCAAATCAGTGAATTTTATAACTCTATAGTCAAATTGTATAATTTTTTAAAGCAACTCCAAAATAACTTTGTAATAAGTTCTACGGTGTCTATTTTAGGAGAATATTAAAAAAACAAAACCATGGTAATTGCAAAAAAAGGGTATAATTTATCGGTAAACGTAAACAGTATTGATTTATCGTATGACGATCTTGGAGAGGGACTTATTCCAATTGTGTTTTTGCACGGTTTTCCTTTTGATAAAACAATGTGGCAAGAGCAATTGGAATTTTTAAAATCTACACATCGAGTAATTGCCTGTGATATTAGAGGTTTTGGAAAATCTATTGACGAAGAGTCGTATCTTAGCATGGATTTGTTTACCAATGATTTAATATTATTTATGGACAAACTTGGTCTCGAAAAAATAATTCTTTGTGGTTTGTCTATGGGTGGTTTTATCGCCCTTAATGCTATGAAACGATTTCCAAGTCGTTTTGAAGCATTGATTTTATGCGATACTCAATGTATAGCCGATTCTTATGAAGTTAAGATTAAAAGATATAAAACTATAAGCGACATTAAAGAGTTTGGCGTTAGTAATTTTAACGAAGGATTTATAAAAAATGTTTTTCATGAAAGTTCTATTACTAACAAACCCGAATTGGTAGAACAATTGCGTAAGGTTGTTTTTTCAAATTCCCAACACATCATTACACAAGGACTGATAGCACTTGCTGTACGTGCAGAATCGTGTTCTATTTTAGAAAACATTACGATTCCCACACTGATTATTTGTGGTAGAGAAGATGCTGTTACTCCATTGGACGAATCTAAATTTATGAATAAAAACATTAATAGCTCAGTGCTTCATGTTATTAGCAATGCTGGACATGTGTCCAATTTAGAAGAGCCTATTAAATTCAACAAACATCTTCGCGATTTTTTGTATGATTTTTGCGACACTAGTCGTAAAAGTAAAGAACTGGAAAATAGCAAATAAATATAAAAGAAAGTTTTAAGAAACTGGACTTTGTAAATTTTTAAAAAGCTAAAGCCATAATGTAATTGTGTCTCCTAAAACCTAATTGATTATGGAATACACAAAAAACGCAGCTAAAATCGCCAAAAATCACTAATTATACCAAGAAAATGTTTAAGCTGCAAAGCAAAAAGGTAGCACTAGTTATTAGGACTTTAGTTAATTTTACCAATATGTAGCGACTAAAACGCACGAGACAAAAAGCCAGCCAACAAACTTGTAATTATGGCAGTACTTATATACAATCTCTGCAAAATACCTGTGCACAGTGATGTGAAAACCATGTATTTTGACCCAATTTCTATCCCCAAAACAAGGAAAGATTCAGACTTTTTTTAAAACATTTTTTACAACCCAATAAAAACCTTTTTTTGCTGTCATTTTTTTTTAAATACCAAACCCTAATACCAAACCTCCTTTAAATTGCTTTAAAAGAGGTTGAATGTTTCATTGTATTTAAAATTTACTTTTTTAGAGGAGTTTCGCAACCGCTAGGCTGTTAGCCGCTGGCGTTCAGTATGTCGATTGATAAAAGTCTTTGTTTAATGTGATATTCGCTGTCATTTGTCGAGTTGTAAATTGGTCATTTTTTTCGGTTTTGAGAGGCAGTTTTAAAAATTTTGAAGAGAATAAAATTTTAATAAATAATTTTCTGTCTGGAAAGGTGAAAGCTTTTGCAATTTTGTCCTGTGTTTTGCATTGTGCGAAACGAAGTTCACGAACACAAAAATCAAGAAAAATTCGTAAGTAATTGCAAATGTGCTTGAACCTGTGTGTTAGCTATAATTTTTAATCAAGTATTTTGCACAATTAGAAAATAGATAGGCATACCAATTGTTATATTTACAGGGAAGGTTACTGCAAGAGCCATTGGTAAGAAAAGACCAGGATTTGCCTTAGGAACTGAAATTTTCATAGCCGCTGGAACTGCAATGTAAGAGGCACTTGCGGCTAAAACCGCAAATATAAATCGATTGGTTATGTCTTGTGTCACAAAGGAACTTAACATCGCAATGATACAACCATTAATCAATGGAATTAAAATAGCAAAAATAATAGGAAACCAACCGAATGAGAAAAATGCTTTTAGTTTTCTGCCACTTGTAATACCCATGTCTAAAAGAAAGATGGCTAGAAATCCTTTAAAAAGATCGTTTGTAAATGGTTTTATTCCTTCTGCCTGCTTAGCATTTGCTACATAACCAATAATCAAACTCCCAAGAATAAGTAGGACACTTCCATTTGTAAAGGAATGTTTTATTACACTTCGTTTTTTAATTATTTGGGTTTCGTCCTTGTTAAATATTGAAATTAAAATCAATCCAATTATTATTGCAGGCGATTCCATCAAAGCCATAATTGCCACCATATGTCCGTGGAGTAATAGTTGCTGAGATTCGAGATAAGAAACTGCCGTTACAAATGTTACTGCACTTACCGAGCCATAAGCTGCTGCTATAGCTCCAGCATCAAATACGTTTAATTTTCTTTTAAGAATAAAGAATGTGTAGAGCGGTATCATTAAGGAAATAAAAATTCCAAATAGCATTGACCATCCGATTTCCATTGTAATTTCCTCATGAGATAATTCCTGTCCACCTTTGAAACCTATAGCAAATAAAAGGTATAATGAAATAAATTTTGATGAATTCTCTGGTATTTCCAAATCACTTTTTAAATAAACAGCCAAAATGCCAAGTACAAAAAAGAGTAATGCTGGGTTTGTTAAGTTTTCTATTAGTAAATTAAAGTTCATAATTATTTTTTATTTTTTAATTGTTTAAATTTAGACGATTATTCTACAAACTCTAATTTGCCTGTTAGTAGTGAGTAATACGCACCTACTATTTTTATCTCGCCTTTATCTTCCATATCTTTTAAGATGTCACTCTTGACTCTAATTTGCGAGACGGCATTTCGAATATTATTTTTATTAACTGTTTTAATATATTCCTCATTCTTTGAAGATTTATCACCTGCAAAGCTTTGACTCATTTCAATTGCAGGTTTAATACTCTTCAACATTGCAGTAATATTCCCTAAATGAACATCGTCAATTGCCCCCTTAATGGCTCCGCAGTGTTGATGCCCCATTACTATAATTAACTTAGCACCTGAAACTTTACAAGCAAATTCCATACTTCCCAAGAGGTCTGTATTGACAAAATTTCCTGCTACTCTTCCAACAAAAACATCACCAAGACCTTGGTCAAATACATCTTCTACTGGCACTCTACTGTCTACACAACTTAAAACTATTGCTTTGGGAAATTGACCACCAGTGACAGCCTTTCTGATTTCTTCTGAATGATCTCGTTGAGTAACATTACCACTATTGAATCGTTGGTTTCCATTTTTGAACTCTTGTAAAACATCTTCAGGAAGTAATGAAGCCTGTTCAGCTTTTGTCATTACATGCCTATTGATATGAACTACATTTTTAGCTTTTGATTTATCTCTTAATTTTTTAGTTCCAGTGTAACAAGACACTACTAACAGGCTAGCTATAGCTATCGCAATAATGGGTAATAATTTTCTTTTCATTTTTATAATTATAATTAATACTGCAAATTTTAATATTTTAATCCATTTATTTTTATTTATCTTTCTAATGCAATACATAAATTATATTTATGTATTGCATTCCTAAAACAAGACATTGAGTCTTTTCGGATTCACAAAAAAAATAACTTTCTGACTATTTTTTTATCGAAATTTTGAAAATTTTAATCTTTTACCAAGTTTATTATCATTTATGATTCCATTATCATACACTAAATTTCCATTTACAAATGTTTTTACAATTTTGCTTTTGAAGCATTGATTTTCAAATGGAGACCATTCACACTTGTAAAGAATATTTTTTGGTGTAACTTGCCAAGAATTATTCAAATCTACTAGTACTAAATCAGCAAAATACCCTTCGCGAATGTAGCCACGCTCTTTAATCCTGTATATTTCAGCAACATTATGACTCATTTTTTCAACTATTTTTTCAATACTGATTTTACCTTGATGAACTAATTCAAGCATTGCAGGTAGAGCATGTTGCACCAAAGGTCCACCAGACAAGGATTTGAAATAAGTACCGCTTTTTTCTTCGATAGTATGGGGAGCATGGTCTGTAGCAATAATATCAAGTCTATTATCTAAAAGAGCTGCTAATAATCCGTTTTTGTCTTTCTCTGTTTTAATTGCTGGATTCCATTTTATTTTTGCTCCCAACCTTTCATAATCTTTATCTGAAAACCAAAGGTGATGCACACAGGCTTCAGCTGTAATTCTTTTTTCTCGAATAGCAAGATTATTGTCGAATAGATTGGCTTCTGCAAGTGTAGAAATATGAAATAAATGCAACCGATTATTATGCTTTCTAGCAATTTCCAAAACACGTTTTGTGGCGGTTAGACAAGCTTCTTCGCTTCTTATTTTTGGATGAAATTCAAAAGGTATGTTTTCTCCATATTTTTTGAGATACTGGGTTGTGGTATTTTTAATAATAACATCATCTTCGCTATGCAAGGCAACCAAAGAATCTGTTCGAGAGAAAAGTTTTTCTAAAAATTGGGGATAATTGGCCAAAATGCCCTCGTCATTATTAAAATATAATCCATCATCAGTTATTCCACATACAGTTTCATTATTTGTTTTTAACGCTTCTTCTAAATTGTTTTGATTGATTCCCATAAAAAAGGAATAGTTGGCCACTGATGTTTTTGATGCCATAACATATTTTTCCTCCAACAACTCTTGCGTTAAGGTGTTGGGTATTGTGTTTGGCATTTCCATAAAAGAGGTTATTCCACCTGCTACTGCTGCTCTTGATTCGGAGTAAATGTTTCCTTTATGTGTTAAACCTGGTTCACGAAAGTGTACTTGATCATCAATAACTCCGGGCAATATATATAGTCCTTCGGCATTAATTTCCTTAATCGTACCTACTCCTTCTACATTAATGGAGGTACCAATTTTTTCAATTCGTTCATTTGCAATTAGAATATCTGCGATAACCTTATTGCCTTCATTTACAATCCAAGCATTCCGTATAATTGTTTTCATCTATTCTTTTTTTGTTGCTCTTTCTAATTTGTCATTAATGGTTTTGCCCAAACCTTCGTCTGGCAATCTTTCTGCTATAATTACATCTAGTTTGTTTTGGTCTAAACGATGCATTGCGGCGTATAAATTTTTAGCGGCTTCATTAAAATTTCCAGATTTTGATAGTATTTCTTGATGAATAATGCTTTTATTTTGAACAGTATTCTTAAAAAGCAGCAAGCCTATTTTTTTTCCTTCAAAACATTTTAATAATTCAGAAATATTATTGGTAAGGTAAGTATCAGTCTTTGGAGCATAATGTCGCGAGAGCATACCTGGCGCGTTTGGTGATGTATCACTATTTGTTGTAATGCCTAATTTCCCCACAATATTTTCTATTTCCTCCAAGCAAATTGATCCGTGTCTGTACAATACGGGCTGGTTATTTTCAAATCCAATAATAGTAGATTCTAAACCTTTTTCGCATTCCCCTCCGTCTAAAATAACATTCAGTTCCTCACCAAAATAATTGTAAACGTGTTCCGCATTTGTTGGACTTATGGACCCAAAAGGGTTTGCGCTTGGGGCTGCTAAAGGGAAATCAAGTTGATCTAATAAAGCCAATGCTACTGGATGATTAGGCACTCTTATGGCAACGGTTTCTTTTCCTGCAGTTACTAAATCTGAAATATGGGGTTGTTTTTTTAGGACTAATGTTAATGGACCTGGCCAAAAGGTAGTAGCAAGAATCAACGCACTTTCAGGAATTTCTAAAGCAACATCGCTAATACAAGACGCTGACTTAAGATGAATAATTAAAGGGTTATAAAATGGTCTTTTTTTTAGTTCAAATATCTTTTTTATTGCTGTTTCATTATAAGCATTTCCTGCTAGACCATATACTGTTTCGGTAGGAATTGCTATCAACTCATTTTTCAGAAGTATTTCTTTTGCTTTATTTATATCAGTTGTTATCATTGTTTTTTATGGGTTACAAATATCACAGTACATCGGGTCCTCTGTCTGTTTTCCATTTGGGTATTTTTCTTCTTTTTTATAACTACATTTTTGGCAAGAATAGATGTGGCTTAAAGTGGAGCGAGTAGGAAAATGGCATTGCTGGCAGGGAAGTCCTTCTCGTCTATCAATAATTCCAAATCCCGGTGTTCTGCATTTTGGACATAGTGATTTTATTTTGTCAACTAATTTGAAGGCAGCTTTTTCAATCACCTTCATCCTTGTTGGATTGTACATAGCTCGCATATCTGTTTCTATATAAGCTGTTCCGTAATTGGTAATGAGGTTATGAAAAGTATTTTTTAGATGCTCTTCATTTGTGATTCCTTTAAGAATGTCTCCTAAATCATCTTTTGATTTTCTAAGAATCAAGCCGTGTGAAGGAAAATTTGAATTGGCAGCAAATTCTTGTAGTTCTTTTTCAGTTTTAATTTCTGAACCATTAAAATTGGTTTCTAAACTTAGCTCTCTTGCACTAATTTCTAAATCATTTTTCTTGTCAACGAAGAGTAAAAATTCATCATCCGCACGAGCAAAAAAAATTGAAGGATGTGATCCAAAAGAACCTTCACTAGCAATAGCCAAATCACAATTAGCCAATTCCATTGCCATAAGGCATTTTTTCCGTGCTGTGGTAATAGGATCATCTTTTCTTTCCACTTCCCCTGTAAAAGTTCCTAGTTCATCTGTATCTAATTCAGAAGCAAGAAAACATTTTACACCCAATTCTTTTTCTAAAATTGGCGCAATCACTTTTTCCTTTTCGTGTTTAGTAGCTATGAGTAAATTTCTTCCTTTGAACATTAGTCTTCTAAAAGTGAAATATTTATTTCTGAACTAACCACTAGCTTTTTATTTTGAGCTTTGGCTTCCGATAAAATCTCCTCTAGTTTTTTCATTTCGTTTCTTAGTGCAGGAATTCTTTTTTGTGCAATTTCATCGTCTTTTCCAAACCGCTCTTGAGAACTCCAATTTTGTATATTATGAAAATTGATTTTGGAGGAAAACATACTTGTTAGAATTTCTTTAGCCTCGTCAAAGGAGAAGTCACCTTCAATAAGTGTAAGCTTTTCAGTTTTATTCATTTTATTTTGGATTTTTAGGTAATAAATGTTTTGATGCCAAAGCTCCTATTATTATTACTAAGATGGCGAATAGTTGACTATTAACAACATCTTTAGTTATGAAAGCCATTATTAAAAAGGCAATCATTAATATCAAGCAAAAACTGGTTTTTAATACAATTAAATTCATTCTTTTTCAATTTTAAATTTTGCACTTTTGGTTTTTGAATGGATAGTTTTTCTTAATTCAAAAAGTTGTTGTTACAATTACTTTATGTTTTATGCTGCAAAATTGAGAATTCTAATTCATAAATTTTTATTTATATTTGTAATGTAATCCATAAAAATAATTAATGAACTATACATTGAATCAATTGCAGATATTTTTGAAAATCGTACAAACACAAAGTGTAACTAAGGCTTCGGAAGAATTGCACCTTACTCAGCCAGCGGTTTCTATTCAGTTGCGAAATTTTCAAGACCAATTTGACATTCCTTTAACTGAAGTGGTCGGACGTAAAATTTACATTACAGATTTTGGATTAGAAATTGCGGAGGCGGCTGAAAACATAATCAACCAAGTATACGCCATAAACTATAAAACCTTAGCTTACAAAGGCCAACTAACAGGGCGTTTAAAGATTTCTGTAGTGTCCACTGGAAAGTATGTAATGCCTTATTTTCTAACTAATTTTATGCAACAACATTCTGGAATTGAATTAATGATGGATGTGACTAATAAAAATAAAGTTGTTAAGAGTTTGGAAAATAATGAAGTAGATTTTGCACTTGTTTCTATTTTACCAAATACATTAAATATTGAGAAACTCGATTTACTTCAAAATAAGTTGTACTTGGTAGGAAATACCGAAACAAAATTCAAAAAGGGTACTAACATAAAAGAAATATTTAAAGATTTGCCTTTAATATTTAGAGAAAAAGGGTCAGGGACTAGACAAACAATGGAAAGTTTTATTAAACTTAATAATATATCTGTCTTAAAGAAGATGGAGTTAACCTCTAATGAAGCAGTTAAGCAGTCACTATTGGCCGGTTTGGGATATTCTATTATGCCGTTAATTGGAATTAAAAATGAATTGCATAACAATGAATTGCAAATTATCTCAATCAAAGGTCTTCCAATTATAACAACTTGGAGATTAATATGGTTAAAGGGAAAGAAACATTCTCCAGTTTCTAAATCTTTTTTAGAGTATTTAAATAATGAAAAGGCACAAATCGTTCACGATAAATTCAGTTGGTATGAACAGTATTAGCAGATTGTCTATTTTGAGCTTTATGTTGGGTGCTGTCTCTTGCAATCAAAGTTCCATTAATGAGTTCAAAGTGCGAGGTTAGTTTTACAGTAGCACGAAACAAACAAGCAATTTCGAAAATTGGCAAAGGTTTGTAATCGGAAACGAGCCCTTTCAATATCTAATATTTTGGAGCATTTTTTTCTAAGGTTTTGGAGCAACGCATCCTGTTGCGATAGCCATAAATTTTAAACCATCACAATTTAAAAATGCGAAATCTGTTTTCAGAAAAGCTATAATCAAATTGTAAATTGTACAAATTTTAAAACTAATTGTATAACATCAAAACTACATTTCCTTCCGATATTTGTAGTATTAAATAAAGTCAAAATGAAACATATATATGAAATATCTGGGATGTCGTGCAACGGCTGCCGTACCAAAGTAGAAAAAGCTTTGAATGCTATCGATGGAGTAGAAGCAAGCGTAATTTTAGATCCACCAACGGCTACCATAATTACTGAAAAACATATTCCAATATTCAAATTGCAAAAAGAATTATATGCAGCTGGAAAGTATGTAATAAAAGAAAGTACTTCTAATGCAACTATATCTAAAACAGATGAAGTACTAGTTGCTAAATCCTGTTGCGGTTCAACATCACATAACGATTCTGTTTCCTTGCCTAGTAGCGCTTCCGGAAAATATTATTGTCCGATGTTTTGCGAAGGCGAAAAAGTCTATGATTCGCAAGTGGGTTGCCCAGTTTGCGGAATGGATTTGGTCAAAGCTCCCGATTTAAATGTCACTAAGATTTCTTATACTTGCCCGATGCATCCTGATATTGTACAAGACGGACAAGGTTCTTGCCCAATTTGCGGAATGGATTTGGTTCCAATGAAACCTTTGGATAGTGAGGAAAATAAAACCTACCTTGATTTACTGCGAAAAATGAAAATAGCGTTGGTGTTTACCATTCCTGTTTTCATCATTTCGATGCTAGAAATGCTGCACAATAATCCCTTACATCAAATAATGGAAACTCAAAAATGGAATTGGGTACAATTTATCCTGACACTTCCGGTTGTATTTTATGCGGGATGGATGTTTTTTATTCGTGCTTGGAAATCCATTTTGACTTGGAATCTAAATATGTTTACTCTTATAGGAATAGGAACAGGAATAGCCTTTTTATTTAGTATTACAGGTTTGTTATTTCCAGAATATTTCCCAGAAGAATTCAAAAATCACGGTAGTGTGTCACTTTATTTTGAGGCCACAGCGGTGATTTTGACATTAGTATTATTGGGACAAGTAATGGAAGCCAAAGCACACAGCCAGACTAGTGGAGCCATTAAAGCATTATTACAGCTTGCGCCAACAGAAGCCACAATTGTCATTGATGGAAAGGATAAAATAATAGCTATTCACGATATAAAGAAAGGTGATTTGTTGAGAGTAAAACCAGGAGAAAAAATCCCTGTCGATGGAAAAATTACCGATGGTGAGAGCACTATAGACGAATCGATGATTTCGGGAGAACCTATTCCTGTTGATAAAAGGGTTGATGATGCTGTCATTGCAGGAACCATCAACGGAAACAAATCGTTTGTTATGACTGCCGAAAAAATAGGTTCGGAAACAGTGCTTTCGCAAATTGTACAAATGGTCAATGATGCCAGTCGTTCCAGAGCGCCTATCCAGAAACTCGTCGATAATATTGCTAAATATTTTGTACCCATTGTAGTGATTATTTCGGTAGTAACATTTATTGTTTGGGCAAATTTTGGTCCTGAACCTGCGATGGTTTACGGTTTTATCAATGCGGTTGCCGTTTTGATAATTGCTTGTCCGTGTGCTTTGGGATTAGCCACACCAATGTCCGTAATGGTTGGTGTAGGCAAGGGCGCGCAATCGGGAGTCTTAATCAAAAATGCCGAAGCCTTAGAAAATATGAACAAAGTAAATATCCTGATTACCGATAAAACGGGAACCATTACGGAAGGGAAACCATCCGTTGAAAAAGTGTTTTCTACTAATAATGTGGAAGAAGAATTATTACAATATATCGCTTCCTTGAATCAATACAGCGAACATCCATTGGCGCAAGCCGTGGTGAATTATGCCAAAACAAAAAATATTTCTTTAATTGATGTCAAAGATTTCGAAGCTATTTCCGGTAAAGGTGTAATTGGAACTGTAGAAAATAAGAAAGTGGCTTTGGGAAATAAAAAACTAATGGAGCAAGTAAATTCAAAGATTTCCGATGATTTAGAAGGTAAAATTCTAATCGAACAAAAACTTGGAAAAACAGTTTCCTATATTGCTGTTGATGGAATTGCGGTAGGTTTTGTGGCGATTTCCGATAAAATAAAAGCCACGAGTGCCGATGCCATCAAGGAATTGATGCGTCAAGGAATTGAAGTCATTATGATTACGGGTGACAACGAAAATACGGCAAAAGCAGTCGCCAACGAATTGCATTTGACAGGTTTTATTGCCAATTGTTTGCCCGAAGATAAACTCAATGAAATTAAACGCCTACAAGCCGAAGGGAAAATTGTAGCTATGGCAGGCGACGGAATCAACGATGCTCCAGCATTGGCGCAAGCCGACATTGGAATTGCAATGGGAACAGGAACGGATGTGGCAATTGAAAGTGCCAAAATTACTCTAGTAAAAGGCGATTTGCAAGGCATTGTCAAAGCCAAAAACCTAAGTCACGCCGTGATGCGAAACATCAAACAGAATTTGTTTTTTGCTTTTATTTATAATATTTTGGGGATTTCAGTGGCTTCGGGAATGTTGTATCCTGTTTTTGGATTATTGTTATCACCAATGATTGCAGCGGCTGCAATGAGTTTTAGCTCTGTTTCGGTAATCTTGAATTCGTTGCGATTAAGGAGTTTAAAAATGTAGTTGAATTACTGTAAGTTTTAAATCATTTAAGACATTTAAGGACATGTAAGATAATAATATATAAAACTTAAATGACCTTAGATGTTTTAGATGGTTAAGTTAATTTACCCCATTGTTTTTTTACTTCGTTTGAGTCTTTTGTAATGCGTTTGTCTAATGTTTTTCTCGCCAGAAATAATGCTGATATTGCCATCAATTTCGAGCATTGCCAACTTTACATCTGAGAAATGTTCGACCCCGTGTTCTCTTATTGCTTCTTTTAATTCATCGTTTGTGATGTTTAATTTGCTCAATGTTTTGAAATCCATTTTCCCATCGTGGATTAATATTTCTGGTTTTTCCTGCATAAAATCACTGAATTTGGGAAACTTATACATCAGTTTTTTTAGCGTAAAGTTGATGACAAAAAGTACTGCTGCTGCTGCCAGTCCACCCCAAAGGCTGGTATCGCTTCCTACCATTGCATTTTGAACTGAGTTGCTTATCAATAAAATCAGGATAACATCGGCGGTATTGAGTTGGGATAATTCCTTCTTACCAAAAATTCGCAAAGCGATGAGCATAAAAAGATATACGGATGCACTTCGAATGATAATGTCAAAATATTGATCCATATTTTTTATTTAAAGATATGCTTCAGCCAATTATTATATTTTAAAATTCTTCTCAATAGCCAAAATCATTTCGCCCGCAATGTCTTTATTAGTGGCACTTTCAATTCCTTCGAGTCCCGGAGATGAGTTTACTTCGAGTAATAAAGGGCCTTTTGTAGAGCGAATAATATCCACACCAGCCACTTTCAAATCCATGGCTTTGGCGGCACGAATGGCAATTTTTTTCTCTTCGGATGTGGGTTTTATAACAGATGCGGTTCCACCAAGGTGAATATTAGCCCGGAATTCGCCCGGCAATGCTTCTCTTTGAATGGTTGCTACCACTTTTCCGTCGATTACAAACAAACGAAGGTCTTTTCCGTTGGCTTCCTTGATAAATTCTTGAACTAATATATTTGCATTCAAACTTTTGAAGGCGTTGATGACACTTTCGGCAGCTTTTTTGGTTTCGGCCAAAACAACTCCTTTTCCTTGAGTTCCTTCGAGTAATTTTACGATCAATGGTGGGCCGCCAACCATTGTTATCAAATCGTTGGTATCCAAAGGCGAATTGGCAAAACCCGTTGTTGGAATATCAATGCCGCTTTGCAGTAGCAATTGCAAAGAAAATAATTTATCGCGAGATTGGGTAATTGCAGTCGATGAATTCAAGCAAAATACATTTAAAGCTTCGAATTGTCTTGTCAAAGCGCAACCATAAAAAGTGATACTCGGTCGAATTCTTGGAATAATGGCATCAAATTGATTTAGGATTATTCCACCACGATAATGAATTTCGGGAGTTTTGGCATCTAGTTTCATATAGCATTCCTTGATGTTCAAAAAGTGCATTTTGTGGCCACGCATTTCTCCCGCTTCCATAATTCGCTTGTTGCTGTACAATTCGGGGTTGCTTGCCAGTAATCCGATGCGTAAACCGGAACTCGTTTTTACGGCATTTTTATAGACTTCATTTAAATTATCACTAGATGTTTGTCCCAAAAGATATTGTTGTTCGGGATCGACTAAAACCCTTCCGCTCATCGCTTCACGACCCAATAACATTCGGAAACCCATTGAATCTCGATTGGTCAAAGTCATTTCGATTATCCAAATAGAATTTCCAATCTCTAATGAAGTTTGAATGACATAGCGTTGTTCTCTAAAACCACTCGAGCTTTTTACGACTCTTTTATCGACCAGAGGAGCTTCACAATGAATTATGGTTTTGACATTATTTTGTATTGGATTGATGTCAAATTTGACCCAATTCTGTCCATCTTTAATAAATGGAGCAATATTTTTGGCATGTAAAGCCGAGGTTTTAGCACCAGAATCGACTCTAGCTTTTATGGAAGGAATTCCTAATTCAGGAAGTGTACACCATTCTTCGCTGCCTAAAATTATTTTGCTTTGTAACATAAATGTGGTTTGTATGGAAACTAAATCAGATGTAAATATATATCGAATAGAGAACTTTGAATGTTAAATTACGGTTAAATCAATGAGAGGCGAATTACAATGATTTTAAATGATTGGTTCTTTGGGTATAACGTATGTCAAGTCGAGCGCAATATCATTAAGTTAAGGATTCACAGTCCTTGGAAAGGTCAAATGTTTATAGAAATAATATTCGATTTACACAACGCCCCCAACAGGATCGTATGATTATCTATATAATGCAACCCCGATGGGGTTGATGTTGTTTCGTATTTTGATTTCTATTAACATTGAAATCCGCTGAATTTCCATAAACTTAACAACTCTCGGCTTGGCATTAAAAGCATTAAAAAAAAAGCCACGAATTCACTAATTTCACAGATATATTTTGAAATTATTGAATTCTTGGCTAATAAATGTCTAATAAATTCAGGCTAATTCGTAGGTTCTTCGGCTTTTTGAATTTTAACAGATAATTCTTGCGAAGTTTCATCTTCTAAATCCATAAAAATTTCATCGCCAACACTCACTTTAGAAGTAATAATTTCTTCGGCAAGAGCATCTTCTACATATTTTTGAATCGCTCTTTTGAGTGGTCTTGCGCCAAATTGTCTATCAAAACCTTTGTCGGCAATAAATGCTTTGGCTCTATCAGAAAGAACTAATTGGTAGCCTAAATCTTTGATGCGTTCGTATAGTTTTTTCAATTCAATTTCGATAATCAAATTGATGTCTTCTTTTTCTAATGCATTAAATACAATCACATCATCAATTCTATTCAAGAATTCTGGAGCAAATGTTTTCTTCAAAGCATTTTCTATGATACTTTTCGAATTGTCATCGGCTTGCGCTACTTTGGCAGCTGTTCCAAAACCAACTCCTTGACCAAAATCCTTCAATTGTCGTGCTCCAACATTCGAAGTCATAATGATAATCGTGTTTTTGAAATCGATTTTTCGTCCCAAACTATCGGTTAAATAACCATCGTCTAAAACTTGCAACATCATATTAAAAACATCGGGATGTGCTTTTTCTATTTCGTCTAAAAGCACTACACAATACGGTTTACGACGTACTTTCTCTGTTAATTGTCCCCCTTCTTCATAGCCAACATATCCTGGAGGTGCTCCAATTAATCTAGAGATGGCGAATTTTTCCATATATTCACTCATATCAATTCGGATCAAAGCCTCTTCGGAATCGAATAATTCTCTGGCCAAAACTTTGGCCAATTGAGTTTTTCCAACTCCCGTTTGTCCTAAGAAAATGAAGGAACCAATTGGTCGATTTGGATCTTTCAATCCGGCACGATTTCTTTGGATGGCACGCGAAATTTTCAAAACGGCTTCTTTTTGTCCAATGACTTTATTCTCGATAAGTTGTGGCAAAATGGCCAGTTTATTGCTTTCGGTTTGGGCAATACGATTTACAGGAATTCCCGTCATCATTGATACTACATCAGCAACATTGTCTTCGGTAACTTCGATTCTATTGTTTTTAGAATCTTCTTCCCATTGTTCTTGGGCAATAGCTAAATCTTTTTCGAAACGTTTTTCATCGTCCCGAAGTTTTGCTGCTTCCTCGTATTTTTGTTTTTTGACAACCGCATTTTTCAGTTCGCGAACATCTTCTAATTGTTTTTCTAATTCCAAAATTTGTGCTGGAACTTCAATATTGGTGATGTGAACTCTTGAACCTGCTTCGTCTAAAGCATCGATAGCTTTGTCAGGCAAGAAACGCTCAGACATATATCTATTAGTCAATTTAACGCAAGCTTCGATAGCCTCTGGGCTATACGTTACATTGTGGTGATCTTCATATTTGTCTTTGATGTTGTTCAGAATCGTAATGGTTTCTTCAACCGAAGTTGGTTCAATAATTACTTTCTGGAAACGTCTTTCCAATGCGCCATCTTTTTCAATATATTGACGGTATTCGTCTAAAGTTGTGGCACCAATACATTGAATATCTCCTCTGGCTAAAGCGGGTTTGAACATATTTGAAGCATCAAGCGAACCTGTTGCTCCACCAGCGCCAACAATAGTGTGAATTTCGTCAATGAAAAGAATGATATCATCATTTTTTTCTAATTCGTTCATCACGGCTTTCATACGTTCTTCGAATTGTCCACGGTATTTTGTTCCAGCAACAAGACTGGCTAAATCAAGTGTTACCACTCGTTTATTGAATAATATTCTGGATACTTTCTTTTGAATAATTCGCAAAGCCAAGCCTTCGGCAATGGCAGATTTCCCTACGCCTGGTTCTCCAATAAGCAGTGGATTATTCTTTTTACGACGGCTTAAAATTTGAGAAACCCGTTCAATTTCTTTTTCACGTCCTACCACAGGGTCTAATTTTCCTTCTTCGGCCATTTCTGTTAAATCTCTCCCAAAATTATCCAAAACAGGAGTCTTCGATTTTTTGTTGGATTTATTGGCTGGATTATTAAAATTTCCTTCTTTCAGACTGTCATCTTGTCCTGAATCTTCATTGTAGGCATCATTTTTTGGCAAGTTTTCGATAAAATTTTCTTCGGATGGTGTCATATTTAAATATTGTTCTTTGGCTACATCATAATCAATATTGAGTTTATTTAGTAGCTTGGTTGTGGGATCGTTTTCATTTCTTAAGATGCACAATAATAAATGTGCTGTACTAATTGATGTGCTATGAAATACTTTTGCTTCTAGAAAAGTGGTTTTCAATGCGCGCTCTGCTTGCCTAGTCAGGTGTAGATTCTTCTTTTCGTTGTTGGTATCCATAGAAGGACTTGCCGGACTCAGAATCTCTACTTTTCTACGCAAAAGGTTTAAATCTATTGATAAATTATTCAATATATTAATAGCTTTGCCGTTTCCGTCTCTCAAAATTCCGAGCATAAGATGTTCGGTACCAATGAAATCGTGACCCAGTCGCAAGGCTTCTTCTTTGCTATAAGTAATAACATCTTTTACTCTTGGTGAAAAATTATCATCCATATTATCTTGTATTGCTGATGTAAATTTAGTGAATTACTGTTTGAAAAACAAAAATCATTCCTCTTATGAAGTTATGTCAGCTAATTGACAAAAAAAAGAACAAAAAAACGTTAAAAGTTCTATAATTTATTAACTAAAAAATCAGTTCATTTTGTTAATAAATCATTGAAATAAGTACGGAAATGTTTGCATAAAAACATCGGAATAGCGTATATTAGCACGTTTTGAAACTAAAATAAATTTATTAAATATTACAACTATGTCTGAAGGAGAAAAGTTAATTCCCATTAACATTGAAGATGAAATGAAATCAGCTTACATCGATTATTCGATGTCGGTAATTGTGTCAAGAGCACTTCCTGATGTTAGAGATGGCTTGAAACCAGTACATCGAAGAGTACTTTACGGAATGTATGATTTAGGAGTAACTTCAAAATCTGCCCATAAAAAATCGGCAAGAATAGTCGGAGAAGTTTTAGGAAAGTATCACCCTCACGGAGATACTTCTGTTTATGATGCTATGGTTCGTATGGCTCAAGAATGGAGTTTGCGCTATTTATTAGTCGATGGTCAAGGTAACTTTGGTTCTGTTGATGGCGATAGTCCAGCAGCAATGCGTTATACTGAAGCTAGAATGCGTAAAATTTCGGAAGAAATTATGGCAGACATCGAAAAAGAAACTGTTGACTTTCAGTTGAATTTTGACGACACCTTGTATGAGCCAAAAGTAATGCCTACAAGAGTTCCTACTTTATTGATTAATGGTGCGACAGGTATTGCAGTTGGTATGGCTACTAATATGCCACCACACAATCTTACCGAAGTTATCAACGGAACATTGGCTTATATTGATAATAACGAAATTGAAATAGATGAATTGATGAATCATATTAAAGCGCCAGATTTTCCAACTGGAGGTACAATATATGGTTACGAAGGAGTTCGTGAAGCATTTAAAACAGGTAGAGGACGAATTGTAATGCGTGCCAAAGTTGGTTTTGAAGAAGTAGATGGAAGAGAATGTATCATTGTTACTGAAATTCCATACCAAGTCAATAAAGCGGATATGATTAAGCGTACAGCTGATTTGGTAAATGATAAAAAAATCGAAGGAATTGCAAATATTCGTGATGAATCGGATAGGAACGGAATGCGTATCGTTTATATTTTGAAACGTGATGCAACGCCAAATGTAGTTTTAAATACACTTTATAAATTTACACAATTACAATCTTCATTTAGTGTAAACAATATTGCATTGGTAAAAGGACGTCCGCAAATGTTGAATCTAAAAGATATGATTCATTATTTTGTAGAACACCGTCACGATGTAGTTACAAGAAGAACTCAATTCGAATTAAGAAAAGCTGAAGAAAGAGCCCATATTTTAGAAGGTTTAATAATTGCTTCTGATAATATTGATGAAGTTATTGCATTAATTAAAGCATCTAAAAATACCGAAGAAGCAAGAGAAAAATTAATAGAAAGATTTAAACTATCTGATATTCAATCTCGTGCCATTGTTGAAATGCGTTTGCGTCAATTGACTGGGCTAGAGCAAGACAAATTAAGAGCTGAATTTGAAGAAATAATGAAGTTGATAGAGCATTTAAGAGCTTTACTAGCAGATGTTAATCTGAGAATTGCTTTGATAAAAGAAGAACTTGTTGAAATCCGCGATAAATATGGTGATGCTCGTCGTTCTTTAATTGAATATTCTGGTGGAGATGTAAGTATTGAAGATTTAATTGCCGATGAGAATGTAGTAATTACTATTTCGCACGCAGGTTACATCAAACGTACAAACCTTACCGAATATAAAACACAAAATAGAGGAGGAGTTGGACAAAAAAGTGCGGGAACAAGAGATCAAGATTTCTTGGAGCATATGTATGTTGCTACCAATCACCAATATATGATGTTCTTTACTCAGAAAGGAAAATGTTTCTGGATGCGCGTTTATGAAATTCCAGAAGGAAGCAAAACGGCTAAAGGAAGAGCATTGCAAAATCTTATTAATATAGAAAGTGATGATAAAGTCAAAGCTTTTATTTGCACACAAGATTTAAAAAACCAAGACTATATTAATAGTCATAATTTGGTTATGGTGACTAAAAAAGGTCAGGTTAAGAAAACATCTTTAGCGAAATATTCTAAACCGAGAGTAAATGGAGTTGCTGCAATTACAATTAAAGAAGGTGATGAGTTATTGGAAGCAAAATTAACCAACGGAGAAAGCCAGATTATTTTGGCTGTGAAATCAGGAAAACTGGTTCGTTTTGAAGAAACTAAAACCCGTCCAATGGGAAGAACCGCTTCTGGAGTTCGTGGAATTACTCTAAAAGATGATACCGACGAAGTAATTGGAATGGTTACTGTCGATAAAGATAATATCCTTGATTCTCAGATTTTGGTTGTAACTGAAAATGGATACGGAAAGCGTACCAAATTAGTTGATGAAGATGGTGAAGATGTATATAGAATTACAAATCGTGGTGGAAAAGGTGTCAAAACTTTGAATATCACCGAGAAAACAGGAAAACTAATTTCAATAAGTGCAGTAACTGATGCCGATGATTTGATGATAATTAACAAATCTGGATTGACGATTAGGATGGCTATTGAAGATTTAAGAGTGATGGGACGTGCTACTCAGGGTGTTAAATTGATCAATTTGAAAGGAAACGACTCTATTGCTGCAGTTACTAAAGTAATGAAAGATGATGATGAGGAAGTAGTGGTCGATGAAGAAGGAAATGTCATAGAAACAGAAGTAATCGAAAGAGTGAAACCAGTTCTTGAAGTTCTTGAAGACGATGCCGTAGAAGACGATGATGATTCTGATGAAGACGATTTAGAAGAGGATGAAGATTCAGATGAAGTTGGTGACGACGAAGATTCTGATGAATAATTAAATATTAATCTATAACATTTATTATTTATGATTTTTATCATAAATAATAAATGTTATTCTAGTTATTTTTGCACATAAATTAAAAACAAAAATTATGAAAATTAAATATGTAATACTAGTGTCAGCATTATTGATTTCAGTATTTGCTTTTGCTCAAAAAGATCAAATTAAAGCAGCTGAAAAAGCTTTAAAAAGTGGAAATCCACAAGAAGCAGTAACAATTTTAAATGGGGCTCAGTCATTGATACCAAATGCAGCTGATGCTGAAAAAGCTCACTTTTATTTTGTAAATGGGAATGCTTATTTGGAACTAGCCAATAAAAAAGTAGAAGAAGGCAAAAATTTAACATTGGCTGCAAAGTCATTTCAAGAATTATTAGCTGTAGAAAAAGTATCTGGGAAGGATAAATATTCAGCTCAAGGCACTACTTCGATAATTGATATTAAATTTAAATTATTGAATAGTGCAATTGCTGATACAAAATCGGATAAAGATTTAGAGGGTGCTCAAAAATTATACGATGCTTATTTATTAGATAAAAAAGATACCATCAACTTATATTATGCAGCATCAACTTATGTAAATGCTAAAGATTATGCTACAGCTCTTAAGTTGTATGAAGAATTGAAAACATTAAATTATTCAGGAAAAGGAACGAGTTATTTGGCTACTAATAAATTGACTAGTCAAGAAGATCAGTATGTTACAGTAAAAGAAAGAGATTTGGCTGTAAAATTGGGTACTCACGAAAAACCAAAAACGGAAGCGATTCCTTCAAAAAGAGGTGAGATCTACAAAAATATTGCTTTGATTTTAGTTCAAGACGGTAAAATTGAAGAGGCTAAAAAAGCAATTTCTGATGCTAGAAAAGCGAATCCAGAGGACAACTCATTACTTTTAACAGAGGCCAATTTGTATTTAGATACTAAAGATTTTGAAACTTACAAAAAATTAGTTGCTGAAGCTTTAGAAAAAAATCCAAACGATGCCGATTTAGTTTTCAATTTAGGTGTACTAAGTGCCAACGCAAAAAATCGTGTTGATGCTGAGAAGTATTATAAAAGAGTAATTGAAATTAATCCTAAGTATGCAAATGCTTACATAAATTTGGCTGCTTTGAAACTAGAAGACGAGAAGGTTATCATTGATGAAATGAATAAATTGGGAACTTCTGCTAAGGATATGAAACGTTATGAAGTGTTGAAAACTCAAAGACAGGATTTGTTCAAAAGTACTATTCCGTTTCTTCAAAAAGCGTATGAGTTAGATCCAACCAATATTGATGTAGCAAAAACACTGTTAAATGTTTACAGTGCATTAGAAATGATGCCTGAATCCAAAGAGTTGAAAGCAAAAATTAAAGTACTTGAGCAAAAATAAAAGTGCAGTAGTTTAAATGAAAAACCGTTTCAATGTAAAAGTTGAAACGGTTTTTTTTTATATAATTTTTTTAATGACCCTAAGTTTGTGGGTATGTCTGTTTGTTTCGGCATTATAAATTCCTAGATGATCCAAGCGGTCTATTCTCACTTTTCCGCTCGCGTGAATGATATAGTTGTCCTCCATAATAATTCCTACGTGAATAATATTTCCTTCCTCATTGTCGAAAAAAGCCAAATCTCCAGGCTCACTTTCTTCAATAAAACTCAATGCTTCTCCTTGAAGCGCTTGTTGTGAAGCATCACGTAATAATTTGTAGCCATTAAGCTTGTAAACCATTTGTGTAAAACCCGAGCAGTCAATACCAAAAGGCGTTTTTCCTCCCCAAAGATAAGGTGCGTTGAGGTACATAAAAGCCGTATTTAAGATGCATTTTTTAGATTTTATTCCACTAGTTTTTGTTCCTTCAAAATTATAGTTTGCAGTATTAATATCAGAATGATTCAAAAAAGAAAGTGAAGAACCCAACGGAATTGGAAGTAATAAATTATCTGGTCCTGTTATGTATTCTATTAAATCAGCATTTAATACAATGACATCCTCAGATAATTGATGAAATTCAGATTCGGAAATGATTTGATATTGTTTAGAATCGACCCAACCTTCATAATCATCGAATTGTAATTTAATTTTCGACCATTGTTTGAACTGTTCCAAGATTTCAAAATGTTCGCCAAACAAAACTTGAGAAACAATTTCACTTCTATCGTTAGGCTCAATTCGAAGAGGGATTATGGCTAGATTACAAATTCCGAACATACAGTAAGGTTAAAGGTTATGGGTTAATAGGTTAAAAGTTGTGTGTAAAATTGCGTATAAAGGTAAACTCATAACTTATAACCTGCAACGTTTTTATGCTCTTTCAATAACAATGGCCGAAGCTCCACCGCCGCCATTACAGATTGCAGCCGCTCCAATTTTACCATTATTTTGTTCTAAAACATTTAGTAAAGTTACAATAATTCTTGCACCAGAGCAACCAAGCGGATGACCTAAAGAAACTGCTCCGCCGTTTACATTTACTTTTGTATCATTCAATCCAAGGATTTTTGCATTGGCTAAACCTACCACAGCAAAAGCTTCATTAAATTCAAAATAATCTACATCTTCTATTGATAATCCTGCTTTTTCTAATGCTTTTGGAATTGCTTTAGAAGGACTTGTGGTAAACCATTTTGGTTCCTGAGCCGCATCGGCATAACTTCTTATATAGGCCAAAGGTTTTAAACCCATTAATAATGCTTTTTCTTCACTCATCAATACTATAGCGGCAGCTCCATCATTTATTGTAGACGCATTGGCTGCAGTTACAGTTCCATCTTTTGTAAAAACGGCATTCAAAGAAGGAATTCGGTCTAATTTTACATTCGTAAATTCTTCATCTTTAGAAACTATAATTGGTTCACCTTTTCTTTGAGGAACTGCAACAGGAACTATTTCGTTGTCAAATTTTCCTTCTTCCCAAGCTTTCGCAGAACGCTCATAGGATTGAATTGCGAAGCTATCTTGATCTTCGCGAGTTATTTCATACTCCGCGGCACATAAATCAGCACAAACGCCCATAGCGTTGTTGTCGTAAGCATCGGTGAGTCCGTCTTTCTGCATTCCGTCAACCATAGTTGCTGGGCCAAATTTATATCCGTTTCTCAAATGTACATAATGGGGTATCAAACTCATATTCTCCATTCCGCCAGCAACAACAATTTCGGCATCACCACACAGAATGGCTTGGGCTCCTAGCATCACTGATTTCATTCCTGACGCGCAAACTTTATTAACAGTAGTGCAAACGACAGAGTTGGGTAAACCCGCATAAATCGCAGCTTGTCTAGCAGGCGCTTGACCAACTCCAGCTTGAATGACATTGCCCATAAAAACTTCATCAACTAAATTTGAATCTAATTGTATTTTATCTAATGCGGCTTTTATAGCTACTGCCCCTAATTTTGGAGCAGAAACAGTAGATAATCCTCCCATAAAACTGCCAATAGGAGTTCGGACAGCAGAAACAATAACGACTTTTTTGTTCATAATAGTTGAATTCTATATTTAAGTTGCGAATTTAATCATTTTGTGTAAATACCAAATTACAATTTTGATAATATTATATATTTGGTCATCAAATGTTGAATAATTTATTTTTTTTATTGCATCATACATAAAAATATAATTGAAATCTCTATTTTTATTAGTCTATACATTTGATTGTTAAGTATTTTAAAACAGTATAAAAAAAACATTTAAAAAAAGGGGTTAATTATTTGTGAAATATAGAATAGAAAGTTACATTTGCAACCGCTTAAAAGGAATATAAGTTCTTATATTGGAGAGTTGCCTGAGTGGCCGAAAGGACATGTTTGCTAAACATGCGTATGGGAAACTGTACCAAGGGTTCGAATCCCTTACTCTCCGCTTTTTTTGCACTTCGGGGTGTAGCGTAGCTCGGTTATCGCGCCTGCTTTGGGAGCAGGAGGCCGCAGGTTCGAATCCTGCCACCCCGACTAATTATTGAGTTTTCTTGTAATTAGTAAAATTAATGATTAATGGAGGCATAGCTCAGCTGGATAGAGCACCTGCCTTCTAAGCAGGCGGTCGAAGGTTCGAATCCTTCTGCCTTCACATTATTTTCAAAAACCTCTAAAGAAATTTAGAGGTTTTTTTTATGTCTAAAATTGAGGTTTGTCTTTTGAATCAAGCTGAAACCACATTCGGTTTGAAAAAAGTGCAATTTAATTGTAGGGCTTTATTTTTACTGGGCCATTTAATTAGTAATTTATGCGAATCAAGGGTTGAAAAAAGCATAAAAAGGAAAGAAATATCTTTCAAATAATTAGTTTAATAAGCTGGTAATCAGTATATTTATAGTGTATCTAACGCACATTTAAATATATGATTAATCAGCCTAAAGCCCTAAAATTAATAAAAATCTACTCAATAATCTGCGACAGATTTGAAAAAGATTTAAAATATACTTGCGAACGTTTTAGCAACAACGATAAGCAAGATTTAACAGACCAAGAAATTATGACCATTTATCTATTTGCAGTTCAAGAAGAACAACGCTTTAGCATCAAACAAATTCACAATTATGCTTGTGATTATTTGCGTGATTGGTTTCCAAAACTCGGTTCATATACTGCTTTTTCTAATCGGCTTAACCAATTGTCGGAAGCTTTTAGACGTTTTACATCTTCGTTGTTTGAAGATTTTATACCCTCTGACTGTTTTGCTGATCAAAGTTTACTGGATTCAATGCCAATAATCACTTGTTCAGGAAAGCGTAATGCAAAAGCGGCTAAAGAACTAACCGACAAAGGATATTGTTCTACTAAAAACCTCTATTATTATGGTGTGAAATTACACGCATTGGCTTTTAGACGTTTAAATAAAATCCCTTTTCCTGAGGAAATTCAAATAACTCCTGCTTCAGTAAATGATTTAACTGTTTTCAAAGAAGCTTGGTCTGAGAAAACTAACAGAAATTTCTTTGGAGATAAAATATATAATAAACAAGATTTTTTTTCTGAATTAGAGCAAGAAAAAAACTCAATTATGATGACATCAGTCAAGGGTATCAAAGGGCAGTGTCAAGAAATTAAAAATAGAGACAAAGCTGCAAATGACTTGTTTTCGACAGCAGTATCAAGAGTTAGACAACCTATTGAGTCATTATTTAATTGGCTAATTCAAAAAACAGATATTCAAAGAGCTAGTAAAGTGAGGTCTGCCAAAGGACTGTTGATTCATATCTTTGGCAAAATCGCTTCCGCTTTTATAAACTTAATATTTTAACCCTTGATTCGCATAAGTTAAAATTTCAAGATTACTCAATTTTGCTATATTTGTATTATTGTATTGCAATAAATGAAGAAAATTAAAAATATTACTATCTATATTTTTTTTTATAATCCTTCCTAAAGTTTATTTTTCAAAAGATAAATAACCTCACGATTGTTTTTTTTCATAGTAGAACCATTTTAAAATTAACATAGGAAATACATTTATTAAATTGAGAATTAAAATTTTTATTGTTAGTTTTATTTTTATATTTTTTTTCTCTTGTAATAATAAGGAAAAATTTATAGCATTAAATAATGCAATACCAAAACTGCATAAAGTTGATCCAAAAGCCAGTAGTAATCGTCTTAAATCTAATCTTAACTTTTCCAAGGCATCAGATTTAAAATACTCCTTGGAGCAGTTAGACAATACTAAAGGGCTCTCAAACAGTTCCGTTAATGCAATTTTTCAGGATTCCGAAAATTTACTTTGGATAGGAACTTGGGACGGTCTAAATCGGTACGATGGAAATAGTTTCAAAATTTTCAGACCTGAATTGGACAACGAAAATAGCCTAAGCAATCAGGTAATTCTTAAAATTGATGAAGATCATACCGGAAAAATCTGGATATTAACGATTCACGGTATTAATCAGTATGATAAAAAAACAGATACTTTTCAACGTTATTATTATACCAGAAAAAACAAGCCGCCGTTATCAGAATCAGAATTTAATATGGCGCTTGATGCCTCAAAAAATGTTTTTTGTGCGGTAAAAGATTGGGGGATTGGTTACTTTGACGGCAACGATTTTCAATTATTAAAAATCAAAAATTTTTCAACAAAGGCAGTTGAAAAAATGGAATTCACTTTAACCGGCGAATTGTTAGTTTTATTTGAAAACAATGAACTTTATGCTTTGTCGTTTAAAACCAAAAGTAAAGGCAAAATCAACATCTCAAAAGTGAGATTGATTTCAAATGGAATCAGAACATTTGAGCTAATGCCGAAAGGTAAAATCTGTATTGTCTCTACATCAGGTATCACTAATTTATATTCTTTATTGGACAATAAAAGTCATTTACTCCCTGAAAAAAATATTGGAAACATCATTGGGAATATTCCGGACGGACTTGTGCTTTTGAGTAAATCAGGATATTCTATTGTGGACAATGACGGAAATAGTGTCATCAAACCGTGGCTAAAATACCTGAAAAACCAAAAGATAACTACATTAATTCAAGGAAGTGAAAATGTTATTTGGACCGGAACTGATGGGGATGGGGTTTTTAAAATGTATCCTCTTAAAAAATCTTTTAATCTAATTTCTAAAATACAAGTTCCAGAATTGGACGGAGGTATTGTAAGAGCCTTTTTAGAAGTAGACGAAAATTCTTTTTGGGTTGGAACAAAGGGAAAAGGATTATTTCGTTTTCCTTCCAATTTTTATCTGAATGCTGAAAAAACTTTACATTATGAGAATTTCAATGATAGCAACAGTGCCATTGATAATTCTGTTTTTGCTTTATGCAAAGGGAAAGAAGATTTAATTTTTATTGGTAGCGATGGCAATGGAATTAATGTTTTTGATTTAAAAAAATCAAAATTGATTAGTTGGGCGGAAATTATTGGGAATGAAAAATGTGATTATTTCAAGTCAACCTATGCCATTTATCAGGATAATGAAGGATTTATTTGGTTAGGAACGAATGGTTATGGAATGATTCGATGTAAAATTGAACGTTCAGGCGAACAGCTAAAAGTAACCGAATACAAGAAATACATTGCCGACAATAGAGGAGGGAAATCCCTGAGCAGTAATATTATTTTTTCAATAGTTCCAAAAAACCAAAATCAGCTTTGGATTGGAACCCGATTGGGAGGATTGAATCTCTTTGACAAAAAATCAGGCTTTTTTCACACCTATAAAAACATTAGCAAGGATTCACAGAGTTTATCCAATAATGACATATTGTGTCTGCAAACGGATGCTAATAATAGACTTTGGATTGGAACTAGTTTTGGTTTAAATTTATTGGAAAAAATGAATTCTGACGGAAAAGCAGTATTCAAGAGTTTTACAGTTAAAGAAGGTCTTCCTAATAATACCATTCACGGTATTGTTTGTGATAACAAATCGAATCTTTGGATAAGCACCAATTTTGGCTTGTCAAATTTTATTGTGAATGAATCTAAATTTATCAATTACACCAAAAATGAGGGACTTCAAAACAATGAATTTGCCGATGGAGCTTTCTACCAAAATCAGAAATCCGATTATGTTTTTATGGGAGGAATCAAGGGATTTAATTATTTTTTGCCGCAAAAAATAAAAGAGTCTTCTATAGTTCCTGATATTCTGATTGATAAAATTAGCGGTCAAAATCAGACCACTCCTTATTATCAAGGATTAGTGATACCTCCTGATTCTAATAATCCTCCGTCTATAGTTTTGAAGTACAATCAAAACTTTTTTGACATTGAATTAGCGGCTTTAACTTTTACAAATAGTGAAAAATGTAAATATGCCTATCAATTGACGAATTTTGACAAGAATTGGAATTTTATCAATAATAGAAGAATTATTTCCTTTACAAACGTTCCGCAAGGCAACTATTCTTTATGGATAAAATGGTCCAATAGCGACGGGGTTTGGAGTAAACCGGTTCACGCCATCAACATCAAGATTAAACCCGTTTTTTGGCAATCAACAGTTGCAATTATTATCTATGCCATTTTGGTTGTACTTTTTATAATGTTTGTTTTAAGTTACTATAAAAAACGTCAATCATTAAGTCAAAATATTCTTTTTAGAAAAAGAGAAGAAGCACTACACGAAAACCGGCTTACATTTTTTACCGATATTGCCCATGAGTTTCAAACTCCTTTAACTTTGATTGTGGGGCCCATTCAAAAACTTTCTGAAGCATCAAACCTTGATAAGAGAAATCAGAAGTTCGTTCATATGATTCAAAGAAACTCTTCAAGGTTATTATTTCTAACCCAGCAATTACTCGAATTTAGAAAAGCAGAATATGACTATTTAGAAATTACTGCAAAGAAATTTGATCTTGTCAACCTGATAGAACAAATCGCCGAATTGTTTGATGAATGGGCATTGGATAAAAATATTGATTATAATCTTGACATTCCGTCTGAACTACCGGGATGGTTTGACAAGGATAAAATCGAAAAAATAGTATTTAACCTGATGTCAAATGCTTTTAAATACACTCCAATAAACGGAAGGATTGATCTCAAGTTTTACATTCAGGATGAAGATTCAAATCAATTAAACATAACCATCGTAAATACAGGAAAGGGAATTCCCAAAGAAAAACTGGATTCCTTGTTTGATCGATTTTTCTTGTCAGACTCCAATAGAACCACAGACAACGATTTGTTTAGAACCGGTATTGGATTGGCCTATATAAAAAAATTAGTGACAGTATTACGAGGTGCCATTTTCGTTTCCAGTATTCCCAATGAATCAACAACTTTTACCATTCTATTGCCTTGCAGCAAAGCAGCTTTTAATGAAAAGGAATTGGATGTTGAAGCAAGTCCGATTCTGATTTCACAGCATCTAAAAAATATCCTTGAAGAAATTCCAAGTAAATCTGATGGCATTCCTAATAAAATATCATCCCTTGACTTACTTGAAGATATTCGTAAAACAGTTTTAATTGTTGAAGATGAGAAAGAAATTCATATGTTCCTTAATGAATTACTAGGTGAAACATATAAAATTATTACAGCATACAATGGTATAGAAGCTATGGCTATTCTTGAAAAAGAGAATCCGGATATTATCATTAGTGATGTAATGATGCCACTGATGGATGGAGTGGAGCTTTGCGCCAAAATCAAAGGAAACATCAAAACCTGCCATATTCCTTTTATAATGCTTACAGCAAAAGATTCGGTTTTGCATCGAATTGAAGGAATAGAAAGCGGAGCTAATTCTTATATACCAAAACCTTTTCACCCGGATCACTTATTAATAAGAATACAAAAACTTATTGAAGAAAAAGAACTTATATTTAAGCATTTTTCTCAAGACACTCTGATCGAAAATCTATCTACTTTGCCAATAGATAATGAGGAAAAAGATTTTATTAAAAAAGTAATTGAACTCATACGGATTAATATTGACAACGAAAATCTTCAAAGTTTATTTATTGAAAAAGAATTAGGGATTAGTAATTCGCAATTGTATCGAAAAATCAAACAAATTTTCGGGCTTTCTCCGGGAGATTTAATACGAACTATACGATTAAAATACGCTGCGGAACTTTTGCGTAAAAATGTGTTGACCGTTTCTGAAGTATGCTATCAATCCGGCTTTAATAACCGTTCTTATTTCTACAGGGAATTTAATAAAATGTATACGATCACACCAAAAAACTATCAGCTCAAATATATTTCAAAAAGCTAATTTTTTTTAATCTTCTGTAAATCAGCTACTTTTTACTCAGTGTACACTTTTGATGAAATAGTGTACACACTTTTTTGTACTCTCCAACTAATTTTATAACCAGATAACTACAACGATATATTAACAAACCAAAACTTTTTTTAAAATGAAAAAACTTACTCAAAACACTAATCAATTTAACACTTCCTTATGATGAAAAAAAGTATTATTTATAATTTGTTCATTGTATGGACAATATTATCGGGGAGCATAATGTATGCTCAAACAGTTAAAGGTGTCGTTTCCGATGAAAGTGGACCAATACCACAAGTAAATATTAACATCAAAGGAACGACTATAAATACGATTACTGATATTGATGGAAAATTTGCCATTAATAATGTAGATTCCAAAGCTGTTTTAGTTTTAAGTTATATAGGATATATGAATCAAGAGGTATCTGTATCTGGAAAAAGTGAATTATTTATTTCTTTAAAACAGGATGTAAGTAACTTAAGCGAAGTTGTAGTTGTGGGATATGTTGGGCAAAAGAAAGCTTCAATTACTAGCGCAGTTACTGCAGTTAACATGGATGACTTATCTAAAACAAGGGTGCCCGATATCGCACAAGCCTTGCAAGGACAAGTAGCGGGTGTTTTTGTTGCGGCCAATACTGGTGCTCCGGGTGATGGAATTAAAATACGAATCAGGGGTGAAGGGACGCTTGGAAACAATGAAGTTTTATATGTTGTTGACGGAGTTCCAACGCGTGATATTTCCTTTCTTAATCAAGCGGACGTGAAATCAATGACAGTATTGAAGGATGCGGCTGCAGGAGCTGTCTACGGTTCGAGAGCTGCGGGTGGCGTAATTGTAATCACTACCAAAAACGGTCAACAAGGTAAATCTACTATTACTGCGGATTATTTTTCAGGATTTCATTTTGCTGCAAATCTTCCTGAAATGCTAAATGCAGACCAATATTTAACAGTGAAAGATCGGGCCTGGCACAATACTACAGGAAATTCGGCTTCTGCGATCAGTCCTTATGCTGCGGATAGAGCACTTGGTTCCGTGAATGGAATACCTTTGGCAGATACCAATTGGCAAGACGAATTATTCACGACCGGCTTCTCAAAAAACTTTCAAGCTTCAGTAAGTGGAGGTTCTGAAAACGTGCAATATCTAATTTCTGGAGGCTATTATGGTATAGACGGTATTGTTGTAGGGGATAATGATAAATACCAGCGTATTAATTTTAGGGCAAATGTAAATTCAAATGTTTCTGATCGGTTGAAAGTGGGAACAAATCTTCAAATAAGCCAAGAAAAACAAGACAAGTTATCTTCCAGTGGTGATGCTCCCGGAATTATTCGTCATTCATTAATACGCCCACCTGTTATTGGTGTATATAAAGATGTCAATGATCCTACTTATTCTGCCGAAAATCCATATACAGATTTGCCATTCTACACAGGACCTAATAATGGATGGAGCCGCAATTATGAATTTACATCAAATCCAATCGCGCACGCGAATTTTGCGGATGATAAACGCGAGACTTTTAAAACATTTGGAAATATATATGCTGAATATGCTTTCTTAAAAGACAAGTCTTTGAAGTTTAGAAGTAATCTTGGAGCTGATATTGCATACAGCCATAATAAAAATTTCGCTTCAAATTATGGTGATGCTGACATAAATGATACCGGAAACCAATTTTATGGTATGGGAAGAATCAATAGACCTAATAATTTGGATGAAAATAGAGGACAAAGTATGACTTTTACCTTTAGTAATACCCTGAACTACATAAAAACCTTTGATGGAGTACATAGCGTAAACGCATTGCTTGGTAGCGAAAGTATTAGTAGTAATTCAGATGGAATGGGAGGTAGCAGACAAAATTTTGACAATACTTCTGATTCTTTCCGATATCTTGATTATGGAAGTGAAACTAATATGCGTAGCGGAGGAACTGCTAAAAATTGGGGACTTATGTCTTATTTCGCTTCTGGAACTTATGGCTATGACAATAAATATTTTGCTACGGCTACCATAAGAGCTGATGCTTCCTCTCGTTTTGGACCTAACAATAAATGGGGATATTTTCCATCTGTTTCTGGAGGTTGGATAATTTCAAAAGAAAATTTTATGCAAAAAATAGATTGGATATCAAACTTGAAATTGAGAGCAAGTTGGGGACAATCAGGAAATCAGGAAATACCGGATAATGCCTATCAAACTTTGGTTTCTACCGCGGGTGGAGTAGTAAATATAATAAGATATGGTAATCCAGATATTAAATGGGAAACTACTACTCAAACAAATTTTGGTTTGGACTTGAGTATACTTAAAAATAAACTTTCATTTACCACTGATTACTTTGAGAAAATTACCGATGACATTTTATTGGGAGTAACATTACCCGCAGTTTCTGTTGGGGTGATTAATCAAACTATTGTAAATGCTGGGGTAGTGAATAATAAAGGATTTGAATTTGGACTTAATTTTCAAGACAATGACCACGCATTTAAATACAGCATAAATGCAAATGTAGCTACATTAACAAATAGAGTGAATGAACTTCAAACGTATGTTGCCAACATCATTGATGATAGAACACGTACAATAACAACAGTGGGGCAGCCAATAAGTTCTTACTATGGACTAGTGTTTGATGGTATTTATCAAAACACGGCTGAAGTAAGCAGCACTCTGTTTTCAAACACAAATGGAACGGTTCCGGGAGATATAAAGTTTAAAGACATCAATGCGGACGGACAAATTAATGCCGACGATAGAGCCATAATAGGAAATCCTATCCCAAAAATGACCTATGGTCTTTCATTCTCATCTGATTACAAAAATTTTGATTTCTCATTCTTGTTGCAAGGGGTAGAAGGAGTGGATCGTTACAACGGTTTGAAGCAAATCTTGAATTATGATAGTCGTCCATTCAACTCGATGGTTTCTGTTTTAGACAGCTGGAATGGTGAAGGAACTAGTAATACAACACCACGTCTAACGTTTAATAATAATGGTGGTGGTAATGTATCAAGTGTTTTTGTTGAAGATGCTTCCTATATGAGATTGAAAAATATTGAAATCGGCTACACTTTTGAAGTGAAATCAATAGGGTTAAAACATTTACGTATTTACGCATCTGGTCAAAACCTGTTTACGATCACGGACTATACAGGATTAGATCCAGAATCAACATCATTGATTGACCAAGGAACTTATCCTCAATCACAAGCGTTTATTTTGGGACTTCAGGTAAAACTTTAATTAAACTTTTAAAATAGTATATTATGAAAAAAATATTTATAACACCACTCATCGTAAGCATCGTACTTTTAGTGAGTTGTCAAGATCAGCTTACTTCTGAGCCAATAGGTGCAACAACATTGGAACAGGCAAAATCTGCTCCTACTCTTACTTCAGTAGAACAATCTGTTAATTCCTCGTATGAATTGCTTTCAAACAGACTGAACATTTTGGCCGAATGGAATTGGGGTGGTGGTCTAGTATTCCAAAACGATTTTGTAATGCAAGACATTGCATCCGATGATATGGAAAAAAAATGGAGTCCAGATGGCGATCAGCCTTGGATGGATGATATCAACAACTTTACTTTTACCTCAACAAATGGTGGTCCAAATGGATTATGGAAATATGATTATGAAGGTATAAAAAGAGTCAATATCGCTATTGGATTCTTAACTTCACCTGACTTAGAAACTTTAACGGGTATCACTACAGCAAGAAAAAACCAACTTTTAGGAGAAGCATATTTCTTGAGATCATATTACTACTTTTCATTGGTAACTAATTTTGGAGGTGTGCCTTTAATTTTGGCTCCCGTGCAAACCTATCAAGAAGCTTTCACCAATGCTGTAAGAGTCGATAAATCAGTAGTTTGGGATAGAATTAAAGCAGATTTGGTATTGGCAAAAGGATTAATGCCAAACTCCAAATACAGTTCTACAACTGAAAAATGGAGAGTTTCAAAAGGAGCTGTAATTGCACTTCAAGCAAAAGCAGCATTATACACTGAAAAATGGTCTGAAGTACCCTCTTTAGTAGACGAATTAGGACCTCTTGGTTTTAGTTTAAATGCGAATTACTTTAGTTGTTTTAGCACTTCCTCTGAGTTTGCTGAAAATGAAGACATTTTTGTATATGACCATCAATCTGGTACAAATCCTAGAAGAGGAAATGGAATTTGTGCTCCTTTAGGGTGGGGATTTTTTGCTCCAAGTACCAATTTTATGAATTCATTTGAGCCAAATGACCCTAGAAAATTGTATACCGCTGACGTACCAAATCAAAATATTAATAAAATGTTAGGAACATTGAACGGAGGAAATAAAGGCAATGATGATGCTCCAACTAATAAGATATATATGCGTTATGCAGATGCGCTACTTTGGAAAGCAGAAGCGCTTAATGAAACAGGAAATTATTCTGGGGCCATTGCGATTATTAATCAAATTAGAACAAGAGCTAGAAATACTGTAATTGCTACAGGTGGAAATGCACCTGCTGGAACTTTGCCAGACAGACCAGCTTCTACTGATAAAGCTACCGTTAAGGGTTGGTTGATTTCTGAAAGAAGAGCAGAACTTGGTTTTGAAAACCAAAGAATGTTAGATTTAAAAAGATGGGGAATTGCCAAAGCAGTGATGACAGCACACGGAAAGAACTTTCAGGATAAACATATGTTGTATCCCCTTCCGCAATCAGAAATTGATGCTTCCGCTGGACTTTTGGTGCAGAATTTAGGAGGATATTAGAAAATAAGTTTGGTTAGTGAATTAGTTAGTTAGTATCCTTGAGAAGTAGCAGTTAATTAATAAAAATTGCTACTTCTTTTTTTTTAAACAAATTATGAAATAACTCTTTATTCGGAATCAGAGAATCAATATAATCCAGCATTAAAAAATAAAAACATGATAAAAAGCAAAATAGTTTTTTTTATTGCTCTGGCGACTTTTCAATTAGGATATGCACAAAAAGCCGCAGAACAAATTTCAATTCGTTTGGTTGATGCAATGCCTAATATGCCGACGCCCTACAAGATGAAGGATTGGAAAAAAGTAACAGCGCAACAAGATTCGCTTTTATACGATTTTAATGCTAAGGGACCACTTCTGCCATTAATTTGGTGGGATGATAATAAAGTAAATGTACCCATTCGTTCTTTCGGGATTCCAAGTTATGTTGGTGCTTCAAGAAATATGAATAAACAGTCTAGCTATGAATCATTACCCGTAATTGGTTCTGTTTTGGGTGCGTCATTGGTAGGAATTGATAAAAGTAATTACAACGGAATTGATTTTGTATCAATGTGTCGACAATTTTATAATACTAAAAACGGAGAAAATTTAGTTATGAATTCTGTTGACAGAAAAACAGGTGAAACCTTTTGGTATGATATTTTTCCAGGAATGGCGTTCAATATGCTCGTGGACCAATATCCTAAAAAAAAGGAAATCGCTGACATCATGAAATTGAATGCCGATAAGTGGATTGTATGTATAAATAGATTGTCCAAAGAAAAAAAATATCCTGATTTTAATTTTACTGCTTTCGATTTTAAAACTAACAAGGGAGTTTATAACGGTGTTTGGCATGAACCAGATGCAGCAGCGGGTTTAGCATGGCTTGAATTTACCGCTTGGAAAAAATGGGGAGATGCTTCCTATCTTCAAGCGAGTAAGTCCTGTATGGATTATTTACAAAACCGACCAGAAAAAGAAGGTGCTTATTATGAGATCATGATGCCTTATGGTGCTTACATGGCAGTACGAATGAATGCTGAATTAGGAACAAAATACGACGAGATAAAACTATTGAATTGGTGTTTTGACGGGCAAAACTCCGACCGTAATGGATGGGGTGTAATGGCTGAAAAATGGGGGCAATATGATGTTGATGGTTTAGTGGGGCAGAAAAAAGAGGAGCAATATGCTTTCGCAATGAACACCTTTTCGCAAGCGGCAGCATTGGTTCCAATTGTAAAATATAATCCTTCTTATTCTAAAACCATTGGAAAATGGATTTTGAATTTATCAAATTCCAGTCGACTTTTTTATAGCGATGAACATCCAAAAAACAGACAAACCAGTGCCGTATGGCAGGGAGATCCAAACCATGTGATTTGCTATGAGGGTCTTCGCAAAGATTTAGATCATGGCAATGGTTTTGAAGTTTATAAAGATGTATTGGCAAATGAAGGTCCTTATGCTTTGGGTGATCAGATGAAACAATATTCCTCAGCTACCGATTTGTGTCCTTATGGATCAGCTTGGGTTGGAATGTTGGCCTCAATTGTTGACACGACAAATGTGGAAGGAATTCTGAAAATAAACTGTAATGCAACCGATTTCTTTTCTTCAAGAGCATTGCCTACGTTTTTGTTTTATAACCCTTATAAAGAAATAAAAAATGTATCCTTTAATGTAGGGAACAGTTCCGTAAATATTTATGATAGTGTATCAAAAAAATATATTGGACGAAAGGTTATTGGAAATTTTAATTTCAAATTAAATGCAAATACAGCTATGACACTCATAATAGTGCCATCAGAAATAAAAACATCCATGAAAAATAAAACACTCATCGCAGGAACAAATATCATCGATTACCATTATTAATTTTGAAGTACACTATTTAAATTAAAAACACAATTACACTATAAAAAATGATCGATATCGCACAACGTTTTACAGAAAACCCCTTATTATCACCGGCGGATATTCCAGCCAGCAGAGAAGGCTTAGAAATCACCTGTCTGCTTAATCCAGGTGTATTTCAATTTGAAGGAAAAACTTGGTTGATTGTTCGGGTGGCAGAAAGACCCAAACAAAAAGAAAATATAATTTCCTTTCCTATTCTTACGGAAACGGGAGCCATAGAAATTATAGAAATCCCTATGGATGATCCTGAATTAGATGCCAGCGATGCTAGAGTAATCAACTATAAAGGAGTTGATTATTTGACCACGCTTTCCCATCTAAGATTGCTTTGTAGTGAAGATGGGCATATATTTTACGAGCCGGAAAACTATCCACCATTGGTAGGCGAAGGGATGTTGGAAACTTTCGGTATCGAAGATTGTCGTGTTGCTTTATTGGATGGAACCTATTATTTGACCTTTACTTCTGTTTCTCCAAACGGAGTTGGTGTTGGTTTACGCACAACAACGGATTGGAAGAATTTCGATAAACACGGTCTGATATTGCCGCCACACAATAAGGATTGCGCCATTTTCCAAGAAAAAATCAACGGCTTGTATTATGCGCTACACCGTCCGAGCAGTGTCGATATTGGTGGAAATTATATTTGGCTGACTTCGTCTCCTGATGGTCTTCATTGGGGAAATCATCATTGCATTATTAAAACAAGAATTGGGCTTTGGGACAGCAAAAGAGTGGGTGCCGGAGCCGCTCCCATAAAAACAGAAAAAGGCTGGTTGTCCATCTATCACGGTGCCAATGCAGCACATCAATATTGTTTGGGTGCTTTTTTAATGGATTTAAATGATCCTTCAAAAGTGATTGCCAGAACCGAAGAACCCATTATGGTGCCAACTGAGAGCTATGAATTGAGTGGATTTTTTGGAAACGTAGTGTTTACCAACGGACATGTTGTGCATCCTGATGGCGATACGATTACGGTATATTACGGAGCATCCGACGAGTTTGTTTGCGCTGCAGATTTTTCAATTGCGGCTATTTATTCACTTTTAAAATTTAACAGATGCTGAAGAAAATAAGAACCGAAATGGGCCACTTTAAAAGTCAAACACATAATTTTCAAATTCTGATTTTGACCAATATGGTGTATGCATTAGTTTTGCCGGTGATAGATATTTTTGTTGCGGCTTATATTATGCGAAACTCCAGCGATACTTCAAAAGTGGTAATTTATCAATTGGCAATTTATACTGGAATTCCACTTACTTTTTTACTGAATGGTTTTCTATTAAAACATTTTAATATCCGAAAACTATACTCGGCGGGAATGATGCTTAGCGGTGTTTCGATGATTATTATGATGTCATTGAAAACGCTGGATTTAACAGGAATAGGAATAGCGGGGATCACTATGGGGCTATCCTTTGGATTGTATTGGTCCAATAGAGACTACCTTGCACTTGCCATCACGAATGATGAAAACCGAAACTATTATTATGGATTGGAGACTTTTATGTACACAATTATCGCCATCGCAATCCCCGCAACTATTGGATGGTTCATTCAATCCAAAACTGGTGAAGCCGAGAAACACACCGCGTATTTAATTATTACCGGTATCGTTTTTTTGATTACTATTACGGCTTCGATTGTCTGTTTTCGGGGGAGTTTTGAAAATCCTACTCAAAAAAAATACATTTTTTTCAAGTTCCACTCCTTATGGTACAAGTTATTGTCTTTGGCAACGTTCAAGGGTTTGGCACAAGGATTTCTGGTAACAGCACCGGCAATGTTAATATTTAAATTATTGGGAGAAGAAGGAGCTTTAGGAAAAGCACAGTCTATTGGTGCAGTCCTTGCGGCAATTATTATCTACTTGTTGGGACGATTTTCCAAACCTTCGGATAGAATAAAAATATTCTCTGCTGGATTGGTGTTGTTTGCTCTAGGGGCTTGTTTAAACGGCTTACTTTACAATAAAACTGGGGTAATTGTATTTCTATTATTATTGCTTATCGCAAAACCATTGATGGACTTGGCCTATTTCCCCATTCAATTAAAAGTGATTGACATAGTTTCCCGTATTGAGAAAAGAGGGGAATTCACTTATATTTTGAACCATGAAGCGGGATTGTATTTAGGACGACTATTGGGTGCGGGAACATTTCTGGTGTTGTATTATTCGATATCCGAAGATTTTGCTTTGCGTTATGCGATAGGAATTATTGCTTTATTGCAATTATGTTCTGTTTATATTAGCAAAAATATTATTGCCGAAGGAAATTTGTTTTCACCGGACGAACCCGTAATAAACCCCAAGGTAATGAGTGAAGTTACCGAGAAATTGGTGTAAAATTTTTCTCTTACGTCAGTTCGAGTATTTTTTGTGAAGTAAAACAGAACAAAAAATGTATCGAGAATAAATAACCTATATGGTTTTTCAACTAAATCAAACAAGAAATGAATACTATTTTTAAAATCACTTTCGTTGGTCTTTTTTTCATCCTTTTCGGGATAAACGGAACGGCACAAGTCCAACAACAAAAGATAGCGCGTGTCGATCAAATGCCAAACTTGCCGCAACCGCTGCAAATTATCGATTATAAAAAACTGGCTGTGAGTTTTGACAGTACGGTCTATGATTTCAATGCCAAAGGCAAATTTTGGCCTATGGTTTGGATAGACAGCACCAAAAAGAATTTTCCCCAAAACGTTGTGGGCGTATATACCGCCGTTGCTGACGTGAGACAAGGAACCAATAATAAAGGGATGTTTCATGAAGCACTTGCTACCATGGGAGCAACTTTAGGAGCTAGTTTGGTAGGAATTGACAAAAGCAAACAGCAAAATTACGTCGGAATGCTCAAAAACTATTACAACAAGGAAACCGGTTGGAATATCATGATGAATAATACCTGTCCCGAAGTCGCTTTGTTGGGTGGTGGTTATGGCCGGGACTGGTGGTATGACGTGTATCCGAATCTATTGTTCTATGCTGTTTATGACCAATATCCAAAAGAACCAGGTTTTGACGAAATCGCAAAAAGCATCGCCGACAAGTTTTACAATGCCGATTTGATTTTGAATGGCAATTATGACTATTCCTATTTTGATTATGGCAAAATGAAACCGATGAAAAACAACATCTGTGCCCAGCCGGATGCAGCGGCAGGTCACGCTTGGGTTTTATATGCAGCCTATAAAAAATGGGGTGATCCAAGATATTTGAAAGGAGCAATTAGTGCATTAACTGCTTTAGAATCCCAAAAAATAAACCCAACGTATGAATTACTGATGCCTTTTGGGGCTTATTTGTCAGCAAGAATAAATGCTGAGGAAGGAAAGAATTTCGACACGAATAAAATGCTCGGCTGGACTTTCGACGGTACAGCAATATGTCGTGAAGGCTGGGGCGTGTTGGTGGGTAACTGGAACGGAATCGATATTTCAGGAACGGTAGGCAGCACGGTAGATCACGGTGGTTATGGTTTCTTGATGAATACCTATGATATGGCTTGGCCAATGGTGCCGATGGTGCGATACAATCAATCCTATGCAGCGGCCATTGGAAAATGGATGTTGAACGCTGCAAATGCATCTCGATTTTTCTATCCTCAACACATGCCGGACGAACATGAAACAATTCCGCAACTGGCCGAGGTGACCAAAGGAGTAATTGGCTATGAAGGGATCATTAAGCAGTCGAGTTATAAGGCACATGAAAATTTGAAAGGCCCCGTGGCTCAAGGAGATGGTCCGCTATGGGTACCAGGTCAAAATCCCGAAGAATCGCAATTCAGCGTTTACGGAAGTGGGCATGTTGGGATTTTTGGAAGTATTATCCGTGCAACCAATGTGAAAGGAATTCTTCAATTAAATTTACTGGCCACCGATTTTTTCAGCGATAAAGCCTATCCTTCTTTTTTATATTACAATCCTTATACCACCAAGAAAAAAGTTTCGATTAAAGTGGAGAAGGGAAAAAAAGTGGATTTATACAATACGGTTTCTGGAAGTTTTGTAGCTCGTAATGTTACCTCTTCTTCCAAAATTAAACTGGGACCACAAAGTGCAGCGGTAATTGTATGTGTTCCAACATCTGGTAAAATTACTTATGGAGGATCAAAAATGTTGGTAGATGGTATCGTTGTGGATTATATGGCAAAGCAAAAAAAATAAAAATAGCTTGGTTATGTATCCTAAAATTGTAATCACCGCATTAATTTCATTTTTTATATTTAATGTCAATTCCGTAAAAGCTCAGGATCTTGAGGTTTCCAAGAAATGGTGGAAAGAAGCTGTGTTTTACCAAATCTATATGCCCAGTTATTCCGACAGCAATGGCGATGGGTATGGAGATTTTAAAGGGATGACCCAAAAGTTGGATTATTTACAGGGAATTGGAGTCAAAGGAATCTGGCTTACGCCTTTTCTTAGTTCGCCAAAGGTGGACAACGGCTATGATATTTCCAATTATTATGAAATTGATCCAACTTATGGAACCAAAGCTGATTTTGACGTCTTTTTGAATGAAGCCCACAAAAGAGGAATAAAAGTGATTATGGATATGGTACTGAACCACACTTCCACCGATTGCAAATGGTTTCAGGAATCCCAAAAATCGGTTGATAATAAGTATCGCGATTATTATATTTGGAAAGACAAACCCAACAATTGGGAATCTTTTTTTGGAGGAAGCGCTTGGCAAAAAGATACTTTGACGAATCAATATTACTACCATAAGTTTGATAAAAGGATGGCGGATCTCAACTGGTCTAATCCAAAAGTGGTTGCCGAGGTTGAAAAAATACTGCGATTTTGGTTGGAATGCGGAGTTGACGGGTTTCGATTGGATGTTATCAATTTTTTGACAACCGACGGCATTACGGGGGATAATCCAATGAAAGACGGCGTCCATGAACATATCAACGACATCAACCAATCGGGCGTTTCGACTGTGATGAAAAAGATAAAATCGGTGGTCAATGAATATGAAAATCGCTTTGTCGTGGGAGAAATTGGAAGTGACAAGATTGAAATATTGAAGCAATATCAATCCCCGGATTTGTTGGATGTGGTTTTTAATTTCAATTTTGGAAGCATCGATAAATTTTCGGCGCAACGCATTTTTGACGAGCTCCAAAGTATGGAAAAAAACATGAGCAATTATCCAACCTTGTTTTTCAGTAGTCATGACATGCCTAGAATGATTGACCGTCTTGCCGATGGTAATGTAGAGAAAGCGACAGCATTGGCAGCATTGATACTGACAGCAAAAGGAGTCCCTTTTATTTTTTATGGCGAAGAAATTGGGATGCACAATATCACGGCTCAAAACATAGAAGACATGCTCGATATCCAAGGTAAAACCCATTATCAATTGGCATTGGACAAAGGTAAAAATCCTGACGAAGCACTTCGTGAGGGAAACAAGCACAACCGTGATAAATCGCGAAGCCCAATGCAATGGAGCGGCGATGTTTTGGCTGGGTTTTCAACCAAAAAATCTTGGATAAAGATTAATTCGGATTACAAGAAAATTAATGTCCGAAATTTGGAAAGGAAAGAGAATTCTATTCTAAAGAATTACAAAGAGTTAATTGAATTGAGAAATAGAGAAAAAGCCTTGCAATATGGCAAATACGACAAGCTTGAATATGCCGACAATCAAATTTCATTTACACGGTCTATTGATGACGATACCATTACGACAATAATCAACTTTGGTACAAAAAATAATATAAAATTGCCTGCCGGAGCTAAAATATTGATGGGAAACACCATGCTGAAAACAAACAGTTTTGTTGTTTACAAAAACTAAAGTTGGCTGATTCAACCAAGAATGCTATTGGTAAAAGCTTTTAAAATCGTACCTATGAAAAATATTTTTTCCAAGAATTTCTTTCTGCTATTTCTTTATATACTGGTTTCGTGTAGCTCTCCGGAAACTTCAAAACCTGTTTTAACTCCGGTAACACCAGTAACTCCCGTTCCGCCAGTAACTTCTTTGACTTGGACAAACGACAGTCATTTAAAAGCACTTTATGCATCCGTAAAGATGCAAAATGGGGTAGAAGTGGGCACTGTCGGAATTTATGCGGATTATCCATTATATCACGTGGTTTCGGCACAAGACGAGGGATTCACTTGCGTGGATGATGTGTCGAGAGCGGCGATTTTCTATCTCAATGAAACCGATATTGGAACAAAAAAAGAAAAGCAGGGCAGACTCTTGAAACTCACGGAATTTGTTTTACAAATGCAGGCCGACAACGGTTATTTTTATAATTTCTTGCAAGACAATTTTCCATAAACAAAACCTACAGCACGAGTGTAGCTAATCCTGATTGGTGGTCTTGGCGCGCGCTTTGGCATTTATCGGAAGCTCTTCCATTTTATAAAACAAATGATCCGGTTTTGGCAGGCAGAATACAATCTTCAATTCAGAAAATAGTGTCGAATATCAAAAGAGACTTTGGCAATTTGCCAAAAGACACCAAGATTGTTAATGGTTTAACAGTCCCGAAATGGCTTCCTGCCAATTCCGGAACAGATCAGGCGGCCGTCATGATGCTTGGATTATATAATGTATACCAACAAAATCAAGATGCCAAAGTTTTGGCAATTATCGAAAAACTCGCCGAAGGAATTCTATTAATGCAACAAGGAAACGAAACTAGCTTCCCTTATGGCGCTTTTTTGAGTTATGAAAACACATGGCACGCCTATGGAAGCGATCAGGCTTATGCCTTATTAAAGGTAGGAAAGGCTTTAAATAAACAAAATTGGATTACGGCTGCCCAAAAAGAAGTAGATCATTTTTATCCTTATCTTATAAAAGAAGGATTTTTAGAATCATTCGAAATTCAACAAACTGGCAGTATCATTTCAGTAATAAAAAAATCCAGTTTTGCTCAGATTTCGTATGGGATTCGCCCAATGATATGGGCAACTATCGAATTGTATAAAATTACTAATAATACTAAATACCTGACTCAGGCGGCTGTAATTTTGACTTGGTATCTCGGAAACAATCCCGCCAAACAGAAAATCTATGACAAGTCAACGGGTGTTTGTTTCGATGGTATTTCTTCAAGCACCAATGTGAACAAAAACTCCGGAGCCGAATCCACTATTGAAGCACTTTGGGCATTTCAACTGGCCGAAAAATACCCTGATGTTTTGGTGGAAGTAAAAAAGTATAATTAAGCTAATTTTATATTATAAAACAACAATAAAGGATGTCATTTCGCCAAATAATTTTGAAAAAAGGGTTGTTTTTGAACAAATCGCCGAAGCATTAAAAAAAGAAAATTTCACCATCATAAAACAGGATGAAACATGTCCTTGGGGTGGTTTTTTTGTTATTGATTAAAGTCAGGCCTAAGTTCCGCTCTACAAAAAAATAAATATTGATGTTATTAAATATGAGATATTCCTATTGGGATTTTATTCTTATAAAAGCGAGTAACTTTAAAAAAATATACCCTAACCACTTCAAAAACTATTGGTTTTTAATCCAAAATATATAGCTTAGAAATAGCAATATTCAACAATTATTATTTGTTGTTCAGGATATTTATGTTACTCATAATTTATACTTACCTTTTAAAATAGTCATTTTAATAGTATAATTACTTTTTTTTGTTGCTAAAAAACTATTAATTATTTATTTTTATTGAATTATCCGTTTAAATGGTTTTGTCAAAAAAAATAAATCAATAAAATAATTGTCAATTTAACAAATAATAATATATTTGAAAAATCAATCAAATTAAAATCAACTATAAAGTTGGATTTAAAAATGATTTTTAAATAAATTCTATTTCTTATATAATAGAAAATCTAATGGTCGAAATCGAATTTAGATTCCTGTTTTTAATTTATCATTTGGAAATACTATTAATTTGGAGATTTTTCTAGAATCATAATAAGTGAAATTTGATTTGTTTTTAGAAGCAATAGAATACATTACTGACGGAATACCATTTATAATTTTATTAAAATAATTTTTAACATGAACCAGAATCCAAACCTTGCCTTCGCAGATTATGCTGTATTTATTATCTATTTTATTGTAGTATCCGTTTATGGATATACTATATATAGGAAACGCGAAAAAAACGAACACGATGCCAAAGCGTACTTTTTGGCAGAAGGAACATTAACTTGGTGGGCTATTGGTGCTTCCTTGATTGCTTCAAATATTTCGGCAGAACAATTTATCGGGATGAGTGGGGAAGGATTCTTTTTAGGAATTGCAGTTGCCGCTTACGAATGGATTGCAGCGATAGCCTTGATTATTATTGCCATTTGGTTTATTCCGGTATATCTTAAAAATAAAATTTATACTATGCCTCAGTTTTTGAAAACGAGGTATAATGAATCTACTGCTTTGATTATGGCTGTATTTTGGTTGTTTTTATATGTTTTTGTAAACTTAACTTCTATTTTATATTTGGGAGCTGTAGCTATCAACGGATTGGCAGGCGGTGAATATCTTCATGCTATTATGATTGGTTTAGCTGTTTTTGCTTTACTAATTTCTTTGGGCGGAATGAAAGTGGTTGCTTATACTGACGTAATTCAAGTAGCGGTTTTAATCATCGGTGGTTTAGTAACTACTTATATTGCTTTAACAACAGTTGGACGATATTTTGGTGTTGGAGAAGATGCAATCGCAGGATTCCAAGTACTTATGGAAAAAGCTCCTGAGCATTTCAAAATGATTATTCCAAGACCTGATGAAAATTCTACTCAATTAGAAATCAATAAATACCTTACTTTTCCGGGGATGTTGTCTTATTTGGCAGGTATCTGGATCATCAATTTGAACTATTGGGGTTGTAATCAATACATCACTCAAAGAGCTTTGGGTGCCGATTTGCAAACTGCAAGAACAGGGATTTTGTTTGCAGGATTTTTAAAATTATTAATGCCGGTTATTGTTATGTTGCCAGGTATTGCTGCTTTTGTTTTATACGAAAACGGGCATTTACCCCAATTAGTTGGAGGAAAAGATGGAGCATACTCCGCTGTATTAACATTCTTGCCAACAGGTTTAAAAGGGTTATCAGTAGCCGCTTTAACAGCAGCTATTGTAGCTTCTTTAGCTGGAAAAGTAAACAGTATTTCTACTATTTACACATTGGACGTGCATAAAAAATACATTCAAAAAAATGCCACAGATAGAAGTCAGGTAAACATTGGAAGATATGCCGTTTTTGCAGCGATGCTTTTAGCCGTTTTATTTACTTGGAATGATGTTCTTGGAATTGGTGGTGTTGGTGGATTTACCTATATTCAAAAGTATACAGGTTTTATTAGTCCTGGTGTATTTGCCATGTTTATTCTTGGTATGTTCTGGAAAAGAACAACTGGAACTGCAGCCATTGTGGGAGTGATTTCGGGTTTCTTATTATCTGTTTTATTCAATGAATTTGCACCTGCTTTATTCGGAAATGAAACCTTGTTATATACAGCTTGGCCAAATGGAAAAGGTGGTTTCGAAATACCGTTCCATATTTGTATGGGATTGTCATTTATGTTTACGATGTTGTTGATGATTGCCGTAAGTTTTGCTGGACCAAAAGTAAATCCAAAAGCATTCGAATTAGATTCTGAAATGTTTAAGATAAAACCTCAAACTACAGTAATGATCGTAATTACATTGTTAATTATTTTTGCTTTGTACGCAAAATTCTGGTAAAAAGCATTTACTGAATTTATGAGCTTACTTAAAATCAGTACTACAATTTATTAATTTTATCATGCAAAGTTATTCTCAACAAAGAAGGTTTTTATTTGCTGTAGATTGTATCATTTTTGGATATGACGGACAGGAGTTGAAACTGTTAGTCATCAAAAGAGGCCTTGAACCTCTCAAAGGAAGTTGGAGTTTGGTAGGAGGATTTATAGGTGAAAATGAAAGTTCAGAAAATGCAGCAGTCAGAGTCTTAAAAGATCTTACGGGTTTAGATGGTTTGTATATGGAGCAACTACACGGTTTTACAGAACCTGATAGAGATTCAGTCGAAAGAACCATATCTATTGCTTATTTTGCCTTAATTGATATTCAAAAATACAATCAACAAATCAGTGAGGATTATCATCCAGCCTGGTTTTCGATAAATCAGTTGCCAGAATTGATTTTTGACCATACTAAAATTGTTGAATTGGCCAAAGAAAAATTAAGGTATAAGGCTGCGCTTCACCCGCTCTTATTTGAGTTATTGCCAGAAAAATTTACAATGCCACAGTTGCAAAGTCTTTATGAAGCGGTTTATAATACAGAATTCGATAAGGGAAATTTTAACCGTAAATTGTTATCTACTAAATTGTTATTTAAATTAAAAGAAAAAGACAAACTTAATTCGAAAAAAGGAGCATTTTATTATATGGTAGATAGCGATAAATACAGTGAAGGTTTTAAATCATTTTTAAATTTAGTACCTAGCCAGAACGCAAATAAATAGTTGTAGAAGACTAAAAACTATTTAGAAACAGACCAATTGTACAAAATATAAGGAAGCTTCAATTAGAGGCTTCCTTTTTTTATGTCTATTTGTCCAGCAACTGTGATACGTTTAGAAATCGCTATGTGTGAAACTTAATTATGATGAGGGAATATATTATTAAACCTTTTAATTGGGATCCTAAAAACGTCGTTGAGTGAGGAAATATAGAAAATACGAAGAGGAATTCATTAGAATTAAAGGGTTATATTCAATAAAAAAAGCGCTTTTAAAAAGTATTTAAAAGCGCTTTTTTTATTTAATTTGAAGATTATTTTACAATAATTTTTGAAGAAAAAGTATCCGTTTCAGTGCTGATTTTCAATAGATAGACCCCAGATGACAATTTGTTTTTTATATCTATACTATAAGAACCCGAATTGTTTTTTTCTAATTGGTTATCCATTATTGTTTGTCCGGCCAGATTAATAACGGCTACGTTTAATTTTCCGCTAAAATCATTTTTGGACATTATATTTATATAATTTTCAACAGGATTTGGATAAATAGAAAATGAATTTTTTTTGTCAAACTTATTAATATTTAATAATGTAACGGTAGTAACGGTAGTTAATGAAGTTCCATCATAAGTTACAACTATTGTTTTCCCTGCAACTGCTGCAATTTCTCCTCCAGTCACATATCCATTTATAGTTGATGTAAAATCAACACCAGTACGTTTTATGATTAAACTTCCTCCATCAATTACGACTTTTGCATTGGCATGTAAATTAAAATTCACGCCAGCCAAATCATTTTGATTAACCGTTACTGTTCCAGAATTTATATTTAGCTTTCCTACAGTTGTACCTATAGTTCCGGCATTTCCAGGAGTATCAAGAAATAAATCTCCAACTTTAAACGTTTCTCCAGTGTTTAGATTTCCTCCATTCACATTAATGGTACCATTTGGTCCTATAATTGTAGCCCAATAAGCAACAGCAGTTCCGCCAGTGTTTACGTTCAATTCACCTGTTGGATAAAAATCTCTGGTTCCAATTTCTAATTGGTAACCTCCATCAATAGTACCACCTGTATTGATATTGGCTTTCCCATTTCCACCGTTGAGAACACCGATAAATATACCTTGCCAAGTATTATTGTTACTACTTCTAAATGTTCCACCGTTTACATTTAGTTCACCTAATCCTTCTCTTCCGATACGAAATATATTGCGGCAAGTAAATATTGCTCCAGTATTTACGGTAACGGTGCCATTGAGGAAATCATTATAGAAAACATTAAAATCTGCGTTTACGATAAGACTTCCTCCTGTATTATCAAAAACACCCGGTTGCCAAGCTACGAATTGACTTATGATGGGTTGATTTGTAACTACGGCGTGTGTTTTAACGAATTTAAATGCAGAGTCATCAAAAACTACGGGCCCAGATGTACTCGTCCAATTTGAAGCATTGTAGAAATTTCCGTCAATGTTTCCTGTCCAATTGTAGGTTTGAGCATTAATGCCATTTGAGATACTAAAAATCAGTCCGAAGAGTAGTACCGAAAACGATTTCTTTGAAAGTAAAATTTTTTTCATTTTTTTGTTTGTTAAGTTATTAAAGTGTTATTTTTACACTTGTAAATATAATATTTTTTTTGACACAACAAACTCAATTTAAATATTTTATAAAAATGATTTAATCACAAAACTTGTGTTTTTTATTTCTAATCATAATTTACACTACTATATACCTTCATAAAATAATTTTATTTTTAGCTTTATTCATATTTCAATTTTGAATTCTCACTTAGTTGTAAAAAAAAGAAGGAAGCCTCTTTTTCGGAGACTCCCTTCTTAATATTAAATGTAGAATGGTAAAAGTTCTGTTACAAGTTCAAAACAAAATCATTTAATAATTTTTCTTCATATTTTTCTTTATCAAAAGTATATAGATAGGATCCTTTTCTGGAGGATAACATATCTTTTTCGTCTAATTTTATAAGGACATCTAAAGAATTAATCTTACTGATAAAATTACGTTTGTCGAGTTCTTTACTCAAAATGGCTTCGTACAGTTTTTGTAGTTGACGCATCGTAAATTTTTCAGGCAAAAGCTCAAATCCAATAGGTTTTGTTGAAGTTCTATAACGCAATCTACTAATGGCATGTTTCAGCATTTTGTCATGGTCAAAAATTAATTTTGGTGCATCGTTAACACTAAACCATTCAGCATTATAATTCTGAATTAATTCTTCATTATGATTCTCGACATTAATCAAAGCGTAATAGGCAACCGAAATGGTTCTTTCTACTGGATCTCGGTCAATTTCGCTAAAAGTGTATAACTGCTCCATATAGATATCTTGAAAACCAGTGTAATAATTCAGTATCCTTGAAGCTGCTGTATTTAAAACTTCATCTTTTTTCAAAAAACCACCCATTAAAGACCATTTTCCTTTTTCAGGTTCAAAATCTCTTTTTACCAAAAGTATTTTTAATTCATCATTGTCAAATCCAAAAATGATACAATCTACTGCTAATAATACTTTGTCAGTAGCGCTATAACTATTTAACATACTTTTTAATTTTAGTGTAAATATATAAACTTCCTTAAATTATCAAATATTTATTTAGTGTTATTTCTACACTAAAGAGAATAATGTATTATTTTAAAAAATTTGAGTTTAAAAATACTATATTGTAAATATATGAAAAGGCATTTTTTTAGTTTTAATAATAGGATCTATAAACATAGTTTATTTATTCTTTTTTTTGAAACTTATTAATTGATTTTTCCCTTTTTTTTGGATTTCAATCGTTTTAGTTCTTGTTTTTTCATAATACATTGACCAAATTTCATTTATTTCAATAAAAACACCATAATATTAATGAGAATTTTATTATATTTTGTTAATCTATCTTAATGTTAATATAGGTTAAAACTGAATATTTTATATCCATTTTGTTTTTTTTTTGAAATTTCTTTTTTTGCTGTAATATTTGTTTTTTGGTTAAAAGTGTATTATTTACACATATTAAGCCTGAAAATGTGAAATATTTTTGAAAAATTACGATTTATTAATCGTTTAGGTCATGTTTGCTTTATAGGATGTGTTTTATTTTCTTAATTTTTTTATGATATATATTTGTTTTTGGTATTAAAATTTAATTATATTTACAAATGTAAAATCAACACTTATTAATTAACCAAAAATTCGCATGATGACAAACAAACGATTATTTTATTATTGTAATTTTTTATTACCAAGAAAAGCATGGCTTTTAACAGTGGTAATAATGCTATTTTCTTCCTATAATCTTATTGCCCAAGAAAAGGTTATAAAAGGAGTTGTAACTTCTGCAACAGACGGGATGACTTTGCCGGGTGTAAATATAATTGTAAAGGGGACCAAAAAATCAGCGAATGCCGATTTTGATGGAAAATTTGCTGTACAAGCAAATCAGGGTGAAGTTTTAGAATTCTCTTTTGTTGGGTATGCAACTCAACAAATAACAGTGGGTAATCAAGATAGGATTGATGTTTCTTTAAAAGAAGACGTTAATAAACTTGATGAAGTTGTCGTTATTGGATACGGTACACAGAAAAAATCAGACCTTTCTGGATCAGTTGGTATTGTAAACATGGAATCGGCTAAAAAAGTAATTACCTATGACACTGCAAAAATGCTTCAAGGTCAAGTAGCCGGTGTTACAGTTCAATCTTCTGGAGAACCAGGGGGATTTGTAAATATCAAAATTAGAGGACTTAATTCCTTTAGTAATAACAATCCTCTTTTTGTAATTGACGGAATGATTGTAGATGCACCATTTGATTTTGCTCCTGGCGATGTAGAGTCAATGCAGGTATTGAAAGATGCTTCTTCGGCCGCTATTTATGGTGTTCGTGGTGCCAATGGTGTTGTAATCATTACAACCAAAAAAGGAAAATTAGGAAAACTAGATGTAAAATACAAATCACTTGTGGGTTTTCAGAATGTGGCTAGAACTTGGGATGTAACCGATAGAGTGGGGTACCAAACTATTACAAGTGCTGCCGAAAAAAATGCAGGATTAACAATAGCTCCAGGTAACGACCCAACTAATAGTAGTTATATTACTAATGTTGATACCAATTGGCAAAATGAAGCTTATGAAACAGGAGTTGTTGAAAATCATTCCCTAACTTTTAATGGAGGTGCTGAAACTTTGGCTTACAATATGAATTTGGATTATTTCAAAAATAGTAGCTACATTAAATCGCCTCAAGACTATGAAAGGATGTCTATGAATTTGAATTTGAATGGCAAAAAAGGAATCTTCAAATACGGTACAAAAATAGGTTACACACAATCTGACAAAGAAAACTTCAACAGTTATGTAGGAGAAACAGCTATTGGTGCTTTAGTTGGAGCGGTTCCTACAATGCCAGTTTATGATGCCAATAGATTAGGTGGATATGGTGGTACAACAAACTTGACACAAAGAGCCATTTCTCTTAACGTTATTGGGTTCAACAACTTAATCGAAAATAACGGACAAAGAAATCGTTTTATTGGTAATATCTGGGGTGAATTTGAAATCATAAAAGGGTTGAAATATAAAATCGATGCCAGTTTTGACCGTTTGGATTATGAAAACAGAAGATATATTCCACAAAGTGATTTGGGGTGGTATTATATTACTACCAAAGAAGAAGCTTCTTTAGATGTTTCAACTGGAAGTTCAGACAAGACTTTCTTCAACAACACTTTATCTTATTCATTAGATATAGACAAACATAAATTTGATGCTTTGGTAGGTTTTGTTCAAGAACGTAGCGATTCGTACAACCACTGGTCAAGAGGTGTAGGTTATGATTATGGCGAAATAAGCAAACTACAATATGCTGACGATACAAGTACAGGCGAAAGCAATACTACAATAACGGGTAAATCATCTATAAGTCGAATCAATTATTCATTTGATGATCGTTATTTGTTGCAAGCCAATTTCAGACAAGACAAATCTTCATTGTTTAGTGAAAAAAACAATTCGTCTAACAACTATTCGTTCTCTGGAGCTTGGAAATTGAGTAATGAAAAATTCATTCACTTGCCAAAATGGGTAAGCAATATTAAGCTTCGAGGAAGTTATGGTAAATTAGGAAACAATACTATTGCACCTTATTTTTTCGCCACTACAATTAATAGCTTCGCGGGATACGATTTCAATAATGCTTTGGCTCCGGGAACAACAGTGGTTGCTTCTTTAGATCCAAATGTAAAATGGGAAGACAATGAAACAACAGATGTAGCAGTAGAGGTAGGATTGTTTGACAATGATTTGCAATTTACGGCTGAATATTTTGTAAAAAATTCTACAAATCTTTTAATTGGTGTTCCATTACCGTTTTCTACAGGTGCTTTCCCAGCAAGTATTACAACTAATGCAGGTGCAATGAAAAACACAGGATTTGAATTTTCTGCAACCTACAATAACAATCGCAATGCTTTCAAATATAGCATCTCTGCCAATATAGGAACTTTGAAAAATGAAGTGAAACAAATTGGTATCAATGGAAATCCAATTTATGGAGCTGCTTCAAAAACTGAAGAAGGAAGATCAATGGGAGAAATATTTGCTTATGAAACTGCTGGTATTTTTCGAGATGCTGCTGATCTTGCTGCATCACCAACACAGACGAATGCTGGAGTAGGGGATGTTAAATTCAAAGATCAATTAACTATAGATACTGATGGTGATGGAATATTTGATAAAGCTGACGGTATGATTAGTGATCTTGATAGAACCTATCAAGGGGTTACAATTCCTAAATACAGTTATGGAATTAATTTTAGTGCTAATTACAAAAATTGGGATTTCTCTATGTTTTGGCAAGGTGCAGGCGGAAACAAAGTTTTCAATAGTATCTATCGCAATTTAATGGCTGGACAATATGGCAATCACCATACTGATATGCTAAACTATTGGACACCAACAAATACTAATACCGATGTGCCTCGTCCAATGATAGGTGATCCAAATGCCAACGGAAGAGATTCAAATAGATTTATTGAACGTGGTGATTATATAAAATTGCAAACTATGGAAATTGGTTATGAAATCCAAATTCCTGTAAATCAAGTTATTCAAAAAGCAAAAGTATATGTAAACGGGCAAAACCTTTGGACAATTACTAAATATACTGGAGGTGATCCTGATTTTAACAGCAATGACGGATCTTTCTCAAGAGGTTATGATGGAGGTTCATTCCCAAATCCTAGAACTGTTTCTTTAGGAATTGAAGTAAATTTTTAAAATTAGCAAACCATTAAAAACGAATCAAAATGAAATATAAAATATATAATTATATAGCTGGTTTCTTTTCTCTAGCTATCATAACAACAAGTTGTGTTAACGATGAAGATTTAATTCAAGTTGACCCCAATAATGATGCGGTGGATTCCTTTTGGAAAACCGACCAAGATGCTGTAGAAGGCATAAATGCAGCCTACGGAAGTTTACTTACTGATGGAACTTACATGCGAAGTACACCATTATTATTAGACTTGAAAGGAGATGATTGTAGAAGCAACAGCCCTTGGGACGCTATGTATAATGTTGGGCGTTTCAATTCTAATGTGTCAAATGCAGCTATTTATGGCTGGGCTTACGAAACCTACTATCAAGGTGTTTATCGTGCAAACCAAGTTTTAGAAAACGTACCCAATATTGCATTTACCGATGCTACACTCAAAAATAGAATTCTAGGAGAAGCTCGTTTTTTAAGAGGGTTGTATCTATTTCACGCCGTAAATATGTTTAAAAGCGTTCCTCTACCAACTCAAATAGCAGCTATTTATCCTCAAAAAACAGAAGCCGAAGGTTGGGCTCAAGTAATTGCAGATTTCAAAGCTGCTGCTGATTTACTGCCAGCTACTCATGCTGATCTTAATAATAAAGGTCGTGCTACAAAAGGTGCTGCTCTGGGGTATTTAGGAAAAGCCTATTTGTTTACCAAAGATTTTACAAACGCAAAAATTGCTTTCAAACAAGTTATCGATTTAGGAGTTTATTCCTTAGTATCTAATTATCGTGATAACTTTACGGATACAAACGAAAACAATTCAGAATCACTTTTTGAAGTTCAATTCAGCCGAAGTGCTGGTGGTGTAGATTTAGGTTGGGGTGGAGCTCCAGCCACAGGTTGGGGAAAAACATCTGCTAGAGCCATAACTTATGGACCAAGAGCTTTTGGGTGGACAGACGTACAACCAACGTTTACATTGTTTAATGAATTCCAAGTAGAAAAAACGGTGACAAATGCAGTAGACCCCCGTTTAGATGCGACAATGTTCTACAATAAACCAGGAGTAAAACTTTATGGGCAAACTTTTTCAACTTTCTACGCTGGTAATGCAGGAGATTTGAACGATTTGTTTTGTAGAAAATATCAAAATTCAGATGGAAATTATGCCAATGAATTCGACTGGCGTTCAGGCATAAACGAGCGTTTATTGCGTTATGCAGATGTCTTGCTAATGTACGCTGAATGTTTAAACGAAACTAGCGATACTCCTGGAGCTTATCAATATATTCAAATGGTAAGAAGTAGAGTAGGTTTGCCCAATTTAGCAACAGCAAAACCAGGTATGAACCAAGTACAAATGAGAGAGCAAATTGGACACGAAAGATTCTTAGAATTCCCATTAGAAGGTCACCGTTTTGATGACATCCGTCGTTGGGGTTGGTTACAAGATCCAGTAAAATTAGCTTGGTTACAATCAAGAGATGTTGAATTTAAATCCTATGCCCAGGGTAGGGAGTTTTTCCCAATACCACAATTAGAAATGGATAACAATCCAGGGTCAAATCAGAATGATAGTTATTAATAATTTTGTTTAATTACTATAATTGAAGTTAGTTAGAATTGTTAGTATCATGAGGTAAGTTTTTAAAAGCTTACCTTGTGATATTTAACTTAAAGTAATTATGAAATGATCATATGCATAAATTGGTTACAAACATCAATGATGATGTGCGACCCGAGCTTTTGCGAATAGGCGAAGCAATTACACCTGCCTGTCGGCAGACAGGTGTGACCAATAAAAAACAATAAATAGAACACATGAAAAAAATAATAGTATTAGTATCCGTTATCCTTCTTAGTAGTCAAAGTATTTTTTCACAAAAAGAAACTACAGTAGTTACCATAAAAAACAGTGAAAGTGCACCAATAATCAATAAAAATATCTACGGACACTTTGCCGAGCATTTGGGTAGATGTATTTATGGCGGATTTTTTGTTGGAGACACTTCAAAAATACCCAATACAAATGGGGTGCGTAATGATATTATTAAAGCACTTAAAGAATTAAAAATCCCAAACCTACGTTGGCCAGGCGGATGTTTTGCAGATACGTATCACTGGAAAGATGGTATTGGACCAAAAGAAAACAGACCAACAATTGTAAACCAATGGTGGGGTGGCGTTACCGAAGACAATAGTTTTGGAACCCACGATTTCTTAAACTTATGTGAACTATTAGGTACCGAGCCTTATTTGGCTGGAAACATGGGTAGTGGAACGGTTCAAGAAATGGCAGATTGGGTACAATATGTGAATTTTAATGGAAAAAGTCCAATGAGTGATTTGCGTGTAAAAAACGGTAGAAAAGAACCTTGGAAAGTTAAAATATGGGGAGTAGGTAACGAAGCTTGGGGTTGTGGTGGAAACATGACAGCCGATTATTATGCCGGCGAATACCGTAAATATGCTACATTTATGTCGGATTGGTCTAACTCAGGAGGTTTGATGCGTGTAGCTTCTGGCGCAAGTAGTGATGATTATAATTGGACTGAAACCTTAATGAAAAACATTCCCAATCAAATGCTTGGCGGAGTAGCCTTGCATCATTATTCTGTAATCGATTGGGCCAAGAAAGGCGATGGTGTCGATTTTGATGAAGATCTTTATTTCAAAACCATGAAGCAAGCTTTAAAAATGGAAGAATTGGTTACTAAACATTCTGCCATTATGGACAAATACGATCCAAATAAAAAGATTGCTTTGGTTGTAGATGAATGGGGAGGCTGGTATGAAGTTGAAAAAGGAAGTAACCCTGGCTTTTTATACCAACAAAACACCATGAGAGACGCTGTTTTGGCAGGAGCAACCCTTAATGTTTTTAATAATCATGCCGAGAGAGTTCGTATGGCTAATTTAGCACAATGTGTCAATGTGTTACAAGCGGTTATTCTTACTGATAAAACCAAAATGTTGTTGACACCAACTTATTATATAATGCAAATGTACAGCGTGCATCAGGATGCAAAATTATTGCCACTTACAATCAACTCACCGTCATACACCTTTAATGGCGAATCACTTCCTGCTTTATCCGCTTCGGCATCAAAAGACAAGAATGGATTGGTGCATATTTCGTTAGTAAATGTTGACTCTAAAAAACCAAATACCATAGAAATTGACCTTAATGAACTTGGAATCAAATCGGTATCAGGTGTGATTGTTACGTCATCAAAATTACAAGATCACAATACTTTTGATAATCCAACAAAAATTCAACCTGCAGTTTTCAAAGGATTCCAAATTAAAAAAGGGAAACTAGAAGTTGTAATTCCTCCTTTTTCTGTTGTAACTTTAGAAGGAAAATAAGAAATATCAAATGAAAAAATCAAATTCCATTTTAAAATTAGTGCCTTATTTGGTACTGTTTTTATTGGCTATAGCAGTTAGTAGTTGTTCTGGAGATGATACTCCAACACCCGTTCCACCAGTTGTAGTTCCGCCAGTTGTGGTTCCACCAGTTGTTTCAACATTTGCTGGGCCTACTTATTCGGATAATTACATATCTATAGCTTCTTGGAGTACTAATTCACAATGGAATTTAGCCAACGTTCATGATCCTTCAGTAGAAAAATGTGGAGAATATTATTACATGTATCAAACTGATGCTTCCTATGGAAATGCCCATGACGGTCACGGACATTTTCCTTATAGACGCTCCAAAGACCTTGTTACATGGGAATATATGGGATCGGCAATGGTAACAGCACCAGCTTGGGTAAAAGATTCTTTGAACAATAAAAGAGCGCGAATGACTCCTGCCTTACCAGAAATCACAAATCCAAGATACGGGTATTGGGCTCCCTACATCAAAAAAGTGGGAAGTAAATACCGCATGTATTACAGTATTGTAGTTGATGAACCGATTACGGGAACCAGTTTTGAGACCTCGTGGTCAGAAAGAGCCTTTATAGGATTGGCAGAATCAGACGATTTAGCCACAAATGTTTGGGTTGACAAAGGAATGGTGGTATGTTCTGAACCGGATGGATTAAAACCCTATTCTTTTGCAGGTAGTAGAAATTGGGAAAATGCTTATTTCAAATTTAATGCCATTGATCCAACACTAGTCATCACTCCTGAAAGTGATCAGTATTTAATTTATGGTTCTTGGCACTCCGGTATTGCAGCTTTGAAATTGAATCCAACTACTGGAAAACCGGATCAATTAAAAACACTTACCGATTATGGAACTCGAATCGCATCGCGAAGTGCAACAAGTCGTTGGCAAGCTTCCGAAGGACCAGAGATTATATACAATCCAGATACTCAATATTATTATCTTTTCTTAGCTTATGACGGACTTGATGTTCCTTATAACACTAGAGTTTGCCGCTCCAAAAGTATTACTGGGCCTTTCTTAGGAATCAATGGTGCCAATGTTACCAATGGTGCCGATTGTTGGCCAATGCTTACACATCCTTATGGATTTAATGGTCACACAGGATGGGTTGGATTTTCGCATTGTGCTGTGTTTCAAAATCCAGACACCAAACAATGGTATTACGCATCTCAGGCGCGATTGCCAAAAGATGTACCAGGTGTCAATGCGTCGAATGCTCTTATGATGGGTCACGTTCGAGCCATAAAATGGACAGAAGACGGTTGGCCTGTAGTCGATCCTGAACGATTTGCAGCGGTGCCAGAAACTACTATTACTGATGCCTCTTTCATTGGAACTTGGGAACAAATTACAGTGAATTATCAATATGCCGTTATTCAAAAATCAGCTACAATATATTTGACTGCTGACAAAAAAGTGAGCGGTGCAGCTACAGGAACTTGGTCCTATGACAGCACCAACAAAACACTTACCGTAAATGGTATAAAATGCAAAGTTAGCGACGCTTGGGATTGGGAAGCCGCTACCAGAGTGGTTACACTAACCTATTCGGGGCTTACCACAGCAGGAGTTCCTATTTGGGGCAAAAAAATAAATTGATTTTTTTTAATAGTTAGTTAGTTAGTTAGTTAGTTAGAAAAAATGCTCTTTCTTCTTTTAGGAAGAGCATTTTTATTAAAAAATTGGTTTTCAAAAACCATAAAATACATGAAAAACACATTCTTAATTCTATCTGTTTTTATTCTTATTTCTTCTTGCAAAACTATAAAGCCAGATGAAATAAAGGCTTCTGCCAATGGTAAAGTGGTTCAAAACAATAACCCAATCATAAAAGACAAATTCACGGGCGATCCTGCGGCTTTGGTTTACAAAGACAAAGTATATCTTTATGCAGGTCACGACGAAGCGCCCAATGATTTCAATTTTTATAAAATGAACGAATGGCTGGTGTATTCTTCATCCGATATGGTAAATTGGCAAGAACATCCTATTCCGTTAAAAGTAACAGATTTTGCTTGGGCAAAAGGTGATGCTTGGGCAGCACAAGTCATCGAACGCAACGGAAAATTTTATTGGTACGTTACCGTTTCGCACGGAACCATCAACGGAAAAGCTATAGGTATTGCCGTTTCCGACAGTCCAACGGGACCATTTAAAGATGCTTTAGGGAAAGCAATTGTTACTAATGATATGACCACACAAACTAAAATCGACTGGGACGATATAGATCCAACAGTACTGATTGACGATGACGGTCAAGCCTATCTTTTTTGGGGAAACACAGTTTGTCATTATGCGAAACTAAAAGAAAACATGATCGAATTAGACGGGCCAATTCAAACGATCAGCTTGCCTAATTTTACCGAAGCACCTTGGATTCACAAGCATAAGGATTGGTATTATTTATCGTATGCCTATGAGTTTCCTGAAAAAATTGCCTACGCTATGAGCAAATCCATTAACGGACCTTGGGAATACAAAGGAATCTTGAATGAAATTGCAGGAAATTCAAACACAAACCACCAATCCATAATTGATTTCAAAGGGGTTCCTTATTTTATTTATCACAATGGGAGTACTCAACCTAATGGTGGTAGTTTCAGAAGATCGGTTTGCGTTGATAGATTGTATTATAATTCAGATGGAACTATGAAACGTGTAATTATGACTTCGGAAGGAATCCAAAAATAAAACTCAAACTGATATGAAATTTTCTAAAAACTTTCAAAAAGCATTCTCTTTTCTAGCACTATTGATGTCGTTTTTTTCTTCGGCTCAGGATATTTCAGTTCATGATCCTGTAATGATTAAACAAAAAGATACCTATTATTTATATTGTACCGGAAAAGGTATCAGCGTTTTCAGTTCTAAAGATTTAAAAAATTGGAACAAGGAACCCGCCATATTCCCAGAAAAACCTCTTTGGGTGAATCAAGTAGTTTCTGATTTCGACAATCATATTTGGGCTCCAGATATTTCTTTTCATAACAATATGTATTATTTGTATTATTCCGTTTCGGCTTTCGCCAAAAATACTTCGGCGATTGGCGTGACGATCAATACCACTTTAGACCCAAAAGACCCCGCTTACAAATGGGTCGATCAGGGAATTGTCATTCAATCCATACCCAATCGGGACCTTTGGAATGCCATTGATCCTAATTTAACTTTCGACGAAAACAACACACCTTGGCTGGCTTTCGGCTCTTTTTGGGAAGGTTTAAAAATGGTTAAATTGAATTCCGATTTAATATCAATTGCGCAACCAGAGGAATGGTTTACCATAGCAAAACGCAAAAGAACCTTCGAATTAGCAGATACTGATCCAGGAGATGGAGCACTTGAAGCACCTTTTGTTTTTAAAAAGAACGATTATTATTATCAATTTTTATCTTGGGATTTGTGTTGTCGTGGAGAAAAAAGTACGTACAAAGTGGTGGTTGGTAGATCCAAAAAAATCACAGGTCCTTATGTAGATAAGGAAGGGAAACTTTTGAACGAAGGAGGAGGAACGTTACTCATTCAAGGGAATCAAAATTGGTTTGGTGCAGGTCACAACAGCACTTATACTTTTGACGGGAAAGATTACATTGTTTATCACGCTTATGATGCCAAACAAAAAGGAAGACCTGTTTTGCAAATAAAACAGTTGCAATGGGATGCCGATTTATGGCCTGTTGTAGAATCTTTAAAATAAAAAAAACCGAAAAACAATCAAAAGTAAAGTTCGAATTTAAACTAAATAAAAAATGAAAAATAACCTAATTACAAATATTAGTCTTTGCGGATTATTGTTCGCCAGTTTTCTTGCCAATGCCCAAAAAACAACTTTGGAAGTGAATACCGTCAAAACCATTGCAAAAATTCAACCCACAATGTATGGTGTCTTTTTTGAAGATATCAACTTTGCTGCCGATGGTGGTTTGTATGCTGAAATGGTTAAAAACCGCTCTTTCGAATTTGAAAATCCACTTATGGGTTGGAATCAACCCAATAGCGACAGACATTCTTTCAACAAGCAATCAGGAATTGCAACTACTGTCAAAGTATTGGAAAATAAAACCAATCCCAATTTTTTGAGAGTTATCATTAAGGATGACAAAGGTTACGAACTGATAAATGAAGGATTTCGTGGTATGGGAATCAAAAAAGACGCGAAATACAATATATCTTTAAAAGCTTCTAATCACGACGGAGCCATCAAAAAAATTAATATTCAATTTATTGATAAAGACAAAAAAGTCCTAGGCGAAACTAGTATTGTTCCAACATCAAACGATTGGCAGAATTATACAGCCCAGTTCACGGCTACCCAAACCGAAGCAAAAGCCAAATTAAAAATCACTTTCGTAGGTGCAGGAACGATCGATTTGGATATGATTTCGTTGTTCCCACAAGACACTTGGAACAACAGAAAAAATGGGTTACGAAAAGATATTGTGCAACTTTTATATGATATGAAACCTGGATTTTTGAGATTTCCTGGTGGTTGCATTGTCGAAGGAAGAACGTTGGCACAACGGTACCAGTGGAAAAAAACCGTTGGTGATGTGGACAAAAGAGAAACATTAATCAACCGATGGAATACGGAGTTTGACCACAAACCAGCACCTGATTATTTTCAAACTTTTGGTTTAGGATTTTTCGAATATTTCCAACTTGCCGAAGATATTGGAGCATCTCCTTTACCAATTTTGAGTTGCGGAATGGCTTGTCAATTCAATACGGGCGAATTAGTTCCTATGGATGAATTGAATCCTTATGTGCAAGATGCTTTAGACTTAATCGAATTTGCGAATGGTTCAGCGGATACTCCTTGGGGTAGAATTAGATCTGAAATGGGACATCCAAAACCTTTCAATTTAAAATTAATTGGTGTTGGAAACGAACAATGGGGCCCAGAATATATCGAAAGATACAAAGTTTTCGAAAAAGCCATTAAAGCCAAATATCCTGCAATGACTATTGTTTCTGGAGCTGGGCCATTTCCTGACGGCGACTATTTCGAATATGGAACGAAAGAACTTAAAAAACTGAATGCTGAAATCGTGGACGAACATTATTATAAAAACCCAAAATGGTTCAGGGATAATGTTACTCGCTATGATAATTACGACCGAAAAGGGCCAAAAGTATTTGCCGGAGAATATGCTGCACAAAGTGTAGCGATAGCAAGTCCTGACAACAAAAATAATTGGGAATGTGCTTTCTCAGAAGCGGCTTTTATGACTGGTTTAGAACGAAATGCCGAAGTAGTTCACTTGACGTCTTATGCACCTTTGATGGCTCACGCAGAAGCTTGGCAATGGACACCAGATATGATTTGGTTCAATAATTTAGAAGCGTATGGTTCAGCAAATTATCAGGTGCAAAAAATATTTGCAACTAATAAAGGAACCGATTTATTGGCGATTACCAAAGATGGGAAAACAGTAATTGGACAAAATGATTTGTTTGCATCAGCCGTAAAAGATGTAAATTCTAAAGAAATTATTGTAAAATTAGTGAATGCTGCAGCAAAAGCACAAGAGGTTACTATCGATTTAAAAGGAAATAAATTACAATCCAGAGGGATAGTTACAACACTTACAAGTGCGAATTTAGATGACGTAAATTCTTTTGAATTTCCAAATAAAATTAGTCCAACGGAAAGCGAAATTAAATTGAAAGGCGACAACGTTTCAGTGAGTTTGCCAGCCTATTCTGTGACTGTTTTGAAATTAAAGTTAAACTAAAATCAGTAGAATAAAATAAAGACAATCATATGTGTTTGTTTATACTCTAAAACACCTGATTTATTGAAGTTTTGATAAAAATGAGATAGCTAAATTTAGTTAAGTGTTTATAGTACACTTAAAAAATAAATAGAGTACATTTGTCTTTGCAATTTAAAGTATTAAGAATGAAAAATTACGTTATAGGATTAGACTATGGTTCAGACTCAGTTCGTGCCGTTTTAATCGACACAGAGAATGGTCAAGAGTTGGCATCCGATGTTTGTCATTACAAAAGATGGGGAAACAAAGAATATTGCAACGCATCGATAAATCAATTTCGTCAACATCCTTTGGATCATATCGAAGGCTTGGAATCTACAATAAAAGCAGTGGTTGCCGCTGGAAAAGTGGATCCTTCACAAATAAAAAGTATTTGTATCGACACCACAGGTTCATCTCCAATTCCAGTTACTGCAGACGGTACTCCGCTTGCTTTGACAAAAGGTTTTGAACACAACCCAAATGCGATGATGGTGCTTTGGAAAGATCATACAGCCATAAACGAAGCCAACGAAATCAATGAATTATCTGCCAATTGGGGTGGAGAAAATTTCACCAAATACGAAGGCGGAATCTATTCATCTGAATGGTTTTGGGCCAAAATTTTGCACGTAGCTCGTGAAGACGAAGCGGTTAAAAACGCAGCCCACACTTGGATGGAACATTGCGATTTGATGACGTATTTGTTGATTGACGACAAAGATTTAAAATCTTTCAAAAGAAGTCGTTGCGCAGCTGGACATAAAGCAATGTGGCACGAAGACTGGAATGGTTTGCCTCCAGTAGAATTTTTAGAAAAATTAGATCCGTATTTGGCAACACTTCGCGGAAACTTATACGACGAAACCTATACTTCAGATGTAGTTGCTGGAAATTTAAATCAGGAATGGGCAACCCGATTAGGACTTACAACAGACACCATAATTGCCGTTGGAACTTTCGACGCGCATTCTGGAGCTGTTGGAGCTAAAATCGACGAGAACACTTTAGTTCGCGTTATGGGAACCTCAACTTGCGATATTTTGGTTTCTACCAAAGAAATAATTGGAACAAAAACCGTAAAAGGAATTTGCGGACAAGTGGATGGTTCGGTTATTCCAGGCTACATTGGTTTAGAGGCGGGACAATCCGCTTTTGGCGATGTTTTGGCTTGGTTCAAAGAAACGCTTTCTTGGCCTTTAGATAATTTGGTTTATACTTCTAACCTATTATCTGACGAACAAAAAGTACAATTAAAAGCGGAAGTGGAGTCTAATTTCATCAAGACTTTAACGCAACAAGCCGAAGCCATTCCGTTGTCGGAAAGTATTCCTACTGCCTTGGATTGGGTAAACGGACGACGAACTCCAGATGCTAATCAAGGATTGAAAAGTGCTATTTCCAATATTTCATTGGGAACAAAAGCACCACATCTTTTCAAAGCTTTAATCAATTCTATTTGTTTTGGTTCTAAAAAAATCGTGGACCGTTTCGAAGAAGAAGGCGTTCGCATTGACAGCGTAATTGGTATTGGAGGCGTGGCCAGAAAATCACCATTTATTATGCAAACTTTAGCGAATGTGTTGAATAAACCTATCAAAGTAGCCGCTTCAGATCAAGCACCAGCGTTGGGAGCAGCGATTTATGCAGCCGTTGCCGCTGGAATTTATCCAAATGTGATTGAAGCCAGCAAAAAAATGGGAAGCGATTTTGAAAGCGAATATTTTCCAGAATCAGACAAAATAGAAGCCTATCAAGAATTGATGGATTCTTATTCTGATTTAGCTCAATTTATTGAAAGTATAACAAAATAAAAACAGCAGAATGAGTTCAAAATATGCAGCTTTAAAACAAGAATGCTACGAGGCCAATATGGAACTGAACGCCTTGAAATTAGTGGTTTACACTTTTGGAAACGTCAGTGCTGTTGACAGAGAAAATGGTGTTTTTGCCATCAAACCTAGCGGTGTTCCATACGAAGATTTGAAACCCGAAGATATTGTGATTGTTGACTTCGACAACAACATTATCGAAGGAACAAAACGACCTTCATCAGACACGAAAACGCACGCCTATTTATACAAAAACTGGCCAAATATTGGTGGTGTTGCCCACACTCATGCTACTTATTCTGTAGCTTGGGCGCAATCGCAAAGAGACATTCCAATTTTTGGAACCACTCACGCAGATCATTTAACAGCCGATATTCCTTGTGCCACCCCAATGAGTGATGCACTTATCGAAGGGAATTACGAACACAATACGGGAATCCAGATTTTGGATTGTTTCAAAGAAAAAGGACTTTCTTATGAAGAAGTTGAGATGATTCTTATTGGAAATCACGGGCCATTTGCTTGGGGAAAAAATGCCGCAAAAGCAGTTTATAATAGTAAAGTTCTAGAAGTTGTAGCTGAAATGGCACATCTAACTTTATTGATAAATCCAAATGCTCCAAGATTGAAAGATTCTCTAATCAAAAAACATTACGAACGCAAGCACGGAAAAGATTCGTATTACGGTCAGTAGTCAGATTGCAGATTTCAGGTTGCAGAATTCAGATTTTAGATTGAATAGATAAAAGATTAAATAATTAAAAAATATATAATGATAAATATTGCCCAAAAAGAAATTTGGTTTGTAGTAGGAAGCCAAGAGTTATACGGTGAAGAAACACTAAGAAAAGTTGCAGAACATTCGCAAATAATTGCAAAAGGATTGGACGCATCTTCAAAAATACCTGTAAAATTGGTGTACAAAGATGTGGTAAAATCTCCTGCTCAAATCCTAAATGTATGTTTAGAAGCCAATTCCAACAAAAACTGTATTGGTATTGTAGCTTGGATGCACACTTTTTCACCAGCCAAAATGTGGATTGGTGGATTGAGTATTTTGAACAAACCTTTGTGTCATTTGCACACACAATTCAATGCTGAAATTCCTTGGAGTTCTATCGATATGGACTTTATGAACTTAAATCAATCGGCTCACGGAGACAGAGAATTTGGTTTCATTATGTCTAGAATGCGCAAAAAACGCAAAGTAATTGTTGGACATTGGGAAGACGAACGCGTTCAAACCAAATTAGGAAACTGGACAAGAGTAGCTTTGGGTTGGAATGAATTGCAAAACCTAAAAGTAGCTCGTATTGGTGATAATATGCGTGAAGTAGCCGTTACCGAAGGCGATAAAGTAGAAGCTCAAATTCGTTTTGGCGTTTCAGTAAATGGTTTCGATTCTTCGGATGTGACCAAACATATTGATAAAGTTACTGACCAACAATTGAACGATTTATTGGCTGTTTACGAAGCTTCTTATAGCTTAACCGACGATTTAAAAGAAGGTGGGGCCAAAAGACATTCATTAGCCGATGCAGCAAAAATTGAATTGGGACTAAGAGCTTTCCTTGAAGAAGGTGGTTTCGGAGCATTTACAGATACTTTCGAAAATTTGGGTGCTTGGAAACAATTACCAGGAATTGCAACTCAACGTCTTATGGCCGATGGTTATGGTTTTGGTGGTGAAGGAGACTGGAAAACTGCAGCTATGGTAAGAGTTTTGAAAGTAATGAATGTTGGTCTTGAAGGAGGAACTTCTTTTATGGAAGATTACACGTATCATTTTACACCTCAAAAATCTTATGTTTTGGGTTCACATATGCTTGAAATTTGTCCATCAATTGCTGACGGAAAACCATCTTGCGAAGTACATCCGTTAGGAATTGGAGGTAAAGAAGACCCAGCTCGTTTGGTGTTTAATTCTCCTGCTGGCGAAGCTATCAATGTATCTTTAGTCGATATGGGAACTCGTTTCCGTTTGATCGTAAACGAAGTTGTTGCCGTAAAACCAATGGCTGAATTACCAAAATTACCTGTAGCGCGTGTATTGTGGGATTGTAAACCAAACCTTGACATCGCTGCAACTGCTTGGATTCTTGCAGGTGGAGCGCATCACACGGTTTATAGCCAAGCGGTAACTACTGAATTTATGGAAGATTTTGCCGATATTGCAGGAATCGAATTGGTTGTAATTGACAATCAAACAACCATTCGTAACTTCAAAGATACTTTGAATGCAAATGAAGCTTATTTTCACATTTTCCAACACGGTTTGTAAATAAAAAAATTGAAAGTTTGAATGTCTATGACAATGCGTTTTTTGACATTCAAACTTTCAAACTATTAATAATTAACAAAAAAAAACACAAATTATGAATGTATTAAAACGTTGTATTTATGGATTTTCCTTACTAAGTTTAGCTTTTCTTACTGTGCAATGTAAGGATGCAAAAAAAGACGAAAAACAAGAAAATACAACTCCAAAAACGGATAGCGTGTCTATAGAAAAAAAAGAATTCGGAACAACTCCTTCAGGTCAAAAAGTAGATGTTTATACATTGAAAAACCAAAAAGGAATGGAAGTCAATATCATGACTTATGGTGGAATTATAACTTCATTGAAAGTGCCTAACAAAGCAGGTGTTTCTGAAGAAGTGGCAATTGGTTTTAACAATTTAGAGCAATATACTAAAGCTAATCCTTATTTTGGAGCCCTTATCGGAAGATATGGAAACCGAATTGCAAAAGGAAAATTTACTCTTGATGGCAAAGAATATCAATTGGCAACCAACAATGGAGCTAACGCTTTACACGGTGGACCGGAAGGTTTTCACAGAGTGATTTGGACTGCTGAAGAAGCCAAAGGTGGAGATAATGCTGTTTTAAAATTAAAGTATATCAGTAAAGATTTAGAAGAAGGTTATCCTGGAAACTTAACTGTTTTTGTGACTTATACGTTGAATAATGACAACTCTTTAGACGTGCTTTACGAAGCAACGACTGATAAGAAAACGGTTGTAAACTTGACTCAACATTCGTATTTCAACTTGGGAGCCGATTTTACAAAAACCATTTTGAAAGACGAAATCACTATCGATGCAGATAAATTAGTTCCTGTAGATGCGGATTTAATTCCAACAGGAAAATTGATGGATGTAACTAATACTCCATTCGATTTCAGAAAACCAAAAGTAATCGAAAAAGATATTAATGTTACCGATGATCAATTGAAAAAAGGATTAGGATATGACCATTGCTGGGTTTTAAATAATCAAGACAAAGGTTACCGTTTTGTAGCTTCTGCCTATAATGCTCCAAGTGGAAGATTACTTGAAGTTTATTCTGATCAACCGGGAATCCAACTTTACACAGGAAACTTCTTAGATGGAAAATTACCAATGCGAAATGGCGGAACTTACGCTTACAGAACAGGTTTGTGTCTTGAAACGCAACATTATCCAGATTCGCCAAATCAAAAAGATTTCCCTACCACAATATTAAATCCGGGAGAGAATTATAAAACAAAAACAACGTTTAAATTCTCTGTAAAAAAATAAAAAAACACTAAACAAAATTTTTGTTTAGGTACGAAATAATTTAAAATGATTTGGTTTTTTAAATTAGGTTAGTAGTTATAAAAACCTGAAAAGTCAATTTTTCAGGTTTTTTTTATTTCAATCATTACCGACTGAGCATCATTTTTCTATATAAAGATGGAACATGACCTGTGTTTTTTTTGAATGTTTTATTGAAATGGGATATCGTTTCAAAACCACATTTGCTGCTTAACTGCGAAATACCGATATCTTCCATCAGCAATAGTTTACACGCAAAACCAATCCGCATATCTAAAATGTAGTTTTTGAAAGATTTGCCTGTTTTACTTTTAAAATAACGACAAAAAGCAGCAGTATTCATCGCAGCAAAAGAAGCAATTTCTTCAAGGCTAATATTTCGGGTATAGTTTTTATTCAAAAAGGAAATTACTTTATCAATTCTTGCAGTATCATAAATCGTTTCATTAACAAAATCAGTTGTCGAAATAATTTGTCGGTTATCTGTTTCTGACATTTCTTTTAAAATTTCTAAGAAAAGCATCAGTTGATTTAAACCGTTTTCTAAAGGTACTTTCTCTAATAAATCCTGCAATTTTAGAAAGTGACCTCGAGCAAAATAAATCCCTCTTTGCGATTCTTGAAGCAGATTTTTTATTTTAATAAAATGCGGATAATTGTTTACGGCATAATACATAAAATCTTTTTCAAACTGAATTATGGTGCCTTTTACCCTTAAATCATTATTGCCTGAATGATACACCTCATCACTTTTCAAAAAGTGTGGTAAATTACTACCAATAAGCAGAATATCGCCAGCTTCATATCTTGTTATACTGTTTCCTACAAACCGAGTTCCTGTACTTTCTTTAATATAAATGATCTCATATTCCGAATGAAAATGCAAGGGATAGGTAAAATGATTGTAATCATAAAAACGGACATTGAGTGGGGCGAACTCCGAAATAAGAAGTCGTTCGTTCATTATTGTTTTCATATCAATTAGCTTTAAATTGCAAAAATAGAATTAGTATGTGCAAATTTAGGAAATATATTTAGTTTTACTTATACTTAAATTTGTTTGGTAAATTTTTAAAACAAACAATTATGAATGATGCATTTAGTATTCAAGGAAAAATAGCTATAATTACTGGAGCTGGTGGAGTTTTGGGAGGAAGTATAGCCAAAAGTTTTCTGCAAGCAGGAGCAAAAGTAGTAGCCATCGATATTCACGAAGAAAACCTAAATAAAAGGGTAGCTGAACTTGCCGTTTTTGGGAGTGATGTAATAGGAGTTGTTGGCAATGTGCTTGATATGGAAAGTCTAGAAAATGTATCGAAAGAAGTATTGGCAAAATGGGGCCGAATTGATATATTATTGAATATTGCAGGTGGAAATCTTCCCGGAGCAACATTGATGCCTGATCAAGAGTTTTTTGATATGAAAATTAGCGATTGGGACAAAGTAACCAACCTAAACTTAAACGGAACCGTTTTTCCAAGTATGGTATTTGGACGAGTGATGTCGAAACAAAAAAGCGGTAGTATTATCAACATGTCTTCAATGGCTGCTTATTCAGCAATAACTCGTGTACCAGGGTACTCAGTTGCGAAAACTGGAATTAGCAACTTTACACAATGGTTGGCTACTGAAATGGCATTGAAATATGGTGATGGCATTCGTGTAAATGCATTGGCACCTGGATTTTTTATTGGAGATCAGAATCGTGCAGTACTTATTAATCCTGATGGTTCGCTTACGGATAGAAGTAAAAAAGTATTGGCCAAAACACCAATGGGACGTTTTGGAGATATAGCAGAATTAAACGGAACTGTTCAGTTTTTGTGTAGCGATGCGGCCAGTTTTATAACAGGAGTGGTATTGCCAGTAGATGGTGGTTTTAGTGCTTTTAGCGGAGTTTAATTATGGAAAAAACATGGAGATGGTTTGGCAAAAAGGATAAAATAGCTTTATCTATGCTTCGGGAAATTGGGGTTGAAGGCATCGTTTCGGCATTGCATGATGTTCCTAATGGTGAAATCTGGTCAGAAGAAGCTATTCTTGATTTAAAAAATTATATCGAAGCATCTGGATTGCGTTGGTCGGTTATAGAAAGTCTTCCTGTAAGTGAAGGTATAAAAAACAATGCGCCCAATAGAGACCAACTTATTGATAACTATATTGTAAGTCTTGAAAATCTTGGAAAATGTGGCTTGAAAACAATCTGTTATAATTTTATGCCAGTGATCGATTGGATCCGAACTGATTTAGATTATAAATTGGAAGATGGAACTTCGACTTTGTATTTTGATAAAATCAAATTTGCCTATTTTGACATCTTAATTCTTAATCGAAAAGATGCCGACAAAGAATACACTAGCGAAGAACTCAAAAAAGTATATGAACTAGATAAAAGTATTTCCGAAGAAGAAAAAGCACAATTGATAGATACTATTATTGTAAAAACACAAGGATTTATCAATGGAAACATAAAAGCTGGAGACCAAAACCCTGTGGCTATTTTCAACAGGTTGCTTGCTGTTTATGACAACATTGATAAAAATGAATTACGCGAAAACTTGTGTTATTTTTTAAACCGTATTATGCCTGTTTGTGAACAATACGATATAAATATGTGTATTCATCCTGATGATCCACCGTTTCAAATGCTTGGATTACCACGTATCGTTACTAATGAGGAAGATATTCAATGGATTTTGAATGCTGTTGATAATCCACACAACGGATTGACTTTTTGTGCAGGTTCATTGAGCACTGGAATCCTGAATAATGTTCCTGAGTTGGCACGAAAATTTGCTTCTCGTACTCATTTTGTGCATCTAAGAAGTACAGAAACTTTAGAAGGAGGCAATTTTATTGAGGCTTCACATCTTGAAGGTCGTGGACATTTAATAGAGTTAGTTACCATATTTGAAGCAGAAAACCCAAAATTACCAATGCGTGTCGATCACGGTCGAATGATGTTGGGCGATGAAGACAAAGGATACAATCCAGGCTATTCTTTTCACGGTCGAATGTTTGCTTTGGCACAAATGGATGGTGTAATTGCAACCGTTCAGTATTTGAATAAATAAATACATTACAAGATTATAACAAAGCCTTGAAATTGATTTTTCAAGGCTTTTTTAATTTCTAAAAGGTAAGGTAGTAGCAATTTATTCGATTATAAATAATTAAAATATAGTTTAATAAATATACATTCAATATTATTTTACGTATTTATTAGGGTATATTTTAAATTAACGTTTTTTTTTTTTTGATATTAATAAAAATAATTTACACAATCGGTTGTGTATATAATTTTTTTATTTATATTTGTTCAAGTGAATTATTATTTAATCTTTTTGAAGGGAATTGTAATTACAAGCATAATTTAACACAAAACTAATTAACCAAGTTAATCAATTTATTTATGACTAACTTTTTAGTTATTTAAGCAAATCAAAACATTTTAAACATCTGGGGTTCTAACTTCTTTTGTTTATGTTTTTGTAGTGGCAAATGACTATACGATAGTGTCAGGAATAGTTTTCGATGCATAGGGATTAATTCCAGGAGTAAATAATTCTCTTATAGGAGGAAAAAATGGTGTTTCTGCAAATATTGATGGAAAGTATTCCATTAATAATGTACCAGCCTATGCAGTATTAATATAAAGTTTTAGGGGTTTATAACTCAAGAATTTGCTGTGAAAGGTCAATCTAAAATTAATATTGCGCTATTAGAGGAATCAAATAATTTAAAAGAATTAGTAATAATTGGATATGGTACCCAAAGAAAAGTAGCGGTTACTGGTTCGGTTGCTTCTATTAACGGATCGACATTAGGAGATGTGTGGTCTTCTAATATTCCACAAACTTTACAAGGGAGTCTTGCTGGGGTTGAAATTGCTCAGACCTGAACAAAATCCGGTACTTTCATGCAAATTCGTATTCATGGTGCACGTTCGTTGTCTACAAGTTATAATTAGTATAATGTAAAAATACCTGTGTCAAACTTGTTTTGACATAGGTGTTTTATTAGCAATTTTTGTGTTATAAAATTCATAAAGATTGTCAAATTAAATTGTGAAATAAGTTTTAAAATAGAAATTTATGCACAATAATTTTGAATTTTTAGTTAATAGGTTGTTTTTTTTACCAAAGTCGGGAGCTGGTTACTCCCGACTTTTTTTGGTATATTTTTTCAAGTAATATCAATAAAGCCTATATAACTTATTAATAAATTGTTGTTATTTAATCTCTTTGCTTTTTTTATTATAAACATGCTTTTTGATTCTAATTAAATTACTCTTTAACAAAGTATAAGTCAATTAATAACGATATATCTATATCCAATATTATTGATAATTTATTTTTTTAATAATTTTATAAGATTTAATACGCATATATCTATTTTTAATTAAAATATTATTCTCATGTTTTTTAAAACTATAAATTGTTCATTTTTTCACCCGAGTTTTCGCTTTTTGGTTGGTTTCTTGGTGGCAATATTCCTGCCAACAACGGCATCGGCAATCGGAGAACCATCCTATATATCAACTATTGTAGGTAAAAATTTCTTCACACTTTCTGCAACAGGCAAATCAAGCCCACTATTCATTGGCACAAACGATTATCCTGGAGTACTAAGAGCATTAAAAGACTTGCAATCCGATATTAAAAAGGTCACAAATTTTCCTCCAAATATAGTTTTTGATAAATTACCCAATAACAAGCAAATTGTAATAGTAGGTACTTATGGGAAAAGTCCAATCATTGACAAGTTAGTAAAAAGCAAAAAAATTGATATTAAAGATATAGTAGGCAAATGGGAGGCTTACACCATTCAAACGGTAGATAATCCTTTTCCAGGAATTGATAAAGCTCTTGTAATTGTAGGAAACGACAAACGAGGAACTATTTATGGCATATATGATTTATCTCAACAAATAGGTGTTTCGCCCTGGTATTTCTGGGCAGATGTTTCCGTTGCTCATAAAGACGCTCTTTATGTAAAACCAATAAAACACACTCAATCACCAAGTGTAAAATACCGCGGTATATTTATAAACGACGAAGCTCCCGCTTTGAGCAATTGGATAAAAGAAAAATATGGCATGGTAAAACCCAGCCAAAATCCACCTATTGGTAATGAAGTTGCCAATTATGGTTCTGAATTTTATTCCAAAGTATTTGAACTAATGCTCAGAATTAAAGCCAATTATCTGTGGCCAGCGATGTGGAATAATGCCTTTAACGAAGATGATGCTAAAAATTCCCGGCTAGCCGATGAATACGGTATCGTAATGGGCACTTCTCATCAAGAACCCATGATTCGTGCGCAACAAGAATGGGATAGACGCTACTTCCGCACTTTAGGACATTGGAATTATAAAAAACATACCGACACCTTAGAAAAATTTTGGAGAGAAGGTGTTCGTCGCAACAAAAACTACGAAAGTATTGTTACTTTGGGACTTCGTGGAGCTAATGATTCAGAAATGGAAGGCGACCTAAAGTCGAATATTGCGATGGTCGAAGGAATAGTTAAAAAACAACAAAAAATAATTTCCGAAGAAATGAATTCTGACATTAACCAAGTTCCCCAATCTTGGTGTTTGTACAAAGAAATTATGGATTATTACAATGAAGGTATGAAAGTCCCTGATAATATCACACTACTTTGGTCTGATGATAACTGGGGTAATCTCCGAAGACTACCAACGCCTGAAGAACGCCTGCGAGCTGGCGGTTCTGGAGTTTATTATCATTTTGATTACCACGGGGGACCACGCAGTTACGAATGGATAAACACGAATCCAATTTCCAAAATTTGGGACCAAATGTCGCTTGCCAAACAATACGGAGCCGACAGGATCTGGATTGTAAATGTAGGGCATTTCAAGGGATATGAATTGCCTATGGAGTATTTTATGAGCCTCGCTTGGGACACCAATAAATGGACAAATTCTAATATAAATGAATACACTCAATTATGGGCTGCTAGAGAGTTTGGAGATGAGTATGCCAATGAAATTGCAGATATTTTATCAAAATATACCAAATACAATGGACGCCGAAAAATAGAATCATTGACTCCACAAACCTACAGTGTAATAAATTACCAAGAAGCCGAAAATGTAGTAGCTGATTTTAATAAAATCACTGCACAAGCCGAAGCTATTTATGCAAAATTGCCCAAAGAAAAAAGAGATGCTTTTTATCAAATAGTATTGTTTCCAACTAAAGCTAGTGCTTTGGTTAACGAATTGTATTATAGTGCTGCAAGGAATAATTTATACGCCAGCCAAAAACGGGTAAGTGCTAATGTTATGGCAGCGCAAACCCGTGAACTTTTCAAGCAGGACAAAACCCTGATGAACCATTACAATCAAATTTATGCTGATGGAAGATGGAATCATTTTATGGATCAAACCCATCTTGGTTACAATAATTGGATGCCGCCAAGAGAAAATAGTTTGAGAGCTGTTCCTCTATTGGATGTTCAACCATTAGCCAAAGCATCAATGGGAATAAGTATTGCAGGAACTGAGGAAAGTTGGCCAGGTTCTTCGGAAAAAGCTATTCTTCCCGACTTGGATATCTTTAATAATAAAGAGCAGTTTATCGAAATTTTTAATAGTGGAAAAATCCCTTTTGAATACACCATTAAAACCGATGTTCCTTGGCTAACTTTTAGCGAAAGCAAAGGCAAAATCGACCAAACTGACAAACGGATTTGGGTAAAATTAAATGAAAACCTATTGCCAAAAGGGAAAACTCAAGCCAACATTACCATTTCAGGTGCAGGGAAGGAAGTTTCTTTAAGTGTTCAAGCATTTAATCCTGAAGACAATAATATAAAAGGATTTGTAGAAAGTGGTGGATTAATTGCTATTGAAGCCGAGCATTTTTCAAAAAACAAAGAAGAAGGTGATCGCAAATGGATTAAAATAGACGATTACGGACTTACATTGTCTGGAATGAGAGCTACAGCACCAGCCAATTCTCCTGCAGCAACGCCCAAAAAAGATGCTCCTTGCCTAGAATATCCTGTATATTTATTTTCTAAAGACAAACTAGATATTACTTTGATAACCTCGCCGTTACTTAATTTTATTCCTAATAAGGACATTCAATTTGCCGTTTCATTTGATGATCAAGAACCGCAATATGTTACCAATGTTCCTAATGATTATAAAATAAATTCTCCCGAATGGTCTAAAGCGGTAGTAGATCAAGCCAGGCAATCTAAAGTAAGTATAAATGTGCCTCAAGCAGGTTATCATAATTTAAAAGTTTGGATGGTAGATCCAGGAGTTGTAATCGAAAAAATAATAATCAATACAGGAGGTTTAAGACCAAGTTATCTCGGGCCTAAAGAGAGTTATTTTAAAAAATAATAAAGTAATAATTTTTTTTCAAAATTCTTGCACGTAAAAATGTTTTACGGCATGAATTTTGTTTCTAATTTTTTAAGTGTATATTTAACACATAAAACATTTGTGAAAATATAAATTACATAAACATAAATCAGTTATTTGTAATGAAAAAAGTATATATATTAATCTTTTTATTAGGGGTTTCACTCGTACACTCACAAGAAACTCAAAATCTAAAACTCTGGTATAACCAGCCTTCAGGTGATATATGGGAAAATGCCCTGCCAATTGGCAATGGGCGTTTAGGAGCCATGATTTATGGCAATGTGGACAAAGAAATAATTCAGCTTAATGAGCATTCACTTTGGAGTGGAAGTCCAAATCGTAACGACAATCCTGCAGCTTTGAAAGCTATTCCTGAAATCAGAAAACTTATATTCGAAGGAAAACACAAGGATGCCGAGAAGCTTGCCAATCAAAATATAATTACAAAGAAATCGCATGGACAGATGTTTCAACCCTTGGGAAATCTGAATCTAGTTTTTGACGGACACGAAAATTATACCAATTATCATCGAGAACTTGATATAGAAAAAGCTGTTGCAAAAACCATTTATACATTGGGAGATGTTACTTACACTCGGGAGACATTTGCTTCAATGACTGACAGAGTTATTGTAATGAGAGTTTCTACAAGCAAGGCAGGCAGCCTCTCTTTCAAGGTGGATTATACCTCTCCTCAAAAACAAAAAACTTTTGCCACTACCCCAAATAAGGACCTGACTATTTTTGGTGTTACCAGTGATCACGAAACTGTAAAGGGTATGGTAAAATTTAAAGGTATCACGCGTATCAAATTGGATGGAGGTTCACTTTCTTCAACAGACACGGAACTTAGTATAAAAAATGCAACTACTGCTACCATCTATATTTCGATAGCCACCAATTTTAACAACTATAAAGACATCAGTGGTGATGAAAATAAAAGAGCCACCGAGTATTTAAATAAAGCTTTTTCAAAATCGTATGACAAATTATTGACAAGTCACATAGCTGCTTATCAAAAATATTTTAATCGTGTGAAATTAGATTTAGGAACTACTCCAGCGGTAGATTTACCAACCGATGAGCGCCTGAAAAATTTCAGAAATACCAATGACCCCAGTTTAGTATCGCTTTATTTTCAATATGGAAGATATTTACTCATTTCTTCATCACAACCAGGAGGTCAGCCTGCCAATCTTCAAGGTATTTGGAATAAAAATATAAATCCAGCTTGGGACAGTAAATACACCATTAATATCAATGCCCAAATGAACTATTGGCCTGCAGAAAGAACCAATTTGGCTGAACTGCACCAACCCTTTTTAGAGATGATAAAAGAATTGTCTGTTACGGGTCAAGAAACTGCCAAAGTAATGTATGGAGCCAAGGGTTGGGTGGCGCATCATAATACTGATATTTGGCGAGTCACGGGTGCTGTTGACGGTTCTTTTTGGGGAACTTGGCCAGAAGCTGGCGGTTGGCTGAGTCAACATTTATGGGAACATTATCTTTATAATGGTGATAAAACATACCTAGCTTCTGTATATCCTGCAATAAAAGGAGCAGCTCAGTTTTATGTTGACTTTTTAGTAGAAGACCCACAAAATAAGTGGTTAGTGGTAAGTCCAAGTATTTCTCCAGAAAATTCACCAAAAAGCTTTGAAGGAGCTTCGATAGATGCTGGTACTACAATGGATAATCAAATTGTATTTGACATTTTTAGCACAACAATTCGTGCTGCAGAAGCTTTAAATACTGATACAGCTTTTATAGAAACGCTCAAAAAAACACGGAATCGACTAGCTCCAATGCACATTGGTCAGTACAACCAACTTCAGGAATGGCTTGATGACATAGATGATCCCAAAGACAATCATAGACATATTTCGCATTTGTATGGTTTATTTCCTTCTAATCAAATTTCGGCTTATAAAACCCCTGAATTGTTTGCAGCAGCCAAAAATACATTAATTCAGCGTGGTGATGTTTCCACTGGCTGGAGTATGGGTTGGAAAGTGAATTGGTGGGCAAAATTGCAGGATGGTAATCACGCTTATAAACTCATTCAAAATCAACTCACACCACTAGGTGTTAATCCTGGTGGAGGAGGTACGTACAACAACCTTTTTGATGCGCATCCACCATTTCAAATTGATGGAAATTTTGGTTGTACTTCAGGAATTTCCGAAATGCTTGTACAAAGTTCAAATGGTGCAATTCATTTGCTTCCTGCTCTACCCGATGTTTGGAAAGATGGTAACGTCAATGGGTTGAAGACTAGAGGAGGTTTTGAAGTCCTCGAAATGCAATGGAAAGATGCCAAACTAATAAAATTAGTTATTAAATCAGAGCTTGGTGGTAATTTGAGACTTCGTTTGCCTAATACTATGAAGCAAAAATCGGGTGCCGATTTATTGGATGCCAATGGAGAAAACCCAAATCCTTTTTATTTTGTTGCTGAAACGCCGGTGGCTATTATATCTAAAAAAGCTACTATTATGTTGCTCGAACTTAAACCAACTACGATTGTTGATATACCAACTAAAAAAGGGAATGTTATTACATTGCTTAGTAAATGAAAAAATAATTTTATAAAATATTGAAAACAAATTTAAACTTAAAAGAAATGAAAAATAAATTAAGCCTGTTGTTTACTGTTACAGTATTGTTTTTTGGAACAAATACATTTGCACAAAATCCTAAATTTCATATTTATCTCTGTTTGGGACAGTCTAATATGGAGGGAAGTGCCAAAATTGAACCTCAAGATACTATTGTGAATGCCCGTTTTCAAGTTTTAGAAGCGGTAGATTGTGATAATTTAAACAGAAAAAAAGGACAATGGTACACAGCTGTTCCTCCTTTGAGTCGCTGTACAACAGGGCTTACCCCAGCCGATTATTTTGGAAGAGAAATGATTGCCAACCTTCCAGAAGATGTGAAAGTTGGTGTTATCAATGTAGCCGTTGGTGGTTGTAAAATAGAACTTTTCGACAAGGATAATTATGAGTCTTATGTGAGCACGTCTCCACAATGGTTAAAATCGACAGTAGCTCAATATGACGGAAATCCTTATGCGAGATTAGTAGAAATGGCTAAAATTGCTCAAAAAGATGGTGTTATAAAAGGAATATTATTACATCAAGGCGAATCGAATACCAATGATACATTGTGGACTAAAAAGGTAAAGGTAGTTTATGATAATTTATTGAAAGACCTTAATCTTAAAGCAGAATCTACACCTTTATTGGCTGGTGAAGTTGTGCATGCAGATCAAGGCGGGATATGTGCGAGTATGAATAAAATAATAGCTACCCTGCCAGAAATAATTCCAAATTCATATGTGATTTCATCTAGCGGATGTCCTGATGCCGCTGATAATCTTCATTTTTCTGCCGAAGGATATAGAATGTTAGGCAAGCGATATGCTTCCAAGATGCTTGAATTGACAAAAAAATAAAAAATAATATTACATGCAAAGACTCGTATATATTCTGTTTTTAGGTTTGTTGGCAACTTCAATTAGTGCCCAGCAGTATAAAAAACATACTTTAACGAAGGGCAAATTAGCTATAGATTTATCACAAGGAATTTTAAATATAATTCCTCTTACGGATAAATCAATACGAGTACAATATGAAATTGGAAATACAAAAGAAGTTCAAGAGTTTGTATTTATCAACAAACCCAATCTGCCAAGTTTTGCATTTAAAGAAGACGCAACAAGTTTAAAATTCATCACAAAAGCGATAATAGTAGCATTCGATAAAAAAACAGGAGTGCTTCAGTATAGCGATAAATCTGGAAAAGTTTTCCTTAGTGAAAAGGCAAATTCAAGGTTGATGAAACCCAGTACCATTATGGGTGAACCTTGTTTTGTAGCTGAACTAGCCTTTGAATCCCCTCAAGATGAATACTTGTTTGGACTCGGGCAATTTCAAGATGGTTTTTATAATTTAAAAAATAGTACTCGAAAGTTAATTCAAGTGAATTCACAAATTGCTATTCCATTTTTGGTTTCTAATAAAGGCTATGGTTTATTATGGCACCAATATGGTTTGACTTATTTTAACCCAAGTAATCAAAATATTGCTTTATCTAAAAATGATACAAAAGAAGGTGAAAAACGCGAAGCCGAAGTTACAACCACAACTGGCACACAGCGAGTATCTCAACAGCAAGCAGTTTATTCTGGTAGTTTTTCAGTAGCTAAAGACGGTGAATATTCTGTAATGCTTGATCTTGGAGACATGGATAGCCGCCATTTAGTAATTATTGACGATATCGATGTAATCAATCAATCAAATTTATGGTTGCCGCCAGCAGTAAGTAAATTAGTTCAATTAAAAGCGGGAGAACATACTGTAAAAGTGGTTTGCAAAGCGAGTAACACGCCTTCTCTTAGTTTAAAACTTTCTAATAATGAAACCGTTTTCAATTCGCCTAATGCCAAATCACTAGATTATGTTGTTTTTGCAGGAAAAGATACAGACGAAATTATTGCCACTTACCGCAATCTGACTGGTAATGTACCGATGTTGCCTAAATGGGCCTTTGGGTTTTGGCAATGTCGCGAGCGATACACTTCTGGAGAGCATTTGGTTTCTACTCTTAAAGAATTTAGAAAGCGTAATTTACCTGTGGATGTTATTGTACAGGACTGGCAATATTGGGGAAAATATGGATGGGGAGTGCCTAAATTTGATGAAACACATTATCCTGAACCAGAAAAATTTATAAAAGAAATTCATGATTTGAATGCTCATTTTTCGGTTTCGGTTTGGGAAAATTTGAACAAAGAATCTGAAATCGCCAAGGAATATGTATCTAAAAATTTGTTTATAAAAGATAGTCCTTGGATTGATATTTATAATCCAGAAGCCCAAAAGACTCATTGGAACGCGCTCGATAAAAATTTATTTGCTCTGGGTGTAGATTCTTGGTGGATGGATGCAACGGAGCCTGAAAATGATGCCCTAAGAGGCAAACAAACCTATTTTGGGTTGGGTGATTTTTACCGTTTGACGTATCCGTTATTTGTTAGCAAAGCCGTTTATGAAGGACAAAGAAATACCAATCCAGACAAGAGAGTTGCCATTCTAACTCGTTCCGCCTTTTTGGGACAGCAACGTTACGCCACTATTAATTGGTCGGGAGATATTGGCTGGGACTGGGATGCATACAAACGTCAAATAGTTGCTGGTTTAAATTATAATCTTACCGGAATGCCTTATTGGACTACTGATATAGGTGGTTTTTTCCGTCCTGGTAAAGGGCAATATACTGATGAAAAGTATCACGAAATACTAACTCGTTGGTTTCAATGGGGAGCTTTCAACCCAATATTTCGTATTCACGGATATCAAACAGAAACGGAACCTTGGAAATATGGCGAAAAAGTAGAGAATAATATGCGTACTATGATGAATCTTAGATACCAATTAATGCCTTATATCTATTCAGAAGCTTGGCAAATATCTAAGAATAATTCGACTTTGATGAGATCCCTAATTATGGACTTCAATGATGACACAACCGCAGTGAGTCAAGCCTATCAATATATGTTTGGAAAAGCGTTTTTGATAGCGCCAGTGACAGCACCTGATGTTACCAATTGGAATGTTTATTTACCAAAACAAAACGCTTGGTATGATTTCTGGACGGGCAAAAAATTTGAAGGAGGTCAAACTATAGCAACTCCAGCTCCATTAGATAAAATACCAGTTTTTGTAAAAGAAGGTTCAATTGTACCGATGGGAAATGTAGTTCAAAGCACTCAAACAAAACAAGACGAACTTGAAATTCGGGTTTATACTGGTAAGGATGCGTCTTTTTCCCTATACAATGACGAAGGCGATAATTACAACTATGAAAAAGGAGAGCATATTGAAATTACTATGACTTGGAATGAAAAGAATCAAAGTTTAACTATTGGAAATCAAATAGGTAACTATAAAGATCAAATAGACACATATACTATGAATATCAAATGGATAACAGGAAATCAAAATGATACTGTTGCCAAATCCATAAAATATAGTGGTAAAAAAGTAGTCATAAAAAAGTAGTTTTTAACAAAAATAAATCCGATCGAAATGCTACACAAAAGAGTAACAAGAAAGAAATGCTATTAACCAAACTTTATAAATTATGAAATTAAAAACCAAGATTCTATTTGTATTAATGTGTTGTTTGTCGATGATTGAAATTACAGCACAAAACCCTATAATTAGTCATATTTTTACTGCCGACCCATCTCCAATTGTACATAAAGGTACACTGTATTTATATACGGGACATGATGTAGCCACTGAAGCAGACACCAATTATAAAATGGCAGATTGGCATGTGTTTTCTACAAAGGATATGGCAACCTGGAAAGATCACGGAGCGCCACTTTCTCCAAGCACCTTTTCTTGGGCAACTGGCGATGCTTATGCAGCACAGTGTATCGAGAGAAATGGAAAGTTTTACTGGTTTGTTTCTACATTTCATAAAGAAGATGCCAATAGTAAAGGTGGAGCTGCAATTGGAGTAGCAGTTTCAGACAGTCCAACAGGTCCTTTTAAAGACGCTATTGGAAAAGCTCTTGTAGTAAATGAAATGACTACAGACATGAAACATTCATGGGATGATATTGACCCTACAGTATTTGTTGATGATGATGGGCAAGCCTATTTATTTTGGGGACATTCAAGCTGCAAATGGGTTAAACTTAAAAAAAATATGATAGAAATGGATGGAGCTATTACTACTTTCAAGCCCAAAAATTATATCGAAGGCCCTTGGGTTTATAAAAGAAAAAATCTTTACTATTTAGTTTATCCTGGTGCTGGTACTAAACCAGAAATGATAGAATATTGTACCGCAACAAACATTGCAGGGCCATGGACTTATCAGGGGATTATTCAGGACAATGTAAAAAATAGTTTTACTACACATCCTGGTATTATTGATTACAAGGGCAAATCATACTTTTTTTACCATAATGGAAGTTTGCCTACAGGTGGTAGTTATAGACGTTCTGTTTGTGTTGATTATATGTATTACAATGAAGATGGTACAATTCAAAAAATAATACAAACCACAGAAGGGGTAAGTAAAATCAAATAAAAAACACACCGTAATTTAAAAATATCATCTAATGAAAAATAAAATCATATTCATCTTTTACATCTTAATTTCGCAAACGGTTGCATATTCTCAAGAAAATAAAGCTAAAAATCCATTGATTTATGCAGATGTTCCTGATTTATCGATGGTTAGAGTTGGTGACACCTACTATATGAGCAGTACAACAATGCACGTTAATCCGGGTGTTCCAATTATGAAATCTACTGATTTAGTCAATTGGAAGCTTGTTAATTATGCTTATGAAACATTAGAAGACAACGATGATAGACTCAATTTAGACAATGGAAAAAATGATTATGGTAGAGGTTCGTGGGCTAGTTGTTTGCGCTTTCATGAAGGACTTTATTACCTAAGTACTTTTTCAGGAACAACGGGTAAAACATACATTTATTCAACAAAAAATATAGAAAAAGGACCTTGGAAAAAGATAGTTTTAAATAGCTCTTACCACGATCATTCTATTCTTTTTGATGATGATGGCAAAATTTATATGGTTTGGGGAGCTGGAAAACTTGAAATAATAGAGCTGAACAAGGATCTTTCAGGTGTAAAAGAAGAAACTAAAAGAGTTTTGATAGAAAACGCCAGTGCTCCTGCAGGTGATAATATTATGCTAAATTCTGAAGGTTCTCAACTTTTTAAAGTTAATGGAAAATATTATTTATTCAATATTTGTTGGCCACGAGGAGGAATGCGTACAGTAATTATTCACCGTGCCGATAACATCAATGGCTCATGGGAAGGAAAAGTTGGATTACAAGATCAAGGTGTTGCACAAGGTGGACTTATCGACACTCCAGATGGCAGATGGTTTTCTTATTTATTTAGAGACGCTGGAGGTGTAGGGCGTATTCCTTATTTGGTTCCAGTCAAATGGGAAAAGGATTGGCCAATTTTAGGTGATAACGGAAAAGTGTCAGAAACTTTAGACTTGCCTGCCAGCAAAGGATTAATTCCTGGAATTGTAAATTCCGATGAATTTAATCGTAAAAAAGGAGATGCAGCTTTGCCTTTAGTTTGGCAATGGAATCATAATCCAGATAATTCGCTTTGGTCCGTTAGAGAAAGAAAAGGCTATTTAAGATTAAAAACAGCTAGAATAGACAGCAGTTTTGTTCAAGCTAAAAACACGTTGACACAAAGAACCTTTGGGCCAGAAAGTTCAGCAGCTACGCTTATTGAAGTATCTAAAATGAAAGAAGGAGACCTTGCAGGACTTTCTTTGTTACAAAAGGAATATGGATTTATAGCTGTAAAAATTGAAAACGGGTCTAGGAAAATTGTAATGATTGAAGCAGCAAAAGGCATTCCTAAAGAAGTTGCAAGTGTACCATTAAATCAAGACAAAGTATATTTTAAAGCAGAATGTGATTTTAAAAACAAAGCCGATAAAGGAAAGTTTTATTACAGCCTAGACGGTAATAAATGGGTTGCTATTGGAAGCACAATAAAATTGCCTTATACACTTCCTCATTTTATGGGGTACCGTTTTGGGTTATTTAATTATGCCACAAAAAATGTGGGTGGTTTTGCAGATTTTGATTATTTCCATATTAATGGACAAATTTCAAAAACGAATTAGTTCATGGCTTCATTTCTTAAAAAAAACTTAATTGTTAAATTTAATTCTATTAAAAATCATGAAAATTAAACATCTATTTTTCTTAAGTCTATTTTCAATATTTAGCATAACTGCTCAGCAATTTCCTTATCAAAATCCATCTTTGAGTTCAGAAGAACGAGCCAAAGATTTAATTTCAAGATTAACACTTGAAGAGAAAGCAGCATTAATGTGCGATCAAAGTGATGCTGTACCAAGACTTGGAATTAAAAAATTCAATTGGTGGAGTGAAGCCTTGCACGGTTATGCAAATAATGATAATGTAACGGTTTTTCCAGAACCTATTGGTATGGCAGCCTCGTTTGATGATCAATTATTGTATCGTGTTTTTGATGCTGTTTCAGATGAAGCTCGCGCAAAATACAATCAATGGACACAAAATGGTAATGAGAATAAACGTTTTTTGAGCCTTTCTGTTTGGACTCCAAACGTAAATATTTTTAGAGATCCTCGCTGGGGTCGTGGTCAAGAAACCTATGGTGAAGATCCTTACCTTACTTCTAGAATGGGAATTTCAGTCGTTAAAGGGTTACAAGGTCCAGCAGATGCTAAATACCGTAAACTTTTAGCCTGTGCAAAACACTTTGCTGTTCACTCCGGACCTGAATGGAGCAGACATGAATTGAATCTAAACAATGTAAATCCTAGAGAATTATACGAAACCTACTTGCCCGCATTTAAAGCATTAGTACAAGATGCCGATGTTCGCCAAGTAATGTGTGCCTATCAACGTCTTGACGATGAACCTTGTTGTAGCAATACTCGATTATTGCAACGTATTCTTCGTGATGAATGGGGTTTTAAATACCTAGTAGTTTCAGATTGTGGAGCCGTAACTGATTTTTACACCACGCATAAAGTTTCATCAGATGCGACACATGCAGCATCCAAAGCCGTTCTTGCAGGAACTGATGTAGAATGTGTTTGGGAGAAATATCCTTTTAAAAATTTGCCAGAAGCTGTTGCAAAAGATTTAATTAAAGAAGCCGATATTGATAAAAGTCTGCTTCGAGTTTTAATAGGCCGTTTTGATTTAGGCGAAATGGATGACGACGCGATTGTGCCTTGGACAAAAATCCCTGCATCAGTTCTTAACAGCAAAAAACACCAACAATTAACACTTGAAATGGCTCAAAAGTCAATGACGCTTTTGCAAAATAAGAACAACGTTCTCCCTTTAAATAAAGCAACAAACAAAATTGCCATCATAGGTCCAAATGCTGATAATGAACCTATGTTATGGGGAAATTATAATGGAACGCCAGTTAAAACCATTACCATTAAAGACGGAATTGAATCAAAAATAGATTCGAAAAATATCTTTTATGATAAAGCCTGCGATTTAGTTGAAGATAAAGTAACTCAAACTTATTTTGACCAAATTTCATTTGAAGGGAAAAAAGGGATGAAAGCAACCTATTGGAATAATCCTAATAGAGAGGGGAATAGTGTTGCATCTCAGCAAATTGTAAATCCTATAAAAATGACTACTGCTGGTCAGCATGAGTTTGCTTCGGGAGTTAAACTGGAAGGATTTTCGGCAAAATATGAAACGGAATTTACAGCTAAAGCAAATGATATTCTTATTTTCAAAACGGGAGCAACCGGAGCTTTCGAATTGTTAATTAACGGGAAATCGACAGCAAAATACACGAATTGGCGAACTGTTCCCGGGAATATCCCTTTTCCAGTTGAAGCTGGTAAGAAATATAAAATAGAAATTCTTTTTGCCCAGTCAAACAACTGGCAAGCCAATCTTGAATTCGATTTTGGAAAAGAATATGCTATAGATTTCAGTGCTTTAATCCAAAAATTAAAAGGTTTCGATACCGTAGTTTTTGCAGGTGGACTTTCTACTTTGCTTGAAGGCGAAGAAATGCCAGTTTCTTATCCCGGTTTTAAAGGTGGTGACCGAACCAATATCGATCTTCCGGCTGTTCAAAGAATGTGTTTAAAAGAGCTTAAAGCTGCGGGTAAAAAAGTGATTTTTGTAAACTGTTCCGGTTCTGCAATTGCTTTAACGCCCGAGACAGCAAGTTGCGATGCGATTTTACAGGCTTGGTATCCAGGTGAAGCAGGAGGTCAGGCTGTTGCCGATGTGCTTTTTGGTGATTATAATCCTGCTGGGAAACTACCTATTTCATTTTATAAAAACTCAGAGAAACTAGGTGATTTTGAAGATTATTCAATGAAAGGTCGCACGTATCGATACACAACAGATGTTTTATTTCCTTTTGGTTTTGGTTTAAGTTACTCTCAATTTAATATTGGTTCAGGCAAATTGAGCAAGTCAACCATACAATCGAATGAAAATACGCAGTTAAGTTTTCCAATAGAAAATAGCAGCAAACGTGATGGAACAGAGATTGTTCAGGTATATGTTCGAAAATTAAATGATCCCGATGGGCCTTTAAAAACCTTGAAAGCGTTTAAACGAATTGATTTAAAAGCAGGTGAAAAACAAAATATAACTATCGATTTACCTGCTTCTTCATTTGAATTTTATGATTCTAAAATTATAGGAATGAATGTAACTCCTGGAGAATATGAAGTTTATTATGGCAACAGTTCGGATGCCAATGATTTAAAAATGACAAAAATCACAATTCAATAAGCATAACACAAGAAGCTTCGTAAAAAAAGTAAGCTGTAAAAGCCATAAGATAATCCACTTAATGAATTTTTAAATGAAAAAAGCAAATCAATATTTTCGTGATACAAATAAAACAAGGTTGCTCTTAATATGCTATTTTTTGTTTTTTTCGGTATTAATTCAGGCGCAAGAAATCATCAATTTATATCCTTCTAAAATTCCAAACTCAAAACCAACAGAGTTAAAAGAGTCGGGAATTGGAATGTATAAGGATGTAACCATTCCAACACTTGAATATTTTAAACCCAATGCTGAAAAAGCTTCGGGAGCAGCCGTAATTATTGTGCCAGGAGGCGGCTATTCAGTTGTGGTTTACAATGGAGAAGGAGTAAGTACAGCCAAAGCATTGGCAGAAAAAGGGATTGCAGCCTTTGTTCTTAAATATAGGTTGCCAAATGACGCGATAATGGTGGACAAAAAAATAGGTCCCTTGCAAGATGCACAACAAGCTATTAAACTAGTTAGAGATAATGCTGATAAATGGGGATTAGATAGAAATAAAATTGGTATTATGGGCTTTTCCGCAGGCGGACATTTGGCTTCTACAGCAGCAACTCATTTTGAAAAATCTTATATTGATAATAAAGAAAACACTAGTTTGCGACCTGATTTTCAAATTTTAGTATATCCGGTTATAAGTATGACTAATGCTTTAACTCATGGAGGGTCAAGAGATAATCTGCTAGAAAAAAACCCAAGTAATGATGATATCGATTTGTTTTCAAATGAATTACAGGTTAAGTCTAATACGCCCCTGGCATATCTGACGCATACTGCAGATGATACTACAGTAGATGTTGATAACAGTATTCAGTATTTTGAAAAACTAAGACATAATAAAGTAGATGCCGAAATGCACATTTATCCAAAAGGAGGTCATGGATTTATTTTTAAACACGCGGGTTGGATAACTCCATTATTAGACTGGATGAAGAGAAATCAATTCATTAAAGAGTAACGTTTTTTAACTATCTAAACTAAAATAAATCACAGTTATATGACTCAGAAAATATTCAATTTAGCCTTTTTATTCATTTGGGCCAGCGTTTTAAGTCAGCCCAAAAAGCAGCCTGAATTTATTTCACCGCAGGTGAATATAGATAATACAGTAGCTTTTAAATTGTATGCTCCCAATGCAAATTCTGTCAAGCTTAATTCACAGATAGAAAACGGATCTGTTGATATGGTTAAAGATGAGTCAGGTGTTTGGAGTGCCACTATTGGCCCAGTAAAACCGGATATGTATCCTTATGCATTTAATGTTGATGGAATTCAATTGGCAGACCCAAAAAACACAAATATTTTTCCTAATGAAGGATTTCAAAATAGTCTGGTAGAAATAACAGGAAATACTCCTTTGGTACATACCATACAAAATGTCCCTCATGGTACGCTGTCTTACAGGTTTTATACCTCGCCTGAATTAGGCCAGAGACCAGTTGTTGTGTACACTCCGCCTGGTTATGAATTGGATACAAAAAATACTTATCCGGTTCTGTATTTACTTCACGGTACTACAGATACAGAAGAAACATGGACAAAAGTAGGCCGTGCAAATAGTATTCTGGACAATCTTATTGCACAGGGAAAAGCAAAACCTATGATCATTGTGATGCCATACGGAAGAGCTTATCCAACTATAAATAAATCGGCTGGAAGTTTGAGAAATTGGGATAATCTTCAGGAAATAAAAAAGGATTTTTTAAATCATCTTTTCCCTTTTATAAATAAAAACTACCGAATAAAAAAAGATAGAAATTCACATGCCATTAGCGGATTTTCGGGAGGTGGAGGCACCAGTCTTTATATAGGTTTAAATAATCCTGAAATTTTTAGCTGGGTTTTCGGATTTGCTCCTGGGATGTTACCTAATGAATTTGATCGTAATAATGCTCTTGCTTTTGAAAATCCAAATCAAACCAATAAAAACCTTAATCTTTTTTGGATTGGTGTGGGTAAGGATGATTTTACATACACTGCAATAAAGGATTATTTTAAAGTATTAGATAATAAGGGTATTAAATATGAAAGTTATATTTCTGATGGCGGTCATACCTGGATGAATTGCAAACTTTATCTTTCAATAATTGCACAAAAACTTTTTAAATAAATAATAAAATGAAAAGAAGTATAAACCGATGGCTTTTTGCAGTTCTATGCATTTTGCAGTTCACAGCATTTGCACAACCACGAGGACCATTTACAAATTCTCCACAGGTACATGAAGATAAGACGGTTACTTTTGAATATTTAGCTCCAAATGCTCAAAAGGTACTATTGAGCGGGCAATTCCTTACGGGAGGTCCTGTTGAAATGAAAAAAGGAGAACAAGGGATATGGAGAACTACTGTTGGTCCAATTGCACCGGATATGTATCCGTATAACTTTGAAGTTGATGGCGTTGGTGTTATGGATCCGGGGAATGTAAACTATTTTCCTAATGAAAGATTCAAAGGTAGTATTTTATTAGTTCCTGGAAATCAGCCACGAATGTATGAAATGAGAAATGTTCCGCATGGTTCAGTAAATTATGAATATTATCCTTCTCTCGAAAATTCAACCGGATATTTGGTAGTATATACACCACCGGGTTATGATGCTTCTCCGGATAAATCATTTCCGGTTTTTTATCTGATAAGCGGCACTACTGATACCGAAGAAACATTTTACAAAGTTGGAAATGTGAATTGGATTCTGGATAATCTTATTGCCGAAGGCCTTGCAAAACCTATGATTGTAGTAATGCCGTATGGCAACGTTGCCGCCCGAATTGCCGAACAAAATGGTAAACCTAAACCCGAAGACCCAGCAAGAGAAAGTGAAGCTTCGAATGCAAGAATGAAACAGTTGGAAAACGATTTGATAAAAAATATAATCCCATATATTGAGTCTAATTACAGAGCTATAAAAAAACGCGAAAGCAGAGCAATTGGAGGCTTTTCAAGAGGTGGCGGACAAACCCTAAGAGCAGCCTATGGTAATTTGGATACATTTGGATCGATTTGCTGTTATAGCGCATCTGCTTCTCCCAAAGATATGGACAACGATTTTAGTTATATAGGTAAAAATCCAGAGCAAACTAATGCGCAACTTAAACTGAATTGGGTAAGCGTAGGAAATTCAGATTTTATGTATCCGTCTACAGTTGAGTATATGAATTATTTAAATGCTCATAATATCAAATATCAGGGTCTTATTACTTCTGGTGGTCACACTTGGATGAATGTGAAAAAATTTATGATCGAATCTCTCCAATTGCTTTTTAAATAACAGATATCATGAAAAAAAATATATACACCGTTTTCATACTTTTTTTATCAGTACAGTTTGCTATTGCACAAAGAGCACCTCGATTGAGTTCTCCTGATGTTTCTTCGGATAATAGTGTTACTTTTAGGTATTATGCGCCAAATTCCAAGAATGTTTTATTAAGTACAGAAATCCTTAAGGAACCCATTGCTTTGACTAAAGATGATAAAGGGGTTTGGACAGTAACACTTTCTAAAGTTAAACCTGATATTTATCCTTATAGCTTTATTGTAGATGGAGTGGAAACAGATGATCCAAATAATACTTACCTATTTGCAAACGAACGGTTTAAAAGGAGTGTTGTTGATGTGCCGGGTAATAAACCTTTAATTCATTCACTAAAAAATGTCCCTCACGGAAAAATCAGCTACAGATTTTATAATTCCAAAACTTTAAATAAAACCCGTCGCGTATTGGTTTATACACCTCCCGGATTTAATATGCAGGAAAGCAAAAAATATCCTGTTTTGTATTTAATACATGGAGGATCGGATACAGAAGAAACCTGGACAAAAGTTGGAAAAGCAAATCTTATTGCTGATAATCTTATTGCTGAAGGAAAAGCAAAATCCATGATTATTGTAATGCCTTATGGAAATGTAAGACCTGCTCCAATGCCTGATTTTACAAAAGATATTATTAATGATATTATTCCTTTTATAGAAAGTAATTATCCTGTTTATAATGATTCAGAACATCGTGCAATTGCTGGTTTCTCTGTTGGAGGCGGGCAAACATTAAATATTGGATTTACCAATACAGACAAGTTCGCTTATATTTCTTCCTATGCACCTTATACTGCTACAGAAGAATTTGCTAAGAATTTTACAAATTGGAATCCTGATGCTAAGAAAGTAAATGAACAATTAAAACTTTTCACTATCAGCGTAGGGAAAGACGATTTTTTATACAAAAGTGTACAAGCAAATATTTCCATGTTTAAAAGTAAAAATATCGAAATTGAAACTTTAATCGTTCCAGGAGGACATACATGGATGAATTGTAAATTATACTTAACAAATACATTACAACAATTGTTCAAATAAAAACAAATTTATAAATTAATAAAAATGAAAAGTAAACGCATATTTAACATGAAGGGTCTTACTATAAAAACTATATCAACATTAATAATATTGGTAAGTTTCAATGTAATTCAGGCTCAAAAGAAAAATCAGGATGCATTCAAAAATATTAAATATAGAAATATTTTTAAAGAAGCTGGTTATAAAAAAGAAGCTATAGATAAGAAACTTTCGAAAGCATATTACGATGTTTTCGAAGGGCCAAACAAGGTATATTTCACCGTTGGAGACACCATGGCTTATGTATCTGATGTGAAAAATAAAGATGCAAGAACCGAAGGAATGTCTTATGGAATGATGGTGGCAGTCCAGCTGGATAAAAAAGAGGTTTTCGACAAAATCTGGAGATTTTCAAAAGCGTATATGCAACATCAAAGCGGTCCACGAGAGGGTTATTTTGCATGGAGTCTTAACCCGGTTACTATGAAGCAGAATTCTCCAGGATCAGCTTCGGATGGGGAATTGTATTATATAACTAGTTTGCTTTTTGCTTCTAATAAATGGGGGAATGATACAGGAATAAATTACTACAAGGAAGCCCGCCGAATATTGGATGCAATGTGGAAAAAAGATGGTACTGGCAACATATACAATCTTATCAATACGGAGCACAAACAAATATCTTTTGTGCCAGAAGGTGGCGGTTATAAATGGACTGATCCTTCTTATCATCTTCCCGCTTTTTACGAAATATGGGTTCAATATGCCAAAGATGGTCACGAGCAATTTTATAAAGAATGTGCCGATGTATCTCGTGAGTTTTTGCACAAAGCTTGTCATCCTGTAACTGGGCTAAATGCAGATTATACCGAGTTTGACGGAACGCCACATTCAACAAAATGGATGCCTGCAGCATTTCGTTATGATTCTTGGAGAGTTCCTATGAACATTGCTATGGACTATACTTGGTATGGTAAAGACAAAAAATGGCAGGAAGATTATGCCAAGAGATTTCAAAACTTCCTTAGATCTAAAGGTATGGACACTTATGAAGATCAGTTTAACTTGGATGGTACTACACCCGATTTTATTCTTCAGGCAGGACCTGTGAAAAAACTGAGACATTCTATAGGTTTGGTATCCACGGCCGCGACCGCTTCACTTGTGAATAAAGATAAAGCAAGTATAGATTTTGTTCACGCGGTTTGGAATGCCAAATTGGAGCCCTATGAAGACGGCTATTTTGACCCTTATTATGATGGTCTAATGCATTTGTTTAGCCTAATGCATCTTAGTGGCAAATACCAAATTATTGTTCCTCAATCCAAATAATTATTCTTTTAACTATAAAAACCAAGAAAATGAAGTATCAATCTTTAGCAATTGCCGTATTATTTATGGCAACAACAGGAGTTAGTTTGGCTCAAAAAACTCCAACTACTGTAATCGAGGATTTCAAAATTTCGGCAACAACACAACAAGGAAAGCAATATCCTCAGGTAAATTCTGAAGGACGAGTTCGTGTTCAAATTACTGCTCCAGAAGCTCTTAAAGTGCAGTTGGATATAGGAGCTGTAAAATATGATCTTAAAAAAGATGACAAAGGCGTTTGGACTGGTGAATCTGCGCCTCAAGACGAAGGATTTCATTATTATCAATTGAATATCGATGGTGCTTCTGTACCTGATCCAGGAAGTATGTACTATTATGGCGCAAGTCGTTGGGGAAGCGGAATCGAAGTTCCAGCAAAAGATCAGGATTTTTATGCACTCAAAAATGTAACTCACGGAGAAGTTAGAGAACAAATTTATTTTTCTAAAAGCAATAACAACATGCGTCGTTGTTTTGTTTATACACCGCCGGGATACAATAAAGATAATAAAAGGTATCCTGTACTTTATTTACAACATGGTTCTGGAGAAAATGAAACAGGTTGGTCTGGTCAAGGACACGCCAATTTGATCATGGATAATCTAATTGCCGAAGGAAAAACAACTCCATTTATCATTGTTATGGATAACGGAACTTGGACACCTCCAGCTCAATCAGCACCAGTTTCTCAAGCGGATCGTGCTAAAGGGAATTGGCCTCCAAAAGGTTGGGCAGATGCATTTGCGAAAACTTTGTTGGAAGATATTATTCCAATGGTTGATTCTAATTATCGCACCCTAGCCGATCAATCCCATCGTGCTATGGCTGGATTATCAATGGGAGGAATGCAAACACGTGTGATTACTCTGGCTAATCCTACTATTTTTGCCTATGTGGGGATGTTCAGCGGGGGAAGTATAAATCTAGACGATATTAAAACAGCACCTGCTTTCAAAGAAAAAACAAAACTTTTGTTCGTGAGTTATGGTAGTCGTGAACTTGATAATCGTAGGGATGTACTAAGAGGTGACCCAAAAGTAAATACGGAGAGTTTGAATCAAGCTGGTATAAAAACTCATTTTTATATCTCTCCACTTACAGCACATGAATGGCAAACTTGGAGAAGAAGTTTACACGCATTTGCACCACTTATTTTCAAATAATATAAAAAAAATTAAAATTATGAAACAGTATTCAATTGTTTTAGTATTGGTATTTATTTTGTCTAGCTATTTGTCTTTTGCACAAACCAGTCAAACGGCTATAATCGAAGATTTTAAACCCTCTTCTGTTAATCAACCGGGACAAGAATATCCTCAAGTTAATTCTCAAGGATATGCACGATTTAGAATTTCAGCACCCGAAGCGCAGTCAGTAGTTGTGAGTCTAGGATTAGGTGGTGCAAAAGGAGGAACTACCCTTGCCAAAGCTGAAAACGGGTTTTGGATGGGAACCACTGCAGGCGCAATGGATGAAGGATTCCATTATTATCATGTAACTGTAGATGGCGGTATTTTTAATGATCCAGGTGCATTGAACTTTTATGGTTCTACTCGTTGGGAAAGTGGTATCGAAATACCGGCTCATGATCAAGATTTTTACGCTTTGAAAGATGTTCCTCACGGAAATGTACAGCAAATTCTTTTTCCTTCAAAGAGCACTAACACCTCTCGAAGAGCGTATGTTTATACTCCGCCTAATTATCATAAAGATAAATCTAAGTCTTATCCCGTTTTGTATTTGCAACATGGTTGGGGAGAAGACGAAACAGCTTGGAGCAATCAAGGGCGGGTAAATCTTATTATGGATAATATGATTGCCGAAGGTAAAATAAAACCATTCATCGTTGTAATGACTTACGGAATGACAAATGAAATTAAATTTGGTGGTATGGCTAGTTTCAAGATTGAACCATTTCAGACGGTTCTTACAGAGGAATTAATTCCTTATGTTGACACTAATTTCCGCACGATTGCCAAACAAACGCATCGCGCGATGGCAGGTTTATCAATGGGAGGAATGGAAACAAAAACGATAACCATTAACAAACCAGAAATTTTCTCTCATTATGCACTTTTGAGTGGTGGAATTTATAAACCAGAAGATATTAAAGATAAATCGAAGGTAAAACTTATCTTTTTAAGTTGTGGAAGTAAAGAACGTCCTGATGGCGTGAAAAATGCTGTAATTGCACTTAAAGAGGCTGGATATAATGCTGTTTCTTATGTTTCTGAAAATACTGCTCATGAGTTTTTAACTTGGCGTCGCAGCTTTAAAGAACTTGCACCTCTTTTATTTAAGGAGTAAGGATTAAGGTAACTATTCATGGCTAAACATGATGAATAGTATCTGATGATGGATTGGTATTTGGTTGAAAAGAAATAGTACAAGCAAATAAATTTACCATCACACAACTAGTTATTTAATTTAATAAATAAAATATAAATTATGCGTAGACTCAATATTATTTTAACGATTTTTTCCTATTTCGATTGCCCTTTATTGAAAAAAGGAATACTATTTTCTGGTTTGTTTTGTATAACAAACATTTCATTTTCTCAAAAATTAGTATTAAATGAAAAAGAATATTTTGAAACTCAAGGCTTGAATGTTTTGGTTTTTAATAATGAATATAATGGAATATTTTTTGATGAAAAAACGGCAGGGATAGAGTTTATACACCACGGAGTTAGGACAGTTACTGGTGGTGCAATTAGACTTCATAATACACCAGAACAGTGGGATTTAATTCCAAAAATGATAAGTCGAAAAGTAAACAAGGCTAACAACACAATTGAAGTTATACTGAGATATGAAGATTTCGATTTTGATTCTAAAATAATAGTTACACCAAGAGGAAAAGGTTTTGTATTGAATGTGGTATTAGATAAGCCTATTCCAAAGATTTTAGAAGGAAAGGCAGGATTTAATATGGAGTTTTTGCCAAGTACTTATTTTGAAAGTAATTATTTAGTTGATGGAAAAGCCGGAACATTTCCTCGATATCCTGCAAGCAATACTGAAACGCGACCTACCTCTGAAAAAATCTCACAATTTGCTAAACACAATACTTTTGATGATAGGGGTAGAAAAGAATACATTGTAACATTACCGCTTGAGTCGGGCAAAAATCTAATCTTTGCTCCCGAAAACCCTGAGCGAACTGTGAAAATTCAGTCCGATAATCAGGAAGTTATGCTTTTTGATGGAAGAGATCTAGGGCAGAATGGATGGTTTGTGGCACGCAGCCTTCTTCCTGCAAACAAAACTGGGAATGTGTTAACTTGGTATGTAGAACCCAATGCTATACCCAATTGGACGAGAGAACCAGTAATAGGATTTTCTCAAGTGGGTTATTTGCCAAGCCAAAAGAAAGTGTCTGTAATTGAACTTGACAAAAATGATAAAGTGTTACCCTCAGCCTCGATTTTTAAACTCAGTGAAGATGGTAAATTTGTAGAGAAACTAAAAGCAGATGTTAAGGTATGGGGAAATTATTTAAGATATAATTATGCCCAATTTGATTTCAGTTCTGTGACCGAAAAAGGGCTTTACTATATTCAATATGGAGACCAAAAAACGAATACTTTTCAGATTGAGGATTCTATTTATTCAAAAACTTGGCATCCAACCATGGATGTTTGGTTTCCTGTTCAAATGGATCATATGGAGGTAAATGAAGCGTATCGAACTTGGCATGGCAAACCATTTTTAGATGATTGTCTTCAGGCGCCATTAAATCACGAACATTTTGACGGATATAAACAAGGACCTACAACGGAAACTAAATACAAACCATTGGAACGTATTCCAGGTATGTCCGTAGGAGGTTGGTTTGATGCTGGAGATTTTGATATACAGACTTTTTCGCATGTTAGTGTAGTCGATAGTTTTGTAGAATCATGGGAAGCCTTTAAAGTAAACAGAGACGAAACCTATATAGATCAAAAAACGCAATTTGTAGATATACATCGTCCTGATGGCAAACCAGATGTATTGCAGCAAATTGAGCACGGAGTATTGAATCTTGTTGCTCAAGTAGAAAACATTGGTCATCCTGTAAGAGGTATAATTGTACCCAATTTGCATCAATACCATCACTTGGGAGATGCGTCTACGGAAACTGATAATCTGCCATATAATCCATCTCTTAAAACATACGAATCCAATAGAGTCTCGAGCGGCACACCTGATGATCGATGGGCCTTTACGCATCGTACGTCATTTCTTGATTATAGAACTGCAGCCGCTTTAGCAGGTGCAAGTAGAGCTTTAAAAGGATATAATGATGAACTTTCCGTTAAATGTTTGACCCTCGCTAAAAAATTATTTAACGAAGCAAATGAAGGTCCAAAAGATGCAAAAGATGAAGATGGTCCATTTTCCGATTTTGCTAAAGGGAGTGATATGATTGCGATGTTACAGCTGTTCATAACCACAAAAGAAGATCAATATAAAACTGGGTTTTTGAATAAAATTTGGAATTCATTGGATGAAAATTTAAGAGGAAATATGAATTCAGCCCTGCTTGCTATTCCATATATGGACGACAACTATAAAGCAAAATTGCGTACTTATGTCATTAAATATAAAGCTGCTATTGACAAAGAAACTTCCGATAATCCTTATGCGGTTCCTATATTAAAAGGGGGTTGGGGAGGCAGTTCTCAGGTTATTAATTGGGCAAGAGTGAATTATTATATACATAAATCTTATCCAGATGTTGTTGATAAAGAATACGTTTATAAGGGATTGAACTATGTTTTTGGATGTCACCCTTATTCTAATTTGTCTTTTGTAAATGCAGTAGGAAATCGTTCTAAAAATGTAGCTTATGGTGGCAATCGAGCGGACTTTACAACTATTGCTGGTGGAGTTGTTCCCGGGCTTATTTTTCTTAAACCAGACTTTTTAGAAAACAAAGATGATTGGCCTTTTTTGTGGGGAGAAAATGAGTGTATTATAGACGGTGGCGCTTGGTTTGTCTTTCTTGCGAATGCTGCAAACGAATTATCAGTGAAAAAATAAAATATAAATAAGTATGAAACGATTTCTTAGTTCATTCATTCTATTTTCATGCTTGTGTTTTCAGTCCATTTGGAGTCAGGAAACACAAAAAATCAGGGCGGATTTCAAACCTTCTTCTGTCAATCAGCAAGGCAAGCAATATCCACAAGTCAATTCAGAAGGGCGTGTTCGTGCCAGTATTTCTGCACCGCAAGCCAATAAAGTTCAATTGGATTTAGGAGGTGTAAAATATGATATGATAAAAGATGAAAAAGGTGTTTAAACCAATTTGCTGCTAATCTTTTCAAATAAGAAAACTTTAACAAAACCAAAAAAACAAATAAAATGAAAAAAATAATCACAACTGCAATATTACTATTTATGTGTAATAGCATTGTTGTTGCCCAAAAAATAGAAAAGGAAGGTCCAAAAGGTTTCGACCAACTAAAACCTGCAATTGCTCATGGAAAAATAGACTCAATCTCGTATGCTTCAAAAACGGTTGGAACGACTAGAAAAGCATTAGTTTATACAACGCCGGGTTTATCAAAAGGCAAGAAATACCCAGTTCTTTATCTTTTGCACGGAATAGGTGGTGATGAAAAAGAGTGGTTAAATGGAGGAACTCCACAAATAATATTAGACAATTTATTTGCCGAGGGAAAAATTAAGCCAATGATAGTGGTAATGCCAAACGGTCGCGCCATAAAAGATGACCGCGCTACCGGAAACATTATGGCTCCAGACAAGGTTCAAGGATTTGCTAATTTTGAAAGAGATCTTTTGGATGATTTAATCCCCTATATCGAAAAAAAATATCCAGTTTTGAAAGATAGAGAAAACCGAGCAATCGCAGGTCTTTCTATGGGAGGCGGACAATCACTTAATTTTGGTTTGGGTAATTTAGACAAATTTGCTTGGGTTGGAGGTTTTTCGTCTGCACCGAATACAAAATCGCCTGAAATATTGGTGCCAAATCCAGAAGAAGCAAAGAAAAAACTAAAACTCCTTTGGATATCGTGTGGCGATGCCGATGGATTAATCACATTCAGCAAGCGCACACACGACTATTTGTATAAAAATGATGTTCCGCATATTTATTATTTAGAACCAGGAGGACATGATTTTAAAGTGTGGAAAAATGGTTTGTATATGTTTTCACAGTTTTTGTTTAAACCTGTAGATTCATCAAGTTTTTCAACATATACTCTATTAGGATCCCAACCAGAAACTAATATTCGTAATGCTAAATATCCTCAAATATTGCCAGATAATCGAGTTGTTTTTAAAGTTAAAGCTCCCGAAGCAGTGAAAGTGCAAATCGATTTAGGTAAAAAATACGACATGGTAAAAGATGCAGAGGGAACTTGGAACCTAACTACCGATGTTATAAATAAAGGATTCAATTATTATTCCTTGCTTATCGATGGTGTGGCTGTTGCTGATCCCTCAAGCGGAAGTTTCTATGGAATGGGGCGTATGGCTAGTGGTATAGAAATTCCAAATAGAGATGGTGATTATTATGCTTTAAATAATGTTCCGCATGGCGATATTCGAATTAAAAAATACTTTTCAAAAGCAACTAATTCTTGGCGTGAAATGTATGTTTACACTCCGCCAGGTTACGATAATGCCACCGAAAAATATCCTGTTTTATATCTATTACACGGAGGTGGCGAGGATCAAAGAGGATGGGCTACACAAGGAAAGGCCAATTTAATTTTAGATAATTTAATAGCTCAAAATAAAGCAAAGCCAATGGTAATTGCAATGCTTGACGGAAATATGACAGGAGTTACAGGTTTCGATGAAAGAGCGCTTATAGCTTTTGAAAATGAATTAAAAATGGGAGCAATTCCATTTGTAGAAAGTAATTTTAAAGTAGCAACCGATGCTAAAAATAGAGCTTTAGCCGGTTTGTCGATGGGCGGATTACAGACTTTGTATGCAGGTGTGAAAAATTCAGATATGTTTTCAAGTATAGGAGTATTCAGCTCTGGTTGGTGGGCAAATAGCACAACATTATCAGAACCTCAATATGAATTTATGAAAAATAATGCCGCAACTATTAATTCAAATATTAAAGAATTTTGGATTTCAATGGGAGGTAAAGAAGATATTGCTTTTGAAAATTGTAAAATAATGATGAGCAAGTTTGATCAAATGGGAATTAAATATAAATACAGTGAATATCCAGGAGGTCATAGTTGGCCGGTTTGGAGACATGATTTGTTTATGTATGCTCCATTATTATTCAAGTAAAATAGTGTCAACTTGGGGCAATGCTTTAATTAATTTGGGCTTACTTATAGAAACATTAAATATAAAAACAATGAAAAAATTAATTATTTTATGCTGCTTTATAATTTCTTCAGCAGTTTCTTCGCAAAATACAATGTCGGTTTCGAGTCCTGATGGAAACCTTGTGGTAAACGTATTGGTCAAAAATGGCAAACTAGTTTATTCTGTTATCTATAAAGGTGGGATTGTATTAGAAGATTCTCCGTTAGGATTAATTACCAATGCAGGGGATTTTAGTACCAATATGATTTTCGAAAATTCATCGGTAGCTAAAGTCCAAGAGGAATATACTCAAACTAAAATAAAACAATCTAAAGTTAGCTATAATGCCAATACTTTAAACTGTTCGTTCACCAATGCCCAAAAACAAAAAACAGCTATTTTGTTTCAAGTAAGTAATAATAATATTGCTTTTCGATATGAATTACCAGCTTGGGGAGACACTAAAGCTTGTGTAGTCACAGAAGAAACAACTGGGTATAAATTTCCGTCAACTACAACCACATTTCTTTCTCCAATGATGAGTGCAATGACTGGATTTGCTCGTACAGCTCCTAGCTATGAAAGCGGTTATGAAGCCGATGCACCATTGGATAAAAACACATCTTCTGATGGTTATGTTTTTCCGGGACTTTTTCATTTGGGTAATAAAGCTTGGGTTTTATTATCAGAAACAGGAGTGAGCAGTTTATATACAGCATCACATTTAAGTGGGTATAAAGACGGTTTATATACTGTAGAATATCCAAATCCTAAACAAAATAACGGTTTTGGAAGTTCAGGAGCACAAATAAGTCTTCCGGGTGTAACGCCTTGGAGAACTATTACCGTAGGGGAAACACTCAAACCAATTGTTGAAACAACGATTCCTTTTGATGTTGTAAAACCACTTTATAAACCTTCGCAAGATTATAAAATGGGACGTGGTTCTTGGAGCTGGATTGTATGGCAAGATAATAGTATGAACTATGAAGATCAAGTAAAATATATCGATTTGGCTGCTGCCATGAATTTTGAATACATCTTAATTGATGCATGGTGGGATGAAAGAATTGGCTACGAAAAAATGAAAGAATTAATCAAGTATGCCAAGTCAAAAAATGTTGAGGTGTTCTTGTGGTACAATTCGAATGGTGCTGTAAACGACGCTTTTATGACGCCTCTCAACAAAATGAATACCGCTATTGCTCGAAAAAACGAAATGAAATGGCTAAAAGAAGCGGGTGTCAAAGGACTTAAAGTGGATTTCTTTGGGGGTGACAAACAAGAAACGATGAAGTTATATGAAGATATACTTTCAGACGCTAATGATTACGGTTTGATGATTATTTTTCACGGAGCAACTCTACCTCGTGGTTGGGAAAAAATGTATCCAAATTACGTAGGAAGCGAAGCTGTTCTGGCATCCGAAATGCTGATTTTTTCTCAGGATGTTCGCGATAAGGAATCCTATTTTGCGGCATTGCATCCTTTCATTCGAAATGCTGTAGGCAGTATGGAATTTGGTGGAGTATTACTGAATAAATATCTAAATAAAGGAAATGCAAAAGGACAACTACGATTGACTACTGATGCCTTTCAATTAGCAACAAGCGTACTTTTCCAAAATCCTATTCAAATGTTTGGGTTAACCCCAAATAACCTTACAGATGTACCCGCTTTTGAATTAGACTTCTTGAAAAAAATTCCAACAACTTGGGATGAAACCGTTTTCATCGATGGTTATCCAGGTAAATATAGTGTAATTGCCCGCAGACATGAACAAAAATGGTATGTAGCAGGAGTAAATGCAGAGAAGGTAGCTAAAAAACTTAAACTCAACTTGCCAATGCTTGCAGGGCAAACTATCACTATGTACAATGATAAGGATACCAAAGAAACTTATACAACAAGCGTAAAAGTTTCTAAAAACGGTGAATTATCAATAACGATTCAGCCTAATGGAGGATTTGTATTAACGAATTAGAAAAAATGACAAAGAGTTTTAAAACACTTGTAATACTTATTACAATTTTAAATTATACAGTAGGAAAAGCACAAAATCCTATTGTACAAACCAATTATACAGCTGATCCAGCACCAATGGTTTATAATGGCAAAGTGTTTCTTTATACAAGCCATGACGAAGATGATTCTACTTGGTTTACCATGAACGATTGGCGATTATACACCACAGAAGATATGGTCAATTGGACAGATCACGGAGCAGTATTGTCCTACAAAGAGTTTGAGTGGGCAAAAATGAATGCTTGGGCTCCGCAATGTATAGAACGAAAAGGAAAATTTTATATGTACGTTCCCAATACAACTCGAGAAGGAAAAGGAGCCATAGGGGTTGCCGTTGCTGATAGTCCTTATGGTCCATTCATAGACCCATTGGGAAAACCTTTAATTTCTAATGGTAATGCCGACATAGATCCAACCGTTTTTATAGATGACGATGGTCAGGCTTATTTGTTTTGGGGCAACCCAGTGTGCTATTATGTAAAACTAAATGAGGATATGATTTCCTATGAGGGTGAAATCAAACAAATTCCTAATACTGTAGAATCTTTTGGCAAACGTCTCGGAGAAAAAAATGATTTAAGACCTACCACTTATGAGGAAGGGCCGTGGTTATACAAACGCAATAATCTGTACTATTTATTATTTGCAGCAGGACCCATATCGGAGCACATTGGCTATTCGACCAGTAAAACGCCAACAGGTCCTTGGGATTATAAAGGGATTGTAATGCCTACACAGGGGGGTTCTTTTACCAATCATCCTGGGCTTATCGACTTTAAAGGGAAAAGTTATTTTTTCTATCATAATGCCGCATTGCCGGGTGGTACAGGTTTTACTCGTTCTGTATGTGTGGAAGAACTTAAATTTAATAAAGATGGTTCCATCGTGCAAATGAACATGACCGAAGGAATCAAAAAGAGTTTAAGTCCGTTAAATCCCTTCGTTAAAATTGAGGCAGAAACCATCGCTTGGTCAGAAGGGGTGAAATCAATGAAAAACAAAGTGGTGGGTAATTTTATTACAGCAAAATACAATGACGCTTTCACCAAAGTAAAAGAAGTAGATTTCCGTAAAGATGGAGCTTCGAAATTCACGACACGAATTGGTACAACTCACAACGGAAATGTATCAATGGAAATACGATTAGACAGCAAAGACGGAGAATTAATTGGAACTGTAAAAGTGCCAATGACAGGAGGAAATGACAGATGGGCATTGCAAACAATCGATGTAAAAAAAGTTTCAGGAATTCACGATGTATATTTCGTTTTTAAAGGAAAAGCCAAGACTGATATATTGTATTTTGATTATTGGAAATTCTCAAAATAATTTTCGCAACCAAGTTCAATGTATATCGACTACAAAAAAGAGTATAATAAAATTAGAAATAAAGAAAATATAATTAACAAATGAAAAATAAACAATTAAAATTTACCGTAATGAAAAACACAAAAGTACTATTATTTTTAGGCATAGTTTTGTTATCCTTTATTGGAGCAAACAGCCAAAATAAACAAAAGAACAATGCTCCTTTATTCTCTAATTTCACCTACCAAGGGAATGATAAAGTATATACCGATAACCCATTAAAATCAGACGAGTTTTATACGCCTATTTTGCAAGGATGTTATCCTGACCCAGCCATTACCCGAAAAGGAGATGATTATTATATGGTATGTTCTTCATTTGCAATGTTTCCGGGCGTGCCTGTCTTTCATTCTAAAGATTTGGTAAATTGGACTGACTTGGGAGGCGTATTAAATGATGTCACCCAATTCAATCCGCATGATACAGGTATTAGTCAAGGAGTTTATGCGCCAGGGATTACCTACAATCCTCATAATGACACATTCTATATGATTGTAACAGCATTTTCTGGAGGCTTAAATAATATTATTGTAAAAACAAAAGACCCGATGAAAGGTTGGGGAAATCCAATCAAATTAGGTTTTGGCGGAATAGATCCTGCAATTTTCTTTGATGATAATGGCAAAGGATATATCGTTCACAATGATGCTCCTGATAATGGGAAAGAGCGTTACAATGGTCATAGAGTTATCAAAATTTGGGAATATGATGTTGAAAATGACAAAGTAATTCCTGGTTCAGATAAAATCATAGTTGATGGTGGTGTTGACCCTGCTAAAAATCCAATTTGGATAGAAGCACCACATCTTTACAAAAAAGACGGAAAATATTTTTTAATGTGTGCCGAAGGAGGTACAGGAGGTAATCATACCGAAGTTATTTTTAAAAGTGATAGCCCAAAAGGACCGTTTATTCCAGCATCAAACAATCCAATTTTAACACAAAAATATTTTGGAAGAGACAGAAAAAACAAAGTAGATTGGGCTGGTCACGCTGATTTAGTAAAAGGACCTGGAAATAAATATTACGGTATTTTCTTAGCAGTTAGGCCTAACGAAAAAAACAGAGTGAATACAGGTCGTGAAACTTTCATTTTACCAGTAGATTGGTCTGGAGAATTTCCAGTTTTCGAAAATGGATTGATTCCATTGGAGCCAAAAATGAAAATGCCAAAAGGAGTTACTGAAAACAAAACAGGTAAAGAAGGATTCTTTCCTAATGGAAATTTTACGTTCAATGATAATTTTACTTCAAATAAATTGGATAATCGTTGGATTGGTCTAAGAGGACCTCGTGAAAAATTTATCACGACATCAAAAAAAGGATTGCAAATTAATCCGTTTGAAACCAACATAAAAGAGGTCAAACCTACATCAACTTTGTTTTATCGTCAGCAACACAATAGTTTTTCTTTGACTACTACTATTGAATACAAACCAAAATCAGACAAAGATTTGGCCGGTGTTGTAGCTTTACAAAATGAAGGTTCAAATTATGTTTTTGGAATTACAATGAAAGACAAAGACTATTATGTGGTACTACAAAAAAATCAGAAAGTAAGGAGAGATCCAGTAACCTCTACAATTGTAGCAAGCGCAAAAATAGATATCAAGAAACCAGTGCAATTACAAATAAAAGCCAACGGAGATGAGTATGTGTTTAGTTATTCTCTAAACGGAGTTGATTTTGTTACCGTAGGAGGAACTGTTTCTGGTGATATTTTATCGACTGATGTAGCAGGTGGATTTACTGGTTGTTTGTTAGGATTGTATGCTACTTCAGCAAATGATGCACAACCTGAATAATTAATTTTTAAGAATAACAGCTATACGTTTAATGTCAAAGACTAATTCTTTGGCATTAAATAAATGGCAGAGTATATTAAATCTAAAAATTTAAGAGATTGATTAATTGGAGTAGACTATAAATTGAACTAAAATTTATGAAATTTAAAAATTTAAAATACTTACTAATCCTTATTTGTGTTGAATCTTCTTTTGCACAAATGCAACCTTTTAAATTGCAGGATGTAAAGCTAACGGATGGTATGTTTAAAAAGGCCCAAAATGTTGACCTGAAATACATTCTAGAACTCAATCCTGATAAATTACTCGCTCCTTATTTGATTGATGCCGGCTTACCATTGAAAGCCAATCGATATGGCAACTGGGAAAGTTCAGGATTAGATGGTCACATCGGTGGACATTATTTGTCCGCCTTAGCCATGATGTATGCAAGTACTGGAAATGTCGAACTAAAGATGCGTTTGGATTATATGGTTAATGAACTCGCTCTTTGTCAAGCAAAAAACGGCAATGGCTATGTTGGAGGCATTCCTAATGGGAAAGTATTTTGGGAACGTATCCACAAAGGGGATATTGATGGAAGCACTTTCGGGTTGAATAATACTTGGGTTCCTATTTATAATATTCATAAACTTTTTGCGGGGTTGCGAGATGCTTATGAAATTACAGATAATCAACAAGCCAAGCAAGTTTTGATTGGTTTAGGTGATTGGTTTATCGAACTCATAAAACCACTTTCTACGGAGCAAATTCAACACGTATTGGATACGGAACACGGTGGAATCAACGAAACTTTTGCCGATTTATACATAATTACAAAAGACAAGAAATATCTCGATGCTGCTAAAAAACTTTCACATCTTAAACTTTTAAATCCTCTGCTTGAGAAGCAAGATAAACTGACAGGTCTTCATGCCAATACACAAATACCTAAAGTAATTGGGTTTGAAAAAATCGCCACATTAACACATAATACTGATTGGGAACAGGCATCAGAATATTTTTGGCAAAATGTAACTCAAACGCGTAGTGTGGCATTTGGAGGAAACAGCGTTCGGGAACATTTTAATCCAACCAATAACTTCAAAGAAATGCTCGAATCCAATCAAGGACCTGAGACTTGTAATAGCTATAATATGCTACGTTTGAGTAAAGCTTTGTTCTTGGATAATAATGATGTGAGCTATCTAGATTATTACGAACGCACACTTTACAACCATATTTTGTCGAGTCAACATCCCGAAAAAGGAGGTTTTGTATATTTTACGCCTATCCGCCCAAATCATTACAGGGTATATTCGCAACCCGAAACGAGTATGTGGTGTTGCGTAGGTTCTGGTATTGAAAACCATACAAAATATGGCGAATTGATTTATAGCCATTCTGAAAAGGATGTTTTTGTAAATCTTTTTATCCCATCGGAACTCAATTGGAAAGAAAAAGGACTGCAATTGATACAGAAAAATAATTTCCCAAACGAAAATTCGACGGAACTAGAATTGAAATTGACAAACAATCAGACTTTTTCTCTTAATATTCGTTATCCAAAGTGGGCTGAAAATATCCAAATTTTGGTTAATGGAAAAGCAGAATTAGTTAAAGCAAATCCTTCACAGTATATTAATTTGAATAGAAATTGGAAAAATGGAGACAAAATCTCTGTCCAATTTTCTATAAAAACCAAATTAGAATATCTTCCAGATGGTTCCAATTGGGCAGCTTTTGTGCGTGGTCCAATCGTTTTGGCAGCCAAAACTTCTACTGCGGATTTAAAAGGACTTTTTGCTGATGATAGCCGAATGGGACACGAAACAAGAGGAAAACTCTATCCTATTAATGAGGCGTATGTCTTAGTGGACGATTCTAAAAACTATGTGTCTAAACTGCAACCTATTGATAATATGAATTTTAAAATGGATTCATTGCTACTTCAACCGTTCTATCAGATTCACGATGCACGTTATCAAATGTATTTTCAGACGTTTACCCAAAAGGATTACGAAAACCAAAAAGAAATTCAAAAACAACAAGAAATAGCACTTTTAGCACTTGAAGCCAAGACTGTAGATAAAATCAACTGTGGCGAACAACAGCCAGAGGTAGATCATCAATACAAAGGAGAGCAAAGCAATTCGGGCTATGATGACGAGAAATTTTGGCGTAGCACACGTTCTTATATTTCTTATCAATTGCAAAATAAAAATAAAGCTGGTAAATATATTGAAATCAGCACTTTGAACGATATAAAGTCCGAAAATTTTGAAATTGCAATCAATGGAATTGAAGTAAAAATAAGTTCTATAGAAAACAGAACAATCAAAATTCAAATACCAGAAGAAGAGAATTTTCAATTAAAAATTACGGCTAAAAACAAAATACCTACACCTCGATTTTATCAAATTAGAATTTTAAAATAATTTAAAACAAATGAAAAAACAAAAAATAAGCTGGATAGTATTATCAATTTTTATGTGTTTTTCTTTTATTGGGATTGCTCAAAATCCAATAATAAGGAATCAATATTCTGCCGATCCATCGGCAAGAGTGTTTGGAGATCGGGTTTATGTTTATCCTTCGCATGACATATTATCCACTGAAGGCAAAGGCCGAAAGGATTGGTTTTGTATGGAAGATTATCACGTTTTTTCTTCGGATAATCTCATTGATTGGACAGATCACGGTATGATAGTTCAACAAAATAAAGTACCGTGGGTTCGTCCCGATAGTTACAGTATGTGGGCTCCCGACTGTATTGAGCGAAATGGAAAATATTATTTTTATTTCCCATCTACCCCAAAAGACACCATTACTTATGGTAAAGGGTTTACCATTGGAGTAGCAATAGCCGATAAACCATCTGGCCCATTTATTCCTGAATCTAATCCTATTAAGGGTGTGAAAGGTATTGATCCCAATGTTTTTATTGATAAAGATGGACAAGCCTATTTGTATTGGTCTTCTCGGGATATTTTTGGTGCAAAGCTAAAAGCAAACATGCTCGAACTAGACTCCGAAGTTAAAATTTTAGGAGATTTACCATCCAAAGGATTGAAAGAAGGGCCTTATGTATTTGAAAGAAACGGGATTTATTATATGACTTATCCTCATGTTGAAAACAAAATTGAGCGTTTAGAGTACGCCATTAGCGATAATCCATTAGGACCGTTTAAAGTCATGGGAACAATTATGGACGAATCCCCTACAGGTTGCTGGACAAATCATCATTCGATTATTGAATTCAAAAATCAATGGTATTTGTTTTACCATCACAATGATTATTCTCCAACATTTGATAAAGCTAGATCTGTTCGAGCAGATTTTCTAACTTTTAATTTGGATGGTACGATTAATAAAGTGATTCCAACTTTAAGAGGAATTGGTGTAACTAGTGCTGTAAACGAAATTCAGATGGATAGATACAGCAATATCAGCGAAAAAGGGACGTCAATCGCTTTTGTTGATGCAGTTGATACTTTCAAAGGTTGGAAAACAGTTTTGAGCCAATCGAATGCTTGGATTGAATACAACACAGTCGATTTTGGCAAAAAGCGATTAAAATCGGTTACTGTAAAAGCCTTGTCTTCTACTGGAGGCATTTTGCAAATACGCACCAATGGAATAAATGGTACTGTAATTGCCGAAGTCAAAATTCCCGTAAGCACCACTTGGCAGGATATAAAAGTTCCTGTTAAAAAGTTTGAATCAGGTATTCAAAATGTGTCTGTGCAATTAACAGATAATAATAAACAAGTCGAAGTTGATTGGATAAGTTTTGAATAAATATAAAGGGTATTGAAATTTTCTTCAATACCCTTTTTTTTATATCTATTTTGACCATTAAACCTTATAATACATTCTTATTTCTTTTTGGGTTTAATGACAAAACCATAGTTATATTCTTTGTTTTTCAGTAGATAAGGTTCGTGCGGTAGAGCGCCCCAACTGTTGTCGCCACCAACGCCTCTTTGCGCTAAATCAACACATAAAATCACTTCATTCCGGGGTGTAATATCATTGGTATGTCGGTATTTTTTGGTCAAACCTGGATCAAAATCTTCGGGATAATTATTTAGAGCGCTTACTCCTAAGGGCTGTAATCCTTCAATTTCAATACCATTTCCCTGATTATTTGTGAGTGTTAACCAACGAACATCTGTTTTATACCCATTTTCTTGTGGACGTGAATAAGGAACATATTGATCTTCTACCTTGCTATGATAGATACCTTTGAGAGAAGATGTATTTCTATCTTGATAATTTTCCCAAGGCCCTCTTCCATAATAACTAAAATTATTTAGGTCATTTTTAAGGCTAAACAACATTCCAAAACGGGGCATTTCAGACAAAGGATTTTCTCCTGCTTTGAATGAATTCAACAAAGTTAAACTTCCATCAGAACTCATTGTATAAGTAATTGTATAGGTCGATGCGACATCTTTCAGGTAAAGAGTTACCACAACAGCCGTTCTACCTGATTCTTCTTTCACGATAATAGAAGTTAGACTTGTATTGTATCTTCCCACGGATCGCCAGACATTACTGGTCAAGTGCATTCGGTTTCCAAAATCATTATCTGTGGGCGCTCGCCAAAAATTAGGAACCGGCATCAGATTAAAATAACTTTCGCCTTTGCTTTTGTATTGTTGCATTAAACCCGATCTCTTACTGATTGTCACTTCTACGCCTGCTGCAATAAGCGTGATGGCATCTTTAGTGTCATTAACGGTTGGTTTTGTTCCAGAATCGGTAGTTTTTGCAAAATAGTTGCTTTCTCCAATTGAAAATTGTTCTCGGGCTACTTCAAAATTTTGAGGTAATACTTCGTTGCCTTCTTTAGTATAAGCAAAAATATTTAGCAAATATTCTACCCCATTTTCAGTAGATATTTTTGGTAATTCAAGCTGAACTTGTTTTTTAGATTGTGGATCAAGACTCAAATTAATAGTGCCAGATTTAACAACCAACCCATTTTTTAAAACTTCATATTTAAAAATGTATTTATCTAAATTGGTATAACCAAATCCGTTTTCTACTTGAATAATTCCTGTTTTCAAATCAACTGCCGAGAATAAAATATCCTGATAGACTTTTTTTACTTCAAAAGCGCCTGGATGAGGTGTTCGATCAGCCCAAACCAATCCATTATGACAGAAATTTTCATCATTTGTGTAATTTTGACTTCCCATATCGCCTCCATAAGCCCAATATTTCCGACCCACTTCATCGGTCATTTCGAATCCCTGATCAACCCAATCCCAGATGAATCCACCTTGCATATTGGGACTACTGCGAATAATATCCCAATACTCTTGAAAATTACCACTGCTATTTCCCATCGCATGGGAGTATTCACACATAATAAATGGACGTTTTACATCCTTGCGTTTGGCATAATCTTTCATATAATTAATACCCGGATACATCGGACAAACCACATCGGTATTTTCGGTTTCACCTGCTTGCTCAAATTGTACCAAACGCGAATTATCTCGGTTTTTTATCCATTTATAAGCTTCTTGAAAAACGGGACCATTGCCACATTCATTTCCCAAAGACCATAGAATAACTGATGGTTGGTTTTTATCTCGCTCCACCAAGCTATAAATTCGATCCATATGAGCTGCTTCCCATTCTGGAAGATAAGCAGGATGTTTTGATTTGTCGAACCCACCTTGTAATTCCGCTCCCATTCCGTGGGTTTCTATATTGGCTTCATCAACGAGGAACAAACCGTATTTGTTACACAGTTTTACCCACATCAAATTGTTTGGATAATGACTGCATCGCACCGCATTGATGTTCAATTGCTTCATTACTTTGATGTCTTTCATCATCGTTTCTGTATCTTGATAATGACCTGTTTTTGGATTATGTTCGTGAATATTGACACCGTGCACCATAATTCGGATACCGTTAACCAGTAACTGTCCGTTCTTCAATTCTACTTTTCTAAAACCAATTTGGGTCGAAACTGTTTCAATGAACTTTCCGTTTTCATCTTTTAGTTTGAGTAATAACGTATATAAATAAGGTGTTTCATTACTCCATAATTTAGGCGCAGCAACATTTTGGTTAAAGGTAATGGATTGGTCAGTATTGGCTTTTACACTTATTTTTAAAGTTTTTGTAAAAATTTCTTTTCCTGTACCATCGACTAATTTGGCCTCTACAGTTTGGTTATTTTTGTAAACGGTATTCAGGTTTTTGATTTTAACATCAACCGACAAACTTCCATTTTTATAGGAAGCATCAAGGTCTGGACGTGCAAAAAAATCGACTATCCGAACATTTTCAGTACTGTAAAGATAAACGGCTCTATCAATACCCGACAATCGCCAAAAATCTTGATCTTCCAAGTAAGAACCATCGCTCCAACGATACACTTCGACAGCAATCTTATTTTTGCCAGCTTTTACATAATTGGTAATATCAAATTCTGTTGGACTTTTTGTGTTTTCACTATAGCCTACTTTTTCGCCATTTACCCAAATGTACATTGCCGAAGTTCCAGCCTCAAAATGTAGGTAAACACGGCGGCCATCCCAGTTTTTAGGTAGTTCAAAAGTACGCAGATAAGAACCCACAGGATTATCGGTATGGTCAATAAATGGTGGATTTTTAACAAATGGATACGTTACATTAGTGTAAATAGGAATTCCATAGCCCTGTAGCTCCCAGTTAGATGGCACCGAAATTTCCTTCCAATTGATTGTATTAAAATCTGTTTTAAAAAAGTCTTCTGGTCTTTCATCAGGGGTAGGCGACCAATTAAATTTCCATTTTCCGTCCAAAGTCAAAAACCAAGGCGATCGAGTATAATCATCTGCAATTGCCGACGATTCATCCGCGTAAGGCAAAAAAGCTGCTCTGGCGGGTTCTCTATTAATTTGAAATATTGCCGGATTTTCCCAATCATTAGTCTTTGGCTTTTCCTGAGCATTACTAATTCCAATCAAGAAAAACGTTAAAATGCAAGTAAAAATTTTTGTAAGTTTCATTTATTTAAGGATATAATTTTGATGTTCAGATTGAATTTTAACGGCATAATTTTTATTCTATTCCAAAAGTAGTATAACAAAGTGCAGAAAGCTGAATTTTTTGTTCATTCTGATCTTTTTGCACCAGTTGATGGTATAATCTTATAAGTATAAGATGTAAAAATATTATTTTTTATTTTTATTTTATAATGGATTTTAAATTATTTTCAATAAAAAAACAATCGGTTGTTTTATGCAACCGATTGTTTTTTAAAAAATGATTATTCTTATTAGTCTCAAAAACACATTAAATTATGTTTTATTTTGCACATTAATAGAGGCATTTTTTTTCTTAAAATCGGAAAATTATTCCTGTTATCCCTTGTAAAATAAGTGTTTTTATTCGTTATGTAATTTTTTAAGTGTCTCGAAATCATCAAAAACACAGCATTCTGTTTCCTGGATTTTGATTTATAAGATATTTCATTTTTTAATAAAAAACCTCATTTTTTATACTTTTTTTGCTCGTTATAAAGAGTTATTTGCTTATTTTTGTGGCGTTAAAAAAAAGAAAAATTTTATCAAAAAAATTGGCTTTATTTTTTTATAAATTTTCACTTGACACCCTGTTTCCGATTTATTCTTCCAACTCATATTTTGTGTTTGACTGATAAATTTAGAATTAAGCATAAATTTTGAAACTCATTTCAAATCCTTTTTTAATTTGAAAATAGAAAGAATGTTTTTTTATTTTTTGTATTAATAATTTTGTTACATTTGTAAATGTATATTTCACACTTATTAATTATTTTTGCAGATAAACACTTAAAAAACTGAGATTAAACTATAAACTATACAAACAACATGAACAAAAAAATTGACAATTTATCCGCTGATAACATTAGAGCATTAGCCATATCAATGGTAGAAAAGGCAAATTCAGGTCATCCTGGAGGCGCAATGGGAGGCGCAGATTTTTTACACATTTTATACTCAGAATATTTAAATTTTGATCCAACGGAGATGGATTGGCCTTTCAGAGATCGTTTCTTTATGGATGCGGGACATTTATCGGCTTTGATGTATGCACAATATAGTTTATTAGGAAATTATTCAAAAGAAGATTTGCAAAATTTCAGACAATGGGGTTCTATAACTCCAGGACACCCTGAAGTTGATGTGTTGAGAGGAATAGAAAATACCTCAGGACCACTGGGACAAGGACACGCAATGGGAGTTGGAGCTGCAATAGCTGCCAAATTCCTAGATGCCAGATTTACTGGTCTTTTTGAACATAAAATATACGGTTTCATTACAGATGGAGGAGTTCAAGAAGAAATTTCTCAAGGAGTTGGTCGTATTGCTGGACATTTAGGACTGAACAATTTTATTATGTTCTATGACTCGAATGATGTGCAACTTTCTTCCATGACAGACGAAGTATCTTCAGAAGACACAACGATGAAATATGAAGCTTGGGGATGGAAAGTAATCAATATCGATGGTCACAATCACGAGCAAATCCGAAAAGCATTAGACGATGCCAACGCAGAAACCGAAAGACCTACTTTAATTATTGGTAAAACCATTATGGGTAAAGGTTGCGTTTTGGCCAATGGCGATATGTACGAAGGCGAATGCGAATTGCACGGAAAACCAATTGGTGATACCAAAGCAGATTTCAAACAAACCTTAATCAACTTAGGAGCCAATCCAGAAAGTTCTTTTGATATTTACGAGGATGTTCAAGCCTATTATTCAGAAGTATTGGCTAAAAAAGTGGCGAATGCTGCAATCAAAAAAGAGACAGTTGCTGCTTGGAAAAAAGCAAACCCAGCTTTGTCACAAAAAATGGAAATGTTCCTTTCAGGAGTACTTCCTGATTTAGATTTGAGTCAAGTAGTTCAAAAAGCAAATGTGGCTACCAGAGAGGCTTCTTCGGCAGTATTAGCATATTTGGCAGAAAACTTAGAAAACGTAATTGTTTCTTCGGCGGATTTATCCAACAGTGATAAAACAGATGGTTTCTTGAAAAAAACTACTGTTTTGCAAAAAAATAATTTCAAAGGTGCTTTTTTACAAGCTGGAGTTGCTGAGTTAACAATGACAGCTATCGCCAACGGAATCGCCCTTCACGGAGGAGTTGTTCCTGTTGTAGCGACTTTCTTTGTATTCTCAGATTATATGAAACCAGCTATTAGATTAGCGGCTATTCAAGAATTGCCAGTGAAATATGTTTTGACTCACGATTCATTTAGAGTAGGAGAGGACGGACCAACGCACCAACCCATTGAGCAAGAAGCACAAATGCGTTTGATGGAAAAAATCAAAAACCATTCTGGTCACCAAAGTTTATTAGCACTTCGCCCTGCCGATGCTATCGAAACTTCAGTAGCTTGGGATATGGCTTTGAAAAACACTACGACACCAACCGCTTTGATACTTTCAAGACAAAACATTAAAGACATTCCAGCAACAGGAGCTTCAAGATATCAAGAGGCAACAGAAGCTAATAAAGGAGGTTATTTAGTGAAGTCAACACCAAATCCAGATATTACTTTATTTGCCAACGGTTCGGAGGTTTCTACACTTATGGATGCTGCAGCGATTTTGGAAAAAGAGAATAATTTGAAAGTGAATGTAGCTTCTATCATCTCAGAAGGGTTGTTCAAACAACAATCAAAGGAATACCAAGAAAGCGTTATTCCTAAAGGGAAATTAGTTTTCGGGCTTACCGCTGGACTTCCTGTAAACTTAGAAGGATTGATAGGCGATAGCGGAAAAGTGATTGGATTAGACCATTTTGGTTATTCGGCACCAGCAAGTGTTTTGGATCAAAAATTTGGATTCAATCCTGAAAGTGCTTCAAAAGAAATTCTAAAATACATCGAAGAAAGTAAATAATAATCAAAAATAAACACAAAAGAAATGAAATTTTTTATTGATACCGCAAATTTAAAAGACATCAAGGAAGCTAATGATCTAGGAGTTCTAGACGGTGTAACTACTAATCCATCGCTTATGGCGAAAGAAGGTATTACAGGAGCTGACAATATTATTGCACATTATGTAAAAATATGTGAACTAGTTGATGGTGACGTAAGTGCCGAAGTAATTTCGACAGATTTTGAAGGAATGGTTGCCGAAGGCGAAATACTAGCCGCTTTGCATCCGCAAATCGTAGTTAAGATTCCGATGATTAAAGACGGAGTAAAAGCTTGTAAATATTTTTCAAGCAAAGGAATAAGAACTAATGTTACTTTAGTTTTTTCTGCAGGTCAAGCGTTATTGGCGGCAAAAGCAGGAGCAACTTATGTGTCTCCTTTCATCGGAAGATTAGATGATATTTCTACAGACGGAATGGCTTTGATTGAAGAAATCAGATTGATTTATGATAATTACGGTTACGAAACACAAATTTTGGCTGCATCAGTGCGTAATGTAATGCACATTATCAATTGTGCGAAAGTTGGATCGGATGTTATTACAGGTCCTTTGAGCGCGATTGAAGGATTGCTAAAACACCCGCTTACTGATATTGGTTTGGCTACTTTTTTAGCTGATTTCAAAAAAGGAAATAGCTAGAAATAGTAAAATTAAAAAAAAACCACTGTTGGATGATTAGACTGAACCCAAAAGTTTAGACAAATTTATAATTAATTTTGATAATAATGAGCTCGATATTGTATCGGGCTCATTTTGTTTGAATTTGTATCCATTTTAATGGTTTTTTATATTGTTTTTTGAAAATAATAATAATTGTTTTGATTGTCCGCAATTACCCATAATTTAATAAAAAGCTTTATATTTGATAAAAAAAGTGATGAATCTATTCAATTTT